>JAMHVU010000092.1:0-221869 GCA_035911355.1 Sphingobium sp.
CGCAAATCCCGGAACAAGGCCGTCAAACACGACAAGCGCCGCTACAAACGGCGCAACCGCATCGAGATCATGTTCGGCCGCCTCAAGGACTGGCGACGGGTCGCGACGCGCTACGACCGATGCCCCAACGCCTTCTTCTCGGCCATCGCCCTCGCCGCCACCGTGATCTTCTGGCTTTAATCAGTGAGTCCTGAGCCTAGGTGGTTTCCCGTCCCCCCGCCTCCGGGAGCAATAGAAGTTACCGCGCCGACGAACATTCCTCGCCTCTCATCACATTTCATGGGGCGAGACAAAATGGTTCGAGCGCTGGCTAGCATGCTCATATCGGAAAAGCCCCGTCCGATCTTAGTCCAAGGTGGACCGGGGATGGGCAAGACAGAATTGACCAAGGCAGCGGCACTTGATGATGAGGTGGCAGAACGCTTTGGCGTGCATCGCTATTTCGTAGCGCTGGCGACTGCGAAGACTGTCAAGGAAATGCAAGATGCGATCGTACGCGCAGTTGGCTGCGAACCTCGCTCTGATTTCCATACGGCATTAGCCAAGCTGCGCCCTGTTGACGTGCTGATTGTCCTAGATAACTTGGAAACGCCGTGGGAAGCAGAGCCTCAGGCCGCTGAAGCAACACTGGACGAACTCGCCAGCCTTCCGAAGATTAGCATAATTGCTTCATTTCGCGGCTCCGATATCGAAGGCCCGGATTGGAAGCGGGTGCCTGTTGATGCCTTTCCTTCGGACACTGCCAGAGATCTATTTGTAGAAATTGCGGGCCCTTGGGCAAAACAAGACCCATGCTTACACAACTTCATCGAGGCGCTATCTGGCATCCCGCTGGCCATCTCGCTCGTCGCCCGTCGCGCTTATAGCGGGAAGGACCTCACTCCGCTTTGGCAGGAATGGGAGCGAAGACGCGCGGATTTCATTAAGCGCGAAGGCGTTCCGGCAAGCGCCCTGACATCGCTGCCGTTCTCGATTGATTTGTCTTTCGATTCGCCTCGAATAAAGGAAGTAGAAGACGCGGGGCGGCTTTTTTCTTTTCTTGGGCGCTTGCCCTCGGGCCTATCCTTAGAGGATTGCCGTGCTTTATTGGGTGACACGGCCTATCGGGCGCGCGAGGGCCTATTGAACGCTGGCTTGGCGGTTCCTGAAGGGCCACGTATCAATCTCCTTACACCCATTCGGGAACATGCGAGGCGCCATCATCCTCCTGTCGGTGAGGACAATACGCGATGGATAACAACATTCTTGGAAAAGGCGGAAGGATTTGAAGCCTCCGCCGAAAGCATGAATAGCTTTTTCAAATCTGAAGAAATTTATAAGGATATTCATAATATAAATGAAGCGTTGCTGTCGGCTTTCGATAATGAATTGGAAATAGATCTACTTCACCACGCTCGGCAATGCGTATTACTTTCCAATCAATTGGAAATTGATTATTCTAATGTTTTAGATAAAATTGTAGATAGAGAAGATATCTTCCGCACAGAGAGATATTATGATCTTGGTTTAATGAAGGCAACCATTCTGCTCAACAAGGGAGAGCATATTGCTGCCCTCAATTTATCTGAAGAGATTTTCAATGCATGTTCCGCTCAAAGCAACGAGCGTGGCATGGCTCAGGCTCTTTTTACGGGCGGGACCATACTCTTGCTCTTGGAAGAATTTACTCCAGCGTTAGAATTTCTTGAGAATTCCCTGAGGCATTTTCAAAATATTGATGATGAAGAAGGGGAAAGGAACGTCGAGCCTTTGTTAATATCAGCTCTTACACATCTCGGCAGTTTCGATGAAGCAAGAAAAATTATTCATAAATCTAAAATTTATTCAAATAGAAATGAAAATTTCTCGGAGATTTCGCGAAATATCTCGTTCTACGCAGCATGCGGGGATTTTGAATTAATGGCCGGTGACGCCAGACGTGCGAGTGAATATTACACTAAGTGCGCTGATTACGCGCGACATCTCGGCGCATTAAAAGTAGAGCTCCGAATGTTGCTACTATTGATCGAACGGCATTCCGATTTTTCACAGCAGCATGATCAAGTTTGTCGGACCGCCGAAAGAGCTCTGGAACTCTGTCAGCTGCTGGGAAATGGTGAACTGGAGGGTGAACTAAGATCGTTCATCGCAGAAATAAGCGAAGAGCATTCCGAACAGCGGACGCAATGACGACGATTGGATAAGGCGTGTCCTCCTTGACCAATCGACTATCTTTCCCATCAGTTTCAATATGATAATATCTCGAAGCTGAATCACGGTGAACGATCTGTTTTTTGGTATCGTCGATCATTTTTCATGCTCCACGGTTGTCGCGAACGCGGCATCTTAATTCTGGTCATTCATCAAGGAGCTATGGTTGCGCCCCAAGGCTTTCTAAATCATTGATTTCACTAGAGGTAATCAGAGTGTATTAGGAGTACAATTCAACTTCACAAATACTTGAATGAAGTAGCAACTATCTAAGACTTTAAAAATTCGTTCAATCAGCAAAAATAGATCGTATTATCTAATCAAACCATTTTCGCTGACGATGATTGCATTTTCTGCACTCGTATACATTCGAAAGGGCAAATTTTGCGCCAGTAGAAACTGCAAAAAAAGCTAGCTTTAACGCTGCTTCATGAGGCGTTCGGGGCTTATGCATAGAACTCCAAGCTGCTGCTACTTGGTCCGAGCGGGCGGTAGCATTTTTTCCCAGTTTACTCATCTCCGAGTGTCCGCATTCCGCACAAGCCATTGCCGCCTCCCTGCGATAAATGTCATTGAAATGTCACAATCAAATCACGCGAATCAGCTATATTTAGATTTATGGCTTGGAATAGATCACAGAAAGACATCTTGGGGAATGTCATCGATTGTTCGCTGATAGCGATTCCCGCCACAGTCGTTTTATGGGAGACTACATTCCGCAATAAAAGTTCCGATTTCTCAAAACCATGGTCTCTAAAGGTCAATTCGGATGAGATGGCAAAATCGAGTCGCTCTAAATAAAGTGGACACCTCGAAAATCCTCAGTTTCAAAAAATCCGCACCAATGATTTCAATGTTTTACGCACCAAAGAATGAGAAAAATCAGAGTATTTCGAGGTGCCCAAGTTTTTCGTTCGCTGGGCGGGCTCGCGGCGATCAAGATATTGAATAAGATCAATGTCCAAGCGACGAGTCGGTAGGCTTTATGGCCCAGCGCATTTTTCGGCTCTTGGGCTAAGCTTCCTTAGGCAGCGTTGGCGTAATCCCGCGCTCTATTTGCATAGCTCACGGAGGCGCTTTCGCGTTTCCGCCATCCGGTAACTATCGCCAACACAAGACTGGGGCTTCGCCCCCAGCGCGCTTCGAACTACCTTCCGCCCAGCTTCATCCACTACGTTCCTTGCAGCCGGTTCCCCGCGAAGGCAGCCGCTCCGCTTGCCCCCCGATGCTCGCCGCATGGGCAAGGTTTCAGACGCAACCTGAAACCTAAACCCAATGGAGAGAAACATGGGAGACCACTTCACCACCATCACCGAAACCACCACACCGAAAATCTACGTTGCCTGTCTTGCCGCCTACAACAACGGCTATCTGCATGGCGCATGGATCGATGCCGCGCGGGAAGCATGGGCGCTCTACGCTGACGTGAAGGACATGCTGGCCGTATCGCCGGTGGCGGGGAGCGAAGAATGGGCTATCCATGACTATGAAGGGTTCGGCGGGGTCCGCATTGAGGAATATACCGGGTTCGACCGGGTGGCAGTGCTGGCGACCTTCATCGCCGAGAATGGCGCATTGGGCGCGGCACTGCTCGACTATTACAGCGGCGACCTTGCCGAGGCGCAGGAGGCCATCGCCGACCGCTACCACGGAGCGCACGCCAGCCTTGCCGATTACGTGCAGGAACTGACCGAGGAAACCACCACCATCCCGCAACCGCTGCGCTATTACATCGACTGGCAAGCGATGGCGCGTGACGCCGAGATGAGCGGCGACCTGTTCACCGTCACCACCGCATGGGACGTAGTGCATGTCTTTGCGGGGTGCTGACATGGAGCAGCAACCGCAAGTCTACCGCTTCCGCTGGCAGGGCATCGAGATCGAAGCGCGCTACTGGCCGTGCAAATGGGGCGTGACCGCCCATCTCGAAATCGAGAGCATGGCCCTCGAGCGCGCACCGCTGCCCATTACGAATACCGGCTACCGGTCGCACTTCCATGCACCCGGCACCGTGGAGGCAGCAGGCGGCGATGTCGTCGCGCAGGTCATCGCGTGGCTGGACAGGGAGGCCGCATCGCCCGAATGGCGCGCGCAAGTCGATGCCAGCGGGCAACTATCGCTTTTCTGATGTGGACGAGACTCGCGCTGTCTCAGCGCAAAACAAATCCCCAAGTTTTTCTACACAGTTCCCACACAGGCAAAAATCGACGATTTTTACTATGTATTTTCAAAATCTTGGACGAATCTAAAGATTTGGAGCGGGTGAGGGGAATCGAACCCCCGTCGTCAGCTTGGGAAGCTGCTGCTCTACCATTGAGCTACACCCGCGCGGCGGGCACCGCTTGCCACGATGGGATGGGGATGGTCAATCATGTTGTTATGAGGGTGGCCGCCCACTCCCAGGAAAATTATCGGGTTTGATATATGCCTCAGCGAATGCACATCCCTCATGCTTGGCCTCCCCACAGAGAGCCCTGATCACCGCCTTCGACCAAAATCGACCGAGCCAGGGTCTGGCGTCGACAGGTCTGACACAAGAGCAAAGGTCGCTCTTAGAGCGGTTTACGCCATCACGCGGCTAGCAAACGCAACTCACCAAATATTGCGAATTACTATCAATCTCTCTAAGGCGCGGCTCAATCCATGCAAGGCGTGCAGGTCTGGACAGAAGGTACTGTCTCCGGGTGATTGGCGATTCAAGACGGTTGGAAATCTGGCGCGCCCACCGAGTGCGCCTGATCGATTCCGTTACGCAGATGGTCGGGGATCGCAGCACCGCTGAGGACGTGGTACAAGAAGCATGGCTTCGTTTCAGCCGTCCGCAGAACGGCAAAGCGGATCAGGTTCAGCCGGTCGGTTATCTTTACCGGATCGTCCGCAATCTGGCCATTGACCTGACCCGCCGCCGTAAAGTGGAAAGCGTTGTAGTATCCGTCGATCCACCCGTCGTTGAGCAGGTCGCAGATTTCAGTCCTTCGCCAGAACAGTCGGCGGTTAGCCGCGACGAACTGGCCCATGTGCGCGCAATTCTCGATACGTTGCCGGGGCGCACACGGGTCGCGTTCGAGATGTATAATTTTGGAAGTTATACGTTTCAACAGATTGCCGATCACCTGCATATATCCGTGGGAATGGCACATCATCTGGTCAAACAAGCAGTGGCCTGTTGTATGGACGCGATTGCGGAAACCGATGAATAAAGCGAACAGGCCAGCTCTGAAAATTCCGGGACCCTTTGCTTCTGCGGTTCAGCCCCGCATGCCCGCGATGCCCCCGTGGGAAGGAACCGTTCATGGATAAGCCAGTGGAGGCACGTGTACGCGACGAGGCTCTGGACTGGTCGATCCGTGTCCGCGACCCTGGAGCAGGGAGCGATGTGCGCCGGGAACTGGACGAATGGATCGCGCGCGATCCCGCTCACGCCCGCGCCTGGGCCAGCGTTGAACGCAGTTGGGCGCGGATGAATGATGCGGGGCCGGCCCTTGAAGCGCAATGGTCCGATGCCCCCCGAGGTCCCGCGAGAGTCGGTCAGGCGGTAAGGCGTCGTTCCCGCACGCTGCTATCGGCCATGGCCGGCATCGCCGCCTGCGCCGTCGCATTAATATGTGTACCCGCTGCCCTGTTGTGGGCGAAGGCGGATTACCGGACCTCGACGGGTGACATCAGGCAGGTGCGGCTTGCGGACGGCTCTACGGCTCACCTCGATAGCGGAAGCGCCATCAGTCTGGATTATCGGGGCGACCGGCGCGGGGTGACGCTGCTGGCCGGGCAGGCCTTCTTCAATGTGGTTCACGACCGAAGCCGGCCTTTCGTGGTGCATGTCCGATCGGTGGATGTGACCGTGATCGGCACGGCGTTTGATGTGCGGCGTGACGGGGAAGCCGTGGATATCGCGGTTGAGCGCGGCGCCGTCCGGGTTGCTTCGGAGGGCGCGGTGCCGGTCGTGTTGCATCCGGGCGATTCCCTCCGGGTCCGGGAGGATGGGATTGCGCGTACGAAGGTTCCCGTCAGCCGCATCGCTGCGTGGCGAGAAGGGCAAATCATCGTCAATGGCGCGACAGTAGCGAGCGTCGTTGCGGAACTGGGGCGTTATCATCGCGGGCTGATCCTTCTGCGCAACGATCAACTTGGTCGGCAGCCTGTGACCGGCGCTTATGACATTCGCAATCCGGAAGCGGCATTGCGCGCCATCGTTCATCCCTATGGCGGCCAAATTAGCACGATCGGAGGGCTGCTGTTGATCGTGTCCTGATCGTTCGGTCCCTTCCAACTATTTTCCAGCCTCGTTTGAAAATGGCGCCACCGATCTCGTCTGTTCCGAACTGCTAATGCGACCTGATTGCAGAATTGGTCGCGGCGAGGCGTCGGAAAGGGATTGAGCAAATGCGTAACGGGGGTTTCAAGTCGGTGGGACTGAGGGCGGCAACCGTCATGATGATGGCCGGAACCGCGCTGGGTCTGCCGATAGTATCGACGGCGGCCTACGCCCAGGAGCGCGGCGCAACAGTCCTGTTCCATATTCCGGCGCAGGATCTCGGTGAGGCGGTAGCGGAATTCGGCCGCCAGTCCCGTGTGCAGGTGACCGCCGGTACCGGGCTCCTTGCCGGCCGCAAGTCGTCATCCGTTTCAGGGCGGCTACCACCGCTGGAGGCCCTCAGCCAGCTTCTGAACGGGACAGGGCTCATCTGGCGCTGGATCGACCGCAACACTGTCGCGCTTGAAGCGGCGCCGCAATCTGCGGACGGGTCCATTCAGCTTGGTCCGGTTCGCGTGGATGGCGGTGATGGCGCCCGATCCGCCTCGGGTTCCAGCATAACAAGCGACTTGGACGCGACAGAAGGCACCCATTCCTACACGACGCGCGTGATGACCGCCGCCACCAAGCTCCGTTTGACGCAAAAGGAAACGCCGCAAGCCGTAACCGTCATTACCCGGCAGCGGATGGACGATCAGGCCCTGCTTACGTTCGACGACATCATCGACGCTACGCCTGGCCTGTCGCTGGTCAAGGATGGCTCGCCAGCCAGAACAGGCTTTTATGCACGGGGATTTGCAATCGAGAACGTCAGCTTTGACGGCGTACTGAGCAGCAATAGTGGCTATCTGGAATCGCCGCCTGATCTTGTCATGTATGATCGGATCGAGGTCGTGCGCGGAGCCACCGGCCTGGTTCAAGGCGCGGGCCAGCCCTCGGCCACGATCAATCTTGTCCGCAAAAGGCCGACCCGCGATCAGCAATTGATCGTGTCTGCCTCCGCCGCGCGCTGGAGTGAATATAGCGGCATGGTCGACGCATCATCGCCGGTGAATGAAGGCGGCAGCATCCGGGCGCGGTTTGTGGCATCCTATCGGGATATGGGGAGCTTTCGTACCGGCGAGAACAGCGACAATCTGTCTCTCTATGGCATTGGCGAGATCGATCTTGGCGCAAACACCACGGTCGCCTTTGGCGCCTCCGTTGTCGAAAACAACAATCATGTGGGCTTTGACGGATTGCCGATCCGGACAACCGGTGGGACCGTGCTCCACTGGCCGCGCTCTACATCGCTCGTCCATGACTGGGAGCGATGGGACAAGAAGACCGATACGCTCTTCGCTGATATCAATCATAGCTTCGGCGGCGACTGGGAAATGCGCGTGGCGGCAAGCCGGTCCTGGTCATATCTGGATTTCGCAGGCGCCTATTGGAATCCCCGGACCGACGGAACCTTCGACCAAGGCTATCAGCTAATCCATTATGATTATAAACAATATGCGATCGATGCTTTCCTGCGCGGCAGCTATCGCTTGCTGGGCGGCACGCATGAACTGGTCATCGGCGGCGGCACGCGTGAGGCCCGTCGCGACGGGGTGGGCGGATATGGCAATCTGAGCATCTTCTATTCTGTGGATGATCTGCGCGCCTGGGATTCAGGCGCTATCGGTTTGCCAACGGCCCAAGGTACGTTCGCCTTCGGTGAGACTGTCCGCCAGCATGCGGCCTATCTCACCAATCGCGTTTCCCTGCTCGACGGGGTCAGGCTGATCGCCGGTGGCCGACTGGACTGGTATCGAACGCAGGACCTTTATTCGACAGGCCGCTTCAAAGCGGATGCTCATCTTACGAAATATGCCGGGATCGTCTGGGACGTCGATCATCAACACGCCTTGTATGCCAGCTATACCGACATATTCAGCCCACAAACCTCGGTGGATCGCAACGGCAGGACGATCGACCCCGTGGTCGGCAAGAATTACGAGATTGGCGTGAAAGGCGAGTATCTTTCCGGCGCGCTGAACGCCAGCCTGGCCATGTTCAGTACGGATCAGGCCAACCGCGCGCGGCTCGTGGAAGATGTCAGCGAGTGTACGACGTCCGCCCAATGTTATGAACCGTCGGGCCTTGTGCGCAGCAAGGGCTTCGAGGCAGAAATTAACGGCGCCCTTGCCGCCGGGTGGGAGATTGGCGCGGGCTACACTTATAATGACGCTAAATATCTGAAGGATGACAGATATGCAAAAGGCACGCCGTTCAGCCCGTTGACGCCCCGCCATCTCGCCAAGTTAACGACGAGCTACGTCATTCCTCGCACCGGCGAAGGCGCCCGACTGGGTGGCGGATTAAGATGGCAGAGCAGGATATATAGTTCGTCCCTGACGCTCGAACAGAAAAGCTACTTTCTCGTAGACCTGAACGGGAGCGTGAAACTGCGCGATCACATTGATGTGTCGCTGAACCTGAGCAACCTGTTCGACAAAACCTATTTCGAAAGCGTGTCTGGTCTACTCTTTGGTGAACCGCGTAAAGTGCGCGCCACCCTCAGATGGACACTGTAGCGGCGCACCAGCCAAAACACGAGAATCTCGGCTGTATGGCTACGCCGAAACCGATAGCGCCATTTGAACTGGGCTGGCTTTGTGCGAGCCAGCCCATTTAATCAAACGTCAGAAACTGGCGCGCGACGTTGCCATGATATTGCGCGGTTTGCCAAACATCTCCGACGCACCATAATCGCCGCCATGGGTATTACGGCGATTCCGGCCGCGCGCGAGATCGATTGCAAAATTGCGCACGGCGCGCTTGAGGTGGCTTGGTGGTTCTCGAACCGCGGAAGGCTCACCATATTGACCTAATTCTGAGCCAGGCATCATGGACAATGCCCTCCGCGGCGCCATCATCCCCGGAGAAACGACGTGCATAGTCGACCAGTTCGTGCCGGTGGCGGTTATAGAATTGGGGTGGCGAGCGGTTCCCGAACAACCCAGTATCTCCCGCACATCATGCGCCGAACAGGGAGACGCACGGAAAGCCGCACGGCCGCGTTCAATCACGACTGCAATTGTCAGTGACGGGTGAAATGACCGGGTGCTGGCGCGGAGCTGCCATTCTGTTTGTCGCTGCGGAAACACGAAAGGCGACGAATCTCTTGTCAAGGATCGCCAGAAACCCTAAAAATTGCGAGTCATTCTCATTCTAAGTTGAGCCATTGTGGTGGCACGGAGTGGTGATGGTCCGGGCCGGAAACAACATGTCGGATATCGTGTCGGACGAGCAGGCAGCCTTGCTTCTCTATCGATCGCATCGCGCGTCGCTGGTGGACTATGCGCGCGTGATCACCGGCAATCGGGCCGAGGCGGAGGACGTGGTTCAGGACGCATGGTTGCGGTTCGATCGCGCATTCGATGCCGATACCGTCCGTGAACCATTGCGGTATCTCTACAGGATTGTACGCAATCTTGCCCTTGATGGGCGACGCCGGGGGCTGGTCGAAGCCATGCGTCATGGCGGCGATGTCTCGGAGATCGCAGAAACTCTGCCGTGCGACAGGCCCACGCCCGAACAATCCGTTCTCGCCCGGAGCGAGCTTGAATCGGTGCGCGCTGCTCTTGCGGAACTGCCGGAGCGCACGCGCCTAGCGGTAGAAATGCATCGCTTTGGTGGGCACACGCTCACCGAAATCGCGGATCATCTGGGTGTATCGGTCGGCCTCGTGCATGGGCTGGTTGCAGATGGCATCAAGCATTGCCATCGCCGCCGCGCGGCCGGCAGACGGCCGTCATGATAATCTCCCTGAAAATTGCCATGGCGCCAGACGTCTCTCCTATATGGACAATGGACTGGCATCTCCGTGGAGCAGGGTATGGCGTGCGCGTCTCAGGCTTGTCGCCGACTACGGACGGGTTGGCCCGATGAGGGACGAGGACGAGCGCATTCTCGATGAAGCGACGGATTGGCTATTGGTTTTCGCGAACGAGCCAACCCATGGCGAGACGCGTGCGCGGTTCCAGGCGTGGCTGCGCGCCGACCATCGACACGCGGAGACATGGCGCGATCTCAACGAGAGCTATGACCTGATCGGAGAAGTGGAGCCGGCTGGCCATCTGTCGATCGACCGGTCTGACGTACGCCGTACCTTGCCTCTTCCGAGGCGGTCAAGGTCACAATCCCGCTGGCGCGCGCGCGGGCCGCATCGCAAAATCTACAAGGTTGCGGGCGTGGCTGCGCTTGCGGCCATTCTGATGGTGTGGCTGGTGCCCGATATGCTGCTGCGGTTCCGTGCCGATCACATCACGGGCACGGGGGAACTGCGGACCATAGCCCTGGAAGACGGCTCTACCGTGCAGCTGGGGCCAGACTCCGCGATCCGGGCGACCTTCTCAGACGCGCAGCGAAAGATCGAGCTTCTTTCCGGTGAGGCGCTGTTTCAGGTCCGGCACAATCCTCGTCGGCCCTTCCTTGTGGAAGCGGACACAATCACGACAACGGTGCTGGGAACGGGTTTCGATGTCCGGCGCTTGCGGACGGTAACACAGGTTGGCGTGCAGCATGGCCGGGTTCGTGTCGATATCCGTGGATCGCGCAATCGGCCGACATTTCTCGCCGCTGGCGATGAAGTCCGGATCGATCTGGCGGGCGGGGTAAAGACCGATCATACCGCACCGGCGCTCATCGCGTCGTGGGCGTTGGCGGAAGTCAATGCGCGCGACCGGACCATCGCCGAGGTGATCGACGAGATTCGTCCGTGGTACAGCGGCAAGATCATCATGATGGACGAACGCCTTGGCGCACGCCGGGTGAACGGGATCTATAATCCAAAGGATGCCGCACAGGCGATCCGATCACTGGTGGGGCCGGGTGGCGGCAGGGTTACGCAAATCACGCCGTGGCTGATCATCGTGAGTGCATAAAATCGATATTTTTCCGTCGGATGCCGGATTCTCATAAAAAAGAGTAAAAAATCTGAAAATTAATGTCGTGCCTCAAGTCCTTGTGCTGAGGGGCTTTGGCATATGCGACGCATTAGCATCATGGATGCGGAGCCCCATGGCGTATGTTGCGAATATCGGGGGCTTTGAAACATGATGGATAGACGTTCGACCCGTGCCGGCCGGAGGGCATGGCTGGCGCTGTGGATGGCGACGGCGGCGATTGCGGTGCCGATTGCGCCGGCACTTGCCCAGAGTGGCAACGTGCGTACGTTCGATATCGCGGCGCAGGCGCTGCCGGACGCGATCATTCTGTTCGGTCGGCAGGCGGGGATCGAAGTGTCCGCCGAGAGTACCACGACACGCGGGCGCACCACACAGGGCGTGTCGGGTAGCCTTGCCCCTGCGGAGGCGCTGTCCCGCCTCCTGTCAGGTACGGGCCTGACGTTCCGCTGGTTGTCCAACCGGTCGGTGATGGTGGAGCCGGCGCCCGATATAGCAGACGGATCGGTGCAATTGGGGCCGGTGCGGGTCGAGGGAACGACCGGCAATGGCGGTTCCGGCTATGTTGCCGCGACCAGCGACGCTGCCGCGACAGAAGGCACGCGCAGCTATGCGGTCAGCGCGGTGACTGTCGGCAAGGGAGACGTGAAGAGCCTGCGCGAAGTGCCGCAAACGGTTACGGTCGTCACGCGTCAACAGATCGAGGACCAGAATCTGACCACGCTGAACGACGCGCTGGTGCAGACGCCGGGGGTCACGATCCGGCCAAGCGTGTGGGGCTATCAATATTATTATGCGCGCGGATACAGCATGGCGACCAGCTATGACGGTGTCGCTGTATCCTATTTCACCAATCTCGATGATCTGGCTTCTGTCGATCGTGTAGAGGTGCTGCGCGGACCGGCCGCCTTGTTGCGCGGCAGCGGCAGCACGGGCGATTTCGGCGGCGTCGTCAATCTCGTGAAGAAGCGGCCGATGAAGGAGTTCGGTATCGGCGGCAGCGTTGGCATCGGCACGTGGAGCAACCTGACAGGCGATTTCGACATTACCGGGCCGCTCAATGAGAGCGGCAGTCTGCGCGCGCGGGCGGTGCTGGCTGCGGAGGATCGGGATTTTTTCTATGAGCGGACGCATCGCACGAAATGGACGGCATTCGGCACGATCGAGGCGGATCTGACCCCTGATACTCTCGTCACACTTGCCGCAACCTATCAGGAATCGGATACAAGCGTGCCTTTCGTCGGCATTCCATCCTATCCCGATGGGACGCTGGTTTCGACCGACCGCTCTACCAATATCAATCCCGACTGGGCGTATGACAATACGACGCTGCGTAACCTGTCAGCGGACGTGACCCAGCAACTGGGCAGCGACTGGAAGATCACCGCAAAGCTGCTCTATCGCAGTGTCGATCACGTCTATCATAACTATTATAACTGGTACACGGGCGTTCAGCCGGACGGCACGGCGACCGTTCGCGGCATGTATTATCCTGAGAAGAACAGTTCTCTGGGTACGGACCTCAGCATATCCGGGCCGTTCGAACTGCTGGGCATGTCGAACAGGCTGACGCTGGGTGTCGAGTACAACAAATATAAGTCGAAATTCTCCTATCTCGCTACCCTCATCAGCGGGCGAAATGCGCTCAATCCGCAGATCGGCGAGGACGAGGTGCCGACGACCATTGCAGCGGCCGGATCAGCCGATGTGGGCGAGATTCTGATCCCGCAGCAGGCGGCCTATGGCGTGCTGCACGTCAAGCCGTTCGAAACGCTCACGCTGATCGCCGGCACCCGCATCACCAATTTCAAATATAAGACCCACAGCCTGCTGACCGGTGTGCGCGCGACGACCTATGACTATGCGGGGCGGATGACGCCCTATGGCGGCGTGGTGTGGGACGTCAGCCGGCAAATCTCCCTCTATGGCAGCTATACCGATGTGTTCGTGCCGCAGACGGTGTGGGCATGGCCCAATACTCTGCTGCCACCCAGGATCGGCTGGCAGACCGAAGTCGGCGTCAAGGGCAGCTTCCTGGATGGGCGGCTGAATGCCTCCTTCGCGCTCTATCGCCTTAAGGACAGCAACAGGCCGCTTCTGGATGAAGCTCATGTCGGCTGCGGCGGCACCGCGACCGGGAACTGCTATACGGCGGCAGGCCTCGTGCAAAGCCAGGGCATCGATACCGAAATCAACGGCAGCCCGGTGGCCGGACTGCAACTCACGGCTGGCTACAGCTATAATCACAACAAATATGTGCGGGCCGCCACCAGCCAGCAGGGCACTCCTTTCCTGTCGGATTCCCCCCGCCATTCGTTCAAGCTGTGGGCGACTTACGACTTCGGAGAGGCTGATGCGGGCGGACCGCTTGCGAAACTACGCGTTGGCGGCGGCATCATCATGCAGAGCAAGGTCAATTTCTCGACTCTGGTCAGCCAGAGCGGCTATGCCACAGTCTCGGGGCAGATCGGTTATCAGGTGCTGCCCAAGACGTTGATTACGTTCAGCGTCAATAATCTGCTCGACAAGAAATATCTGGCAACCTCGGGCTTTTTCGGTGAGCCGCGCAACGTCCGGCTCGTCGTCCGCAGAGCCTTTTGATCGCTATCAGGCGCCGCCGTCGTCAGACGGGCCGGCGCCTGATGAGCATCTATGACGGTTCGGCGTGATTTCAGTGAAAAATCGGCGCGCTAAAACGTCTCCCTATTAGGCGCCTTGTAAACGGTATTGAAAAGCAATCGCATGAAAGACGCATTTCGCCAGTCGATGGCATGGCTGCACACCTGGGTGGGACTGGTGGCAGGCTGGGTTCTGTTCTTCGTCTTCGTGATGGGGACGGCGGGTTATTTCCAGCAGGAGATCACCCGCTGGATGCAGCCCGAGCGCATCGCGAACCCGGCGCCGGTCGAGATTGATCGCGCCGTGCTGGCCGACAAGGCGATGAAGCGGCTGGGCGAGGTCGCGCCCGTAGCGGCGAGCTGGCGGATCACCTTCCCCTATCGCAATCCGGGGGACCGCTCGTGGCAGAACTTCTCGGTTCGCTGGGAAGAGATGCCAACCGGGGAGCATGACTATGGCGCCAGCAGCAGCGAGCGGCTGAGCCCGACGACGGGCGCCGTGCTGCCGCCCGACCCGGAGCCGCGCGCGACGGCTGGCGGAGGCGGTCTCTACAGCATGCATTATGCGCTGCATTATCTACCCTATGACTGGGCGATCCGCATCGTCGGCGTGGCCACGATGCTGATGCTGCTGGCGATCGTCAGCGGGGTCATCACGCACAAGAAGATCTTCAAGGACTTCTTCACCTTCCGGCCCGGAAAAGGCCAGCGCTCATGGTTGGACGCCCACAACATCGTCAGCGTCATGGCGCTGCCGTTCTTTCTGATGATCACCTATAGCGGGCTGGTTTTCTACCTTTTTGCCTACATGCCGGCAGGCAAGGATGTGATCTACGGCACCGATCCGGAAACGAGCGGCCGCTATTATGACGAGCTCTACGATGGCGGTGAGCACAAGCATGCGTCGATAAGCCGCCCGGCCGCGCCGCTGGCGCCGATGATCGGCGCGGCCGCCAAAGCCTGGGGCATGGAGCAGATCGCTTCACTCACGGTCGAGCGGCACGAGGGTGAGGTGCCCGAAGTGGTGCTTTCCCACGTGCCGGTGGGCCTCAAGCTGTACGATGCGGCAACCCTGCGCTTCCATGCCGATACCGGCCAGCGCTTGCCGGATGAGCCTAATCCCAGCGGTGCACCGGGAACGACGCAGAGCGTGCTGCTCAACCTGCATGAAGGGGCCTATGCCGATATCTGGGGGCGCTGGGTCTATTTTGCGTCCGGTCTGCTCGGCTGCGGGATGATCGGCACCGGGCTGGTGCTGTGGACGGTGAAGCGGCGACGTTTTCACCTCAACGAAGATCGTTGGAATCAGGAGCATTTCGGCGTGCGGCTGGTCGAGAGCCTGAACGTCGCCACGATCGCCGGATTGCCGCTGGCGGTGGCGGGCTTCTTCTGGGCCAATCGCCTGCTGCCGGTGAGCATGATGGACCGTGCGGCGTGGGAATATCACAGTCTCTTCGCGCTGTGGCTGGGCACTTTGTTCTATGCGCTTGGCAGGCCGTTGCGCCGCGCGTGGATCGAACTGCTCTGGGCCAGCTGCTTTGCCTTCGCCGCCGTGCCGGTCCTCAATGCGCTGACGACCGGGCGAGGTCTGCCGGTTTCGCTCGTCCGGGGTGACTGGGTGTTCGCCGGGTTCGACCTCACCATGCTGGGGCTTGCCGCTGTCTTCGCTTTCACGGCGCGCAAGGTGCAGCGGCGTTTGCGGCCCGTAGCGTCGGCCCCTGTCTTGCAGCCCGTTCTGCGGGAGGCGCAGGCATGAGCAAGGGCAAGTCCGTTTCCGCTCGCTATCGCTGGGCGGTTGCATCGCGGATCGCGGGCGCGTTTCTGGGTGGCTATGCATTGATCTCGGCGGCGACGGTGATGCTTGCGCTGGTCTGGCCATTGCCAAAGGCGCAAGCCGTGCTGACGGCCACGATGCTGAGCTTCACGCTCTATACCGTCTTCATCCTCTGGGCTTTCCATGCGCGCAGTCTCCGCTGGATCTGGGGCATTGCGTTGGGCGGCACCGCCGTTCTGAGCGTTGCAGCATGGCTGCTGGGCGCAGGAAGCGCGGCATGAGCGGGCTGCATCTTGCCATATTGGGGCTGAGCTTCCTCGGCTTCGTGGCGCTGGCCATCGGCACCGAGCGACATGCCAAACATCTGCTGCGCACCGTGCCTGCACCCCATCTGAGGCTGGCGGCACGGAGCGGCGGCTGGCTACTGCTCGCCGGTGCACTGGCGCTGGGCGTCACCGGACTTGTGACCGCGGGTGTCGGCATCGCCATCTGGACCGGCTGGATAAGCCTTGCGGCTGTGGCGCTCGTCTTCGCCTTGCCGCGCTGGCCCTGGCAGCCGCCAGTCAAGGCCAGTCCCGAGCGCGCGTCGCGCAGGAAGGCCGATGCCATGGATGCGGAACCGGCCCGTCCGCCCCGCCGCTGGATCGGTTTGGCCCTGCTGGCCGCGACGACGGGCACTTTTGCGGTCGCCTTCGCCAATGTGGAGACAAAGCCGTTGCTGCGGGACGATGCGCTGCGTGGGCAGGTCGGCCCATGGCCCTTCACCTTCGCCGAAGCGGATCGGAACGGCCCGGAAGTGGCGGACATGGACGTACCGATGAAGGCCTATCGCGTGCGCTTCTGCGAGACGTGCGACGACCAGATCCTGCGCGTCTACCTCAAGGTCAATCGGCCCCGCGCCATGCGCGTGTCCGGTGTCGCCTTCGGGGGAGCGCGCTGGGAGCGTTCGGTGGAAATCCAGCTGCCCGGCACGCTCACCGCCACGAGCGAACTCTGGATGACGGTCGTCGGCAAGAACGGCGCGGTTCACCAGACATCCTGGCCGATGCAGGCCGTATCGCCCGCCACCGTCGCCTGGTTTGAGAAACAGGAGCGCGCGCAATGATGCCCGCAAGGAAGCTGCTCGCCTGCACCGTGACTTTGGTCATGAGCTGTCTGTCATCGCCCGCGCTGGCACATGAGCCGGTCCTCAAATGCGTGTTGCTCGATGCCGCCACTGTCCGCTGTCGCGGCGGCTATGCCGACGGCGAGATGGCGCCCGGTGAGCGCATAGAAGTGATCGATCATGCCAATCGGACGCTGCTTGCCGGCAAGCTTGGCAAGGACGGTGTCTTCACCTTCCCGCGCCCCAAAGGCGGCTATTACGTTCTGTTTGACGTGGGGCCGGGTGAACAGGCGATCGTCGAGCAGGAGGAGATCAGGCCAGCCAGAGCAAGCGATAAGGCCCGGTGGGTGCGGAGATGACAGCATGACGACCGCGGATAATAGCGTACGGATCGTCAGCCTGCCCGATGAACCCTTGACCTGTTTGGCGGTGCGAACACCGTCTCCTGTCGTGGCGGCTATATCTCCGGCGGCGCCGTGGCAGCCCTCCACGCGCTATAGCGATCAGCCCATGACCTTGCAGACGCGTCTGTTCGGTATGGGCGGCGTTTGCGCCATCGCGCTCGCGATCGCGGCCGGTGCCTTGTTGAGCTGGCGGGTCTATACCGCCGTTCAGGCCCGTCCCAATCTGAACGTGTTCGATATCGCCGCGCCCGCCGCGCCGCCCGAGCCGCAGAGCGAAACCCCGCCCGGCCCCGAGCAGGTCCAGAAAGAGAAGGCCCAGCCCGACCCGGACCGTCCTAAGATCGAAGCGCCTGAAGTTCAGGTGCCCAGCAATAACCCCATCGCGCTGGAGATCACTAAACCCGTCATCGACCCCGGCCCACCGGTTGAAAAAACGACCGCGCCCGAAAGCAAGCCGGCGCCGCCCGCGCAGAAGGCCAGCGATGCCAGGCCGACATGGGAAGGCATGGTGCTGGGCGCGCTCAACAAGGTGAAGCGTTATCCGCGCGAGGCTGCTTTCCGTCGCCAGCAAGGCGTGCCCTACATCCGCTTCGTGATGAACCGTGAGGGCAAGATACTCTCGGTACGGCTGGAACGGTCCTCGGGCATCCGGTCGCTCGATGATGAAGCGGTCAGCCTGCCCCGACGCGCCGATCCGCTGCCCAAGCCGCCGGAAGACGTCAAGGGCGACACCATCGAGCTTGTCGTCCCCGTCGAGTTTTTCATGCGATGAGAGGGTTCAGCCTGCTGCTCGCCGGGCTTGCTGCTTCCGCGGGCACATCGGTTCAAGCGATGGTCGACGATCAGCATGAGCAGGACCCATCCATGTCGACAAACCACCCCGCAGTGGTGCCGTCCGGTCCCGATCCGGTCTATCCAGCGGAATTCTTCGCGCCATTCCAGCCCCAGACGGCGCTCGATATGCTGGAGCGCACGCCCGGCTTCGCGCTTTCCGGCGGCAGCAGCCTGCGCGGCTTCGGCGGCACAGCGGGCAATGTGCTGATTGACGGCCAGCGCCCCACGGTGAAGGCGGGCGGCATTTCCGAGATATTGCGCCGGATCGCGGCATCGCGGGTGGAGCGCATCGTGCTGCTGCGCGGATCGGATGCGGCAGAAGCGCAGGGTCAGACGCTGGTCGCCAACGTCATTCTGCGTGCCGATGCGGGTGGTTCGGGCAATGCCTTGCTGAGCCTGCGTCACACGGCGGACGGACATATCGCGCCGTCAGGCCGGATCAGCCACGCCCGGTTTATCGCGGGCTGGCAGACCAATATCGAAGTGTCCGGCGAGATTGTGCGCTACCCGACCAAAGGCCTCTATCATGTGCGCGATGTGGCGGGCGCTCTCGTGCAGACGCGGTTTGAACGGATAACGGGCAAGGCGCCGGAGCTGGGCCTTGCGGCCTCCACCTCCGGCGGACTCGGTGGCGGCACGCTGACCATCAACCTGCGGCTCAGTAAGGATGGCTATCAGTCCGATCGCGCGATCAATCTCTATGCCGGGGCGATGGCAGGCACGCCCGATACCGTGCGGACGATCGGGTATAAGGAGGATGGCCACAGCGGCGAGCTCGGGCTGGACTGGACCCGCGCGGTGGGATCGGACTGGGGCGCCAAGATTGTCGGGCTGGCCCGGCTGGAGGGCAGCACGACGGATGAGACCTATGTGGAGCCGGGCTATCGCGGCGTCTCAGCGCTTACCCAGAAGCCGATGGAAATGGTCGGCCGGGTGACGCTGACGCGTGAGGGCGATCATCTCCTTCGTCCTGAACTGGGCATGGAAGTCGCCTGGAACCGCCTGACCAGCCGCCTCGATTATGCCGAGGATCGTGGCGGTGGGCTCCTGCCTGTCACGCTCGCCAACGCGGCCACGCGGGTTGCGGAATTGCGCGGTGAGGCTTTTGCCAACGTCACCGTCCGGTTCAGTCAGGGCCTCAGCCTCGAAGCAGGCCTGGCGTTCGAGATATCGCGTATCCGCGTCACCGGAGACATGGCGAATGAACAGCGCCTTTCTTATGCAAAGCCGTCCGCCGCGCTGATCTGGTCGCCATCGGGCAACACCCAGATCCGCTTTAGCGCGCGGCGTACGGTCGAGCAGCTCGACTTTGGGGATTTCGCCGCGTCGGTCAGTCAGGCCGATGGCCGCCTGCTGGGCGGCAATGCCGGGCTGCGGCCCGCGCGCCTCACGCGCGCTCTGGCACGTATAGACCATCGCTGGGGCAGGGGCGGCGCATTGGCGGTCGAGGGCTATCATCAATGGCACAAGGGCATGCTGGGCTATCTGGTGCTCGACAGTGGCGATGAGGCGCTGGGCACAATCGGCAATGCGCGCCAATGGGGTGTGAGCGCACGGGCGACCCTGCCGCTGGACGCTGCCCTGCGTGGCGCGCGGCTGACGCTGGATGGTGCATTGCGCGGTTCCCGCTTTGCCGATCCCATCACGGAAGCCGGTCGGCGGATGGACGGTGTCGCCCCGCGCAGTCTGACGGCGGAATTCCGCCACGACGTACCCCGGCTGCGCTCGTCATGGGGTGTAAGCTTCACGGCGGCGGAAGCCGAAGACATTTTCTACACGAGCGAGATCTTCGCGACCCATGCGGACGCGCTCTGGGGCGCCTATGTCGAAACAACCGCGTTGGCCGGGATCAAGGCGACCGTCAGGGCGAGTGCACTCAACGGGCAGGAGACACACCGGCTCCGGCGCTTCTACAGCCCCAGCCGCGCCGGCAGCTACAGCGGGCAGGAGCAACGCCGCCAATGGTCCGGAGCAGCCATCTCCCTGACCCTTGCGAGGGCGCTATGACGGGCATGATCCTTCCGCTGAGCCGCCGCCCCCGCACGGAGCGACGTGTCATCACCATCATCCGGGGCGGGCATCACGCACTGATCTCCGACGAGATGGCCCGCTGTTTCGAGAGGCTTCGCAGGCTCGCTGCGGACAATGATCTCATCATCTCTCCGCCCGGCACACCCTACATCATTGCCAGCGAGCTGATGCTGATCTCGTGGCTTGCCAGTGCCCAGCGAGTCGTTCCCGCTCGTCCCATGCCCGATAATCTGTGCCTGAAGGCGATCGTGCGCCGCTGCGCCCAGATCCTGAGCGACATGCGGCTGAGGCTATCGTCACTGACACTCTACAGCGGGCGACTGCACAGCATGGCGGATTGATCGGCGGGGTGGGGATGTGGCGTACGCCGGGCGGGGCCTAGGAGTTTCGCCCGTTCAACCGGATAGCCGCCGCATGCGCCATCAGGCGAGCCGCCTAGCTGACGCACTGCGTCGCGAAGGCCCAGAACATCGCCTTTTCTCCATATTCGCTCCGCAAATCGCCACTGCCCTGATGGCCGGCATCCATGTCTGTATGCAGCAGGGCCGGATTGCCGCTTGTCGACAGATGCCGCACCTGTGCGACGAGTTTGGCCGGCTCCCAATAGGGAACGCGATCATCCTTGAGGCCGGCGGTGCACAGCAGCGGGGGATAGGGGGCGGCCCGTACATTTTCATAAGGAGAGATCGACGCGATATAGTCATAGGCCCTGGCGTCGGCGAGCGGATCGCCCCAGTCCGGCCGGAACAGGGGGACGAGCGGATGGCGCGCATCGCTCATCGTATTGAGCATATCGACGAACGGGACTTTGGCGATCACCCCGGCCCACAATATGGGCGCGATGTTCATGCTCGCGCCGACAAGCAGGCCCCCTGCCGAGAGGCCATAGGCGACGACACGCCCTTTTGCCGTATAGCCCTCGCGGCTCAGATAGTCGGCACTGGCGACGAAATCGGTAAAGCTGTTCCGCTTGGTGAACCGGCGACCACCCAGAAACCATCGGCGCCCCTTCTCCGATCCGCCGCGCACATGCGCGATCGCATAGCGCCAGCCCCGATCGACCAGCGTCAGCGCGGGAATGGAGAATTCCGGATCGCTCGAAATGCCATAGGCGCCATAGCCATATTGCAGGAGCGGCGTGCTGCCGTCCTTTGGCGCGCCTCTGCGTGACAACAGGGTGATCGGCACCAGCTCGCCATCAGGCGCCGGCGCGAACAGGCGTTCGACGACATAATCATCCGGGTTGAAATGCGCGACCGCTTGCTGCTGGATCAGCCTCTGCCCGCCATCCGCCAGCCCGACCGCGATCCAGCGACGCGGCGATTTGGGCGACTGATGGACGATCAGCACGTGCGGAGACAGATAGCTCTGCTCTGGCGGGAGCTCGATCGCATAAGCCGGATCGGGGAAATCGATGCGCTGTTCGCTGCCATCCGCGCGCAAGATCGCGATGCTGTGCTGGCCATCGACCCGTTCGAGCCGCACCAGCGCCATGGCAAAGGGCTGAACGGCGAGAATGGGCACGCCGGGCCGATGCGGAACAAGCACGGCTTTGACCGAAAAGTCGGTGGGATCGAGCCTCAATATCTTCATGTCGAATGCATCGTCGGCGTCGGTCGTTGCGATCAGGCCGCCATTCCACTCGTCGATCTCGTAGCGGACGCCCGGCCGGCGCGGCCAAACGACCGCCGGAGTGCCGTCCTCGTCATCCGCGCGGATTAGCCGCACTTCCGCCGTGTCCGGGCCGGACAATGTCAGCGCGATGAAGCCGTCTGCTGCCGTGCGGCGCACGCCCATGAAGATCGCCGGATCCGTTTCCTCATAGACGAGCGCCGTCGTTCCGCCGTCGACCGAGGTGCGGTAGAGGCGCGTCGGTCTGTTGCGGGCGTCGCGCGCGATCCAGAAGATCCACCGGGAGGACGGCGCGAAGACGAGTCCGCCATAGCCATAGGCGTCCTTGTCGACGAGGATCCGGACCATGCCGTCGCGATTGTCGCGGATGACGATGCGGTGGCGATCATTGCCGATGATGTCCTCCGCCCAGGCAAACCAGCGATGGTCAGGGCTCGGCTGGTGTCCGGTGCTGCGGAAATAGGCCTGCCCGGCTGCACGGCGCGCTTCATCGACCAGTATTTCGGCCGTGCCGCTGCCCTTGCGGCGGCTGTAGACCGCATGCGCGCTGCCCGGCGCGATCGCCGATGTGTAAAACCAGCCGTCTTTCTCGGTCGGCGGCGCGGCCATCTCCCCCGATGAGCGCGCCAGCATGGCGTCCAGCAATTCGGCGCGTAACGGCGCGAGCGGCTGCATCATGGCATCGACATAGGCATTTTCCGCCCGGAGCATCGCGCCCACCGCGTCTGGCAGATTGTCGCGGGTGCGCTCACCGCTCGTAGGAATGAACTTCATCCAGCTATAGACATCATCGCGCGTGCGCCCGAGCTGCTTGATGACATGCGGGATGCGGCGCGCACGCGGTGGTGCGACGTCCGGCCAGTGGGTGGTGGCGGCCCACAGCGCCGGCGCGAAAGACAGCATTGCCGTCATCGCCGCCCCGCCCAGAAATCCGCGCCGCGATGCATCGATCAGCTTCGCCATGGTCGAAAGCCCTTTCCGTCCTGCTCCGGCACGGCAGCTTATGGCCATGGGGCTGGCTGTCCGCGCCGATCAGGCCGCCCAATCCACTTATCGGGCAAATCGGTGAACGTGACACGCGCGAACGCGAGCAGGGGCATCGTCACGTCATGGCCCGATAGGATGACATTATGGCCCGACCATCGCCGACACGCAGACGGAAGCGATTAGCCTTCGAAATGGAATTTTCTATCAGGAGGGAGACGAAAATGTCCTTTGCAACGATACGGCGTATCATGATCTGCGGCATTTCCTTGCTCGCGGTCGGGCAGGCGTCCGCGAGTTTCGCGCAAGGCGCGTCGGCCACGGTCGACGATAGCGAGATCATCGTCACGGCGTCCAAGCGCGAGCAGTCCGTCCGCGATGTGCCCGGCTCCGTCTCGGCGGTGAGCGAGGCGACATTGCAAAAGCTCAATGCCAGCAGCCTCTCGGACTACATCACCCGTGTGCCCGGGGTGGTTTTCAACGATTATCAGCCCGGTGTTTCCGAGGTGGTGATCCGCGGCATCGCATCGTCGACCTATCATGAGGCGAACCAGTCGACGACCGGCTATTACCTTAATGAGCTGCCGCTCGGCGAGCCGGGCTTTCCGCTCGTCATTCCGGATGTGGACAGCTTCGATGTCGCCCGGGTCGAGGTGCTGCGCGGCCCGCAGGGCACGCTCTTTGGGTCATCGTCGCTGGGGGGCGCGGTGAACTATGTGGTGAACGAAGCCGATCCGGGCCGGTTTGATGCCGGCTTTGAAGGGACCGTTGCCACGACCAAACATGCGGGCCAGCTGAGCTATGCGGTCAAGGCGATGGTCAATGCCCCGCTCGTCGCGGACAAGCTCGCCGTGCGCCTTGTCGCGCTGCAACGCTTTGACGCGGGCTTTCTCGATAGTCCCGGCATCGGCGACAAGGGCAGCAACGATCTGCGCGTGCGCGGTCTGCGCGGGTCGATCGTCTTCACACCCACCGAGACGACGCGCATTTCGGTGCTCAGCATGTATCAGGAATATGATCTCGACGATCAGACCTATGTCTTCATCATCCCCGGCACGCGCAACTATACGCGCCCAAATACCGTCCGTGAATATCAGGACAGTGATTTCCAGATGCACAGCCTGCGGTTCGAGCAGGAGCTGGGCTTCGCGACGCTCACGGCGGTTGGCAGCTATACGAAGAAGCATGCCAGCTCCCTTTTCGATTATGGGCTCGGCTATTTCGATCCGCGCACGGATACGCCGCTCGTCGGCATCGGGTCGGGCAATTCAAAGACGGAATATGGCGAACTGCGTCTTGCCTCGCCTGACGACGGGCGCCTGCGCTGGCTGATCGGCGCCAACTATACGCGCCTTCGCGGCTTTGGCGATGACCGGTTGCAGCTAGAAGGGATCGCAGAATATGTGGATGCCCATCCCGCCGAGTTTGGCGGTCAGGCGAGCAGCACGATCACGCCGGGCGATTATACCAGCCGTTCGACCTATACCAATCGCGTGACCGAGAAGGCGGTGTTCGGCGAGGTCTCCTACGATATCGTCGATCGACTGACCCTGACGCTTGGCGGCCGTGTTTTCCAGTACCGGACCCGGCCGCAGGCGACTCTGCTGCCCAATGCCGATCTGGTGCCGCCCTTCAGCTATGCGGCTGCGGCCAGCAAGCAATCGGATTTTATTCCCAAGGCCTCGCTCACCTTCAAGCCGAATGATGATTTCATGGTCTATGCCCTCTATTCGGAAGGTTTCCGTATCGGTGGCATCAATGTGTTTGCTTTGCCCTATCCGTCATTGCCGCAGTCCTTTGGCAGCGACACTACCCGCAATTATGAGATCGGAACGCGGTTCGACCTGATCGACAAAAGGCTGTCGATTGATCTTACCGCCTATCATATCGACTGGAATAATATTCAGGCGCGCCTCTTCACGCCCGATAGTCGCGCTTATACCGTTAATGGTGGTGGCGCGGATATTGATGGTGTCGAGGTCAGCCTGACGATGCGTCCGACCCGGAACCTGACCTTCGCGTCCAACGTGTCGTATAATGACGCTCGCCTTTCGTCCCTGCTGCCGGACAGCTTTGCGGTGGGCGGCGGATATGCCAGCGGATCTCGCCTCCCCGGCGCGTCGGAGTGGACATTGTCCAACTCCATCGACCTGAGCTTCCCGGACGCGAAGCTGCAACCGCGCGTTGGCCTGTCGCATCGCTATCAATCCGGGGCTCCGGTGGCATTTGGCGCGACGCTCGATCGCGGGGATTTCCACATTGTGGACCTCAACGCATCGATCACGCTCGATGAGAAAATTGAAGTGGCACTGTTCGCGAAGAACCTGTTCAACCAATATGGCATTTTGAGCGCGCCCTTCTCCTTTGCCGGATCGGTCGCCCGGCCGCGCACCATCGGCGCGACGCTGCGCTTCAATCTGAACTGAAACCGGCCTCTCCCCCCTGGCCTCTCCCCGTCGCGGCGCGGCGGGGAGAGCGATCAGAAGCCGGAGAGAAACGCCGCGACGTTGCGGCCCAGATCGTCGACGGCATAGCCGCCTTCCATCACGATCAGCACCGGCACGCCGAGCGCGCCGATTGCCTGTGCCAGCGCGCCATAGTCGCTGCTTTCGAGCGCGAAGCTCGAAATCGGGTCGCTGCGGTGCGTGTCCGCGCCGAACGAGACGATGAGCAGGCGCGTGCCCCGGTCCGCGATCGCCATGAGCGCCGTCTCCAGCGCGGGCCGGTAGGCCGTGCCGTCCGTACCGCGCGGCAGCGGCAGGTTGAGCGTCGCGCCCTCTCCGGCGGCTTCACCTCGCTCGTCAGCATGCCCCCAATAGAAGGGATAGTCGGTTCGCGGATCGGCATGGATCGAGGCGAAGAAGATATCGCCCTCGGCATAGAAGATATCCTGCGTGCCGTTGCCATGATGATAGTCGATGTCGAGGATGGAGACAGGGCCAAGCCCGCGCGCCTGCGCCGCGCGCGCGGCGATCGCGGCGTTGTTGAGGTAGCAATAGCCACCCATGTAATCGCGCCCGGCATGGTGCCCGGGCGGGCGACACAGCGCGAAGGCCTGCGCCTCGCCATGCGTGGCGAGATGGTCGAGCGCGGTCAGCGCCGACTGTGCCGACCAATAGGCCGATTGCCAGGTGCCCGCCGCGATCGGCGTGCCCGCATCATAGCTGTAGGCGCCAAGATCGGCATCGATGCGGTTGAAACCGAGCGGGCGCCGGCGGACGACAGGAAAGGTGTAGCCGATGGCGTCACCGTCGCGCCCTGCGGCAGCCCAGTCCCGATGTGCGCGTTCCAGGAACCGGAGATAAGCCTCATCATGGACGCGTCGCAGGGGCGCCATGCCGAAATCCCGCGCCGGTTGCCAATCGGGAAGCGCCGCGACGATCGAGCGCGGCCGGGCGACATTTTCGGCGAAGGGCGCCCAGTCGCCATTACGCAGCTCGCGCAGCGGCGCGTGGGCGAGCTGGCGCTCATCGAAAAACAGCTTCATGG
This sequence comes from Sphingobium sp., assembly GCA_035911355.1. GTDB lineage: Bacteria > Pseudomonadota > Alphaproteobacteria > Sphingomonadales > Sphingomonadaceae > Sphingobium. The sequence goes on from JAMHVU010000092.1 coordinate 26,251, forward strand.
CGTCCGATCCCGGCGCCTCGCTACGATGTCCTGTATCCATGCCGCCTGCTCATCAAATGCGCGCGCGGCGAGCGGCGCGATCGATACCGCCTCGAGAAAGCTGTGCGTCGCGCCGTGATAGGTCACGGCCTGGACGGGCACGCCGGCCGCGCTCAGCCTGTCGGCAAGGGCGTGGTTGCAGTCCGCCAGAATATCGCACTCGGCAATGGCGATGAATGCCGGCGGAAGCCCGGTGAGATTGCCCAGTAGCGGCGTCACCAGCGGATCGGCGAGCTGCGCGCTGCTCTGGGTGTAGTCGGCCCAGAATGCGTCCATCTCGCCGGGCTCCAGCGCATAGCGATCGTCACCGAAGCGGGCATAGCTCGGCATATGCTCGGGCGAGAACGCGCCATAGTTGAGGAGCATTCCGGCGGGCAGCGCCTGGCCGCGCTCGCGCGCCAGCAGGCAGGCGGCGACCGCGAGATTGGCGCCGGCTGAATCTCCGCCGATGAGGATCTGATGGGCATCAAGGCCAAGGTTTCCGGCCTCGGCCGCGATCCAGCCGAGCGCCGCCACGCACTCTTCCAGCGCCACCGGAAACTTGTTTTCCGGCGCCAGACTATAGTCGATGCCAATGACAGCCACACCGGCGCGTGCCGCATATTCCCGCATCAGCCGATCATGTGTGTCGATGCTGAAGAGAACCCAGCCACCGCCATGAATATAGAGGAGAACGGGCAGCGCTTCGCCGACAGTCGGGCGGTGAAGGCGCAGCCGGATGCCGTTCATGTCGATATCGACGCTTTCCGCCATGGTCGGGCCGCCCTCTCGCCATGGCTGACGCACGCGCTCGGCAACAGCGCGCCGCGCCGCAATCCCGGCGGCGGGCGGCATGGCATGTGCGGCGTAGCCTGCCGCAATGGCATCGGCGAAACGCCGGATGTCGGCGTCGACCATGTCATCCTGAGCGGTGTCCAGGCCGTTGGGCATGCAGGCTTTCCCTCTCCGAAATGCTCTTCTGGCTGATAGCTGCTGCGCCTGCCCGACCATCGCGCGTTCGGGCCAATCACTGCGCCTGGAAGGCCATGCGGCCCACGCCATCTGGCAAGAGCGGGAACTGGCCTGTAAGGTCGGGTCAGCTGATATTTGTGGGAAATGGGCCATGAAGCACAGCATCGACATTTTGCGAACCGCCCGGCCGGTCATGGCTCTGCAGGACGAATATCCCGCGGGTCATATCGACCCGATGCACAGTCACGATCATGTGCAGATTCTATACGCATCCGCCGGGGTCATGTCGGTGCGGACGCCCGAGACGAGCTTTGTCATCCCCCCGCAGCGCGCCGTATGGCTCCCGGCCGGCATGCGGCATGAGGTCGCATGTCGTGGTCCGGTGTCGTTGCGGACGCTCTATCTGCCAAGCGGCCATGGCGAACGGGCCCAGGAATGCCGTGTGTTCGAGGTGTCCAACCTCCTCAAATCGCTGATTCTCGAAGTCACGGACTTTACCCCGCTCTATGATGTGACCGGGCGGGAGGGGCGCATCATCGCGCTGCTGCTCGAAGAGATCGAGCGTATGCCCAATGCGCCTTATCGGGTCTCCATGCCATCCGATCAGCGGTTGCTGCGCGTTTGCAACGCGATCCTGGCGGACCCATCAGATCCGCGCGATATCGACGACTGGGCCCGGCTGGCCGCCATGGGGCGGCGCACCTTCACGCGGACTTTCAAGCAGGAAACAGGCATGGGTCTGGCGGTCTGGCGCCAGCAGGTGCGGCTGATGGAGGCGCTCTCCATGCTGGCGGCAGGCGCGTCGATCACCCGCGTCACCTATGATGTCGGGTATGACAGCCCGAGCGGGTTTGCCGCGATGTTCCGCCGCGCCTTCGGCGTGCCGCCGAGCCAGTATCTCAAGCAATAGCCGCGGGTCGTCGGGTGGCGACCCATGCCACCAAGACCGGATAATGACATGGCGGGACAGATTGCCCGATCGCGATGAAGATGCGCCCGTTTGACGGCGTTGATGCGCCACCGCGCCATAGGTTTGGCGCAGATATCGATAAGGAGAGCGCGGTGGGCGGACAAACAGCCGGCGAGAGGCCAGGATTTCGTGCCCGCAAATCGATCGAATCGATACGGCACGATCATGAAACACTGGCGATGCACCGTCATCTGGGGCCGGTGCAGCTTGTGATGATCGGCATCGGCTGCATCGTGGGCGCCGGCGTTTTCGTGATGACGGGCACTGCGGCATCGCACTATGCCGGGCCGGCTGTTGCGCTCTCCTTCATCATTGCCGCCGTGGCCTGTCTGTTCGTCTGCCTGTGCTATGCGGAGCTTGCCGCGGCTTTGCCGGCCGCCGGCGCGTCCTATTCCTATGCCTATGTCGTGCTGGGCCGAGGGTTCGCCTGGGGGCTTGGGTGGATGCTGATGCTGGAATTCGGTCTGGCGGGTTCCGCGCTCGCCGTCGGTTTTTCGGGTTATCTCGTGAGCTTGCTGGCAGATTTCGGGATCATGCTGCCACATGCGCTCTCCACGCCATGGCTGCTTGCGGGCGGCCCCGCCGGCGGCGGGTTCACGATCAGCGGGAGCGTCAATCTGATCGCGGTGTTAGCACTGATGGTCGCGATGATGATCGTCATGCGCGGCGTTGCGCATTCCGCTGCGGTCAACGCGATGCTGGTGATGATAAAAATCTGCGTTCTCGTCGGCTTCGTTGTCGTTGGCGCTCCACATATCGACACGCAGAACCTCCACCCTTTCATTCCGCCCAATGAAGGCGGCTTCCGCTTCGGGCTCGAGGGCCTGCTCCGCGCTGCCTCCATCCTCTTCTTTTCATATCTGGGGTTTGAGGCAGTTGCGGCGGCATCCGCCGAAGCGCGCAGGCCCCAGCGCGATGTGCCGACGGGGATTATCGGCGCGCTCGCGATCAGCACGCTGCTCTATGTGGCGGTCGCCCTGACGCTGACCGGCATCATCTCCTATCGCGCGCTTGACGTCGCGGACCCGATTGCCGTGGCGGTGAACGCCATTCGCATGCCGGTCTTCGCGCTCATCATCAAAGTCGGCGCATTGGCGGGGCTTGGCTCGGTACTGCTCGTCAACACCTATGCCCAGTCGCGCATCTGCTACGCGATTGCGCGTGATGGCCTGCTCCCCGCGCGGCTCGCGACATTGCACGGCCGGTTTCGCACTCCCGTCGCCGCCACGCTGGCGGTTGCGTGCATCTCCGCGCTGGCTGCGGCGAGCCTGCCGATTTCGCTCCTTGCCGATCTGGTGAGCCTGGGGACGTTATGCGTCTTCATCACGGTCGCGATTGCCGTGATCGTTCTGCGCAACAGCGATCCGGACCTGCCGAGGCCGTTTCGTGTGCCGTTGGGTGGCGTCCGCATCGCCGGACGCTGGATCGGGACGATCCCCGTGCTCGCTATCCTCTCCTGTGGCCTGATGGGCGTGCCCGTTCTGGCCGATATCGTCCTGAAGGCGCTGTCCGGCGACTGGGTGCCGGGTGCCATCCTGCTCGCCTATGTCGCTGTCGGTGCGCTGATTTACCTGCGCTACGGCGCCAGACCAGCTATGGACGACCGCTGAAGATCAGGGTGAGGAGACGAAAAAGTCCCACACCAGCTTTACGTTCAGCGTGATGATAACGGCCGCTATCAGCCAGGCGCACAGGGTCAGCCAGCGGGGCGAGACCATCCGGCCCATTTTCTGACGATCGCTGGTGAAGAGAATGAGGGGGATTACCGCGAAAGGCAGTTGCGCGGACAGGACGACCTGGCTGAGCACCAGTAGCTCTGCCGTGGCGCGCTCGCCATAGACGATGGTGACGAACAAGGCGGGGATCAGCGCGAGCCCGCGCGTGATGATGCGGCGCAGCGCGGGGGGCAGGCGCCATGTCGTGAACCCTTCCATCACGATCTGGCCGGCGAGCGTCGCGGTGATCGTCGAGTTTTGCCCGGAGGCGAGCAGCGCGAGCGCGAACGCAACGGAGGCGATCGGCGTCCCCAATGTGGGGGTCAGCAGGCGGTGCGCCTCCGCGATTTCGATGACGATCTGCCCGCTGGCGTGGAAGGCGGCGGCGGCGAGGATGAGAATGGCGGCATTGATGAGCAGCGCGAAGAACAGCGCAATGGTGGAATCGATGGTGGCGAAACGCAGCGCCTCGCGCTTGCCGGGCAGCGTGCGATCGTAGGCGCGGCTCTGGATGATCGCGGAATGGAGGTAGAGATTATGCGGCATCACCGTCGCGCCGATGATGCCGATGGCGACATAGAGCATCAGTGGATCGGTCACGATTTCCGCGCGGGGCACGAAGCCGGCGGCGACCCCGGCCCAATCCGGCTGGGCAAGGAATATCTCGATGGAGAAGCATAGCCCGATGCTGGCGAGCAGCGTGATGACCAGCGCTTCGAGCAGGCGAAAGCCCCATCGCTGGAGCAGCAGCAGCAGCAGCACGTCGAAGCCGGTGAGTGCGACGCCCCAGGCCAGCGGAATGCCGAAGAGCAGTTGCAGCGCGATGGCGGTGCCGATCAGCTCGGCCAGGTCGCAGGCGCAGATGGCAATCTCGCACAATATCCAGAGCGCGAAGGCGGTCGGCTTGCGATAATGGTCACGGCAGGCCTGCGCGAGGTCTCGCTCCGCGCCGATGCCCAGCCGTATCGACAGATGCTGGAGCAGCATCGCCATGATGTTGGACAGCAGGATGACCGAAAGCAGCGTGTAGCCAAAAGCCGACCCACCATAGAGGTCCGTCGCCCAGTTGCCCGGGTCCATATAGCCAACGGCGATGAGATAGCCCGGCCCGAAAAAGGCGAGCATCCGGCGCCAGCCGGTGCCGCGTATGGGAACCGTGCGGAAAACCTCCGACAGTGGTGGCAGGGAAGCGGCGCGGCGCCAGCCGTCGCGCGCGCCGGGCGCATCTGCCCGCGCGGCGCTATCCTGCTCTGTCATGCCGGCCATCCACTTCTCTTTCAGATGCGGCCCCGCGCCACCCTGCGGGCGCGGGGCCATGGACCTGATCTTGGCGTTGTCAGTCTTTGCTAGATTTCGCCTTTGGCCATGAGGCCGGCAATATGGTCCGCCTGACGGATGGCGAGGGCAACGATTGTCAGCGTGGGATTCTCCGCTGCGCTCGTGGTGAACTGGCTGCCATCGGAAATGAAGAGATTCTTCACTTCATGGGTCTGGCCCCATCTGTTCACCACGCCGTCCTCGGCTTTTGCGCTCATCCGGTTGGTGCCGAGATTATGCGTCGAGGGGTAAGGCGGCGTCTTGATCGTCTTTTTCGCGCCCACGGCCTCATACAGGGCCACGCCCCGCGCGAAGGCATGTTCGCGCATGGCATGATCGTTGGCGTGGTCGTCATAGTGGACGTTCGCCACGGGCATGCCGAAGGGATCTTTCACATCGCCGTTAAGCGTGACGCGATTGCTGGCCTGCGGCAGATCCTCGCCCACCAGCCACATGCCGGCCATCCGGTCATAGCCATCCAGCGCGGATGTGAAGTCGCGGCCCCATGCGCCCGGCGTGAGGAACGCGGCGGTGAAGGGGACGCCAAGCGAGATTGTCTCCATCTCATAGCCGCCGACAAAGCCGCGCTTCGTGTCGTTGATCGCCTCGTCGCGGACGATGCCGGCCATGGTGGTGCCGCGGTACATGTGCACCGGCTTGTCGAACACCGCATAGACCGATCCGGTGGTGTGGCGCATATAATGCCGGCCGACATGGCCCGCGCCGTTGGCAAGGCCGTTCTTGAACTGGTTGCTTTCCGAATTGAGCAGGAGGCGCGGTGATTCAATGGAATTGCCTGCCAGAGCGACGACGCGGGCGCTCTGCTTGTGGAGCTTGCCGGCCTTGTCCGCATAGACGACGCCCGTCACCTTGCCCGCCGCATTATGCTCGATGCGAATGACCTGACATTCGGGGCGGACCTCCAGCTTGCCGGTTGCCTCGCCCTTGGGGATCTCGGTGTAGAGGGTCGACCATTTCGCGCCGGACTTGCAGCCCTGGAAGCAGAAGCCGATCTGCAGGCAGCTTCCGCGCCCGTCGCGCGGCTGGCTGTTGATCGACATGTTTCCGGTGTGGAAGTCGTGATAGCCGAGCGCCTTCGCGCCAGCGGCGAGAACCTTGTAGTTGTTGTTGCCGGGCAGGCGCGGGATGCCGTGCGTGCCGGTCGTCCCCATTTTTAGTTCTGCCTTGTCGTACCAGGGCGCCATTTCCTCGGCGGTGATCGGCCAGTCGAGCAGGGCTGCCCCGGCGATATCGCCATAGGTGGTCCGTGCCTTCCACTCATGATCCTGAAAGCGGAGCGAGGCGCCCGCCCAGTGCGTTGTGGTGCCGCCAACGGCCTTCACGATCCACGCGGGCAGATTGGGGAAATCCTTCGCCACCTGCCATGTGCCCGATGTCGTGCGCTTGTCGGTCCAGGCGAGCTGGGCAAAACTGTCCCATTCGTCATTGATGAAGTCCTGCGTCTCGTAGCGTGATCCCGCCTCCAGGCAGACGACCTTGATGCCCTTCTGGGCCAGCTCATTGCCCAGTGTTCCGCCGCCCGCGCCCGATCCGATGATGACGACGACACTATCGTCGCTCAGTGCGAATTTATTTGCCATGGTCTTGTCCTCTTCCCCTTGTGTCCCGCTTCTTCCGGCGCCGGTCAGGCCGGCAGCCAGTCGATGTCGTTGAAGCCGCGGTGGAGATAGCCGCCATGCTCGGCGGAGGAGCCCTCGTAACCGAACTTGGCCCAGAGGTCGGGCTGGTTGTAGAGCGCGGTAATCATCTCGCTCCGCATCCGTGTGAAGAAGGGCGTGCCCTCAATGCTCTTGAGCACCGCGACCCGGTCTCCCTCGGCGGTGATCGCGGCATAGGGCTTGCCGAATTTCTCGGTGGCGGCCTTGTCGAGCGCGACGACGCCGTCGGCGAGCAGCCGGGCGGATGCAGGCTCGGCCGCGATCTTGCCGTCGATCGTGGCAACGGCGTTTTCATAGAAGAGGTCGGCGAGGCGATCATGCGGGTAGAGATCGCGCGCCATCTTCACCAGCGTTGCGGCCGCCGGTGCTTTTACCGTCTTGAGCGGCGCGGCAAGGCCGATGCCGCTTGCCAGACCCGCCAGCGCTACCGCGCCCGCCGATCGGCCGAGAAATGCGCGGCGATCAAGCAGATCCCGCTTTTCCACAAGTCTCATATCAGTCTCTCCTTTGCCCCGTTGCCGAGACGTTTCTTCGTCATCATGTTGTTTTTAAGTGATATTCATGATACAGAAATAGCCGGTCAGACGTATCGACCGTGGCGCTGGAGCACCTCGATCTTGTAGCCGTCAGGGTCCGTCACGAAGAAGAAGCGGGCCATGAGCGCGCCTTCCCGGAAGAACTCCTTTATTGGCTGTGGGCCGAGGCCGGCGGCCTCCAGCCGGGCATGCTCGGCATCCAGATCGGTGACGGCGACCGCGACATGGCCATAGCCATCGCCATGGGTGTAGGGCTCCGTCCGGTCGTGATTGATGGTCAGCTCGATCTCGACGTCATTTTCGGCATTGCGAAGATAGACGAGCGTGAAGCCGTCGAACGGAAAGCGGTCGGCGATGTCGAGTCCGAGCGCGATACGGTAGAAATCGAGTGATCGCTGCTCGTCGAGCACGCGGATCATGGAATGGATGATCTTGGCCATCTGTTTTGTCCCTATTTGGCTGGTGCGTTCGCCGTCGCGAGATAGGCGATAATGGCCTTGCGCTTTGCCGCATCGGCCTGGCGGTAGTTCATGAAGCTGCCCTTCACCGTGACGTTGCTGTCGGCGAGCCAGCGGTCGAGATTGACGGCATTCCACTTCATCGGGCTGCGCTTGAGCGCATCGGAGTAGGTGAAGCCCGCCTGCTTGCCCGCCGTCTTGTTCATGATGCCGGCAAGTGATGGGCCGGCACGGACCTCGCCCGGTTTCATCGAATGGCAGGTCGCGCATTGCTGGACGAAGAGCTTTGCGCCGGCGGCGGTGGGGGACGCCGTCTGGGCATCGGCCTGCGTCATGCGCGCAATGACGAGGACCGCGATCATCGCCGCGAAGCGCAGAAGTTTCCAGCGGTAAGGGTAGATCGAAGCTAAAGTCATTGCCGCCATCCTCTCGTGCGTTTTGTCCGGCGCTCGACGCGCCTGTGTTTTCCAGGCAGCAAGCGGCGTGCCAAAACCGCAAATGCGACGTGTACGGCGTGGATTTTGCGGCAAAACAGCGGCCGGACTGGCAGGTGATGACTGCGGCGCGCGCTATGGGCCGGTCCGCTGGCGGTATCATTGTCTCACATTGTTCCGCCCGGCGCGCAGCCGTGGGACACTTATGTGTGACGCATGTGAGACAATGCAGGCACCCGCTGGCACAGCCGTTTTGAAAAGCCCGCCCGGCGGCCGCTTTTCCCGTTTGGCACGTTCATTGCTGATTAACCCGCAGCGAGACCGGCGGTCCGGTTTCGTCGGCATTCACCTGTAGCGGGACCATCTTGTCCAACCGGAACATCGGTCCGGCTTCAGCGATGCGCCCATTCATAAGAGTCCGGCTGCCAACCGGATGTGAGGGAGATTAGTGATGACCGAGGCGTTAACACTCAACAAGATTACCAGTCAGAAAGGCATCAGCATCAGCGAGGCGACGCGGCTGATCGCTGATCTGGGCTGGACGCCGTCCTACGTGCAGGACGCAATGCATTTTCCGACCGACTATAAGATCAGCAAGCCGCCCAAAGACCCGATGAAGCAGGTGCTGCGCTCCTATTTCCCCATGCAGGAGGAAAAGGACAACCGCGTCTATGGCGCGCTCGACGCCGCGCTGCGTGGCGACATGTTCCGCAATGTGGAGCCGCGCTGGATCGAGTGGATGAAGCTCTTCCTCGCGATCATCCCTTTCCCGGAAATTTCCGCTGCCCGTTCCATGGCAACGCTAGGCCAGCTCGCGCCGGGTGACCATCTGCGGACCGGCTTCACCATGCAGATGGTCGATGAGTTCCGCCACTCCACCATTCAGATGAACCTGAAGAAGTGGTACATGGAAAACTATATCGATCCCGCCGGGTTCGACATCACCGAGAAGGCATTCGGCAAATGCTATGCCACGACCATCGGCCGCCAGTTCGGTGAGGCGTTCCTGACCGGTGACGCAATCACCGCATCGAACATCTATCTCCAGGTCGCAGCCGAGACGGCGTTCACCAACACGCTGTTCGTGGCCATGCCGTCCGAAGCGGCGCGCAATGGCGACTATGCGCTGCCCACGGTGTTCCTTTCCGTGCAGTCGGACGAGAGCCGCCATATCGGCAATGGTCACTCGATGCTCATGTCCATCCTCAAGGAGCCGGACAATCATCTGCTGCTGGAGCGCGATATCCGCTACTCCTTCTGGCAGAATCACATGATCGTGGATGCCGCCATCGGCACGATCATCGAATATGGCACCAAGAACCGCGACAAGAACAAGGAGAGCTATGCGGAGTTGTGGCACCGCTGGATCTTCGAGGATTATTATCGCACCTATATGCTGCCGCTCGAGAAGTACGGCATCAAGATCCATCATGACGATGTGCACGAGGCCTTCGATTCCATCGTGAAGAAGGGCTACGTCCACAAGGTCGCCCAGTTCTTCTCGGCCGGCTGGTGGGCCAACTTCTGGCGCATCGAAGCGCAGACCGAGCGCGACTTCGAGTGGTTCGAGCATAAGTATCCGGGCTGGTACGACGAATATGGCGCCTGGTGGGAGAATTACGAGAAGCTCTCCAAGCCCGGCAGCGAGATCATCACCTTCGCCGACACGGGCTATGTCTATCCGCATCGCTGCTGGTCGTGCCTCGTGCCCGCCGTCATCCGTGAGGATTTCTGCGTGGGTGAGGTCGATGGCGAGCTGTTCACTTATGCCAGCGAAGTCGATCGCTGGACCCACAAGGAAGCGTTCGCGGGTGAATATCAGGGTCGCCCGACCCCGGCGATGGGCCGTTTCTCCGGCCGCCGCCAGTGGGAGGAAGTCTATGACGGCTGGGATGTCGCCGACGCCATCGTCGACATGGGCTTCGTCCGTCCGGACGGCAAGACGCTGATTGCGCAGCCGCACATGTCCTTCGAGGAGAAGGATATGTGGACGCTCGATCATGTGCGCGGGAACACGATCCGCAGCCCGCTCAAGGCGCTGCGCGAACTCGATCCCATCGCGCGTGACAAGCATGTCGAGGAATATCGCCAGGGCTTCAAGATCCGCAAGCTCTGACCCTTGCTGAACCTTTGAGGTGGAGGGGCCGCGCGCTCCTCCCCCTCCCCCCGGCATGCAATAACAGGAGAGGTCCAGATGGGACAGGAAATGGCAAAGCCCAAGGCGGCGGTACATAAGGTGCGCCTGGAGCCGGTGGGCGTGGAAATGGAAGTGGAGGAGGGGGAAACCGTCCTCGACGCCGCTTTCCGTCAGGGCGTGGCGCTGCCACATGGCTGCAAGGAAGGGCAGTGTTCGGCCTGCAAGTGCATCCTCAATGAAGGGGATGTCGAGATGCTGAAATACTCGACCTTCGCGCTGTCCGACCCGGAGCGGGAAAACGGTCAGGTGCTGCTCTGCCGCACGATCGTCTACAGTGACATAGAGGTCGAGCTGCTGAACTTCGACGAGGAGGAGCTGTCCCGTTCCATCGCGGTCAGGGAGTTCAACGGCAAGCTCGCCAGTGTCGAGCCGCTGACGCACGACATCATCCGTATCGCGATTGAACTCGATGAACCCATGAAGTTCTGGGCCGGCCAGTTCGCCGACCTGACGCTGGTCGATGCGAACATCACGCGCTCATACTCCATGGGCAATCCGCCGAGCGACCCAAATCGGCTGGAATTCATCATCAAGAAATATCCCGGCGGTGCCTTTTCCACGGCGATTGGCGAGGCGCAGGTCGGCGCGGACATCAAGGTGAAGGGGCCTTACGGGTCCTGCTTCCGTCGCGAAGATCGCGAAGGCCCGATGATCCTTGTCGGCGGCGGCTCGGGCATGGCGCCGCTGCTCTCCATCCTTGTCGATCAGGCGGCCAGCGGGGAAACCCGGCCGGTCCGCTTCTTCTACGGCGCGCGCACCACGAAGGACCTCTTCGAGCTGGAGCGCTTCAAGGAGCTGGAAGCCTCGATGCCGGACTTCAAGTTCATCCCCGCGCTTTCGGAGCCCGGCGACGATGGCGACTGGGCGGGCGAGACCGGCTTCATCCATGAAGTGCTGCGCAAGCATCTGCTCGACATGGACGATATCGAGGAAGCCGATGCCTATGGCTGCGGGCCGCCGCCGATGATCGACAGCGCCAGCCCGATCTTGATGATCGCGGGGATAGAGCCCTCGCGCACCTATTTCGACAAGTTCACCCCCGCCACCAACATCTAACAGGAGAGGATAAGAGCATGACTGTGCAAACACTGGATGTGGAACAGAAGTCGGCCGCGGCCGGCGCCAAGACTTTCCCGGGCTGGGACAGCCGAGCCTATAATTACTATGAGCCCAAGGGCCGTCGCGCGACCCATTATGAGGACGTCACCGTCGACGTTCAGCCTGATCCCGAGCGCTATCTGCTGCAGGACTGGATCATCAGCTTCGGCAATGGCGATCCGACCTATTCCAAGGACTGGACAGCGCTCAAGAGCAGCAACTGGCACATTTACCGCGCGCCGGATCAGGAGTGGGAGCGCACGCACTATCAGCGCCAGTCGACGATTTGCGGGATGATCAAGAACGTCATCGACAATGCCCGCAAGGCCGGCGCGCCCAAGCGCTTCGACAAGGCGTGGGTGAAGGTTCTGCAGGAGCATCTGGGCGCGTTCAAGCATGCCGAATATGGTGCCGGCACGGCGCTCATGCACGCGCAGCGCTATGGCTATACCCAGATGGTCAACAACGCGATCCTGACCAACTCGTCCTACAAGCTGCGCCTCGCGCAGGACCTTACGCTTTATCTCGGTGAGATCGGCCTGGACATCGACGGCTTCGACGTCGATGCGGGCAAGACGAGCTGGCTGGAGAACCCCGTCTGGCAAAAGACGCGTGAACTCGTCGAATCCGCGCGCGGTGCCGGCGATTTTCTTGAGCAGTATTTCATCATCAATGTGCTGTTCGAGCCGCTGGTCGGTGAATTGTTCCGCTCCGGCTTTGTGATGCAGGTCGCGGCCGCGCAGAATGACTATTCGACCCCGGCTGTCGTGTCGGCGGCCGAGGCCGACTACGAGCGCAACCTTGCCAATACGGTGGAGCTTTTTGCCCTGCTGGTGCGCGATCCGCACCATGGTGAGGCCAACCGGCAGATTCTGCATGCGTGGTTCGACAAATATCAGCCGATCGCCACGCAGGCGGCCATGGACCTCCAGCCGATCTGGTCTCAGCCGCGCGTGAAGGCGGCCCAGTTCGCGGATGCTTATGGCTCCGCCATCAACCGGCTTCAGGCGATCGTTTCGGAAATCGGCGTGTTCTCGACGCAGGTGCCGATGCCGGATCTTGTCGCCGAGCCGGCCGAATAACAGCAGCGAGAAAGGACGAACCTATGACCGTCACGACCGAACAGCAGCTTTTCACGCCGCTGGACCAGATCAAGCAGGAGCGCACGATTTCGCACCAGTGCGGTGTCACCATGAACGACAGCGTGGAAGCACGCTGCATCGCCGAGGTGATGCAGGACAAGCCGGGTATCAAGATCACCTATCTGCCCGCGATGATCCGTCTGGATGGCGAGGGCAAGATCGTTTTCGACATGGAGGAGATCAGCGAGCAGCTCGGGCGCGAGATGACCCCGCATCTCTTCGAGATCTCCACTTCGACCCATTACGGTCGGATGGTGATGATCGACGAGAACACCGTCGTGCTCTTCGGCGATATGGACGAAGCGCTGGAATATGAATGATGTGCTGCGCCCCGATCGCCCACGGGCGGTCGGGGCGGGCATCCTGTGACATGAGAAAAACACACCGGACCGGCGCGCCACGAGACGCGCAGGCTGAACCAGGAGAAGTAAGATGGCCAAGGCAATGCTATACGATAATGATGCGCGCGCGGCGCTGGCGCGCGGCGTGGATCAGCTTTCCCGTGCCGTGCTCGGCACGCTCGGTCCCAAGGGCTCCAACGCGATTATTGACCGGCCGATCGGCACGCCGCTGATTTCCCGCGATGGTGTGAGCATCGCGGCCGAGATCGAGCTGCCATGCCGCTTTGAGAATCTCGGCGCGCAGGTCGTCCGTGAAGTGTCGATGCAGACCAACGAAGTGGCGGGCGATGGCACGACGACCGCGACGGCGCTGGCCAATGCGCTGGTGCAGGCGGGCGTCCCGCTTGTCGCGGGTGAGCACAAGGCGGTGGATGTCGTCGCCGGGCTCGATCGCGCCTGCGAGGCTGTGACGCAGGCGCTGCGCGAGACCGCGCGCCCCGTTCATCAGGGCGAGCTGCGCATGGTCGCCAATGTGGCCGCGACGGAAGACGCGCTTGGCGCGCTGATCGCCGAAGCGGTGGAGCGTGTGGGGCCGGAAGGCGTCATCAATGTGGAATATGCGCTGCCCGGCAGCCCGACCCGGCTGGAAGTGGATGATGGCGTGGTGCTCGATCGCGGCTTTGTGTCGCATCATATGGCGACGGATGCGTCGAGCCTGGCCGCGGAGCTGCATGATGTTGCGCTGCTCCTGACGGACCATAAGGTGCCATCTGCTGACGCGGTGCTGGCGCTGCTCGATCTGCTCAAGCCGACCGGCCGTCCGCTGCTGCTCGTGGCGGACGAAATCGCGCCGGAAGCGATCGCGGCGATGATGCAGGCGCGCGCGCAGGGCCGGGGGACGATCGTGGCGATCAACCCGCCCGAATTCGGCCATTGGCGCAAGGCGATGATGGAGGATCTGGCGATCATGACCGGCGCCCGCGTCATCGCGCGGGATCTTGGTGGCCGCATCGAGGATGCGACGCTCGCGGATCTTGGCGCCGCTGATTTTGCACGGATCAATTCCTCGGGGACCGTGATTCAGGGGCCACGGGGCGACGAGGCGGAAGTGACGGGTCGTCGCAGGCTCGTCCAGAAGCTGTGGGACGAGGCCCCGCAGAATATCGAGCGGGACAAATATGCCGAGCGCCTTGCCAAGCTGACACGGGGCACCGCGTTGCTCCTCGCCGGCGGCGCGACGCCGGTGGAGCAGAAACGCACCGCGCAATTGCTCGAAGATGGCCTCAACGCCACGCGTGCCGCACGGGACGAAGGGGTTGTTGCCGGAGGTGGCACCGCGCTCGCGCAGGTCTCCACCCGGCTGGACGCGCTGGCCAGCCAGTTTGATGGCGGGACGCAGGCGGGCATCCGCCTTGCCCAGACCGCCATTCGGCAGCCGCTGGCCATCATCGCGCGCAACGCCGGGCGGGATGGGGACGCGGTGGTGCAGCAGGTTGCTGGCGCCGCGCCCGGTCATGGTTTCGATGCTCGTGGCGGCGGCTTTGCCGACATGTTCGAGGTGGGCGTGATCGATCCGGTCCGGGTGACATGCGCGGCGCTTGCCAATGCCGTGTCGGTTGCCAAGCTCATCCTGACGACCCATTCGCTGGTCGTCGACCTGCCGGAGGATTATGACCCGACGGCCGGCCCGGCTCGCGGTGGCGGCGCGGAGGTTTACGGCCGCGCGTGATCGGCTGCGGATCGGTGCAGGCCATCTCGCCTTTTCCGCTCCGATGGGTGCTTCCCGTCATGCCCGGGAAGCACCCTTTTTCCTCTTTCGCCGCGGGGCGGGAGCCCTTTTCGATATGAGTGCAGGACCATGGCCACAGATCAGAGCGACGTCGCGGATAGCGAGAGGCCAGTCGGTCCCGATAAGGTCGACTATGGGCGGATCGGAGCGGACCTCGCACGGATTATCCCGGCCGCGCGGCTGATCGACGATCCGCTGAGGCGGCTGGCCTATGGCACGGATGCGAGCTTCTATCGCCTGATACCGCAGCTGGTCATCATCGTGGAAAGCGAAGATGAGGTGCGCCATGTGCTCACCGTCGCTGCCCGGCATGGCGCGCCGGTCACGTTCCGCGCGGCGGGGACCAGCCTGTCCGGGCAGGCGATCAGTGACAGCCTGCTGGTGGTGCTGGGCGATGGATGGCGGGATGCGCGGCCCTCCTCCGATGGGGGCGTCATCCATCTCCAGCCCGGTGTGATCGGCGCGACCGCCAACCGGATGCTCGTCAAGCACGGGCGCAAGATCGGCCCCGATCCCGCGTCGATCGGTTCGGCGAAGATCGGCGGGATCGCCGCGAACAACTCCAGCGGTATGTGCTGCGGTACCGCGCAAAACAGCTATCAGACGCTGGCGGCGATGCGGATCATTCTCGCGGACGGCGCCGTGGTCGATACCGGGGATGCGGAGAGTTGCGCGGCGTTCCGTCGCAGCCATGGCGCCCTGCTGGAGGCGCTCGCGCACATGGGGCGGCGGGTGCGCGCGGATGCGGAGTTGAGCGGGCTCATCCGCCGTAAATTCGCGATCAAGAACACCACCGGCTATGCGCTCAACGCGCTGGTCGATTTCAGCGATCCGATCGATATTCTCCAGCATCTGTTGATCGGTTCGGAAGGCACGCTCGGGTTCATCGCGCGGATCTCGCTGCGGACCGTGCCGGACCATGCTCATAAGGCCAGCGCCCTTTTGCTCTTCCCGGATGTGCAGGCTGCCGCGCGGGCGGTGACGGCACTGCGTGAAGGCCCGGTGGCCGCCGCCGAGATCATGGACCGTGCCTCTTTGCGCTCAGTGGAGAGCAAGCCCGGTATACCGCCAGCGATTGCCGATCTTGGCGAGACCGCTGCGGCGCTGCTCGTTGAGGTGCGTGCCGAAAATCCGCGTGAACTGGACGTGCAGGTGGATGCCGTCATGGCCATGCTTGCCGGGCATGCGATGCTGTCCCCGCCCCGGTTTGAACGCGATCCGGCGATCACGGAGGCTTACTGGAAGGTCCGCAAGGGCATGTTCCCGGCGGTCGGTGCCATGCGCAAGGCGGGCACCACCGTCATCATCGAGGACGTGGCCTTCCCCATCGCGCATCTTGCCGCCGCAACGGTCGCGCTCCAGCAGCTTTTTGTCCGTCATGGCTATGATGAGGCGATTATCTTCGGCCATGCGCTGGAGGGTAATCTCCACTTCGTTTTCACCCAGAATTTCGAGGAGCCGGCCGAGATCGAGCGATATCGGCGGTTCATGGACGATGTCGTCGCTCTCGTCGTCGCGCGTTTCGATGGTTCGCTCAAGGCCGAGCATGGCACCGGGCGCAATATGGCGCCCTTTGTCGAGGTGGAATGGGGGCGGCAAGCCTATGATCTGATGCGGGAGATCAAGACGCTCCTCGATCCGCAGAGGCTGCTCAATCCCGGTGTGATCCTGAACCCGGACCCTGCCGCGCATCTCAAGCATCTGAAGCCTCTTCCCGCCGCCGATCCGCTGGTGGACAAATGCATGGAATGCGGGTTTTGCGAACCGGTATGCCCCTCACACGGCTTCACCCTGTCGCCACGCCAGCGCATCGTCGGCGCGCGGGAGATCGCGCGGCGGCAGACCAATGGTGAGGATAGTACCGAACTCGAAAAGCTTTATGCCTTTGCGGGTGTAGACAGTTGCGCCGCCTGCGGCCTGTGCGCGAATGCCTGCCCCGTGGGTATCGAGACCGGGCTGTTGATGAAGCAGGCACGGGGGCAACAGCGCAGCCCGGCCCAGAAGCGTCTGGGTGCTGTGCTCGCGGCGCATTTTCGCGCGACGCTAGCCGGTGCGCGCACCGGCCTTCGCCTCGGCGGGATCGCGGCTTTTCTGCTTGGCGGCAAGCGGCTGGAAGCGCTGACCCGCATGTTTCGGCGGTTCTCGGGTGGGCGCACGCCGATTGCCCCTGCGGCGCTGCCCCGCGCGATATCCGGCCCGTCCGATACGGCGCCGCACGGGATGTCGGCGGATGTCGCTGCCGGCGCACCGGACTGGATCTATGTGCCAAGTTGCGCCGCGCGCACATTCGGCCCCGCGCCGGGCGAGCCGGATCAGGCATCGCTCCCTGAGACCGTCCGCACGATCGCCGGGCGCGCCGGCGTGGCGCTAGGCCTGCCGTCATGCGGTGCGGATCTGTGCTGCGGGATGCCATGGGAAAGCAAGGGCCTCATCGAGACGGCCGACCAGATGGCTGATGCCGTGCTGGACGCGATAGAGGCGAGCGGCGCTGCCCACGCCCTGCTGGATACCAGCCCCTGCGCCTTCCGTTTGCGGCGTCGTGCCGCAGCGACGGGGCGGGCTGTCGCGCTGGTGGATCTTGCCGAGTTTCTCCATGATGAGATGTTGCCGCGGCTTGAGCCCCATCCGGTCGACGACTCGATCATGCTTCATATCACATGCAGCAGCCGTCGCATGGGGCTGGAGAGCAAGCTTGCCGCCGTTGCCAGCGCCTGCGCGCGGCATGTCGTCATCCCGGAACGCGTGGGGTGCTGTGGCTTTGCGGGGGACAAGGGCTTTGCGCTGCCCGAGCTGAACGACCATGCCTTGCGCGATCTTCCTGCCGCCATTCCCGCGGGTTGCGCGCAGGGCTATTCCACCAGCCGCACGTGCGAGATCGGGCTCTCCAGCCATGCCGGCATCGCCTATCGTTCGCTTGCCTATCTCGTCGAGAAAGCGACGCGTTCGGCGAAGTAGTCAGCTACTACCCATAGCTTCACTGTTGGCATAGACTGACGTTAACAATTGCGCGCATGCACGAATCATTGAGGTGTATTGTCGCGCAAATGAGGAGTGGGATGATCGGCTGCATGCCCGGAGTCAATCCGGGCGAATAGGGCGTGTTCGTGGCCCCGTAAGCAGGGGGCGTCCCGGATGACGGGGACGGGTGCCACGGCGCAAGAGCAGCCGGTCGAACAGGAGGAGAGGCTTATGGCGCATCAGGATCACAGGAGGCCGGCGAAGCTGTCCGGTCTGGAAGAACGTGATCGCGCCGTATCGAGAGCCTGGGAACGCTTCGTATCAGGAACCGCACCGGGCGCTGTGCCGATACGCGATGTTGTGATCGAATCCTGGCAACGCTGCCGGAGCTCCAAGGTGAGTCTCGGCGTCGAATATGCGCCGCAACTCGCCAATGATCTGCATGGACAGCTTCGCCGTCGTAACCGTCAGCTCCTCCAGGCGGCGGCGCCCACGCTGGCCGGCGCCGTGGACATATTGGCCGGCAGCGATTCAATGATGCTGATTACCGATCCCAAGGGCATCGTCCTTGAAACCGCCGGGGACCATAGCGTCATCCACGCCGGTATGGACATCGCGCTGACCCGGGGCGGGCGCTGGACGGAGGCGGATGCCGGCACGAACGGCATTGGCACGGCGCTTGCCATTGGCCGGCCCGTCATGGTGCATGCCGGGGAGCATTATTGCGAAGGCATCAAGGGGTGGAGTTGCGCGGGCGCGCCGATTCGTGATCCGATAGACGGCGGGATCGCCGGCGTGCTCGACATATCGGCGAAGAAGGATCAGTCCGCCGCGCAGATTTTCGCGCTCGCGGTGCTGGCGGCCAGTCAGATCGAGCAGGCGCTCATTCGCAATGTCGAGGCGCAGCATCTGCGCCTGATGGAAATGGGGCTGGAGCATTGCCAGCGCCATGCCGGCGATGGCCTGATCGCTGTCGATGGCGCGGGACGCATCGTCTATATGAGCCGTCTTGCCCCGCGGATGCTGAGCGATCAGCTCGCCGTGGCCCTGCCGGAGCTCAAGCGCGGCATGCGCCTGTTGGACGATGATGGCCGGCCGATGGAGAGCGTCATACCCGACCTGCCGCATGACTGGCTGCGCCCGCTGGAGATGAATGGCGAGCAGGGCGGGCATCTGCTCGTTATCCCTGCGAAACAACCCAGATCGATTGTCAGACCGCCGCACCCCGTTGAAGTTGTAGAAAACACCCGCTCGCAGTTTGATTGTATCGTCGGCGAGAGCGACTGCATCCGCCATGCCATCACGCTTGCCCGCCGCGTGGCGCCGCTTCATGTGCCGGCGCTGATCGAAGGTGAATCCGGGGTCGGCAAGGAGCTTTTCGCGCGCGCCATCCATGGTGAGAGCAAAGTGGCGAGCGGCCCTTTCGTCCCGTTCAATTGCGGCGCCATCTCGAAAGATCTGATCGCCAGCGAGCTGTTCGGCTATGTGCGCGGTGCTTTCACGGGTGCGAGCAACGAAGGACGGGCCGGTCGCTTCGAGCAGGCCGACGGCGGGACGCTCTGCCTTGACGAAATCGGCGAACTCCAGCTCGAACTCCAGCCCTATCTGCTGCGCGTTCTGGAAGAGGGCATTGTCTATCGCGTCGGAGAGAACAAGGCTCGGCGGGTGAACGTTCGCATCATCGCGATGACGAACCGCGATCTCCGCGCGGAAGTCGCGGCGGGTCGTTTCCGTCTCGATCTCTACCACCGGCTGAGCGTCACTGCGGTCGAAGTTCCACCGCTGCGGCAGCGGCCGGACGATATCGCCCGCCTTATCGATTATTTCATCCCACGCATTGCGGATCGCCATGAGCGTGAACCGGTGAGCTTCACCCCGACCGCCCTTGCCATGCTTGAGCGCTATGCCTGGCCCGGCAATGTTCGCGAGCTTCGCAATGTCGTTGAGCGCAGCATCCTGTTCACGCAGGGGAATGTCGCTGACATCGATGTGCTGCCACGTGATATTTCCCAGAATGTGGATTTTTGTGAGCTGCGCGCCTGCCGGATTGACGAGAATGCCGATCGCTCCATTGGCGGAGACGAGGAACGCAAGGCGATCAGCCGTGCGATGCGAATGGCAGGTGGTAATCTTTCTGTCGCTGCGGCGATGCTCGGGGTGTCTCGTAGCACGCTTTATCGTAAAATGAGTCTTTATGGCCTGAAGCGCCTCAGCCCGATTGAAATTACACAAATGGAAATGGCAGGTCGCAGAGAAGTTCAATAAAGAAAAATTGTAAGACAACACAAATAAAGAAGTATTATTGTGAGTAACTCTGTTATATTTAGGCAACTACTTTTATAATGATGTTTATATCTCCGTTATGTAATTGAAATTCTCTATCCCGCATACATACTGTCCTGGTAATAATTACATAGGAGAGTATGGATATGTTTCGTAATATATTTGCGTTCGGGGCGTCAATTCTATTGTCGGGCATGACAGGACAGGTCGCTCATGCGACTGAGCTTGAGCCTGAAGAGTTTGTCGCAGCGCCGGCCGGAACCACAGTGTTTCTTGGATATGGTATCTATGGGCATCATGATAAAATGGTGCCGGCCAGCGGTGCGGCTCTGGATGACGGGACCAGTCTCGATCTGAAGCTCGGTATCGCACGGCTCGCCCATTATTTCGACGTGGGCGGAACTTTGGCGCTGGTCGAGGTGCTCCAGCCGTTTGGGACTCTCAACAATGCGCGGGTGGCGGGGCAGAAGCTCAACTCCAGCTCGGGTCTGGGCGATACCCTGCTGGCAGCGGCGATCTGGCCGATCAACGATGCCGAGAAGAAGACCTACTTTGGTGTTACGCTCTACGTCACGGTCCCCACGGGGAAATATGACAAGCTGAAAGCCGTCAATCTCGGTGGCAATCGCTTCGTATGGGACCCACAGATCGCGCTGTCACAGGGGCTAGGCAAGAACTGGTCCATGGACCTCACCGCCGATCTGATCTTCTATAGCCGTAACAGCGATGCAGGTGCGGGTGGTATCCAGCGGCTTACACAATCCGAAACCGTGCAACTGCAAGCCTTCCTGAATCGCAAGCTTCCCGGCGGGTTCACACTTTCGGTCGGCTATCAGGGCATGCGTGGCGGCAAGCAGCGTCTCGACGGTGTCGATAATGGCAGTCGAACGCGCTTCGATGAAGCCCGCTTCGTGGCATCAAAATTCGTGACGCCCAAGTTCCAGATTTTGGGTGAGGTCAACCATCAGTTCAATGTCCGCGGTGGCTTCCGCCAGGATGTCGGCTTCTTGCTGCGTGGGCTCTATGTCTTCTGAGCATGTCGCGGCATCGCGATACACGGTGCGACAATAATGTGTCGGGCGGTGTTCCAGCCGCCCGATTCACGGCATCGATAAAGCCCTCATTTCGCTGTTTCGCGTGTCATGGATTTTGGCATGAAAATTGATTGGCAATCCATGAAGGCGCGGCATGGGCGCGCCCAAAAGCCGGCAAATGCCGGGCGCGTGGAGGGGAAGAGTGCATGTGTCGTCAGTTCCGGGTTTCTTCACCCGATAGCTACAGGGCATTGACCCGTAAGCTCAGAATCCATGGGCATTCGACATCGGTGCGTCTGGAGAAGGGCTTCTGGGACATTCTTGAGCATATGGCTCAGGGCGAGGGGAAAAGCATGGGACGGCTTGTCACAGTCCTGCATGATGAAATTCGCCAGTCAGAAATCGAACTGTCCAACTTCGCGTCGTGCCTCCGCGTGATCGCGCTGCAATATAGCATCGTGAATGGCTGGCCCGACAGGCGATTTCAGGGCTCTGTCGCTTGAAGGGTGATATTCAGGGAACAGATATCCTCCAGTTCGCGTGTCGGGAGGATAACTATGGCTATCTGTTGGCTGATCGCGAGACTGGCAGAGCCGCAGCGATCGATACGCCGGATGTTGACGGCGTGCTCGCACTTCTCAGGGAGCGATCATGGTCGCTCGCTTATATTCTGAATACGCATTGGCATGAGGATCATTGCGGCGGCAATATTGCCTTGAAGAAGGCGACCGGTGCATGCGTGGTGGCTCCGGCCAGCGAGCGTCTTCAAATTCCGGCCATGGATATCGGTATCCAGCCGGATGCTGTCATCATGCTGGGGCGGCTTGCCATCCACGCGATCGATACAGCGGGTCATACCAAGGGACATCTGAGCTACCATGTCCCGGATGCCGACGCAGTGTTCACAGGTGATGCCCTGTTCACGATGGGATGCGGACGATTGTTTGAAGGAACGGCCGAAATGGCCTGGGCCGGCCTTGAGAGACTGGCTGCGCTGCCGGATGAGACGGCAGTCTATTGCGCCCATGAATATGGCAATGGCAATGCTGCTTTCGCCCTGACTCTTGACGCTGGTTCTGAGATTGACGCTCGCGCCACCGCGATCCGCCTCAACGCTGATATGCCAACCGTTCCCAGCAGCATTGGTCTGGAACGCCAGACCAATCCCTTCCTCCGTCTGCCGATGGCGGAAGCGGATCCGGTATCACGGGTGAACAGCTTTGGTTGCCTGCGTGTCGGGAAGGATCGCTTCTGAGATTTTATGGGCCGTTCCGGGCGATCATCCGCCTACCGCCTTCCCTGCGGGGCCACTGAATAGTCGCGGTTGCCGAGGCTGGTGGCCGATGCGCCACTATTGTCATCGCTGAGAGCAGCGGGGATTGGGGCGCTATATCCAACTGCCTGAGTGTCGGGTGCACGGCGGTGACAAAGTGGGCCAATGGAGCGGCGGCGATGAGCTGATCGCGACGGTCGATATCCTGATTCGATTTACACTCGAATGGGCCGAATAATTGCCGTGTCGATGTGGTCGTGCGCTAACTTTCAGCCGCTTTTACCCTCGCCGCCGGTCCCGATTTCCGGCCTAAATCGGGCAATATCGCCTTCATTTTGCCGTAATTTGCCCTCGCGTGATCGGCGACCTCTTGTCTATCTAAAAACTTGAGATAACATGAGGCAAGATCCGGTATCGCCCGGACTCGCGCAGGAGGTAAGAAGATGGCACATGTCCATGACTTTCGGGACGACGCTCCGCTCGTCCTTACCGTCCCCGGCCTTGGCAATAGTGGCGCGGGCCACTGGCAAACGATTTGGGAGGCAGAGCGCGGCGACACCGTGCGCGCCGACCTTGGTATGTGGGATCGTCCGCATCGCAATAGCTGGGTAACGAAGCTCAATGAGGCGATACGTACCGCCGGGCGACCGGTTGTGCTCGCGGCGCACAGCCTCGGCTGCCTGGCCGTCGCATGGTGGGCAGCGCTGGAGACGCAGCCCTTTGGCCATCCGGTCGCCGGCGCGCTGCTGGTCGCGCCGCCGGATGTCGATGCGGCGAGTGGGGATGCCCGTCTTGCTGCTTTCGGCCCGGCTCCCAAACTGTTGCTGCCGTTTCCGTCCGTGGTCATCGCCAGTGGCGATGACCCCTATATCGGCCTTGGCCGCGCCCATGGCCTCGCTAAATACTGGGGTAGCCACTTTGTGGATGCGGGATCGATCGGTCATATCAACGCGGCCTCGGAGATAGGGCGTTTCGCGCTTGGGGAGAGCTGGCTGGACAAGCTGCTGTCTCTGGCGGCGGCATCACCCACGTCAGAATATGCGCCGGGCGTAGCAACGGCGGCATTCGCGCGCTTGCATGCCGAGAGCGACGTTGCCGGCCGGGAAGCACCGCGCGGCTGACGCGGAACCGTCTTTTCCCTGTGTTATAGACGATCAACTGATCCCCCCAGCCCCGGAAGGCTCCCCGGGGCAGGGACGAGCCGGGGCGTTGTTGGCGCGCGCCCCGGCTCCAGGTGGTTTAAGGCCAGGATCAGGCCCTTGCCGTCAGAGTTGATGCCCGGTTCGATCACGCTTGGTGGCGAGATAGCGCGCATTATGCGGGTTGGCGGGGAGAATGAGCGGGAGCCGCTCGATCACGCGCACGCCTGCTGTTTCCAGGCCGGTGACCTTCGCGGGATTGTTCGTGAGCAGGCGCACTGCGTTGATACCGAGCAATTCCAGCATGCGTGCGGCCACGCCAAAATCCCGTGCGTCGATGGCAAAGCCCAGCCGGGTATTGGCATCGACGGTATCGAAGCCCTGATCCTGCAATTCATAGGCGCGCAGCTTGTTGACGAGGCCGATGCCGCGCCCTTCCTGGCGCAGATAGAGCAGGACACCCCATTGCGCATGGGCAATGGCGTGAAGTGCTTCATGAAGTTGCGGTCCGCAATCGCATTTGAGGCTGCCCAGCACGTCGCCAGTCAGGCATTCACTGTGCAGGCGCACCACCGGCGGCGTGCCATCTGGCGTGCCAACAATGAGGGCGATATGTTCGCGCGGATCTTCCGGGCTGCGAAAGGCGACGATCTGGGCCTCCGTGCTGGCCTCCACGGGGAGGCGTGCCCGCGCGGCGATGGCGAGCCGGCCGGCATCAGCATAGCCGGCGAGATCGGCCAGTGTTGCGTGCGCGTCTGCGACCGTTCCCTCGGCCGGCGTTCTGACGAAGAACGCGGGCAGGATGCCGGCAAGCCGTGCCAGCTCCAGCGCGCCGCGCGCGAGATCCATGTTCGGGATGGGCAGCGCTTCAAACGGTCCTTTCAGCGGCGTGGCGAGATCGCCCACCGGATCGACGAGAGCCATCGCCTCTGCCGGGCTTGCCAGCCACGGCGCGCGTGCGACCTGCACGGGCTGATCGGCGGCCGCGTCGCGCTGGTTGGTCAGACGCAGCGTTGCCGCGCGGGAGCCGGAAATGAGAATGGGCGCGGTGCCGGCTGGATCGAATGCCGCAAGCGTTTCCGCCGTTGCGCCTTCCACCGCCAGAAGCGCCAGCCCGTTCCCGGTGTTTGGCACGGACAGCGCGACGGGCCAGCCGCGACGCAGCGCGTCCACCGCGCGAGCGGCGGCCCGTGGCTCCATCAGAGCGCGATCTCCGTGATGAGCGGCGCGTGATCTGACGGGCGCGCCCAGCTCCGGCAGGCCTCGATTACCTGATGCGAGAGCGCCTTGTCGGCGATCGACGGACTGATCCACATATGGTCGAGCCGCCGCCCGCGATCGGACTTGGCCCAGTCATGCGCGCGGTAGCTCCACCAAGTGTAGAGTCGCTCCGGTGCCGGATAGAAATGGCGGCCGATATCGACCCAACCGTGCGACTGCTGGAGTCGGTCCATCAGCGCGCATTCCACCGGCGTATGACTGACCACGTTGATGAGCTGCTTGTGGCTCCACACATCACTTTCGAGTGGGGCGACATTGAAATCGCCCACGAGGAGTGTCGGCACGTCGAGCTTGCCCGACCACTCGATCATACGCTCGAAAAAATCGAGCTTTTGGCCGAATTTGGGGTTGATCGTGCGATCCGGCTCCTCGCCGCCGGCCGGAATATACACATTCTCGATCCGCAGACCGTTATCGAGCCGCACGCCGACATGGCGGGCCTCGCCATTGGCCTGCCAATCCAGTCGGTCATCATCGCGAATCGGCACGCGTGAGACGATTGCGACGCCATGATGCATGGGCTGGCCGTGCAGCACCTGATGATTATAGCCGAGGCGCCGGAAGAGACCTTCCGGGAAAACCTCGTTCATCACCTTGGTTTCCTGAAGACAGAGAATATCCGGCCCATATTCGGTCAGAAACCGCTCGACGATATCGAGTCGGGCGCGGACGCTGTTGATATTCCAGGATGCGATCTTGAGCGAAGAGTTAGAGCTTTTGCTGGCCATCCCGCGTCCCTAGCCGCCCTTGTCGCACAACCCAAGCCGCAGCGCGCAATTTTTCATGCGGGGACGATACGATTCGTCGCATGGCAGCAAAGACCCCCGCTCCGGGGGGCGTGGAACGGGGGTCTCTATCGCGCTCAAGGGATTGGCGCTCAAAGTGGGGAGGCCGGGAGCCGGGCAACAGGGGGGAAAATCCCGGTGCCGGCCGTCACCACATGGGTTGTCTAGCGGGAGGCAGATGAGCGCCGGATGAACGGATCATGTCAGAAAAAAGACCGTCGTACGTTCCGCGCGCCCTATCGCGCCGGCCCCCGTGTGCCGGGGCGCGGATCTCGCCACGTAAAGGCGCTGTCCGGAACTGGCGTGGCGTAGTCGAGGCCGGCAAGGCGGATCGACGTGCGGTTACCCTGCGCATCCTTTGCAACCCAGCCGTAAAGCTCCAGTCCGCCCGGCGCGGACGGTTTACGGGTCAGCACAAGGTTAATGACACCATATTCGGGATGGGCAGGATCGCGCACATCGACCGAAACGATGCGCGGATCGCCAGTCTGCACCAGCTTGCCATAGCGCGTGAGATCACGCGCCGGATCGAGCAGGGCGCCGAGCGGCGAGTTGCGGATCGGCCAGCGCTGCACCTGCCGCACATCATAGTCGATCATGTAAAGCGATTTGCCGTCCGCCACGATGAGCAGGCCCGTGCCTGTATATTGGAAACGGATCTTGCCCGGCTGCTTGAGCAGCATGGTGCCGCTTTGCACCTGCCCGTTGCGATCGGTTTGAGTGAAATTGGCCCGCAATGTGGTGATCGCGCGGACGGCGCGGTTCACGGCAGCGAGATCGTCACCCTGTTGCTGCGCCTGAGCGGCTGTGGGGGCGATGGCGGCGGCGGCGGGCATCAGCGCGGCGACAAGGGTGAAGACGAGCGCGGTTCTGGTCATGGCGTGTTCCTGCGGGGGCGGCGTTGAATGTCGCGTGAACCTGTCGGAGACTGACGCGGGGTTGCCCGGAGTTCAGATCGGCTGGCCGTTCTCGTCGCGTAGCACCTCACGGCGGCCGACATGGTTGGGTGCGCTGACCAGCCCTTCCTCCTCCATCTGCTCGATGAGGCGGGCAGCGGAATTATAACCGATGCGCATCTGCCGCTGGAGCCAGCTTGTCGATGCCTTTTGGTTCACGAAGACAAGTTGGCATGCCTTGCGATAGAGTTTGTCGTCGGCGCTGTCTTCGCCCAGATCGACACCGTCGAGCGCGAAGCTGCCTTCCTCCGGTTCCTCGGTGACTGCCGAGATATAGTCCGGCTCGCCTTTGGAACGCCAATGATCGGCAATGGCGCGCACCTCGTCATCCGAGACGAAGGGGCCGTGGACACGCTGGAGGCCTTTGCCGCTCGCCATGAACAGCATGTCACCCTTACCGAGAAGCTGCTCGGCTCCCTGCTCGCCCAATATGGTGCGCGAATCGATCTTGGACGTGACGAAGAAGCTGATGCGTGTCGGCAGGTTCGCTTTGATGACGCCGGTGATGACATCTACCGAGGGACGCTGCGTCGCGAGAATGAGGTGAATGCCGGCTGCGCGCGCCTTTTGTGCGAGGCGCTGGATGAGAAACTCCACTTCCTTGCCTGCCGTCATCATGAGGTCCGCCAGCTCGTCCACCACCACGACGATTTGCGGCAGCGGCTGATAGTCGAGCTGCTCTTCCTCGTAGATCGGCTTGCCGGTCTCGGGATCGTAGCCGGTCTGCACGGTGCGGCCGAGCGGCTTGCCCTTGGCCCGGGCGGAGCGCACCTTCTCGTTGTAATTGGCAAGGTTCCGCACGCCGATCGCGGCCATCATCCGGTAGCGGTCCTCCATTTGCTCGACCGCCCATTTGAGCGCCCGGATCGCCTTGGCCGGCTCGGTGACGACCGGCGAGAGCAAGTGCGGGATATTATCGTAGATGCTCAGTTCCAGCATCTTCGGGTCGATCATGATGAGGCGCAGATCGTCCGGGGTCATCCGGTAGAGCAGCGAGAGGATCATACAGTTGAGCCCCACCGATTTGCCTGAGCCGGTGGTGCCCGCCACGAGCAGATGCGGCATGGCGGCAAGGTCCGCGATCACGGGTTCGCCAAAGATGTTCTTGCCCAGAATGATCGGCAGTGCTGCCTTCTGCTCAGCAAATGAGGCGCTGGTGATGAGCTGATGCAACACCACCGATTCGCGATTGGCATTGGGCAGCTCGATGCCGATGACCGTGCGGCCCGGAATGGTCGCTACGCGGGCGGAGAGCGCAGACATGTTACGCGCGATGTCGTCGGCAAGCTGAATGACGCGGCTCGCCTTGATCCCTGGCGCGGGCTCCAGCTCGTACATGGTGACGACAGGCCCCGGGCGAACCTCCGTAATATTGCCCTTCACGTTGAAATCATCGAGCACGCTTTCCAGCAGGCGCGCGTTGCGCTCCAGCCCCGGCTTGTCGATCTTGATCTCCGCAGAGGCAGGCGGCGGCGAAAGCAGATCCGGTGAGGGCAGGGCATTGTTTCCGAAAAGATCGGTTTGTCCTGAGACGGGGCCAAATGCCTTGGGTACGGCGTTGCCGCTTGGTGCCTGAATGCTGATCGGCGGACGAGGCGCGGCGTCGACCGGGCGGCGCGGCCCGCTCTCCCGCTCGGGGACGAGCAGCGTCTCGTCATCCGGTGCGGTGGTCCCGCGCGCGAAGGAGAAGCGCGGCAGGCGCAGACCGGGCAGTGTCGGCAGGCTCGGCCGGACGAGGTGGAAGAGCGGCTTTTCGAGTGCCAGGCTCTTCACCCACAGCCAGCCACCCACGATCAGTGCGAGCAGTAACAGCAGCCACTCTATCCATGGCCGCGCGGCCATGGGGAGCACCGCTGTAAGACTGAGCGTCCCCTTGGCGGTGATGAGGCCGACAATGCCGCCCCAGCCCGATGGCAGCGCGACGAGGGGCTCGGGCTGGAAGAGCGAGAGGGCGATGCCGATGAGGACGATGCCGACAAGACATTTGGCGATCTGCCCTTGCCAGCCCGCCATGTCCTGATCGCACCAGAGGCGCCGCGCGGTGATGATGATAAGCGGCAGGGTGAGCGCTACTGGTACACCAAGGAACCAGAGCAATACATCCGCGCTCCAGGCCCCGGTATCGCCCATGAGATTGGCTACGCCATCTCCGGCCACGGTATTCATAGCCGGATCGCTGGGATGGTAGGTGATGAAGGCAAGTATCAGAAAGATGGCCAGGGCATAAAGGGCGAGCGCGCCCAGTAGCGCCGCGATACGGACGAGGCTGCGGCGCAACATGGCGCGCCATTGCGGTGTACGATTGGCCGCTGCTCGGCTTGCCATGTATCGATCTTCCCTGTTGGCCGGGCGGCTTCGCGCGCAGCGGCTCTCTCATATTCGGTTCGCGTGGAGATTCGCTCTTCGTGGACTCCGCGTCAAGAGTCCGTGCGTGCGCGGCACGCTTTACGACCCCGGCGTGCGTGTAACCAGCATTGCTGTCTGGACGGTCACGCGCTGGCCTCCGCATCAACATGGGGGATCGGGACGTTGCCGGCACCGCGCGCGGCCCAGAGGCAGCCTATAACGATGAGCGCCGCGCCAGCGAGCGTGGCGAGTGTCACATGTTCGCCAAATGCCCACCAGCCGAGCAGCGCCGCCCAGACGAAAGCGGTATATTCAACCGGCATCAACACTTGCGCTTCCGCCCGCGCATAGGCCCAGGCGAGCAGCATGATCGAAACAATGGATGTGCAGGCGGCCGCAAGGATCAGCGGAACATGCGCGAGGTCTGGCAGTCGGGCCATCAATGGCGCTCCGAGTCCGTAGAGACCGAGCGCTATGAAATTGAAGAAGAAGACGACTTCCACTGGCCCGGCGGTTTGCGACTGGCGGCGGGAGAGGACGAGATTGATTGCATAGAAAACTGCCGCGACGAGAATCGCGCCGCTGCCGGCCATCGCCTCCGGGCCGCGCGCCGTGGTGGGCTGCGCGGCGAGAATGATGAGTACGCCGGCAAAGGCGAGTACCGATCCGCCAAAAGCGCGTTGCGTCACTTTTTCCTTCAGGAAGAGCGCGGCAAGGCCAAGGCCAATGAGCGGTGCAATGAAGCTCAGGGCGATGCCTTGCGCCAGCGGCACCCGCACCAGTCCCCAGAAGAAGATAAGGATGGAGATCGCGGCCGACACGCTGCGTGCAACATGCAGCAGAAGTGTGCGCCGTGCCGGCCAGGCCGCGGGACGAGAGGCGAGATAGAGCGCGCCGGTCAGCAGGAAGCCCGTGATTGTCCGCCAGAGCATCGCATTATAGGGGCCGAGCGCGATCGCCAGCGCCTTCATCACCGCGTCCATCATGGAAAAAATCGCGATGGCGAGACATGTCACCGCGAACGGTGCGGCGCGATGGGCAAGAAGCGGATGGAACATGGCGTGCCCTATCGCCGGGGCGGGCAGGCAAGTCCAGTTCCCCGTGGCCGGCAGCGTCGGGCCCGCGCGTTGATGCACGCATCAGCCGTATCGTTGCGTTCGACCCGCTTGGTCACGCAGCGGCTATGTTTGCCCTGTTCGTGTCCGGGCTGTCGGCAGCCTGTGCCGAGGCCTCGATCTCCGCTGCCTTTGCCTCGATGAGCTTCACGATATGATCGACCATCGTTGCGTCCTCGATATGATGGTCGGTCACGCCGGACAGGTAGACCATATGCTTGCCGTTGCCACCGCCGGTAATGCCGATGTCGGTTTCACGCGCTTCGCCGGGGCCGTTCACCACGCAGCCCAGCACGGAGAGTGAGAGTGGCGTATTGATGTGCTGGAGTCGTTCCTCCAGCGCCTGCACGGTGCGAATCACGTCAAAGCCCTGTCGCGCGCAACTGGGGCATGAGATGACCTTGACGCCGCGCGTGCGGATGCCGAGCGACTTGAGAATTTCATAGCCGACGCGGACCTCTTCTTCCGGCTCGGCCGAGAGCGATACACGGATCGTGTCGCCAATTCCGGCCCAGAGCAGGTTGCCGATGCCGATGGCGCTTTTCACCGTGCCGCCGATCAGGCCGCCCGCTTCGGTGATGCCAAGGTGCAGCGGGCAATCCACGGCTTCGGCAAGCTGCATATAGGCCGCGACGGCGAGGAACACGTCGCTCGCCTTCACCGCGACCTTATAATCGTGGAAATCCTGATCCTGGAGCAGCTTGATATGGTCGAGCGCGCTTTCGACCAGCGCCTCCGGGCAGGGCTCGCCATATTTTTCCAGCAGATCGCGCTCAAGGCTGCCGGCATTGACGCCGATGCGGATGGCGCAGTTATTCGCCTTGGCCGCGTCCACCACTTCCTTCACGCGGGCTTCCGAGCCGATATTGCCGGGGTTGATTCGCAGGCACGCAGCGCCCGCATCGGCCGCCTCCAGCGCGCGCTTATAATGGAAATGGATGTCCGCGACGATCGGCACGCGCGCCGCGCGGACGATCTGCCGGAGCGCGGCTGTGCTTTCCTCGTCCGGGCAGGAGACCCGGATGATGTCCACGCCAGCGTCCTCGCATCGGCGGATCTGGTCGATCGTCGCCCTGGGATCGCTCGTCAGCGTGTTGGTCATGGTCTGCACGGTAACGGGCGCGCCGCCGCCGACCGGCACGTTGCCGACCATGATCTGGCGGCTCTCGCGCCGCGCGATATCGCGCCACGGGCGCAGGCCCGGATTATGATCGGACATGATGGGAAAACCTCCGGGTCATGGCGCGCCCTATAGCTTGTGCTGCGGCGCGGCGCGAGAGGGCTTGGTATGTGGCGATATGGGGTTGTCATTGCGACGTCACGCCGGCGCGCCTAAAGCATGGCCTCATGGCTTTTCTCTCCTTGCTGCGTCGCGCGGCTGCTCGCTTCATTGCGCCACTTGCCATCCTTGCGGTGCTTGTTCCCGCTCCGGCCAATGCATGGTGGGAGTTTGGCCATTATACCGTGGCGGACATTGCCTACGCCAACGTGAAGCCGGCTACGCGGGCACGGATCGACGCGCTGCTGCGACAGGGCCGGCTGGTCGAGACGCCAACCTGCCGCCTCGATACGCTGGCCCACGCCGCTTACTGGGCGGATTGCGTAAAGGAGCTGGGTCCGCGTTTCTCCTACCAGTATAACTGGCATTATCAGAATATCGATATCTGCAAGCCATTCACTATCAAAGGAAATTGCCCTGACGGCAACTGCGTCTCGGCGCAGGTCGAGCGTGCCTACAAGCTCCTCGCCGACCATAAGGTGCCAACACGCGAGCGGATCATTGCGCTGGCCAATCTCGCGCATTTCGTGGGTGATCTGCATCAGCCTCTCCATGCTGGCGACCATGCAGATCGAGGCGGTAACGACCTTAAAACCGATTATGGTATCGCTTCGGGCCGGCGGATGAACATTCATAGCATCTGGGACGGGTTCCTCGCCGAGCGGAGCATCACCACACCACCCGCTCTGGTGCGTGTCTATCCGGTCGAGGAAAAGGCCCGGCTCGCGGCCGGGACGGTCGAGGACTGGAGCCGGGAGAACTGGGAGACCGCGCGCGACGTAGCCTATGCGACAGCGATCACCGGCGATCCCTGTGCGAAGCCCTCCGCCGAATCGCACGGGCATATCGACGAGGCGGAGATTGAGCGTATTGTGCCGGTGATGCGGGACGGAATCGTCAAGGGCGGCCTGCGCCTTGCGCGGCTTCTGGATGAGGCGCTTGCCAATCAGCCGGCCCGCTAGTCGCGGAAGCGAATGAGACGAACAAGACAGGCACGGGAGGAACCAGCCGATGCTACGCCATGCCATGATACCGCTGCTGCTGCTCGCGGTGGCTACCCCTGTGATGGCTGCCGCACCTCCGGTGGCCGCGGCTGAGGCGCCCGGCCCCGAACGGCGTTTCACGGCGAACGACCTTTTCGCGCTGGAGGCAGCGAGCGATCCGCAGATCAGCCCGGACGGCAAGTGGATCGCCTATGTTCGCAAATCGAACGACATCATGACGGACCGCGCACGTTCGACGATATGGCTGGTCGATGCCGTGAGCGGGGCGCAGCAGCCGCTCGTCACCGGGCCGGGCGCGCATATGGCGCCGCGCTGGTCGCCGGATGGCAGGCGCCTGGCCTATGTGTCGTCGAGCGAAGGGGAGGCGCAGCTCCACGTGCTCTGGCTCGCGGACCGGGCCAGCGCGCGGATCACCGGCTTGCCGGACAGCCCCGGTGATATCGCCTGGTCGCCGGATGGACGGCAAATCGCCTATACGATGCAGGTGCCGGGCTCCGGGGCGACGCTGGGCAAGGCGCCAGCCAGACCTGAAGGCGCGAAGTGGGCGGAACCGCTGGAGGTGATCGACCAGCTCACCTACCGCGCCGATGGTGCGGGCTATCTGAAGCCGGGCTATACCCATATCTTCCTTGTCCCGACTGATGGCGGAGCGCCGCGTCAGCTGAGTTTCGGTCCGTTTGACGATGGCGGGCCGCTGTCATGGTCCGCGAACGGACGCACGCTGCTCTTCACGGCCAACCGCCATACCGATCGGGAGCTGAACCCGGCGAATAGCGAGGTGCATGCACTTGACGTTGAAAGTGGTGCCATTCGCGCGCTGACCAGCCGTGAGGGTCCGGATGGTGGCGCGCAATATTCGCCCGACGGCGCGCGGATCGCCTGGCTGGGCTATGACGACAAGCGGCGTGGGTACGAGAATGCCGAACTTTATGTGATGAACGCCGATGGTTCTGGTGCGCGCAGCCTGACGCGCGGGCTCGACCGTAGCATCGACAATGTGATCTGGGCTGGCAACAACACCCTCTATGCGGGCTATGATGATCGGGGCGAGGCACGCGTGGCGCGGATTACGCTCGACGGGCGGTTGACCCCGGTGGCGCGCGGGCTGGCCGGCACCGGATTTGACCGGCCCTATACCGGCGGCACATTCAGCGTCTCGCGGGCGGGCACCGTCGCCTATTCGGGCGGCACGGCGCTCCGCCCGGCGGACGTCTATCTGGCGGACGGCAAGGATGGCCGCCGTCTCACCCGCCTCAACGAGGGATGGTTGGCGGGCAAGACGCTGGGCGCGGTCCGCAAGCTGCCGGTCACCGCGCCGGATGGCCGTGCGATCGATGCCTGGCTGGTGACGCCGCCCGGCTACCAGGACGGAGCGAAGGTGCCGCTGATCCTGGAGATTCACGGTGGCCCCTTCTCCGCCTATGGCCCTTATTTCTCGACTGACAACCAGCTTTATGCGGCGGCGGGCTATGCGGTGCTCTATACCAATCCGCGTGGCAGCACCTCCTATGGTCAGGAATTCGCCAACCTCATCGACAAGAAATATCCCGGCGATGACTATGGCGACCTGATGGCGAGCGTTGACGCGGCCGTTGCAGCCGGCATTGCGGACCCCGACAATCTCTTCGTCACCGGCGGATCAGGCGGCGGGGTACTCACCGCATGGATCGTCGGCAAGACCGGGCGGTTCAAGGCAGCAGCGACGCAGAAGCCGGTGATCGACTGGTCGAGCTTTGTGCTGACGGCGGACAACCCCGCCTTCTTCGCGCCCTATTGGTTCGGCAAGGCGCCGTGGGAAGACCCGACAGGCTACTGGAACCGCTCGCCGCTCAGCCTTGTCGGCAATGTGACGACGCCGACGCTCGTGGTCGTGGGGTCGGAGGATTATCGCACCCCTGTCAGCGAGTCCGAGCAGTATTACACCGCGCTCAAGCTGCGCGGCGTGCCGACTATGCTCATCAAGGTGCCGGGTGCGAGCCATGGCGGCCTTACTGCCCGGCCCAGCCAGTCGGCGGCGAAGGCATCGGCCATTCTCGAATGGTTCGGGCGGTATCGCACTGTTGCCGCGCCGCGTTGAGTCCTAGCCGGCGAACGACCATTCCGGCACGCCCGGCGCATCGACGCGGAAGCGGAAGATCGCGCCGGCAAGCGGCTCCTTCGCCAGTGCCACGTCCGAAAGGCCAGTGCGGGCGCTGGTGACATAGGCGGTGCGGAGGTCCGCGCCGCCAAAGACGATCATGGTCGGGCGGGAGACGGGGAGCGGAACAGTCTGTGCGATCCTGCCGTCCGGCGCGATCCGCACCACGCGGCCACCATCGAACAGGGCGGACCAGTAATAGCCTTCTGCGTCGAACGAGCCGCCGTCTGGCCGCCCTGTCCCCATCTCGAACTGGTGGACAATGCGACGACCCGAGAGTGTGCCTGCTACCGGATCGACATCATAGCCACGCAGGGCGTGGCTCGGTGTATCGGCATGGCGGAATTGGCGGCCATCCGCGCTAAAGGCAGCGCCGTTGCACGTAAGCATCCCGTCTTCGATCCCGATAATGGTGCCATCGGGGTCGAGGCGGTAGAGCGCGGCATCATGAGCGGACTTGGCCATATTCACCGTACCGGCCCAGAAGCGACCGGCGGAGTCCGTGCGACCATCGTTGAAACGGAGGTCCGGCTTCTTGCTGAGGATCTGGGCGCCGAACGGGACGGGGGCAGCATCCCATGCGTCGAGCGTCGCAAAACCGTCCTTCATGGCGAGGATCAGGCCGCCGTCACGGCGAAAGGCGAAGCAGCCGATCGGCGCATCGAAAGTCCGTGCGTCGTCCTGACCGGTGGACGGGTCGAAGCGGTGGAGTTCGTGCCGCGCAATGTCCACCCAGTAGAGCTTTTGCTCGTCCGCGTGCCAACGC
This sequence comes from Sphingobium sp., assembly GCA_035911355.1. GTDB lineage: Bacteria > Pseudomonadota > Alphaproteobacteria > Sphingomonadales > Sphingomonadaceae > Sphingobium. The sequence continues at coordinate 61,273 of JAMHVU010000092.1, forward strand.
GGCCCCTCGCCAAGTTCGGCCCGCGCGTCCAGGGCAACTTCAGCCTGTGTCATCTTTGCCGCAATCCATCCAAAAATCCGACCCGGCGCGCGCGATCCTCTTGGATTTGTAGCGGCCGGGTCTAGCGTTTCCCTCTGCCCGTTCGGGCGCATCTTCAAGCGGAGCGATCCTTATGGCCCGACCAGAACCCTGGCAATGCGAAGCGGAAAACTATCCGGTCCATGCCGAGATCGCGACGCGGTTTGGTGATCTGGATCCGCTTGGCCATCTCAACAATGTCGCGACGGCCGGCCTGTTCGAGACGGGGCGTATTCATTTCCACCGCCGGCTTGGGCGCCATCCGCGGGAAGAGGGCGCGCGCTGGCTGGTGGCGGCGCTTACCCTCAACTATCTGGCGGAGGGGCATTTCCCTGAGCCGGTGATGATCGCCACGGGTTTTGGCGATATCGGCAACACAAGCTGGATATTGTTGAGCGCAGCCTTCCAGGATGGGCGCTGCATTGCGACATGCGAGTCCGTGATGGTCGCATTGGGGCCGGGCGCGCGCGCGCAGGTGGAGGAAATGGCGGCGCTTGATCGCGACCTCTGGTTCGTCAAACGGGGCGCCTGATTCCATTTCAGCCCGGTCGCGCCTCCGACTGGAGGCAATAGCCGGCGCCGCGCACGGTACGGAGCATCGGCCAGTCAAACTCCCGGTCGAGCTTGGCGCGCAGGCGCGACATATGCACCTCCACGACATTGGTGCCGGGATCGAATGACAGGCGCCAGACTTGCCGGAGCAATTGCGCGCGGGAGAGTATCCTGCCTGGACGACGGGCGAATGCAACGAGCAGATCCAGTTCACGGCGTTGCAAATGAAGTGGTCTTCCGCATCGCCGCGCGTCGCGTTCGACGAGATCGATGGCGAGTTCGCCCACGGCGATTTGCATCATTTGAGTGCAGGACCGCATATCCTCTATGGAACGCAATGCGCGCGCCAGAGCCTCACATGGCTCCATCCATGCCCCGATGATCTCGCCGACGCCGTCAATGATCGCGCGCGCGCGCGCCGGCGCGTCATCCGCCACTTGCCAGACAAGGCCATGCGCGGGGGGCATCGTGGCCGGGATCAGTCGTACGACGTGACCGGCTTCACCCAGGGCGTGAATGATAGGGGTGAGCCGCTCCCCATTGTCTTCCGATCCCCAGATGGCGATGTCGACCCGCCGCACGCGTGCCCCTCCATGTCTTGCGGGGGAGTTTATACTTTCACCGGACGTACCTGTGGCGCGACTTCATCCACAATCGATCCACCAGTGCGCAGGGCAGCCGTTCGCGCACCATGGGCGGCGATATGCGGGCAATCATGGCCGCGTGCCCGCTCCGTCATCGCCCGCCGTGCATCATCGTCACAAAGCCGGCTTTCCAGCGCGGTCCAGGCGGCGAGGCGCATTCTGGGGTCGGGATGGGAAGCGGCGAATTGCTCGGCGAGATCGCACCCGTTACCCGCTCCGATATGGACTGAAAGGCCAAGCAGGAGCTGCGCCGTCGTCACCGTCATGGGTTGGACGATCCGACTTTTGCCGATATCGAAGAGATATTGCCGTCGCCAGCCTTGCCCCGGTGCGAGCGGCATGATGTTGAGCGAAACGGAGAGGCTCTCGGGCGGCATCTGGTCGTGCACGTCGCGATTGGCGCGGTAGAGCAGCATCTTGCCCTCGTTTAGTTGTGCCCGCTCAATGAAGCGGAGCGCGACCGGTTCGCCAGACAGGCCGGTGATGCTCTCCGGATCCACTTCATAATAGTCCGACCAATAACCCGGCCCGGCATAGCCCAATGTCAGGAAATCGAAGCTGTGGTCGTGCGGCAGCCGGTAGAAGAAGGTTGCCGGGCCGCTGGTGCGGTAGACCGGATCGCGCGCACTCGGCCAGATGTTGGCGCGGAGAAAAAAGCCCGGCTCGGGCGGATGGAGCATCAGCACCTGCGGCGAATAGCCGTTGGTTGCGATCTGGTCCGCGCAATGATCCTTGAGCGCGGCGAGCGCTGCCTCGGCAAGGAAATGGCGGTTGTTACCAAGCGCGGCGAGGATGGGCGCGCAACTGGCGAGCGATTCCGTGTCGGCGGGGTCGAAGGCGGATGAGCGGCAATGGGTGACGAGATCTGCCAGATCCGCCACGGCATCCGTATGGTGGGCGATCATGCGAGGCATGGCTGTGCTGTGCCGTGTGACTGTGGAGCGATGGGCGCTGCCGCCAGCGCGATCCGCTCCAGAACTTGCCGTGCGGCCGTGCGTGCGGCCATGGGCATGGCCGTATCATCGGCGAGCAGGGCGAGGTGGTGTCGCGCCCGCCCTGCGTCGATGGCGGTTAGCTCTCGCAGAACCGTCCACCGATCCATGCCTCGCGCGCGCTCAAGCAGGCCAAGGCCGGCGTTGAAGGCATCGGCCGGTCCGAGCATCCGCTGGACGCCGAGCAGCATGATCGCGCGACCGAACGCATCATCGCCCTGCACAGCGCCGACAGAGGTGCCGTCGTCCAACATGACCGTCCGCATCAGCGGGGCGGGGCGGCGGTGGATGCGGGCGCGTAGCAGCCACGCGGGGCGGGGCGGCGGCGCCAGCCAGAGGCTGTGGCGGCGCTCATCCAGCATGGTGACGCGGTCGGGCCGGAGCAGCACCGCGCGACTCCGGCAACGCGCACCATCGGCGGAGAGGCGCGCAAGGCGGGCCGGCAGGGGATCGGCGGAGAGCAGCCGCCAGAGACTCTGTTGGCCGGTGAAACAAACGCGTGGTCGGGCCATGGCCTGTCCGGGGGATTGCTCGGCCGCGCCGCCAATGCGTGAGACAGCGACCATCGCCACCGGGTTTGCGACGAGAACAAGGTGGGCGAGCGCGCCGTTGCAGGTGGCGGAAAAGGGAGGGAGCATCATGGCATCCGCCGTCATCTCCGCCAGATTGCCGGCGACCAGCGCGTCCAGCCAGGCAAGATCTGTGAAGAGCGGACGCAGGACAGCGGCAGCGTGGCGCGCGTCGTCCACGTCGATGACGCGACGCATCGCGCCCCGCAGTACGGCGTGTCCTGCGTCCGCCACCGCTGCCATATGCCGCTCAGGGATAATAAATGAGCGAGATGATGATGTGATCGGTACTGATCTGGATGCTCGCGGGGTCGAGGCTGGCGTCGAACAGCGCAGGCTCATCGTCTAGCAGCGGCAGATCCTCGATGGCGAGTTTCAACGTGTCCTGCGGCATGTCTGTTCCTCCTGACATGGGGCGGGTACTGCCCCAGATCTGTCTAGCCGGACGGAGCAGCGCGGGTTTAGTTACATGTTCGTAACGTCCAGAATGACGGTCAGACCCGGCATCCGCGACCAATCCTGTGTCGGCCTATCGGGAATGCGGACAGCGTCGGCGCGCGCGCGATCGAGGATAGCGGCCGGAGTACCGGGCGGATGGACGATGCGATCCGCTAGCGCGAGCATTCGCGCGTCCCGCAGGCTGAGATCGTCGGGATCAGGCGAACGCAGGCCAAGGACGTAGAGTTCCGATGGCGCCCGGTCGATGCCACTCTCCAGCCATAGGTCGATGTCCGGCGCGGCGCCCAGCGGATCGATGAGGCCACCCGGTGCCAAGGCCGCGCCCAGCGCGCGGCGCCGCGCGGCAGCATCCGGCCAGCGCGCGCGCATGGGGGCACGGGCAGCGCCCAGCGCGCGGGCAAGAGCGCCCAGCCGTGCGGGCAGCAGCGCTTCGATGCGCTGGCGCAGCGCGGCCGCCAGCCCGGCGGAGGCGCCGCCGGTCGAGATGGCGATGATCACCGGATCGCGATCGACAACGGCCGGCATGGTGAAATCGCACAGGTCCGGCCGGTCGGCGACATTGAGCAGCAGACCCCGCGCGCGCAGCCGGACGGCGAGCGCATCGGGATCGGGGAGCGTGAGGAAGGCGATGCGGGCCGTTTGATCCGCCTCGCCCACGATGATGCCGCCGGCACGGGCGATCAGCCGGCGCCGTGCGTCCGCCATTTCGCCTTCGCCAAGCAGCATGACCGCGCGGCCTTCCAGCATGAGGAACAGCGGCAGGCTGTGCATGGCGGCGCTTGCCCTCCTCCTAATCTTTCAGGAAATCGGGCACACGCTCGGCGGCGATGATCGTCTCGGGCTGGATACGGTCGGCAACGACGGCATAGCGATCGCCATCGACCAGCACCTCGGGCACCAGCGGCCGCGAATTATACGTGCTCGCCATGGTCGCGCCATAGGCGCCCGCCGTGCGGAATATGGCCAGATCGCCCGCCTGCACGGCGTCGATATCCCGCGCGATGGCGAAGGTGTCGCCGCTTTCGCACACCGGGCCGGCGATGTTCGCTTCCATGCGCGCGCCGGTCGGCACCACCGCCTCGAAATCATGCCAGGCATCATACATGGCCGGGCGGGCGAGATCGTTCATCGCCGCGTCCACGATGACGAACGGGCGCACCGCGCCGGGCTTCACCCAGATGACCCTGGTCAGCAGCACCCCGGCATTGCCGACGATGACGCGCCCCGGCTCGAACATCAGCGTCACGTCCCAGCCCTGCGTGACGCGGGCGACCATGACGCCATAATCGGCCGGCGATGGCGGCACCTTGCCGCGCTCATAGGGCACACCCAGGCCACCGCCCAGATCGATACGGTCTATGGCGTGCCCGGCCGCGCGCAGGGCGCGCATAAGGTCGCCCACCTTGCGATAGGCAGCCTCGATCGGCCCCATGTCGAAAATCTGGCTGCCGATATGGAGGGCAAGGCCACGCAGGTTCAGCCCCTGCTGCGTGGAAAGCCGCGCGAAGATGCCAGGCGCATCGCTGATCGGTACACCAAATTTGTTTTCCTTCATCCCGGTGGAGATCTTGGCATGGGTGCCTGCATCCACATCCGGGTTGACGCGCAGCACGGCGTTTGCCGTCCGTCTCATATCGCGGGCGAGCGCGGCGAGGACGATGCCCTCTTCCTCCAGCTCGATGTTGAACTGACCAATGCCCGCGCCCAGCGCGGCGGCGAGTTCCGCCTGAGTCTTGCCGACGCCGGAGAAGACGATATCGTCGGCCGGCATCCCCGCAGCCAGCGCGCGCCGCATTTCGCCGCCCGACACGATATCGGCGCCGAAGCCCTGTTTGCGCAACACATGCAGCACGGCGAGATTGGGATTGGCCTTGATCGCGAATGCGACGTGGGTGCGTGGCAGTGCGGCCAGCGCTTCCTTGAAGACGCGGGCATGGCGCTCCAGTGTGGCGCGTGAATAGACATAGACGGGCGTCCCCACTTCCGCCGCGATTTGGGCCAGTGGCACGGATTCGCAATGCAGCGCGCCGTTGATCAGCTCAAAATGGTCCACTCTATGCTACTTTCAAAAGACGGCGCCGATTTCGGAGCGGTGTTCAGTTCGGTGTTGTCCCATTGCCGGGAGGCTTATCGAACGGATCATCGCCGCGCTCCTGCGAGCGAGTGAGCAGATCGACGGTGCGTTCGGGTTGGGCCTGGGTCGATGGCGTCATCATCTGCTCAGCCGTTTCAGCAGTCTGGGCGTTCTTCGCCTTGGGGATGGCGGTCATGTCTGGCAAGGGCTTGAGCGCTGTGCTGGAGCCGCAGCCGGCAAGCATCATCAGCGCCGCCGTGCCCAGCATGGCAGATGTTGCAGCCTTCACAGACTCTGCTCCCCGTTCAGCGCAGCGCGCGCTTCCGCGATGCGGGCGCGGACCTGATCCGGCGCGGTGCCGCCATAGCTCTGTCGGCTGGCGACCGAGGCGTCGACCGTCAGCACCGCGTAGACGCGCTCGTCAATGCGCGGATCAATGGCCTTCAGTGTGTCGATCGGCAGTTGCGCGAGCTGGAGGCCCGCATCCTCGGCGGCCTTTACTGTTCGGCCGGTGATGTGGTGCGCTTCGCGAAATGGCACATTCGCTTCCCGTACCAGCCAGTCGGCAAGGTCGGTCGCGGTAGCGAAACCGGATTCGGCCAAGGCGCGCATCCGTTCGGGTCGGAAGATGGTGGTCTCCACCATACCCGCCATGGCCGTGATCGAGAGGCCAAGCAGATCATGTGCCTCGAAGAGTGGCGGCTTATCGTCCTGCATATCCTTGGAATAAGCGAGCGGCAGGCCCTTCATGGTGACGCACAGGCTCGTCATGCAGCCCATGATGCGCCCGGCATGGCCACGCACCAGTTCGGCCGCGTCCGGGTTGCGCTTCTGCGGCATGATTGAACTGCCGGTGGAGTAGGCATCGGGCAGAGAAATAAACCCGAAGGGCTGGCTCGCCCAGATCACGAACTCCTCGGCGAGGCGGGAGAGATGAAGGCTGCACTGGGTGGCGGCCATAAGATAGTCGAGCGCGAAATCGCGGTCGGACACGGCGTCCAGGCTGTTGCGCGTTGGGCCGTCGAAGCCCAGCGTGGCCGCTGTGGCATGCCGGTCGATGGGGAAGCCTGTGCCGGCGAGCGCTGCCGAACCCAGCGGAGAGCGGTTCATGCGCGTCCGCGCATCGCTGAAACGGGTGCGGTCCCGCGCGATCATCTCATGATAGGCCATCAGGTGATGGCCGAGCGTCACGGGTTGGGCGGACTGGAGGTGCGTGAAGCCGGGCATCACTGATCCGGCATGTTCTGCCGCACGATCGAGCAAAGCGCGTTGGAGTGACGCGAGACTGGCATCCACCTCGTCTATCGCGTCGCGCACGAAGAGGCGGAAATCAGTCGCCACCTGATCGTTGCGAGAGCGCGCCGTGTGCAGCCGCCCGGCGACCGGGCCGATCTTCTCGGCAAGGCGTGCCTCGGTCGCCATGTGGATGTCTTCAAGGGCAAGGTCGGCAGGCAAATCGCCCGCTTCATACTCCGCCCGTACATCCTCCAGCCCGGCAATGATGGTCGCAGCCTCGTCCGCCGTCAGGATGCCTTGTGCGCCCAGCATCCGCGCATGGGCGATGGAACCGGCGATGTCCTGCCGCCACAGACGCTTGTCGAACGGGAGGGAGGCATTTATCTCGCGCATGACGGCGGCGGGGCCTTCTGCGAAACGGCCGCCCCACATGCTGTTTGCCTGAACCGAAGGAGAAGTCATGCGCGCGCCGATAGCCCTGATCCTGTGTGGCGGCCTGATGCTCGCCACGGGCGGCTGCGATAAGCCATCCGGCGGAGCGGAGCAAGGCGCCGCGCCGGCCGCGAATGCGGGGGCTGGCGCGATCACCGCGGACGAGGCGCTACCGGAGGCGGACGGGGGAGCCAGCGAGGTTTTTTCGCACACGGTCGATCGCAGCCATGCCGGCAAGCCGATGCCAGCCGAGAGCATCACCGGGGCGGATGGTAAACCTGTGACACTGGCCCACCTTGCCGATGGTCGACCGCTCCTCGTCAACCTCTGGGCGACATGGTGCGCGCCATGCATTGCCGAACTGCCTGCGATCGCCAGCATGGCCACCGCGCGGAAGGACCTGTCGGTGGTCGCCGTCAGTCAGGACGCTGAGGGGCAGACATCGGTCGGGCCGTTTCTCAAGACGCGTGGGATCGCCGGCCTGCCGGTCGCGCTCGACCCGGAGAACAGACTGGCCTTCGCATATGCGACTGGCGTGCTGCCGACGACAGTGCTCTACGATGCCAAAGGCCGGGAAGTGCTCCGCGTGATCGGCGCGCTGGACTGGGCCGGCACCGATGGCAAGGCATTGCTTGCCGAATTGCGCTGAGGTCGAACCGCGACTTTTCGCCGGCACTGCCGCCCGTGTCGACTTTCACGGGCCAGCGGACTCTCTCCAGGCCGATCCCCGGCAGCGGTTGCCTCTCGTCGAGGCCGCCGGACTTGATCTTCGCTCGTGCGCCTATCGGGCTCCGGCAGCGGTCAGAATTACCCTGACCGTACGAAGCGCGATCAGGACGTCCAGCCATAGCGAGAAGTTGCGGATATAAAAGAAATCATACTGCAGCTTGTCGTCGGCGCTGGATATGCCGACGACATGGCCCTGATTGACCTGAGCCCAACCCGTTACTCCCGGTCGCACGATGTGCCGGTAGCGATAGAAAGGCAGATGCGCTTCATACTGGGCGGAAAGCGACATGGCCTCGGGTCGCGGGCCGATCCAGCTCATCTCACCTTTGATGATGTTGAAAATTTGGGGCAGCTCATCGAGTCGCGAGCGGCGGAGAAAGGCACCGAATCGCGTGATCCGGTCCGCGTCATGATGATGGCTGTTCTCGGCCTCTTCCTTCGGCGTGAGTAAGCGCATCGTGCGGAACTTGTAGATCGTAAACTTCTCGCCGCGATACCCAACGCGCTCCTGCCTGAAAATGGCCGGCCCCTTACTTTCAAGCCGGATCAACAGCGCGATGATCGCCATTGGCACGAATGAAACAACAAGAGCGGCGATTGCCAGCACGAAATCGGCATAGCGCTTGGAGGATGCCCATATTTCATTGGGGACAAGGGTTCCAAACACGTTTTCAGAGATATGGTCGATTCGGATACGTCCGGTGATCGATTCCTCAAGCTGCTTATAATTGTAGACGGGCCGGCCAGCAAGGGCGCAGTCGGCAATGAAGCGCTCCCATTCCGGGGAGAGATCGGCACGAAAATCGGCAACCAGGGGAATAGTGCTTTCGGCTTCGGCGACTGTGTGAGCGAGGTACCAATCGATCTGACTGGACCTTTCCAGAAGACGCGATGTCCGTCCGCCGGGAATGACGATCATGGCAAGGCGGCGTACCCGACGAAATGCGAAGCAAACACCGTGGAAAAACACCAGCGCCACCAGGAAGCTGGCCCCAAACTCGCCAGCGCGATAATCAACCCGCAGGAACAGATACAGGGCGGCGACCAAGCCATAGGACACGCCAAATGACGGGATGACAGACGAGGTCGCGCGCACACCAGGAAATGCGGAAATCCGCCGATAGATGTAAAATCCCAGCAAAAACGCGACGACGTTTCCTAGCGGGGCGGGATCGCTATAGGTGTGCAAACTGAAGAGATCTGTGGGGCCACGCCGTATCAGAATAGGCAGGAATACCGTGAGGGCCAGACCCACCAGCACCTGAAAGCGCATCCGGACCAGTTCGCCCAGCCAGATAGCCCATCGGGGATGCGCCTCAGAGAAAGACGGGACGCGATGCGCGAGCTGCGCCTGGACGAGATCGTTAACCAGCATCTTCATAAGGCGACGCCTCGAACGAACATGGTGATAGCATCTGTCTTCCGGATGAAATCCGAATGAGACAACGCGCCTTTGACGGCTAAAGTATATAATCCAATCAAACGCCGTTCCTTCAAGATCGGATCTAGCCCGCTAAGTCCCTTCACTCCTTACAGAGCAAGGAACGATTGAGAACAACATCGACATGGACCAGAACAGGCTCGCAAAAGCGGGCCGGCGAAGCAGCCTAGTAAAATGGTTCCAGTTGATCCTGTCCCACTCCCCGAAACGCATGACTCATGCGACGGGAGATTTTTCACTGTTTACTTTCTGACCCTTATGGTATTGATCATGCACCGTCAATGACGTGAACTTCTGGTCAATATCCATATTCAGGACGGTGTTGTCACAACGCTGATGAGATGGTCAGCGAGGCTGGGTCTTGATCCAGTCCGCGACCTGACCGGCGACATCGTTCGCGGCCTTGCTGATTGCCGGGGCGACAGTTTCAGCATCGATTTTGCCGATTGGTGCGGTGGCGGAGAAGCGCTGTTTGCTGATGGTCGTGCCGTCTGCTGCGAGCAATGTCGCGTCATAGGTGACGAGCGCCTGGTTCCTGGCGGCATCTATGCCGAAGAAGAGAAGCTGGCCGACGAGTTGACCGCTTGGCGTGCTGATGAACTGGCCGGGGTTGAGCACGAGGCGCCCGGTCCGCACCGCAATCGTCTCGCCCAGCAGGCCCTGAAAGAGCTTGTCTGGCGTATCGACCCAGACTGCGTCCTTCACATAGGCATAGGCGCCGCTCGCGTCGACGACGGCGACTCGGACATTGCCGATCGACCGGGTGGTGAACGGCGGCATGACCGTGATGGCGCTCGCAGCCGTGCCGGTGACGACCGTGCCTGCCGCGACGCTGGTGGTGGGGGTCAGCCCCAGCAGGCGCGCGGGTGGGTTGACGCCGAAGCGCACGCAGCCACCGGCAAGCAGCAGGGTGGCGGCGAGTCCCGCGCCGGTAATCGTCCGCATCATGGGCGACATTCCCTTCATGGCCTTATGTCCTTCAAGGCTTGTAATCCGGCAAAGCGGGTGAGCCGATCAGCGATCCGGCACCCTGCTGATCGATCTTCTCTGCAACGGCCTGCAATGCCTGACTCATCGACCGGAGGTCACGGATGAGCAGACCCACTTCCGGCATGGTCTGGCGAGAGAAGGTCTGAACGCCCGGCTGAGCCTCCTTCAGAGTCGCATCGAGCGCGGACATGCTGGCCTGCGCGGCCTGCACGGTTTTGCGGAGATCGCCGATGAGTGGCCGCCCTTCATCGGAGATGAGTGCGTTGGCATTGGCGGCCGTGGCCGCAAAAGCGTCCGCAGCCTTTGTCGCGCTGGCGAGCATGGCGCGAGTCTGGATGATGGTTTCCGCCAGTTCGGGTCCGCGCGCGGCGACGTGCCCCGTCAGCTTGTCGATATTCGCGAGAATGCCGGAGAGATGCTTCTGGTTGTTGTCGTCGAGCAGTTCGGTCAGCCGTTCGGTGAGCGTGGTGATGCGCTCAAGCAGTTGCGGTGCGCTGTTGAGTAACTCGCCCAGCGCGCCAGGCTTGGTCGGAATGACCGGCGCAAGGGCCGGGCAGACGCTTTCCGGGTCTATGTCCGGGCAGGTGATCGGCCCCGTACCCTTGACCCCGCCGTCGAGTTGGATCTGCGAAACGCCGGTAAAGCCGACGCTCTGAATGGTCGCGGTCGTACCTTGCAGGATTTCCACCTTGGAATCGACGACGATTCGCACCCGAACGAGATCGGGATCCTTGGGCCACAGTTCGATCGACTGGATTTGTCCCACGGGTACGCCAGAATAGGTCACGCCTGATCCCTTGGCGAGCCCGTTGACCGAGGTCTTGAAGAAAATGTCATAGTCGGTTTTGCCCGAGTCGCCGATGCGCGAGAACCAGAAGGCTGCACCGACGATCGCCGCGACGAGGAGAAGCACCACGCTACCGACGAGAATCTGGTTGGATTTCGTTTCCATCAGTCTTCCTCGTTCCTGTTCCGGCCCTTCGATGGCAAAATCGATCGGATCGTCATGCCATGCCTCCTTGCGCCTTCGCGCCCGCCATTGCGAGCCGCCCGCGCGGGCCGTTGAAATATTCCTCGATCCAGGGATGGTCGGTCTTGAGCAACTCCTCGATCGTGCCGACGGCGATCACTTTGCGATCGGCGAGCACGGCCACCCGGTCGCATATGGCGTGCAGCGTGTCGAGATCGTGCGTGATGAGAAACACCGTGAGGCCAAGCGTCTGCTGGAGGGCGCGGGTTTGTTCGTCAAAGGCCGCCGCGCCGATCGGGTCGAGGCCGGCGGTAGGTTCGTCGAGAAAGAGCAGGTCCGGGTCCATGGCAAGCGCGCGAGCCAGACCGGCGCGTTTCTTCATGCCCCCGGAAAGCTCGGCGGGGAATTTCGGGCCGGCATTGGCCGGCAGGCCGGACATCAGGATTTTATATCCCGCGATTTCCTCCCGCAGGCGGGGAGGAAGGTCGGGATAATATTCGCGCAGCGGTACCTGAATATTCTCAGCGACGGTGAGTGTGGAGAAGAGCGCGCCATTCTGGAAAAGTACGCCCCAGCGACGGCGGATGGCGAGCTGCGCCTCATCCTCCTCATCGCCGGTCGTCTCTTGCCCGAAAACGCGGATATCGCCCGCCGCGGGTTTCTGAAGCCCGATGATCGAGCGCATCAGCACTGACTTGCCAGTGCCCGACCCGCCGACGACGCCCAATATCTCGCCCTTGCGGACCATGAGATCCAGCCCGTCATGCACGGTCTGATCGCCGAAGCGGTTGACGAGACCGTGGATTTCGATGGCATAGTCGGTCTCGCTGGCCGAGCGTTCGATGGCTGCATCAGCCGCCTGGATCGTCTCCGCGTTCATTTCCAGCCGATCCACGTGAAGAACACCGCGAACACCGCGTCGATGACGATGACGAGGAAGATGGCCTGCACCACAGCGGCGGTGGTCCGCAGGCCCACGGCCTCGGCATTGCCACGCACCTGCAGGCCCTGAAAACAACCGGCCATGCCGATGATGAGGCCAAAGACAGGCGCCTTGATGAGGCCGATCCAGATGTCCGTGATCGGCACGACTTCGCGCAGTCGCTGGACGAAAGTGATGGGAGGAATGTCGAGCGCCGCCGCGCAGAAGAAGCCGCCGCCGATGATCGACATGAGCGAGGCGTAGAAGCCAAGCAGTGGCATCATCACCACAACGGACATGACGCGTGGCATCACCAGTGCTTCCATGGGCGAGATGCCGATGGTCCGCATCGCGTCCACCTCTTCGTTCAGCATCATCGTGCCGATCTGTGCGGCAAAGGCACTGCCCGAGCGGCCGGCGACCATGATCGCGGTCATCAGCACGCCCAGTTCGCGGAAGGTCAGGCGGCCGATGAGGTTGACGGTCATCACCTCCATGCCGAACTGCTCAAGCTGGACGGAGCCCTGCTGGGCGATGACGATGCCGATGAGGAAGCTCATCAGGCCGATGATGCCGAGCGCGGCCACGCCCACCACTTCCAGCCGCTGGACCAGCGCGTTGAGCCGGATGGAGCGCGGGTGGCGTACGAGTTGGAAGAATGAGATGATGACCGCGCCGAGAAAACCAATGAGGTCAATCACGGTGCGGAAGGTGATGATCGTGGCCTGACCAACCTCGGACAGCACGCGCGCCAGAGGCGTGAGGGGCGGCGCGCCATGGTCGGGCGGCGCATCGTTCTGCGCAACAACGGTGAGCAGGCGGTCGGCGTCAGCGCTGGCGCCGGTGATCTGCGCGCCGTGCTCTTGTGCGAAGCGATGGACGATCCATGCGCCGATGGTGTCGATATGATCGACACGTGAAAGATCAATGCGTCGCACTGGCCCCGCGACTGCCTCCAGCCGCTGGGGCAGTTGGCCGAGGCTGGACAGCGACAAATGCCCCGACAGCGCGATCGCGCGCCCCAGGGCTTCGTCGCGCTCTTCTAGTTCAGCCTGATGCGACATAGATGCGTGCACAGTGGGCCAGAATGGCCTAGGCAGCAAGCGCAAATGGCCATGGCGCGCTTTGGCGCCGGACCATGAAGATCGGGCCAAGCATATGACGCGCATCGCTTTTTACGACATGGACCGTACCGTGACGGTCGGCGGAACCTACACGCCCTTTCTGTTCAGAACGGCGCTGCGCCTCGCGCCGTGGCGTCTCGTCCTCGCGCCGCTCGTGCCACTTGTCCTTGCCGCTTATGCGCTGGGCCTGATTTCCCGTGCCCGCGCAAAGGAAATGAACCAGGCGCTGATGCTCGGCCGCCGGGTCTCGCGCGTGCGGCTGTTGCCGGCGGTGGAGGCGTTCGCCGATCACGTCGTGGCAGGCAGTATCCGCCCCGGCGCACTCGCGCAGATCGCGCGGGACAAGGCAGCGGGGTATCGCCTCGTAATGGCGTCTGCGTCCTATCGGCTCTATGTCGAACCGATTGCGCGGCGACTGGGCTTCGACGATGTTATCGCGACAGATCATATGGGGCAGGACCTCGATTATGTGCGGGCACGCATCGCAGGAGAGAACTGTTATGATCGTGCAAAGCTCCGCATGATCGAGACATGGATGCAGAATCAGGGCATCACGCGGGATCAGGCGCATGTTCGCGCCTATTCCGATCATGTGTCGGACGCTCCGATGCTCTCGTTCGCTGACGAAGGCATAGCCGCTAATCCCCACGCCCCGCTGGAAACGCTGGCGCGCGAGAAGGGCTGGCCGATCGAGCGCTGGTAAGCCGTAGAGCGCCAGATATCTGCGCTACAGCAGACCGATGACCGAGATTTGCCGACCATAGTCCGGTTCGCCGTTAAGGCAGGAGCGGCGATAGCTGTAGAAGCGCGTGGGTTGGCTCAGCGTATCCTCACCAAGGCAATCGACCCGGCCGATGCCCGCGCTGGCAAGGCGGTGGGCGACATAGCCTTCTATGTCGAAAAGCTGGTGCCCGGTGCGGCCGGGGGAGAAGAAGCGCTCATTCTCCGCCTCATCCTCCGTAAAGCGCAGCGCGAAATCATCCCCTACCTCATAGGATGCGCGGCCGATGCAGGGGCCGATTGCGGCGCTGATGCGCGACCGATCGGCGCCCAGTCGCTCCATGGCGGCTATGGTGTTATCCGTCACGCCGGAGATCGCCCCTTTCCAGCCGGCATGGGCGGCGCCGACGACCCCCGCCACAGGGTCGGCGAAGAGCACGGGCACGCAATCGGCCGTGATGATGCCGAGCAGGAGGCCCGGCCGGTCAGTCGCCAGTGCATCGGCCTGCGGGCGGGCGGCTTCGTCCGGCGGCGTGGAGACTGTCACGCAGTCGGCCGAATGAATCTGGTAAAGCGTGGCGAGCCCGGCGCCGGGCAGGGTGGCGGCGATAACCCGTCGCCGGTTCTCGGCCAGTTCCGGGCCGATCTCCGTCGTGCCGCGCCGGCCCATGTCGAGCGCGGCCATAGCGCCGGTGGTGACCCCTCCGCGCCGGCCGAAGAAGCCATGCGCTATGCCCCCCAATGCGGTGCTGGTCAGCCGCTCGATCGCGCTATCGGCGTCCCGCCCCTCGTTCACTGGCGGGCTCATGCAAAGCCCGCTGGCAGCGGCCAGTCGGCATGGCGGACGGCGAGCAGCCTGAAGAGCCGCCCCATGGCCTGCGCGCCGGTCAGCCGGTCGCGCTCGGCCATGATCGCGTCGGCCCGTGCGGGATTGGCCCGGGCGAGGCTCTGCGCGCGGACATCGATGCCGAGCGTTTGCAGGAACAGCCCCTGCCCGATGACGGGCGTGGTCCTGAGTCCGTTCTCCCGCGCGATGGCGGCGAGCATAGCAAAGTCCACATGGGCGGTGAGGTCGCGGCTGCCTGGGTCGGCAAGCGGATCGGCGAAGCGGTGGTTCATCACGGCTTGCAACGTATCGCCGGTTGTCGGCCCCTCATAGCCATAATCGATCACGAGAAAGGCGCCGCCCTGCCGAGCGATCCGGCTGGCGAGTGTGGCCATGATCGCCTCTCCGGCAGGGTTGCGCTCGACAATGCTGCCATGGGCCGCGTCTGCCAGCGGCAGGGGAATCATGGCATCGGCCGGCGCTTCGCCGGGCACCAGCGCGGCCTCGCTCACCATAAGCTCGCGCCAGCCCCGCCCGGTCCGCGCGAACTGGCGGATCGGCAGTGCGTCAAAAAATTCATTGGCGACGATGATGAGCGGTTGGTCAGCGGGCAGCGTGTCGATCGTGTCGTGCCAGCGGGCGTCCGGCACGCGTTCGGCTTGCGCAACGCGCAGCGCGGGGCTGGTCTCCACGAGATGGACCGGGGGGGCGAGGCTGGCTTTCGCCATGGCCCGCAGCGCATCGGCTGCGAGGGTGCCGCGCCCCGGCCCCAGCTCCACCCAGTCGAGATCGGCGGGCGCGCCTGCACGCTGCCAGAGGTCCGCGCACCACAGGCCAATCATCTCGCCGAACATCTGGCTGATCTCCGGCGCGGTGATGAAATCCCCCGTCGCGCCCAGCGGATCGCGCGATCCGTAATAAGCGCGGTTGGCCGCTTCCATGAAGTCATGGAGGGAGGGAGGCGCGCCGGTCATGCCCATGCGTTACCGCCCGAGATGACGTCAGCTCACGCTCTTCGTGCCGGCAATGGGTTCGACGCGGGTACGCCGACCCTTCGATGTCGCCACGAGGTAAACACCGAGGACGAGCATGGGGATGGTCAGCCACTGGCCCATGTGCAGTCCGGTGCGCTCCGCAAACTCCATGAGCTGTGCGTCCGACTCGCGGTAGAACTCGACGAAGAATCGCGCGCTGCCATAGCCGATGGCGGCAAGGCCGAAGAGCTTGCCGGGGTGATAGCGCGCATCCGTCCGCCAGAAGAACCATGCGAGCACGACGAAGAGCACCGGCCCTTCCAGAACAGCTTCGTAAAGCTGGCTTGGGTGGCGTGCCATCGGCCCGCCATCGGGAAAGATGATCGCCCACGGCACGTCCGTCACCTTGCCCCACAGCTCCCCGTTCACGAAGTTGGCGAGCCGGCCGAAGAACAGGCCGAAGGGGATGCAGCAGGCGACATAATCGCACACCCGCAGGAAAGAGAGCCCTTCGCGCCGGGTCATCCACCAGATCGCGATGATGACACCGATGGTGCCGCCATGCAGCGACATGCCACCCTGCCAGAGCTTGAAGATGTCGAGCGGGTTGGAGAGGATCCCCGGCTGGTAAAAGAGGATGTAGCCGAGCCGGCCACCAATGATGATGCCCAGCGTCGCGTAAAAGATCATGTCATCGGCATGGCGCCGGGCCATGGGGGCGCCGGGCTCGCGGATCAGCCGAGTGAGATACCAGTATCCGATGAGGATGCCGGCCAGATAGGCGAGACTATACCATTTCACGGTGAAAAAGCCGATGTCCAGCGCCACCGGATCTAGACCCAGATCGGTGAACTGGATCGGCTGTACGGCGACGCTGGCGGCAGCGGCGATAAGTGCGAACGTCAAGAAACTTTCCCCCACGGGTTTTTGCCTGCATAGTTGAAGAAGAAGGGCAGACCAAGGCCCTCGCACAAAGGAGATGGAACGCAGATGGTGCATCCGTTCGATGCCGAGGTCGCCCGGCACCGGCAGACCCTGACCGCACCGCAATCGCCCTTCGCGATCGGCGCGGTCGAGCAGGGTGGTATATCTTTCCCCAGCTTCACGAACGCGCCGCCTGACCTGCCGGCACTCTTTGGCTTTGCGGCGATGACCTATGGCGAATCGACGTTCCTTGTCGAGGGCGAGGTGCGGCTTGGTTTTGCCGAAACCTATGCGTTGGCGCGGCGCTTCGCGGCCGGTCTCATCGCGCGCCATGGCGTTCGTCCAGGCGATCATGTGGCGTTGGCTGCGCGTAATGGTGCGGGCTGGGTGATCGCTTATATGGGCATCGCGATGGCGGGTGGCGTGGCGGTACTGGTCAACGGCTTCTGGACCGGATCGGAAATGGCGCGATCCATCGCGGAGATGGAGTGTCGTCTGATCATCGCTGATGGGCGCCGGGCACAGGCGCTGACGGGCCTGGGAATAGGCGCGCCGGTTGCGCTGCTCGATCTTGATGCACCGCTGGCCGAGACGCTCGCGCCCTTTCAGACGGAGGAGCTGGGCGACCTTCCATCTGTGGGGCCGGATGCGCCAGCGACTATCCTCTTTACCTCAGGCTCAACGGGCCAGTGTCGGGGTGCGCTCTCCTCCCACCGGGCTAAGGTGCAGGGCGCGATGAGCTTTGCTTTTGCGGCGGCGTCGCTGCAAGCCGTGCTGATCGAGCGTGGGAAACCGCCGTTGCCACCGGCGTCTCTCATCAGCGTGCCGCTCTTCCATGTAACGGCCGAAATCGCGCTGCTCCTCGTCAGCTTTATTATCGGCCGCAAACTTGTGCTTATGCCACGTTGGGACGTGATTGAGGCGATGCGACTGATCGAGGCAGAGCGGGTTACCTATTTCATTGGTGTTCCGCTGATGGGCGATGAGATCGTCACGCATCCCCGGCGTGGCGAGTTCGACCTGTCCTCGCTCAGCGATATCGCGGCGGGCGGTGCCCCGCGTCCGGTGGAGCATCTGCTCCGTATTTCCACGGGCTTGCCGACAGCGGCGGGCCTGCTTGGCTATGGTCTAACTGAGACCAACGCGGCCGGTTGTGTCATCGCGCGCGAATCCTATCTGGCGCGGCCAGCGAGCACCGGCTTGCCGACCAGCCCGATTGTCGATGTCGCGATCTTCGGGCCGGACGGCGCGCCGCTACCGGCAGGGGAAACCGGTGAGATCGGCATTCGTTCGATCGCCAATGCCATTGGCTACTGGCGGGATTCGGTGGCGACCGCCGCGCTTGTCACCGGCTCTGGCCATGTGCTGACCGGCGACCTCGGCTATCTGGATGCGGAAGGCTATCTCTTCATCGTCGATCGCAAGAAGGATATCATCATTCGCGGTGGCGAGAATATCTCGGCTGCTGAAGTGGAGTCGGCGCTCTATGCGCTGGAGGACGTGCTGGAGTGCAGCGTCTTCGGCGTGCCGGACGACTATTATGGCGAAGTGCCGGTTGCCGTGGTGCGCCTGCGGGAGGGCCTGTCGACCGATGCTGAGGCGCTTGCCGCACGCATCGCCCCCGGCCTGGCCCCGTTCAAGCGGCCCACGATCATCCGCATCGTCGATACGCCGTTGCCGCGCCTTGGCACCGCCAAGATCGACAAGCGCGCGACACGGGCGGCGTGGCTGGCGGGCGGTTAGGTCTTCACGTCCATTTGCCAGAGGATGAAGGCAAACTCCTCCGCCGTCTCGCGCAACGACTCCCAGCGGCCGGACTTGCCGCCATGGCCCGCGCCCATATTGGTCTTGAGCAGCAGCAGATTGTCGTCCGTCCGGGTAGCGCGCAGTTTCGCCACCCATTTCGCCGGCTCCCAATAAGTGACGCGCGGGTCGTTGAGCCCCGCCGTCACCAGCATGGGGGGGTAGGCCTGGGCGCTCACATTGTCATAGGGGCTGTAGCTGGCGATGAGATCATAGGCGGCCTCATCCTCTATCGGGTTGCCCCATTCTGGCCACTCGCCCGGGGTCAGCGGCAGCGTCTCGTCCAGCATGGTATTAAGCACGTCTACAAAGGGCACATGCGCGACAACGGCGCCCCATAGCGCGGGATCGCTGTTGACGATGGCGCCCATCAGTTCGCCGCCTGCCGATCCGCCCGCTGTCGCGATCCGCCCCGCGCTGGTATAGCCCAGCGCGATCAGGCCCTTCGCCACGTCGACGAAATCGTTGAACGTATTGGTGCGCTTGGCGAGCTTGCCGTCCAGATACCATTGCTGGCCAAGATCGTCCCCGCCCCGGATATGCGCGATGGCGAAGGCAAAGCCCCGATCGACAAGGCTGAGCCGCGTGGTGGAGAAGCCGGGTTCGATGGCGATGCCATAGGCGCCATAGCCATAGAGGTAGAGCGGGCGCGAGCCATCCATCGGGAAATCGCGGTGGTGGACGATGGAGACGGGGATGGGTGTGCCGTCCCGCGCCACGATGCTCAGCCGCGTCGTCTCGTAACGGGATGGGTCATAGCCGGAGGGGATTTCCTGCACCTTGAGTCTGGTGCGAATGCCGGTCGCAAGGTCGAGATCGAAGATCGTCTCGGGCGAAACCATCGACTCGTAGCTCAGCCGCAGCTTCGCCACGTCATATTCCGGGTTGTCGTCCAGTCCGGCCGTGTAGCTCGCCTCGGGAAAGTCGATGGCCCGGGCGGCGTTGGTTGCATAGTCGCGGATGTCGATGCGATCGAGCCCGGCCTTCTCGCCGGCGGTGTCGCGTCCTTCCGTCACGTAGAAGCTTTTGAAGAGCGAGACATCGGTGAGGTAGAAGTCCGCGCGGGCTGGCAGCACATCGTCCCACTGGTCCGGCGCTGCCAACCGCGCGCGGGCAAGGCGGAAATTGGGGTGCGTGTCGTTGGTGCGGATGTAGAGCCAGCCCTGATGCTCGTCTATGTCATACTCGCGGCCGACCACGCGCGCGGAGACGAGTAGCGGCGCGGCGGTGGCGTCATCCGCGGGGACCAGCCGCACTTCGCTCGTCACATGGTCGCCCGAGGCGATGACGATCCAGTTTTCCGCCGAGGTGATGCCCACCGAGATGCGGAAGCCCTCGTCCTCCTCCTTATAGAGCAGGATATCATCGCTCGCCTGTGTGCCGATGCGGTGGAGCATCGCGCGGTCGGTGCGCCAGTGCTCGTTAGCAGGGGCATAAACGAGCGCGCGATTGTCACGTGTCCAGACAAGGGCAGAGAGCACGTCCGGTATCTCGTCGGGCAGCAGCGTGCCGGTCCTCAGATCCCTGATGCGGGTGGTGAAGCGCTCCGAACCATTATCGTCCGTCGCGAAAGCGAGAAGCTGTCCGTCCGGTGAAACGGAGACGGCGCCGAGGCGGAAATAGTCCTTGTCCGCGGCAAGCGAGGGCTCGTCCAGAATGAGTATGTCCGCCGAGCCGTCGGCAGGGGCGCCGACCGCGCGACGCCAGTGTCGACGATATTGCTCGCCTTCCTCGAAACTGCTCCAGTAGAGCCAGTCTCCATCCTTCTGCGGGACGGATGTGTCCGCTTCCTTGATGCGCCCTTTCATTTCGGTGAAAAGCTCATCGATCAACGGCTTGTGAGGAGCCATGGCACCCTCGAACCAGGTGTTCTCCGCTTCCAGATAAGCGAGAATTTCCTTGTCCTTCACATCGGGATAACCGGGCTCGCGGAGCCACGCCCAGGGGTCGCTGAGTGTGCGGCCATGATGGATGGTGCTGTGTGGGCGGGCAGGGGCGGCAGGCGGGCGGGTGTTGCTGGTCATGCAAGGGG
Source organism: Sphingobium sp. (assembly GCA_035911355.1). Classification (GTDB taxonomy): domain Bacteria; phylum Pseudomonadota; class Alphaproteobacteria; order Sphingomonadales; family Sphingomonadaceae; genus Sphingobium. The sequence continues at coordinate 81,764 of JAMHVU010000092.1, forward strand.
AGATAGAGGTGCGCGCGCGCAGGCTCAATGGGTGGTGTGGATATCCGTGCGCCGGGCTGGCAACCACCCGGTGGAAACCCTATGATATGGCAAAACCGATCCGGGAATATCCAGCCATGTCATCTTATGAAGATCGCCTGAAAGCCCTTCGTGCCCAGCTTGTCCGCCAGCGCCTGGACGGGTTCGTCGTGCCACTTACGGACGAGCATATGAGCGAATATGTCGGCGCCTATGCCCAGCGCCTCGCCTGGCTCACCGGTTTTCAGGGCTCGGCGGGCAGTGCGGTGGTGCTACCGGAAGAAGCCGCGATCTTCATCGACGGGCGCTACACGCTGCAAGTGCGCGATCAGGTGGACGGCAAGCATTGGCAATATGTGGGCGTGCCGCAAACCAGTGTTGCCCAGTGGCTGGGAGAACATGCGGCCGGCGGCGCGCGCATTGGCTATGATCCGTGGCTGCACACGCGCAAATGGGTGGAAGATGCGGGCGCTGCGCTTGCCGGCAATGGTGCTGTTCTCGTCCCCGTCGATACCAATCCGGTCGATGCCGTCTGGCCGGACAAGCCAGCGCCAAGCGCCGCGCGGCTGGTGCCGCATGAAGATCGTTTTGCTGGCCGCTCCTCTGCGGAGAAGCGTGCCGGGATGGTGGAATGGCTGAAGGCTGAAGGTCTGGACGCGGTGGTCCTCTCCGCGCTCGATTCGATCGCATGGACGTTCAACATTCGCGGCAAGGATGTAAACCGGACGCCGGTCGCCCTCGCCTTTGCGCTGCTCCACGCAGACGGCACAGCGGAGCTGTTTGTTGCCCCCGAGAAGATTGATGCGGCGGTGCGCGCACATCTTGGCAATGCCGTCACCATTCGTGATCGGGCTGAATTCATTACCGCGCTCGCCGGGCTTGCGGGCAAGCGTGTGGCCGTCGATCCGCAGCGGGCCGTAGCCGCGATCTTCGATGCAATCGATGCGGCAGGCGGCACTGCCCGGCCGCTCCGTGATCCCGCCGTGCTGCCCAAGGCGATCAAGAACGACACTGAAATCGGCGGGCAGCGCGCGGCCCAGGCACGCGATGGTGCGGCGCTCGCCCGTTTCCTCCACTGGGTGAGCGTGGAGGGGCCGAAGGGCGGGCAGACGGAGCTGAGCGCGTCCGACCGGCTGGAAGCCTTCCGCAAGGAGACGGGGGCGCTGATGGACCTCTCCTTCGATACCATCTCCGGCTCCGGGCCCAATGGCGCCGTGGTCCATTACAAGGCGAGCGAGGCGACCAACCGACCGATTGAGAGCGGTACGCTCTACCTCGTCGATTCCGGCGGGCAGTATCGGGATGGCACAACGGACGTGACCCGTACCATCGCCATTGGCACGCCCACTGCGGAGATGCGCCGCCGCTTCACTCTGGTCCTCAAGGGCCATATCGCGTTGGCCACCGCGCAGTTCCCACTCGGCACGCGCGGCGGTCAGCTCGATACGCTTGCCCGGCAGTTCCTTTGGGCGGAAGGGCTCGATTATGCCCATGGCACCGGCCATGGCGTCGGCAGCTTTCTCTCTGTTCATGAAGGGCCGCAGCGCATCGCCAGTTTCGACGGCGGAGATGAACCGCTGGCGGTGGGCATGATCCTCTCCAATGAGCCGGGTTACTACAAGACCGGCGCCTATGGCATCCGCATCGAGAACCTCGTTCTTGTCGAGCGGCGTGATCCGCCCGACGCGGACAAACCATTTCTCGGCTTCGAGACGCTGACCTTCGCGCCGATCGACCGGGCGCTGGTCGATGTCGCGATCATGTCCCCGATAGAACTGGCGTGGCTTGATGCGTATCATGCCCGCGTGCTGACGGTGATTGGCCCGCAGCTTTCCGGTGCGGAACTGGCGTGGCTGGAAGGGGCCTGTGCGCCCATCGAATAAGGATCTGGCGCGCCTGAATGCTCAGTGCAGGAGTTTGCCGCCAAGCGCCAGCCATGTTGCGCCGGCGCCCGCGGCAGCGCCGGCCAGCGCGATCAGCATGGCGCGCAGGCCGCCGCGTCGTACGCCAATCTCCATGAGCTTCACGTCCGGCAGCGGGAGGGATGGCGGCGCGCCACCCGCCGGAGGGAAGCGCTCTTCGATGCGGCGCAGCAGCGCGGGCAGGCGTGCGATCGTCCCGGCATTTTCACGCAGCGCATCGGCAATGCGCGCCTCCGGGCCAAGCTCATCGCGCAGCCAGGATTTCACATAGGGGCCGGAAACGTCCCACATGTTGATCTCCGGATCGAGCATCGTCGCCACGCCTTCCACCATCACCATCGTCTTCTGGAGCAGCAACAGGTGCGGCTGGGTCTGCATGTCGAAATCGCGGGTGATGGCGAAGAGCCCATCGAGCATCTGCCCGACCGAAAGCTCTGAAACGGGCTTGCCGCGCATCGGCTCGCCCACGGCGCGCAGCGCGGTCGCGAATTCGGCGACATTATGGTGCGCGGGGACATATTGCGCCTCGAAGTGAATTTCGGCGACGCGCTGATAATTGCCGGTGATGAGGCCGTAGAGGATTTCCGCGAGCCATAGCCGCGCCTGCCGGTCGATCCGCCCCATGATGCCGAAGTCGATGGCGACGATGGTGCCGTCCGCCCGCACGAAGAGGTTGCCCTGGTGCATGTCGGCATGGAAATAGCCGTCGGCGATGGCTTGGCGCAGGAAGGTGCCGACAAGGCGCGCGGCAAGTGCGTTCACATCATGGCCCGCCGCGATGAGCGCGGCGCGATCACTGATCTTGATACCCTCGACCCAGTCGAGCGTCATCACCCGGCCGCTGGTCCGGTCCCAGTCGATCGCGGGGATATGATAGCCCTCGACGCTGGCCATATGCTCGGCGAGTTCCGATGCGGAGGCCGCCTCGCGCCGCAGGTCCAGCTCGCGCGCGGTCCAGCGCTTGAGGTTCGCGATGACGAGCCGGGGCCGCAGCCGCGCCGCTTCCCCGCCGATCTGTTCGAGATGGGCGGCTGCCCATTCATAGGTCTCGATATCGCGGGCGAAGCGCCGCTCGACACCGGGACGCAAGACTTTGACCGCCACGGTCCGCCCGTCGGCGGTGACGGCGCGGTGAACCTGCGCGATGGACGCGGCGCCAACGGGCTGCGGATCGAACTGCGCGTAGACCTGTTCAAGCGGGACGCCGAAGCTGCCCTCGATTTGCGCGCGAATCTCCTCAAACGGCGCAGGCGGCAGCGCGTCCTGCAGGGTCAGCAGGTCACGCGCGGCTTCCTCACCCACCAGATCCGGCCGGGTCGCGAGGCTTTGCCCCAGCTTGATCGCTGCGGGGCCTATGGCGAGAAACGCCTCGGCATAATGCGGCACCTTTGGCACACGCGCGCCGATCCGCGCGATCCGCGCGAGGCGGCGCACCGGGGCAGGCGTGTTGCGGTCCTGCTCGATGCCGGTGAGCGCGCCGTGCCGGGCGAGCGTGCGGCCCCATGTGAGGAGGCGCCAGAGATGCGTCACGTGCGCGGTCATCGGCGGCGGATCAGGCTTTCCAGCCGCTGTGGATCGCGACGAGCCCGCCGAGAATCGGCTCGGCCCTGACCTGCGTGAAGCCCGCCTCGCCAATCATGCCGGCGAAGGTCGCCATATCCGGGAAACGGCGAATGGATTCGATCAGATAGCGATAGCTTTCCGCGTCGCCGGCCAGCAGCTTGCCAAGCTGCGGCACGAGGCGGTGCGAATAGGCGTCATAGACATCCGCAAAGCCCGGCCAGAGCGTTGTCGAGAATTCGAGACAGAAAAAGCGCCCGCCATAGCGCAGCGCACAATGCGCCTCGCGCAGGGCGGCGGGAATATCCGTCACGTTACGGATGCCGAAGGCGATGGTATAGGCATCGAAGCTCTGGTTCGTGAAACTCAGCGTCTCAGCGTTTTCCTCCGCCCACACGAGTCCTTCCAGCCCCTTGCGCCGGGCCCGCTCCATGCCGACGGCCAGCATCTCCGGGTTAATGTCCGCGACCGTGATATGTGCGCCGGCGCGCTGCATACGGAAGGCGATGTCGCCCGTGCCGCCCGCCATGTCGAGAATGGCTTCGTTCGCGCGGGGTTTCACGCGCCGCACGAACTGGTCCTTCCACAACCGGTGCATTCCGCCGGACATCGCGTCGTTCATCAGGTCGTACTTGGGCGCGACGCCGGAAAAGACACCGCGCACAAGGCCGGTCTTCTCGTTCCGGGGAACGTCGCGATATCCGAAGGAGGCTGTTTCGTTCATGGGCGCTGCTCTAGCGGTGCTGCGGCGTCGGTGCCAGCGAAGTCTTGCCGGCCGGTTTTGCGTGACCCGAGCAATGAGAGGAGGATGCCGCCCAGGATCAGAGTCATGCCGGCGGCATGATAGCCGTGCAATTTCTCCCCCAGGAGCAGGACCGAGAGCAAAGCGCCAAAGAGCGGCATCAGCGTTATCGCCTGCCCGGCGCTGGCCGGCCCGATCCGCGCAACCGCCGCGTTGAACAGCAGATAGGCAATGAGTGAGGGCAGCACGCAGACGTAGGCGAAGGCGCCGATCACCCCCGCGCTCATCCGCACCGTCCCGCCATGGGTGGCTTCCCAGAGCGCCAGCGGCGCCATGACGATGACGCCGATGAGGAAGGTGACGGCCAGAAAACTCAGCGCGGATATGTCCGGCCGCAAGCGGAGTAGCACCGTGTAGACCGACCATGCCACGACTGCCGCCAGAATGATGGTGTCGCCGCCGCCAAGCTGGAGCGTGATGACGCGGGCGGGATCGCCCTGGAAGACGATGACGACGACGCCAAGCGTAGAGAGAAGAATGCCTGCAACCCGCCAGCCGCCGGATCGCGCACCGAAGGCGATCCGGTCCAGCAGCATGACCAGCATGGGTATCGCTGCCTGAAGGAGCAGCGCGTTGGAGGCCGGCGTCTCCCGCAGGCCGGTGTAAAGCAGGGCGTTGAACGCGCACACGCCGGTCAGCCCCAGCGCCAGTATCGGACGCCAGCCGCGCAGGATGGCGGCGCGTTCGTGCAGCAGGGTCTTTGCCGCGAATGGCAGAAGGAGGAGGCTGGCGCCGGCCCAACGCACGAACGCGAGAGTGAGCGGCGGCACATCGGCACGCACCGCGCGACCCACGATCGCATTGCCCGCCCAGACCAGCATGACGAAGCTGAGCATTAAATATGCAGTGAGGGCGTTGCGCTCTGTTTTCATGCAGCAAAGCGCATAGGCGGCCGTTTGATGGAAGGCGAGGATATTGGTTCACGCCGGAAAGTACGCGACGGCAGGTGACAGCCGTCCAGCAAGGGCCTATTTCCTGTTCATGCCGGAATTGCCTGAAGTAGAAACGACGGTCGCCGGGCTGCGTGGCGTGCTGGAGGGCGCGCGGCTTGCATCTGTGGAGCCGCGCCGGGCGGACATGCGCTTTCCCTTTCCGCTGGATCTGCGCCAGCGCCTTACCGGCGCGCGGATCGTCTCGCTCGGCCGTCGTGCCAAATATGGCCTTATCGATACCGATCGTGGAGACACGATGATCTTTCATCTTGGTATGTCCGGTCGCTGGCGGATCGATCCGTCCGAGATTGGCCGACACGACCATCTGGTGATCGGTACGGATGCCAATCGTCTTGCCCTCCATGATCCGCGCCGTTTCGGTTTCGTGGATCTCGTCGAGACGGAGCGACTACCGGTCTGGCCGGCCTTTGCTGCCATGGGGCCAGAGCCGCTCGGGCCAGGTTTCGATGCTGGCCATCTGGCTCGCGCGCTTAATGGACGCGCCGCGCCGATCAAGGCAATGCTGCTCGACCAGCGGATCGTTGCCGGTCTGGGCAATATCTATGTGTGTGAGGCGTTGAATATCGCGCGCGTCGCGCCGACCCGCGCCGCCGGATCGCTATCGCACGCGCGACTCGTCCGACTTGTCGAGGCGATCCGCGTCGTGCTGACCGCGGCGATCGCGGCTGGCGGTTCGACCTTGCGCGACTATGCGCGTCCTGACGGCGAGCTTGGCTATTTTGCCAAGGACTGGCGCGTATACGGGCGTGAGGGCGAGCTTTGCCCGTGCGGCGGGACGGTGCGCCGCCGGATCGATTCGGGCCGCTCAACCTTTTATTGTCCGACCTGCCAGAAATAACCTTGCCACGAACTGTCATGGCCGGGTGAGAGGAGAAGTACAGATGACGACGCCCCGCTCGAGCAAGAGGAAGATCGGCGACCATGTTCTCCACCCGGAGACGCTGATGCTGAACTATGGCTATGACCCAGAGCTCTCCGAAGGGGCCGTGAAACCACCGGTGTTCCTTACCTCTACGTTCGTTTTCGAGAGCGCGGAGGATGGCCGGGATTTCTTTGACTATACCTCAGGTCGCAAGGAACCGCCGGCAGGGCGTCAGGCTGGCCTGGTCTATTCGCGCTTCAACCATCCCAATAGCGAGATCGTGGAAGATCGACTGGCCGTCTATGAGGGGGCGGAGGCGTGCGCGGTTTTTTCCTCGGGCATGTCGGCCATTGCGACCGCGCTCTTCGCCTATGTGCAGCCCGGTGATGTCGTGCTTCATTCCCAGCCACTTTATGGCGGCACGGAGACCCTGCTCGCGGGCAATTTCGCGAAATTCGGGGTAGGTGCGGTCGGCTTCGCGGACGGCACGGACGAGGCGGGCGTGCGGGCCGCGATGGAGGCGGCGCTAGCGCGGGGGCGGGTCTCCGTCATTCTCACCGAAAGCCCCGCCAACCCCACCAACACGCTGGTCGACATGGCACTCATGAAGCGCATCGCCGACGAGATCGGGGAACGACAGGGCTATCGCCCCGTTGTCATGTGCGACAATACGCTGCTTGGCCCTGTTTTCCAGAAACCGATCGGCCATGGCGCGGACCTCTCGCTCTATTCGCTCACCAAATATGTCGGCGGCCATTCGGATCTGATCGCGGGCGCGGTGCTCGGGGCGAGGGCGGTGCTGAAGCCGGTTCGTGCGCTGCGCGGCGCGATTGGAACCCAACTGGATCCGCATAGCTGCTGGATGCTGGGGCGGAGTCTTGAGACGCTCGGATTGCGGATGGAGCGTGCCAATGACAATGCGCGCGCCGTGGCGACGTTCCTGCGCGACCATGCCAAGGTAGAGAAGCTCCATTATCTTCCCTTCGCGGACCCGCAATCGCCTGCGGGCAGGCTCTTCACGCGGCAATGTACCGGAGGCGGGTCGACCTTCTCGTTCGACATTGTAGGTGGAGAGGCGGCTGCCTTCCGTTTCCTTAATGCGCTCCAGATCCTGAAACTTGCTGTCAGTCTGGGCGGCACGGAATCGCTTGCCAGTCACCCGGCGGCGATGACCCACAGTGGCGTGCCTGCCGATGTACGCGCGCGTATCGGCGTGCTGCCCTCAACCATCCGCCTTTCCATCGGTGTCGAGCATGCTGACGATCTGATCGCCGATATCGCGCAGGCGTTGGACCAGGCCTGAGCGTTTAACTGCCAGCGGCGGACCGGGCGAGGTGCGGGCTTGCCGGCATGTTGGATTGTCTATATATGTATTTTAAATACATAATAAAGGAGGCGAATGTGCCGGTGCTCCTCAGCGAGGCCGATCTGGAGCGGGTCGTGCCCGCGTTTTATGCTCGCGTGCGCGTCGATCCGCTTATTGGTCCTGTCTTCAACAACGCCGTGGACGATTGGGCTCATCATCTGGACCGGCTGGTCGCCTTCTGGTCATCGGTCATGCTGACGAGCGGGCGCTATAAGGGCAATCCTATGGCCGCGCACGTGAAGCATGGCCCGGTGATTTCGCCGGATATGTTCGACCGTTGGCTCGCGCTCTGGACTGATGTGACAGAGGATATGCTGGCGCCAGAGGCTGCCGCAGCCATGCAGGCCAAGGCGCGGATGATTGCTGAGAGCCTGAAACTGGCCCTGTTCTTCCGCCTGCCGCCTCCCGGTGGAGAGCAGCGAGATCTCTGAGGTCGTGCCATGATCTGATTTCTTTTCGTCAAGATATCATCGTGTTAGGCCGCCTTGCATCCGTGATGGATAAGATAGAGCGTGCAGCCCGGCCTTCCCATCTTCTATACAATGTGCCGATATAAGCGCTCATGCGCGCCGTTGCCGATACTACCGTGCCCAGGCATGTCAGCGAAAACCGGTGAAGGCGGCAAATCAGGGCGTGTTGTGACCTCTGGAGAGGGTGGGCCGGATTGGGATCACTTGATGACTATATCGCTTTCCAACTGCGTCGCGCGCAGGATATTTCGTTGCAGGCGTTCGCGCGACGTGTGGGCGATGCGCGGCTTAAGCCGGGTCATTATGCGATCCTGTCTGTCATTAACGAAAACCCCGGCCTCAACCAGACCCTGCTCAGTCAGGCGACCTGTCGCGACAAATCGACCCTGACCCCTACCCTTAAGGGATTAGAGGCGCACGGTCTGGTTTTACGGATACGCTCGGAGACGGATCGGCGCGCCTATTGCCTGACCCTGACGCCAGAAGGGCGGGCTTATCTGAAGAAGCTGACAGTCCATGCGCGGGCGCATGGACGCCTGCTCGACGAGATTGTCGGCCCGTCTGACAAGCCGCTCCTCATCGCCTTGCTGGACAGAATTTCCGCTGCGCTTGGTGCAGCGATGGCAAATGACGCAGATGGCAAGAATACAGCTCGCCTGAGGCGATAACGGCCTTAATCCACATCGCGGCCGATGGCCTGCGCGATATGTGTAAAGCCGTCCCGCGTGAGCAAGGTGGCAAGGCCGTTGTTGATCCGACGGGCGAGATAGGGTCCTTCATAGACCATGGCGGAATAGATCTGGATAAGGCTGGCGCCGGCCCGGATGCGGGCATAGGCTTGATCGGCGTTGCTGATGCCGCCCGCGCCGATCAGTGGCAGGCGCGTGCCGAGCCTGCGGCGAAAGGCGGCAAGCTGGGCCTGAGCCAGGTCGGTCAGTGGCGCGCCGGAGAGCCCGCCTGCCTCTCCGGCGTGGGGTGAGCTCAGTGGCGGACGGGAAATGGTGGTGTTGCTGACGATTAGCGCATCGATGCCCCGGTTGCAGGAAATGCGGCAGATATCGTCAATATCCTGAGGCAAGAGATCCGGGGCGACTTTGAGAAATACCGGTACGGTCGGGCAGGCCGCCTCCCGCGCGGCGATGACCCGCTCCAGCAGCGTGTCCAGCGCGGTGGCATCCTGGAGCGCGCGTAGCCCCGGGGTGTTGGGCGAGGAAATGTTGACCGTCAGATAGTCGGCATAGGCGCCCATCATCTGTATGCCAGCTTCATAGTCGGCAATGCGATCCGTGCTGTCCTTGTTCGCGCCTATGTTGATGCCGACAGGCACGGGATATGGGCGGGCAAGGCCAGCCAGGCGCAGCGCGGCGGCGACCTGTCCTCCATTGTTGAATCCCATACGGTTGATGACGGCGCGATCTTTGGCGAGGCGGAAGAGGCGCGGTCGCGGATTGCCTGCCTGAGGTAGCGGGGTGAGCGTACCCAGTTCGGCAAAACCAAAGCCCAACCTCGCCATCTTGTGTGCAACGTGGCCATCCTTGTCATAGCCTGCTGCCAGACCGACGGGATTGGGAAAATGAACGCCGGCAACGCTCTGCGTGAGCAGAGGATTTTCGTCCGGTGTGGGGGGAAGTGGCGCATGGCGCAACAGGGCGAGGGACAGCATGTGCGCCGGCTCTGCCGGTAACAGGAAAATGAAGGGGCGCAGGGCGGAATAGAGGAACGGCATGACCGCGCCTATGCACGGCGCTGGTGATACGGCGCCATCGAAAATTACGTGGGCAACCTGCTTTTGAGGGGGACGGACGCGTTTTTGATGCGGTTGACGTCCAAAATTTGCGGAGCGGTGACGAATCCGTCCAATTCGGTTGTCCCGAATCGGTCTAGAGAAGGCTTGCGACCCGAAGGGCTCTCAGTCGTCTGGCTAAGAGACCTGTGACTTTAACGGCTTGTCCGGATTTTTCCGGACAAGCCGTTTTTTTCGTTCCACTGGCTGTATCAACATGTCATATTGACATGCTTGGATGTTCGTGACGTGTGGAACGAGGCTTTCCCGGCGTCCTGAACGGCATGATGTCCATCCGCCTCTCATCATTCGGACGGACCTGGGGGACGCGGCGACGATGCGGCATCGCTTTTCTGTAGCAGACGCGACAGATATGGTGGCGCTGAGCTATTTTGTGCCGCCAGCCGATCTCGCCGACCTGTTTGGCGCCATGTATCTTTTCACGGCCGACCGGCCACGGGTCAATGATCATACCCGCGCCGATTTTGCCCAGATCCGCTTCATGGTCTCGGGCACGGGTCATTATCGTTTCGCCAATGGCCATGAAGACCGGACAGCGGACTGCTGCCTGCTCGGCCCGACGAGTGGCGCCACGCATTTCGACGTCGTAGGGCCAATGCAGGTCGTGGGCGTGACGGTGCTGCCGTTGGGCTGGGCGGCGCTGGGCGCGGGCGATGCGGATAAGGCGGCTGACCGCGCGCTCGACCTGTGCGATCTGTTCGGCCCGCATTGGCAGGCGCTGCTTGGCATGTTGCGGACTGTCGACGACTCGGTAGATGCTGCGGCGCAGTTCTGGGCGTTCATGCGGGCCCAGATCCGCATGATCACGGCTGCCGAGCGAGGCTTCGTGCGGGCGACGGATGCCTGGTTGGGGGAAGAGCGGTCACCGCGGGTCGAGGCGCTGCAGGAGGCAGCCGGGCTTTCGGCCAGGCAGGTCGCGCGCTGGTGCAACCGGTTGTACGGCGCGCCGCCCAAATACCTTGCGCGTAAATATCGTGCCTTGCGGTGTGCGCTCATCCTTGCGCGCGAGGATGTCGACTGGACGGAATTCTGCGAGGATGGCGCTTTCTATGATCAGTCTCACTTCATCCGCGAAGTGCGCCATTTCACTGGCCTGACCCCCACCGAACTGCGCGAGAAAGCAAGCATCGTCATCCGCCTCTCGATGGAACGGGGCGATGTGGAGGGGGAATTCGCGCAACTGAGCCGCATCAGCTAGGGCCAAATCGGCCGGCTTGCGCCTTGATTTTATGGCCGGCTGGCGCCATCTGCCAAATCGGAACGAATCGATCCGATTTGAGGACTGATGAAACTGTCGAGCCTTGCCGATTATGCCGTGGTGCTGATGCGCGCGGCCGCTGTCCATTGCGGTGGTGAGCGGGTCAATGCTGCGTTTCTCGCGGCGGAGACCGGCATCCCCGCGCCCACCGCGCGTAAGCTGGTGAGTCTGCTTGGTCGCGCGGGGCTACTGCGGGCGACGCGGGGCAGCGGTGGCGGCATTCGCCTTGCTCGCCCGGCTGCGGCGATCAGTCTGGCCGATATTGTCGAGGCGATCGAGGGGCCGATCGCCCTGACGGCCTGTGTGGAGCATGGCGCGCATGATTGCTGTGTTGAGGAGCGGTGTGCGGTGAAGCCGCATTGGGGCCTTGTCAATGCGCAGGTACGCGGTGTGCTGGCTTCGGTGAGCCTTGATTCGATGGCGTCGCCGCTTGTTCGCGCGGCAAGGCCCGCACCGGTAATGATGGAGGCGGGAGCATGACCGAGACACTCGACCCGCAGGCCCGCAATGCCGAAGCGGCTGAAGCCGCGCGCAAGGCCAGCGATTATGAATGGGGCTTTGTGTCCGATATCGAGCAGGAGTTCGCGCCCAAGGGCCTCTCCGAGGATACGGTACGATTTATTTCGGCAAAGAAGAATGAACCTGAATGGATGCTCGACTGGCGGCTGAAGGCGTATCGTCATTGGTTGACCATGACTCCGCCGGACTGGGCGAAGCTTGCCGTGCCGCCTATCGATTATCAGGATGCATATTATTATGCCGCGCCGCGCAGGAAGGCGGAGCTGGCGAGCCTCGATGAGCTGGACCCGGAGATCCGCCGGACATACGAGAAGCTGGGTATTCCGATCGAGGAGCAGAAGGTTCTGGCGGGTGTTGCCGGCGCGCGTAAGGTGGCGGTAGACGCCGTGTTCGACAGCGTCTCGGTCGCCACCACCTTCCGCAAGGAGCTGGAGGAAGCAGGCGTCATCTTCCGCTCGATCAGCGAGGCGATCCGCGAATTTCCTGATCTGGTGAAGAAATGGCTCGGTCGTGTCGTGCCGATGCAGGATAATTATTTCGCTACACTCAACTGCGCGGTCTTCTCGGACGGCACCTTCGTCTATGTGCCCGAGGGAGTGCGCTGCCCGATGGAGCTGAGCACCTATTTCCGCATCAACGCGGAGAATACCGGCCAGTTCGAGCGCACGCTGATCGTCGCGGACAAGGGCGCCTATGTCTCCTATCTGGAGGGGTGCACGGCCCCGCAGCGGGATGAGAACCAGCTTCACGCCGCCGTGGTCGAGCTGGTCGCGCTGGATGATGCCGAGATCAAATATTCGACCGTGCAAAACTGGTATCCCGGCGATGCCGAGGGGCGCGGAGGCATTTATAATTTCGTCACCAAGCGCGCGTTGTGCCAGGGCGCCCGCTCCAAGGTGAGCTGGACGCAGGTAGAGACGGGATCGGCCATTACCTGGAAATATCCCAGCTGCGTGCTGAACGGGGAAGACAGCGTGGGCGAGTTCTATTCGGTCGCCGTCACCAATAATTATCAGCAGGCCGACACCGGCACGAAGATGATTCATAACGGGCGCGGCACGCGTTCCACCATCGTCTCCAAGGGTATTTCGGCCGGACGCTCCAACGGCACCTATCGCGGCCTCGTGCGGATTGGCGCGGGAGCGGAGGGCGCGCGCAACTTCACCCAGTGCGACTCGTTGCTTCTGGGCGACCAATGCGGGGCGCATACGGTGCCCTATATCGAGGTGAAGAACCCGAGCGCGACGGTCGAGCATGAGGCGACGACGAGCAAGATCAGTGACGACCAGCTTTTCTACGCCATGCAGCGCGGTCTGGATCAGGAGGCGGCGGTGGCGCTCATCGTCAACGGCTTTGCCAAGGAAGTGCTCCAGCAACTGCCCATGGAATTCGCGGTGGAAGCGCAGAAGCTGCTCGGCATCAGCCTTGAGGGGAGCGTGGGATGAGCGCGGCGAGCTGGACCGCGCTGGCTATCGCCGTGCTTGTGCCGTTTTTCCTGCTGCCCGGGCTTTTCGCTGGCTGCCACCGTGACACGAACGAGAAATAACATGCTCACCATCTCTAACCTCCATGCCGAAGTGGATGGCAAGCCCATCCTCAAGGGCCTCGACCTCGCGATCAATGCGGGGGAAATCCATGCGATCATGGGGCCGAACGGGGCAGGCAAATCGACCCTCGCCTACACGCTTGGCGGCCGGCCGGGCTATGAGCCGACGGGTGGCACGGTGTCGTTCGAAGGTGAGGATCTGCTGGCCATGGCGCCGCATGAGCGCGCCGCCGCCGGTCTCTTCCTCGGTTTCCAGTATCCGGTGGAGATCCCCGGCGTCTCCAACGTGCAGTTCCTGCGCGAGGCGCTCAACAGCCAGCGCGCGGCACGGGGCGAGGCCGCGCTTTCCGCCGCCGATTTTCTGCGCCTTGCGCGCGAGAAGGCGGGGCTGCTCGGGCTTGATATGGAGATGCTCAAGCGGCCGGTGAATGTCGGCTTCTCGGGTGGCGAGAAGAAGCGCGCCGAAATGGTGCAGATGGGCATTCTCGACCCCAGGCTGGCGATTCTGGACGAGACGGACTCGGGGCTGGACATTGATGCGCTCAAGACCGTGGGCGCGGGCATCAACGCGATCATGCGCGCACCGGGCAAGGCCGTGCTGCTCATCACCCATTATCAGCGCTTGCTTGACTATGTGCGACCGGACTTTGTGCATGTCCTCGCGGCGGGGCGGATCGTGAAGTCCGGCGGGCCGGAACTCGCGCTGGCGCTGGAGCGGGAGGGCTATGCGGAGGTGGTCGCTCAGGAAAGCGTTGGGGCGTGACCGTCGCGGCTCTTCCAACCCGCAAGGATGAGGCCTGGCGTTATAGCGATCTTGCCGCGCTGGATAAGCTGTGGCCGTCCCCCGCGCCTGATGAGATCACGCTTGGCGCGGACGAGCGGGGAGCGCTCAGTCTCATCGCGCGGGGCGAACGCGTGCAGGACTATCGCGTCACATTGGGCGCCGGAGCGACGCAGACGGTTCATCTGCTGGCGCTTGGCGGGCCGCTCACCCGTGTCACCTTTGATGTGACGCTGGCGCAAGGCGCGCATTTCGAGCTGAAGGCGGTGCTGCTCGCGGGTACCGGCGAGACGGTGGAACTGGTCACGCGCCTTGGCCATGACCAGCCGGCCGCGACCAGTAACCAGAGCGTGCGGGCCATTGCCGGCGCGGGCGGCACGGTCAATTATCTCGGGCAGGTTGCCGTGGCGCGCGGCGCGCAGAAGACGGATGCGAGCCAGAGCTTCAAGGCCATGCTGCTTGACCGCACGGCGACGGCCAACGCCCGGCCGGAGCTGGAGATTTTCGCCGATGACGTGAAGTGCGCGCATGGCGCGAGCGTGGGTGAGCTGGACAAGGCGGCGCTCTTTTATCTCGCTTCGCGCGGCCTCCCGCCAATTTCCGCCCGCGCCCTGCTGCTGCGCGCCTTCATTGCCGGCCTGTTCGACGATCTGGCGGACGAAACGGAGCGTGCGGCGCTGGACGCGGCGGCGATTGCCCGGCTGGAGGCGCTGGCATGAGCATGCTGGCGGAGATGTCGGCGCTGGACCTGCGTGGCGACTTCCCCGGCCTTGTCACGGCCGAGGGCGCGCCGTGGCATTATCTCGATACCGGCGCGACCGCGCAGAAGCCGCGCGTCGTTCTGGACGCAACATTGCGCGCCATGGGTGCCGATTATGCCACTGTCCATCGCGGTGTTTATGCCCGTTCGGCGGAGATGACGCTGGCCTATGAGGCCGCGCGCCGCCGGGTCGCGGGCTTCATCGGCGCGGCGGGTGAGGAAGAGATCGTCTTCGTACGCGGCGCGACGGAGGGGATAAATCTTGTCGCGCAGAGCTGGGGTGGTGCGACGCTCAAACCCGGCGATCGCATCCTGCTCTCGACGCTCGAACATCACTCGAACATCGTTCCCTGGCAGCTCATCGCGGAGCGCATGGGTGCCGCGATCGACGTGGTGCCGCTGACCGGGGATGGTCGGATCGACCTTGATGCGATGGCGGCGATGATCCGGCCGGAACACCGGCTGGTCGCGCTGGCGCATGTCTCCAATGTGCTGGGCAGCGTGCTCGATGTGCGCCGCGCAGCTGATATCGCCCATGCCGCCGGAGCGCTGCTGCTGATCGACGGCTGTCAGGCGGTGCCGCGCATTGTCGTGGACGTGGCCGCGCTCGGCTGCGATTTCTACGTTTTCTCCGCCCACAAGCTCTATGGACCGACGGGCATTGGTGTGCTCTGGGCGCGGGCAGCGCTGCTCGAGGCGATGCCGCCATGGCAGGGCGGCGGCTCGATGATCGACCGGGTGAGCTTCGCGCGGACGACCTATGCGCCGGCGCCGACCCGCTTCGAGGCTGGAACACCCGCCATTGTCGAGGCGCTGGGTCTGGCCGCGGCGATCGATTATGTGGAGGGCATCGGCCTCGCGCGCATTGCCGCGCATGAGGAAGCGCTGGTCGCCGAAGCACGTGAGCGGCTCGCGCGGATTAATGCGGTGCGCCTCTTTGGCCCGGCGGATGGAGCGGGCATCGTCTCCTTCGCCATGGAGGGGGTGCATCCGCACGACATCGGCACCATATTGGATGAGAGCGGTGTCGCCATCCGCGCCGGCCATCATTGCGCGCAGCCGCTGATGGCGCATCTGGGTGTGGAGGCGACGGCGCGGGCGAGCTTTGGCCTCTATAATGACCGTAGCGATATCGATGCGCTGGTCGCGGGGCTGGAACGGGTAAGGACGATCTTCGCTGATGGATGAGACGAACGAAGAAAGGCGGATCGTGACGCAAGAAGTCGAGGCGGTCGACACGCCGACGCGCGCGCGCGTCGAAGATGCGGTCGAGGGGGTGCTTCCACCCGCTCGGGTACGCGATTATCTTGACGGATTCCTCCGGCAACAGCCCGCCGCGACCACGCCCGGCGAGCCGGGCGGATCGGTCTATGATGGCGTGATCGAAGCGCTCAAGGATATTTTCGATCCGGAGATCCCGGTCAATATCTATGATCTGGGGCTTATCTACGGTGTGGACGTGACGGGTGATGGCCATGTCGTCGTCACCATGACGCTGACGACACCGCATTGCCCGGTTGCCGAGTCGATGCCCGGCGAAGTGGAGATGCGGGTTGGCGCGGTGCCGGGGGTGGGCGATGTGGAGGTCAACCTCGTCTGGGATCCGCCGTGGGATCCGCAGAAGATGAGCGACGAAGCCAAGCTTGAACTGGGGATGCTGTAATGAGCGCCGAGACGGAAACCAGAACGCGCCGCCCACGCCCCGCTGCCGTCACACTGACACCGCGCGCGGAGGCACGCATTGCCGCGCTGATGGCGCAGGCCCCGGCCGATGCGGTGGGCGTGCGACTCTCCACGCCCCGGCGTGGTTGTTCGGGCCTTGCCTATTCGGTTGATTATGTGACGCAGGTCGCGCCGTTTGACGAGCGGATCGAGACGCCGGGCGGCACCTTCTTCATAGACGGTGCTTCGGTGCTCTATCTCATCGGTTCGGTGATGGACTGGAGCGAGGATGATTTCACCGCCGGCTTCGTGTTCAACAACCCCAATGCCACGGGCAGCTGTGGTTGCGGCGAAAGCTTCACCGTCTGATGAGGCCGTAAAAAAGGCCGGAGGGGCACCAACCCGCTCCGGCCTTGCCTTAATCCATGATCCAAAGGTGGGAGGCTACTTTCCCTTCGGCTCCGGCGCGACCGTCACCTTGATCTCCTCGCCATTATTGCCGGGGAAGCCGGTGAACATCGCGTCGATGAGGTTGGGCACCAGATAAGTGAGCTTGTTGCTGACCGATTGCGCCTTGGCCGTGCCCTCGAACACGCGGGGGCCGCCAGCCTGATCGATGCTCAGCTTGAGCTGGGTTGAATAGACGGTGTAGCTTTCCACGCCAGAATAGCCCGGCCCCCACATGAAGGGGTCGTAGAAGCCGTAGACATAGCGGCCGCGCCAGCCGCGCCAGCCCGGTCCCCAGCCAGAATAGCCGGGATAGAAGGGATCGTAGAACGGATCACGGAAGCCGGTGGTCCGCACAACCTCACGGCCGCGATCAATGCTATATCCCATGTGAATGATGAGCTGCGCGCTGGTCGGGTCCGTAGCCGGCCGATAGCCGTTCGCCACCAGCCGCTCGCCGACCAGATCAGCATAATGGCTGAACTCAAGACTTCCCGAGAGCTGCGGATTGTCCGCCTTCACGACGAAGGTCTGCCCTTGATTGGGCGGCATCTGCTGAAAGCGGGAGACGTTAGCGCGGAAATTATTGGCGCAGCCGGTAAGGGCGAGGGTGGCAAGGGATGCGGCGACGAGAAGGGGGATGCGTTTCAGTGCCATGGCCATATGTTCCATATCATTGCGCCGGGGCTCCGATGTCCCGAACTGCGCCTGAGATTACGCTCAGTCTAGGCGAGGTCAAATGAACTTCCATTGAACGCATTGCCGCGCCGAAGGCTCCACCGGCCGTCGCGATAGCGCTGCATTGTCGCCTCAGCGGAAGAGCCCGAGTGCCTCATAGGCGCCGCGCAGCGTGGGTTCAGCGGCGGCTGTGGCGCGGGCAGCGCCATCTTCCAGGATTGCGTCGAGCGCGCCATGGTCATCGCGTAGCGCCACATAGCGATCGCGAATCGGACCGATCTTGCTCACCACGAGTTCCGCGAGAGCGGGTTTGAACGCCCCAAAGCCCTGCCCGGCAAACTGGGCGCAGACTGCATCCGTCGTCGTATCGGCGAGCGCGGCATAGATGCCGACCAGATTCTGCGCTTCCGGTCGCCCGATCAGGCCTGCCGCCTCTCCCGGCAGAGGCTCCGGATCCGTCTTGGCCTTGCGGATTTTCTGGGCCAGCGCATCGTCGTCGTCGGAAAGATTGATGCGGCTCATGTCCGACGGGTCGGACTTGGACATTTTCGCCGTCCCGTCCCGCAACGACATGATGCGCGCGGCTTCCTTTGGGATGAATGGCTCGGGAATGGTGAAGAGCTCCACGCCGAAATCGGTGTTGAATTTGACGGCGATGTCTCGCGCCAGTTCCAGATGCTGCTTCTGGTCGTCACCCACCGGGACATGGGTGGGCCGGTACAGCAGCACGTCTGCCGCCATGAGCACCGGATAGACATAAAGGCCCACGCTGGCGCTGTCCCGGTTCTTGCCGGCTTTGTCCTTGAACTGGGTCATGCGGTTCATCCAGCCGATCCGGGCTGTGCCGCACAGTAGCCAGCACAGTTCGGCATGGGCGGGGACGCGTGCCTGATTGAACAGAACGGAGCGTTCCGGGGCGATCCCGCAGGCGACGAGCGCGGCGGTCATATCCCGCACGTTGGCGCGACGCTGCTCTGCGCTTTCATGCACGGTGATCGAATGCATGTCCGCCAGAAAGAAGAAGCATTCGCCCTCGTCCTGCATCTTCACCCAGTTGCGGATCGCACCCAGATAATTGCCGAGGTGAAGGTTGCCGGTCGGCTGGATGCCGGAGAGGACGCGCATAAAGGGTTCTTTCGTCAGGTGTCGTCAGGCGCTTTTCCGGGGCGTACGGCTGAACTGCGCCCGAAGCTCCGACAGCCGATAGGCGCCAAGGCCGAAAGCGGCAAGAATATAGACCATGCCCCCTCCGCCGCACAGCAGCGCCAGAGCGATCAACCGTGGGCCGAGATCGCCGCCGACGTGCCGGTCGGCAAGATCATTGGCAAAGAACAGCGCAACACCCATGATGAGCCCTGCGGCGACGATCCGCAATGCCTTGGCGCGAAACCGTGCGTCCATCTTCAGATGATCGTATCGATGCAGCGTCAGGTAGAGCAGCGCCACATTCACCCAGGCGGAGATGGCGGTGGAGAGCGCGATACCGGTGGCGCCCAGCGGCCAGACGAGAATGAGGTTGCCGACGAGATTGACGGCCATAGAGATCAACGCGATGCGGACCGGCGTTTTGGTGTCCTGCCGCGCGTAGAAGCCTGGGGTCAGCACCTTGATGAGCACATAGGCCGGCACGCCGGGCGCGAAGGCCGCGAGCGCCATAGCGGTTCCCGTCGTATCCATGCCGGTGAAGGCACCATGCTGGAAAACGCCGCGCACCAGCGGCACGGCTGAGACGAGCAGCGCAACGGCGGCGGGCAATGAGAGGAAGAGCGCCAGCTCCATCGCGCGGTTCTGCGTGGTGCTGGCAGCCTTTGCGTCGCCCGAGCCGATCTGGCGGGAGAGGGCGGGGAGAATGGCGGTGCCGACGCCGATGCCGATGAGGCCAAGCGGGAGCTGGTTCAACCGATCAGCATAATAAAGCCAGCTTATCGAGCCTTGCGGAAGAAATCGTGCGGCAAGCGCGGTCGAAATGACGAGGTTGAGCTGGATCGCCCCCTGACCCAGTGCGGCCGGGGCGATGACCGCCAGCATCGTCTTCACTTGAGGTGTCAGGCGCGGAAAGGAGAGACGCACCACCACGCCCGCTTTGCGACAGGCCCAGATGAGCCAGCAGAGCTGCATTACGCCCGAAACGGTGACGGCGATGGCCTGCGTCACTGCCGTTTCGACCTCGCTTTCACCCCGGAAGAAGACGATGGCGACGATCATGCAGATGTTGAGCAGGACTGGCGCGGCGGCATTTACCCAGAAGCGATCAAAGCTGTTGAGGATGCCGCCAAACAGCGCCGTGACGGAGATAAGCGCGAGATAGGGGAAGGTGATGAGCGTCAGCTTCTCCGCGAGCGCCACCTTGGCCGGCCCGCCGCCGTCGGGAAACCCGCCTGTCATCGCCCAGACGACCGGACCGACGGCGAGCATCATCAGCGCCGTCAGAACGATCAGTATCGGCAACAACACCGAGAGAACCTGCCCCGCGAAGAGGATGGCCGCTGTCTTGCCGGCCTCGGCATCGTCCGCGCCTTCGCGGGCCATGATCCGGTTGAACATCGGCACGAAGGCGGCCGAAAAGGCGCCTTCTGCGAAGAGCGCGCGGAAGAGATTGGGGAGGCGCCAGGCAATGAGGAACGCGTCGGACGCAAATCCCGCGCCGACATAACGCGCCATCAGCATATCGCGCACCATGCCAAGCACGCGGCTGACAAGCGTCAGCCCGCCGATGGTTCCGGTCGAACGCAGCAGACCCATCGGCTCTCAGCCGCGTCCGACCGTCATGCGCTGGCGCTCCCGCCGGCCCGTTTAGGCGTGGCCGATTGGCTGCTGATCGGCGGCGTCGGCCTGCGCCTGTGCCTGCTGCTGATAGAGCGCAGCGAAATCGAGCGGATCGAGCAGCAGTGGCGGGAAGCCGCCATCCTGCACGGCGTCCGCCAGCACACGGCGAGCGAAGGGGAAAAGGAGGCGCGGCGCCTCGGCATAGAGAAACGCCTGCTGCTGATCCGCCGTCACGTTGCGGATGCCGAAAAGGCCCGCATAAAGCAGTTCGGTGGCGAACGCGACGCCCTGCTCGGAATTGGCCTTGGCGGTGATACGGATTACCACTTCGAACACATCGTCTGCGGCCGGTGTCGACGAGATGTTGAACTGCACGTCGATCTGCGGCTGGGTTTGCCAGCTATACACAGCCGGCGAATTGGGGTTCTCGAAGGAAAGATCCTTCACATATTGAGCGAGCAGGCCGATCTGCGGCTGGTTGTCGGCGCCATTGGCGATCACGTCGTCGGTCATTCCATGCCTTCCTGAAGCGAATATGATTCACATGCGACCGTCACGTGCGGGAAAGCGCGGGCCGGGCCGTCGATGTGCGGGCGCTTAGCAGCCGACTCGATCCGGAGCAATGCGGGCGATCCTTTTCACGGTTTCACATGGCCGTGCCTGCCCCGAAACGCGTCAGAACGGGCAAATTCGTTGCCCGTTGAACATCGTTAACAGGCAATTAAGGCTTCCCTGTTTGAATAGCGGGGCAAAAAATCCTATGTTGCCTCGTAATACCGATGTCAGACGTGCAGCGCTCAGGCTGGAAAGGTGCCTTGATCCCGTGACTACCATCGTCGTCCTTGCCATGATTTTCGCGCTGATCGCGCTCCGCCTCTATGCGGTGCTTGGCCGTCGCACCGGCCATGAGCAGCCGCGTCAGCTCCCCGCGACAATCGACGAGGGGAAGGTTGTGCAGCGCGCACCGGCGCGGATCACTGATTCGCCGGCCGGGCCGCCGCAGCTCAGCGAAAGTGCTGTCGCCGTTCCCGCACAGGCAGGGCTGCGCGCGCTGATCGCCGCTGATCGCAGCTTCGATGTCAACCAGTTCATGAGTGGTGCGCGCTCAGCCTATAGCATGATCCTTGAGGCCTTCTGGAAAGGGGACAAGGATACGCTCCGCCAGTTTAGCGACGTGCATGTGCTTGCCGCCTTCGAAACCGCGATCGATGAGCGGGAAGCTGCGGGCCATACGCTTGCCAACCGCCTCGTGCGGATCGATTCGGCTGTGATCGATGATGTGCGGGTGGAGGATGGCGCCGCCCAGATCGCCGTGCGTTTCTCTGCCGACATCGCCGCCATTACTCGCGACAAGGATGGCGCGATTATTGCCGGTTCCATGGACGACGCGGTGACGACGCAGGATATCTGGACTTTCAGCCGCGATATCCGCAGCCGCGACCCGAACTGGACGCTGGTAGAGACAGACGAGGTCTGAGACGGGCCTTTCTGATCGGATCAGGAAGACCCTTAACTGCGATGCGAAATAGGATAAGGAATGTGTCGTCATGACGATGCATTCCTTTCGCGCATTTCTCGTTTTGTCGCTTGCCCTCGCGCTGGCGGCCTGCGGCGGGATGATCCCACCGGGCAGCAGCGGAGAGCGTGTCGCGCAGCCTCCAGCCGCGCGACCGCAGCCGGCAACACCGCGCGCGACCTTGCCACCGCCACCGCCCACAACGCCGGTGGATGGAGCGCAGCCGGTTGCCAATGCAGCCGTCGCCGGGCTCGTCAAAGGGCCGGATGTTGACGCGGTGCTCCCCAATGACAATGTCCGTGCCGCCGCCGCCCTGCGTGCGTTCCGCATCTCCTGCCCCGCGCTTATGCGCCGCCGGGACCAGAGCGGCCTGACCCAAGGTTCGGACTGGCAATCGGCTTGCGGCGCGGCGGGAAGCTGGAGCGAGGCAAGCGCCCGCGAATTTTTCCGCCGCTATTTCGAGGCGGTTCAGGTGGGGGACGGGACGGCTTTTGTCACGGGCTATTACGAGCCGGAGATCGTCGGCTGCCGCGTCGCGCGGCCAGGCTGCGATGTGCCGCTCTACCGCCGCCCCGCCGATCTCATAGACGTCGATCTCGGCCTGTTCTCGGACAGTCTCAAGGGCAGGCGGATTCGCGGCAAGGTGCAGGGTCAGGGCTTCATACCCTATGATGATCGCGCGGCGATCACAGGCGGGGCGCTTGCCGGGCGCGGTCTGGAACTGGCCTATGCCGCCGATCCGATCGAGCTTTTCTTTCTGGAAGTGCAGGGCTCGGGCCGGTTACGCGATCGGGATGGCAGTCTTGTCCGGGTCGGTTATGATGGTCAGAACGGCCGCGACTATACTGGCATCGGCAAGCTCATGAAGGATCGCGGGCTCATTCAGGCCGGCTCTATGCAGGATATTATGGCGTGGCTGCGCGCCCACCCGGCCGAGGGTGTGGCGATCATGAACGAGAACCGCAGCTATATTTTTTTCAAGGAATTGACCGGCGCCGGGCCGCTCGGCGCGCTTGGTCTGCCGGTAACGCCCGAGGCGACGGTGGCGGTTGATCCGGCCTATGTGCCGCTCGGCGCGCCCGTGCTGCTTTCGCTCGACCGGGCAGAGCCAAATGGCATCTGGGTGGCACAGGATACTGGCGGGGCGATCAAGGGCGCGAACCGGTTTGACAGTTTCTGGGGCGCAGGCGAGCGCGCCCGGGCCATTGCCGGCGGCATGTCGGCGCGGGGCAGTGCGCTGCTGCTGCTGCCGATCGGTACTTATGCCCGCATGGCCACGCAGAATGAGCCGACGCCCCCTCAGCCCTGAGGAGCGGGCCGCCTGGGAGGCGGTGACGCGCACGGTGACGCCGTTGCGCGCGCGGCGAATCGCGCCCCTTATGGAGCCAGAAAGGATCGCCACATCCGCGCTGGATTCTCAGGGCCTTCTGACGCAACCTCGTGCGCCTGAGGGGAGGGTGCCGCCGCCGCTCGGGCCTAAACCCGCCGCCATGCCCTTGCCGCCGCGCCCGGTGCCGGTCCTCGATGGAAGTTGGGAGAAGCGCATCCGCGGAGGCCGGCTGGAGCCGGATGCCTCAATTGACCTTCATGGCATGACACTGGCTGCCGCGCACGTCCGGCTGGATCGCCTGCTTGGCGATGCGCGCATGGCGGGGTGGCGTGTCCTCCACATTGTCACGGGTAAGGCGCGCCCCGCGCCGTTGCCCGGCCTTTCCCGCACGCGTGGAGCGATCCGCGCGGAAATCGGCGAATGGCTCGCACACAGTCCTCATGCGCGCCATATTGCGAGTGTGCGCCAGGCCCATCCGCGCCACGGTGGCGATGGGGCGCTCTACGTCATCCTGCGGCGGCCCGGCGTTTCGCCATAGCGGCTCCGCGCCGCACCGGCTATTTGCGGACCATGGCCGACAACAAGAATCACCTCTACCTCGTCGATGGCTCGGGCTATATCTTCCGTGCCTATCATCAGCTTCCGCCGCTCACGAACCGGCATGGTGTGCCGGTAGGCGCGGTTTATGGCTATACCGCGATGCTCTGGAAGCTCGCCGACGCGCTCGACAAGGCGGACGGGCCGACACATCTCGCCGTCGTGCTGGACAAGGGAAGCCACACCTTTCGCAACGACATGTACGACAAGTACAAGGCCAACCGACCGCCGACACCGGAGGATCTGGTGCCGCAGTTTCCGCTGATTCGGGATGCGACGCGGGCCTTCTCGCTGCCGTGCATCGAGGAAGCGGGGTTCGAGGCAGACGACATCATCGCCACATATGCCACCCGCGCGCATGATGCGGGCTGGGATGTGACGATCGTCAGCTCCGACAAGGATTTGATGCAGCTTATCAAACCCGGCGTGGATCTGCTGGATACGATGCGGAACGAGCGGCGTGGCGCGCCGTATGTGATGGAGAAATTCGGTGTCCCGCCCGAAAAGCTGGGCGATGTGCTGGCGTTGATGGGCGACAGCGTGGACAATGTGCCGGGCGTGCCGGGCGTGGGGCTGAAGACAGCGGCAAAGCTCATCAACGAGCATGGCGATCTGGAAGCGGTTCTGGCGGCGGCCGAGGGCATGAAGCCCTCCAAGCTTCGCGAGAATCTGCTGGCAAATATCGAGATGGCGCGGCTCTCACGCCGGCTGGTTGCACTGCGCAGCGATATGGATCTGCCCATGCCGCTGGAAGAGCTGCGGCTGGATGGCATTCCGCCCGACCCGCTCCGCGCCTTTCTGGAGGACCAGGGCTTTAAGGCATTGCTTGCGCGCCTTGTGGGTCATGCGCCAGGCAAAGTGCCGGGCGGTGACGTGGCCGCTAAACCCGCCGTGGGGGCTGCTAATGCGGGAACGGAGGCAGGCTCCCCAATGGGCGCACCCGCCCAGCGACTCATCGACCTGCCGCCGATCGATCATGATGACTATGAGATGGTGACGAGCCTCGACGTGCTCGACCGCTGGATTGAAGAGGCGCATGCGGCCGGCATTCTGGCTGTCGATACCGAGACGGATGCGCTGGATAGCATGACATCGGCGCTTGTCGGCATCTGCCTCGCCATCGCGCCGGGCCGGGCCTGCTATGTGCCCGTGGGCCATCGCTCGGGTGACGGGATGTTCGACGAGGCGCCGCCACAGCTAGCGCTTGGCGATGTCGTGGCACGGCTTGCTCCGCTCTTCGTCGACCCGACTGTGCTCAAGATCGGTCATAATATCAAATATGATATGAATGTGCTGGCGCGCCACGGTTTGAGGCTTTCGCCGTGCGACGACACAATGGTCATGGGCTTCAATCTGGAGGCGGGAAAATCGCTTGCCGGCCATGGCATGAACGAGGCGGCGCGTGCCCACCTTGGCCATGAGTGCATTGCATTCAAGGATGTGGCCGGCACAGGTCGTAAGGCGATCAGCTTCGCGCAGGTGCCGCTCGATGTCGCCACGCGCTACGCGGCGGAGGATGCGGATGTCACCTGCCGGCTCTGGACCCGCTTTCGCCCCCGCCTTTCCGCGGAAGAGGTAACGCGTGTCTATGAACTGATCGACCGGCCGCTCATTCCCGTGGTTGCAGGCATGGAGCGCACGGGGATAAAGGTGGATCGCGAGGCATTATCGCGCCTCTCCGGTCGGTTCGCGCAGGATATGGCCCGGCTGGAGAGTGAGATACACGCGCTGGCCGGGCAGCCCTTCGCCGTGGCCTCGACCCAGCAGCTTGGCCAGATTCTCTTTGAGAAAATGGGTCTCAAGGGCGGGAAGAAAGGTAAAAGCGGCGCCTATTCGACCGATGTGACGGTTCTTGAACGGCTGAAAGCCGAAGGCGCGGAGATCGCCGGGCTGGTGCTGGACTGGCGGCAACTCGCCAAGCTCAAATCCACTTATACAGATGCGCTTCAGGCACAGATCAACCCGCAGACCGGCCGTGTTCACACGAGCTACAGCCTCACGGGCGCGCAGACGGGGCGGCTTTCCTCGACCGACCCCAATCTCCAGAACATCCCGATTCGTACCGAGACCGGCCGCCAGATTCGCGATGCCTTTGTAGCAGAGCCGGGCAATGTCATTCTTGCGGCAGACTATAGCCAGATTGAGTTGCGCCTCGCCGCGCATATGGCGGACGTGCCGGCGTTGCGGGAGGCGTTTCGCGCGGGTCAGGATATTCACGCTGCGACCGCGCAGGAACTGTTCGGCGAAGTGAACCGCGACACGCGCGGGCGGGCCAAGACGATCAACTTTGCGATTCTCTACGGTATCTCCCGTTGGGGTCTGGCGGCGCGGCTGGAGATCACGCCGGATGAGGCGCAGGCGATGATCGCCCGCTATTTCGAGCGCTTTCCCGGCATTTCGGCCTATATCAACGAGACCACGGAGCATGCGCGCGCGCGTGGCTACACGCAGACGCTGTTCGGCCGCCGGACATGGTTTCCGCAGATCACCAGCGCGGTGCAGCACATCCGTCAGGGCGCGGAGCGTGCCGCGATCAACGCGCCGATTCAGGGCACCAGCGCGGACATCATCAAGCGTGCGATGGTTCGTATGGGACCAGCGCTTGCCGCAGCGGGACTCGATCGGGTCCAGATGCTCCTTCAGGTGCATGACGAACTGGTGTTCGAATTACCCGAAGGAGACGTTCCGGCAGCGAGCGCCGTGATTCGGGAGGTGATGGCTCACGCTGCCGCGCCGCTTGTCACTCTATCGGTGCCACTTGGCGTAGAGATCGGTCATGGAGGAAGCTGGGGCGCGGCGCATTGATGCAGGCGTCCCATATAGCCCCAAAACAACACACATCGCCGCATAGGGAGTCAAAAAGCACCGGAGGACTTTAACAAGGCCTTCAGTTGCTTTCCGGTACACCTCCCACATGACGAACAGGATTCTTGCGCGGCCGCTCACGGCGGTTGCCCTCGCGCTGCAATTGACTGCCTGTTATGGCGCGGATGGCTCCACGGGCACGGCGGGCACTGTCACAGTGCCTGAGGGCACGCCTGTGCCAACGCCGACCCCGAGTCCAACGCCCTCCCCGACACCAAGCCCCACGCCATCTCCAACGCCGACCCCTAGTCCGACGCCAACGCCAAGCCCGACCCCTAGCCCCACGCCGACTCCTAGCCCGACGCCAACACCGACGGTCGCAAGCTGGGCCGACCACGTCGTCGATCATTATGATGACCTGCCCGATATTACCCGCTGCGAGACTGGCGCGCTCAAGGCGAGTGTGAAGCAGGACATGCTCGTGCGGCTGAACGCGGTGCGCGCGTTGCACGGGCTGGGGCCTGTCGTCTACGCGACGGCCGATGATGACGAGATGGCGCAGGCCGCCCTTATCATGGCCGCGAATGGACAGCTCAATCACGCGCCGCCTGCTGAGTGGCGCTGCTACAGCGCAACCGGCGCGGCGGGCGCCAGTTCCAGCAATCTCGTGGGTGGCGTTGTCTCCCGCTATCTCGAATGGAGCAGCGAGGATGACTTCCTCGGCATGTGGCTGACCGAGCTTGGCGGCGCCAATATCGGCCATCGTCGCTGGTTGCTTGACCCTTTCCTGACCCGGGTCGCCTATGGGCGCGTCAGTCAGGAGGGCTCCGAAGGCATTCGCACGGATGCGGCAAGCCTCAAAGTGTTCCAGTTCACAGGCGGCGAAGGCACGCCAGCATCGGACGCTGTTCCGGACTTTGTCGCTTATCCCTATGGTGACTATCCGGCGCGCTATGTGGATACGGGTGGCTATCTCTCCTTCTCGGTCATTGCCGACAAGGCGAACCGGGCAGCCAGCGCCAATGCCCGGGTGAACTACGCTACCGCGCAGATCGTCATCACGGCGGGCTCGTCGAGCAACATCGTGTCGGTGAGTGACGTCACGTCCGACAATACCGGCTATGGTGTGGCCAACAGTCTTCAGTGGAAGGCGAGCGGTCTGAAAGCGGGGATTACCTACACCGTCAAGATCACCGGCATCACCGGCGCGTCAAAGAGCAGCTACAGCTACGACTTCCGCATCGTGGAGTGAACTCTGATCAAGCGGTCGCGCTGACGCTATGGCGCGGCCGCTTCATTGACGTTCAGGCGCTCTTGCTCTGAATATCGCCAAGTTTGCGTTCCCAGGCGAGCGCGTGGGTGACGATGGTGTCGAGATCCGCAAAGCGTGGTTGCCAAGGCAGTGTCGCCAGAATCCGCCGATTATCAGAAATGAGTGCCGGTGGATCGCCCGCCCGGCGTCCCTCCATACGGCGATCGATCTTGAGGTTGGTTGCGCGATCGACTGCATCAAGCACTTCCAGCACCGAGAAGCCGCGACCATATCCGCAGTTCATGGTGAGGCTGGTCGCGGCATCGGTAACCAGCGCTTCGAGCGCGAGCACATGTGCGGCGGCCAAATCCGAGACATGGATATAGTCGCGCACGCCAGTTCCATCAGGCGTGTCGAAATCGGTGCCAAACACGCCGACATGGCTGCGCTTGCCGAGCGCGGCCTCCACGGCGACCTTGATGAGGTGCGTTGCGCCCGCCGTCGACTGACCGGTTCGTCCCTCCGGGTCCGCGCCCGCAACGTTGAAGTAGCGCAGCGCGCAATAGTTGAAGGGATGGGCGGCGGCGACATCGGCCAGCATCAGCTCGGTCATGAGCTTGGACTGGCCATAAGGATTGATCGGTAGCTTCGGCATATCCTCGCGCACGGGGCTTTCCGCCGGAATGCCATAGGTCGCCGCTGTTGAGGAGAAGATGAAGTGGGGAACACCGCCGGTGATGGCTGCCTCGATGAGGTTGCGGCTGTTGGCGGTGTTGTTGCGATAATATTTAAGCGGATTTTCAACCGACTCCGGCACGACGACCGATCCGGCGAAATGCATGATTGCGCCGATGCGATGTTCCGCGATCACGCGGCCGAGCAGGGTCTGATCGGCCAGGTCGCCTTCCACGAAAATCGCGCGCTCATCCACCGCCCAGCGGAAGCCCGTGACGAGATTGTCCAGCACGACGACCGGCCAACCCGCATCGAGCAAGGCAAGCACCGCATGGCTGCCGATATAGCCGGCGCCGCCGGTCACGAGAACAATGGGCTTGGTCATGTCGTTGGCGGTTCCGTCCTTGAGAGCTCAGATTAATAGAAGCGGGCGACGATCGGCACGAAAATCATGGCGATGACTAGAGCGGCTGCAGCCATCAGCCAATGTCGTGCGGCTGGCCGCCTGTGCTCTGGGGTCATGCGCCGCGCGTGCCGCCCGGTCCGGCTTTATCCAGCTCGACCACGCGCTTTACGTCCTGCGAGCGACCGCGAGGCAGGATCAGCACCTCGTCCGCAGAGGCAATGACGATGAGGTCGTGCACGCCGACAAGCGTTACGCGCGGCCCGTCACCGTGAATGAGGTTGCCGCCGGCATCGATCGCCCGTGCTGTCCCGCGCATCGCATTGCCTGCTTCATCCTTCTGGGCAATGACATGAAGCGAATCCCAGCTTCCGACATCCGACCAGCCCATGGAAACAGGAACACAGGCAACCTTGGCCGCGCGTTCCATCACGGCATAGTCGATCGAGTCGGACGGGCAGGCGGCAAAGGCGTCCGAGCTTGGCCGGATGACATGACCGGTATGTTCGGCCCTTGCCATTGCTGCCCGCGCGGCGGCAAGCATATCCGGCTGATACTCGCCTAGCGCCGCCAGATAGGCGCGGGCTGAGAAAAGGAAAATGCCGGCATTCCACACATGGTTGCCGGCAGCGAGCAATTCTTCGGCAGTGGCGCGATCAGGCTTTTCGACAAAGCGGCTGACACGGTGCCCACCTTCGCCAATGGTCTCGCCGAGCGCGATATAACCATAGCCGGTTTCGGGGGCATCCGGCGTGATGCCGAATGTTACCAGCCAGCCCGCATCGACCAGCGGCCGGGCGAGCGCAATCGCGGCATGAAAAGCGCGGACATCCGTAATGACATGGTCACTGGGCATGACCAACATCGCGCTATCCTCTTCCTCAAGCGCGATGGCGGCAAGGGCGATGGCAGGCGCAGTGTTGCGCGCAGCAGGTTCAAGAATGACCGTCGCGGCTGTAGTGAGCTGCGCTTCCACCAGCCCGACATGAGCGGCGTTGGCGACAATGACGGGCACGCTGCTACCCGAGAGCCCGTGCGTGCGTGCGAGCGTGAGCTCGAACATCGTTTCTGCGGCTGTCAGTGCAAGGAACTGCTTGGGCTTTTCAGCGCGGCTGAGCGGCCAAAGCCGGGTGCCGGCCCCGCCCGAGAGAATGACGGGGGTGAGAGTTCTGGCCGATGTCATGACAATTCCTTCTGCCCTCCCGCGTCTCAGGTTCGGCGTCCTGCGTCTTTAGGGGAACTTCAACTGGACGAGAAGAGGGGGCGGCGCGGCCTGTCCCCCCATTGCGTTCAGAACGCCGCGCTGATCGAACAGGCTGCCGGCCCGAGAATGACGACGAAGAGCGTTGGCAGGATGAACAGGATCAGCGGCACGGTCATGATCGCGGGGAGACGTGCGGCTTTCTCTTCCGCGCGCATCATCCGTTCGTGGCGGAATTCCGCGGAGAGGACGCGCAACGCCGAAGCGAGAGGTGTGCCGTATTTCTCGGTCTGGATCATGGTGGTGACCACGCCCTTCAACGCGTCCACTTTCACGCGCGCGGCGAGATTCTCGAATGCCATACGGCGCTCGGTCAGAAAAGACAGCTCGATAGCGGTGAGCTGGAACTCTTCGCCAAGTTCGGGATAGGCATTGCCAAGCTCGCGGGCGACACGCGCGAAGGCGGCATCGACGGTGAGGCCCGCTTCCGCGCAAATCACCAGCAGGTCGAGCGCGTCCGGTATGCCTTTGCGGATGGCCTGCGAGCGCTTGGTGATCATGTTCGACACGTAGATGTCGGGCGCCTTGTAGCTGATGAGGAGCGCTGCGGCGAAGGCGCCAAAGCGCTTCATGCCGCCCCATTCGGGAAAAGCGCCCACACCATAAAGGAAGAAAGCCGCGCAACCGCCTACCAGGATCGGCAGGACGAGCCGACCGAAGATGATCGCGATTGCCCACTCCTTGGAACGGATTCCGGCCTGCGCCAGCTTGAGCTGTGCGTCCTTGAGCTGGTCATCCTGAAGCACCTGGAGCGACTGGAGCAGCGCGCGCATCCGGTCGGTCGCTTCATTCTGGTGGACGATTTTGGCGCGGCGGCGCCCGGTCGAGGCCGTGATGCCAGCCTTGAGTTGTTCGCGCCGCTCATTGAGCGCCTTGACGCGCCGCGCCATGGGATCGCGCACGGTCGCTGCCGCGTAGATGGCGTAGAGCGCTGCCATGGTCGCCAGCGCGGCGAGCAGTGTGCCGACATCCGTGGCGGTGAGGCCGAAGAGGGTGGTGCCTGTGGGCATGGTCTGGGTCATCCGCTCGCCCCTAGATCTCGAAGTTGATCATCTTGGCCATGATGAACGCGCCAATCGACATCCAGCACATGCCGCCGATCCCGACCATTTGCATGAGGCCAAGGCCAAACAGCCCGGCCGGATCAGGCGTGAAGAAGGGCTTCATATAGTCGTAATTGATCCAGCAGATCAGGCCGAATACGAGAAAGGGCAGCACGCCGATGATATAGGCCGATGCCTTTGACTCGGAGGACATGGCACGGACTTTGAGTTTCATCTGGGCGCGCTGACGCAGCACGTTGCCGAGATTGGCGAGCGTTTCGGCCAGATTGCCACCGGTCTCGCGCTGGATGGCGAGCGTGATACAGAAAAACTGGAACTCTGCCGTGCCGAGTCTTTGCGCTGTCTCCTGGAGCGACTGGTCCATCGTCTTGCCGATCTTGATCCGCTCGGTGATCATGCGGAACTCTTCACCCACTGGCCCACGTATCTCGCTGGCGACGACATTCAGTGTCTCGCCCACCGGCAATCCCGAGCGCAGGCCGCGCACCAGAAGATCCAGCGCGTCCGGAAAATTCCCGTTAAAGGCGTTGACGCGCCGGCCGATCAGCCGCCCGACGACGAGTTGGGGGAAGCCCAGCGCAATCGCCAGCGAGACGAACAGGGCGGGCATGAACGAGAAGCCGCGCAACAGCATGATTGCGAAGGTGGCGATCAGCAGCAGTGCCGAAGCCAGCATATACTGGCTGAGGGTCCATTTGCGTCCCGTCATGGCGAGGCGTTTGGACAGATTCTCAGGATTGGGGATGAGCGAGGTCAGCAGCTTGTGGCTTTCCTGCTTCTGGTTCGAAATGGCGCGACGCATGCGCGCCTCAAGCAGGTTGGTCTCGCTCACTGTGTGGCGGTTGCGGATGCTCGCAAGGCGCTTGTTGCCCGCGCGTCCTGCCGATGGCCCGGAAAAGGCCATGTATAGCAACGTGATGAGTATCGCGATCAGGAAGATCAGCGCCAGCAGCTTCATGTCCATGGCGATTGCCTGCCCATTTGTTCAGCGTTCATTCGTCTCACGCCCGGCTGGTTACGCGGCAGACTGAGGCTCAGTCGCCTTGCCCTTGGCGACCTTGTTGCCTTTGGTGGATTTGGCGGCCTTGCCACCGAGAGGAAGCTTGATCTCGCGCAGCTTGTCGAGCAACGAACCGCTGGATTTTCCGGCGGCCGATGTTTCCTGAGAAAGGTCGTCGCGGGCCAGGTCATGGCCGAGCTGGAGCAGTGCCTGACCGAGCTTTGTCGTGCGGGCGCTCTCAGCCACGGTTTTGCCGAGCTTGGCCGCCTGCGAGGCCGCCTTGACATCGAAGGGGAGGACGAGGTCGACGCCCCGTTCGATCGACTGCTCGAAATCCTTGGATGCGATTTCCGAGATGCCGGCCTGTATCTTGTTGGCGACGATCACGATGCGGGCTTGCGGCGCATTGCTCTTCAGCCATGATAGCAAACGGATGGTGTCACGCGCGGCGGCGAGCGTGAACTCGGTGACGATGACGACCGCGTTGGAGCTTTGTACCAGATGCGGATGTTGGATGAGCATGCCGCGCGGCAGATCGACCACGGTGCACTCGAAGGCGCCGCGTAGCTCTTCCTGAAGCATGAAATATGCTGAGCCGTCCGTGAGAAGCGGCTGGCTGATCGGCGCCTCGGCAGACAAGATGGCGAGCGTTTCGCTCGCGCGGACCATCGCGCGTTCGATGAACAGTCCGTCGATCCGGCTGGGATTCTCGACTGCGTCGGTCAATCCGCGCCCCGGCTCCAGATCCATGCTCAGTGCGCCCGTGCCGAAATGCACGTCAAGATCGAGCAAGCCTGTCAGGCGCTTCTCGCGGGTGCTCATGACATGGGCGATGGAGGTGGCGACCATGCTCGCGCCCACGCCGCCGCGTGCGCCGATCACTGTCACCATGACATGCGGTCTGTCCACGACCACTTCCTGCTTGGGCGCGTGGAAAACGGCCTGGGCATTGGCGATCGAATCGCGCAAAACTTCGGTCGAAAAGGGCTTGAGCAGATAGTCCTGAATGCCGCTTGCGAGCAGATCGCGATAAAGACGCACGTCATTGACCTGGCCACTGGCGATCACCACGGTCCCCGGCTCGCAGACTTCCGCGAGACCGTGGATATCGTTCAGCGGATCGCCGCTTTCCGAAAGGTCGACGAACAGAACATTGGGACTCGCAGACATGGAGAGGGACTGGACGGCATTACGCAGGCCGCCCTTGTAAATCTTCTCGATCGGCCACCCCAGCTCGTTGGCGATACCGCGCAGCATGTCGAGGCTGAGGTCGTCGCAAACATAGGCGTGGAAAGGATCACGCGTTGACGGTCCAGCCGGTTTCCAGGGAGCGTTCATCTCAGCGTCCTCCTGCCGACTCGGCCTTCAGTCCCGCCGCACCAGTGGGGGTCTGTTCGTTATAGGCCTTGATCGCGCGCGCGCTGGTGGCGGTGCGGAGCACCGTGTGCGTTGTGCGGCCCTCGATCAGATCCTGCGGATCGGCCACCATGGCAGCGAGGTTCATGTTGATAGCAC
Source organism: Sphingobium sp. (assembly GCA_035911355.1). Lineage (GTDB taxonomy): Bacteria > Pseudomonadota > Alphaproteobacteria > Sphingomonadales > Sphingomonadaceae > Sphingobium. The sequence continues at coordinate 115,356 of JAMHVU010000092.1, forward strand.
AGCCATAGTTGGAGCTGTTGCCGCCATGGAAATTGGTTTCGCCCCGGGAGCGCCAGTCGGGGCATCCCGGCACATAGGCAGTGGAGCGGCTGATGACGACACGGAGCGTGCCATTGCCGGCGACACCGGCCGTCCGCGGTGCCTGATCGCCGACGAGCAAGCCGTAATGGGCCACTTCGTCGCCGATGGCCTCACGCAGAACGGGAAAATCATAGCCGCTTGCGCCGGCGATGGAGACGCGATCACCAAAGCCCACATCGATCGCGCGAAACCAGCTGACCAGTCGCTGACGCTCGGCGGACGAGAGGCCACCGGAGGAGTCGGCCGCCACATCGAATACGAAGTCTGTTCGCTCGACGACGGGCTGATGAGATGATTCCATGCCGCGATTTGCCGCGGCGGCCTGCGCCGGGGCAGGAAGCACGGCGAAGGCGATGAGGCTACCCGTCAACAGGCCGGAGAGCGCTGCTGCGCCAGTACGCAGAATAGTCGGGCGGAGGCCGATGAATGCGGTGAAAGGCATGAGTGGCGTTCCTCCTAGAAGCTAAAGCCGGGCGCGGGAGCGGCGTCGCGCCGTGCGGGACCGCGACCCGGCGTGACCTGATCGGGCGTGACTGTGTTCGCCGGGGCACCTTGCGGTCCGATCCGCCCGCCCCGCGAGTCGTGCTGCTTCCCGCTGAAAATCTGCTGCATGTCGGTGGCGTTGCGATAGCCGTCGGTCGGCAGGGTGATCTGGCTCGCGTGCACTGGCTTCACGAGATAGGGCGTGACAACGATCATCAGCTCCGTCTCCTGCCGGCGATAGCCGCGCGACTTGAAGAGATTGCCGAGAATGGGAAGATCGCCGAGAAAAGGCGCCTTCTCGATGGTGTTGCCACTGGTGTTTGAAAGCAGGCCGCCGATCATGAAGCTCTGGCCTGAGCCCAGCTCAACGGTCGTTTCCGCGCGGCGCGTGGAGATGCCCGGTATCGTGAAGCCGTTGAGACGCACAGCCGCGCTGTTATCGAGCTGGCTAACCTCCGGGCGGACGCGCATGGAGATGCGCCCGTCCGCGAGGACGGTCGGCGTAAAGGCGAGGCTCACGCCATATTGTTTGAACTCAACTGATACGTTGCCCATCCCCGTCGACAAGGGGATGGGGATTTCGCCGCCGGCAAGGAAACTGGCCGTTTCGCCCGAAAGCGCGGTGAGATTTGGGTTGGCGAGCGTCGCGGCGAGGCCCTGCGTCTCGGCAAGGTCCAGCGCGCCCAGGATGTTGAGGCCAAAAAGCTTGGTGTCCATTGCCAACGTCGTACCGGTGGTCTGCGAACTGATCGCTGAGCCGACGATATCCCCTGCGCTGTTCGCGATTGGCGTCACGCCATTGCCGACCGCAAGCGGGCCGCCCATGGTCCAGATTTCGTTGATGGCAGCGCGACCCTGACCGAGACCGAACTTGAACCCGCCGGTCAAATCCGCCGTGGCGAGGTTGAAGCCGATATTCTTGGACAGTGACTTGTTCACTTCCGCGATGCGAACCTGAAGATTGACCTGGAGCGGTGTGGCGGTCCGCAACCGGCTGACCACAGTGTTCTTGTCCCCGACGAACGCTGAGACGAGGCGCTCGGCCTCCGCCGAATCCTCAGGTGCGGCGACTGTGCCGGTGAGCAGGGTCATGCCGTTCAGCGTGCTTACCTGAATGTCCGATTCGGGCATGGCGAGCCTCAGCATCTGGTCGATGCTGGTGAGGTTCGTGCCCACACGCACGGAGTTCGAGTAGAGCTGATTGCCGGCCTTGTCGGTGACAAAGAAGGTCGTCTCGCCCGGCGCCTTGGCGATGAGGAAAAGCTGCCGCTGAGAACGGACATGGACATCAAGGACCGTCGGATTGGCGATCACGATGTCGGACATTGCCGCTGGTAGATTGATAATGCGGCTTTCACCCACACCCATGAGCAGCGCGCCGTTCTGCTGCACGGCGTTTGCGGCGCTGAGTGGGGCAGGGGCTGCGCTGGCGATCATGGCAAGGGCCGTCGTGGCGGCAAGAGCGCCTGCCAATACAGTGCCATGGCGTGTCGTCGCGAGGGTCTTCGCGTTCTTCATCTCACTTACTCCCCACGGCGACAGTTTCGACCTGAGCACCGCGTGCGACGCGGACGACCGGCCCGTTATCCGGGCTTGCCGAGCTGCTGCCTGCAGCGCCGCCGGGACCCGTGCCGGCAGGACCGGCCTGGACCGGCGGCTTGCCTGGTACGCTGCTGCGCTGATAGCGCGAGACATCCGCGCCAGTGACGAAGGAGCCCTTGTCGAGCGGACGGCTGGCGAGGGTCGCCATCATCGTCTTTTCAGCATTGGCATCGCCGGACTTGGGCGCGTCGATCTCACCGCTGGCGAGGGCGCGTTCCAATTCCTGATTATTATCCGTGAGCGCGCGTAGCGACATCGAAAGCGCGCCGATGGTCTGAGCGACGGTGATCTTCTCCGCCATACGCGGCGTCACCTCAAGCGTGACATTGGAGTAGGTCTGGACCACAGGCTTGCCCGTCGTGGGGTCGATCGCGTCAGTACGCTGATCGGTGGCGAGCACACGCAGGTTGCGCAGCACCGTCTCGGCGACCTTCAGGGGTGCGCCGTCGCCGCCGCCCTGAACGCTTTGGGTTAGCAGCAGATCAACCCGATCGCCCGGGAAGATGAACCCGGCGACCGAGGCCTGGATGGAGACGGGAACCGTGACTGCCCGCATCCCCGGCACCAGCGCAGCGGCAAGGAAACCGCGATCACCGGGCTGGATGAGCGAACCCTGCGTCACCGGCTGGCCGGCCGCAATGGCATTGCGGACGACCGAGCCGACGAGTTTACCGTCGCTCGTCTTGCCCTGGATATAATAGGCATCCTCGACCAGATCCTTGGGCCAGGGCTGGTAGCGATAGGCGTCCGCGCCGATGATCGTCCCGACAGGGAGTGATTTGGTTGCCACCAGCACATGCGGCATGTCTTGCGGATTGGGCATGGCCGCCGCACTGACCTGCGGCGCAGGCGCTCCGGCGAACATCGAGCGCGCAAGGAGCGCGGTCGATACGGCGATCACCAGAGCGCCGGCCAGAAGCGCAATCTTCTTAGGTTCCATGACGAAACTCACCTCCGTGAGCGAGGCAATCCCCGCCTCGTGTTGCGATGCTTATTAAGCCCAATGGTTAAGATAGCGTGCACCAACCACCCAGATGCCGGCGATGGCGATGGCGACCCCATATGGAATCTCCGGTCGGCCTGTGCGTTTGGCGAGGCGATGGTGAATGATTGTGGCGAGAGTCACACCGCCGCCTGCAGCGGCCATGACGATGAGCAGGCTTGTCATTGCCGGCAGTGGCATCCAGAGCGCGAGGGCAGTAAGCAGCTTCACGTCGCCGCCGCCCATCATGCCCAGCGCGAACATCGCCGTGAACAGCGCAAAGACACCAAGGGCGAGGCCGAGCTGAAGCGCAACGCCGGGATAGGGCGCCAATCCGTTTGCCCACCACCAGGCAGGTGCCAACAGGGCAATGGCGAGGTTGAGACTGTTGGAAATGATGCGCGACTGGATATCAGTCTGCGCCGCGCGCAGCAGCAGCAGCACAAGCAATGCGCTCAGAATGATGACCGGCCAGCTCCCCAACATGGGAAAATGTTCTAGCGCCCATCCATTGCCAAATCGTAATCGGGGGCTGACGGAAATTGAATAGCGGTTCAGACGGCGCAAAATGGATGAGAACGGGCAGAGAGCGAGCCTGTTCGCGCAAAAGTTCGCCGCGTGCCGAATATCCATGCGGATGTCGCTCGCTGGGCTATTCTGCTTATCAGGGACGTGCCCATCCACTGAACGCGCCTTGCTTTTTCCGGCGGGCGGGGGCAGGCGGCTGTTCAGTAATGGAGGCCCTGCCGGCTCGCTGCTATGACCGTCCGCACCCGCATCATCCCTTGCCTCGATGTCGCCGACGGGCGCGTGGTGAAAGGCGTCAATTTCGTCGGCTTGCGTGACGCGGGCGATCCGGTCGAGCAGGCGGCGGTCTATGACGCGGCCGGCGCCGATGAGCTTTGCTTTCTCGATATTTCTGCCAGTCATGAAGGGCGTGGCACGTTGCTGGATATCGTGGCGCGCACGGCGGAAGTCTGCTTCATGCCGCTGACGGTAGGCGGCGGCGTCCGCTCGGCGGAGGATGCGCGTGCGCTCTTGCTCGCCGGGGCGGACAAAGTGGCGGTGAACAGCGCTGCCGTTTCCCGGCCCGAGGTGATCGGCGAGATCGCGGATCGGTTTGGCAGCCAGTGCATTGTTGCTTCGGTCGACGCGCGCCGCGTGGGAGCAGAGGGTGAGGCGCGCTGGGAGATCTTCACCCATGGTGGCCGCCGCCCGACCGGCATTGATGCGCTGGAACATGCCCGCCGCATGGCGGCTCTTGGCGCAGGCGAACTGCTCGTCACCTCCATGGATGGAGACGGAACGCGTGCCGGATATGATCTTGCGCTGACCCGTTCGATTGCCGACATGGTGGATATTCCGGTGATCGCCAGTGGCGGTGTCGGGACGCTGGAGCATCTGGTCGATGGTGTGACCCTTGGCCATGCGAGCGCCGTGCTTGCCGCCTCCATCTTCCACTTTGGCCAGCATAGCATTGCCGAAGCCCGTGCTGCGCTGGCGGATGCGGGCATTGCAGTCAGGCGCGTCTGAGGTGATGAGGGAAACCATGGATACGCTTGCCCGCCTCGAAGCCACGATCCGAGACCGCCGGGCGGGAGACCCCGCCGCCTCCTACGTTGCGCGCCTCTTCGCGAAAGGACGGCCAAAGATCGCGCAGAAGGTCGGCGAGGAAGCGGTAGAGGCGGTGATCGCAGCCATGGCGGACGATCGCGCGGAACTGACCAAGGAAGCCGCCGACCTCCTCTTTCATCTCATCATCCTGCTTGATGCGTGCGGGCTTGGCTTGGCCGATGTCTACGCGGAGCTTGACCGGCGTGACGGCGTCTCCGGCCTGGATGAGAAAGCCGCACGCCCCAAGGAGTGACCAGCCATGCCGATCGACGCGACCCAGCCCTATGACGAGAATAATGTCTTCGCGAAGATTCTGCGCGGGGAAATCCCCAACCGGACGGTCTATGAAGATCCGTTCGTGCTTGCCTTCCACGATATCGCCCCTCAGGCGCCGACTCACATTCTTGTCATCCCCAAGGGGGCTTATGTAAGCTGGGACGATTTTTCGGCACGGGCGAGCGATGCGGAGATTGCCGGCTTCACCCGCGCCGTCGGCCACGTCGCGCGGGCGGCGGGCCTGGCGGAGCCCGGTTATCGTCTGCTCGCCAATATTGGCGGCCATGGCCATCAGGAAGTCCCTCACCTCCATGTCCATGTTCTTGGCGGTCGACAGTTCGGCGCCATGCTGGTCGAATGAAAGAAACGCACCGTATCGCGCAAGCTTCTTGCGCGAGATGAATTAGCGTTTAGTCTGCCTCCCCCACAGCCACGGTGATTGTGGAGGGGCGGCATGGCCCGCCCCCTCGTACAATCACGGCGTATGCTGGGTTGAGAGGCGTTCCGGCTCAGCCGGGCTTTGGAATGCCCAAAGGGGGATAGGCGCCCGGCAGATGCCGATGCGTCCAAGAGGGAAAGGGCACCGCCGTATGATTTTCGGGCGCATAAAGCCACTCGACGCCATTTTGGCGACGGCGGAAAAGAAATCGCTGCATCGATCGCTCGGTGCCTTTCAACTGACCATGCTTGGCATCGGGGCCGTGATCGGCACCGGCATCTTCGTGCTCACGGCTGAGGCCGCGCAGAAGGCCGGACCGGGCATGATGATAAGCTTCGTCATCGCGGGCTGCGTCTGCGCCGTCGCTGCGCTCTGCTATGCCGAGATGGCCGCGATGGTGCCTGTGTCCGGGTCGGCCTACACCTATAGCTATGCCGTGATGGGCGAACTGATCGCCTGGATGGTTGGCTGGGCCTTGATCCTCGAATATGCGGTGGCGGCAGGCGCTGTGTCCGTCGGCTGGTCGGGCTATGTCGTTGGTCTCATTGAGCATGCCTTTCATATAGACATACCTGACGCACTCGTACTTGGCCCGTTCGACGGCGGTGTCATCAATTTGCCGGCCATGGCCATTGCCGGCCTCGTTACCTGGCTGCTCGTCATCGGCACCAAGGAAAGCGCGACCGTTAATGCCATTCTGGTGGCGATAAAGATCGCTGCGCTCACCCTGTTTATCGTTCTTGCCGTTCCCGTCATGCGGATGGAACAGTTCGAGCCATTCGCGCCATTGGGCTTTAGCGGCATTGGCGCGGCGGCGGCGTCCATCTTCTTTGCCTATGTAGGCTTCGACGCGGTTTCGACGGCGGCGGAAGAGACGAAGAATCCGCAACGCAACATGCCGATTGGCCTCATCGGCAGTCTGCTTATCTGTACCGTGTTCTACATGTTTGTGGCTGCTGGCGTGATCGGCGCGCCGGGCCTGTCGTCCCAGCCGGTGATGAGTGCCACGGGTCTTGCCGCCCTTGAGCCGGGAAGTCGTGAACTCGCGGCGCAATGCGCCGTTCGCGCGGCCGAGGGGTTCAAGGATGTGGTTTGCTCCAAGGAGGCCCTTGCTTTCACCCTGCGTGAGATCGGCTGGCCGCAGATCGGCAATCTGATTGGCCTTGCCGCCGGGCTCGCTCTTCCCTCCGTCATCCTCATGATGATGTTCGGGCAAACCCGCATCTTCTTCGTGATGAGCCGCGACGGCCTGCTGCCGCAAGCCTTCTCGAAGATCCATCCCAAGTTCAATACACCCCATGTCATCACGATTCTGACGGGTGTTTTCGTTGCGTTGTTTGCGGCGTTCTTCCCGGTTGGCATCCTTGCCGATATCTCGAATTCGGGCACATTGTTTGCCTTTGCCGCGGTCTCGATCGCGGTGCTGGTGCTCCGCAGGACCGATCCCGGCCGGCACCGGCCGTTCAGGACGCCGCTGGTGATGGTGACAGCGCCCATCGCGATACTGGGCTGTGCGTATCTGTTCTACAAGTTGTCCGATCACGCCAAATCGATGTTCCTGATCTGGGCGGTCATCGGTCTTGTTGTCTATTTCATCTACAGCCGGGGCCGCAGCCATGTTGGCCGCGGGATCATAGATACTCATGAAGGCTGATATGGACGGGGCACCTCAGCGGGTGTCCCGGGTCCACTGAGCAGCCAAAAGCCGGGGGGCGGGATTTATGATCTCGCCCCCCGGTTTCATATTAAGGCTGCGGTTCAGCGTCCGCGCCGCGCGCTGATGATCCTGACCGGCGCGGCGAGCATTTGCCCTTTCATCGCGCCGACGCCGGCGGTCGGGCTTTTGGGTGCGGTCGCAATGGCCTTCACCACATCCATACCGCTCGTGACATGGCCGAAGACCGCGAAGCCTTGATTGTCGCCCGTTGCCTTGGGGTCTGCGTCCAGACCTTTCATCTCTCCGATGATGATGAAGAAATCGCCATTGGCCGAGCCGGGGGCGCCGCGTGCCATAGACAATGCGCCATCATCATGGCTGAGGCCGGTCTTGCTCGTCGGTTCGTGCGCGATGGGCTTCAGTACGCGCTTGGGGTCATGCTGGGTGCCACCCTGGATGAGGCCGATGTCCGGCCGTTCGGGAAAGGTAAAACCACGATAGAAGACCGTGCCGTCGAGCCGCTTCTGATCAACATAGCGTAAAAAGTTTGCGGCCGTGATGGGCGCGCGCTCCACCTCAACCGCCACGATAATGGTCCCCGCGCTCGTCGCCAGCGTGACGGGCACGGTTTTGTAAGCGGGCTGTGGCGCGGGCGCGGCCGGTGCCGTGACGGCCGACAACGCCTCGGGCGGTGCAGGCGCGATCTGGGCAAGGGCGGGTGAGGACGCCAGAGCCAGTATGGCGGCGGGAAGGATGAGGATGCGGTTCATGCCTATACCCTAGCCCATGCGCGTGGCTCAGGGAATGAGCAGCGTAGACCCCATGGTTTCCCGTGCCTCCAGGGCACGATGGGCCGCTGCCGCATCCTCCAGCGCAAAACGCTGGCCGATCGTGGCCCGGACCGCTCCGCTCTCCAGCATTGCCCAGCATCGCGCCGCGCCGGCTGCCCGTTCATCAGCTTCCGCATAATAGTCAAAAAGTGTCGGTCGGGTCACGAAGAGTGAGCCTCTGGTCGCGAGCATGCCAAGGCCGATACCGCTGACCGGCGCGCTGGCATTGCCGTAGCTCACCACCAGTCCGCGTTTGCCGCAGCTATCGAGAGAGGCTTCCCATGTATCCTGTCCTACGCCGTCGAACACGACCCGCACGCCCGCACCACCGGTCAATGCCCGCACGCGCGGAGCGACGGGATCATGGGTATAGAGAATCAGTTCATCGGCGCCCGCCGCATGCGCCTGTGCCGCTTTCTCCGCTGTACTGACGGTACCGATGACCCGCGCGCCGAGCGCCTTGAGCCATTGCACGAGAAACAGGCCGACGCCGCCGGCCGCCGCATGCACCAGCACATCCATGCCGGGAGTGACGCGGGCGCAGCGCTCGATGAGAAACTCAGCGGTGAAGAGCTTTACGATGGCCGCAGCGGCGGTTTCACTGTCGATGCCGTCGGGCAGTGGGAAGGCATCGCGTGCCTTGACCCGGCGTAATGTCGCATAAGCGCCAAGGCCCGGCCCCATGACAGCAACGCGATCGCCCACGGCCCGGTCGCCGACATCCGGTCCGACCGCGACGATCCGCCCTGCCGCTTCGATGCCGAGGCCCGTGGGCAAGGCAGCGGGATAGATGCCGCGCCGATAATATGTATCGATGAAATTGAGACCTACGGCCTCGTGCGCGACGATGATCTCGCCTACGCCGGGTGCGTCGATTTCCTCGTCGATCCAGCGGATGACGTCCGGCCCGCCATAGGCTTCGATGATCGCGCGACGCCCCCGCATGGCTCTGCTCCTTCAGTTCCTATTCGCCCTGACGGCGATGCGGGATCGCTTTTCCTGTATGGCGAGTGCCATGGCAATGCCTGAATCCGCTCTCAAAGCCGCTTTTCCACCGATCGTCGATGGGGGAACGCGGGTGCTGCTGCTCGGCAGCCTGCCGGGTGTGCGGTCGCTGGCGGAGGGGCAATATTATGCTCACCCCGGCAATGGTTTCTGGTGGTTGATGGGCGGTGTTCTGGGCGAACCCGGCCTGTCAGCCCTGTCCTATGAAGAGCGGCTGGCACGGTTGCGCGCGCGCGGCATTGGTCTGTGGGATGTCATTGCCAGCGCGCGCCGCGAAGGGAGCCTCGATGCGGCGATTCGTGACCCGACAGATCGGGCACTCGCGGATTTCGCCGTCACGCTGCCACAACTTCGCGCCATAGCCTTTAACGGTGGCACTGCTGCCCGGCGCGGGCGGGCACTCTTGCAGGGGCAGGCCGGGCGCTGGGCACTGATCGATCTGCCGTCATCGAGTGGGGCCTATGCCAGCCTTCCACGCGCCGTGAAGCTGGAGGCATGGCGCGCCATCGCCGCCTATCTCTAGCCGCAGTGGCAGGCCTCAAAAGCGAGCGTGGTGTCTGTGCTCAGGGTGATTTCGCCGCCGCGCCGCCGCTCCAGCCGCTTGAGCCAGTCGGGATGGGCGCGGATATCCGCCGCGACAGCGGGTGCGACTGCCAGGGTCATTGCTCCTGCGCCGGCCGCGCCGCCATGGCGCTCGGCCCGGCGCAGCGCGGCCATCGCCCCGGCGCGGACCGGGTCCGCGCGCAACAGCTCGATCAGCGAGGGGCGCTTGCGCTGGCGAATGATCTGGACGAAGCCATAGCCATTGACGGCTGTACGCTCGAAGGGTTGGGGCAGATATTTGTCGATCTGCGCGGCGGCGATCAGCCGCTCGTCCTTGTTGTTCATGGTCGGCAGGTCGATGCCGATCGATCCGGTGATGGCCATGCGGCGAATGGCGATGGCGGCAAGCTTCGCACCCTTGGGACCAAGCTGCGCGGGTGGCGCGGCGCCGTCCACGTCGATAAGGGTCATGGCCGGTGTCACGAAGATGCGGAGCGCCGCGTCAACGCCGCCGACCTCGCCATTTGCCGCCTCGGCCATGAGCTCGCTCCAGCCAGCCGCTTCCAGCCGGTCGACTTCATGCGCGGGGCAGGGAATGACAGGCAAGTTGCTTTCGCGCAGGCGCTGGAGCAGGCTGGGGCCGGGGCCGACCGTGCTGCCCGGCGCGGCGATGCGCCCGCGCGCCAGCTTGTCCCGCACGGTGTTCTGCCCCGGCTCGGGAATGGCTTCGCGCAGAATCTCGACACGCACGAGCCCGCCTTCCGCCACTTTGGGCGGAATGGGCTCGACCAGTATTTCCTCGCCACTGTCTAGCCGGACGATGCCGCGCCGCCGGACGATGAGCGTGTGGATGAGCCGCCCGGCCATGATAGCGCCGGCACGGGCGTAGGTGCCTTCGCGCTCTATCTGGGCCTCGACGATGCGATCCCCCGAGACCAGGGCGGCGCGTGCCTCGCCAATGCCTTCCTCATAGAGCCACTCAGCCATGGATGCCTGCCGTTGCCAGCATGGCCCGCGCCTCGAACAGCGGCAGGCCTATTACGCCGCTATGGCTGCCCGAGAGAAAGCGCACCCACGCCTCCGCGCGGCCCTGAATCGCATAGCCACCTGCCTTGCCAAGGCCTTCCCCACAGGCGACATAAGCCTCGATCTCATCCTGTGAGAGCGATTTGAAGGCGACGATGCTGTCCGCGAGGCGGGTGCGCGCGGTGCCGCCGGCATCGATCACGCAAATGGCCGAGAGGGCATGATGGCGGCGGCCGGAGAGACGCTTGAGAAGCGTACGCTGCACATCCTCCGTCTCGGCGGGGGGCAGGATCATGCGGCCGCAGGCGATGGTAGTATCGCCGGCGATCACGACTTCGCCGTCGTGCCGGTCCACGGCCCGGGCCTTCTCCTCGGCGAGGCGCAACGCATAGGTACGCGGCAATTCTCGCGGGAGCGGCGTCTCGTCGATGTGCGGGCCAACGATGCGATCCGGCACGATACCGATCCGCGCGAGCAGATCGCGTCGGCGGGGCGAGGTGGAGGCGAGGACAAGACCGGGTTTCGGCACGCGCGCGAGCGTTCTGTCAGCGATGCGTGGTCGGTGGTGGATCAGCGCGGCAGTCAGCTCTGCGGGCCGGGACCGCCGCGACCGGGCATATAGCGATAGGTGATTCGCCCCTTGGTGAGGTCATAAGGGGTCAGCTCCACCAGCACTTCATCGCCCACGAGGACGCGGATGCGGTTCTTGCGCATCTTGCCGGCGGTGTGACCCAGAATCTCGTGGTCATTTTCGAGACGGACGCGGAACATGGCGTTGGGCAGCAGCTCCACCACCTGTCCACGCATTTCGAGCAATTCTTCCTTGGCCATAGACTTCCAGTTTTTCGCGAATGGCGCCCCATAGCGGCAAATGCGCGGGTTGAAAAGGATGGGCGGGGGTTTTGGGCGGTCGGCGCCGACTCCGTTGCTTCAGGGTAAGGCACTCACCGCCTCACCGATCGCGGTAAAGAGCATGGCGACCTCGTCCGGGCGAGTGCAATAAGGCGGCATCACGTAGATGCTGTTGCCGAGCGGACGTAGCAGTATGCCACGGGCAAGCATGTTGGCGCGCAGCCTTGGCGCAACGTCCGAGAGATAGCCGGCGTCCGTGCCTTCAACAACATCCACTGCCGCAATGGCGCCTATCCGCCGGGCATTGGCAAGACGGGGGTGCCCGGCGAGCGTGGCGAGCCCGGCGTCGAGCGCTGCGCCAAGCGCCGCGATGCGGCCGGGTACATCCTCATCTCGCCAGATGGCAATATTGGCATTGGCGGCCGCGCAGGCAATGGGGTTGGCCGTGAAGCTCGATGAATGGAAAAACATCCGTACCCGGTCCGTCCCGCCATGGCTGGCGAAGATCGGTGCGGTCGCCAGCGTGGCGGCAAGCGGCACCGCTCCGCCGGTCAATCCTTTGGCGACGCAGAGAATATCGGGTGCAACGGCGGCCTGCTCGCACGCGAAAAGCGTGCCCGTGCGGCCCCAGCCGGTCATCACTTCATCGGCGATGAACAGGACATCATGTCGCCGGCATATTGCCGCCATGCCGGCCAGCACGTGCGCGCCATAAAAGAGCATGCCGCCTGCGCCGAGCACCAGCGGTTCCACGATGAAGGCAGCGGGCTTATCCGTCCCACGCGCGGCGCATAGTGCATCGAGCGCATCGAACGTTGCTTGCGCTGCGCCCGCCGCAGGAAAGGGCACGGTCTCCACATCGAACAGCAGCGGAGCATAAGCGCGATTGAACACACCCCGCGCGCCGACCGACATCGCGCCGATGGTATCGCCATGATAGCCATGCTCCATGACGAGAATGCGGTGGCGTGCTTCGCCGCGATTGTGCCAGTGGCCAAGCGCCATCTTGAGCGCGACTTCCACTGCCGTTGATCCGGAATCGGAAAAGAACACATGGTCGAGCCCGGCGGGCGCAAGCGCGACCAGCGACCGCGCCAGATCCTCTGCCTGCGGATGTGTGTAGCCCGCGAAGATGAGTTGATCGAGCCGGGCGGCCTGCGCGCCGATCGCAGCGGCGATGTGTGGTTCGCAATGGCCGTGGGTGATGACCCACCAGCTCGATATTGCATCAAGCAGGCGTTGCCCGTCGTTACAATTCAGCCATGCGCCCGATGCCGAGACGATCTGGGGGATCGGCTCGCCAAGGCCATGCTGGGTGAAAGGATGCCAGACTGGCGAACTCATGATGCCGGCGGGGCCATCGCGACACGCAGGGCCGCAAGGTCGATATGGCGAGTGACGGCGGCGGCCAGAGTTGCGTCGTTGAGCGGATCGAGCGGCGGCAGGCAGCCGAGATTGGGCGTGTCGGCCAGGCGGATGATAGCGTGCATGCTCTCCGGCGCGGCTTCACCGCAAAAGATGATGCCGGCAAGCGGGATGCCCTGCGCGCGCAGCGCTGCCACGCTCAGCAGGCTGTGATTGATGGTGCCGAGCGCTGTGCGCGCCACCAGGACGACCGGTGCGGCCCACATCTTCATCTGATCGATGAACAGATGTGGCGGATCGAGCGCGAGCGGCACCATAAGCCCGCCCGCGCCCTCCACAATCAACGGGCGCTCGGCCGGCAGGGCAAGGCGGGCGGGATCGATGACGATAGCCTCCTCCGCTGCTGACTGATGCGGAGACGCAGGAAGCGCCAGCCGATAGGCCTCCGGCAGAATGCGGGGTCCGGCTATGCCGAGCATGGCGGCCGTGGCGCTGTCCGTCCCACCCTCTATGCCGGCCTGCACCGGTTTCCAGTAAAATGCGCCAAGCGCGGCGGCGATACCGGCCGCGACCACGGTCTTGCCAATCCCCGTATCCGTGCCGCTGACAATCAGAACGCCGCTCATATCTGGCGACCAATGGCGTCGATGAGGCAGGCGCCAAGTGTATCGATCGCTGCCTCGTCGACATTGAGCGTGAGGGATAAGCGCAGCCGCGCTGTGTCACGTGGCACGGTCGGCGGCCGGATGCCACGCACGTCGAAGCCGGCGCTCTGCAACTGTGCGGCCACGGCCATGGTCGGACCATCCGCGCCGATGATGATGGGGAGGATCTGGCTTTGCGGCGCGGGCAGCCCGAGCGGTGTACAGATTGCCGAATTGGCCCGCGCGATCAGGGCGGTGAGGCGATCTCGCCGGTCGTCTGCCACGGCCATGCGATCGATTGCGGCGCTGACTGCGACTGCCATGAGCGGTGACGGGGCGGTCGAAAAGACGAAACTGCGCGCGCGATTGACGAGGAGGTCGATCACTGGTCGCGTCCCTGTGACGAGCGCGCCTTCTACGCCCATGCCTTTGCCGCAGGTGTGGAGTGTAATGACATCGGCTTGGCCTTCCAGATGGGCGGAGAAACCCCGCCCTTGCGGCCCCCAAACGGCGGTTGCGTGTGCTTCGTCGAGCAGCAGCATCGCTCCATGCCGGTTCGCGACGACCGCCAGATCGTCAAGAGGCGCACGATCGCCATCCATGGAATAAAGCGTTTCGACGACGATCCATGGTCGCCCGGCGCCGCCCTCCGCCTGCCACGCGCGAATTGCATCATCGAATGCGTCCGGGTCGTTATGCGTGGCAAGGCGATGCGGCGCGCGGGAAAGGCGCATCCCGTCATGGGCGCTCGCATGGATGAGCGCATCGGCAACGATTAAGTCGTCAGCCATTGGGAGGGTGGAAAGCAGCGCCATGTTGGCGGCGAAGCCGTTGGCAAACCAGAGCGCGGCTTCGCTCCCGAAAAAGGCTGCGGCTTTTTCTTCCAGCGCTTCATGCTCGGGCGCGTTGCCACGCAGCAGTCGCGATCCGCCCGAGCCGATTGGCGCGCCACGCCTCAAAGCATCGGTGAGTGCGGCGGCAATCTGTGGATCGTTCGCCAGTGCCAGATAGTCGTTGGACGCAAAGTCCAGCCCGGTGCGCGGAATCAACTGCCGCAACCGATCACGTGCGGCGAGCCGCGCTAGACGCGCCTGGAAGTCGGTACGGAGGTCGACAGCCATGATTGCGCTATAGGCGCGCAGGCACGCGTGGCAAGCGCGATGGGCGGAGGCGCTGTGATGACAAGCAGCGTAAAAGCAAGAGGCCCGCCAAGCTAAAGCCGGGCGGGCACTCCTGTTTGACTGGCCAGTCCTGAAAAATCAGGCGAAGGAGACCATCGTTCCGCGACGGCGACGCATCGCAAGGCCCGCGAGGCCGAAGCCCGCGATCATCAGCGACCAGGTGCCCGGCTCAGGCACGGCCGAAACGGCGGTCACTGTCGCGAGAATATTGTCGATGACAGGACCAACATTGTCACTGCTCGTCGTGCCGAAACCGACGGTCACGGAGCCGCCGCCGTTGGTCACAAAGTAGATCGAGCGCAGCGTCATTGGGTCGAACCCGGCGATGTCCTGCCAGAACGTCTCCGAGGTGGAGATGCCGCCGCCAGGAACGACAACGTCGGTGCCGTTCAGGTTATAGCCGAAATAGGCGATATCCACGCCGGCGCCGAAGTCGAGGCTGGTGTAGAACGCGTCCGTATCAACGCTGCGCTGCGAACCGGAAAGATCGAAGGAAATCTCGACCCGCTCGTTGGCGCCAAAGCTGATGGGCGTCGTGTAGATGGCGCCCGCGCCAGGCGTTCCGTCCAGATCGACGCACGAGCCAGTGCCGCCCGCGCAGCTCGGGCCGTAAACGCCCGAGTTGATCAGATCGACCGCACCGGTAACGGTGAACTGGGAAAATCCGTTATAGTTAAGCGCGGATGCGCCGCCATTCTCACCATCGAAGTTTTCGCTGAATACGACGGTGGCATTGGCTGGCGTAACAGCAAGGAAAAGTGCCGCTACCGCTGCAGAGGCCTGCATGCGGCCGGAAAAGATATTCATAGGGGTTCACTCCCACGTGCCCGTTTGTCGTTAGCGACTGTTAACGTTATCAGCCGAGATGACAAGATGGTTGATTTTGCATCGCAACGTGAAATCCCGATTTGGGACCGGTCTATCCCGGTTTGGGGCACCATATTCGCCATTTTCACAGATCGCCCCGGTTTGACCCATATGCTGCGCTGCAATGCTGCGGGCGGCTATATCATGACTTTATGAAATATATATGCCGGGGGCGGATAACGATCCCGTGCCGGGCATGACCCGCTGACAGCGCGACTAGCGTGCGTCGTCGACGAATTTCAGGGCAAGATTGCGGGCGTTCTTGGGAATGTCGAGACGGCTTTCGGAGACGCGCGCTTCCTCGCCGGGCTTGAGCTTGGCTTTGTCCGCTTTGGTGATCCATGAAAAGACCAGCCGATCCTGTGCGTCCCTCAGTTCGACGACAATAGGCGGCACAGGCAGATCATGATCGCCGCCATTCACAATGCGGCCCGAGAAGGCGAAATATTCCTCGCCGCTCGGCAATTTGCGCCGCTCGGGCGGTCGCGGGAGATAAAAGAGCAGTTCGGGCTCGTCAGCGCTGGCGGCCAGACCCAGGTTCACCGCCCAATTGGGCGTACCGAAATACCAGAGCGCGCCGCTGGCCGAGCCGACAACAATGAGGAAAGCTACGGCCGCGGCCGTCCAGAGCTTGGCCGGATTGCGACGGCGGCGCGCGGGCGGCTCCCACGGATCGTCCGGCGAATAGACAAACTCCGCGACGGGCGCTTGCGCGGCAGTATTCGCGCTGGCAGCTTCCGATTCGAATGCGGGACTTCTATTGGCAACGTCGTCAGCCAGCCCTGTCCGGTCGTCATCATCCGTTTCCGCGAGGGCGCTGGCTGCGGCTACTTCCGGTTCCGGGCGGGGGACTTGCGGCGGCGTGTCCGATACGACCGACGGGCGCTCGGCGACCGCTACATCCGCTGTTGTGGTGGCTGCCGCCGTCGCTGGACGCGGGGTGACCGCCGCCGGTGGCGGCGGAGCGGCCGGGCGCTCCATAACGACCCCGTCCTGAAACCAGCTATGCCGGCACGACGCGCAGCGCACCTGCCGGCCCGACGGGCCGATGGCACTGTCGGGAACGATATAGCGTGTGGCGCAACTCGGGCAGACGAGGATCATCGGCGCTCCATAAACACTTGTTTGGCGTCAAGGGCAAGCCGCCCATTGTTGCGGCCTGTTCTCGCCTTGCCCAGCGGGAGCGGCTGTGCCATGCACGTGGCGGATATGGGCCGCCGGCCTTATCGTCACAAAGCCAGCCATTCTAGGGACAAGTCGCGCGACGATGACCAGGATCGTCCAGTTCGAAAATGTCGGGCTGCGCTATGGACCGGGGCCTGAAACGCTCTCGGACCTCAGCTTCTCGCTGAATGAAGGGGCGTTTTATTTCCTCACCGGAGCATCCGGCGCGGGGAAAACCTCTCTCCTGAAGCTGCTTTATCTGGCCCAGCGGCCGAGCCGGGGCGCGATCCATCTCTTTGGCGCGGACGTCGTGACGCTGCCGCGCGCCCGCCTGCCCGGCTTTCGCCGGCGTATCGGGGTGGTTTTCCAGGATTTTCGTCTCGTTCCGCACCTTTCCGCTTTTGACAATATAGCGCTGCCGTTGCGGATCGCCGGCGTGTCGGACACGCAGCTGCGCCCCCCCGTTGAAGAGATGTTGCACTGGGTCGGCCTCACGGATCGTGCCACGGCCTTGCCCGCGACGCTCTCGGGCGGAGAGCAGCAGCGCGTGGCCATTGCCCGTTCGGTCATCGGCCGGCCGGAACTCCTCGTCGCCGATGAGCCGACCGGTAACGTGGACATGGAGATGGCGACCCGGCTCATCACGCTCTTTGAGGCGTTGAACAAGCTTGGGACGACCATCGTCGTCGCGACCCACGATTTCAATCTGCTGGGCAAGGTGGCGGATAGTCAGATGCTCCGTCTCGACAAGGGGCGGCTGGTCGATCCCACAGGCGTCTTGCGCCACCCGCCGCGGATATCGGGCGCGGCGCTGCCATGAGCGATCATCCGGCGCCCGCTGCGACGCAGTCCGCCTCGGCAGGCTATGCGATGCGCAAATTGCTGCCCGAAGGGCGGCTGACCGGGCCGATGCCATGGGTCATCGCGGTCATGATGTTCCTGACTGTGCTGGCGACCGCTGGCGGCCTTGCGCTCCACACATCGGCGGCGGCTATTCGTGCGGATGTTTCGGACCGGGTCACCGTTCAGGTTGCCGAGCCCGATCCGGCCATTCGGGCTCAGGCGGTGCGGCGTATCGTCGCTGCGCTGGAGCAGGCAGGGGATGTCGGCGCGATCAGCGTGGTGCCGGAGGCGGAACTGGAGGCGCAGCTCGCGCCCTGGCTTGGCAGGGATCTCAAGCTTGGCGATATTCCGCTCCCGGCACTCATTGATGCGGATATCGCCGTGCCGGCGGTGCGGCGTGCGGCCCGTCTCGCTGCGCTGGATCGTGAAGTCGCGGCGATCAACCCTAATGCGCGGGTGGAGCCGCATGCCAATTATCTGTCGCCGCTTGCCCGGCTCGTGAGTGGGATCGGCTGGCTGGCCTTCGGGCTTGTGGCGCTGGTCGCGACGGCGACGGGGGCAGTGGTGGTGCTTGCCGCGCGCGGCGCCCATGCCACGCATCGCGGCACAATCGACATCATGCACATGCTTGGCGCGACGGATGTGCAGGTGGTGCGCCTTTTCCAGCAGCGCATGACGCTGGACGCCGCATTTGGCGCAGTATTAGGCTTTGTTTGCGCGGTGATTGTCATCCTGCTTGTTGGCCAGAGTGTCGGCGCGGTTCTCTCCGACCTTGTGCAGAGCGTGCGCCTGCCGCTCTGGAGCTGGATCGTCCTGCCGCTGCTGCCCGTGGCCGGTGTTGCCGTGGCGTGGCTCTCCGCGCGTGTCACACTCCAGCGTGCGTTGAGCCGTTCGCTATGATGAGCCGCCTCATCGGCTGGCTTCTCATTTTCTGGGCGGTCGGCTTTGCCTGGTTCGCGATCATGCTGCCGCGTCCGGCGGATGGGGAGCAGGCGGGAGAAGGGCGGACAGATGCCATCGTGGTCCTGACCGGCTCGGCCGGGCGGATCGACCGGGGCGTCGCGCTGATGCGGCGTGGTGCGGCGGGCCAGCTTTTCATCAGCGGGGTCGATCGCGACGTGAAGCCAAGGGAGTTGGCGAAGCTCTATGATATCCCGCAGGACATGATGAAATGCTGTGTGACGCTGGGGCGTGAGGCGGTCGACACCCGCTCCAACGCGATAGAGACGAGCGCGTGGATCGCCCGGCATAAATATGCGTCGATACGCCTCATAACGTCCGATTGGCATATGCGCCGTGCGCGCTATGAACTGGCCCGGCAGCTCGACGCGCCGGCACGCATCCTTCCCGATGCGGTGCGGAGTCAGCCGAGCCTGCGGGTGCTGCTGCGCGAATATCATAAATATCTGCTGCGTCGTGCGGCAGGACTGGTGGGGATATGAACGACTCACGAGTTATAGCTGGCGTGCGGACGATCCTCTTCACGCTGCTCTTCATCGGTGCGTCCGTACCGCTCGTTCTGATGGCCTTGCTGATGTGGCCATTGGGTTCCGGTCCGGTCGGGCGTGTGGCTCGCCTTTGGGCCCTGAGTCATCGCCTGCTTTGCCGTTTCGTGCTCGGGCAGCGCGTGGTGGTGGAAGGGGAGGTGCCCTCCGAGGCGCGGTTCATCGTCGCCAAGCATGAGGCGATGTTCGAAACGATCGATGCGCTCTGTATGTTCAATCACCCGATCATCGTCGCCAAGCGGGAGCTGCTGGCCATTCCGTTCTGGGGCTGGGTTGCGAGGCGCTATGGGCTGATTCCGGTGGATCGCAGCGGCGGCTCCAAGGCGTTACGCGCCATGCGCGCGGCAGCGCAGTCTGCCATGGCGCGGGGCTATGTCTTCATCTTCTATCCTGAGGGGACGCGTCTGTCGCATGGCGAGGCGCCACCTATCAAAGCGGGTTTTGCCGGGCTCTATAACGCCTTTGGACTGCCTGTTGTCCCGGTCGCGATCGACAGTGGCCGGCTCAATCCGCGCAACCAGTGGCTACGCTTTCCCGGAACGATCACATACCGGATCGGCGCGACGATCCCACCTGGCCTGCCTCGCGCTGAGGCCGAGGCACGCGTCCATGCGGCGATCAACGCCCTTAACGCCGTGCCCTGACCTGCTTATCGTCGACGGGGATGACTAGTCGACGAAGGCGCGCTCGATCACATAGCTGCCCGGATTATTGTTTGCGCCCTCGACAAAGCCGAGGCTGTCGAGCCGCATCGCGGTTTCCTTGATCATCTCCATTGATCCGCAGAGCATCACCCGGTCGGTCTCCGGGTTGAGGCGGCGATCGCCAGTGAGCGGCGGGTCGAAAAGCCGGCCGCTATCAATCAGTGCGCCGACCCGGCCGGGGGTATGGAACTCCTCCCGCGTCACCGTCGGGATATAATGGAACTGAAGAAGCGCCTGATCGGCGACCAGCGGATCGCCCGCAAGCTGGGCAAGCAACTCTTCCTTATAGGCAAGATCGCTGACCCGCCGCACGGTGTGGACGAGAATGACCTGATCGAAGCGGTCATAGACTTCCGGGTCGCGTGCAAGGCTAAGGAACGGCGCGAGACCAGTCCCTGTCGAAAACATGAACAGGCGCGATCCACCGAGGAGTGCGTCGGCGACGAGCGTGCCGGTCGGCTTGCGGCCGAGATAGAGCTGGTCATCCGCGTGAATAAGCTGGAGGCGCGAGGTGAGCGGTCCGTCCGGGACTTTGATGGACAGAAACTCGAGTTCCTCGGCCCATGCCGGGCTCGCGATGGAATAAGCGCGCATCAATGGGCGGCTTTCGCCGGGCAGGCCGATCATCACGAACTCGCCGGAGCGGAACCGGAAACTCGCCGGACGGTCCACTGCGAAACTGAAAAGATGCTCATTCCAGTGCCGCACCCATTTGACGGATACCGTCTGGAACGCGGTATGATCCGGGATGAGCTGGGGCGGGCGGGCAATCATGTTCATGCGGGGCGTCCTGTATTCACATCATGCATCGCGCGCGCGACGACGTCGACCGCCTTGGCAAGCCGCAGCGTGGCCGTATCATCGACCAGATTGGCCGAGACCCGATGCAGCCGATCCATGGAGCCGGCTCTCGCGACGTCGAACAGTGCGAGGATGCGGGCCTCGTCGTCCGTCACGAGCCCGAAGTCAAGCGAACCAAATCGCAGGGGGGCGATAGCTTCGCTATCAAGAGCTGCCATGGCGAGGGAAAAATGACGCAACGCGTCCGCAGCGCCATGGTGACGGAAGCCGTGATGGAGCGCTGAGCAGATGCAGCGCCCATCCCGCGCCGCCGCCACCCAGGCACGAACGGAAGCGAGCAGGAAGCGCTCGCGCGCCGCAAGCTGGCCGATGGCGCGGTCGAGATAACGATACACGGCAACACCTTATATTGAGAGTCATTCTCAATAATCAGGATGTCGATGCGCGTCAAGATCGGTTCGGACCGGACGCCAATTCGCGGCAATCAGGCTGACGCGCTTGCTAGCGGGGCGTGGCGAAATAATCGGTCCAGCGTATCAAGGAATCGAGAATGCCCGGCTCGTTAAAGGCGTGTCCCGCGCCCTCAATCATCTCGAAGGCAGCGCGGGGCCATGCCTTATGGAGCGCCCATGCCGTCTCCGCAGGGCACGCCATATCGTAGCGACCCTGAACAATGGCACCGGGAATTGCGCCAATTTTGCTTGCGTCGCGCAGGAGCTGGCCCTCCGCCAGCCAGCCTTCGTTGACGAAATAATGGTTCTCGATCCGGGCGAAGGCGAGTGCGAATTCATCCTCGTCATGATGGGCGGAAAGCGCGGCATCAGGGAGCAGGCGGATCGTCTCGCCCTCCCATACGCTCCAGGTGCGTGCGGCAGCGACCCGCGTGGCCCGATCCTCGCTCAGCAGACGCCGACGAAAAGCCGCCATCAGATCGCTACGTTCTTCCGGCGGGATCGGCGCGATGAAGCGTTCCCATTTGTCCGGGTAGATACGGCTCGCACCTTCCTGATAATACCAGAGCAGCTCCTGCCGCCGTAAAGTGAAGATCCCGCGCAGGATGAGCGCGCTGACGCGTTCCGGGTGAGCCTGCGCATAAGCGAGGGCGAGCGTGGAGCCCCATGAGCCGCCGAACACCAGCCATTGCCGGGCACCGGCGATCTCGCGCAGCCGCTCGATATCTGCGACAAGGTGCCATGTGCTGTTATCGTCGAGCGAGGCATGAGGTTTCGACCGGCCGCAACCGCGCTGGTCAAACAGGGTCACATCGTAGCGGGCGGGATCGAACAGTCTGCGATGGTCCGGTCCGCACCCCGCACCCGGCCCGCCATGGAGGAAGACGGCCGGGGTCGCGCCAGGCGTGCCGACCCGTTCCCAGTAGATGCTGTGGCCATCCGCTTCGAGATAACCGGAGCTATAGGGTTCGATGGGGGGATAGAGCGTGTGCATGATGGCCTGCTTATCAGACCATTGCTCCATGCCGAACCCACATCGCTCCTAATGTCGGAAATGGCGCATCCCGGTGAAAACCATGGCAAGCCCGGCTGCATCGGCCGCGGCAATCACCTCATCATCGCGCACGGAGCCGCCCGGCTGGATGACGGCCGTCGCGCCCGCTTCAGCCGCGGCAAGCAGGCCATCCGCGAACGGAAAGAAAGCGTCTGAGGCAACGGCACTGCCGTTCGTGCGCGCCTCGTCCCAACCGAAGGTCTCGGCCGCCTCGCGGGCCTTGGCGGCGGCGATGCGCGCACTGTCGCGCCGATTCATCTGTCCCGCGCCGATACCCGCAGTGGCTCCATCGCGCGCGTAGACGATCGCGTTGGACTTCACATGCTTGGCGATCGTCCAGGCGAAAAGGCAGTCGGTCAGTTCGCGCTCGCTGGGCGCGCGGCGCGTGACCACTTTAAGCGCATCGCGCTCAACGCTGCCATTGTCGCGGTTCTGGAGGAGCACACCTCCGGCAATCGACTTCAGGGTCATGCCGCTACGCTTGGGGGCGGGCAGTGGCCCGGTAAGAATGAGGCGAAGATTCTTCTTTTTCGCGAACACGGCTCGCGCCGCGTCGTCCGCATCGGGCGCGCAGACGACTTCCGTGAAGATCTCGCTGATCGCTTCGGCCGTCGGGCCGTCGAGCGGGCGGTTGACCGCAATGATGCCGCCAAAGGCGGATACGCTGTCGCACTGGAAGGCGGCCTTATAGGCCTCCGCCAGAGTTTCGCCGCTTGCCACGCCGCACGGATTGGCATGTTTGACGATGACGACGGTCGGCGGCCCGTCGCGAAACTCGCATACCAGCTCCAGCGCCGCATCAGCATCGTTGAGATTATTATAGGAGAGCTCCTTGCCCTGCACTTGCTCATGATCGGCAAGTGTGCCGCCGGGCGCGAAAGCGGGAAGGTAGAGCGCGGCCTGCTGGTGCGGGTTCTCGCCATAGCGCAGGGCCTGCCCACGCACGAGCGGCACGGAGAGGCGCGCGGGAAATGCCTCGCCCTGATCGGCAAAGGCGAACCAGCTTGCGATCATCGCGTCATATTCCGCGGTGGCGGCATAGGCCTTGCCCGCCAGATAGCGGCGAAAGGAAAGGCTAGTGGCACCGCCCGCACTGTTCAGTTCCGCGATCAGCCGCTCATAATCGGCGGGATCGGTGACGATGGCGACGCTGGCGTGGTTCTTCGCGGCGGAACGGACCATGGATGGCCCGCCGATATCGATATTCTCGATGATCTCATCGCGATCCGCCCCGCGCGCGACCGTAGCCGCGAAGGGGTAGAGGTTGACCACCACCAGATCGATCGCGCCAATGCCGTGCGCGTCCATGGCGGCGACATGCTCGGCATTGTCACGCACCGCCAGCAGGCCGCCATGCACCTTGGGGTGGAGGGTTTTGACCCGCCCGTCCATCATTTCGGGGAAGCCGGTGAGGTCTGAAACATCGCGCACGTCAAGGCCGGCGGCGCGCAGTGCCTTGGCCGTCCCACCCGTCGAGACCAGTTCGACCCCGTGCCGGGCGAGCGCGGCGCCAAGCACATCAAGCCCGGTCTTATCGGACACAGAGAGCAGCGCCCGCCGCACGTTCACCTCAGTCATTCCTGTTTTCCTTAAAATACGCGCGGATCAGGCCGATTTCTTGAGCATCCACCCGATGCTGGCGCCGCCGGCGTCGGTGCTCAGCGCGACAACGAGCTGCTGGCCAGGGTGTGGCCGGCCGTCGCTGTCCACCCACAGACCTTCCTCGATGGCGATTTCCCCGGCGCCGACGCGGAACTGCCACATCGTGCCACGCGAGCTACGGAGCAGCGCGCCCTGCCGGTCGGCAGTCAGAGTTGGTTCGATGTCGGGGCCGAGATGGAAGCGCAGGGCAAGGCTGGTCTCGCTGGCACGGCGCTTGCGGCCGGATGGTGTCAGCACGTCTTCGCCACGCACCTCGCGTCCATCGCCGGAGAGCAGGACGATGCGTCGGTGCGAGAAGCCCAGACGACGGGCATAGCCATCATGCGCGATTTCCAGCCGGCTGCCATGATCGGCTTCCTGCCTGTCCACCTCCACTTCGCTGACCCCTCGGCCAAGCGTACCGTCAGCGAGGATCGCGGTAGAGTTGCTATCGTCGAGCACCAGCGCACTGTGGGCCGCCGTGGTCCGCAACCCCAGCGACAGATCGGCCGGGATGTAAGCGCCCGGTACACCGGCGCCGCCGCAATTCTGGAAGATCCGTACCGGGCCGTCGCTCAGCTCAATTGCGGCTGTGGAGGCGCAGCCGGCGCCGGCGAGCCGAGCCACCGGCGGCGGCGCGGCATCGACAAGCAGCACGGTCTGTCCGGCGGCAAGGCGCTGATAGCCCCAGTCGCGCGCCTGACGCAGCGGACGGGTGCGTACCCCGGACGCGCCGACGATCGCGGCGACCAGCCCGGCGTCGACCGGCACGGCACCCTGCCAGCAGCCAGGGCTGCCATCGCCGTGAAGAATGCCGAGCAGAGCCGCGACAATCCGTTCGAGCGATTCGGAGAGAAATGCCGGCGGCTCTTCGCCGCGCGCGTGATAAACCGCGCGCAGGGTGGAGAAGAGGTTGATGGCCTCCAGCTGATCGAGGGGAGAGCGAGAAATCAGTCCGCCATCGGCATAGAAAGCGCCTTCTATGGCACGCTTCAGGCCGGCTTCGGCGTAGGTGCGACGCGGTTCGCCACCGGGCAACAGCAGTCCGGCCGCGACAATACCGCTCCACGCCGTTACCCGAGCGAGGCCGAAAGCGGCCTTGTCCGCCCCGCGATCGAGGTGGCGGGCGGTCCGGGCTATGGAATTCAGCACCAGCGACCGATAAATCTGATCGCCGGTTGAAAGGATGAACGGCGCATAGGCCGTCCACATGAGGATGCGCCATGCGGCATTGTCAGCACGCCAGGCCGGCTCGCTCGGTTTCTCGCCATGGACGGCGAGCCAGGTGCGAACCTGACCTTCCGCGATGGGAATTGCCTGACCGCGATTGGCGGCAGCCGCAAGATCCCGCAGCCAGCGGAAGCTGTGTATATAATCGAGGAAGGCGTCGGGCTGCTCGAGCTGCGTATAGTCGATCTCGGCGAGCGGTTGCCGCAGTCCGCGGAAGAGGAAATGTCCGGCGCGAATGGCGTTACCCGCGCGTGCATCGCCGGGAATCGGGTCTTCCGGAGCGGCGAGCAGCTTGAGCGGATATTTGCCTTTCAGACGCATCGCATGCAGCGGCGTGCCCCAGGTCATCCGATAGAAGTAATTGGTGACAAGCTCGCTCAGCGATCCGCCGCGATCGTCCGGCAGACGGATGAGGCGCTTGCCCTGCTCGATGGTGTCGTCCGCGCTTACCGGCTCTTCCACTGCGGCCGGCGTCTTGCGGGGCTTGGCGTTCATGGTCCGCGTAGCCTCCTTATGTTGTCCGCATAGGCCGATGGTCCGCCACGGAACGTCGCGGTGCCCGCGACCAGCGTATCGGCGCCCGCCGCGATGACGCGCGGTGCCGTATCCTCGTCAATGCCCCCATCCACCTCAAGGGCGATATCGCGTCCGCTCTTGTCGATCATGCGGCGCACCGCCTCGATCTTGCGGAGTTGGCTTTCGATGAAGCGCTGGCCGCCAAAGCCGGGGTTGACGCTCATGATGAGCACCAGATCGATCTCGTCGATCAGATAGTCCAGCGTCTTGGCTGGTGTCGCGGGGTTGAGCGAGACGCCCGCCTTCTTGCCCAGTGCCTTGATCCGCTGGACGGTACGGTGGCTATGTGGCCCCGCCTCCGGATGGATGGTGAGGATGTCGGCGCCGGCCTCGGCAAAGGCGTCGAGGAAGGCGTCGACGGGCGCGATCATCAGGTGAACGTCGAGCGGCTTTATGGTGTGAGGGCGCAGCGCCTTCACGACCATGGGACCGATGGTTATGTTGGGCACGAAATGCCCGTCCATCACGTCGACATGCACCCAGTCGCATCCGGCTTCGTCGATCGCGCGCACTTCCTCACCCAGGCGGGCAAAATCTGCCGACAGGATCGATGGTGCAATACGGACGGATGGTATCATGTCGATCCGATTAGCCGCGCGATTCGGCCGGTGCAACCAAGGTCAAGATAAAGTTGTGGATGGATTGCATCCGTTCCGGCAATCGGCCGGGTCAAATTGATTCAGTGTGGGACAGGCTGGCGATGAAGAAGCCGTCGAGGCCGCCATTTTCCGCTAACAGGCCGGGGAGCAGGCGCAGTCTTCCCGTTTCTGCAGCGGACGGCGTAAGCCCGTTGGGAAGTGCTGCCGGATCGATGGCGCGCGGCTGTATATGCGCGTTGGTAGCGAGCAGATGGTCGATCTGCGCCTCGCCCTCGGCCGGCTCGAGTGAGCAGGTCGCATAAATCAACTGACCGCCCGGCTTCAGCCAGCCGGCGGCCCGTGCCAGCATTGCGGTCTGCACGTCCGCCATTTCCGCAATATGTCGCGCGCCGGCGCGATAGAGGACGTCTGGATGGCGGCGAAAAATGCCCGTGGCTGAGCAGGGCGCGTCGAGCAGGATCGCGTCGGCGGGGCTGTCGGGTGTCCAGTCCAGCACGTCGGCGCGAACGATGCGTGCGGCGAGCCCCGTGCGTGCGAGATTGGCTTTCAGACGCTCGATCCGCCTTGGCGCACTGTCCACCGCCGTCACCTGCCAGCCGGCTGCGGCAAGTTGCATGGTCTTGCCGCCCGGCGCGGCGCAGAGATCGATCACGTGGCGACCCTCGCCGGGCCCGAGCAAGCGCGCGGGGAGCGAAGCCGCGAGATCCTGAACCCACCATTCCCCTTCGGCAAAACCGGGCAGGTCGGGCACGGCCGGCGCATCGCTGATACGGATATGCCCCTGCGCGAGCGATGTGCCGCCGATCCGCGCTGCCCATGCCTCGGTCTCACGCGGATCGCGCAGCATCAGGTCGAGCGGCGCCCTGCTCCCCAGCGCGCGACTGGCGGCCAGCGCCATCTCATCACCCCAGGCGGGGCGCCAGCGCGCATCGACATCCGGGGGGAGGGTCGGCGGATCGGGCAGAACCGGCTCCCCGCGTAGCACGGTGCCCAGCACGCCATGGACGAGCCGGCGCGGCCCGCCTTCGACCAGCGGTAGCGCTGTCGCTACGGCGGCATGAGGCGGTGTGGCGAGAATAAGTGCCTGAGCCAGCGCGAGACGCAGCACCATCCGTGCCTTGGCATCATCAGCGAGGCGCTGGCGCGTGGCGCTGTCGATCAGCGCGTCGAGATCGGTCAGATGGCGCAGCGTTGCGGAGGCGATAGCGTGGGCCAGTGCCTTGTCGGACGGGCTGTGCAATGATGTGACTGCGCGCGGCAGTGCACTATCAAGCGGTTCGCCCCGACGCAGCACGGCGTCCAGCAGGCGCAGCGCGGCACGGCGCGCGTCGACGCCGGCTGGCGCGGCAGGGCGTGCGTCAGGACGGGGCGGGCGGGTCTGGCTGAAAGACATGACCCGCCTATAATAGCAACCTCCGCCCGAACGATAGGGCGAAGCGGATCAAGGAAGCGAAGCACATCATGGCGAAACGACCCGATCATGTGAAGGCGCCGGCCTATCTCTCCAAGAGTCCGCCTCTTCCCAAGCCGGATCTGCCCGATGATTCATCGGAGGGCGCCGTGCAACCCCTTACCAAATCAAGTGATTCGCCAGATCCGACACGGTACGGAGACTGGACGTTGAAAGGGATCGCGGTCGATTTTTGATAGTTTGATGCGCCATCATGTCCGCCTTCAAACGGTTCATCTCTTTTTTAGAACGTTTCATCATAGGTGTCCCTTATTGGTGCAGTTTTGGAATGCATCGTTTACGCTCATCGTTCATAAACGGGACAGCAACTGCCTCAGGAATAAAGAAGAAGGCGGATTGTCGAATTCGGGGCGCGTCTCTTGCCGGTGCCTGTTCGCTTGATGTGGTCGATTATTCGACCAGTCGCGGGGAGGGTGTCGCAAGGAGTAATATAACGTGACCGAACCGATACGAGTTTCTGCTGCGGCCGACCTTCCCACACCGGCCGACGACGGAACGCCGGCCGGTCTTCCCACGCCGGCCGGCGAACCGGCTCAGAAGACTCTTCCGCTGAAGATAGCTCGGCCAGTCCGCAAATCCGCCACGCGCAAGCCTTCTCCAGTCGCTATGGAGGGGAAAGCCGCCACGAAGCCGTCGCTGGCACCCCCCGAACCTGCCAAAACACCCTTCCACGCCATTGGCGCGCTGGTCATGGGCTGGGGCGTGTTGGAGGCGACGACGATTGACAAGCTCGTTGCCATGCGCCGCTCCTTTGGCGACGTCCGGGCTGTCGGCGGGCGCTCACGGCCGACATTACAGCGATTGCTGGCGGAACTGCGTGCTCTCGTTGCCATGCGTGACCGGCATGACAAGCAGGTGCTCACTCTGATCGCGGCGCTGGATGGAGATCTTCAGCGGCTCGTCCAGTTTCGCAACATGGTGGTCGACGGGGCTAGACAAATCGAGGGCGACGAGGTGGTCTGTCACGACATCAAGAATGTCGAGCATCGCGTGGCGGTGCGAACGGTGCGGAGCGAGACGCAGCGGATTGAGGCGATCACCGCGCAAATTGCCGGGCTTTAGCGAGGGCCCTCTTCAGGCGCGCTTTCTTCTAGCGCAATCTGCAGTGCCGCCTGAGCGGGGCTCATGCCGTGTCGGCGGCCGAGTTCATCCACAGTGGCACGGGCCATGGCCCGATAAGCGGGCAGGATATCGGGGCAATCGTGCGCTAACGCGGCGAGATGCGCACGCACGATCCCTGTGTCCCCACGCAGTACCGGGCCGGAGAGCGCGTCAAAGCCGTGGGTGAGACTGTTGTCCAGCGCCGCGCGGACCAATGGTGCGATGAGACCCGTCGGATCGTCGATCCGGCACGCATCGAGCGTCTGCATTGCCCCGACGATGAGGGTGACAAGATGATTGGCGGCATGGCTGAGCGCGGCATGGTAGAGTGTGCGCTGCTCTTCCGCGATGGCCACGGCGACGCCGCCGAGTGCCGCCACGATGATCTGGGCGCCGTGGGTTGCCGCGTCGGTCGATGCGGTGACAGCGAAGCGCGCGCCCCGCATATGCGTGACTTCCGTCATCGGATCGCCGGTAAAGGTCATCACCGGGTGGATCGCGGCGGTTAAAGCGCCCTGCGCGCGCAAGGGCTCAAGCAGAGCCGCGCCGCTACCGCCGCTGACATGGAAGGCGAGCGGCGCCTGGGCACATGGCCCTGCCTGCACCAGTTGCGCGACCACCGCAGGGATCGCATCGTCCGAAACGGCGAGTGCGATCATCGTGCAATCGCGGGCGATCTCCTGGAGCGTGGCGAGGCGGCATGCCTCTCGTGCCCTGTTCGCCAAATCGCGCACGTGCCGAGCGGCATCCTCACCTTTGCTTGGGTCGCGCGCCCACAGCCGGAGCGAAGCGGCCCCGGCCAGACTCAACCCGAGCGCGAGTGCGCGGGCGACGCGCCCCGCGCCGATAATGCCGATGGTTCCTTCGAGAGGCTGTGCCTCCGTCACCGCGCTGCGTTCCATGATTGAGACTCTAATCGTAACAGCATTGCGGAAAAAGGGGCGCAATTCATGCGATGATTACGAGAAGCTGCGTTGGCGCGCTGATCCTGTTTGACTTGGTGCTGTTGGATCATCATCATGGTGGCATGCAGACTCGTCGCTGTCATTTTCGCTTTCGCCACCATGGGGGGCAGCTTCTCGCGGGCATCTAGCCCCGGGTTCCGGGTGACTCCTGCCCCGAACTCGGGGTTTGGATCAGGCTGAACAGACCAGGGATCGGGCGCAGCGACATGCGCCTCCCGTCTACCCGGAAAGCGACATTCATGACACAAAGCAAGGCGAGCCGCCGGCCGCCCATCCATATGATCGACACCGAGGCGGATGCGCTTACGCATCTTGCCATCGCGGCGGAGGATCGTCTGCCGCAGGTGAGCGAACTCCTGCTCGATGAGATTGCGCGGGCTAGCATCCACACGGCAGCGCGCATCGCCGAAAATGTGGTCACCATGCATGCCATGGTCCGCTTTGTGGATGAGGCGAGCGGCAAGGAGCATCGCTACCAGCTCGTCTACCCGAAGGAAGCCGATATTTCGGCCGGCCGCATTTCCGTCCTGACACCGGTTGGTGCGGGGCTGATCGGTCTGCGCGAGGGGCAGTCGATTTTGTGGCCGGATCGTGATGGGCACGAGCGGGCATTGAAGATCGTGGAGGTCTCGCACGCGCCGCCGGGCGACTGACACGACACCAAAATAGGGAGTTTCCATGACTATAACCATGCTCGATCAGGCGCTGACCCGGCTCGACGAGGCTGCACTGCATTTGAGGCTTGATCCGGACGTTCTGGAGAAACTCAAATATCCGCGTGAGACGACCAAGACGCGGCTGCTGATCCGCATGGATGATGGTTCCCGTAAATCCTTCATGGCCTGGCGCTGCCGCTACGACGATACGCGCGGTCCGACCAAAGGAGGGATTCGCTACCACCCCGACGCGACCGTTGACGAGGTGGAGACGCTGGCCTTCTGGATGACATTCAAATGCGCCGTGATGAACCTGCCCTATGGCGGTGGAAAGGGCGCGGTCCAGGTTGATCCGCATCTGCTGTCCAAGGCGGAGCTGGAGCGGCTTTCGCGCGCTTATATGCAGGCTTTTTCAGGCATTATCGGGCCGGACCGGGATATTCCGGCACCGGATGTCTACACCAATGCCATGATCATGGGCTGGATGGCGGATGAGTATGCGTCCATCGTCGGCCGGGTCTCGCCCGCCGTCATCACGGGCAAGCCGATCGCGCTGGGCGGTTCGCTTGGCCGGGACGATGCGACGGCGCGGGGTGGCTTCTACCTGCTGCGCCATCTGGAGCAGGAGCTTGGTGTGGGGCCGGGTGCCCGCGTCGCAATTCAGGGTTTCGGCAATGCCGGCAGTCATATTGCCCGCCTGCTTAACGAGGTGGGCTATCGGATCGTCGCGGTGTCGGACTCGCGCCACGGCATTCATGCGCCGGCCGGGGTCAGCTTTGCTCAGCTCGCCGAGGCCAAGCGGCTGGCCGGGCTGGCGACATTGGCCGGTCATGACGGCATTTCGGCGATTGCGCCCGATGACATTGTCGGTATCGATTGCGACGTGCTCGTCCCTGCGGCGCTCGAAAATCTCATCCATGCGGACAATGCGGGCAGTGTCAGGGCGCGGGTGATTCTGGAACTGGCGAACGGACCGATCACGCCGGAGGCCGATGCGCTGCTTGAGTCTAAGAACGTGGTGGTGTTGCCCGATATTCTGGCCAATGCCGGAGGCGTCACTGTCTCCTATTTCGAATGGGTGCAGAACCGGCAGGGCTATTACTGGACCGTCGGCGAGATCCACGAGCGGCTGAAGGCCAGCATGGAAGCGGAAGGGCGCGCGATCTGGGACCGGGCGAAGGCGCATGACATCACGCTGAGGAGCGCGGCCTATGTTCATGCGCTTGGCCGCCTTGCCGAGGCGATCGAAGCGCACGGCACACAGCAGTTTTTCACGTCCTGAACGAACGACGCGCGGGGGAGCACGATTCTCCCCCCGCCGGCTGATCAGACGACGGGATAAGGCGCAAGCGTGCTGCGGTTCTCATCGACCGCCACGGAGCGACCGATGGAGGGAAAGGCGCGTTGTGGGCAGGCAGGCCGCTCGCAGACCTTGCAGCCCACGCCGATCTGCGTGGCGGCCGACGGATCGCTGAGGTCCAGCCCGCGCGCATAAATAAGGCGGTGGGCATGGCGGATGTCGCAACCCAGACCGACGGCAAAAGCCTTGCCCGGCACGCGGAAGCCCGCGCTGCCGCTGCTCACCTTGCGCGCGATCCAGAGATAGGTGCGTCCATCCGGCATCTGTGCGATCTGCCGCAGTGTGCGCCCCGGTTGCGCGAACGCCTCATAGACGTTCCATAAAGGGCAGGTGCCGCCCACGCGCGAAAAGTGGAAGTCGGTCGCCGACTGCCGCTTGGAGGTGTTGCCGGCCCGATCCACCCGCACGAAGAAGAAGGGCACACCGCGCGCCTCGGGCCGCTGCATGGTTGAGAGGCGGTGGCAGATCGTCTCGAAGCCCACGCCGAAACGCCGGCCGAGCAGCTCGATATCATAAGCGGCGGCCTCTGCGGCGGCGAGGAAATCACCATAGGGCAGGATCAGCGCGCCCGCGAAATAATTGGCAAGGCCGACACGCGCGAGACGCTTTGCCTCGCCGCCCGTGAGGATCGGGTCGCTCGCCAGCCGGTCGATTGTTTCGCCAAGCTCCAGAAAGGCGATCTGCGTGGCCATCTGGAAAGCCTGCTGGCCATGGTGCAGATGCGCCGAGATGCTGAGCGTGCGTGTGGCGGCATCGTACCGGCGCAGGTCGCTGCCGCGCTCGCTCCAGACGATCTGCACGCCGTGCCGTTCCTTGAGCCAGGTCACGAGGCCCGGATGGAGCAAGCGCGGCCCGAGGCCTGCCTGCCGATAGAGCCGTTCGGCCGCCTCGTCGAGCGGTTCGACATGATTATGGTGGGCGTAGAAGAAGTCGCGTACCTGCTCGAACGGCGCGCGTGGCGCGGCTTCGCCGAGCCAGTCGTCGCCAAGCTGGGCGGCCATTGCCTCGTTGCGCTCGGTTGCTTCGCGATAGCGCCGGTGGAGGGAGACGAGCGTGCGGCCGACGGCGGGCATGTTCATCGCCAACTCACGAATCTCGGCGACGGATATGCTCTCCGCGCTGTCCGAGAGGGCGTCCCGCAATTCGGTGATGAGGCGCGCTTCCTCATCCTCGGAGAAGAGCTGGACATCGATGCCGAACACCGCGTTGATCTTCAGCAGCACCGGAACGGTGAGGGGGCGCTGGTTCTGCTCGAGCTGGTTCAGATAGCTCGAGGAGATGCCGAGCGCGTTGGCCAGTTCCACCTGCTTGAGATTACGTTCTTCGCGCAGCCGCCGCAACCGCACGCCCATGAAGGTTTTTCGCATCGTTCGTTCGATCTTCACAAGATTTGCACATGGTGCGGCCATGACGCCTGACCACGCGTCATGATTCCGGTTTCCGGCGCCGTAGCAGAGAATGCGGATATTGCGAAGTAACGGTGCGGATGATAGAAAACCATCAGAAAACGGCGGGTATGCCATGCATTTCCGCAATATTCCCATATTCGCAGATTCGCATTTGCAAATTTTCGCCTTTTCAGCCGTTCCCCGGCATACGGCCTGGTCGCAATATGCGTATTGCGGATTTCCCGGAGTCTGGCGGAGGGCTTGTGCCAACATGGCAGCGTGCTCATCCATCAGGCTCCGATGCCGGCCTGCGGTGCGGCCCATAGGGGTGTTTGGCAGGCCGGTGCCACGATGACGCAGCAACAGATACGCAGTACTCAGATACAAGGGAGGACGTTGATGACCGAAGCCACCTTCAAGCCCAAGAAGTCGGTCGCGCTTTCGGGCGTGACGGCGGGGAACACCGCGCTCTGCACCGTGGGGCGGACAGGCAACGACCTCCATTATCGCGGCTACGACATTCTGGACTTCGCCGAGGAAGCGGAATTCGAGGAAATCGCCCATCTGCTCGTCCATGGCTGGCTGCCCAACAAGGCGGAACTTGCCGCCTACAAGGCGAAGCTCAAGAGCCTGCGTGGTCTGCCGCTTGCCGTGATGCAGGCGCTGGAAGCGATCCCCTCCTCGGCCCATCCCATGGATGTGATGCGGACCGGGGTTTCGGCACTGGGCTGTGCGCTGCCTGAGGCGAGCGACCATAATGCGCCGGGTGCCCGCGATATTGCGGATCGGCTGATGGCCTCTCTCGGTTCGATGCTGCTTTACTGGTATCATTACAGCCATAATGGCCGCCAGATCGAGGTGGAGACGGACGATGACAGCATCGGTGGCCATTTCCTCCACCTGCTCCACGGTCGCGAGGCGCCGGCGAGCCATGTGCGCGCCATGCACACCTCGCTCATCCTCTACGCCGAGCATGAGTTCAACGCCTCGACCTTCACCTCGCGGGTGATCGCGGGCACGGGTTCGGACATGTATTCGGCAATCACCGGCGCGATCGGCGCGCTGCGCGGCCCCAAGCATGGTGGCGCCAATGAGGTCGCTTTCGAGATCCAGAAGCGCTACCGTGATGCCGATGATGCAGAGGCGGATATCCGTCGGCGCATGGAGGCCAAGGAAGTCATCATTGGCTTTGGCCACCCGGTCTATACCGTGTCCGATCCGCGCAATGTCGTGATCAAGCGGGTGGCGAAGACGCTGGCCGACGAGCAGGGCGCGCACAAGCAGTTCGCCGTCGCCGACCGGATCGAGTCCGTGATGATGGACGTCAAGAAGATGTTCCCCAATCTCGACTGGTTCTCTGCGGTGAGCTATCACCTGCTTGGCGTTCCCACCGCGATGTTCACGCCGCTCTTCGTTATCTCGCGCACGTCCGGCTGGGCCGCGCACGCGATCGAGCAGCGCGAGGACAACAAGATCATCCGTCCCTCGGCCAATTATACCGGGCCGGAGGATCTCGCCTGGGTGCCACTCGACAAACGCAAGTAACGCGCAAACAAGGAGGTTCCATGCCCTATCTCGTCGCCGACGATCTGCCGCTCGAATCCGCGGGCAAGCGCTTCCGCGCCGCGCTGGCGCGGCCGGGCATCTATCAGCTTCCCGGCGCGCATAACGGGCAGGCGGCCATACAGGCGCGCAATGCCGGGTTTGACGGGCTCTATCTTTCCGGCGCGGCGATGACCGCGTCCATGGGCCTGCCAGACCTTGGCATTATCACGGTGGATGAGGTGACGTTCTTCATTCGGCAGATCGTGCGTGCGTCCGGCCTGCCGTTGCTGGTCGATGGCGACACCGGCTATGGCGAGGCGCTCAACGTCATGCACATGGTCCGCGCCTTCGAGGATGC
Source organism: Sphingobium sp. (assembly GCA_035911355.1). Taxonomy (GTDB): domain Bacteria; phylum Pseudomonadota; class Alphaproteobacteria; order Sphingomonadales; family Sphingomonadaceae; genus Sphingobium. The sequence goes on from JAMHVU010000092.1 coordinate 150,216, forward strand.
GGGCGCGGGCGCGGTGCATCTGGAGGATCAGGTGCTGCCCAAGAAGTGCGGCCACCTGAACGGCAAGAACCTTGTCCCCACGCTGGACATGGCCGCCAAGGTCGCCGCCGCGCGCAAGGCGGCACGGGACATCGTGGTGATTGCGCGCACGGATGCGGCCGGGGTCGAAGGGTTCGACGCGGCGGTCGATCGGGCCAAGCGCTATGTTGAGGCCGGGGCGGACGCGATCTTCCCCGAGGCGCTCATCACGCGTGAGATGTTCGAGAAATTTGCCGCCGCGATGCCGGGCGTGCCGCTCCTCGCCAATATGACCGAGTTCGGCAAGACGCCCTTCTTCACGGCGGAAGAATTCGAGCAGATGGGCTATAAAATGGTGATCTGGCCTGTCTCTTCGCTGCGTGTCGCCAACAAGGCGCAGGCGGATCTCTATGCTTCGATCAAGGCCAATGGCGGGACGCATAAGATGGTGGACGCCATGCAGACCCGGCAGGAGCTGTACGATACTATCGGCCTGCACAAGTTTGAGGAACTGGACGCCTCGATCGTCAAGACCATCGTGCCGCAGGGCACGCCTCAGGCCTGACGACGTAGCCGTTCGGCGCAAAGACAGAAAATGGCGGCACTCCCATCTGGGAGGCCGCCTTTTTCATGCTGCCGGGCCGTGGCCGGCACCACGCTGACCAGAACGGGCGGATGGCTGCCCTTTAGAAGCTGTCGCCCGGTACGCGCACCCAACCTTCCATGAGGATGCGGGCACTACGGCTCATAATCGCCTTGGTGACAGTCCATTGCCCGTCCACCTGATTGGCCTCCGCACCAACGCGCAGCGTGCCGGAGGGGTGGCCGAAGCGCACGGCCCGCCGCTCCCCGCCCCCCGCCGCGAGATTGACCAGTGTGCCCGGGACGGCAGCGGCCGACGCAATGGCGACCGAGGCCGTGCCCATCATCGCATGGTGGAGCTTGCCCATGGAAAGCGCGCGAACCACGAGGTCGATGTCGCCGGCCTTCACGGTCTTGCCGCTGGAGGATAGATAATCGGTCGCCGGGGCGACAAAGGCGATCTTGGGTGTGTGCTGGCGCTTCGCCGCTTCATCCACCGACGCGATGAGGCCCATGCGGACCGCGCCGATCGCGCGCAGCGTCTCGAACCGGGCGAGCGCGGCGGCATCGCCGTTGATTGCGTCCTGAAGCTCGGTCCCGGTGTAGCCGATGTCGGCCGCGCGCACGAAGATAGTCGGGATACCGGCGTTGATGAGGGTGGCTTCCAGCTTGCCGCCCGTGACGATTTCGTCCGGTACGTCCAGCACATCAACCAGATTGCCGGTAGGGAACATGCCGCTCGGGCCGCCCTCGTCGCCATCGCCTTCATCAGCGGGGTCGACGAACTCCAGCACGATCTCGGCGGCCGGGAACGTCACACCATCCAGCTCGAAATCGCCTGTCTCCTGCACCGCGCCGCCAGTGACGGGAACATGGGCAATGATCGTCTTTCCGATATTGGCCTGCCAGATGCGGACGGTGCAGATGCCATCCTGAGGGACCCGCGCCGGATCGACATAGCCGGCATGGATGGCGAAGGCGCCTGCCGCGGTCGAAAGATTGCCGCAATTGCCCGACCAGTCGACGAAATCCGTATCGATGGAGACCTGCCCGTAGAGATAGTCGACATCATGGTCCGGCACGGTGGCGGGTGAGAGGATTACGCATTTGCTGGTGCTGGAGGTCGCGCCACCCATGCCGTCGATATGTTTGGCATAGGGGTCCGGACTACCGATGACGCGCTGGAACAGCTTGTCGCGCGCCGTGCCGGGAGTGCGGCAGGCCTCGGGCAGGTCTTCCAGGCGGAAGAACACGCCTTTGCTGGTGCCGCCACGCATATAAGTGGCGGGCACACGGACCTGCGGTATGCCGGGAACAGTCTGGGACATCAGGCGGCCTCCACTGCCGAATCGAGGAAATCCTGCGCGAAACGCTGGAGCACGCCGCCGGCCTCGTAGATCGAGACTTCCTCGGCGGTGTCCAGCCGGCAGGTGACGGGCACGTCGACCCGCTCGCCATTCTTGCGGTGGATGACGAGAGTGAGGTCGGCGCGCGGCGTGCGCTCGCCCACCACGTCATAGGTTTCCGTGCCGTCGAGACCGAGGGTGAGGCGCGTTGTGCCCGGCTTGAACTCCAGCGGCAGGGTGCCCATGCCGATGAGGTTGGTGCGGTGGATACGCTCGAAGCCCTCGGCGACGATGGCCTCCACGCCGGCGAGGCGCACGCCCTTGGCCGCCCAGTCGCGCGAAGAACCCTGCCCATAGTCCGCGCCGGCGATGATGATGAGCGGCTGGCGCCGGTCGAGATAAGTCTCGATCGCTTCCCACATCCGCATCACCTTGCCATCCGGCTCCACGCGAGCGAGCGAGCCCTTCTTCACCGCGCCGTCGACGACCGCCATTTCATTGACGAGCTGCGGGTTGGCGAAGGTCGCGCGCATCGCGGTCAGATGGTCGCCGCGATGGGTGGCGTAGCTGTTGAAGTCCTCCTCGGGCAGGCCCATTTTTGCCAGATATTCGCCGGCCGCTGAATTGGCGAGAATGGCGTTGGACGGCGAGAGATGGTCCGTCGTGATGTTGTCCGGCAGGATGGCGAGCGGACGCATCCCCGTGAGGCTGCGCGGATTGGCCGCGAGCGCGCCGACCCCCTCCGTGTCCCAGTATGGCGGGCAGCGGATATAGGTGGACTGCGGCCGCCAGTCATAGAGCGGGCTGGTCTTGCCGGCGGCGGCCTTGCGCGGAGCGAACATCGGGTCGTAGACCGTGCGGAACTGCTCTGGCTTCACATGCGCCGCGACGATGGCATCGATCTCCTCGTCGCTCGGCCAGAGATCCTTGAGGTGGATTTCCTTGCCGTCGACCACGCCCAGCACATCCTGCTCGATGTCGAAGCGCACCGTCCCGGCGATCGCATAAGCGACGACGAGCGGGGGTGAGGCAAGGAAGGCCTGTTTGGCATAGGGGTGGATGCGCCCGTCGAAATTGCGGTTCCCGGAGAGGACGGCCGTCGCATAGAGATCGCGGTCGATGATCTCCTGCTGGATGTCCGGGTCGAGCGCGCCGGACATGCCGTTGCAGGTGGTGCAGGCATAAGCGACGATGCCGAAACCCAGCTTCTCCATCTCGGGCAGGAGCCCTGCTTCCTCCAGATAAAGCCGCGCCACGCGCGAGCCGGGCGCGAACGAGCTTTTGACCCATGGCTTGCGCGTCAGGCCAAGCGCATTGGCCTTCTTCGCAACGAGGCCTGCGGCGACGACGTTGCGCGGGTTGGACGTGTTGGTGCAGCTGGTGATCGCGGCAATGATGACCGCGCCGTCGGGCAGCAATCCTTCGCGCTCCTCGGCCACCGCCTTGTCGAGATCGATGGCGATGCCGCGCTCATGCAGCGCCGCGGTGGGCAGGCGCCGGTGCGGGTTGGACGGGCCGGCCATATTGCGTTCGACGCTGGAAAGGTCGAACTCCAGCACACGCTCATATTCGGCATTCTTGAGGGCGTCGGCCCAGAGGCCGGTGACCTTCGCGTAAGTTTCGACCAGCGCCACCTGCTCGGGCTCGCGGCCAGTGAGCTTCAGATAATCGATGGTCTGCTGATCGATGTAGAACATCGCAGCGGTTGCGCCATATTCCGGGCACATGTTGGATATGGTGGCGCGGTCACCGATGGAGAGGCTGTCCGCTCCCTCGCCGAAGAACTCTACCCAGGCGCCCACGACGCGCTCCTTGCGGAGGAACTCGGTCAGCGCGAGGACGATGTCCGTTGCCGTGATGCCGGGCTTGCGCCGGCCCGTGAGGCGCACGCCGACAATATCGGGCAGGCGCATCATGGATGCGCGGCCGAGCATCACCGTCTCCGCCTCCAGCCCGCCGACGCCGATCGCGATGACGCCCAGCGCATCGACATGCGGCGTGTGGCTGTCCGTGCCGACGCAGGTATCCGGGAAGGCGATGCCGTCACGAAGCTGCACCACCGGAGACATTTTCTCCAGATTGATCTGGTGCATGATGCCGTTGCCGGCGGGGATCACGTCCACATTCTCGAAGGCGCGCTTGGTCCATTCGATGAAATCGAAGCGATCCTCGTTGCGTCGGTCTTCGATCGCGCGGTTCTTCTCGAACGCATCCGGGTCGAAACCGCCAAACTCGACCGCAAGGCTATGGTCGACGATGAGCTGGGTCGGCACCACAGGGTTGACCTCGGCCGGGTCGCCGCCTTCGCGGGCGATCGCCTCGCGCAGACCGGCGAGGTCGACCAGCGCGGTCTGGCCCAGAATGTCGTGGCAGACGACGCGGGCGGGATACCAGGGGAAGTCGAGATCGCGCTTGCGCTCGATGATCTGTTTGAGCGCATCGGTGAGCAGCGCGGGGTCGCAGCGGCGCACGAGTTGCTCGGCCAGCACGCGTGAGACATAGGGCAAGCCATCATAGGAACCGGGGCTGATCGCCTCGATCGCCGCGCGCGTATCGAAATAGTCGATGCTGGTGCCGGGCAGCGGCTTGCGGAAGGCTGTGTTCATCGGCGGGGTTCCCTTGTGTCCTGTTTGTGTCTTGCCGTCTTGTGTCTTGCTGTATCCTGCTCGTTATGTGGCGTCTTGGCAGGTCTTTTTCCAGCATGTGGAGCGATTGTCGCCGGGTTGACGCGTGCGCCCGCCCGCATCGGCATGTTGCCCGAAAGACATGGTTCGCGCATCACGATATCTGCTTATCCGCCTGTGCCGGGAGCACGGGAACGCCTGAAAGAGCGAGGATTTGCAAATATTAATTTGCAAATATGCAAATTTTGCAAACCACTGCATTTTACCACTGCCGCTGGCGCGCTATGGAAGCGCTCCTGTGTTCATTGTAACACAGCCGTATGTTCGTCATGCAAGCAGCTACCGGAGTGCCCAATGATAGGCCGTCTTGTTCTTTTTCCCTTGATGCTTGTCGGGGTGGCGCCTGCTGTGGCGGCTGAGGCGACTGGTATGGTGCCAGATCCCTGTGCTGGCTATCCAGTCTGGCCTTCGGCGACGGCCGCTGCCGCTCTTTCCGAGGCGCAGCTTAAGGCGATTGGCGAAGCGCGCAGCCAGTGGGCAACCCATGATTGGGCGGATGTTTGCAACTATCGCATTGATAATCGCCGTCTCGAAGCCTTGCCGGCTGAAGCGCGACAGGTGGTGTTCATGGGTGATTCCATCACCCAGAACTGGGCCTCGATGCGGCCGGCCTTCTTTGCTGAAGGTGAAGGGCGGATCGGTCGTGGGATCAGCGGCCAGACCACGCCGCAAATGCTGGTGCGGTTCATGGCGGATGTGGTGGCGCTGCGCCCCGCCGTGGTCCATATTATGGCGGGTACAAATGATATCGCCGGCAATACCGGCCCCAATGCGCCCGATGACTACAAGAATAATATTCGCGCGATGGTCGCGCTCGCCCGCGCGCATCATATCCGGGTCGTTCTGGCATCGATCCCGCCGGCGAAGAGCTTCCCCTGGCGCCGGGATCTGACGCCGGCGCCATGGGTCGCGGCGCTCAATGACTGGCTTGCCGATTATGCGCGGACCGAGGGCATCGTCTATGTTGATTATCATCGCGTGCTGGCGATGCCTGACGGGGACATGAAGCCTGGCCTTGGGAGTGACGGTATTCATCCCGATCCGGTGGGCTATGCGATCATGGAGCCGCTGACACGGGCGGCGATCGACGAAGCGATGCGTCGCCGGCGGCCATGATGTTCCGGGGCGTCGGTCCTGCGTTGATGTGTGGCCGGCTAGTTTTGGGCAAGCTGGCCCATGGCTGACCGGTCGGACGCTTCGCCGCCATTGCGGGATCGCGCTTCCGGGGATGCCACAAGCCGCCGGCTCCCGACGATTGATGATGTTGCGGCGCTTGCCGGTGTTGGCAGGGCCACAGTTTCCCGGGCATTGAACGATCAGGCGCATGTCAGTGAGAAGATGCGTGCCCGCGTCATGCGGGCGGTCGCCGCGCTCGATTACCGGGTCAATCCGCAGGCGCGCAGCCTCGCCAGCAGAACAAGCAAGACGATCACGCTCGTCAACGGGATCGCGCCAGAAGCCTCGCCCAACTCATATTATTTCGCGGCAATCGAACTGGGTGGCCTGCGTGCTGCGGTAGCGGCCGGTTTCGAGCTTTCGACCCTCAATATCGATGTGGGCGATCCGCGGCGTGACGACCGGCTCGTTGAACTGATCGAGACGGGCCGGAGTGCCGGCCTCATTCTTTCGCCGCCGCTTTCGGACGATGTCGTCCTCGCCCGCCGGTTGCGTGCGTTGGGCGCTCCCGTGGCCTGCATCTCGCCGAGTGCTGAGGTTCGCGCTCTGCTCCCCGGCGTGGGTTTTGATGAGGAGGCGGCCGGCTACGACATTGCGCGTCATGTCGCGGCGGCTGGGCATCGCCGCATTGCCTATATGCTCGGTATCGAGGGGCATATGGCGGCCGAGAGTCGCTTCGCCGGCTTTTTGCGCGCCTTGGCCGAGGTGGGGCTGGACGGCGAGGAGGTGACGAGGCTGCGCGGTGATTTCAGCTTTCGTTCGGGCGTGGAGTTGGCGGAGCAACTGCTCGTTGGCGCGGATCGCCCAACGGCGATCGTTTGTGCTAATGATGACATGGCGGTTGGCGTGATGTTCGCCGCGCATCGCATGAACCTTGCCATGCCGGCGGATCTCTCCGTGACGGGCTTCGATGACGCGCCGATTGCCGCCTATATCTGGCCCCCGCTAACGACGATCCATCAACCGATCCGCCGCATTGCCGCGCGGGCGGTCGAGCGGCTGGCTGAGCTGTTGCTGCGGGGGCAGACAGCCGCCGACATCAGGTGCGAGGCCATCGCGCATCATCTTGTCCTGCGCGAATCCGTCGCCTCGCCGCCCGTTTAGACGCTCTCCTATATCGGGCTATCGCCACGAGGATTGACAAGCGCTCATCCCCGACGATACAAATTGGAAGCGCTTCCAGTCGGGGTAAACGGGGTGGCGGCGCGCCATGAGAATGCGCCGGTCGCAAAGCTGGTGGCGTCACAAGGAGGGGGCTCAAATGGCGAATCGTCAGCGCGCGGGGCGCGCGCGTCAGGCAAATCACTATCTTACGCTGACCATTTCATCGCTGGCGCTGGCTGCCGCGATGGCACCGGATACGGCCATGGCGCAGGGCGCGGCGGACGATGCGGTCGATGATGGCACGATCGTCGTGACCGGGATACGCGCTGGTCTCGAAAGTGCGATCGGCATCAAGCGGAACGAGGTTTCGATCGTCGAGGCGATCTCGGCCGAAGATATCGGCAAGCTTCCTGACGTGTCGATCGCGGAATCGATCGCCCGCCTGCCCGGCCTTGCCGCTCAGCGCGTCGCCGGTCGCGCTCAGGTCATCTCCATTCGCGGCCTCGCGCCCGATTTCACCACCACGTTTCTCAACGGCCGGCAGCAGGCCAGTTCCGGGGACAACCGGGCGGTCGAGTTCGATCAATATCCCTCGGAGCTGCTTTCCGGCGTGGTCGTCTACAAGACGCCGGATGCGAGCATCGCGGGCATGGGTCTTTCCGGCAGCGCGGACCTGCGCACCATCCGTCCGCTTGCGTTCGGCAAGCGTGCTATCGCCGTCAATCTGCGCGGCGAACTGGACCCCGATGGCGGCCGCAACGCCGACATCTCCAAGAAGGGCTGGCGCGGGACGATCAGCTATATCGATCAGAATGCGGACGGCACGCTCGGCTGGTCGATCGGCTATGCCCATCTCGACTCACCGAGCCATGTCGACCATTTCAAGGCCTACAATTACGAAGCCTTCAACAACGTCTCGCCGACCACGGTTTCGCCGACGTCCGCCGCCGATGCTCTTCTTCTCAACGGGCAGGAAGCCTGGGCGACCAGCCGGCACAACAAGCGCGACGGTGTGATGGGCACGCTGGACTGGCAGCCGAACGAGAGTATCCACAGCGTGCTCGATCTCTATTATTCCCGTTTCAAGCAGAAGGAGGTGATCCGCGGGGTACAGTGGTTCTCCAACGGCTGGGCGGATGACGCCACCTTTACCAACATCGAGACGGCGACCCAGGGCGGCACCAAACTTGGTGTTGCCGGGCATGTGAACAATGTCGCGCCCATCCTGCGGAACGATCTCAACACCCGGAAGGACCGGCTCTTTTCGGCCGGGCTTAACAACACGTTCCGGATCGGCGAGCGCACGGAGATCGTCGCTGACCTGAGCTATTCCAGTAACAAGCGCGACGAGACCTATATCGAAACCTATGGCGGCTACGGTGCCGGTGCGTTGCTGGACCGCACGCTTGACAGCTATGACTTCTCTCTCCCGATTTCTGGCGGTTTCCCGACATATAGCGGCTTTGGCCTCGATTATGCGGATGCCGGCAAGGTATCGCTTGGGGATCGTGCTCCATGGGGTGGATGGGGGCATGACGGGCTGATGAAATCGCCGCATGTGAAGGAAAACCTCGCGGCCTTCGACATCGCGGTGACCCATGAGTTTGATATGGTGCTTCGCAAGATCGAGTTCGGGATCAACTACACCCGGCGGGACAAGCGCAAGACGGTCGACGAACTGGACCTTAACCTCAAGAACGGGCGGGCGCAGGCGCTGGTCGGATCAAATTATCTGCTTGCACCCACCTCGCTCGATTTCGTTGGCTTTGGCGATATTATCGCGTGGAATGCGGCTGCGGCGCTCGATGCCTATTACGACAAGAGCGAGCTTGAGGATGCCAACCATTTCGATAAGGCATGGAAGATCAAGGAAGATATCATCACCTTCAAGGCGAAGGCGGATATCGAGGCGGGCGCGCTGCGTGGCAATATCGGCCTGCAGGTGGTCAACCAGCGGCAGCGCTCCACGGGCCTGCGGATCAACCAGACGCTCACGCCGATTGTCCTTACGCAGGTGAACGAGTCCGCGCGCTATACCGACGTGTTGCCGAGCGTGAACCTGATCTACGATCTGGGCAGCGGGCATCGGTTCCGCCTCGCAGCCGCCAAGGTGCTGGCGCGGCCGCGCATGGATGATATGCGCGCAAACTTCACACCGGGGTTCAACGTCAATCCCTGCGGGGGTAGTCCGCCCTGTGCGCCGGGGGATACCGTCCATCCCTGGTCCGCGACGGGGGGCAATCCTAATCTCGAGCCCTGGCGGGCCAAGGCGCTCGACATTGCTTATGAGTGGTATGCCGGCAAGGCGACCTACATCAGCATCGCCGGCTTCTACAAATGGCTCGACAACTACATCTACAACCGTGTTTCAGCGGTTGATTTCTCAGGGTTGCCGTTGCCGACCAACCAGATTCCATCCAACGTGACGATCAGCCCGCTGGGGCAGGTGACGATGCCGTCCAATGGCCCAGGTGGCAATATCAAGGGTATAGAGGTCAGCGGTGCGGTCGAGCTTGGACGGATCGTCGAGCCGCTTGATGGTTTCGGGCTTAGCGGCAGCTATTCATACACCAAGTCAAGCCTCAATCCGACGGACGGGAATGATGACGTGCGGATTACGGGCCTTTCCGGCACGGTGTACAACATTACCGGCTATTTCGAGAAATGGGGTTTCCAGGCGCGGGCAAGCTACCGTTATCGGTCGGCGTTCAAGGGTGAGACGGTGCAGCTCTTCACCACCCGTGGCCAGACGGAGATCCTCGCCGACAAGCAGCTCGATGCGCAGATCGGTTATACTTTCCAGGAAGGGACACGGCTCGCCGGGCTCGGCATCCTGCTTCAGGTGAATAATCTCGCGGACTCGCCCTACCGTACCCGGCTGGGTGTGGATTCCGGCGGTACGCACACGGCGGACGGCGGTTCCCTGATGGAAACCTACGAGAAATATGGCCGTCAGTTTCTGCTGGGGCTGAACTACCGTTTCTAGGGTTTTCCGATCATGCCCCCCTCGGGGTCGTTCCGGGTTCACGGGAACGACCCCGGTTTTTTCCGGGGGGAGGCACATAACTCCATTTGCGGCGTTCATCGGCGCCGCCCATGAAGGATGAAGCAAGATGAAAACCATGCGATCCCTGCTCTGGCTCGCCCTTCTGCCGCTGACTTGCGGCGTTGCGCCGGCCATGGCGCGGGAGGCTGCGCGCGCTGGTGAGGACTGGCCGGCGCTCAAGCCATATGCCGCGCCTGACGCAGCGCTGGAGGCGCGGATCGCTACCATCGTTGCGGGGATGACGCTGGAGCAGAAGGTCGGCCAGATGATTCAGGCGGACATCCGCTCGATCACGCCGGATGATGTGCGCCGCTATTATGTCGGCTCGGTCCTTAATGGCGGCGGCGCCTGGCCGGGCATGAAGAAGGACGCACCGGTCACGGATTGGACGGCGCTTTCCAACGCCTATTATCAGGCCTCGATGACGACGGACATGAAAGTACCCGTTCCGGTGATCTGGGGTACGGACGCCGTGCACGGGCATAATAATGTCGCGAGTGCGACACTCTTCCCTCACAATATCGGTCTTGGCGCCGCGCATGACCCCGCGCTTGTCGAGAGGATCGCCCGCGCGACCGCCAGGCAGGTGCGCGCAACGGGCATTAGCTGGATATTCGCGCCGACTCTTGCCGTTGCCGGGAATAACCGATGGGGCCGGCTTTATGAGAGCTATTCGAGTGATCCGGCGATTGTCGCGGCCTATTCCGGCGCGGTGGTGCGCGGCTTGCAAGGCGGGCTCACCGGTCCCGGCGATGTCGTCGCGACTGCCAAGCACTACATTGGCGATGGCGGTACGTTCGACGGGATCGATCAGGGCGAGAACCGGGCGCCGAAGAGCGAGATGATGACCGTCCATGGCGCGGGCTATTATCCCGCGATCGAGGCTGGTGTGCAGACCGTAATGGCATCCTACAACAGCTGGAACGACATTGCCGCCGGGAAGAATTACGGCAAGCTGCACGGCAACAAGGAAATGCTGACTGACGTCCTCAAGAACAAGCTCGGCTTTGACGGCCTCGTCGTTTCGGACTGGAACGGCGTGGAGCAGGTGCCGGGCTGCGCCAAGGATCGTTGCGCCCAGGCGATCAATGCGGGCATCGACATGGTGATGGTGCCGGACGACTGGAAGGCGTTCATCGCCAACACGCTGATCGATGTGCGAGCGGGCCGTATTCCCCAGCAGCGGATCGATGATGCGGTAACGCGCATTCTGCGGGTCAAGCTGCGCTCCGGGCTGTTTGCGCAAAACCCCGCAGTGGGTGGGCTCGCGGGCAAGGCCGATGCGCTGGACGCGCGGGATCTTGGTCGCGAGGCCGTCCGTGCCTCGCTCGTGTTGCTCAAGAATCAGGGCATCCTGCCGATTGCGGCGGGCAAGCGCGTGCTGGTCGTGGGGGCAAGCGCGGATAGCCTGTCCAACCAGACCGGTGGCTGGTCGCTCACCTGGCAGGGTACCGAAAACACCAATGCCGATTTCAAGGGCGGCACGACCCTGCTTGCCGCGCTGCGCGGGGCGCTGGGCGAGGCGAATGTCACTTATGCTGCGGACGGAATGGGCGTTGACCCAAAGCGGTTCGATGCGGTGATCGCGGTGCTCGGCGAAGCCCCATATGCGGAATATCATGGTGATGTGCGCGCGCCGGCGCCGGTGGCGCACAGCGTGCGCTATCCGGCAGATCTTGCCGCGCTGCGTGCCGTGACGGGGAAGGGCGTGCCCGTCGTTTCCGTGCTATTCTCGGGCCGGCCCACATATGTGAACGACCTCATCAACCTCTCGGATGCGTTCGTTGCCGCCTTCCTGCCGGGCACGGAGGGAGACGGGCTGGCCGATCTGCTCGTCGGCGGACGCTATGATTTCAAAGGCACGCTGTCTTTTGCCTGGCCAGGCTCGGCATGTTCGACTGGCGAAGGGAATGGCAGTGTCGTTCAGTTCCCGCGTGGCTATGGACTGAGCTACGCCGCGCCGCGTCGGCTCGCCAAGCTGACTGCGCCGGTCATTCCCGCCGCTTGTCCGCCTGACGCCCGCTAGCTGCGGCGCGATGCAGCCGATCAAGCGGATACTGATCGTTGGCGGGGGCACCGCCGGGTGGATGACGGCCGCGCTGCTCGGAAAGCTTTTTCAGGGCTTGTATGAGATCGTGCTGATCGAAAGCGAGGAGATCGGCACGGTCGGTGTCGGGGAATCGACGATTCCGGCGATCAAGAAATATAATGAACTGCTTGGCCTCGACGAAAATATGTTCGTCCAGCGTACGCAGGGCAGCTTCAAGCTTGGTATCCAGTTCGTTGACTGGCGACGCCTGGGGGACGCCTATTATCATGCCTTTGGCATGATCGGGCAGGATATGGGCTGGCTGCGGCTCCACCAATATTGGTTGAAAATGCAGGCAAGCGGCACCGCGACCGATTTCGCGACCTATTCGATCAACGCGATGGCGGCCCGCGCCAACAAATTCATGCGCGCAGACCCGAAAATGGCCGAATCCCCGCTCGGCCAGATCGCCCATGCCTTTCAGTTTGATGCCGGGCTCTACGCACGCTTTCTGCGCGAATTCGCCGAAACGCACGGTGTCGTCCGGCGCGAGGGCAAGGTGAGCGATGTGACGCTGCGTGCGGACGACGGGTTCGTCGTGTCCCTTACCATGGACGATGGCACGCGTATCACCGCCGATCTGTTCATCGATTGCTCGGGGTTCCGAGGGCTCATTATCGAGCAGGCAATGCAGACAGGTTATGAGAGCTGGGCGCAATGGCTCCCGTGCGACCGGGCCATCGCGGTGCCTTGCGCATGCACCGAGCCGTTTACGCCCTACACGCGCGCCACCGCGCGTGGCGCGGGCTGGCAATGGCGCATTCCTCTCCAGCACCGTACTGGAAACGGCCATGTCTATGCGAGCCGTTTCATCTCCGATGACGACGCGGAGCGCCAATTGCTGACCAGTCTTGACGGCGCGCAACTGGCCGAGCCCAATCGACTGCGCTTTACCGCCGGCAAGCGCCGCCAGATCTGGAACCGTAACTGCGTTGCCATCGGCCTGTCGTCGGGCTTTCTGGAGCCGCTCGAATCGACCAGCATTCACCTTGTCCAGTCAGCGGTGATCCGGCTGGTGCGGATGCTCCCGGATTGCAGCTTTGATCCCGCCACCATCGCCGAGTTCAACCGGCAGTCTGATTTCGAATATGAGCGAATCCGCGATTTTATCATCCTCCACTACAAGGCCGTGGAGCGGGATGACACGCCGTTCTGGCGCTACTGTCGCGACATGGACGTGCCCACGACGCTCCAGCGCAAGATTGATCTGTTCGCCGCCAATGGCAGGATCTTTCGGGAGGATGATGAGCTGTTCACCGAGGAAAGCTGGATTCAGGTCCTGCTAGGGCAGGGCATCATTCCGCGTGGCTATGATCCGCTGGTGGACATCCGATCCGAGGATGAGATTGCTCGCTATCTGGCGAATATCCGGGCAGTGATCGCAAAATGCGTTGATGTGATGCCGAGCCACAGCGCGTTCGTGGCGAAGACGTGCGCGGCATAGGGCTTATGCGCCGTTGTGGGGCAACGGCATCCATTCAAGGGAAAAGAGGCGCCGCAATGCGGAAAGAGAAGATGCGGTTGGTTCTGCCTGTGCTCGGGCTGCTTGCTCTTGCGCTACCTTTGCCGGCTGAAGCGGCTCCCGGGAAGAGCGGGGAAGTCGAGGTTTGGCTGACCCTGCCGGATCAGTCGGCGTTGCTCGCCAGGCAGGCGCCGCTCCGGCTTGAGCGCGGAGTCACGGCACGGATCATGGTTGATCCGGGACAGCGCTATCAGCAGATGGTCGGCTTTGGCGCGGCGATTACTGATGCGTCCGCTTATCTCATCCAAAACCGGCTGACCCCGGCGCAACGGACGGCATTGCTCGGCGAGTTATTCGGTCGGAAGGGGCAAGGACTGGGCTTTTCCTTCACGCGGCTCACGGTCGGCGCGTCGGATTTCTCGCGCAGCCATTACAGCTATGATGACATGCCCGCCGGCGCGACTGATCCTGGCCTTACCCATTTCTCGATCGGGCCGGCAAAAATGGAGGTGCTGCCGACATTGAAGGCGGCCCGCCTCATTAATCCAAGGCTTGCCGTGATGATCTCCCCGTGGAGCGCGCCGGGCTGGATGAAGTCCACGGACGCGCTGGTTAAGGGCACATTGCGCGAGGATGCCTATGGCCCCTTTGCGCGCTATCTGGCACGCACGGTGACAGCCTTTGCCGCCGAGGTCGGGCCGATCGACTATCTCAGTATCCAGAACGAGCCGGACTTCGAGCCGGCCGATTATCCCGGCATGAAACTTGGCGCTGCGCAGCGCGCGCGGATCATCGGCGATCATGTCGGGCCGGAGTTCGCGCGGATGCGGATTGGTACGCGGATTCTGGAATGGGACCATAATTGGGACAAGCCCGAGCACCCGCTGGCCGTACTGGCCGACGCGACGGCAAACCGCCATATCGCAGGCGTTGCCTGGCATTGCTATGCCGGGGATGTCGCCACGCAGGCGCAAGTGCGGGATGCCTATCCGGACAAGGACGTGTTCTTCACGGAATGTTCGGGCGGTGACTGGTCCGGGCCATGGGCAGATAGTTGGAGCTGGACGCTACGGACCCTCGCCATGGGGGCGCCGCGCAACTGGGCCCGTGGTGTCTTGCTCTGGAATCTCGCTCTAGACGAGCGGCATGGACCGCATCTGGGCGGTTGTGGCGATTGCCGGGGGGTAGTCACCATAGACAGCGCCACTGGTGCCATCACGCGTAATCCTGAATATTACGCGCTCGGTCAGGTCTCGCGCTTCGTGATGCCGGGCGCATGGCGCATTGCCGCGACAAACGAACCGGGCGAGATCGAGACGGTAGCCTTCGCTAATCCCGATGGATCGCGTGTGCTCATTGCCTTCAATGCCGCGGGGCAAGCACAGGATGTGAGTGTCTCGGCCGATGGACGCGGCTTTGTCTATCGCCTTGCGCCACAGGGCGCGGCGACGTTCCGGTGGCGCGCGCCCCGTTGAGTGCGGCGCCGGTTCCGGCGCGCCTTGCGCTTGCGAGCGTGATGGCGCTGTTCTTTGGCTGGGGCTTTCTGAGCGCTAATAATGATCCGCTCCTTGCCGGAATGCGGCGCATCTTTGACCTCAGCTACGCGCAGGCGCTTCTCATCCAGATCGCCTCTTTCGCGGCATTTTTCCTGATCGCGCTGCCAGCGGGCGCGCTGGTCGCCCGCGTTGGTCCGATGCGCGCACTCGGCCTTGCGCTGGGAGGCATGGTGGTGGGGTGCGTCGTCATGCAGACACTTCGGGTCTTCCCGATGTTCGCACTGGTGATTGCCGCCATCTTCGTGCTGGCGAGCGGTATTACCGCGCTTCAGGTCGTGGCTAATCCATTGGCCGCCGCGCTGGGAGACCCTGCGCGGCGTCATGCTCGCCTCACTCTCGCCCATGCGTTCAACGCGCTGGGTGTGGTCTGCGGTGTCCATTTTGGCGCGCGTGTGATGCTGGGGGAGCGAGCGCCGCCCATTGGCTTGCCCGAGGCGCCAAGGGTCGGGCAGTCTGCCGGCATTGCGGCGATCGCGGATGCCTATCTCGTCATGGCGCTGTTCATCATCGGGCTGTTCGGGCTTGCTTTCCTCGCGCGTCGTGCGATCAGCGCCGCTCATGCGCCCGCCATGTTCGAGCCGTCGATTGGCGCATCTGGCGAATGGGCCGCCGCGCTTCGTTCCCGCTGGGCCTTGCTCGGCGCGGGTGGCATCGCGCTTTATGTAGGCGCGGAAGTGACGATCGGCAGCATGCTCATCCTGTATCTTGCCTTGCCCGACACTCTGGCGCTTCCGCTTGATGTGGCGGGTGCCCGTGTCGCGACGTTCTACTGGGGTGGCGCGCTCGTCGGGCGGTTCGTGGGGAGCTGGCTGCTCCGCATCGTTCCCGCTGATCGCCTGCTCGCGCTGGCCGGACTGGCTGCCGCCGGGCTTTGCCTTGCGGCACTGGCGCTGCCCGGCGCGGCGAGCGCGCAGTGTCTGCTGGCGGTGGGCTTGTGCAATGCCATCATGTTTCCAACAATTTTCACGCTGACCCTTGAGCGGTCGACAGCGAACCACGGGCAGACATCGGCCCTGCTGATTCTCGCCATTGGCCCGGGTGCATTACTGCCACTGACCGCAGGGGGCATAGCGGACATGGCCGGGCTCGTCTGGGCTTTCGCCGTGCCGGTGGTCGCCTATGCCTATATCACGGGCTTTGCGCTTATCGGGGCGACACGACCGCACTGACATGTGACTCGCTCCGGCGCGAAATCGATTCGACTCGCCGTTCGTTCATTGTCGTTTCATCGCGCGGGCCTGATAGGCTGGGACGGGTTCGCGCTCGCCCGGATGCCGATGGTCGGCGAAGGGCGCAGGCGCGAGATTCCGGGAAAGCGGCTCAAGATCATGCACATCCATCGCCCCATCTTCTCCGCTCTGACACGCGGGCTTGCCGTGATTGCGCTGATTGGCGCGCCGGTTTCCGCTCAGGTGCGGACAGTCGACCCTAATACGGCGATCGATGCGGATCTGATGCCGAGCTCACCTGCGAGCCAGGGGAGCGGCATTCCCGCTGACGATCCCTATTATGGGCCATCCACTGTCTCTCCGGCGCCCGCTCCGTCTCCGGCACCAACTGGCGGGGTTGCGCCCGCAGCAGCCGATGCGCCCGTGCCCGCCACGCAGACCGGCACGACATGGCAGCAGGACGACCTCATCGGCGCGGCGGAAGGCGTGTTTGGCAAAGGCGCGCAGGGGCTGGCTGGCATAATTGAGCGCACACTCAAGGATCAGGGCGAGCCTGTGGCCTATATCGCCGGTCGGGAGGCGTCCGGTGCGATCGCGGTCGGACTGCGTTATGGGTCCGGCACGCTTTTCCACAAGATCGAGGGCCAAAGGGAAGTCTACTGGACGGGGCCGTCGGTCGGCTTCGATCTCGGCGGCAATGCGGCGAATAGTTTCGTACTCGTCTATAACCTTCATAATACGCAGGATCTTTTCAAGCGCTTTCCCGCCGGCGAGGGGGCGGCCTATTTCGTGGGCGGGTTCAACGCCAGCTATCTGCGCTGGGGCAGCATCGTGCTGATCCCGATCCGCATGGGTGTGGGCTACCGGCTCGGGGCGAACATTGGCTATATGAAGTTCACTGAAAAGCGGAACTGGCTGCCGTTCTGATATTTGTTTGCGACGCGAGGGGCAGCAGGACGTCCACACGTACCCCCCTTTCGGCGCGATTACGGATCGAGAGGCTGCCGCCGTGGCGTTCGGCGACCGTGCGGGCGATGGCGAGGCCCAGCCCTGATCCCTGACCATCCGTACCGCGTACGAACGGATCGCAGATGATCGCGAGAATATCCGTCGGGATGCCGGGGCCATTGTCTTCCACGACAAGTCTTGCCTGGTCATTCTCGCGATAAAGGATGACGGATGCGCCCTTGCCGTGGCGTTCGCCATTGTCGATGATGTTCTGCACCAGGCGCTCAAGGGCGACAGCTTCACCCGTAATGACGACTGGCGCGTCCGGTATGGTGACGCGCGTATCGGGCAGGCCGGCATCATGAGCAATCCGGCGCGTGAGGGCGGTCAGATCGATCGGCTCACGCCGTGTCACTTCACCGCGCGCCAGCGCGATGCCATCGGCGACGAGACGGCGCATCTGTTCGATGTCGGCAAGCGCTGCCTGACGCTGTGCTTCCGGCAGTCCGTCGATGCGGAAGGCAAGGCGGGCGAGCGGCGTGCCGAGGTCATGCGCGATGCTGGCGAGCATGGCCGTCTGCTGGCGAAAATGATCGCGGTGTCGCGCGTCAAAAATGGCGAGCGCGTCCGCAACTTCCCGCACCTCGCGGGTGGCGCCATGCGTTGCCGTCGCGGGCCAGGCTATGCCTGCCCGTGCCGATCCGGCCGCCGTGGCAAGCGCACGCAGAGGGCGGGAGATGCGCCGTGCGACGAACCACGATGCGAGCGTGACGATGAGCAGCACGGCACAGACGGCCAGTGCGGCCATCATGCGCCAGCGGCTGACTGTCATATCCGGGCCAGATCGGACGATAAGCCAGCGTGGATCTGCGCCATCGCCAAGACGACGCGCTATGGTGAAATCGCCGCGCACTGCGTCCATCGCATCCATTGGCCGCCCTTGCCCGGGTGGCCGGAGTGCCGGTGGCGGGCGAGTATCTGCCCGGCAGGCCGCTATGTCGCGCGGGTCAAGGCCGGCCTCTTTCGCGATCGCGCGCTCCAGTCCGGCGTCGCGGCATCCCTTGTGAAGGGATGCCGGCCATGACGCACTTTGAGTGACGTTCAGCGATCGCATGGGATGGGCCGGCACGCTGCCTGCCTTCAGGGCGTCCGCTATGCGGCTGATGCTGACGGGCGCGGGCACCGGGGGCGGGCCGTACAAGGCCATCGTGACGAACGTAGCGGTGGTGGCCATGACGGCGCCGACGACGAGCAGCAGGATCTGCCGGGTTATTGTAGCCAGAATCACGACGGGTGGATCACAGCAGCGTCACCGTTCCGCCAAGACTATACCCTTCGCCCCGCACTGTCCGCACCAGGGCATCCCCCCCATGCGGCTCCAGTTTTTTCCGGAGACGGCTGACATGCACGTCGATGGCCCGATCCACGCTGTCCTCGCCAATGGCGCAGCGATCAAGCAACTGGTCGCGCGTCAGTACGCGGCCTTTCGCTTCGGCAAGGGCGATGAGCACGCGCATTTCGCCGGTGGAGAGTGGCACATCCTCTCCCGCAGGGCTGCTCAGTCGCCAGCCTTTGGTGTCGATGCACCATGCCGGTGTGCCGTCACCGGGTTGAGCCTCCCCTGTGCGGGGTTGACGGCGCCTTAGCACGGCGCGCACGCGGGCCAGCAATTCGCGCGGATTGCATGGCTTGGCCAGATAATCATCGGCGCCCAGCTCCAGCCCGACAATTCGGTCGACATCATTGGCGAGCGTGGAAAGCATGATGACGGCGACGTCCGGTCGGGTCGTGAGGCTTCGAAGCACCGCCAGACCATCTTCGCCTGGCATCATGATATCGAGCAGGACGAGATCGGCGGTTTCCTCATCGAGCAGCGCGCGCAGCATAGCGCCGTCGCCCGCTTCGCGCACCGCAAAGCCGCTCTGCCGGAGATAGTCTGCGACGAGCCCGCGCAAATCCGTATCGTCGTCGACAACGATGATCCGCTCGCTCGCCATAGCGGAGGGATCATCGTCGATCCCTCCGATTTGTGCAATGGCATCTGCGGAGGAGATGTGGGGCTGGTCCTCCATGTCGTGTTCAGGTGGCGATGGCGACTGTCGCCGTCGCGGTGTAACCGGCGCTGGGCGATCCGGTCAGCTCGGGTGTCATCGCCGTGATCTGCGCTGACGTATTGTCGCCGAAGACGTTGTCGCTGGCGATGGTAATGCGGCTGAAATTGCTGACGCTGGCGCTGTAGCCGCTGGTTGCGAAAACGGCGGTGCAGGCTGCGGAGGGCATGGCGAATTGGGAAATCAGTCGTGCATAGCGCCCGCCTGTCGCATTGGTAAGACTGGTGAACAGTTCGAAATGAATGTGCGGCCAGCGACCAGAATAGCAACCCGGGAAAATGGTGGTGAAGGTCACCTGCCCGTTCGAATCGGTTACCTGTACACCGCGCAGGTAGCTTTCTGACGGCAGGTTGTAGAGTGAGTAATTTCCGGCCGCATCACACTGCCAGAGGTACACGGCATAGCCGACAAGCGGCTGGCAGCTATTATTGGCATCGACCACGGTGATGGTGAACGTCACCTGTACGCCGGTGGCTACCGTGCTGCTGCTGACGAAGCTTGCGCGAATATCCGAGCGCACAACGCCGCTCGTCACGAGCACATTGGATGTGGCGCCGGAGGACGTGTTGGTGCCGTCCGCCGGATAGGGGCCATTGGTCTCGGTCGCGTAGACCGTGCAACTGCCGGTTGTCGGCGTGGGGGTCGGCGTCACCGTCGGGGTGGGCGTCGGCGACGGGGTGGGGGTCACCGGGACGGTGGTGCTGCCAGTGCTTGAGGACGAGCTGCTGTCGCCGCCACAGCCTGCTACCATGGCGACGCCACTTGCCGAGGCAATCCATTGCAACATGGAGCGGCGGCCGAGCTGCATGCGCTCCATTGTCGCCAAATCCTGGGCAAAACCACCGCCATGGTCGTCCATGTCGATGAGAGCAGGGGTGAGGGTAGGGGTTTTTATGGTTTGAGTCATGGGATCGCTCCTGATCCGCTTGAGGGGCGGACATGAATGGCAGGCGCGATTTGCGGGCGGATTGCATGATGTTGCCGCAATATTGCAGCGATATTGCCGCCCGCCCAAAACGGAAAAGGCGGAAGCCAGCCCGTTCGCCGCTTCCGCCTTTTGTCGTCATTATTGCCGGCGGTTAGTGCCGGATCAGGCGGCCTTCACCTTCTGACGGAAAGCGTGGAGCAACGGCTCGGTATAGCCCGAGGGCTGGGTCGTCCCCTCGAAGATGAGCGCGCGTGCGGCCTGGAAGGCAATGCTGCCGGCCGGATCGGCCGCCATCGGCCGGTACAGCGGATCGCCCGCATTCTGCCCGTCCACCTGCGCAGCCATCCGCAGCAGCGCTGCATCGACCTGCGCGGCGGTGCACACGCCATGGAGCAACCAGTTGGCGATATGCTGGGAGGAAATCCGCAGCGTCGCACGGTCCTCCATCAGGCCGACATCGTGAATGTCCGGCACCTTGGAGCAGCCAATGCCCTGATCGATCCAGCGCACCACATAGCCCAATATGCCCTGCGCGTTGTTATCCAGTTCCTGCTCGATCTCCTGCGCGGACCAATTGTGCCCGCGTGGAGCGAGCGGGATGGTGAGGAGCGCGGCGAGCGGCGGCGTTTCCCCGCCGGCCAGCTCCTTCTGCCGGGCGAATACATCCACCTCATGATAATGGAGGGCATGGAGCGTCGCGGCGGTTGGCGAAGGCACCCAGGCCGTGTTGGCGCCGGCACGCGGATGGCCGATCTTCTGCGCCAGCATGTCCTTCATCATGTCCGGCGCGGCCCACATGCCCTTGCCGATCTGCGCGCGGCCGGAGAGCCCGCAGGCAAGGCCGATCTGCACGTTGCGCGCCTCATAGGCGGTGATCCACGTGCTTGTCTTGATCTCGCCCTTGCGGATCATCGGGCCGGCGCGCATCGCGGTGTGGATCTCGTCCCCGGTGCGGTCGAGGAAGCCGGTGTTGATGAACATGATGCGGTGGCGCAGCGCATGGATGCTCGCCGCGAGATTGGCGGAGGTGCGCCGCTCCTCGTCCATCAGGCCGATCTTGATCGTGTGCCGGTCAAGGCCCAGAATATCCTCCACCGCGTCCATCAGCGCATTGGCGAAGGCGGCTTCGTCCGGCCCATGCATCTTGGGTTTCACGATGTAGATGGACCCTGCGCGGCTGTTGTGGAAGGCGCTGTTGCCGATGAGGTCGTGCTTGCCGATCAGGCTGGTCACCAGCGCATCGACAATGCCCTCGGGCGCCTCGTTCCCGTCCGGCAGTCGCACCGCCGGGTTGGTCATGAGATGGCCGACATTGCGCACGAAGAGGATGCTGCGGCCGGGCAGCGAGAAAGGCGTGCCGGCAGGATCAGTATAAGCGCGGTCCTGATCCATGGCACGGGTCACGTCCCGTCCGCCCTTGCGGAAGCTGGCGACCAGATCGCCCTTCATGAGCCCCAGCCAGTTGGTATAGGCCGCGACTTTGTCCTGCGCGTCGACCGCCGCGACCGAATCCTCAAGGTCGACGATGGTGGAGAGCGCGGCCTCCATCAGCACGTCGGCAAGGCCTGCCGGATCCGTTGCGCCGACGGGAG
The DNA here is from genome assembly GCA_035911355.1 of Sphingobium sp. GTDB lineage: Bacteria > Pseudomonadota > Alphaproteobacteria > Sphingomonadales > Sphingomonadaceae > Sphingobium. Next base: position 172,027 of record JAMHVU010000092.1, read on the forward strand.
AGGTGCGGTCGATCACCAGTTCGACATGCAAGCCGTTATGGCGCACCAGCACCGCATCCGGCTTTGCGGGGTCGCCGCGATAGCCCGCGAGCAGCGCGGGGTCGGCCAGCGCGGGGGCCAGCGCGCCATCGACAATGGCATAGCCGGTCACATCGGCATGGCTGCCCGTAGCGAGCGGGAAGGCGCTGTCCAGAAATGCCTTGACCCGGGCGACCACGGCCGCGCCGCGCGCCGCGTCATAGCCACCGGGCTGGGCCGGCGGCGCGTCGAGCGCATCCGTGCCGTAAAAGGCATCATAAAGGCTGCCCCAGCGCGCATTGGCGGCATTCAGGAGAAAGCGCGCGTTGAGCACGGGGACGACAAGCTGGGGTCCGCCAGTGGTCGATATCTCCGCATCCACATTTGCGGGATCGATCGCAAAGGGCGCGGGGGCATCGACGAGATAGCCGATCTCCCTGAGATACGCCTCGTCCACGGTTTCACCCGCCGTGTAGCGCGCGTCAATCTGCGCCTGGAGGTCGTCGCGGCGGGCGAGCAGTGCGCGATTCTCCGGTGCGAAGCGCGCGAGGAGGTCAGCCAAGCCTTGCCAGAAGGCATCCGCGCTCACTCCGGAACCGGGCAGCGCCTGCTCTTCCACGAAGCTAGCGAGTTCCGTCGCGACATTGAGACCGGCGCGCTCAACCATGATCTACTCCTCCAGAGAATCCCATGCGGCCCGCTCTAGCCCCCTATGGCGCGAGCGCAATAGCCCGGACGGGGCAAAAAAGAGAGCCGGCACCCGTGAAGGGTACCGGCTCAGGACGTTCGCAGGAGGAACATCGTGCGGCGGGGCGGCGTTGATCTTGCTTAGTCTGGCTGCCGCCCCTGCCTGATCCTGGTGGTGCGCGCTCAGTTGTAGGCGCGCTCGCCATGCTCGCCGAGGTCGAGGCCCTCGCGCTCGACTTCCGGCGAGACGCGCAGTCCGGTGACGGCCTTGGCAATGAACATCGCGATAGCGGTGCCAATCGATGCCCAGACGATGGTGGCGAGCACCGCGCCGATCTGGACGCCCAACTGTGGGCCAATCGCGTAATCGGCTGCACCCGGCCCGCCGAGCGACGGGGCATAGACGACCGCGGTACCGATCGCGCCGACAATGCCGCCAATGCCATGGATGCCGAAGGCGTCGAGGCTGTCGTCATAGCCGAGCATGGGCTTGAGCTTGGAAACCGCGAAGAAGCAGACCACGGAAGAGATGGCGCCAAGGACGATCGCGCCGAACGGGCCGGAATTGCCCGCCGCCGGAGTCACCGCGACCAGCCCGGCGATGACGCCCGAGCAGAAGCCAAGCGCGGACGGACGATGCCCGGCAAGGCGCTCCACTGCCATCCATGCCAATGCAGCGGCGGCCGTGGCAACAAAGGTGTTGATCATGGCAAGCGCGGCAGATCCGTTGGCTTCCAGCGCCGAGCCGGCGTTAAAGCCGAACCAGCCGACCCAGAGCAGGCCGGTGCCTACCGCCGTCAGCGTAAGGCTGTGCGGCGCCATGGCCTCGCGCGGGTAGCCGATGCGCTTGCCGAGCATGATGCAGGCGACGAGCGCGGAGACGCCGGCGTTGATGTGAACCACCGTGCCGCCGGCGAAATCGAGCGCGCCGGCCTTGAAGAACACGCCGCTCGACGCCCAGACCATGTGCGCGATGGGGAAGTAGACGATGGTGAGCCAGACGAGAGCGAACAGCATCACCGCGGAAAATTTGATGCGCTCGACGACCGAACCCAGCACCAGCGCGATAGTGATCGCCGCGAAGGTCATCTGGAAGGAGACGAACACATATTCCGGGATGGCGACGCCATCTGTGAAGGTCGCGGCCGGCGTATCGGGCGTAATGCCGGCGAGGAACGCCTTGCCAAACGTCGCGATCACATTGCTGAGCGGACCTTCATAATCGGGTCCGAACGCGAGCGAATAGCCGTAGGTCACCCAGACGATCATGGCGAGCGCGGCGACCGCGCCGATCTGCGTCATCACCGAGAGCATGTTCTTCGAACGGACGAGGCCGCCGTAGAAGAGCGCCAGGCCTGGCAGGATCATCGCGAGGACGAGTATCGTCGCGGTCATCATCCAGGCGGTGTCGCCCTTGTCGATTGTCACGGCTGCCGCCGCTTGCGCCCAGGCGGGCGTGGCGGCTGCCAGCGATGCGCCGAGCGAAAGGGCAAGCGCCCCTGCCCGGCCGCAGGATGTCCTGATGAAATGCATGTTATGCCCCTTTCTCACAGCGCGGTTTCGCCGGTTTCGCCGGTGCGGATACGCAGCGCTTCCTCGACATCGAGGACGAAGATCTTGCCGTCGCCGATCGCGCCGCTGCTGGCTGCATGGTGAATCGCCTCGACGATGCTGGAGGCGAGGCTGTCGTCACAGACGATCTCAAGCTTGAGCTTGGGCACCATGTTCGTGGAATATTCCGCGCCCCGGTAGATTTCCGTCTGGCCCTTCTGACGGCCGAAGCCTTGAGCCTCTGTCACGGTGAGGCCCGAGACGCCGACGGCGGTGAGCGCTTCGCGTACCTCGTCAAGCTTGAACGGCTTTATGATTGCCATGATGAGTTTCATGTCGCCCCCGTTGCTGGTGTGCGGAAGCAGGTGCAGCAAGGAGCGTGCCAGATGCTAACAAACGGTTTACCGGGCGATCTGGCGACCGGGCGGGCGCTTAAGCGCCATTTATTTGTGCAATGCGGGGGATCTGCCTGTTATTTAGGCAGATGGCGTTGCGCTATGTGCGTGGGCGTGCCTGGGGATAGCTGCCGAGGAGACGCACCCATTTGCTGTGATAGGCCAGCTCGTCCAGCGCGCGATCGACGGCCGGATCTCCCGGCATGCCTTCAATGTCCGCGAAAAATTCGGTCGCGGCGAAGGTCGCTCCACGTTGGTAGCTTTCCAGCTTGGTCATATTGACGCCATTTGTGGCGAACCCGCCCATAGCCTTGTAGAGGGCGGCCGGGACGTTCTTCACCTCAAAGAGCAGGCTGGTCATGACGAGGGCGCCGGACGGCGGCGTCACGGGATCGCGGGCGAGGACGACGAAGCGCGTCATGTTATCGTCGCTGTCTTCGATGTTCTCCGCATGCAGATGCAGGCCATAGAGCTCCGCGGCAAGGCGCGGAGCGATGGCCGCCGCGCCGGGTTCGCGTGTTTCCGCGACAAGCGCGGCGGCGCCGGCGGTATCGGCATAGCTGAGTGGGCGAATGCCGCGCGCGCGCAGATAATGCCGGCACTGGCCGAGCGCCTGCACATGGCTGAGCGCGGTGAGAATCGGGCCGTCATCCGTGCTCATCAGGCAATGGCGTATCCGCAGGAAATATTCATCGACGATGTGCAGGCCCGACTCGGGCAGCAGAAAATGCATGTCCGCGACGCGACCATGAAGGGAATTCTCGATCGGTATGATCGCCCGGCCTGCGATGCCGTCCCGCACAGCGTCGATCGCGTCCTCGAATGAGAAGCATGGCAACGCGATGGCATCGGGCGCATATTCGCGCGCCGCAAGGTGGGAATTGGCGCCGGGCGCACCCTGATAGGCCAGTGCGCGCAGCGGGTCGGCGGCGGCTTGCCCGATCATTTGCGTCACAAGTTCACGGGCGGGGAGCGGATAGTTTTCCATTGGGCGGCAGCGATTAGGCACTAGGATCGTGTGAGGCAAGCCAATGCAGGAGACTTGTGACATTGCATGGCTTGCGCCCGCGACCGGCAGTCATTAATGGACGCCCCAAACGGGACGGGAGCCAACGACGCGTAGGATCGCGCGATGGCCGCTAATTCGGGGAAGACAGGGCGGATGGACGATCGTTTCAACACCATTGCGGGCTGGGCGCTGTTTGCCGGCATTGTGGCTCTTGGCGGTGGTATTCTCTCCTCGCATCTGACGCGGACGCACCGGCCCGAGAAAATGGGGTACGAAATTCAGGGCGTCGAAGCTGAGGGTGGGAGCGGCGCGGCCGCTGGTCCGGGGCTTAACACGCTGCTTGCGAGCGCGGATGTCGCGGCCGGTGAGAAGGTTTTTGCCAAGTGCGCCGCGTGCCACACGATCAATCAGGGTGGTGCCAATGGTATCGGCCCCAATCTTTATGCGTCCGTTGGTGACCATATCGGCCAGGGCCGTGGTGGCTTTGCCTTCTCCGAGGCGCTCAAGACCAAGGGTGGCAGCTGGACCTTCGAGAATCTCGACGCCTGGCTGTCGAGCCCGCGCGCGTTCGCTAACGGCACGAAGATGAGCTTTGCTGGTCTTGGTAATCCGGTAGATCGCGCGAATCTCATTGCCTATCTGAACAGCCAGGGGTCCAATGTCCCGCTTCCGGCGGCGGATGCCGCGCCGGCTGCGGCCGAGAACGCCGCCGCTCCCGCCGAAGGCGCGGACGCTGCTGCTGCACCGGCGGACAATGCTGCCGCTCCCGCAGCGGGCAATGCCGCCGAAGCGAAGAAGTAAGCTCGCTAGAAAGCCATCATATACCGTCAGTGGCGGCGTATCTATTTTAGGGCGCGCCGCCCCGATGGCAGATTTCGGGCCGCTGCTTTGCTGGCCCCGGTTCGGCTGAGCCGTTAGCGCCCTTCGCCGGGTCCGCCCGCTTCGTAGAAGCGCTCAACCACGCCCCATGCTTCGTCCGCGGTTTCGACCCAGGTTATGAGGTCAAGATCGGCCGGGCCGATCACACCTTCCTCAGCCAGCGCTTCGAAATTGACGACTCGTGTCCAGAAGTCCCGGCCGAAGAGCAGCACCGGGATGCGCTTCATCTTGCCGGTCTGGATGAGCGTCAGCACCTCGAAAAATTCGTCGAACGTACCGAAGCCACCGGGAAACACCGCCAGTGCCCGCGCACGCAGCGTAAAATGCATCTTGCGCAGCGCGAAATAATGGAACTGAAAGGACAGGTCCGGCGTCACATAGGGATTGGGCGCCTGTTCGTGCGGTAGCGTGATGTTGAGGCCGATAGTCTTGGCGCCGATATCCGATGCGCCGCGATTGGCCGCTTCCATGATCGACGGGCCGCCGCCCGAGCAGACGACGAAGTGTCGGTTGCCATTTGCGTCAACTGGGCAGGCTGCGGCCTTACGCGCCAGTTCTCGCGCGACGTCATAATATTTTGATTTCTCGGCGAGTCGCTGCGCGACCTGCTTGTCCCACTTCGTGCGAGCGGTCGCGATCCGGTCCTGCGCTGCGGCAGGTTCGGGAATTCGCGCCGAGCCATAGAAAACGAAGGTGGAGGCGATGCCCGCTTCGTCGAGCAGCAACTCAGGCTTTAGCAACTCAAGCTGGAAACGGATGGGGCGCAGATCCTCGCGCAGGAGGAACTCGGTATCCTGAAAGGCGAGCCGATAGGCAGCGCTCTGCGTCTGTGGTGTTTCAACATTGCGGCGCGCATCCTGCGCTTCCTGCTTGGCGGGGCGGAACTTGCGTTCCGCGACATGTTTTGGATCGGTCATTGGACGGGCATCTAGACCATTTTGCCGCTGGACGAAATGCGGATCGGAACCGACTTAGTGGCACTTTACCGGCAGAAACCGCCCTTGCCGCCATTGTCGAAATGGAGATGATCCCGGTGTGCGGCATTATAATCCGGGCTGAGTACCGTGCGGAAGCGCTTGCAGGCGCTCTCGCGCAGTCGCTTGAGGAATTGCGCGCCCGGTCCGCCGTCGGACCAGTTCTGTGCAACGCTGATGCGTCGCCCGTCCGCCAGCACGAAGGCGGAGATATCCACAGCGTTGGCGTGGGCATGCTCGCTCAGCTTGCCGCTGCCGCCCGTGCCGCGGACCGTCCGGCACGCATAGGTGCCGAACGTCTCGATCTTCACGACCGGGCTGCCCAGATAGGCGCGCGCCGCTGGCTGTACCGCATGGCGCGCCCATCCTGTGAAGCCCAGGGCGAGCGGGCACGTCATGGCGCCGAGATTGCTGATCGGCGTACCGATGTCGGTGAGTTTCACCGCATCGATGATCGTGCAGCCGCCGGCGCGCCGCTCGATCGGCTGGGGCTGGAAACGGACCTGCGCGCGGGCGAGGTCCGCGGCGCATTGCCGGTAAGCCGGGCTGGACGGCATCGGGCCGGTCGGGGCCGGTCGGGCGCCGGCGCGTGCCGGGCTTCGGCGCGATCCGTCCGCACAGGCGCCAAGCAGAAGCGCGGCGACCAGCACCAACGCCATTGCCCCGCGCCGTGGCGCCATCCCCCGGCGTCGCTCGCTTGTCCCGCTCATCGAGCGACCATGGCCGGAAATTGGAAACCGGACATGAACCGCCGGTTTTCTATTCGATGGGGCGAGTCGGATTCGCGGCGAAACGAATCAGGGCCGCTTCGTGCGCTCAGGCGAAACGGACTTGCGGCGCCGCGCGCTGGCGCAGCACGCCACCCAGCAGCGCAAAGCCGGCAATCATCATCGCCCATGTCGCCATCTCGGGGACGGCGATGGTGATGTTCATCACCGAATAGCGGTCGTCATCATAGACGCTGGCAAAGGCCGATGTGATGGTGCCGACCAGCGTATAGCCTGAGTTCAGATAGGCCTCGCCGGCGAAGAAGAAAATGTCTCCGGTGCCAGGCAATATATAGGTGCCGGGCAGGGACGCATCGATAAAGAAGCCGGTGTCGATGGCGAAATCGATATTATAGGGATTGAGCGCGCCGGGGAGCACGGTCTCCACGCCGATGACCGCGTTGCTCGTGCTTACCTGCACGTCGCCGAGATTGGACGGGCGCGGGTCCATTGCTGCCCATGGTGTGCTCAGCATGGGATCGTAGGTCAGGCGGAACACGGCATTGAGGCCGGTTTCAAGGATCGGGAGGGCGCCGGGCGCGAGCACGATTCGGTCGACCTGCGCGGTCCCCTGGATGTCGATTACGCGCGCAGCTTTTGCCGGCAGGGCAGCGATTGCGGCTATGCTGGCCAGCAGCAGCGCGACTTGCTTGTTCCTCATCATGGCGCGACCTCAAAATAGTTAACGCCGCTTCGCTGCCCGGCACATCCATGTGGGTCAACGCGGGAGCGGCAATGCTGCGTTGAACGCGGCAGCAGAGGCGACGGCCCGTTCTGGCGTTGCTGAAAACGATTAACCTGGTGGATGAACGCCTCTCCGTTGATTCGGGCGTGGGCATTTACTTGACATTGACACTTTCATCTCTAAGGCCGCCGGCGGGCCACGCGGTCCCAACGCCGCGCGTGCTCTCTGCAAGGAGACGCAACACATGACTGAGGTTACCAAGCCGGGCGTCAAGCCCGCGCGCCCTTATTTTTCGTCCGGTCCGTGCGCCAAGCCACCCGGATATGACCCCGCAAAACTCGCCACAGACGTGCTCGGCCGCTCGCATCGCTCGAAGCTGGGCAAGGCGCGCCTTGCCTATTGCATTGAGCTGATGCGCGAGCTGCTCAACCTGCCGGAGACGCATCGCATCGGCATCGTGCCGGGCTCGGATACCGGCGCTTTCGAAATGGCGATGTGGACGATGTTGGGTGCACGTTCCGTCACGGCGCTTGCCTGGGAGAGCTTCGGCGAGGGCTGGGTGACGGACGTGGCCAAGCAGCTCAAGCTCGATCCCACGGTCATTCGCGCTGATTATGGCGCGCTCCCCGATCTTTCCGGCGTCGATTTCAGCCATGACGTGCTGTTCACCTGGAATGGCACGACCAGTGGCGTGCGCGTGCCGAATGCGGACTGGATTCCCGCCGACCGTGAGGGGCTGACCTTCGCCGATGCGACCAGCGCGGTGTTCGCCTATGATCTGGCGTGGGACAAGATCGATGTCTGCACCTTCTCCTGGCAGAAGGTGATTGGCGGCGAAGGCGCGCATGGCGTGCTGATCCTCGGTCCGCGCGCGGTCGAGCGGTTGGAGAGCTATACCCCGTCATGGCCGCTGCCCAAGGTCTTCCGTCTCGTTTCCAAGGGCAAGCTTGCCGAAGGCGTGTTTAAGGGCGAGACCATCAACACGCCGTCCATGCTCGCTGTAGAGGATGCGATCCATGCATTTGAGTGGGGCCGGAGCGTTGGCGGCTCCGCGGGCCTTATCGCCCGCTCGGATGCCAATTGCGTGGCGCTGGACCGGATCGTCGAGGCGCGGGACTGGCTTGGCCACCTTGCGGCGAATCCGGCGACCCGTTCCCGGACCAGCGTCTGCCTGACAGTCGCCGGAGCGGACGAGGCTTTCATCAAGAAGATGGCCAGTCTGCTCGAAGCGGAACATGCCGCCTATGATGTAGCGGGCTATCGTGATGCTCCAGCAGGTCTGCGGATCTGGTGCGGCGCGACGGTGGACACCGCTGATATCGAGGCGCTCGGCCCATGGCTCGACTGGGCGTACGCCACGGCGAAGGCCGGCTGATCCAATTCCCATTATGCCCCGAGCTGTCGAGGGGCGCTGTTTTCCTATGCCGCAGATAAGGGTCGGAGCCGCTTCAGGCTCCGCCCATGTGGCATGAAATCCAAGGAATTTCCCATGCCTAAAGTGCTTATTTCCGATAAAATGGACCCGCAGGCCGCGCAGATTTTCCGTGATCGCGGCGTTGAGGTGGATGAGATTACCGGCAAGACGCCGGAAGAGCTCAAGGCGATCATCGGAACATATGACGGGCTCGCCATCCGTTCGTCGACCAAAGTGACGAAGGACATTCTGGATGCGGCGACGAACCTCAAGGTGATTGGCCGCGCCGGCATCGGTGTCGACAATGTCGATATTCCGGCGGCGTCGTCCAAGGGCGTGGTGGTGATGAACACGCCGTTCGGCAACTCCATCACCACGGCCGAACACGCCATCGCGCTCATGTTCGCGCTTGCCCGCCAGCTTCCGGAGGCGGACGCATCCACGCAAGCTGGCAAATGGGAGAAGAACCGCTTCATGGGCGTCGAGGTGACCGGCAAGACGCTGGGTCTCATCGGCGCGGGTAATATCGGCTCCATCGTCGCCAGCCGCGCGCTGGGCCTCAGGATGAAGGTGGCGGCGTTCGATCCGTTCCTGACGCCCGAGCGCGCCATTGAAATGGGCGTGGAGAAGGTGACGCTGGATGAGCTGCTTGCCAAGGCGGATTTCATCACGCTGCACACCCCGCTCACGGACCAGACCCGCAACATACTGAGCCGGGAAAATCTCGCCAAGACGAAGAAAGGCGTGCGGATCGTCAACTGCGCGCGCGGGGGCCTTATCGATGAGGTCGCGCTCAAGGAGGCGCTCGACAACGGCCATGTCGCCGGTGCGGCGCTGGACGTGTTTGCTGTCGAGCCCGCCAAGGAAAGCCCGCTTTTCGGCACGCCCAATTTCATCTCGACGCCGCATCTGGGGGCCTCCACCAGCGAAGCGCAGGTGAATGTGGCGCTTCAGGTGGCCGAGCAGCTCAGCGACTATCTGCTGACCGGCGGCGTCACCAACGCGCTCAATATGCCGAGCCTTTCGGCCGAGGAAGCGCCCAAGCTCAAGCCCTATATGGCGCTGGCGGAAAAGCTGGGGAGCCTCATTGGCCAGCTCGCGCATGATAATCTCACCAATATCTCGATCGAGGTGGAGGGAGCCGCGGCCGAACTCAACATCAAGCCGATCACCGGCGCGGTTCTCGCGGGCGTGATGCGCCGCTATTCCGATACGGTGAACATGGTGAACGCGCCCTTCCTGGCACGGGAGCGCGGCCTTGACGTGCGCGAGGTCCGCCACGACCGCGAGGGGGACTATCACACGCTGGTTCGCGTCGCGGTTGAGACCAGCCAGGGGCCGCGTTCGGTGGCGGGCACGCTTTTTGGCAATGCCGCGCCGCGTCTGGTGGAGATGTTCGGCATCAAGATCGAAGCGGATCTTGACGGGCACATGCTCTACATCGTCAATGAGGATACCCCGGGCTTCATCGGCCGCCTTGGCAGCACGCTGGGCGAGGCGAGCATCAATATCGGCACCTTCCACCTAGGTCGCCGCGCGGCGGGCAGCGAGGCGGTTTTGCTGCTCTCGATGGATGAGGCGATCCCTGAAGCGGTGCAAACGAAGATCGCCGCGTTGCCGGGCGTCAAGACCGTGAAGGCGCTGCAATTCTAAGTGGGTAATCCCGCCATACGGCAGCGGGTACAAAAAAATATGGCCGGCGCTTCCGACGAAGGAGGCGCCGGCCTTTTATTGTCCGCAGGCCGCGCTTTCCGTTCTCAGCCTTGCCGCGAGAATGCTTCGCTATGCTCGCCGTCGGGTCGCATGAACAGCGATCGCCCGTTTTCGTAGAAGAACGGGGCTGAAAATGCGGCGGTCATCTGGCTGATTGCGTCGACCAATATCCTCTCCAGCGCGGGCGTGTCCGCACCACCTGTGTCCGCGCTATCCCAGCCCACGACCGCGCCGACGAATATTCGAATGATCCCGCGAATCCGCAAGCGGAAGATATCCTCGGGCAGATGCGGCATTCTCTCGCGCAGATGCTGGAGCAACGCCCTGCAAACCGGAGCTGGGTTAGCCTCATCATTGAGGAAGGGGTAAAACATTCGGCCATCGACGGAACGCAAGGTGACCTGCGAGAGGAATTTGGCATATCGGTGCGATCCGTCGTCGTTCACGACGGACAGATACGGCAGGGTCAATATCTCCAGCAGAGTCTGGATGTCATACAGCCGGCCGCCAGATTGGGCGGCGTCCATCATCCCGGCTCTTATGTCCTCGAACTCGAGGGTGTACCGATGCGAGATGGCGTGGATCAGTCCCTCTTTCCCGCCAAAATGATAATTCACCGCATTGGTGTTCTTGAGGCCGGATGAGAAGGCGATTTCCCGGAGCGACACATTGTCGATACCGTGAGTCGCGAATAGTCGCTCGGCAGCGGCGATAATTGCCGATCGCGTAACGCGGGAAGCGCGGTTTGCAGCTTTCCTCGTCGGCACCATGTCGGCTCTCGCCCGCACATTGCCCTGCTTCACTTCCACGCCGTTCTCCCGACTGCCCGTCAACATATGGGATAAAATGTATCGCATGATACATTATTTATACGGCAATGCTCGAAGAATCGGTAAATCCGATAAATTAGCACTCATTGAACTTTTCTCTTGCGCGATAATTGTATCACTCGATACATTATATGCGAATAGGGAGAGGGGCCAGATGATCGATTTCCAGAATATCTTTCATAGCGGCTATCTCGTGCGTGATCTCGCGGCCGAGATGGCGGCCATGTCGAACGCGCTCAACATCCGCTGGGCCAAGCCGTATGTCTATGAGGCGCTTACCATCTGGACGCCTGATCGGGGCGCGCACCAGATCCGGCTTGAAGTGGCCTATTCGGCGGATGGTCCCCAGCACATCGAGATTCAGACCGGGCCGGCGGGTTCGGTCTATGATCCCGAGCGGCACAGCGCCCATCATATCGGCCTGTGGGTGGAGAATGTGGAGGCGGCGGCCCTACCGATGTTGGCGCAGGGCTGGAGCCCCGTTGTATCGGCCCTTTCGCCCGATCAGGGCTTTGGGACATTCGTCTATCTCCAGCCGCCGCGTGAGGGGATGCTGGTCGAGCTGGTCAACCTGTCGGCAAGGCCGCGCTTTGAGCGCTGGTGGGGAGGCGCCGATGGCCCGTTCTGATGGGGTCGCGCGGCGGCCGCTGGCGCTGCATCACCTGACGGTGCGGGAATCGTCCGTGATCGATTTGGTAGAGATCGCGGCGGAAAATGCGTGCGAGGCGGTCTGCATTTTTACGCACGCGCCACGCATCCCGATACCTGGCGCTCGTTTCACCGAATATCCGCTGGTCGATCGCGCCAATCAGGCCGGTTTCATCGCCGCGTTGCGCGCCCATGACGTCGGCGTCGGCAATATCGAATTCTTCCCGGTGACCAAAGACCTCGATCTCGAAGATTATCGCGAGTCGCTGGAGGTCGGCGCGGCGGTGGGGGCCAGACGCATCGTCACGCACATCCATGATGATGAGGATGATCGCGCGCTTGAGACGCTGGGTCGCCTTTGCGATGAGGCGGCGCGGTTCGACCTGAAGCTCGGTCTGGAATTCATGGGGCTGACACCGGCCTGCGCGTCGATCCAGCGGGCCGCATGGTTCGTCGATCAGGTCGGTCGCGCCAATATCGGCATCGCGCTCGATGCGCTGCACCTCGTCCGCACCGGCGGCAGTGCGCTGGATGTCGCCGCCATCCCGGCCGATCGGTTTTGCTACGCGCAGATTTGTGACGGGCACGGCCTTGCCGTCACGGGTGATTATCGATCCGAAGGGCAGGATCGCGAAGCTCCGGGCGATGGCGACTGGCCGCTTCACGCCATTTACACAGCGCTGCCGGCAGCCACGCCGCTGGATGTCGAGGTGCCTTCGGTCACGCGCGTCCGGCAGGGCATATCGCCCCGTGATCGCGCCAAAAAAGCCGTCGCCCGCGCTCGCGCGCTGATCGACGGGGTGACCCCCACGCGATGACGGCCCGCTCATGGAGGACAAGAGCATGATAAAGGTGATGGGCCTGTTGCAGCGATTGCCAGACATGTCTCTGGATGCGTTCAGGCTGCATTGGCGTACCGTGCATCGCGGGCTTGCGCTGCGGCTCGCCCATGCGGGTATTCTGCAGGCCTATGTCCAGAACCACCGGCTGGACATCGCCGTGGACGGCATGGTTCCGTTCGCGGACGGCATGCCCGAATTATGGTTCAGGGATATGGCGTGCTTCCAGAACATGCATGGGTCCGTGGCTTTCCGCGATGGCGCCTTTCATGACAGCGATCGCTTCATGGATGTGTCGCGCTATGCGTCTCTTGTGATCGAGCCGGAGATGGCCGTCGCCGCGCCTCCGCGTGAGGAATGCGCCGGGCTGTTGAAGGCCATGTTCATTCTCGATGATGTGAACGACGAAGCGCTGGTGGAGGGTGCGCCGTCTCCCACCATGGGCGAGATCGCGCCGATACGGCTGAGCTATCACCGGGCGCTTACGCAGGGGGTGGCGCTTTCGGGCCGGCCGTTCCGGGCGGTGGAAACGAGTTGGTGGCCGGATCTGCCCAGCTTTCTCGATGCCTGGTCGCGCCGCCGCAAGCAGGTGGTCGAAGGCATATTGGTCGAGGAGCGGCCAATTTTCTGGCCCGGGGAGCGTCCTCCCCCGGCCGACTGGCGGCCGGTCGCGGTGAGCGCGCGGGCCGACCACTGAACAGCATGTCGACACAAATATAATCTACAGGAGAAGGACCATGGTCGAAACGATCAGGACAGATGTTGCGCGGGATGTGGACGCCGCGGAGTTCCGCTCGGTGACCGCTGATGAAATCGCGCATTACAAGGCCCATGGCTGGGTCCGGCTGAAGGCGTTTCTGCCGCCCGCCATTGTCGATGCACTGCTCTCCTACGCGCAGGAAAGAATGGGGACGGATGGCGCGGTCAGCCCCAATCCGGGGAAATTCTCGTTCTTCAATTCGCTGGCCGTTCAGCAGCCCGATCACGCGCTCTTTGGCGCGGTCCTTCGCCATTATGGCAGGAACGCCGTCGCCCTGCGAGGGCTCAAATCCTCACCCGGCGTTCGCTACTTCAAGGATAGTTTCGGCGTGAAGCTGCCGTCCAATCGTGCGGATGGCCATGGTCGCTCGGATTGGCATCAGGACTTCGCGGCGCAGGTGTCCGATCGGTCCGGTGGCATGACGTTCTGGGGGGCGCTGGTCGATATGACGCCGGATATGGGCACCATGGCGTTTCTGGAGGGCTCGCACAGGCATGGCGTCATGGGTGATTACCGCACTTATGGCGATGGCAATCTGCTCGATGCCTATCCCGGCCTGATCGATGACTGCCCGTCATCGGGGTATCTGAGCCTTTCGGCCGGAGATGTTACGGTCCATTCCGATCTGTGCGTCCACGCCGCCGGACAGAATATATCGACCGGGCCGCGCTGGACCTATCTGGTACAGCTCAATCCGGCCGATGCCCGCTGGACAGGCGCGCCGTCGGTCTCTTTCGATACGACCACGCTGACTCATCTGGGTACGCTCGATGAAGCCCGCTTCCCGACGGTCGGCTGATGACCCGGATAAACAGGGTGCGACATGAACAACGATTATGACGTCATCATCATCGGCGGCGGCGGTGCCGGGCTTGCCGCCGCGCAGCAGGCGCTGGAGAACGGCGCGAGCGTATTGATCGTCGATGCCGGGGACCGGCTCGGCGGATCGACGAACCTCTCCGGCGGGCATGTTTACGCGGCGGGGACAAGCGTGCAGCGCGCCGCCGGCATCCTGGACGACACGCCGGACGATGCATTCCGCTATTACATGACGCTCAACCAGTACAAGCTGGAGGCTGCCCCCGTGCGCGCTTATTGTGAGGAGGCGCCGCGGGTCGTCGAATGGTTGATCGGCCTTGGCATCGAATTTCCCGTGGCGGATCTCCATGCGGGCGGTGTCGATCCGACACGGCGGGAGCATATGCCGGTCGGCAATGGCGCCGCGATCGTCGCGGCACTGGAAAATGCGATCGCCGGCCGGGTCGATGTGGCGTTGCAAACCCGCGTCCGCAGCCTGATCGTCGAGCAAGGCCGTGTCGCGGGCATTCGCGTCGATGGAACGGAGGTGCGTTCTGCCACGGTCATCATCAGCAGTGGCGGCTTTGGCGCAAATCCCGAGTTGCTTGCCCGCCATTATCCCGATGCCATTCATGGGGATTATACATGGTATATCGGCAGCGATCATGCCCAGGGGGATCATTTCGCGCTTGGCGAGCAGGCCGGGGCGGAGATTGCCGGCTTTAATCGCGGATTGCTGCTGACGACGCCGGGATTCCGCAAGGAGCTGGAGATCGGCGGGCCGTCATGGCTGATCTATGTCAATCATGAGGGGCGCCGGTTCGCCCCGGAAACACTGCCCTATAATGTGATGGCCGGCGTGCTGGGCGCGCAGACCGGCAGCGAGTGCTTCGCCATATTCGATGAGGACGCGCGGGCGAGCGCTTTGCCTGATCCCGCCGTTCTGGCGCGGGTCAGGGCCGGGACGATGGCGACCTGCTGGACACCCGATCAGCTCGACATCTTCATCGCCGAAGGGAAGATAATGCGTGCTGACACGCTGGAGGATCTGGCCCGGCAGGCCGGCATTCGCTGGCCTGCGCTGCGGACGACGATCGACGATTATAATCTGGATTGCGCGGCGGGTGTCGATACCCGCTTCGGCAAGCAGGCATCCGTCTGGAAGCCGGTGAGCAAGGGGCCGTTCCACGCCGCGCGGATCAGGCCGGCCGTGGTCTGCTTCACATCCACGGGCCTGCGGATCGACGAACATGCGCGGGTACGCGGCGTGGATGATCGCCCGGTTCCGGGACTGTTCGCCGCGGGAGAGTCTGCGGGCGGGGTTTTGGGTGACCGGATCTTCGGCGGGGGATCGTCCATGGCGCATGTGCTCTCCTTTGGTCGCATCGCGGGACGTGCTGCCGCGCAGGCGGCGAGGGCAGACCCGCCCAACCGATAGAGAAACCGTAAATCGGGAGGGGGGGGGTGAGCCATGATCGTGAACGTCCATCACTGCGCGATCGCGACGGTCGATCTGGATCGCATGGTCGATTTCTATCAGTCGGTCATGGGCTTCGAACTTGTGTCGCGGGGATCATGGGATGCCGGCAGCGCGCGCCACGATGCGATGACCCAGCTTAGCGGCTCTGCCGCGCATATGGTCATGCTGCGTCTGGGCACGACCTGCCTGGAACTGTTCGAATATCAATCGCCACGGCCAAGGGGCAATGATCCGAACCGGCCTGTGTCAGACGCGGGGCTCACGCACATGGCCTTTGTCACGGACGATATCGATGCCGATTATGCCCGGATGACGCAGGCGGGCGTGCGTTTTCACTGTGCGCCCAATGCCAGCGGGCCGCTCCGGGCGACATATGGGCGCGACCCGGAAGGCAATGTGTTTGAATTGCTGGAGATCACGGACCGGTCCCATCCCTTCCTTTCTCCGGCGTAAATAGCAGACGGGGCCTATGGGACTTTCCGCCTGCCGGCTCGGCATTGAAAAAAAGCGGCGGGTCGCATTGCTTTATGTATCACGCGTGATACTTTAATGAGAACGACAATATCGGGAGAGTGGCCGGTGAAGCGGTTTTTGTTGCGCGGCGTCGCCAGAATAGGCGTTGCCGGAATGATCGTGGCTATGGTGTCGGCATCCAGTGTGCAGGCACGGGATGCCTCGGCCGGGCCGCCGATTACCGCGCATTCTCCAGAGGCCGGTGCGCCGCCGCCGGCATGGCCGTCATCGCCGCGCGCGGCAAAGGGCGCGCCCAATGTGCTCCTCATCATGACCGATGATGTCGGCTTTGGCGGTTCGAGTACCTTTGGCGGCGCTGTGCCGACTGCCGCTTTCGACGCGCTGGCAAAGGATGGCGCGCGCTATAATCAGTTCAATACCGCCGCGCTGTGTTCGCCTACGCGCGCTGCGCTGCTGACCGGGCGTAATCCGCACGCGGTGGGCATGGGCGGGGTGACGAACAACTCAACCTCCTATCCCGGCTACACGTCGATCATCCCTGAATCGGCGGCGACGGTGGCCGACTTGCTGCGTGCCGGCGGGTACAGCACGGCCATGTTCGGCAAGGCGCATATCACGCCGGACTGGGAGCAGAGCCCCGCCGGTCCCTTTGACCGCTGGCCCACAGGACTTGGCTTTGATTATTTCTACGGCTTCCTGAATGCGGATGCCGATCAGTTCGTGCCGGCGATGATCCGCAACACGACACCGGTTGATCCGGGCACCGGGCGCACCGATTATATTCTGGATGAGGATCTCGCCAACGAGGCGATTGCCTGGATCGAACAAAACAGATCGTTGGCGCCCGAAAAGCCCTTCTTCGTCTATTATGCGCCGGGCGCCGCGCACACGCCGCATCAGGCGCCGCAGGAGTGGCTGGAAAAGTTCCGTGGCAAATATGATGGCGGCTGGGACAGGATGCGGGAAGAGATATTCGCGCGTCAGAAGAAAATGGGCGTGATCCCCGCTCACGCAAAGCTGACGCCCAAACCTCAGGGCATTGCCGACTGGAGCAGCCTCACGCCCGATCAGAAGCGGCTCTATGCCCGGCATATGGAGGCGTTTGCCGCGACGCTGGCCTTCTCCGATTACCAGATCGGCCGGGTCATCCAGCATCTCAAGGACACGGGTCAGTTTGAGAATACGCTCATCATCTATATTCAGGGTGACAATGGCGCGAGCGCCGAAGGCTCGCCTGACGGTCTGCTGTACGAGCAGAGCTGGCTGGCGAGAACGCCCGAGCCAATGGCGCTGAAGATGGCGAACATCGACAAGATCGGCACGCGGGATCTCTATGCCCATAAGCCCGCGCCATGGGCGTGGGCGATGAACAGCCCGTTCCAGTGGTACAAGCAGGTGGCATCCCATTTTGGCGGCACGCGCAACGGGCTGGTCATGTCGTGGCCCGGCCATATCCGGCAGGGCAGCGCGATCCGATCGCAGTTCCACTTCGTCACCGACATCATGCCGACCATATTGGAGGCGGCTCAGGTCACGCCGCCGGACCATTTTGCCGGCGTGAAGCAGCAGCGGATCGACGGTATCTCCATGAGCTATACCTTCACGCAGCCTGCGGCTCCGTCACATCGTACGGAGCAGGTGATGGAGATGCTGATGAACTTTGGCATTTACAAGGATGGCTGGTTTGCCGGCACGACGCCGGCACGCCATCCGTGGGAAACGGGCAAGGTCATCGATCTGACCGCTGACGAGCGCGCGTGGGAGCTATACGATATTACGAATGATTATTCCGAAGCGAATAATCTCGCTGCGAAGGAGCCCGGACGGCTTGCCGCGATGCAGAAGCTCTTCTGGGAAAAGGCGGCGGACAACCAGATACTGCCCATCCACAACAGCATTGCCGGCTTCGGTACGCAGGGTCGTCCATCACTGGCCGAGGGGCGGACGGAGTTCATCTATCGTTCGCGTGTGCGTCGGGTCGGGCTGAACACCGCGCCGCCCATCGTCAACCGCTCCTTCACCATCGAGGCGGAGATCGTCGTGCCGGCCAATGGCGGCACGGGCGCCATTATCGCGCAGGGCGGCAAATATAGCGGCTATAGCTTCGCGATGGTCGATGGCAGACTGGTCTTCGGTCATAATGCGGTGCCGCCGCATGTGTCTGTCGTCCGTGCGACAGAGCCCCTTGCGCCCGGCGCGCATCATGTCGCCGTGGAGTTCCAATATGATGGCGGCGGCAACGGGAAGGGTGGCATCGCCACTATTCTGGCTGACGGCAAGCAGGTGGCGCAGGGGCGCATCGTCCAGACCATGCCGCGCTGGCTGTCACACACCGAGGGGCTCGACATCGGTGCGGATACGACCTCTCCGGTTCTGCCCGATTATGCCTCGCCAGCGGAGTTTCCAGGCGAGATCAGGCAGGTGAAGATCATCTTGAAATAGCAAAACCGTGCGCGCCGCCCGGTGGCGCGTACGGCCTGTCTCAATCATCCTTCGGAAGGGCAGTGATATGAAGGTGCATGCGGCGATAGCGCGAGCGCTCCACGATAATGGTGTTCGCGTGTTGTTCGGACTGATCGGCGACGCCAATCTCTACATGGTCGATAGTTTCGTGCGCGATTGCGGCGGGCGCTTCATCTCCTCGGCGAACGAGGCAGGCGCGACCCTGATGGCGCTGGGGTACAGCAACGTCCACAATGGCCTTGGCGTGGCCTCGGTCACGCATGGCGCCGCTGTCACCAATACGCTGACCGCTCTGGTCCACGGCGTGAAGGCGCGCGTGCCGATGCTGTTGCTCTGCGGCGACACGGCGGTCGAGGATCGTGAGAACTTCCAGAATACGCCCCAGCGTGAGCATATCGTCGCGACAGGGGCGGGCTTCGAGCAGTTGCGCTCGCCCACCACCATCGCGCGCGATGTCGCGACCAGCATTCGCCGCGCCTTTACGGAGAAGCGGCCGATCGTGCTGAACATTCCCGTCGATTTCCAGTGGCAGGATGCCGATTATGTGGCCGAGCCGTGGACGCCAGTCGATGGGCGCTTCACTGTCCCGGCGAGCGATGACCTTGATAACGCGATTGGTATCATCGCTGCCGCGAGTCGGCCGGTCGTGCTGGCGGGGCGCGGGGCGATCAGCCCGGAGGCACGTGCCGCCATCATCCGTTTCGCCCGGCGGATCGAGGCGCCGATCGCCACGACATTGCAGGCCAGGGATCTTTTCCGGGGTGAGGACTTTGATCTTGGGATCTGCGGGACACTCAGCCAGCCGGCGGTAATCGATACGCTGGCCGAGGCGGACTGTATCATCGCCTTCGGTGCCAGCCTCACGCCCTATACGCTTGCCCATGGCGCTTTCGCCCGGGGCAAGCGCTTTGTGCAGGTTGATAATGATCCCGCGCAGTTCGGCCGCTATATGACGCCGGATGCTGGCGTCCTGGGTGATGCCGCGCGCACGGCCGAGCTATTTGTGGAATGGCTCGATGCGGCGGAGATCGAGGGCGCGAAGGCGCGCGATGAGCGGCTGGCCGCCACGCTCGCAGCCGCGTCGCCATGGGAAGGCATGGTTGAGCCGTCGCCTGACGAGGCTGTGGACATGCCGCGCGCCATATGGCTGCTGGAGCGCGCCTTTCCGCAAGACCGGACCGTCGTCACGGATGGCGGCCGCTTTCTCACCGAGCCGTGGAAGAATTTGCGCGTGCCCGATCCGCGCCAGTTCCTGATTACGCTGGCTTTTGGGTCGATCGGCCTTGGCATGGGGCACGCGATCGGCGCCGCACTGGCCAAGCCGGACGTGCCGGTGTTGCATGTCACCGGCGATGGCGGCTTCGTGCTGGGCGGGCTCGCGGAGTTCAACACGGCGGTACGCCATAAGCTCGATATCGTGACGGTCATCTGCAATGACGGCGCCTATGGCGCGGAGCATATCCAGTTCCGCAACAAGAATATGGACCCGGAACTCTCGATATTCGACTGGCCGGACTTTGCCGCCGTGGCTGATGCGCTGGGCGGACAGGGCTTCTCCGTCTCGACCTTTGGCGATCTGATGCGCGCTATCGCTGCGATCGAGACACGTGACCGACCGATCCTCATCGACATGAAGTTCGATCCGGACGCGATGCCGCCTTTGCCGTGATATCGCCGACCGAGGGGGTGGGGCAGTGTTCGGAACCCCGCTCCCTCGTCCGTGCACACGAGGAGTATCAGGCCGCGCTGCGTGCCGTCTCGTCGTCGCCGATCTGGCCCGATGCGTGCAGCGCGGCGACATAGCCAAAGGTTAGCCCTGGCCCCAATGTCGCGCCCGCGCCCGGATAGGAGCCGCCAAACACATTCTTCTGATCGTTGCCGACAGCGTAGAGGCCGGTAATCGGCTGTCCGGTAGAATCGATTACGCGCGCGAACTTGTCGACATTGATGCCCGCGAAGGTGCCGATTTCCCCGGCGAACATCTTGATCGCGTAGAACGGGCCTTTCTCCAGTGGCCCGAGGCAGGGGTTGGGCCATTTATTCTCTTCATCGCCCTGATAGGCGTCATAATCATCCGCGCCCCGCTGGAAATCCGGGTCGATGCCCTGTTTCGCGAAGCCGTTGAAGCGCTCAACCGTGGCAACCAGCGCTGCGGGGTCAACGTCGATCTTTTTCGCCAGCGCCGCGACGGTCGGTGCCCCGATCAGATAACCCGACTTGATATAGCGCTTGCGCGGCAGCGGACTGGGGCGGACACGGCCCATGCCCCATTTGTCGATCGCCGCCTTGTCGCCGATCAGCCAGCAGAAGCCGAATTTGTCGCCCCGGGTCGCTTCGATGATCTGCGGCACGAAGCTGGAATAGGCGCAGCTTTCATTGCCGAACCGCTTGCCGTGCCGCGTGACGCAGATGAAGCCGGGCTTCAGCCGGTCGACGAGATGCGGCCATACGCCCTTGGGGCCTTCGATGTCGGGCTGTACCGATGTCGGCATCCAGGCGCCCGCATTGGACACATCCTTGCCGAACACGCCGCCAACACCCTCCGCCATGCGCGCGCCATCGCCGGTGTTGCCGGGATTGGCGACTGATCGGGGCGTACCGTCGAACGCGTTGGGCGGATAGGCTTCGCCGCGCCGCTTGTTGTCATAGGGGAAGCCGCCGCTGCCCAGGATGACGGCGTG
The DNA here is from genome assembly GCA_035911355.1 of Sphingobium sp. GTDB lineage: Bacteria > Pseudomonadota > Alphaproteobacteria > Sphingomonadales > Sphingomonadaceae > Sphingobium. Next base: position 193,092 of record JAMHVU010000092.1, read on the forward strand.
CCTGGCCATGATCCGTCGGGGTCCGTTCGGTCCGTCGACCATGGCGCCACGCACGGCGCTGCCTTCCTTGATGAGGCTCTTCGCCGGCGCATTGAGCAGAATCGGGATATCCAGTTCGAAGCAGCTCTGCGCGAGGCGGGTAATCAGTGCGCCGCCACGCACGACCCGCCGCGCGCCGCCATGAATTGCCGTGTGGACAAGGTGCAGCGCCATCTTGCCGGCCACAGCCAGAAAAGCCTTGGGGGATCGTCCGGCCTTGAAGAATTGCTGCATTTCGACCGATGAACCGATGGCGAAACCCAGGAACAGCAGTTGCGGGAGCTGGCGCTTGAGCTCGTTGAAATGTTTTCCCAGCTTCTTGGCATCATATTCGGAAGCGATTAGCGAGCGGGTCTTGGCGGCATTGGGATTTTTGAAGTAATAATCCGGATATTCCATGCCATCGAACTTGACGTATGTTTCCCGTTCGAGAAACGCGATCATTTCCGGGCCATATTTCAGGAATGCGTCGATCCGTTCGATATCGGCATAGTTACCCGCTTCCTGGAGAATATAGGTCCGCACTTTTTCCAGGCTGTCGGGTTCGCCCAGCCTCTGCTCGATCGCGGGTGCGTGGTGATTGCCCGGAATCCAGAGCATGCCGCCGGATGTAGCGGTGGTGCCACCAAACACGCTCTGCTTTTCCGCGACGATGACGTTCATGCCGGCCTTGCGCGCCGTGACTGCGGCGGTCAGCGCGCCGCCCCCGCTGCCGATGACCAGCACGTCACAGTTGAGATCGCCGTCAAGCTGGTTCGCCTTGCCCGTCACATCACTCTCCTGTTGCTCTACGCATCGGCCAGCGAAGGCGCGGCCGGGTGCCGCCTGTCAAAACAGGTCACATGGCCTGAATATGGCGACGCAGGCCATATGGCAATGCCGTCCACGAAAATTTTAACACGCGGGATATATTGAGTCGACCAACGCATCGGAATTCTGTATGGCTGGCTGTGACGCCATAAAAAAGTCCACATGGCTTGTAATTTTCGCGATGTCATGGCATTGTTCGGGGCATTGGATAAAGACAGGAGAGCGAGCGTGGCCGACTATGACGGACCAATAATGTCTGATCCGCCGGGGCCGTCCTGGGATGAGCTGGCCGCGCGTGACAGCCGTACGGTGCCAGCATTCCTGAAGGGTGAGTCGTGGCAAGATCTGGGCAATGAGACATTGTCTGTCGATCGCTATGTTTCTCCCGAGTTCTTTGCCCGTGAATGCCAGAGGATGTGGCCTGAGGTCTGGCAGTTCGCGGCGCGGCATGAAGAAATGCCGGACCCGGGAGACTATGTTCTCTACGAGAATGCGGGCCGCTCCTACCTCATCGTGCGGCAACAGGACGGGTCGGTGCGGGCTTTCCATAATGTTTGCCTGCACCGTGGCCGCCGGTTACGGAGCGAAAGCGGCTGGGCGTCGGATTTCACCTGTCCCTATCACGGCTTTGCCTGGAGCACGGACGGGGCGCTGAAAAATGTGCCGTGCCGCTGGGATTTCCCCGGCATGCGGGACGAAGAGATGCACCTCCCGCAAGCACAGGTCGGCCTTTGGGGTGGCTATATCTTCATCAAGGAGAATGAGGGCGGCCCAAGTCTGGAGGAGTATCTGGCGCCTCTACCGGACCATTTTGCCCGGTGGCGCCATGAGGACGCCTATACGACCGCGTGGGTCGGCAAGGTCATCAAAGCCAATTGGAAGGCCTGCGCGGAGGCGTTCATGGAGGCGTATCATGTTTCCGCCACGCATCCGCAGATCATGCCGTTCACGGGCGACGCCAACAGCAAATATATGATGTGGGGCGATCATGTGAATCTGGCGATCACCCCGTTCGGTGTGTTGTCGCCGCAGATCGAGGGCGAGGCGACTGAGCAGGACATTATCGACAATTTCCTGAAATATAACGGGCGCGTGGTCGAGCCGGGGATGACGCTGACTGTGGAGGAGGGGCGCACCGCGCGCGCGTCCATGGGAGATCATAACCGGAAGCGTTTCGGCAAGGTGTTCGGTCGCGATCTCGATGAAGCCAGTGATTCCGAGGTGCAGGACGCGCTGACATATAATGTCTTTCCCAATTTCTCGCCGTGGGGCGGGTTCCAGCCGACGGTTGTCTATCGCTGGCGCCCCTGGCCAGATCAGGATCATACGCTGATGGAGGTTCGGCTGCTCGGTCGTCTCCAGCCGGGCGAGAAGGCGCCGCAGCCGGAAATGATCCTGCTGCCGCCGGACGGCAGCTATGCCGATCATCTCGGCCAGCTTGGCAATGTGCTGGAGCAGGATATGCAGAACCTGCCCGAGGTTCAGGCCGGCATGAAGGCATCAAAAACGGGAGCGTTGAGGCTCGCCCGCTATCAGGAGAGCCGGGTGCGGCATTTCCAGCATACGCTCGACAAATATCTGGCGCGGACGGGGAGCGACGGCGATGCCTGAGGGGGACGCACTGGACATACTGCTCGCTAAACAGGCCTGCGCGGAACTGGTCTACACGCTGGCGCGTGGGCTGGATCGATGTGACAAGGCTCTGCTCCTGTCGGTCTTTCATCCCGATGCGACCGACGATCATGGCGGCTTCAAGGGCAGTGCGGTCGCGTTTGTCGACTGGGTCACAGGGCTGCTGCCCGGCATGGAGCGCACGCAGCATCTGATCGGCAATGTCCTCATCGACGTGGCGGGCAATCGCGCCGTGGGTGAGGCATGCTTCATGGCCAATCACGATATGGTGACTGCCGAAGGCAAGCCCGTGCGTATGATCGCGGCGGGTCGCTACCTTGATCGGTTCGAGCGGCGCGAAGGTGTGTGGAAGATCGCGCATCGCCATGCCGTGTACGACTGGAACGCCAATCTCGATCGCACCGACACATGGGACCGGACACCGGGCAGCCCGCGCATCTTCGGCCAGCGGGGCACGCAGGACCCGATCTACGCCCACCGGGCATCACTGAAATAAGCACGAACAGGCAGAAGGATGGGACGACGATGAGCGCAGGGAAGCGACTGGACGGCAAGCGGGTTTTCATTCTCGGTGCGGGCGCGCCGGGCGGCATCGCCGGCGCGATCGCCGGGCTGTTTCGTGACGAAGGGGCGACGATCGCACTGGGATCACCCGACATAGCGGCGGCGCAGCGCGTTGCGGATGATTGCAAGGCGGCAGGCATCGTCAAGGTCGATATTCTCGACGAACAGTCGATCCATGATGGCATCAGGGAAGCCGCAGAACTGCTGGGCGGGGCGATCGACGTCGCGATCAACACTGCGGGCGTGAACCGCAATGCGCCGATCGCCGAGGAGACCGCCGAGGCGCTGCTGTTTCAGGCGCGTATCCATTTCATCGGGACGGCCCTCTTCATCAAGGAAGTGGCCGAGCACATGCCGGGCGGCGGCTCGATCATCACCATGTCGAGCGTAACCGCCGAACTCACCACACCACGCCTTGCCGCCTATGCTGGCAGCAAGGCGGCAGCCGATAAAGTGGTGAAGGTTGCGGCGGTCGAATATGGTGAGCGGGGCATTCGCGTGAACTCGCTGGCGCCGGGCCTGACCAGCACGCCGATGACGGCTGCCTATTTCGCGGATGAGAAGGTCGTTGCGGCCTTCCAGCGCGAAATTCCGCTTGGCCGGTTGACGACGGTTGCCGATGTCGCGGCGTCCGCGCTGTGGCTCGCCAGCGATGAATGCACGGCGACTGGCGATATTATCCGCGTTAGCGGCGGCGCGCATCTGCGCCGCCTGCCGGTCGCGCGAGACTTTGTTTGAACGGGAGCAACGCAGCCATGAGCGATATCGACATTCAGGATGCGCCGGTCCGCGCGATCGGCATCGATGCCAGCAAGGCACCCGAACCGAAGCTGGGCGATGCGCCGATCAGTCCCTCCCGCTATTTCGACAGGGATTTCTGGAAGCGCGAATGGGAAGGCGTATGGACGAAGACCTGGCAGGTCGTTGCTCTGGAGCAGCAGCTGCAGAAGGTTGGCGACTATGTGACGATGGAATTTGGCCCGGAAGTCATTCTCGCGGTGCGCGGCAAGGATGAGCAGATCCGCTGCTTCTACAATGTCTGCCCACATCGCGGTATGATGCTGGTGCCCGAAGAGACCGGCAACGCGCGGCGTCTTACCTGCCCATATCATGCCTGGTCGTTCAGCCTTGAGGGGCAGATCAAGACCGTGCCGGATCTGCCCGACTTTCCGGCCGAAGCCAAATGCATGGAAAAGAGCCTTGTTGAGATCAAGTCCGGCATCTGGGGCGGCATGGTCTGGTTCAACATGGATAATGACTGCATGCCACTGCGCGATTACCTCGCGCCGGTCGCCGACCAGATGGACGCTTATCCGATGGACCAAATGGTCCGTACCCTCTGGGTTACGGTGGAAGGCGATTTCAACTGGAAGCTGGTGCAGGACAATTTCAACGAATCCTACCATGTCTTCCATGCCCATCCGCAACTGAAGTTCGTCGCGGAATTCTCATATCTCTATTCGCAGTTTGATCTGTATGAGAGCGGGCATAGCCGCATGCTCATGCCGGGCGGCGCGCCCAGCCGTACTGTGCGCGGGAGCGAGGCGGAGGTCATCCGTCAGTTGGGCGAGCATATTCATTTCTGGGGACTGGACCCGGAGGATTTCCGCGGGCGCATGCATGATCTGCGCGAGGCGCTGCAAAAGCAGAAGCGCTTGCTCGGCAAGGAGAAGGGCTATGACTTCTCCAAATTTGACGACAATATGCTGACTGATAATTGGCATTACACGCTGTTTCCCAATCTTTCGCTCAGCCTGAAGCCGGATGGCAATATCTGGCTGCGCGCGCGTCCGCACCCGACCGACCCGGAGAAATGCTATTTCGACATGTGGTTTCTGAACCTGTTTCCGGAGGGGCAGACGACCTACTATTCCCCCACGCTGCGCGACACGGTGGATCTGGATGTTCCGGCGCCGCACCAGATTGGCAAAGCCGGCGATCACAGCATGGGGCCGACGATCGATCAGGACGTTGCTATTTGGGGTAATCAGCAGAAGGCACTGCATTCTCGCGGGTTCCAGCGTGAGTGCCTGGCCGGGCAGGAGCGGCGCGTGCGGTTCTTTCACGAAAATCTGGACCGCTGGATGGATCGCTACGCACCTGAAAAATAGCGCATATCACATATGCCATTCCGGAAATGGCGGCGCTGGCGCTCGGGACGAGTAGCGCGCCGCTTTTTTCGGGTCTTCCGGTCGTTTCAGCCGGCTCGTGCGCGTTTCCCGGGGGTGGGGGGCGCGGGATGCGCGAATGACAGTTCGCCCTCCCGTAGCTTGAGGAGGATATCCGCCAGGAATTCGAGCAATGTCTGCTCCATGGCGCTATCGTTCCAGATGTCGCGGTTCAGGATCATGCCGCTCATCATTGCCGTCACGACGCGGCGTGAGCGGTTGAGCAGCTCGAGATCGTCGCTCCACTCGGGGAAAACGGCGAGCAACTGGTCGCACCAGATGCGGTCGTGACGCTGTGCTTTGGGAACAAAGATCGCGCGCAGCTCGGCGTCCGTGCGGGCGGCCATGGTGAGTTCCAGATACGCCTTGTGCGGCCGGGAGAGGAACAATTCCCAGTCCAGCGCGATGCCGCTGTTGTCGCTCTTGCGCGCATGATCGGACAATCCCCGAATGGCCCGTCCGAATTCTTCCATATGAGAGTAAAAGGCATAGTCGATGACCGACTCGATGAGGTCCTGACGCGTCGCATAATGATGTAGCATCGCGCCGCGCGAGACCCCGGCCTCTTTGGCGATCAGGCGGTTGGTCGTGCGCGCATAGCCCAGCTCCGCCAGGCAATCGATTGCTGCCTCAAGGAGGGCGACGCGCGTATCGGCGCTCTTGCGCTGTTGCAGGCCGGCATCTGGTCGCGCCATCCCGGCGGGTTCGAGTTCGGACAGGTCAACAAGCTTCACTTTGGCCATCCGATATCGTCCCTCCGCGCCCCCTATGGGCTGATCCGGTATCGACAATATCTACGCCATGGCGGGTTGTACAAGCTTCGCGATGCCGGATGACCCTTGTTCTCGCGAATAAATGCATCGCGCACGTATTTTAGCGCGTGAGCTCCTCCGGCGTTTCGATCAGCGCGGTCAGTTCAGCGAGGAACAGAGCTCCGACCGCGCCGTCGATCGCGCGATGGTCGCAGGACAGCGAAAGCTGGATACGCGTGCTGAACTGGAGCGCATGATTTGCGGCGCCCGCTGCCTGACGCCCCGCGCCAATCGCCAGAATCGCGCCCTGCGGCGGGTTGATGATCGCATCGAACTGGTCGATGCCAAACATGCCCAGATTGGAGATGGAGAAGCTGCCGCCCTGAAATTCGTCTGCCGCGAGTCTGCCTGCACGTGCGCGTTCGGCAAGGCTTTTTACTTCGGCGGAAATGGCAGCCACGCTCTTGGTGTCGGCCGCGCGGACGATCGGAGTCAACAGGCCCTTGTCAGTGGCGACCGCCACGGCGATGTCGGCATGGGGGAAATGGTGGATCTCCTCGCCATGCACCTGCACGTTGACGTCCGGGTGGCGGACGAGCGCCAGCGCGCAGGCGCGCACCAGATAATCGTTGATTGATGGTGCCGCGCCGGTGGCGCGCTTGGCCTGCTCGCGCATTGCCAGCAGCGCATCAATTCCCGCGCTGTTACGGAGGTAAAAGTGCGGGATGGTGGACTTGGAGAAGGACAGTTGCCGGGCGATGGCCTTGCGCATGGGGGACATTTTGACGACCCGAACATCTTCGGCCGGTGCTTGCGCTGGTATCGGCGCCAGGGCGGGCTGGGGCGCCGGGGCTGGCGGTGCGACATGCAGCAGTACATCTGCCTTACTGATGCGTCCGCGCGGCCCGGTGCCGGCAATGCCGGTCAGATCGACGCCATGGTTCGCGGCCAGCCGCTTTGCCAGCGGGGAAGCAAAATGGGCGTCCTGTCCCGCTACTGGAGATATCGTCACCGGCGCGCCGCCCGGGAGCGCGCGCGCTGGCTTGGCGGCCTGATCAACATCCTGAAGCGTGATGCGTCCATCCCGACCCGATCCGCTGATGCCGTGCACATCGACGCCGCTTCGGCGGGCGAGATCGGCCGCGCCGGGGCTGATGATGCTGGGGTCACTCGGGACCGTGACGGGCGATGTCGCCGCAACGGGCGCAGGTTCGGGTTCGGGCGCCGGTGCAGGCTGCGGCGCGCCAGTACCGCTAAAGGTTGCGATGAAGCTGTCGATTTCACCGGCATCAACCGGTGCGTCGGCAAAAACGGCCAGCAGCGCGCCAACCGGATAGGTCTCCCCGGGCTGCGCGATCAATCGGCAGACGGTCGCATCATATTCCGCCTCGACCTCATTGGTGATCTTGTCGGTTTCGATCAGCGTCAACAGGTCGCCCTTGGCAAACGAGGCGCCTTCGGCGACTTCCCAGTTTGCAACGATGCCCTCGGTCATCTCGATGCCCCATTTGGGCATTGTGAATGCGCGCAGCTTGCTCATGGCGCGTCCTTTCAGCGGTAGGAGAGGGCGGCGCGCACCGCCGCATCGATACGCGCGACAGAGGGCAGATAGGCCTGCTCCAGCTCGGGCGCGAAAGGAACCGGCGTGTGGGGTGGCGTGACCATCTGGATGGGCGCGCGCAAGGCGGCAAATGCCTTGCTGGACACCAGTCCGGCAATGTCTACCGCCAGTCCGCAGCGCGGTGGATTTTCATCGACAACGATCAGGCGGCCCGTCTGCTCGACGGAATCAAGAATTGCCTCTTCATCAATGGGGCTCGTCGTGCGCAGGTCGAGCACGTCGCAGCCGATGCCCTCCTTTGCGAGCGCATCGGCGGCTTTTTCAGCCGTGCCGACCAACTGGCCGCAGGTCACGATGGTCGCATGCTCGCCTTCGCGTACGGACCGGGCATGGCCGAACGGAATGAGATACTCCTCCTCCGGTACGTCGCCACGCGTTGCATAGAGCGCCTTTGGCTCGAAGAACAAGACGGGGTCGTCATCGCGAATTGCGGTGGCGAGGAGGCCTTTTGCTTCCGCCGGTGTGGAAGGGATGACGACCTTGAGACCAGGAATCGCCGTCATCATCGCATAGGCCGCCTGGCTATGCTGCGGACCCGCATTGCGACCGGCGCCATAAGCGACGCGAATGACTGCCGGACAGGTGGTCTTGCCGCCAAACATGTAACGGAATTTGGCCATCTGGTTCCAGATCTGATCCAGACACACGCCGATAAAATCCGCGAACATCAGTTCCGCGACTGGCCTTTTCCCGGCGAGCGCAGCGCCGGCCGCCGCACCGATGATCGCGGATTCGGAAATGGGCGTATCGATCACTCTGTCCGCACCGAATTTGGCATAAAGACCGGCAGTGGTCTTCCAAATGCCGCCAATTGCTTCCGGACCGCCAGCGGTGCCCATGCCGCCGACCAGATCTTCTCCCAGGCAGATCACATTGGGGTCGCGCTCCATCTCCTGATGGAGAGTGAGGTTGATCGCCTCGCGTAGCTGCATCATTGCCATTTTGCCGTCTCCCCTCAGTAAGTCACATAGACATCGGTGAGAACGTCATCGGGCGAGGGTCTGGGCGCTGCCCGCGCCTCAGCCACTGCGTCGTCGATCAGAGCCAGGACTTCGGCGTCCAGCTTGTCGAGATCGGAGGCTTTCAGCAGCCGCGCGTCCGTCACCTTGGCGCGGAAGATGCTGAGGCAATCGCGCTCCTCCCGGATGCGATCAAGCTCGCCCTTGCCGCGATAGCGTTGCGGATCGCCCTCGAAGTGACCGAAGAAGCGCTCGGTATCGAGCTCAACCGCTGCCGGGCCATTGCCTGCGCGGCAATATTCGATGGCTTCGCGCATCACCTCGAATGTATCGAAGAAATCGCAGCCATTGCCGCGCCAGACCTTCATGCCAAAGGCCTCCGCACGGCTGGCAATATCCCCCGATGTGCCGACCGCGTAATCCGGGCCGGTATGCTCGGAATAGTGATTATTCTCGAACAGGAAGATCACCGGGGCCTTCAGCACGACAGCCATGTTCATGGCTTCGAACGTGGTACCCTGATTGCAGGCGCCATCGCCGGAAAAAGCGATGGAGACGCCCCCCTTGCCGTCCAGCTTCGCGGCGATTCCGGCACCCACGGCGATCGGCGCGCCCGCGCCGACAATGCCGTTAGCGCCCAGCATGCCCTTCTTGATGTCCGCAATGTGCATCGAGCCGCCCTTGCCCTTGCACAGGCCGCCTGCGCGGCCATAAATTTCCTGCATCATGCCTTTCACATCGCAGCCCTTGGCGATGCAGTGGCCATGGCCGCGATGCGTTGAGATGATGTAGTCATCATCCGTGAGGTGTTCGCATACACCGACGGCAACGGCTTCCTGGCCGCTGTAGAGATGGGTGAAGCCTGAAATGTCTCCGGTCTGGATCTCGCTGTGCAGGCGCTCCTCGAATTCCCGGATGACCTTCATCTGCCGATAGGCCTGCAACATGCGCTCGCGGCTGAGCTGCATTTTCACCCTCCATGTTCGCGCCACGATCTTGCGTTTTGGCGCGCGGCGATGGCTGCTTGATCGCAAGACCAGCAGATTTCCGCAAGCAAAAAAACACGTGTGCTAATTTTTAACCGTTCGCGCGGCGATTCCGAACGATGGGTGTGGACGACTCCCCGGTAGACATGCCATAACAGGCCGGTTGGATTGTTTTATGGCCGGTCTCGATGCGGCCCTGATGGAGAGTGGAGGCGCGAACATGGCAACGGCATTCAAAACCCCGACACGTGATACGACGGTGGACGCGACCGGTGAAGAGCAGGCGATCCGTGAGGATCTGGCGGCATGCTATCGGCTTGCGCACATGCACCGCATGACCGATCTCATCGCGACTCACATCTCCGCGCGTCTGCCCGGAGATGAAGAGCGCATCCTCATCAATCCGTTTGGCAGCCTGTTTCATGAGGTGACGGCGAGCAATCTGGTCGAGGTCACCCTGGAGGGAGAGGTGCGTAGCGAAGGCGGCGTTATCAATCCGGCCGGCTATCTGATCCACAGCACCATCCATGCTGCCAGAGAGGATGTCGTATGCGTCATGCACACGCATACCGCCGCCGGCGTGGCCGTTTCCGCGCAGGAGCATGGATTGTTGCCGATCAGCCAGCAAGCGCTGCTTGTCGGGCGGCGTCTGGCCTATCATGATTATGAGGGCGTTGCGCTCATCGAGGCGGAGCGCGAAACGCTGCGGCGCGATCTTGCGGACAAGGATGTTCTGATCCTGCGTAATCACGGCCTGCTGACGGTGGGACGTACAGTGGGTGAAGCTTTTTGGCTGATGATGCAGACGCAGCGGGCCTGTGAGATCCAGATTGCGGCGCTGAGCGGCGGCACGCCCGTGCGCCTGCTCGATGACAAAATTCAGGATCTGGTCCATAGTCAGGTCTATAATTATGACGGCAAGCCGAATGGCACGCTGGACTGGATCGCGCTGCGTCGCGAGCTGGACCGGACCTCTCCTGATTATCGCGACTGACGGATATCGCTCCATGAATGTGGCAAACATGGTTCGCGAGCCGGTGCTCCAGTATCTGGAGCATCTGAGCATAGATGCGATGTTCGATCCTTTCTGCATGCTGGTGCCACGTAGCGGCATCGGCGACTTGCCGGCTTATGCGCGTGGCGAGGGGCGCGATGTGCGCGTGGTCGTCACGGCCGGTGGCGCACCCATGGAGGAGGCGGTCTGGGACTTGCCCAATCTTGGCCTTATCGCCTGTCTGGGTGCGGGCTATGACGGCATTGATCTGGATCGCGCGCGCGCGCGTGGCGTGCGTGTTACCGCAGGGCGCGGCGTGAATGACGAGGATGTCGCCGATATGGCGCTCGGCTTGTTGCTCGCCGCTATTCGGAAGATTCCGCTGGCCGACCGGCTAATCCGTGACGGTGCCTGGAAAGGTGGGCTGCTGCTGCCTCAGGTGCCGTCGCTTTCGCGTATGCGGTGCGGTATCGTCGGTCTTGGGGCGATCGGCCATGCAATTGCCCGGCGGCTGGAGGGCTTTGGCTCGCCGATCGCATGGTGGGGGCCGCGCGCCAAGCCGGATGCACCCTGGCCGCGCGCGGCATCATTGCACGAGCTGGCGCGAGACAGCGATGTCCTCATCGTTGCGGCGCCTGCAACGGCCCAGACGCAGGCCATGATTGACGCGAGGATTCTCGCGGCGCTTGGCCCGCGAGGCTATCTCGTCAATATTTCGCGCGGCTCGCTGGTGGACGAAGTTGCCCTTCTGGACGCGCTGAACAAGGGAGAGATCGCCGGGGCCGGCCTCGATGTGTTCGTGGACGAGCCGCATGACGGATCGCGCTGGCGTCATTTGGACACGCTGGTGATGACGCCGCATGTCGGCGCCTGGGCCGATCGCGGGATGGACGAAGCCAAGCTTCGATGCGCGGGCAATGTCATGGCGTTCCTGCGCGGCGAGCCACTTCTCAGCGCCATCGTCTAGGGGGCTAGAAGCGCTTCTCCATGAAGACGAGCGTTTCCTGCTCCACGCATTCGTCGATCAATATGCGGATCGAGGGGTAATCGGGGTCTTCGCGATAGGCGGCAAAAGCGCGCGTGAAGTGATTATAATCCTCCAGCTCCCACAGATCGATCAGCGTGTTGAGTCTGCCGATCCGCTGCTCGAAACAGCCAATCAGCCGCCATCCCGCCCCGTCCTGAAGAATGGGGACAAGGCGATCACGGATGATATCGAGCATGGCCGCCATTTTACCGGGGCGGACCCAGATGGTGGATTGGAGATGGATCATGGTCTGCCGTGGCCTCCTCAGAACTCCGCGCGTCAGACCACGGGTAGCGGTGTTCCCAACGCTGCCCGGTGGCGGGCATATTGCTTCTCATGCGTCGCGATCCCGCCGTAGAGCGCCTCAATCGTAAGAAGTCGTTTGAAATAATGGCCCACGATCAGTTCATCGGTCGTGCCGATGCCGCCATGGATTTGTATGGCGCTTTGCGCGACCATGCGTCCGGCGCGCGCTGTGCGCGCCTTGCACGCGGCCGCCGCAGCCGCGCGCTCGACAGGATCGCCATCGAGCTTCAGCGCGGCGAGCAATGCCATGGAGCGCGCAAGTTCACCTTCCACATACATGTCAGCCAGCTTGTGCTGGATGACCTGGAATTTGGCGATGGACTTGCCGAACTGCGTGCGCTGGCCGGCAAAGTCGACCGTGATCTCGATGAGCGTGGCGATGATGCCGGTGATTTCCGCGCCGATTGCCGCGAGCAGGGTGTCATTGACGATGTGGAGCAGGTCCGCGGCGTCGAGCAGGAGCACGCTGTCATCGGCCAGCATGACATCGAGATCGACAGCGCCGGCCGTCGTTCCGTCGATCAATGGCATGGCTGCCCAGGTCATCCCCTCTGCTTCGCGTGAGAGCAGAATGAGCGCGGTCTTGCCATCTGGTGTACCTGCACTCAGGACAAGCTGTGTCGCGCCCGTCGCCGCTGTCACGAACGGCGCATGGCCAGTGAGGCGCCAGCCGTCGCCCGCGCGCGTGAGAGTGCGGTCGCCATAGCCCGGTGCGCCATCGGCATCGACCAGCGCGAGCGCGACCCGCGCATCGCCGGCGATGACCTGCGCGACGAGTGGCGCGAGCCGGCCTTGTGCCGGCTGATCCAGCCCTTTCACCAGCGCACCAAAGCCGATGACGGTGGACAGGAAAGGCTCGGCGGCCAGTCCCCGCCCCAGCGCCTCCATGACCACCATGGTATCGAGCGGGCCGAGGCCCAGTCCACCCAGTTCTTCGGCGAACGGAAGCCCGGTGATGCCGAGTTCCTGTGTGAAAGCCTGCCATAAATCATGCGGCCAGTCGGCCTTGGCGAGCGCTGCGCGCCGCGTCTCGAAATCGAAATTCTCTGTCAGGTAGCGTCTGACCAGATCGGCCAGCATTTCCTGCGACTCGCCCAGAATGGACATGGCTATTCCCCCTTGGACCGTCAGATACCGAGCGCAGCCTTGGCAAGAATGCCCCGCTGAATTTCGCTGGTGCCGCCAAAAATGGTCATGGCGCGCGCGTTGAGGTAGCGCGCCGTTTGTGCGGCGGCATAGTCTGGACCGACCATCGCGCCATGCTCCTCCAGCGCGACACGCTGGTCTACGGCTGCGATGGGACCAAGAACGTCCATGGCAAGCTCGGTGGCTCTCTGAAACAATGTTGCCGCGACAAGTTTGAAGGTTGATGCGGCAGCGTCGCCCACCGGCTGGCCGGTCTCGCTCGCAGCGATGTTACGGAACTGGGTCATCTCCAGCGCCATCAACTCGATTTCTATTTCGGCGCGGCGCTTGATGAAGCCGGAATCCTGGAAACGCGCGCGATCCAGTCCCTCCGCAGCTGTCTCCGCCTCGTAAATCCGGCGCATGACGCGCGCCACGCGGCCGCCGGCCGAGCCGCCGCCGCGCTCGAACTCCAGCAGATATTTGGCGATCTGCCAGCCTTCATTTTCCGGTCCGACCCGGTTGGAGACGGGAATGCGGACATCGTCGAAAAAGAGCTGGTTGACCTCATGCTCACCGGACATCGACAGGATCGGGCGGACGGTTATGCCCGGCGTGTCCATGGGCGCCAGCAGGAAGCTGATGCCCGCGCCCCGCCGCGATGCGGGGTCTGAGCGGACCAGGAGGAAAATCCAGTTGGCATATTGGGCATGGGTGGTCCAGATTTTCGTGCCGTTGACGATATAGTCGTCCCCGTCCCGGATGGCCGCGCAGCGCAAGGCGCTGAGATCAGACCCGGCCTGAGGCTCCGAATAGCCCTGACACCAGAAATGTTCGCCGGACAGGATGCGCGGCAGAAAATAGTCCTTCTGCGCCTGACTGCCATGGCCGATCAGTACCGGACCACACATCTGCAGCCCCATTGCCGGCAGCGTCGGCGCACCGGCAATGGCGCATTCATGTTCGAAGATCATGCGCTGCACCGGGGGCCAGCCGGGCCCGCCATACTCCACTGGCCAGGCCGGCGCGATCCAGCCACGCTCGTACAGGATGCGATGCCATTGCTTTGCGACGTCGCCTTCGGAAAAGACGCCCGCCTGACCGGCGGCCGCCGCGCGCAGCTCCGGGGTCAACGACGCGTCCAGAAAGGCGCGGACCTCCTCCCGAAATGCTTTCAGAGTCTCCTGGGCGACAGGATTGTTCATCGCCATTTTCCTGTTTTCATACATTGATGGTAGACAGGCTTTTCAAAAAGCGCAACGCGTAATAACAATCATTTCGGAGAGGCGAGCGGGGTTGGATATGGAATATTGTAACGCGCACTTGGGTTCCGTGTGATGGCGGGAAAAGCGATCGATTGCGTCTTCGTCGTTGGGGGTGCCTATCATGATATGGACTTTGCGAGGCTCGAACTGCTCAAGCTTCTCGCCGAACATCCTGACGTGCGAACACGGGTCTATGAGGACTATCCCGAGCCCGATGTCATTGCCGGCGCGGACTTTCTGCTCAGCTATACCTGCGATCGCGTTCCCGCGCGTGAAGATCAGCGGCGTGCGCTGATCGCGTTCGTCGAGCGGGGCGGGCGCTGGTTCGCGCTGCATGGCACCAACTCGATCCTGCGCTTCATTGAGGGCGGCACGGTGACGACACCGGACGATGTGCCGGATTTCATGGCTCTGCTGGGCACGCAGTTCATCGGTCATCCGCCAATCGAGCGCTATCGAGTCGATGTCGCTGCACCGGGGCATCCGCTGGTCGAGGGAATACAGCCGTTCGAAACGGTCGATGAGCTGTATCTGAGCCGACCCTGCGCGCCGGTCGAGACGCTGCTGGATTGCCACTATGATGGCCGGGCGCTGGGCAGCTTCCGGCAGGCCTCGCGGGAGCCGGGGCGGCATCCGGTGCTTTATCTTCGGCATCTGGGACGGGGGGCGGTGCTTTACCTCACGCTCGGCCATTGCCGGGGGCCACATGACATGCGGCCGCTGATGGAGCGCTGGCCAGGCGTCGATCGCTGCTCATGGGATGAGCCGATCTTCTACGAATTACTGCGCCGGGGGCTGGCCTGGGCAAGTGACGCAACAGGGCAGGGCTGATGGGAGAGAAGAGCGTGACAAGCCTGATACAACTGGGGCAGGTGATGCAGATTGCCTATCTGCCCAGGGATTTCGAGGCCGCCATCCGATTCTGGACGCAGACGATGGGGGTCGGCCCCTTCTATCTGCAGCCCAATCTGTCCATTCCCACGCTGCGCTATATGGGGCAGCCGACTGACGCGGTGTTCAGCATCGCGATTGCTTATTGGGGCGACATGCAGATCGAGCTGATCGAGCAGCATAATGACAGCCCGTCCATCTATCGCGATTGGGCGCTGGCCGGGCATGAGGGCATCCATCATAGCTGCATTCTGGTCGACGATATCGAGACTGCGCGCAGCATCGCGCAGTCCGCCGGCATGGTGGTGGCGCAGGAAGTGCCGGGTGAGGGCTGGGGCGTATTATATGTCGATACGGGCGGCGGGCCGGGCACGATGCTTGAGATTATTCAGCCCAGCGAGGGGATGAAGAGCCGCTTCGCGCAGATGAAGGCAGCGTCGCTCGGCTGGGATGGCAGCGATCCGGTTCGCCGTTTTGGCTGATCCGCCTGCCATGCCATTCATCCGCGAAGGAGCATCGCGATCATGACGATCTCGACCCATGAGTTTCGCGCCGGTGCGCGCCGCCGGATCCCGCACTTTCTTTTTGAATATTATGATGGCGCGGCGTTCGATGGCGTGACGGCCGCGCGTAACCTGCATGATCTGGCACAGGTGGAGCTGCGCCAGCGCGTGTTGTGCGATGTGTCCGATATTTCGACCGCTACCGTTCTGCTGGGCGAGCCGGCGGCGCTGCCGCTGGCGCTGAGCCCGGTGGGTCTGGCCGGGATGGCGGCGCGGCGTGGGGAAGTGCTTGCCGCACGGGCCGCTGAGGCGCGCAATATCCCGATGGCCCTGTCCACGACTTCGGTGTGCCCGTTGGGCGAGGTTGCTGCGGTTCGGCCGCCATGGTTCCAGCTCTACATGGTGCGGGATCGGGATTTTGTGGCCGGCATGCTTGACTGGGCACTGGCGCAGGGCTGCACCACGCTGCTGTTCACGGTGGATCTGCCGGTCATGGGTACGCGCTGGCGCGATCATCATTCGGGGTTGAACCGGCAAGGCCCGGCGGGTGCTGTCCGGCGCTATGGGCAGATGCTGGCGCGCCCGGGCTGGGCGATGCGTGTGGGCCTTGCCGGCGGGCCGCATAATCTTGGGAATGTCGCGCATCATCTTGGCCGTCCGCGGGCCTCGCTGGCGGATTGCATGGCGTATGTGAACGCCAACAAGGAGGACTGTCTGGACTGGGACGCGCTGGCATGGGTGCGTGCGCGCTGGCCGGGCAAGCTCGTGGTGAAAGGCATTATGGAGAATGAAGACGCCCGGCTGGCGCGCGATGGCGGGGCCGATGCGATCATCGTTTCCAATCATGGCGGGCGGCAACTGGATGGCGCGGCATCCACGGTGCAGGCGCTCATGCGGATCGTCGATGCGCTGGGCGGCCAGTTGCCGATTTTGGTCGATGGAGGCGTGCGAACCGGCCTCGACATTCTGCGGATGCTCGCCATTGGCGCGAACGGCGTCATGCTGGGCAGGCCATGGGTCTATGCACTGGCGGCTCAGGGTCAGGCTGGCGTTGAGCGACTTATTGACATACTGGCTGAAGAGCTACGCATTGCCATGGCGCTGTGCGGCTGCCGCAGCCTGAACGATATCGGGCGCGATAGCATCCGGCTTTGACTGTTCCCCGCGTCACCGCACCGGTGAGGCGGGGCGCGCGTCTACCAGTTGGGCTTCATAATGCCGGCCAGCCGGCGATGGAAATGCTGCAGCGCGATTTCGTTGCGACCCAGAGTGGTGCGAAAGTCTCTGGGCGCCCATTGAAGATTTGCCTGCCCGTCAGCCGAGACGCTGTAGTCCTCGGTCGAGACGACATGTTCGATAAAATCGTGAATTTCCGTCCAGCGCTCTGCTTCGTCGGCGCGGCTGGTGTGCGCCGGCTGGTATGTATTGAGCAGCGAGAAGCTGCGATCGACGCTTTCGCCAGGGAAAACGCGGGAAATGCCGTAAAACTGCCCGCCGCCCTTCATGCTGTTCACATTGATCGAGACATTGGGGAAGAGCATGTAGAGGCCGCCATAATCGGTATGCGGCCAGTCGGCCTCATCCTCATCGGCATAGTCCATAAATTCCTCGCGCGGGAAGCCGAGGCGGCAATGACCATTGTCGAACTTGTCGTAAACCATGATGTTGCTGAAGGCGAGCGCGCCGATCGTCGTGGGGTGCAGCGAAGCAAAGTGATAGCTCTCGCCATATGTGTCGTAGGCATATTTCCAGTTTGCTTCGCATTCCAGCCGGCTTGCCGCCATGGGGCGCGCCTTGTGCAGCTCCAGCGCTGCCAGCTCGTCGCCGAAATCCCCCAGATGATCCGCAACGTCGATTGGCGCGCCACCCGGTGTGCCGCGCACGAAGATCATGCCTTTCCATTCCGCGACCGGGATCGGGATGAGGCCGAGATCTGCCTTGTCTATCCCCTCGAAGCCTTCCTTGCCGGGCAGGCCAATGAGCTTGCCTGTCAGATCATAGGTCCAGGCATGGAACCGGCAGGTCATGCGTGACCGCTTGGAGCATTCCGTCACCAGCTTCGCGGCGCGGTGCATGCACATGTTGAGGAAGGCGTTGACCTTCCCCTCCTTGTCGCGTGTGATGAGAATCGATGGGCCGAGCGCCTCGAAGAGCATCATGTTGCCGGGCTCGGGGATGTCCATGGAGAGACCGGCCAATATTGGCGTCTCGCGAAACAGGGTCTGGCGTTCCCGCTCGAAATAGACCGGATCGGTATAGAGGCGCGGGTCGATTCGCATCGGCACCTCGTCCATGTCGGTCGTTTTGTTGCGCATCCGCTCCAGCGTCCGGCGACGCAGGCCGTAGTGGGATTCGGTGCGCCGCGCGGCGGCGGCTTGCGCGTCCGCTGCGATGAGCTGGGCGGCGATATCGTCTGCCATGCAACCTCGTCCTCATTTGTTCAGGCCAGCGGGGCGCCCTTGTCGCCCGTCAGGACTGGATGTCGAAAAAATCGGCGCGTGGCGTGCGCGTCTCGTCGTAAATGGGGCCATGGGCGTCGACGCGGAACTTGCGGCTTTGCGCCACGATTGGACCGCGGGAGCGCAACTGCTTGCCCATGTCGGTATAGGCCGGGTTTTTGAAATGAGCGGCCAGCTCCGCCTCGCTGGTCCACCGTTCAAAAACATTGACCCGCCCGGGCACATAGGGGTCATGCGACCAGGTGTAGATCTCGCAACCGGGCTCAGCGAGGGCTGCCTCGATCAGGGGTCTGGCTTCGTCGATTATGGCGTGGGCGTGCTCGGGCGGCAGGTCCATTTGGGCCCAGATGAGGACGGTCATGCTTTGATCTCCCTAGGGTTGAACGTGCGTGAGGCGAAAAGCCAGCGGCCGTCACGGCGCACGAGTTCGTCTTCATAAATGCCGGCCTGTACCCGCGTAGGGCCATCGACAGGCACCAGATGCTCGAATGTGTGCGTACGCACCGTGGCGCGGTCGCCATCCACATCCATGGCGCCGGGGAACGCCATGAATGCGATTGTCTCATAGCCGGCCATGGCCCCACTCCATGCAGCAACGATCGTGTCACGACCGGCGATCTCACGGCCGGCGAACCGCCACACGGCGTCGTCTGCCCATGTCGCCGCCCAGGCCTCTGCGTCGCGGCGGGCGACCGCATCGCCGTAGCTGTCGATCAACTCGCGGATGAGCAGCCTGTCTTGCTCCGGTCCTGCGAACATCCTCACCTCTTTCGTTTGTCGAAGGCCTGAAGATTATCAGCCCTTACCTAAAAAAAGTCCATATGGATTGTTTTATTCATGCGTTCATGCCCCCAGCTGCTCACTGACCACACGGCGCATCGCTGTTCGGCCGAGCCAGCAGAACATGGCGCCGAGCAAGGTGGTGCAAGCAGCGAACAGCGCCATGGAATGGCCGAGCATCGCCTCATCCTGAAACAGCCGATCGGTGAAGGTGGCGATGATGATCGGCCCCAATATGGTCCCCAATATGCTCAGGATGATCATATAGACCGCCGTTGCCTTGCCGCGCAGGCGCCCCGGCGTGGCAATTTGCAGCGCGGCGGGGCCGATGCTGGCGAAGGCCATGATCAGGAAATAGGCGATGTTGTAGCAGATGATCATGCCCATCGCGCTGTCGACCATGTAGGCCGCCACGCCGAACGGGCAGGCGAGCACGCACATCACGCCGAAATAGATGAGGTGCGCATCATGGCGGCCTTTGCTGAAGATGCGGTCCACCGCCCAGCCATGGAACCACAGGCCGATGAGCGAGGACAAAACCTGCGTGAGGCCCAGCCAGAAGCCGATCTGGGCGAGGGGCATGTCAAAATGGCGGCTGAGATAGGCCGAGTTCCAGCTTTGCAGACCCACCGCAAAACTCATGATCATCGCGAAAGCGAGATGATGTGTGAGGTAGAAGCCCGAGTGACGCCGGAACTGGCGACCAAGATCGCCAAAGGTCGCGCTTGATGCGACACGGGCGACGGGCTTGTGGCGCGGCGCTTCCGGGAAAGCCCAGACCAGAAAAGCGAGCAACAGGCCGGGCACGCCGGTGATGACGAACGCCGCCTGCCAGCCGGCGAGTGTCCCGATGAACGGCAGGGTGATGCCGCCCATGCCGGCAACAAGCCCGATCACGGCACCGCCCAGCATGAACGAGGTGCCGCCACCCAGATTGCCACCCAACGTAAAGATGGACATGGGCAACGTCAGCTTGGTGGGCGGGAAAAAGTCGCTGAGCAGGCTGTAGGCGGTCGGGTTGATCGTCGCCTCGGCGCCGCCGACGACTGCGCGAGCCCCAAGCAATTGGCCAAAGGTGCGACTTAGCCCGGAGGCCATCGCCGCAATGCTCCACGTCAGCACGCCGACAAACAGGATCGAGCGCCGGCTCGTGCGGTCGACCAGCCAGCCGATGGGCAGGCTCATGACCATGAATGCAAGCCCGAACGCCAGGCCGGGGATCAGGCTGACTTGCGAATCGGTCAGTTGCAGATCCGCCTTGATGAGCGGCAGAAGCAGCGCGGCGACCTGCCGGTCCAGCGTGCCGAACCAGTAAAGCGTGGTCAGGACCGCGACGGCGCGCCAGCTTGTGCTGGCTGAAGGATAAGCCTGGTCCTCCGACGCGTGGCCGCCTGCTGTCATGTCCATCCTCACCTCGTCCGAACCCGGAGGCGAAGATTGCCTCTGCCAGAACGCACCTAATAAGCGCTTTGCGCCGCATGAGTCAAATTATCGCACGCGTTATATGGTTCGTTGCCGCAGTATAGTCTTATGCAAGGTGCGGATACAGATCGGCGATGCGGTATATGCTGGGCCACAAATGGCGATCTGGCCTGAAAATCGCTGTCGATTGTCGTGAGGACAGTCCCGGATATTTCGAATCATTTTCCGGCTGGGAATAGCGTGGAACTGTTTGTGCGTTCGCCATGGTCGAGCTGATGTTCGAGCATCGGACCCGCAGCGCCTGGGGTTGATAAAAATATCACGCGTCATACGGATTTGAATTTTCCCTGTTGTCGGCTGCGTCGAGAGCGCGTAAGAAAATGACACGAGTGATCCAATGTAGCGGTCAACTCGATGGCTTTGGGGAGGGTTAAATGGTTCGAGTTGGCCGCATGCGTTCTATGGGCGCGGTGTCCCTTTTGGCGATGGTGCTTTGGCAGCCAGGTGCCGCGATCGCGCAGGATGGCACGGCTCAGGCACCGGCTGCGCCCGAACAGGCTGCTGCCGCGGATATCGTCGTTACGGGAACGCGCTTGCAAAATGCCGGTTTCGACGCGCCAACGCCGGTTAGCGTCGTGACGTCCGAGCAGATTCAGCGCGCCGCTCCGGCCACTATTTCCGATTTCGTCAACCAGATGCCTGCCCTGTCCGGCAGTAACACGCCGCGGACGAACAAGGCGCTGATTGGTAACGGGCTTGCCGGCGCCAATCTTCTCAATCTCCGTAACCTCGGCATTTCGCGGACGCTGGTGCTGCTCAACGGCAAGCGCGTGACGCCGACGACGATGACGGGCGCTGTCGACGTGAACACGCTGCCCAACGCGCTTATCAAGCGCGTCGACATCGTGACCGGTGGCGCATCGGCCGCCTGGGGTTCGGATGCCGTCGCGGGTGTCGTCAACTTCGTGCTGGATACGAAGTTTGAAGGCCTGAAGGGCGAGTTTCAATCCGGTCTTTCTACCGAGGGTGATGCCAGCAACCTGACGGGCAGCCTCAGCTACGGGACCGCCTTTGTCGGCGGAAAAGGGCATTTTCTGGTAAGTGCCCAGTATACCCGCAATGGCGCCGCGACTTATGGCAGCCGTGACTGGTTCAAGGCCTATAAGACGGTAAATAACCCGCTTTATGGGCAGCCTGGCCAGACCCAGTATCTCGCGGCGCCCTGGTCCGCGCAGTTCCTCAGCGAAGCGGGGCTGGTGGCGAGTGGTCCGTTAGCCGGCTATTATTTTGATGCGGCTGGCAATCTGGCGGGAACCAACTTCCCACTGTCAGGGGTAGCCGGGGGCGGGACCTATTATTTCGGTGACAAGGCTGTGTTCGATCGTCTTTACGATCAGGCGCCATTCACCCAGTCGAGTATTCCCACGACCCAGAAGTCGATCTACGCGCGCGGGTCCTATGATCTGACGGACGATCTCAACCTCTATATCGAAGGCTCCTACGCCACGTCTAAGGCCCTGACCCGTGGCGCCAACTATGGCCGCAGCGGCGCGTCCTTCACATCGGTCGCGATCGATAATTTCTATCTGCCGCAGACCGTAAGGGATGCGATGATCGCCAATGGCCTGACCGTGTTGCCCCTTAACGTCCAGAACACGAAAATGGGTGCGATCGGCGTCGGGAACAGCCGCAAGAATTATCGTGGGCTGATCGGTCTTGACGGGAGCTTCGGCAGTGACTGGAAATGGAGCCTGTCCTACCAGTATGGCCGCGTGGACTCGAAGATCCGGGCGACCGACATGCCGCGTCCGGATCAGTATAATCTGGCCGTCGACGCGGTCGCCGATCCATCCGACCCGACGCGGGCGATCTGCCGCTCGACGCTGACCGATCCGGGCAATGGCTGCGTACCGATGAACCCCTTCGGTACGGCGCCGCTCAGTCAGGCGGTGCTGAACAATGTGGTCGGACTGTCCGAGCAGGATATCCGGTACGAGCAGCATGTCGCCACCGCCAATCTGGCGGGCAGTCTGTTCGAGCTGCCTGCGGGGCCGGTCAGTTTCGCGGCGGGTGTCGAGTATCGCGAGGAAAAAGCGCATGCCACGGCAGACGCGATTTCCCAGCGTACCGGCTTCTGGGCAGGCAATTTCAAGGCGTTTGATGGCAATATCAACGTCAAGGAACTCTATGGCGAGCTTGGCGTGCCGGTGTTCAAGGACAGCGTTGTGGGTCGCTCACTCGACCTCAACATTGCGGGCCGTCTGACCGATTATAGCATCAGCGGTTCGGTGAAAACCTGGAAGGCGGGTTTCCGCTATGAGCCGATCGACGGGCTGGAAATCCGCCTGACGCGCTCGCGTGACATTCGCGCGCCCAATCTTCAGGAGCTTTTCCAGACGGGTGCCGTTGTCAACACGCTGGTCAATGATCCTGTGAACGGCAATCTGCCGATCCGTGCGTTCGCGACGGTCAGCGGCAACGCAAATCTGACACCGGAAAATGCGGATACGCTGACCGGCGGCATCATTCTGCGCCCCGCCTTCCTGCGTGGTTTCCGGGCGTCGGTCGATTATTATGACATCAAGATCAAGAAGGCGATCGCGACCAACTCCGCGCAGTTCATCGTCGATCGGTGCTATGCCGGCGACGCGCAATTCTGCTCGGCGATCACGCGGAACAGTGCCAATGTGATCACCGCCATCCTGCTCCAGCCGTTCAACGCGTTGGAAGAGCGCGCGCGGGGTATCGATATCGAAGTGTCGTACACCACGCCGGTCGCGGACGGCACGCTCGATCTGCGGGTCCTGGCCAATCACGTCAACAAGCTCGACATCGTGCTGCCCACGTCGGTCATCACGCGTGCAGGTGAGGTCAGTAACAATGTCGGTGCGGCGGAAGGCGTGCCGAAGTGGCGGGGCACGGCGAGCGTGACCTATGACCACAGTGCCTTCACGGCGCAGTTGCGCGGTCGCCTGATCGGATCGGCGGTATTCGACGATAACTGGGGGCCGTCCGTTATCGACAAGAGAAGTGTGCCGACGATCGTCTATCTTGATGCCTATCTGGGTGTGAAGACCAGCAAGCTCGCGCCGAAGAGCGAGTTCTTCGTAGCGGTCGACAATCTGCTCAATACCGATCCGCCGGTCGTGACGCAGCTCGATGCGTCCAATACCCAGGCGGCAGGAACGAACCCGTTCATCTATGACATGATCGGTACGACGATCCGCGCGGGCTTCCGGTTCCAGTTCTGATCCGTATGCAGGTGGGCGGCCAGATTTCTGACTGCCCACCTCGCTAAACAAGGGGCGCCGTCCTTTGGACGGCGATGAGGCCATCCGGCGCTACCGCCCGGATGGCCTTTTGTCTGTCTGATGCGCAGATACAGGCTCGGCAGGTCTGGCCTCTGAAAGGAGGGCGTCCCTCCCCGGCATGTTATCGGGGTTCGTGCGTGTCCGGCGGGCTGAGCACTGGCTTGGGGAACTCGGGTAGCTCGCCGGTCCGGGCGATTTCCTCCAGCATTCGGTTCGCCTTTGCCTGCGTCTCGCCACGCGTAACGCCTGATGCGAGTGAAAGCATCGACGTAATCAGGTGCCGCAGATAGGCCGCGTCAGAAATTCTGCCACACGCCCAGTCGTTGATCGCGGCATATTCTATATTTGCAAAGCTGCCGCCGACCTCTTCCAGCTGGACCCATGGCTGCAGTTCCCCGTCCCGGGCAACGCGGTCCAGCCATTGATGCAGATTGAGGAAGACCATGTCGCGCAGCGCGTTCCACACATCCTTGCTGGTGTTGGGCGAGAAATAAATGGCGGTCACGGCCTGCGTGTAATTGCGGGCCTTAAGATTGCGGCGGTTGACCGCGATCAGGCGGTCCACAATGCCTTCGATCGTGTCGGCTGACGTGCGATAGCGGATATAGCTGTTCACGCTCTCATAGGTTTCACGGATCGCAAGGGCGATCAGCCGGTCCTTGCTGTGAAAGGCATTGTAGAGTGTGCGCTGGGCAACATCGGCGCGCCGGCAGAGCGTGCGGATGCTGAAGCGATCAAGCCCGTCCTCGGCGATCATCTTACGTGTTTCGTGTAAGATGCGCTCGCGCCGTTCGTGGATCAGAGTGCTCGAGTAGACGAGCTGCTTTTCCGGGTGGGGGGCTAAAATCTCTCCGCTCAACGTCCTAATCCGCTTTCTTACTGGCCGGTGCGCGCCGGTACGCTCATGGTGTCAGGACAACCTTGCCGAACTGGTTGCCATTTTCCAGATATTCGTGCGCGTCCTGCACATTTTCCAGTGGAAAAACACGATCGATCGGCGGGCGAACCTGTCCGGACCGCACCCATGGCCATATTGTCTCCTCGATTGCACGAGCCAGACGCGCCTTTTCGTCGGCCGGGCGCGCCCGCAGCGTGGAGCCGGTGATGGTGAGCCGCTTGAACAGCAGCGGCATAAGATCGAGCGTCACCGTGCCGCCGTCAAGCAGCGCAATCTGCGCCAGCCGCCCGTCCGGCTTGAGCGCCGCGATATTGCCCTCGAAGTAGGTGCCACCGGCGAGGTCCAGCACGACGTCGGCACCGCCGGCCTGAATGACGATTTCGGCGAAATTCTGATGGTTCACGTCGATGGCGATGTCCGCGCCGACCTGCTTGGCCTTCTCCGCCTTCTCCTGACCCCGACATGTGGCGATGACGCGCGCGCCGGCGGCCTTGGCCATCTGGATGGCGGTGACGCCTATGCCGCTGTTGCCGCCGTGAATCAGCGCGGTTTCACCGGCGGCAAGGCGCCCCTTCTCGAACAGATTGGCCCAGACGGTGAAGACCGTTTCCGGGAGACCGGCTGCCTGCTCGAAGCTCATATCCTCGGGAATGGGCAGGGCGTGCCGGGCATCCACGACTGCATAGCCGGCATAGCCTCCTCCCGGGAGCAGTGCTGTCACGCGATCTCCGACCGCCCAGCGCGCGGAGCCCTCGCCCAGCGCGGCGACCTCGCCGGCGACTTCCAGTCCGATCACCGTCGATGCTCCCGGGGGAGGCGGATAATTGCCCTCCCGCTGCGAAATGTCCGGGCGGTTGACGCCGGCGGCCTTCACGCGGATCAATATCTCGCCGGGGGTGGGGCTGGGCTGGGCCACTTGCTCCTCGAACAGGGCGCTGGCCGGGCCAGTGCCGCCGCGAACGCCGATCGCGCGCATGAATGGGGTTGGATTAATGCTCTCTGTCATGGCGTTGAACATAATATCACGCGTTATATCGAGCAATGATCGGCCTTTCGGCTTTTAAAATATATTACGCGATATAGTTTCTTGACGATGCCGACTTTGACGCGTAATGCGCGCTGCAAAATGCGTGACGTTGGAGATGAAGCGATGGATCTGGGTTTGAAGGGCAAGAAAGTGATCCTGACCGGCGGCAGCCGGGGCCTGGGCCGCGCAGCGCTGGACCTGTTCGCGCAGGAGGGCTGCGATGTCGCGTTTTTCTCGCGTTCGCCCGAGCAGGTGGCGGAAACGGTCACGGCGCTTCAGCAGCATGGCGGCAAGGTGTTTGGGGAGGCGTTCACGCTCGACGATATCGATGCCTATAAGGCGTGGCTGGACAAGGCGGCGCAGGAGCTGGGCGGCGTTGATATCTTCGTCCATAATGTCAGCGCCTCGGGCGCGGGCGTAGGCAATGACTGGAATGCGACGCTCCAGCTCGATATCATGGGCGCAGTCGCGGGTTTCGAGGTGCTCGACCCCTATCTCGAAAAGTCGGCTGCGGCATCGGTGGTGCTGATGTCGTCCACTGCCGCGCTGGAAACCTTCATTTCGGCAAATGCGTTCAATGCGCTCAAGGCCGCGCTCATCACCTATGCCAAGCAGCAGTCGCAGGCGCTGGGCGGCAAGGGTATTCGCGTCAATGTCGTGTCGCCCGGGCCGATTGCCTTCCCCGGTGGCAATTGGGAGAAGATCAGGGCGGTCAAGCCGGAGCTGTATCAGGCGACGGCCGAGAAGATGGTGGGCAACCGGTTCGGTACCGCGGAGGAAGTGGCGCGCAGCATCGTGTTCCTTGCCAGCCCGGCATCCTCGCACACCACTGGCGCGAACCTTGTCGTTGATGGCGGCTACACCAAGCGCGTGCAGTTCTGACGCGATTTCCGGTCGTCGGAATGTTATGAAATAAAGGCGCCTCGCAGATTGCCGGGCGCCTTTTCTATTGGTTCAACATCAAGATCTGAGGCTGGTCCGCCTTATGGCAGGATCGCAGTGACTCAGCCTTTGCGGCTGGCCTGTATGACCTTGCCGGCATGCCAGCCCAGCGCCATCGCGGGTGCATTGGTATTGCCGGAAATGAGGCCGGGCATGGACGAGCAGTCAACCACACGCAGCCCATCGACACCGCGAACCCGCAACTCCGCATCCAGCACCGCGTCTGGCGATCCGCCCATGGCGCAGGTGCCGACCGCATGGGTGCCGCAGCGGCCGAACAGGCGCAGGGCCTTGTCGATGTCGGCGTCCGTCTCATACGCACGGCCGGGCAGCAGCTCTTCGCCCACATAAGGGGCGATCGCCGCCTGCTGGAGGATCTGGCGCATATAGCGGATGGAGGCGATGCCTGTGCGGATGTCCTCATCCGTGGTCAGCCAGTTGGGGTTGATGATGGGCGCCGCCGCCGGGTCCGCCCCGCCGATCTCGACCGATCCCTCGGAAGTGAGGCCGATGAGCTGGCCATAGAGCGTCATGCCGGGTTCGTCCTCGGTCTCCGCAAGCTGGACCGGTGCGTTCGCATTGGTGACGCGCTTGAACGTGAAGGCGCTCCAGAACAGCTGAAGGTCCGGCCGCGCCGCGCCGGCATGGCTCCGCACGAAAGCGCCGACTTCATAAGGGCCGGTCGCCATCGGGCCGTCATGCTTGAGATAGTAGCGCAGCACGTTGCCGACCAGGCGAAGGCCCTTGAACGCGCGATTATTGCCCGCTGCGCCGCGCAGGCGATGGGGCAGGGAGATGCCAAGATGCTCCAGCAGATGATGGCCCACCGCCGGACGATCGACAAGCACCGGGACACCCAATGCGGAAAGATGCGCGCCCCGCCCGATGCCGGATCGTTGCAGGATCAGCGGTGAGACGACGGCGCCGGTCGACAGGATGACCTCGCCTGCCGCGGCGTAAAAGACCGGGCGACCGTTGACGATCGCGTCCACGCCGATGGCGCGCTTGCCGTCGAACCGAACCCGGTCGATCGCTGCGCCGGTCACGACCCTGACGTTCGGGCGCTTGCTCGCGGGCTTCAGGAAGACCAGCGCCGCGCTCTGTCGGCGGCCATCCTTGATGTTGTGGGAATAATAGCCGATGCCTTCCTGATCCTCGGTATTGAGGTCTTCCTTGCGCTTGAGGCCCATTTGCTCGCCCGCGCGGATCATCGCTTCGGCCAGCGGATAGCGGAATTTGCCGCTGGAGATATGCAATGGTCCGCCCACGCCGCGCCCTTCCCCGGCGCCCAGCTCGTGGTCCTCAATAGCCTGATAGGCCCGCTGCATCTCGTCCCAGCCCCAGCCTGTGGCCCCGCGCCGGACCCATTGTGCATAGTCTTCCGGCTGGCCGCGTACATAGATCATGCCGTTGATCGAGGATGAGCCGCCCAGTCCCTTGCCGCGTACCCAGCTCTCGGTCGAGGGGACGTCGGGCAAGCGGCGCTGGTCCACCTGATAGTGCCAGGCATATCGGGGGCTGGCGGCGACCTTGCCAATGCCTTTTGGCATGTGGATCAGCGGGCTATCATCGGTGCCGCCCGCTTCCAGCACGAGCACGCTGTGGCGCCCGCTGGCGGACAGGCGCTCCGCCAGCACGCAGCCTGAAGAGCCGGCGCCGACAATGATATAATCCCAGCTTTCCGTCACTTTCAGGCTCTCCATCCATCGCTGCATAAAAAGTAGAACACGAGATCATTTCTTGCAACCTGATTCCGGTTGGTGATCTCCGGTTCTTGTCTTGAGTGAGTGGAGCGTCAGGTGCTGCTGTCGAGCCGCTCGATTTGCGCGGGTGTCAGGCGCACGTTGCAGCCCGCGATCAACGCATCCATCTGAGCCAGGCTGGTCGCACTGGCGATGGGTGCGAGTATGCCGGCTTTCTCGCGGACCCAGGCCATGGCGATGTCGGCCAGGCTAAGCCCTGTTTCGGCGGCAATCGCGTCCATGGCGGCAAGGGCGGCGGGGCCGTTGCCATCCAGATAGGGGCGCAGCCAGATTTCCCGGGGCGTACCCGCGATATCGGCGGCACTGCGATACTTGCCGGTCAGATAGCCGCCACCCAACCCGAAGAAGGGGACCACGGCCAGACCCCTATCCACGGCCAGTTGCTGCAATGCGCCCTCATATACGGTACGGATGGCGATGTTATATTTGGGCTGAATGACCTGGAATTTCTGGAAGCCGTTGGTCTCGGCGATCCGCAGCGCTTCCGTCAGCCGCTCAGCGGTGAAATTGGACGCGCCCAGCATACGAACCTTG
>JAMHVU010000093.1:0-1118 GCA_035911355.1 Sphingobium sp.
AGGGTCTCGCCGCGGCAGGTGATGACGGCGCGCTCGATGGCGTTTTCCAGCTCGCGCACGTTGCCGGGCCAGGGGTAGCGCATCAGCTTGTCCATGGCCTCATCGGAAAAGGCGGTGACGGTCTTGCGGTTCTCGTGGGCGTACTTGGCCAGGAAGTGCTGCGCCAGGAGGGCGATGTCAGAGACGCGCTGGCGCAGGGACGGCATCTCGATGGAGATGACATTGAGGCGGTAGTACAGGTCCTCGCGAAACAGGCCCTGCTGGATGCGCTCGCGCAGGTTGCGGTTGGTGGCGGCGACGATGCGGACGTCGACCTTGATGGTCTGGTTGCCGCCGACGCGCTCAAACTCATGCTCTTGTAGGAAGCGCAGCAGCTTGATCTGGACCGAGGGGGAGATCTCGCCGATCTCGTCTAGAAATAGGGTGCCGCGGTCGGCTTGTTGGAAGCGGCCATCGCGCCTAGTCAGGGCACCGGTGAAGGCGCCGCGCTCGTGTCCGAACAGCTCACTCTCTAGCAGGGTCTCGGTGAGGGCGGCGCAGTGCAGCTTGACGAAGGGGCCGCTGGCGCGGCTGCTGTGCTAGTGCAGGGCGGCGGCGACTAGCTCTTTGCCGGTGCCACTCTCGCCGGTGACAAGGACGGAGGCGCGGGAGGGCGCGACCTGCAGCACGGTATCAAACACGGCCTGCATGACGGGGCTGCCGCCGATGATGCTAGGGATGCGGTGGCGCTGGGTGAGGCGCTGACGTAGAAGTCCCGCTTCCTGGCGTAGGCGGCGTCGCTCTAGGGCACGCTCGACGACCAGCATTAGCTCGTCGAAGTTGATTGGCTTGCTTAGGTAGTCGGCGGCGCCGGCGCGCATGGCGGCTACGGCGGTCTCGATGGCACCGTAGGCAGTCATGATGATGACGGCGCGATCGGCATCTTGAGCCAAGGCCTTGTGCATCAGGCCCAGACCATCCAGACCCGGCATCTTCAGGTCGGTGACGACGACATCGGGGGCAAACTCATCGAGCTTGGGCAGGGCCTTAAAGCCGTCGGCGGCGGTCTCCACCGAGTAGCCCTCTTCACGCAGCAGCTCCGCCAGTGCCGAGCGGGCGTTTGCTTCATCATCAACGAT
>JAMHVU010000094.1:0-1190 GCA_035911355.1 Sphingobium sp.
CCCGCACTGCGGCTCGCGGTTCTACGACCTGCGCAACGACCCGATGACCTGCCCCGAATGCGGCGCCACTTTCAGCCTCGAGAGCCTGACGGTCGCGAAGGCCAAGATGCTGCGGCCCGAAAAGGCGAAACCCGAGCCGATGGACATCGAGGATCTGCCGGATCTGGATGCCGACGACGACGTGATCGACAGCGACGACGACATGAGCGACGAGATCCTCGAGGACGAGGAAGACAACGTAGATATCGACGACATCGCCGATGTCGGCTCGAGCGAAGAAGAAAACTGATCCATCCGGCGCGCGCCACCGCGTCCGAACGGCCCCGCGCCCCACGGCGTCGGGGCCATTTTTCTGGTTCGGCCCGACCTCCTCGGCGAAATGCGTTTCCGTGCGTTTTCCGCTTGCGCCCCGCCGAACCAGCCCCTAAAAGCCGCCTCCACGGGGCCATAGCTCAGCTGGGAGAGCGCTTGCATGGCATGCAAGAGGTCAGGGGTTCGATCCCCCTTGGCTCCACCAAATCTCGGAATAAGAATCCTAGTACGCCTCTATAAACGAGACGATACTTTTTCGATTTCTTTGCGATTCCGGCCTGCCCCCTTCCTGATCTCTCGATCTGGGTGAGGGTTCCTCACGCGAAGATACCGTTGAAAAGTGCCCGTTTGAATTATGCGTGGAGACCTGATTCAATCCTTGGAGACGAGGGAGGATCGGGCGGATGATGGGACCGAGGCAGGTGACGCAGGCGTCGCTCTTGTACCGCTTGCCGGTTGAGGATCACGTGCCAGGCGACCATCCGCTGAGGCGGATCAACCCAGCTTTGTCTTTCCGACTTCAGCGCCCTTGAGACAGTTCAGGGGTTTTGTGGCAGGGAGGATTTCTGGATCATCGCAGCTGTTATGGAGCGCGGATGAGACAGGAACCGAGGCCGGAGAGAGCATCGGCGGAGCAGGTCGTGTAAGACATCCGTCGAGCGACCCGCCGACGGTTTTCGGCCGAGGAAAAGATCCGCGTCGTGTTGGAAGTGGTACGCGGCGAGGAGAGCGTCGCCGAGCTGTGCCGGCGCGAGGGGATAGCCTCGTCGATGTAGTGGGGTTGGTCGAAGGAGCTCCTCGATGCCGGCAAGCGCCGTCTCGCCGGCGATACGGCGCGCGCGGCGACATCCGACGAGGTTGAGGAACCGCGTCGGGAG
>JAMHVU010000095.1:0-577433 GCA_035911355.1 Sphingobium sp.
CGCCACGTGTATAGCTGCGAGGTCCGGATATCATGCCGTCGGGCAAGCGCGGTCATATTATCGCACCGTTCCGCCTCGGCCACGATCGCCAGCTTTTGCTCCAGGCTCCATGAACGACGGCGCCCCGCCATCCCGCTCAGCAGCTCAACCCGCCGAACCGGCTCCGGACCAACTCCAGTGCACGTGTCCAGTGCGGTCGTAGGTGCAAAATCTTCCATCCACGCCAGCATCTGACGCAATCAGTCGCGGACACAAGGTGGCGCCGGAACGCCGCTTACCTAAAAGAAGGCCGGGGCAGCGCTTGATGGCGCTGCCCCGGCCTTTGCTTTGTCCGGTAAGCGGGCACTTCAGCAAGAAAAACGCCGGGCGACCTGTCCTGTGTGGGATGCGGGTCGCCCGGCGCCGTCATATGTCTGGCGGGAGAACCAGACGGCTTTTCCGGCACCGCAGCAAGGGAATGCGACGCGCGGAAAATTTATGGATCTTTCAGTCCGTGCGGTTGAACAGCACGCCAAAGGCACGCCCATCGAGATAGCGCAGTGCAGTGATCTTGCCGGCGTCGTCCCGTGTGAAACGCAGCATGGTGCCGCGCCCGGCCACCGTGAACGCATCCGCAAAGGCTGGCTTGAGCGCTTCGGGTGCCAGGCCCGGACGGGATGACGGCGTGATGACAAGTGCGCCTTGCGCGCTGCGTGTGACGATGATGCAGAAATCATTGTCTGTGCCGCAATAGCGCCCTGCATAAGGCGCGGTGTCGACCGTGGTGACTGGCGCGACACGCAAATGAGGCAGGCGCTCGCCAGTCGTTTCGATAACGAGACCGCCCTTGGCGTCGAACACATAGTCGGTGTCGCCGCGCCGCCAGCGATCCTTCGCTACCGGGTTCAATGTGGCGCCATTCGCCGCCAGTCCGCCATTGTCCGGCGTGATCTGCACCGTCATCCCCGTGACGGTGCTGACATAGAGGCCGCCTGCCGGCACGGATTTCGGCTTGTAAGCCGGATCGGGTCTGAGCCCGGTCAGGAAAATATCGGCGACGGCATGGCCGGTATCGACCGGAGCTGCGTCGTCCGCATTGCAGAGCAGGGCGACGGACAGCTTCTGGGCTGGATAGCGCGCGAGCCAGGCGCGATAGCCGCCGGTCGATCCGGAATGGGCAATTTCAGTCACGCCTTTCCATGTCGACCAGCGCAGGCCTGCCGCATAGTCGATGCGCGTGCCATCCCGCAATATGCCGGCCTGCTCCATCGCTGTGGTGAAGCCCGGCCCCAACCTGTCTGTATCCAGCGCGGTGTTCCAGATAGAAAGGTCCGCGACGGTGGTGAGCAGCCCGCCATTGCCGTGGGCGTCCTCGATCGGTTGATCGATGATATAGGCGCCGTCTTGCCGGGCATAGGCTGTCGCGCGGCCAGGCACGACGGTCTGGTAATGCTCGCGCCAGTGGCTGTTCCGCATGCCCAGTGGCTGGAAAATCCGTTGCTCGGTAAAGGCCGCGAAGGACTGGCCGGTGATCCGCGCGACGATGACCGCGGCGAGATTGAAGTTCGTGTTGCTATAAGTGTAGTGCGTGCCGGGGGCGTAGTTCAGTCCCTTTTGCTGTGCGGCGAGCGCCAACACATCGTCATTCGTGGCGGTGCGGCTGTTGCGTGGCCAGCCGGACATGCCAGCGACCGAGCCCCAGTCGCGCAGGCCGCTCATGTGATGGATGAGATCGCCCACTGTCACGGCCGTGCCATAGTCGGGCATTTCGGGCAGATATTTGCGGATATCGTCGTTCAGCGAGAGACGCCCGTCACGCGCAAGCAGGATGATCGCGGCGGCCGCGAACTGTTTGGAAACGGAGCCTGCCTCATAGATGCTTGCCGGGGTGGCGGGAATGGCATGTTCAAGGTCCGCCATGCCCCAGGCGCGGGCGAGGATGGACTGGCCGTTACGCATCACGTCCAGAGCGCAGCCGGCGCTATCTGGCGTGTTGAAGCGCGCGAAGATCGCGTCGATCGCGGCCGATTGCTGTGGCGTCGCTGATTGTTGCGGCGCAGCGGACTGCGGCGTGGGGGCCGGTGACCGGGCCATGGCCGGCGCCGCCAACGCCGTCACCATGGCGATTGCGGCGGGCATCGCCGTGATGGCTACCCGGCGCGTCATTGTGCAGCTCCACCACGCACCGGGCGACCGGGGCGTGCATCGGGAAGCAGCTTGCCCGCGCGGATAACAAAGGCGCCGCCGACAAGGACGTGGCGCATGCCGCGCGCGGTCAGTGCTGGTTTCTCGTAGGTAGCAAGGGCGCCCACCGTCGCGGGGTCGAACATCACGATGTCTGCGTCCGCGCCCACGGAGAGGCGGCCCTTGCGCTTCATTGCCGGCGCGACAGGCTCCAGCAGTCTGGCTGGCAGGAGGGTGGAGCGGCGAATGGCATCGGGCAGGCTGAGCAGCCCGCGATCGCGCACATATTCGCCAAGCACCTTGGTGAAAGTGGAGGCGGTGCGCGGGTGCCCGACGACATCCTTGGCCAGCGGCCAGACGGCTGCGGTCACCGTCTCGGTGCCGCGCGCATAGTCGACTGCGTCGCTGGCGATGATGCCGTCCTTCAGCACGACCGCCTGCTCGATGAGCTTGCGATCCGCCTCCACCGCCTCGTTGAGATAGTGGACGATGATCCGCGCGCGCGGGTTCTGCTGGCGCAGCTCGGCGAGGCGGGCATTGTCCGCCGGACGTTCGCCGGTCGCCACGACCTCGATATTGCGTGAGTTGATGTCCACGAGCGGTAGATTCTCCGGCGCGAGGAAAGGCGCGCCGATACCGGTTGACCCCGCCCCCCAGGGATAGGCCTCGCTGGTGACGGGAATGCCGAAGGACTGTGCCTTGGCGATCATCGCGGTGAGGCGCGGAATGTCGCGCAAGCCAGAGCTGTTGATGTGGCACAGGTGCATGTGCGCTCCGGTGGTCGCAGCGGTGGCGATGACTTCGCCGAAGGCCTCGACGGCGCTGTGCGGGTCCCGCATGTTTTTGCTGCGGACATGGGTGAAGACCGGCACATTATGCTGCGCAGCAAGCGCTGCAACATCCCAATATTCGGTGCGGTTGGTTTCCGTCGCATAGCCGACCGGCGTGCCGATGCCGAGGCCGCCGGCGCTGAGGCCGTCCGCCACGCTCGCGATGATCGCTTTGACTTCGTCGTCGCTGGCCCGTTCGCGGCCGCGCGTGCCGAGCAGCGCGTTGCGCGCGCCCTGCCATGAGACGGAGAAGCCATAGTTGATTGGCCGGCCCTCGGCAGCGACGCGCTGATAGGTGGCGTCGATGGGCCATGCGCCCGTCTCCAGTTCCAGAGCGGTCGTTACACCGTCAAAAGCCTGAATCCAGCCGCCCGGGATGGTCTGGGCGTGCGAATGCACATCGATGAATCCCGGCGCGACGACAAGGCCGCGCGCATCGATCACCGTCCGCCCCTTAAGCGGTTGCTCGGAGATGTTGACGATCCGCCCATCCCGAATGCCAACAGAACGCACGCCATCAAGACCGGTTTCCGGGTCGATGACGCGCCCGCCGATGATGACCATGTCATAGGGGCCAGCATCACTTGCGGCCTTGAGCGGGGTCAGCGCGGTGACGGCAAACAGCGCGGCCGCCGCGATGGCGCCGATATGGCGGGCATGGCGCCGCCTGTTCCCGCTTGTCTTCCTCATCCGCGTTCCCCTGTGCTTGCGTGCCGAATCCCGCCGATGGCGGGCAGGGCATGCTAGACGTTTGAAAAGCAGGAGGGCATGGCGAACTGCTTGCCAATCATAACCCTGGTCTATGTTTTCGCTTCCGCGAGTGTGGTGCGGACATGATCGAGAAAATGCCGGGCCGCGGTGGACAGCGGCTGATCTTCCAGATGCGCGGCCATGACGTCGAAACGCATCGGCTCGGTCAGCGGGCGGAAGTCCAGTTCGTGCGTCAGGCAGCCACGTGCGGTGAACTCATCCATCACCGCCACGCCCAGCCCTTCGCGAACGAGGGCGGCGGCGACGAAATAGGTCTTCACCTGAATGGGTGCCCAGTCATCCTGCCCTTTTTCCAGCCGGCGATTGAGCAGGCTGCCAATCGTCCCGTCATTGACGAGGCGGATTACCCGGCGCGTTTCCAGCGCCTCAAACGACAGGCGTTCGGGAGGATCGGCAAAATCCTCGCGCCGAAAAAGTGCGACCAGCTCGCCCGAGCCAAGCCGGATATTGGCAAGGCGTGGATGAGGCGAGGTATCATAGCCAATGGCAAGGTCGCTGCTGCGCTCATGCAGCGCGGCTGCAAGCTCTTCCGTATGCAATGTCCGCACGTCGAATGCGACACGGGGATAGCGCGCGGCGAAGCGGGCAATAGCCTGTGGTACGATGCCGAGACCGAGCGAATGGATCAGCGCGACGCGGATGCGCCCCTGATCGGCGCGCTTGAGATTCTTCGCGGCCTCATGAAGCGTGGCGACGCGCGCTTGCACGGCGTTCGCTTCCTCGAAGAGCAGATGCGCCTCGTCCGTGGCGATCAGCCGGCCCTTGACGATGCGGAAGAGCGGGAAGCCGAGGCGGCTTTCGGCATGGCGCAGCACCTTGCTGACGGACGGCTGGGAGACGCCGAGCAGCCGCGCCGCACCGCTCAAAGATCCGGTCTGATAGACCGCGTGAAACACCTCGATATGCCGAAGGTTGATCACGTGGTCTGTCCTTTTCCGTTGCCGTGCGTTCAGGCTGGCGGCGGAAGGTCGCGCCGGGCATCCGCCGCTGCCTCGTCACATGTCCAAAGGCTGGGGGCGGGCGCCGATACGCTACCATCGGCCGCGAAGGCCATGCCTCCGGCGCGATCCTCGCGCAACCACCATGGCCCGTCCAGATCGACGAAATCGGCATGGGCTGCGACACGCAGGGCCGGCGCCATGGCGAGCGACGTGCCCAGCATGCAGCCCACCATCACGCCCATGCTCGCCGCGCGTGCTTCACGGTAGAGGTCGAGTGCCTCGGTGAGGCCGCCGGCCTTGTCCAGCTTTATGTTGACGAGATCGTAGCGGTCACGCAACCGCGCCACATCCGCCGCGACATGACAGGATTCGTCGGCGCAGATCGGCACCTGCCGCGCGAAGCCCTGAAGAGCACCGTCTTCGGCCGCCGGGAGCGGTTGCTCCAGCATCGCGACACCGGCCTCGGCGAGGACGGGCTGCATGGCGGCGAGGATATCGAGTGTCCAGCCTTCATTGGCATCCACCACGATGGTCGCGGCGGGGGCATTGGCGCGCACAGCGCGCAGCCGGGCTGCCGGATCATCGGCAGAGAGCTTTACCTTGATGAGCCGTGCATCGGCTATGGCGCGCGCGGCCGTGCCCATAGCTTCGGGCGTATCGATGGAGATGGTGCGCGCGCTGACGACGGAATGCATGAACGGGGCGGCGCGCAGGCCAGCAAGGCGCGCCTCCAGGTCCCAAAGTGCACAATCCAGAGCATTGCGCGCCGCGCCGGGCGGGAGGATACCGCGCAGCGCCGTCCGGTCCGCACCCGCGCTTACCGCGTCACGCGCAGTCTCCAGCGCGGCGAGCGCGGATGCGGTCGTCTCGCCATAGCGTGCCGTTGGCGTGCCCTCACCATGGGCCGTGACCCCGCCCTGGTTGAGCGAGACGACGATGACATCCGTGCTCGTCCGCACGCCACGGGCAATGCGGAACGGCGCGTTGAGCGGCCAGCTCTCTATTCGGCAGGTAAAGGTGCGAAGCATTGCAGGAGATGGTCCACGATCTTGTTTGTGCCCATGGCGTAGGGGTCCTGACAGGGCAGGCCAAGCTCGTCCTCCACCCGCGCGCAATAGTCGCGTGCGGCATCGGCAGCGAGGGCAGACGTGTTGACCGCAACGCCAACGAAGCGCACGTCCGGGCTGGTGAGCTGTGCCGCTTCCAGATTGCGCTCCATGCACAGGCGAAGGTCCGGCACCGGATAATTTGGCGTGTGGCGGATGGTTGTGCGCCCCGCCTCGTGGCAAAGCACCAGCGCATCTGCCTGCGCGCCATGCAGCAGGCCAAGCGAGACACCCGCGAAGGAGGGGTGGAAGAGCGAGCCTTGCCCCTCGATCAGGTCCCAGCCGTCGTCATCGCGCCCGGGAGTCAGCCATTCGGCCGCGCCGGACAGGAAATCGGCCACCACAGCGTCGATCGGCACGCCGGAACCCGCGATCATGATGCCGGTCTGGCCCGTTGCGCGGAAATCCGCCGGGATACCGCGTGCGTGCAATTCCCGCTCCAGAGCGAGGGTGGTGTACATCTTGCCGACCGCGCAGTCTGTGCCCACGGCTAGCAGGCGGCGACCCGCGCGGCGCTGGCCCGTGCCGACCGGCAGCGAGGGCGGATCGCGCACGTCGATGAGGCGGACGCTGGCCTGCTCGGCCGCCGCGCGGATATCGGCGTTGGCGGAGAGGCGGGCGTGGAGGCCCGAGGCGACATTGAGCCCCGCCGCGATCGCAGCAAGAGCGAAGCGCACCGTTGCGTCGTCCATGACGCCGCCAGCGTTGGCGACGCCGATGACCGCGGTCTTGGCGCCACGAGCTACAGCTTCGTCAATGTCGATCCGGTCCAGCCCGACGCTGACCTTGCAGCTCGGCTCGGCGATCTCGCCAACGGCACTGCCCGGCCGCCATACCGCGATACCGCGTGCGGTCTTGGCCGCGAGCGGCTCGTTCGCACTGCCCAGATACAGAAGATATGGCCCCGGAATCATGACACCCCCTCAACAGCACGGTTCGCCGTAATCATCCAGAACTGCCCGTGGTCAGCCAAGAGAAAAGCACAGGCGCATCCATAACCAAAGGTATGAGGATGGTGCGCTGGTCGCAACCATGGATATAGCTGGGAGCCGTCGTCAGTCCCGGTGGAAGAAGGAGGGCAGGCCGGAAAGCACGTTCGCGGCTATCTCACCGCGATCATGAAATGCCAGCGCACCGCCCGGCATATCGTCATCCCAGAAATCAGGATCGGCATATTGCCGTAACGCATGCTCATAGCGTGCCGCGCGGGCGGCGAGGTTTTGCAACAGGTCGCCGGCCGTAATCATTTCAGGGAAATCGTCACCATCACCTTTCTCAACCAGTCTGGCGAGGTCGGTGCGGCCTTGTCCGGCAAGCAGAGCGGCAACGAGCCGCCGTGCTTCCGTTGTGGCAGGCGAGAGCGTCACGTCAGCGCTTGCCGTCCGGTCGATCGCCGCCTGCCTCATTCTCTTCGCGCGCATGGAGCTTGGCCCAGAGATTTTCCGTACCGGCCTCCTGCGCCCGGTTCACATATTGGGCGGCGACCAGCCAGCCCTTGATCGCCTGAAGCGGCAGCGCACAGCCGATCAGCATGAAGGGGAGGGAGAAGACGAGGTGGAACCACAAGGGCGGCGAGGCGACCACCTGAATCCACATGATGATGAACGTCAGCGGAAAGGCGACGACGATCTGCGAGAAAAAGGCTGGTCCGTCATCGGGCGAAGCAAAGCGATAGTCGAGCCCGCATTCCGGGCAGGTGTCTGCGAGCTTGAGCCATTTGCGGAACATCTTGCCCTTGCCGCAGCGCGGGCACAGGCCTTTCCAGCCGCAATGGATGATCCAGCGGAACTTGTCGCGCTGCTGCTCCTTGTCGACCAGCTTTGTCTCGGGGTTCTCCGGGGTCGACATGGCGGCTTCCAGTTCTGCGGCGTTCAAGCGGCTTGCGGCGGGGGACGCTGCCGCCTATGAGTTATGTATGGATACAAAGTCAATGCAAAAGTCCATGCAAAGCTGGGTGCCGGACATTGCGACGCTGCCCGGCCCGAAATATCTCTCTATCCATGCCGCGCTGGCTCATGACATCGCCGAAGGCCGGCTGCGCGCCGGTGACCGCCTGCCGCCCCAGCGCGAACTGGCGAGCGCGCTCGGCGTCGATCTGACCACGGTGACGCGGGCTTATGGTGAGGCGCGGCGGCTTGGCCTTATCGATACCGATGGACGGCGGGGGAGCTTCGTGCGGGTGGATGGCGCCGCGCCGGCCACGGCGACTGCCGTCACGCCGCAGGTGCCGCCCTATGAGACGGGCATGAACCTGCCGCCGTTGCCGCGCGATTCCAGCCTGCCCCGGCGCTATGCGGCGGGCATTCAGGCGACGCTGGCGAGCATGGCGGCGGCCAGCCGACTACAGTACCAGCCCAGCGGTGGCGCGCCGATCGACCGGGAGGCGGGCGCGCGCTGGCTCGTCAGGCGCGGTATTGAGGCCTCGGCCGATAATGTGCTCGTGGTGAGCGGCGCGCAGAGCGCTCTTCATGCGATCGCGACGGCACTGTTTTCCGCCGGGGATGGCGTGGCGATGGGCGGGCATGCCTATCTCGGGTGGCTTGCTATTGCCCGGCGCATGGGAATGCGCCTTGTCCAGCTTGACTGCGACGAGGAGGGGCTATTGCCATCCGCGCTCGATGCTGCGGCGCGTGATGGCGGGCTACGCGCTTTCTACATCGTGCCGACCAATGATAATCCGACGACGGCGACAGCCGGCGCCGCGCGGCGGGCGGACCTGGTGGCGGTCGCCCGCGCGCATGACCTCGCGATCATAGAGGACGATGCTTATGGCCCGCTTCGCATTGATGCGCCGCTGCCTGTCGCCGCGCTCGCGCCGGAGCGGACCTGGTATGTGAGCAGCGCCTCGAAGATCATCTCGCCGGCACTGCGTGTCGCCTATTTGCGCGCGCCTTCCGTGCGTGCGGCATGGCATCTGGCGGCGGATGTGCACGAGACGTCGATCATGGCGCCGCCCTTGAACGCGGCTCTCGCGACGCACTGGCTGAGCGATGGCACGTGGGAGCTGCTCATCGGTGAGGTTCGCGCGGAATGCATTGCGCGACAGGCGATCGTCGCGGATATTCTCACGCCAGGAAGCTATCGGACCGATCCGCAAGGCTATCATTTGTGGATCACGCTCCCGGTGGGGAGTGGTGTGTCAGAGATGCTGAGCGCGCTCCGCCGTACGGGTCTGTCTGTGGTGGCGGGCGATGCCTTTGCGGTCGATCCGGCCTGTGCCGTTCCAGCGCTGCGTGTCTCGGTGGGCGGCAATCAAGATCGCGCCGAGTTGGCCCGCTCACTTCACCTGCTCGATGCGTTGCTCAGTAGCTGCGGACGGCGCCCTATGCCGTTCGTCTAGGGCGCTCTCGCTCAAAAGCTGTGCGTCCAGCGCAGTGCCGACCCCAGATCATCGGGCATGGTTGCGATATTGCCAGCTTCGCGTCGCAGATAGATATGGCCGTCCAGCCACCCGCCACCCACCGGCCGGCCATAGACCAGTTCAACATCATGCTGCCGCCCGCGCGGGGTCATGTCGAGGCGGGTTGTGCGCCACTGGGCCAGTCCGGTCTGCCAGTTGTAGTCGACAGGGAGCAGCAGATCGAAGCGGCTCTTCTCCACGCGGAGCGGGGCTGAGATACGCAGACCGGCGACATCTCCGGGTTTGAAGAGATGGGTAAGGCGTGCATCGAGCGACCAGCTCTGCGTGGCCAACGCTCCGCCGCTGGCGAGCGCGCCGCCCGCCGCCGCGCGCGTCCAGCCCCGGCGCCACACACCGGAGAATGAGAGGCGTGGACTTGCGCGCAGCGACATTCCGCCTTCCACAAAGAGGCTGCGCGCCGATCCGCCGCCAAAGACAGGCACTAGTCGGGCCCCGAGCAGGCTGTCTCTCTCATCGACGATCTGCCCCGCGACCGAGAAGCGTACCGGGCCGCTGGCGGCGGCAAGTCCGATTTCCGCGCTGTAGAAGCGTCCGCGCGCGCGCGAATTCATGCGCTTTTCGGGGCGCCATTGACCATCCGACCGAACCGAGCCGCCCGCCGCCATTTCTGCGGTGAGCAAAAGGGCGGGGGAGAGTGCGTGGGCGATGCCGAGGCGCGTATCCGCCATCAGGCCCTGCCCGAGATCGCCGGCCGCTTCTCCCGCGACGAGAAAGGGCACCGCCAGCTCCTGACCGGCTGCGCGTGCGGCAAGGGCGGTGTCGCGCGAAAAACCGAGCGCTATTCTCGTATGCGGACCAAGCGAGCTGACAATGCGCGCAGAGAGCAGGCGCGCGGCGGCAGCGTCCACCTGCGTGAGGTCAAGCGGGCGTACGCCCATGGCGCCGCTCCGCCCCGGCGCTACGGAGACCGCGAGGCTTAGCGCCGCGCTGCCGCCGGAAAATTGCCGCGTCATCATGCCGAAACGCGGCCCGAGCGCCGGTCGGACAGCCGCCGCCTGGATGCCCGCGCCGAGATTGACAGCGAAGGCACGGTCGTAGCTGTCGACCATCACGGCGCCGAGGGTGTCGGAGGCGGCATCCCCCATCGGGCTTGCCAATGTGCTTTCGCCGTTGGCCGAGACAGGCGTGCGGCTCTCCGCGAGACTGGTCGCGCCCGCCGGGCGAAAAGCGCGGGCCAGATCCAATATGCCAGTCCCGTAAACCGCGTCCGGTCCACTGGCGCCAACATCGCGCGCGGTGCCGAGAATGAGTTGGACGATCTGCGCGGGTGTCATGCTGGGGAACGCCTGCGCGATCAGCGCAACCGCTCCGGTTATCTGCGGGGCGGAAAGAGAGGTGCCCTGATAATAATAATTGGCGCCGGTGTTGTTGACGGTCAGCACCCGCTCGCCCAGCGCGGAAACAGTGACGCGTTCATAGCCGCGCGCGCCATTGGCGAAGGATGAATGCGTCTCATCGGCGCCCACCGATGTGGCGATGATGACAAGGCCGCGACCGACGCTGGAATTGGCGAGCGCGGATGCCATCGCATCGGGCGCGGCCTCTCCGTCATTGCCGGCGGAAACGACCACGATAATGCCCGCGCTGGTCGCGCGGCTGACGGCCTGGATCAGCGCGTTTCCAGCCGCGCCGCCGCCGAGCGAAATATTGATGACCTTGGCGTTTTGCTGGCGGGCATAATCGATCGCGCTTGCCATGGCGGCGGTGGAGAAGGAGCATCCGCTTTCGCCGTCGCTGGTCTGGGTCGCGCAGGTGCCGGGGGTGTCGGTGCGGAGGGCGAGAATAGTCGATTGCCATGCCATGCCGACGATGTTGCGGTCATCCCGCGCGGCAGCGATCACGGCGGTGACGGCCGTGCCATGCCCATCTTCATCTCGATAGCTGCTGTTGCCGGCGAAATCGCGTGAGAGGGGGCTGATGCGGTTGCCAAGGACGCCAAGCGGATCGCTCACGCCACTATCGACCACACCGATCAACACGCCTTCACCGGTTGCGCCTGCGGCCCATGCCGCGC
Organism: Sphingobium sp.; assembly: GCA_035911355.1. Taxonomy (GTDB): domain Bacteria; phylum Pseudomonadota; class Alphaproteobacteria; order Sphingomonadales; family Sphingomonadaceae; genus Sphingobium. Next base: position 11,247 of record JAMHVU010000095.1, read on the forward strand.
TGGCATTATGGAACGAGGCGGACGAACGCTGATATTCGGCCGTGTCGAAAGCGGCGGTCGGTGTCGGCGTTGGTGCGGGGGTGGGCGCAGGAGTTGGGGTGGGCGCAGGAGTGGGGGTCGGCGTAGGCGCCGGGGTGGGTGTCGGTGTCGAATTGACGCCACCGCCACCGCCGCAGCCGGAAAGGCACAACGCAAGCGCCAGGACACCGGCGCCTGCCATTCCATGCTTCATTCCCATGCCCCCATTCACGCTCGAAACGACCGGCCTTCTATCGCGGCAGCATTAAGAAAACCATGGTCGTAGTTTACAGGACTGTCCCGCTTGCGCCGGATCGGGCTTTGCGCGACACGCTGTGGCCATGGTCTCCATTGATCCAGCCTTCGCCCATATCGATACATGGATCTTTGATCTCGACAACACACTCTATCCGCCCGCCTGCGATCTCTTCGCATTCATCACGGCGCGGATGAACGCCTATGTCGCGCGGGTTGTCGGCTGCGGACCGGAGGAAGCGGAGCGCATCCAGAAGGCCTATTATCATGAGCATGGCGCGACGCTCGCCGGGCTGATGGCCGATCATGGTATCGATCCCGTGCATTTTCTCGATGAAGTGCATGATATTCCGCTCGATCGGCTTTTGCCCGATCCGGCGTTCATCCGTGCACTGGCGGCGCTGCCGGGGCGGCGGCTCGTCCACACCAATGGCGACGCGCATTACGCCGCGCGGGTCCTGGATGCGCTGGATCTGACGCCTCTTTTCGAGGGGGTGCACGATATCTGCGCGGCGGATTATCGCCCCAAGCCTGATCCACATGGCTATGGGCTGTTGCTGGCCAGATATCATGTCGAACCGGCGCGGGCCGCATTTTTTGAGGATATGGCGCGCAATCTCGCGCCCGCCAAGGCGCTTGGCCTCACGACCATCTGGTATGATAATGGCGTTGCTGGTGGAGGCAGGGTTCCGCCCGATGGTGCACAGGTTGATGTGCTGCAGGCTTCACAGGCCGATTATATCGACTATGAGACGCGCGACCTTGCGTCGTTCCTGCGGCGCCTGCTGGGAGACACCGTGCCATGACCGCCGATCTTATCGCCACCATTGATGCCGCGTGGGAAGACCGTGCCAGCATAGTCCCGGATACCAAAGGTGCCGTGCGCGCGGCCGTAGGTGAGGCGCTGGCGCTGCTCGACAGCGGGCGCGGCCGTGTGGCGGAGCCTGACGGCGCGGGTGGCTGGCAGGTCAACCAGTGGCTCAAGAAGGCTGTCCTGCTTTCCTTCCGTCTGAATGACAATGCGCTGATCGCCGGTGGTCCTGGCAGCGCGCATTGGTGGGACAAGGTGCCGAGCAAATTTGCCGGCTGGGGCGAGGCGGAGTTCCGCGCCGCTGGTTTTCGCGCGGTGCCGGGCAGCATCGTGCGGGCTGGCGCGCATGTCGCCCGCAATGTCGTGCTGATGCCGAGCTTTGTGAACATTGGCGCCTTCGTGGATGAGGGCACGATGGTCGATACCTGGGTCACGGTGGGGAGCTGCGCGCAGATCGGCAAGAATGTGCATCTTTCGGGCGGCGTCGGCATTGGCGGCGTGCTGGAGCCGCTGCAGGCCGATCCGGTCGTGATCGAGGATGATTGCTTCATTGGCGCGCGTTCGGAAGTGGTGGAAGGCGTGCGGATCGGCCGGGGGTCGGTGCTGTCCATGGGCGTGTTCATCTCCTCGACGAGCAAGATCGTCGATCGCACCACGGGCGAGGTCTTCACCGGCCATGTCCCGCCTTATTCGGTGGTGGTGCCGGGTAGCCTGCCGGGCAAGCCGCTGCCGGACGGCACGCCGGGCCCCAGCCTTGCCTGCGCGGTCATCGTCAAACGGGTGGACGAGCGCACGCGCGCCAAGACCGCGATCAACGATCTGCTGCGCGATTGATCCGGGTTATTGCGCTGGTGCCGCCGGGGGCGGCGCCGGCGGCTGGCGGCGGTGCTGCTCGATCGCGGGGTTAATGACGGCCCAGCGCGGCGCATCGTCGAGCCAGATCGCCATGGCCGGCGCGAGGTCATGCGGCTGGTCGAGCACGCCCATGCGGACGACACGGAACTGCATCCGGCCTGAATTGATCCCGATGACCTGGGTGCCGCAGGTGGGGCAGAACAGGTGGCTGACATGGTTGCCGCTCGCCGCCTCATAGGGGCCGCTGGTTGCGAGCGTGCCCCGCACTGTCACATCCTCCGTGCGGAACATGGCGTTGTTGGTCGGCCCGCCGGCCGCGATGCGCTGGCATTGGCGGCACCAGCATTGTCGCGTGGCGACCGGTGCGCCATTAATCTCCAGCGCGACGGCGCCGCAGCCGCATTGCCCGGTATAGCACGTGTCCATAGCTGACACTTATTCCTTCCCGGGCTTGTCGAGGCTTTCCACCGTGCCCGAAGCCCATGGCTCCGTGGCAAGACCGGCGGCGACTTTTTCGGCAGTCTCCATCACCCGCAGGATGTTCCCACCGGCAAGCTTGGCGATGTTCTCGTCGGACCAGCCGCGCTTCATGAGTTCAAGCAGCAGGGGCGGATAGCTCTCTACCCCGTCCATGCCCTCGGGCAGCGCTGAAAGCCCGTCATAGTCCCCGCCAAGGCCAACATGGTCATAGCCGGCGATTTTCGCCATGTGATCGATATGGTCGGCCACTTCGCCCAGTGTCACCTTCGGCGCGGGGTTGGCTTTCTCCCACTCGGCAAGCGCCGCTTTCGCCTTGTCCGGCTCGCCGATATAGAGCCCGCTGAACGGCGGCATATTATAGCGTGCCTGTTCCGCCGCGCGCGCCGCGCCCCAGATACGCCGCGCTTCCGACACATATTGCGGCGCGAAGTTCATCATCACGATGCCGCCATTGGCCGCGACTTTCCGAAGCACGGCATCCGAGACGTTGCGCATATGGTTGCAGATCGCCTTCGCGCTCGAATGGGAGAAAATCACCGGCGCGCGGCTGGCGGCTAACGCGTCCAGCATCGTGCCCTCGCTCACATGACTGAGGTCGACCAGCATACCCAGCCGGTTCATCTCCCGCACCACGGCGATGCCGAAGGGCGTGAGCCCGTCATGCTGGGGGTCGTCCGTCGCGCTGTCCGCCCAGGCAATGGTGCGGCTATGGGTGAGTGTCAGATAACCCACGCCCAGATCATGATAGGCGCGCAGGACGGAGAAGCTGCCGTCGATCTGCCCGCCGCCCTCGGCGCCCAGCAGCGAGGCGATGCGCCCGGCCTTGTGCGCGGCGCGAACCTGCGCTGCGGTGCGGACCATCGCGAAATCCTTCGGGTAGCGCGCGGCGATCGATTTGATGAGGTCGATGCGTTCGAGCGTGTGCTTCACCTGTTCCAGTTCCGGCTGGCCAGCCGGAACATAAACTGACCAGAACTGCCCGCCGAGCATTCCCTGCCGCAGCCGCGTGATATCCGTATCATAGGCCACCGTATCGAGCTGGCGCAGGTCCAGCGTCCAGCGCTTGTCGCCGGCCTTGCCTTCGAGCACTTCCGCCCAGTCATTATGCCCGTCGATCAGCGGGGTTTTGGCGAGGATGCGCTTGAGGCGCGGCAGATTGGGATCGGCCGGGTCGGCCGGCGCGGCATGAGCGAACGGCGCGGCGGTCACGAGGAGCAGACCGGCGGTGAGGGAGATTATTTTGTGCAGCATGCGCTCTTGCTAGAACGGCGGAGCGCTCAGCACAATTGGGGCTGGGGATTAAGTCATCATGCTCGCCGCCGCGCTCAGGGCCATGTGCATGCGCCCGTCAGCGAGAGAAAGCGGATGCTTGATATAGCCGCGCGGAAGGTTGCCGGGCTTTCCACCTCCGCCTTCTCTCCATCGACCAGCAATGACAGGCGTTTGGCTGAGGAGCTGTTGGAGATCGTTACGCGCTTTCGCACAGCCAGCATGTCCGACGGGCCGTTACGGAAGTCACCGGTCAGCCATGCCCAGCCATGGGCGAGCAGATCTGTAGCGCCGTCTGCGCGAATGCCGGTGAGTTTAAAGCCTTCCACCCCTGGCTGAAGATAGAAGGACGGATAGCTGCCGGCGATCCCTTTCGCCTGTACCGATTCGTTGCCGAGTGTCGCGGTGATTGCTCTGGGCACGGCTTCGGCAAGACCCGACAGATCGATATTGCGGACCTGTTCGCGCACATCACCCCAGGCCGTGGTTGGCCCTGCAAAAATACCCGAGAGCGCCACCAGCCCCGGACCGATCACGAGTGGAATTGGCACAGCCTGCATGTGCCCCGTGAGCATGGCATCGACGATGGCGAGCGGCTCCGACTCGCCGTGGAGCGCGCGGGCGAGGAGGTTCATCGTGCCGCCCGGCAGCACGAGGAGTTCGCCCGCCCAGCCTTTAAGCGTGGCATAGAGCGAGCTTATCGTTCCGTCTCCGGTCAGGATAAGGATCCGGGCGACCGTGTCTGCAAGTCTCGCATCGGGCAAAGCGTCCTCGCCGACATCGACGATATGGTCGATGGGCTGACCCGCGTCAGCGCAGCGTGCGGCAATAGTGGAGACTAGCGCCGGGTCGTGACTGCCGCTGTGCTGGTTGACGACGAGCCACATGAGAGGGGCGTTGCGGGGTGAAGAACTGGCTTTTTTGCGAGGCAGGGCTTTGCTCCTCTTGTGCCGCGCCTCTTGAGCCGGGCGGGCCTACGCGCTAGGGACCGCCAATTATTGCACTGCCGCAGCGCAAACCTGCCCGCGAGGACGAGAGCAACATGGCCGAATTTTCCCTGCCCGCCAACAGCAAGATCCGCAAGAATGGCGTGGTTCATCCCGCTCCGGCCGGCGCGAGCAACGTCAAAGCGTTCAAGGTCTACCGTTACGATCCCGACTCGGGGGAGAATCCGCGCTACGACCGGTTCGATATTGATCTCGACGAATGCGGGCCGATGGTGCTCGACGCGCTCATCAAGATGAAGAGCGAGCAGGATTCCAGCCTCACCTTCCGGCGCTCCTGCCGTGAGGGCATTTGCGGCTCATGCGCGATGAACATCAATGGGCGTAACGGCCTTGCCTGCACGACCGCGATTGAGGATTGCAAGGGCGAGGTGCGGATCACGCCGTTGCCACACATGGATGTGGTGAAGGACCTCGTGCCGGATTTCACGCATTTCTACGCGCAATATGCCTCGATCCAGCCCTGGCTCAAGACGGTGACGCCGCCGCCTGCCGGCAAGGAGCGGCTCCAGTCGCCCGAAGATCGGGAGAAGCTGGATGGTCTGTACGAGTGCATTTTGTGCGCCTGCTGTTCCACGAGCTGCCCGAGCTACTGGTGGAATTCGGACAAGTTCCTTGGCCCGGCGATCCTGCTTCAGGCCTATCGTTGGCTGGCGGACAGCCGTGACGAGATGACCGGCGAGCGGCTCGACGATCTGGAAGATCCTTTCCGCCTCTATCGTTGCCACACCATCATGAACTGCGCGAATGTGTGCCCTAAGGGCCTTTCTCCGGCCAAGGCGATCGGTGAGACGAAGAAGATGCTGGTCGAGCGGCAGCTCTGACCTGTAATCTCACGACCTGAATGATGGCGGCGCCCGATAGGACCACCGGGCGCGATGTGGTCAGGCCGGCTGCCTGACACCGCTGCCGATCGCGGCGGTGATTGCCTGAGCGAGCTGACTGATGGTGAAGGGCTTGCGAAGGACATGACCCTGGCCAAGCTGCGCCTCGGTCGCGCTATCGCCGGCAAAGCCGGTCACGAAGATGACAGGCGTATCACCGATTTCCGCCTTCAGCGTGGCGATCATCTCCGGCCCCGTCATATCCGGCATCAGCACATCTGAAAGAATGAGATCGATCCCGATATCAGCAGTCAGAAGCGCGCGCGCCTTGGACGGATGGTCGCAAGAAATACCATGATGGCCGAGCGCATTGAGTGCCGCCATAGTGGAGCCGAGGACGCGGGCGTCATCCTCCACGACCAGTACATTGATTGAGCGGCCGGGGGCCGGCACCGCGTCATCGGGAATGGCCCGCGGACGCGGGTCCATTTGCCGCAGCACCCTGTCACGCGGCAGATAGAGATGAACGGCCGTGCCTTTCCCCGGCGCGGTGTCGATGGCGATCTCGCCATGGCACTGGCTGACGAAACTGAAAATCTGGCTGAGCCCTAATCCTGTGCCCTTGCCGATATCCTTTGTGGTGTAGAACGGCTCGAACGCGCGTTCGCGCACCGCATCTGTCATGCCGCAGCCGGTATCGGCTACCGTGACGCACAGATAATCACCCGCACGGGACTGGCCGATTTCCTGTGCGGCGAGCGTGACGCGTCGGGTGGCGATGGTGAGCTGGCCGCGCCCCGCCATGGCATCACGAGCATTGACCGCGAGGTTGAGCAGCGCATTTTCGAGCTGGGTCCGGTCTACCCAGAGCAGCCAATCCCCCGCGTCCAGGTCCAGCACCACGGCGATCTGATCGCCAATGGTGCGATCGATCAGATCGCGCATGCCCTGCAGCAGCTCGTCGGGCGCGACCTTGTCTGGCAACAGGGGTTCGGCGCGCGCGAAAGCCAGGAGCCGTCGGGTGAGTGCGGCCGCGCGGTTGGCGCCATCCATCGCGCTGTCGATATGGCGCGTGGCGCCGGACGGATCGCTTGTGACGAGCCGTCGGGCAAGCTCCAGCCCGCCAACGACGACCGCGAGCATATTATTAAAATCATGCGCGATACCGCCGGTGAGCTTGCCGACTGCTTCCATCTTTTGCATTTGGCGCAGGCTCTGCTCGGCCTGTGCGCGTTCCTCAACTTCCGTCTGGAGGCGGGCATAGGCGGCCTGGAGCTCTTCTGTCCGATCCCGCACCGCCGCTTCCAGCCCGTCGACACGTGCGGCTTCGGACGCGGCAAGACGTCGGGCATAGCCGCGCTCTCGCGCCGCGCTATAGGCAACCCAGAGCGCCAGCAGCGCGCCAACAAGCAGAACGAGCCCGATAAGGCCGGAGCCGCTGGAAATGCGATCGACGCGGATTGCCGAGCGATCGACGAGCTGGGCGCGCCGCGCCTGTTCGCTTTGCTCGATGGCGATGGTTGCTTCCAGCGCATCATTGAGCTGCTTGACACTGTCCGCCTTGCCCGCCGCGTAGAAGCGGCCGAGGGCGCCGAGCCGCTGGGCGTAGGTGGTTCGCAGGGCGATGTCGTTGAGGGTCGCCCCGCGTGTGGCATACGCAGCGGAGAGATTGCGGATATTCGCCTGTTGGCGAGGGTTGTCCCGTGTTGCCCGGCGCAAATTCTCAATCATGCCGCCGGCGCTACGCCAGCTATCCTGATATTGACGGCCCGTGGCGCCGTCCATGCTTACCACATAGCGGGCGAGCAAGGTCTCCGCTTGCGCGATGGTGCCCTGGAGCTTGCGCGCGAGGTTCATCACCTCATAGCTATGGCGCTGGAGGGCGAGGGCCCGTTCACGCTCCTGAGCCGCGCGATTGGCGAGGATGAAGAGAGATGCCAGCGCTAATGTGAGCAACACGCCCAGAATGATCGGAACCGCACGTCGCCAGCCCCGGATCTCGTCGATCGTGTCGTCTGCGCTGTCTTGCACCTCGCTCATCTACGCGACTCTACCGCAATTCGTCACGTAATGTCAGGACATTCCGGTTTAGCCGGGCAGGGCGCCAGTCGCCTTGCCAGCCGCGGCGAACATGGCGAGGATCTGGTCCACTTGCGCGTCGCTATGTTCAGCGCAGAGTGAGCAGCGCAGCAGGAAGGTTCCGGCTGGCGTCGCAGGCGGGCGGGCCATGTTGACATAGAGCCCCAGTTCCAGCAGCGCTTGCCACATCGCTACCGCCTGCGTCTGATCGGTGAGGATGACAGCGATGATCGCGGATTGCGGTTCCTTGGTCCCCAGCGTGAAACCAAGAGCGGTCAGCCCGTTGTGCAGGCGTTGGCTGTTTTTCCAGAGATGCGCGCGCTTCTCGCCGGCACGCATCAGCTTGCGGATGCTCGTCGCGGCGGTGGCGACAACGCTGGGCGGCAGCGACGCGGTAAACACATAAGGCCGGCAGACGAGGCGCAGCACCTCGAACTTTGGATGGTTGGAGACGCAGAAACCGCCGACGGTGCCGACCGACTTGGAGAAGGTGCCGACGACGAAGTCCACATCCTTCTCGACACCCTGCTCCTCATAGACGCCCCGACCATGCGCGCCGAAGAAGCCCATGCCATGCGCCTCATCCACGAGGATCATGCAATTGGGGTGCTTGCGGACCGCCGCGACCATCGCAGGCAGGGGGGCGATATCGCCGAGCATCGAATAGACGCCCTCCAGCACCACGAGCTTCAGAGCGTCGGCGGGGAGGCGGCCGAGCCGCTTGTCGAGATCTTCAACGCTGTTGTGACGGAAACGAACGATCTCCGCATTGCCCAGAGCGCAGCCATCATAGATGGACGCGTGGCTGTCCGCATCCAGCACCACATAGTCGCCCTTGCCGGCGAGCGTCGAAATCATGCCCAGATTGGCCTGATAGCCGGTCGAGAAGACCATGGCGCCGCTTGTGCCGTAGAAATCCTTCAGCGCCTCTTCCACCTCACGGTGGCCCTGATAGGTGCCATTGAGCACGCGGCTTCCCGTCGTGCCGGCGCCAAAATCGTCCAGCGCCTTCTTCCCCGCGGCAACCACATCGGGATCGAACGTCATCCCCATATAGTTATAGGTGCCCAGCAGAATGGTCTCCTTGCCCTGAATGATGGCGAGGGTTGGAGATTTGACCTCGTCCATGACGATCGCGAAGGGGTCGCGCACGCCGGTCGCCAGCAGCGCCTCGCGTTCGGCGATCAGCGGATCGAACTTGGAGAAGAGGTCACGCACGGGCGCAGTGTCGGTCATGGTCAGGCGTCCTGGAGCTTGACGACGGCGTCGACGAGCTGGCCCACCGTCTCGATCTCGGCCTGCATGTTCATGGTAATGATGATGTCGAACGCATCCTCCACCGCCGCGACAAAGTCCATGACGGTGAGGCTGTCCCATTCGAGATCGCCGGCGAAGGTGGTGGTCTCCGTCAGCGCAATGCCCTTTTTATTGAACGGCGCAATCTGCGCTTCCACCTGTGCGAAGACCTGCTGGCGATCCGCCATAAGCAATTGACCCTTCATCATCTAAACCGACTGCGTCTGTCGCGTCGCTGTGCCGCTATGGCAAGCGAATAAGGCTGGATTCGGGCATGAATGCGGTGCGCGGGCCGATCCTTTGCCTCAGCGCAGATGTCCGCGCTCCCGATAGGCCAAGGCCGTGGCGGCAAGGCCCGCCGGTGTATCAATGGCGGGCATCCACACGGCATGGGGTGGGCGCATGGCCGCGCGCGAGACCCAGTCCGCATGGCAGAAATAGGCTGCCCTGTCGGGTGTCAGCCGCGCCTTGTCGCCTCGCGCCAGCCGATCGATGCGTGCGCCGAGGCGGAGGAGGAACGCCGGCATGGCAAAGGTACGGACCCGGTTGTTGCCGACTGCCTGGCCGATGGCCTGTGCGAAGGCGGCATGGCTCCAGCCCATCGGATGGCCGTCATCCACTTCATAGGTAACGCCATGGGTCGGGCCGCCATGACGCGTCGCCAGGGTCAGCAGCAGCGCGGCCAGATCCTCGACATGAATGACCGAGAGACGGCCGCCGGGCGGCAGCAGCACAAAGCCCCGCGCTGCCATCTGGAAGAGTTCCAGCAATTCGGCATCGCCCGGCCCGTAGATTGCCGGCGGGCGCACCATCGTCCAGTCAAACCCGCTCTCGCGGACATGCCGCTCGGCCTCCGCCTTGGACCAGCCATAATCGGAAAGCTGCGGCTCGCGCGCGGCGAGGCTGGAAACATGGACGATACGCGGGGACTGCTGCGCGCCGGACTGCCGCCGCATTGCCGCAAGCAGCGCGCGCGTCCCCTCGCCATTACCGGCAAGGAAGCTCGCGCGATCGGGCGCGTTCACCACACCGGCGATGTGGAGCACCGCATCGGCGCCGGCGACGAGCCGGTCAAGCGCATCGGTGTCGGCGAGATCGCCCGTCACCCATGTCACGCCGACCCGCTCGGGCTGTGGCCGGCGGGCGAGGGCACGGATGGTCATGCCCCGCGCGGCGGCGAGATCCAGCACGGCCCGACCGACAAAGCCGGTGCCGCCCGTCATCGCGATGATCGGCGTACTCACAGCAGGACCATGTGGTTGCGGTGGACGAGCACAGCGCGGCCCGGCTCGCCCAGTATCCGGGCGAGATCGTCGCTGCGACGGCCAACGATGCGTATGGCGTCGACGCTGTCATATTCGGCGAGGCCGCGCGCCAGCCGGGCGCCGTCCGGCCCGATTATGTCGATCACGTCGCCACGCGCATAGCTGCCCCGGCTCTCGGTCACGCCGGCCGGCAGCAGGCTTCGCCCGCTGGCCAGTGCGTCCGCCGCGCCGGCATCGACGCAGATCGTCCCCTTGACTGTGAGCCGGCCGGCAATCCAGTTCTTGCGCGCGCCGCGTCGCCGGGCACCCATGAAGATCGTGCCGCGCGCACCAGCCGCCCAATGCCCGAGTGGTGCATCAACGCGGCCGGAGACAATGGCGAGATGGGCGCCTGCCCCCGTGGCGATTCGCGCCGCCTCAATCTTGGAGACCATGCCGCCCGACCCCATGCCGGAGGCCGACGCGCTGTCGGCCATGGCGGCGATCGCGCCGTCGATCCTTTCGACGACGGGGATATGCGCGGCATCGGGGTTGCTGTGTGGATTGGCGGTGTAGAGCCCGTCAATGTCGGAGAGGAGGACAACCGCGTCCGCGCGCGCGGCCTGGCCGATGCGCGCGGCCAGTCGATCATTGTCGCCGAAGCGGATTTCCTCGGTCGCGACGGAGTCATTCTCGTTGATGACCGGCACGACGCCAAGCCCGATCAGCCGCTCCAGCGTTGCCGAGGCATTGAGGTAACGCCGCCGGTCTTCCAGATCGCCCAGCGTCACCAGCATTTGCGCGGCGGTGATGTCATGGTTGGCAAACAGGTCCGCCCAGACCTGGCTGAGCGCGATCTGGCCGACGGCTGCGGCGGCCTGCGCGTCTTCCAGTGTCGCGCGCCCACCCCGTGCGAGGCCGAGCCTGCGTGCGCCCAGCGCGATGGCGCCCGAGGAGACGACGGTGATCGCCTGCCCGGCGGCTTTGCGCGCAGCGAGTTCGGCGACAAGGCCGGCCAGCCATTCACGGCGGACCGCGCCGTCCGGGTCGACCAGCAATGCGGACCCGATCTTGACGACAAGGCTGCGGCAGCGGGCTGGTGGAAAGCCGGCGAGAGCGCTCAGATCGGCGACCATGGCTTGGCCTCGCTTTCTTCGTCTTCGTCATCCGAGGGAGGAGGCTGGCCTTCCTCGCCGATCAGAGCGAGCACTGCGTCGAGCAGGACGGGCACACCTTCGCCGGTCGCGCCGGAGATGGAGATGATGTTCCGCGCGCCGGCTTCGTTCAGGTCCGCCGCGATATCCGCCATAAGCTCTGCGTCGAGCAGATCCGCCTTGTTGAGCACCACGATCTGCGGCTTTTCATCAAGCTCGGCACCATATGCTGCAAGCTCATCCTGCACGATGCGCCATGCCTCCGCCGGATCGTCCCCCGTCGCATCGACAAGATGGATGAGCACGCGGCAACGCTCGACATGGCCGAGGAAGCGGTCGCCAATGCCCGCACCATCGGCCGCGCCTTCGATCAGCCCCGGAATGTCCGCCAGCACGAATTCGCGGCTCTTGTGGCTGACGACGCCAAGTTGAGGACGCGTCGTGGTGAAGGCATAGGCGCCCACTTTGGCGCGGGCGTTGCTCACCTGATTGATGAAGGTGGACTTGCCGGCATTGGGCATGCCCACCAGCCCCGCATCGGCGAGAAGCTTCAGCCGTAGCCATACCCACATTTCGTCACCCGGCCAGCCTGTGCCATGCTGGCGCGGCGCACGATTGGTCGAGGTCTTGTAGCTGGCATTGCCGCGCCCGCCGTCGCCTCCGCGCAGAAAGACAAGGCGCTCGCCAGCCATGGTCAGGTCCGCGAGCAGGCTGCGCTCCTCGTCATCCGCAAGAATCTGGGTCCCGACCGGTACTTTGACCACCATGTCTCGTCCGCCCGCGCCGGTGCGGTTCTTGCCCGCGCCGGGAATACCGCGCTGCGCCTTGAAATGCTGGGTGTAGCGGAAGTCGATCAGCGTATTGAGTCCTTCGACGGCCTCGAAGATCACGTCACCGCCCTTGCCGCCGTCTCCGCCGTCAGGGCCGCCATATTCAACATATTTTTCGCGTCGAAAGCTGACCGCGCCGGGGCCGCCCGCGCCGGACCGCACATAGATTTTTGCCTGATCGAGAAAATGCATGGCGCGAGCCTATAGTCACTTGGGTGCCATCGGTCACGTGGCTAGGAGCATCGCATGATAACAAGCCGACTCGCAGATGCCGCATTGACCATACGCCCGATCGCGCCAACCGATCATGACGTGCTTTGGGCAATGCTCGAACCCGTGATCCGCGCCGGCGAAACCTACGCTCTGGACCGCGACATGAGCCGGGATGATGCCATTGCGCTCTGGTGCGCGCCAGCCAAGCAGAGCCTTTTGGCTTTGATCGATGGCGTGCCCGCCGGCACTTATTATCTGGCCCCCAATCAGCGTGGTGGTGGCGCTCATGTCGGCAACTGCGGCTATATCGTCCATCCCGATCATGTCGGGCGCGGCCTTGCGGGTCGGATGGCGGCCGATTCGATCATGCGGGCCGCGCAGGCGGGCTATCGCGCGCTTCAGTTCAATTTTGTGGTTGGCAGCAACCGGGCGGCGATCGCGGCGTGGGAGCGCGCCGGTTTTGCGATTGTCGGCACGCTGCCGGGCGCCTTCGCGCATCCGCGCCTCGGCTATGTCGAGGCACATGTCATGTACCGGGCGCTGCCTTAGACCCTGACGACTCGACGGGTGGCGTGTCGGCAGGCATGATTGTGCCATGGATATTGCACCCGTTCTCACGACCACCCGCCTTGAGCTGCGCCCGCATGGGCGTGGCGATTATGAGGATTGTCTTGCTCTCTGGTCGGACCCCCATACCGTGCGCTTTATTGGCGGTACGCCGGCGAGCGCGCAGGATGCCTGGTTTCGCCTGCAGCGCTACGGCGGCATGTGGACGATGCAGGGCTATGGCTTCTGGGCGATCAGGGATCGGGCAGATGGCGCGTATCTGGGGGATGCCGGGCTTATGGATGCAATGCGCGGGATAGCCGGGCTGGATGGCATGCCGGAGGCGGGCTGGGCTCTGCGCGCGGATGCCGGCGGCAAAGGTCTGGCGACCGAGGCGCTGCGGGCGATCCATGGGTGGGCGGACACGCATCTGGAAGGCGGGCGCACTGCCTGCATCATCGACCCTGATAACGCTGCATCGCTGAGTGTCGCGGCAAAGCTTGGCTATCGCGAAGTCGGTCGGCCGCTCTATGGGGAGCGGCCGACCATTTTACTTTATCGTGAGCGTGGCGCCGGTCCTGTCTGACGCTCAGGCGGCAGCGAAGCGCGCATCGGCATAGATTTCGCAGGCGGGATCGTCCTCGCGTCGCATCGCGGCTTCGCCATCCATCTCATAGACGGCACTGAGCGCATTCTCGCGTCGGGCAAGGCTGTGCCGTCGCTCGAAAACGCCGGTGGGACGGAAGCCGAGCTTCCGCAGGACGCGGCCAGAAGCGGGATTGTCGACGAAATGGCTGGCACGGATGACGCGATGTCCGCAAGTGCGCGCCATGCTGAGAAGCGCACGCCCGGCTTCTGTCGCGAACCCGAGGCCCCAATAGGGCCGGCCGATCCAGTAGCCCAGTTCCACCATGCCATCGTCGGCAGCCTGAATCTCACATCCTCCGATGAGACGGGGCGCGCCGCTGGTCCGCGAAAAGGCAAGCAAGCGGGGCAGCAGCGGGTCCTGCGGCAGGTTGAGGAAGTGGAGAGCGTCATCCTCACCATAGGGGCTCGGCATGCGCGCGACGTTGCGCGCGATCGTGCCGTCGGCCAGTAGATGAGCGAGCGATGCTGCGTCCTCGCGCCAGCCGGGGCGCAGCAGCAGTCTTTCGGTACGAGCGAACATTGTATCCTGTCTCCCAAGGGTGCGGCCTTTGCCGCAACTATGTGACGCCAGCGAGACATGAGCCTTGCCGCATGTCGGCTCCCTGATGGGGAGCGCGTCATTGCGGGAAGAACGCCTCAATGGCTGCGAGGGGTCCAGGGGAGACAATAAAAAAGGGAGGAGGGGCGACCCCTTCTCCCTTGGCTTGCTGGGGGCTCGCTGCCGAGCCACCAAGGGACCGCCCCATGGACGATCCCTGTGTCGGTCGTCCGCTTATTCGGCTGCCTCTGCCATCGCATCCACGGATACGAATTTGCGGCCAAGCTTGCCGTCATGGAACACGACGCGCCCCTCGGAGAGGGCAAAAAGCGTGTGGTCCTTGCCGATGCCGACATTGCGGCCCGGGTAGAATTTCGTGCCGCGCTGACGAACGAGAATATTGCCGCCGATCACCTGCTGACCACCGAACTTCTTCACGCCGAGGCGCTTCGACTCTGAATCGCGACCGTTGCGTGACGAGCCGCCAGCTTTTTTATGTGCCATGGTGCGTTACTCCTCTTGCGTTCCGTCTCAGGCTTCAGCCGCTTCCGCCGACTTGGCGGCGGGCTTCTTCTTCTCGCCGCCAATCGCGACGATCTTGAGAATCGTGTGCTGCTGGCGGTGGCCGTTGCGACGGCGATAATTGTGCCGGCGACGCTTCTTGAAGACGATGACCTTCTCGCCCTTCGCCTGCGCCACGATCTCGGCGGAGATGGTGAGGCCCTTCACGTCCTTGAGGTCGGCACCTTCGCCAGCCAGCAGGACATCGTCCAGCGTGACTGTATCACCGGCATTGCCGGCCAGCTTCTCAACGACGATCTTGTCTCCGGCGGCGACGCGATACTGCTTGCCGCCCGTACGCACGACTGCGAACATGGGCCTGTCTTCTCTCAACAAACTGCTTGGCGCCGACGACAGCGGGAGGCACGCAAGATGCGCTCCCAGAGCCATTAACGCGGGAAGCCGGGCCGATAGTGGACAGGCGCGCTCCTGTCAATGCCACGCGCCCCGATTCTCGCAGGAGCGTGTCGAAGATGTCCGTCCCGGCACATCATCTGGTTCGGGCGTTGCGGCGAGGCGCGGCGACCCCTACATGCGCGACATGCTGCGCCGTTTCACAGCCCTTGCCGCCCTTCTTGCCTTCGGCTGCGTCGATCCGCAGGCCGGGACGACGATGCGCGGCTATCCGTCGCTAGCCAAGCGGCCGATCGAAGATCAGGAGCAGGCCTCCAATGTCGAGTCGCCGGCGATTGCGGCGCCGGTCGGGCAGGCACTGGGGCCGGAGGCGGTGACGCTCGTCGCGCAGGGGCGGGTCGGCATTGCTGCCTTTAACAAGGAGGCGCCGGGAACGCAGGGCGTGGTTGCGAAGGCGCGTGGCACGGCCGTCTCAAGTGAGGCGTGGGTGCAGGCGCAGGCACGGATCAGCGCACTCGATTCGGCACGCTATGACAGTGTTGCCGCGCTGGCCGGGCTCGATACGCTCTATGCTGCGGCGGCGGTGAATCAGGCGCCGATGGGTACGGCCTTCGTCCGTGAACGGGATGCGCTGGCCCATGCGGTTGATCGGCAGAACGACATGCTCGACGGGATGCGGCGCAGCC
Source organism: Sphingobium sp. (assembly GCA_035911355.1). Lineage (GTDB taxonomy): Bacteria > Pseudomonadota > Alphaproteobacteria > Sphingomonadales > Sphingomonadaceae > Sphingobium. The sequence goes on from JAMHVU010000095.1 coordinate 26,912, forward strand.
TCGCTCAGCCCTGAACGGGCGTGACGAGCGGGCGCTATCGGTTTTCGCGCTCGTCTGCTTCCGCCAGCGCCGCGCGATGCAGCGTTGCCGCGTGGACATAGCCGGCCGGTCCGGTCCTGAGGCGCGCGACGGCCGCATCGTCGAGATCACGCATGAATTTGGCGGGACGTCCTGCCCAGAGCTGGCGTGCGGGAATGCGCTTGCCCGGCGAAAGCAGGGCGCCCGCTGCAAGCATGGCTTCGCTTTCGATCACGCACTGGTCCATTACCACCGTGCCAAGCCCCACAAAGGCGCGGTCCATCAACGTGCAGCCGTGGATCATCGCCATATGGCCGATCAGGACGTCCTCGCCGATCAGGGTCGGGCAGCCGCCGTCGCCCGTGTCGCTCTCGACATGGACCACCGAGCCGTCCTGAATATTGGACCGCGCGCCAACCACGATGCGGTTCACATCGCCGCGCAGCACGCAATTATACCAGATGCTGGCCTGTGGGCCGATCTCCACATCGCCGATAATCACCGCTCCCGGCGCCACAAAGGCGCTCTCATGAATGCGCGGCGTTTTGCCATGGAAGGGGAGGATGAGCGGGGCGGCGGTCATCGGGGTCTCCCAATGCTATAGGTGATATGCGGGCGTAGCGGGCTTTCCTCGGGGAGGGCCGGGTGATCGAAATCCAGCGCCGTTTCGCGGACCATGCCCAGCCGTTCCATAAGTGCCCGGCTCCGCTGATTGGCGTGAACGGTGATTGCATGGATGGCGTCGATATCCGGCAGGTTGCTCCATCCCCAGTCGAGGCTCGCCTGTGCTGCCTCGCGCGCGTAGCCATGCCCCCAGCAATCCGCCGCGAAACGCCAGCCGATCTCGATCCCGCCTTCAATCGGTGTGCCGCTGGCCCCCGGCTTGAGACCGCAAAAGCCGATCATTCGTCCGTCCGCGCGTCGCTCGGCCGCCCAGAAGCAATGGCCATGGTCGGTCTGGCAAGCGCGTAGGCGGGCGATGGCGGCCGCGACCTCTTCCGAGGTTTGCGGCGGGCCGAGATACGTCATGACCACCGGATCGGCGCAGATTTCCGCGAAGGGTTGCTGGTCCGTATCCCGCCAGTCCCGCAGGAGCAGGCGGTCCGTGACAAGGGCGAAGTCAGCCATTGAGCAGGCGCGCGGCGTGGAGCGCGTGATAGCTGAGAACGCCGGTGCAGCCTGCGCGCTTGAAGGCCATCAGCGTTTCCAGAACCAGCGCGTCCCTGTCTCCCGCGCCAGCCGCTGCCGCCGCCTCGATCATCGCATATTCGCCTGACACCTGATAGGCGAAGACCGGCACATCGAACGCATCCTTCACGCGCGCGACGACGTCGAGATAGGGAAGGCCCGGCTTCACCATCACGCTGTCTGCACCCTCGGCGAGATCCAGTGCGACCTCGCGCAGCGCTTCGGCGCCGTTGGCCGGGTTCATCTGGTAACTCTTCTTGTCGCCTTTAAGGAGGCCGTGAGACCCCACCGCGTCGCGGAACGGCCCGTAAAAGGCGCTCGCATATTTAGCGGCATAGGACATGATCTGGACATTGGCGTGGCCTTCCGCTTCCAGCGCTTCGCGGATGGCGCCGATGCGTCCGTCCATCATGTCGCTGGGCGCGATGATATCCGCGCCGGCGGAGGCCTGATTGAGAGCCTGCCCCACAAGCGTATCTACCGTTGCATCATTGGTCACATAGCCGGTCTCATCGAGCAGGCCGTCCTGCCCGTGCGCGGTATAGGGGTCGAGCGCGACATCGGTCAGAAGGCCGATCTGGGGCACCGCGTCCTTGATGGCGCGAATGGCCTGACACATGAGATTGTCCGGGTTTAGCGCTTCGGTGCCGTCGTCGCTGCGCCGGTCCGGCTGCGTATTAGGGAAAAGTGCAAGGCAGGGAATGCCTTCCGCCGCAGCCTCGCGGGCCCGTGCGATGGCCAGATCTACCGACCAGCGTGAAACGCCGGGCAGGCTCGCGACGGGCTCCTCCACATTATTGCCCGACGTGATGAACAGCGGCCAGATGAAGTCCGCGGGAGAGAGGCGCTGCTCGGCATGGAGGGCGCGACTCCAGGCGGAGGCGCGCGTCCGGCGCAGGCGCAGGGCCGGATAAGCGGCAGTGGCGGAATAGGGTGAGGATGGAGCGCGTGTCATGCTCTGCCGATAGGCCTTGCCCGACACCTCATCAAGGGCTCGTCCCGCAGGCGGGCCAATGCGGGGAAAAAGAACGCGCCGGCCGTTGGGAGAACGGCCGGCGCGATCATCAGGTTCCGAAAATCGATGAAATCAAGCGAAGCTGACGTTTGCCTTGCGCCGCCGCATGGCCACGCCGGCAAGGCCGAAGCCCGCGATCATCATCGCCCATGTCGCTGGTTCGGGCACCGCGCCGAAGGCAGCGAACGCATCGGCGGAGCTGTAGACATAGCCTGCATTGTCACGCACGCCGTCGACGAAGTTCCAGCCGATCGCGTCGAAAGCCGCGATGTCCAGCCCCTTCACCTGGGCGACGGAGCCGTTGCAGATATAGGGGTTGAGGATGCCGAGGAAAGTCGAGCAGTCGCCTGGTGATTTCCAGTGCGAGGCCTGCCAGCCATCACCAAAATCCTCACCGGTGGAGAAATAGCCTCCCTCATACGCCGTGGCGCCGCCATCGACCGAGAAATAGCCTGCCGACCCCGGTGTGACGTTCAGCACGCCGTCGTCCGGCCCCGCTTTGGTGTAGCGGAACATGTCGAGGCCATAGGCCCACCAGAAATCGTCGACATCGTTACCGGTGTAACCGTTGCTGTAGTTGAAGTCGTCAGCGCCGGAAAGGAAGCCGAGCGCATGGCCAATTTCATGAATGGCGACGCCGATGAAGTCATAGGAGCCACGGGTAATGCCGTCGGTGGGGTTGAAATCGAAGTTGAAGTTGCTGGAAAACTGAATCTGCCCGTCGATCAACGTCTCGCCACCACCGACAAGCGCTTTGGCGTTGGACGTAGCGAGGGCAATCGTGCTGCTGATCGGCGTACCATCCGGTGCGATGCGGGAGGTCCGTGCGTCAATGCCGCTCTGCGTCGCGGGGTCGAGATAGCCGGAGACGACCATTTCAACGCTGCCGGTGCTGCTCAGAGTCGGCAGGTTGGCAACCGCCTGAGTGTCCAGCGCGCTCTTGTTTGCATTGGCGCCAAGCAGCGCGAAGTAGGTCGAGATGTCGACACCCTGTACGAGCGCGGTGCGCGTTCCGCCAAGCACGCCCGGATCGAGCGCCGCGTAGCCAACCACGAAGTTCAGCGTTGCATCATTCGTGATCACGCTTTCCCAATAGCGCGCGGCAATGGCGAAGCCCTGCTCGGCAGCCGTGCCGGCAACCGTGCCGTCATCGATGAGATTGATCGTCAGGGCCTGGGCCGGAGCGGTTGCGACAAGCGCGCTGCCAGCGATGGAAAACAGAGTCAGGGCTTTGATCTTGGATAATATTTTCATGGAAACCCCCACGGTTCATGTGCATGCCGCGTGCGTCCCGACGTGGATACGGCATATGTTTACGCGGCATTAACTAAGGTGAGTAACCATAGCTCAGCGCGCTGCGTCAACGGCGGTAACGATCATCCACATGTCCCAAAATAGAACAGAAATTGGGGCTTTGAACGGCCATGTACCTTGACGTGCCCTTGACACGAGTTTTCCCGTGGAGTCGTCAGATAGCTGTTCAATCACGCCGTGCATTGGTATCGCGCCCGCTATGAACGAATTTCGCGACCCACTGGACACGATCCGCGATCACCCCTTCGATGCGGCTCTGTCGGAGCGCTACCTCGTCTATGCCCTGTCGACGATTACGGCGCGCTCGCTGCCGGATTTGCGCGACGGCCTGAAGCCCGTCCATCGCCGCCTGCTCTGGGCGATGCGGCTGCTCAAGCTGGAGCCGGGCGGCGCCAGCGCGGATATTCTGGCGGCCAATCCCGCGCGCAACACCACCTCCTATAAGAAGTGCGCGCGCGTCGTTGGTGATGTCATCGGCAAATATCATCCGCATGGCGATGCGTCCGTCTATGACGCGATGGTCCGTCTCGCGCAGGATTTCTCGCTGCGGACGCCGCTGGTCGACGGGCAGGGCAATTTTGGCAATATCGATGGCGATAATGCCGCGGCCATGCGCTACACCGAAGCGCGGCTCACCCAGGCCGCCGCCGACCTTATGGACGGGCTGGACCAAGGCACGGTCGATTACCGCCCGACCTATAATGGCGAGGAGGAGGAGCCGGAGGTTTTCCCCGGCCTGTTCCCCAATCTCCTGGCCAATGGCGCAAGCGGCATCGCGGTCGGCATGGCAACCAGCATTCCGCCGCATAATGTTGCCGAGGTGCTGGATGCGGCGAGCCTGCTCATCGATCAGCCGGAGGCCGATCATGCCGCGCTGATGGCGCTGATGCGCGGGCCGGACTTCCCCACCGGCGGCCTCCTCGTCGATCCGCCGGCGATCATCTCCGATGCTTATGCGAGCGGACGTGGGTCGATGCGGCTGCGCGCGCGCTGGCGCAAGGAGGATGAAGGGCGGGGTGGCTGGATCGCGGTGATCGACGAGATCCCCTTTCAGGTCCAGAAGGGTAAGCTCATCGAGCAGATCGCCGGGCTGATCGCCGAGAAGAAGCTCCCTATTCTCGCCGATGTGCGCGACGAGTCGGACGCGACGCTGCGGATCGTGCTGGAGCCGCGCGCACGCACGGTCGATCCCGGCGTGCTGATGGACAGCCTGTTCCGCCTCACCGATCTTGAGGTGCGCTTTCCGCTCAACATGAATGTGCTGGACGCGAGCCGGACCCCGCGCGTCATGGGCATTGGTGATGTGCTGCGCGCATGGCTCGCCCATCAGATCGAGGTGCTGGTGCGCCGGGCACGCCACCGCATCGATCAGGTGGATGCGCGGCTGGAACTGCTCGAAGGCTATATCATCGCCTATCTGAACCTCGATCGGGTGATCGAGATCATCCGTGCCGAGGATGAGCCCAAGCCGGTGATGATGGCGGAATTTCAGCTTACCGACCGGCAGGCGGAAGCGATCCTCAACATGCGGTTGCGCTCCCTGCGGAAGCTGGAGGAGATGGAACTGCGCCGCGAGCGTGATGCGCTGGCCAAGGAGCGCGAGGAGCTTCAGAAGCTCGTCGACAGTCCCGCGCGTCAGCGCACGCGCCTTAAAAAGGATATCGCAACGTTGCGTGCCCGCTATGCCCCGGAAAATGGCATCGGTGCGCGCCGCACCGGCATTGAGGAAGCGGCGCCTGCGCGTGAGATCCCGCTGGAGGCGATGATCGAGCGCGAGCCGATCACCGTCATCATGTCCCGCCGGGGCTGGGTGCGCGCGATGAAGGGGCATGTCGATCTGGGCTCCGCCGATACGATCAAGTTCAAGGAGGGGGATGGCCCCGCCTTCGCTTTCCATGCCCAGACGACGGACAAGCTGCTTGTTTTTGGCAGTGACGGGCGTGTCTTCACGCTTGGTTCGGACAAGCTGCCAGGCGGGCGCGGTTTTGGCGAGCCGGTGCGCCTGCTGATTGATCTGGCCAATGAGGCGGAGATCGTGGCGCTGATGCCCGTGCGCGCCGGAGGCAAGCTGCTGCTCGCCGCATCGGACGGGCGCGGCTTCCTCGCGGACATGGGCGAGATCGTCGCGGAGACGCGCAAGGGCCGGCAAGTCGTGAACCTGCGCGACAAGGCGGTGCTGCGCATCGCGCGTCTGGTCGCGCCGGGCGCGGACCATGTCGCGGTGATTGGCGAGAACAGGAAGCTCGCGATCTTCCCGCTGACCGAACTGCCCGAAATGACGCGTGGGCAGGGCGTCACGCTCCAGCGCTATCGGGAGGCTGGCCTTGCCGATGCGACGACCATCATACTGGCCGAAGGGCTGAGCTGGACGATGGGTGGGGAAAGCGGGCGCACCCGCACGGAGACGGATCTGCTGCCATGGCGTACGGCGCGCGGCGCGGCCGGGCGGATGCCGCCCACCGGCTTCCCACGGGATAACCGGTTCGACTGACGGCGCCTATGCTTGCCTCCCTTATGGTCAGGACGCCGAGCGACGGTCTCTCTTGTTGACGATCAGCCCATGGTGAGGCCGTTGATGGCCGCTTCCAGGATCAGCGCGGCTGCATGGGCATCTATCCGTTCGGCGCGTCTGGCCCGGCTCATATCCTGCGCGATCATCGCGCGCTCGGCCGCAGCCGTGGACCAGCGTTCGTCCTGCAGCAGCACAGGCAGGCCGAGCGCCGCGATGTTGCGGGCGAAGGCCCGGCTTGCCTGACTGCGCGGACTTTCGCTGCCATCCATATTGAGCGGCAGGCCGATGACGAGACCGCGAACGGACTGGGCCGCGGCGAAGTCCGCCAGAACGGCCTTGTCCTTCGTGAACTTGCCGCGCTTCATCGTATGCGCGGGTGTGGCGATCATCCAGCCTGCGTCGCACAGCGCAAGGCCTATCGTCGCCGATCCCACGTCGAGCCCGAGCAGGCGGCCACCGCCGGGCAGCGCATCGCGAAACGCCGCGCGATCAAGCGTGATCAGCGCTTCGCCCAAGCGTCCACCCGTCGGCGCGCATCGGCGCGGATCTGTGGCCAGAACAGCGCATAGTCATAGACATGATAATTATTGCCCGGGAGCACCGCCGCGCCGATCTGCGGCGAGCTCGACAGCATGAGGAAGCCGCGTGTGTCACAGCGCGCATCGACGACCATGCTCGGGTCGAGCTTGGTCTTGCCGTCGATCCCGTCCCCCACCATTGCGCCGCCCGGCGTGGTCGCACCGGCCAATGGATTGGTGCAGAGAATATGCGTTCCTTTCCGTGGCGCGCCCGTCAGCCCGTTGTCTCGTTCGAACACGTGAATGACAGCGGAGGTATCTCCCTCCGGGCCGAAGGTTTGCCAGCTCTGGATGCAGCCTGCCTGTGCCGGGGTGGCGCAGGCGGGGAGGCCAAGCCGGGGAAGGTCTGCCTCGATTGAGATCGGCCAGCCCACGACATAGGCTGCGGCGACCCGCGCGGCGACCGGTTTGCCCGCCACATCCTCCGAGAGCAGCCGGATGAGGTGCAGCGCGCCCTGACTATGTCCGGCCAGAACCAGCGGACCGTCCGGGTTTGCGGCGAGAAAGGCCGCGAATGCCGCCTTTATGTCTGCATAGGCTGCGTCCAGCGCTTTTGCTGCCTCAGGCTTGTCCGTGAGGAAGGTGCCAAACACGGCCTGACGATAATGTGGCGCCCAGATCGGCCCGGCGGACGCGAGCGCGGTTGCCTGAATGCGGAGCATCCGCGCGCCATAGACAGCGGCGTTGGCATCGCCCAGCGGCGCGTTCCAGCGGCTCGTGTCGAAAGCGCTCGTCGGCGGGATGAAGAAGACGGGCGCGATCGTCTTGCCCTCGCGCGCTTTGGCGTCATCGGGCCATACTGCCGGGTCGTCCTTTCGGCCGTCCGGACGGGAAAACCAGCCTTCGGCCTTGGCGTATGTGTCCGCAGCAAGCGGTTCAGGCGCAACAAACGCGACAGTAGGAACCATTGCCCGCGCCATCATACCTTTACCGAGAAAGGAAAAGGCGATCATCCCGGCAACGGCAAGGACGATGAGCGTCGCGACGCCATAAAGAAATCTTCTTGCCAGCACGGGAGGCTCCGTCAGTGTACATCAAGACATGCCGTCGCCAAATGGCCCGGCCATGCCGGCGTTCTGCCCGCTCCGTCACGCGGACGCAAGACGGCTGAAGGCCGATGCCTTCGCATATGATTGACCTGGTGAGACCCAATTGGCATCCCGTCAACAACGGCAAATCCGCCGGCAAGAGGTAGGCCATGGACGATACGGCGCGGAGTGATGAAGCAGCATGGCCGCAGCGGACATGGCTGCTGGCTCTTTTGGGCGCCGTTATCGCGCTTGTCATTAATCGGCTGTCCGATCTGCCCACCAGCGGCAACGACTGGGGACCGCGTCTGGTCGTCGCCACGATGCTCTTTCTGGCGGTCGCTGGTGTCGCCTTCGCGCTTGGCTGGCGGCGTGCGCGTACAAAGGCGGCGCTGGGGATAGCGGTGATCTGCGGCTTGACCTCGGGCGGTGTTTTCATCTGGAGCGGTCTGCCGGATGATGGCTGGTCTTTTGGGATCTGGCCAATTGTGGCCGGTCTTGTCGCCTCGATTGTCTTTCTCACGCTTTTCCAGGCGAGCGATGCGCGGGGGCCTTCTGCTCCTGAGCGCTTGTCGTGGTCGGGCATCGTCGCTTGGAAGCGCCGGGCGTTGCGCTATGCCGATGTGCACGAGGCGATCTGGACGGACGGACTCCTGATCCTGGCGGCGCTGCTGTTCACACTGGTCCTTTGGCTCGTGGCCCAGCTTCTCGCGGAGATGTTCGCTCTGGTGAAAATCGATCTGCTACGGCAGATTCTGCAGAAAAGCTGGTGCGCCGCCTTGCTGGCGGGCGCGGGATTTGGCGGGGCCATTGGCATATTGCGCGAGCGTGCGCCGATTATCGCTGCGCTCCAGCGCGTTGTGATGGTCGTGCTGCGCGTGCTGGCGCCGGTGTTGGCATTGGGCCTCGTCGCTTTTCTCGCGGTGCTGCCATTTACCGGTCTCGCGCCGCTTTGGGCGACCGGGAACACCACGGGCCTGATGCTTGGCGCGGCTATGCTGGCGCTCTTCCTCACCAATGCGGTTATTGGCAATCGTCCGGATGAGGAGGGCGTTCCGCCGCTCCTTCGCTATAGCGCCATGGCGCTTGGCCTCGTTCTGCTTCCATTGGCGGTCATCGCGGCATGGTCCACGGGACTGCGTGTCGGCCAATATGGTCTGACCCCGGATCGGCTCTGGGCGATCGCGTTCATCGCCATGGGTATTGTCACGGCGTTTACCTATGCCTGGGCGATCGTGCGGGCGGGGGACCGGATCGGGCGGCTCCATCGGGGTAATCTCAACCTCGCGCTCCTTCTGGGGCTTGCGGCTTTGATACTTTCGACTCCGCTGCTCGGCTTTAATCGGATCGCGACCGCGAGCCAGATGGCCCGGCTGGCTGCCGGAAAAGTGAAGCCGGTCGATTTTGACTATCGTGCGCTGTGGTTTGATTTTGGCCCGCCCGGCCGCGCGGCGATCCGCGCGCTTGCCGGCACGTCGCCGAACGGCGATGTGCGCCGGTTCGCTGCGGATGTGCAGAAACTCAACCATCGCTATGAGGACGTAGCGAGTGAGATCGCCCGGCGCAGCGGAGATGCTCTGGATGCGCGGCTGACCATCGTACCAAACAGAGTGCCGCTGGAGCCCGCATTGCGTGCAAGACTGACGGATTATGCGCTATGTGGGCAGAGCGGAAAATGCCTGCTCTATTATGTGCCGGGTGCCGCCTATGCGGTCGCTGTCCAAACGGCGAATTGCGCGAGCTGCGGCCCCGGTCAACCCCAGATCGCCCTGCGCGGCACGGGCGATTGGCGCCCTTCACGCGTTCAGGATAAAGGCGTCACGTCGGAGGCGCTGCGCGCCATGGCGGAGGCGGTCCGTGCCGGCCGTGTCGAACTTCGCACCGTCGAAGGGCGGCGGCTCTTTGTCGATGGCAAGCCGGTCGGCGAGTTGCTGGAGATGGAGAATGCGTCGACCCCGTAACGCGCGGCCTTGAAGCGGCGCGGCCCGGGTGCTAGCGCCCGGCGCCATGAGCGTGGACCTTGCAACCGTCAGGAAGATCGCCAGCCTTGCCCGCATCGCCGTCTCGGACGCGGAAGCGGAAGCGCTGGTGCCGGAACTCAACAATATCCTCGGCTGGGTGGAGCAGCTTGGCGAGGTGGACGTGGCGGGCATCGAGCCCATGACCGCCGTGATCCCCAACCTGCTGCGGCTGCGCGAGGATATCGTGACGGATGGTAATGTCCGCGATCAGGTGCTCGCCAACGCCCCGCAGGCCGAGCATGGCTTCTTCACCGTGCCGAAGGTGATCGAATAATGACCGCCCTTACCGATCTCACGGTCGCGCAGATTCGCGACGGCTTCCGCGCCGGAGATTTCTCCGCGCGTGAGGTGGCGGAGGCATTTAATGCCAATGTCGCGGATGCCCGCGCGCTCAATGCCTTCATCGTCGAGACGCCGGAACGCGCGCTTGCCGCTGCGGCCACCGCTGATGCCGCGCGCGCCGCGGGCACGGTCAAGCCGCTTTCGGGCGTGCCCATTGGCATGAAGGACTTGTTCTGCACGGCTGGCGTGCAGTCGACGGCTGCGAGCCGGATGCTGGAAGGTTTCGTGCCGACCTATGAGTCGACCGTCTCCGGCCGGCTGTGGGACGCCGGCGCGGGCATGCTCGGCAAGCTCAATCTCGATCAGTTCGCTATGGGTTCGTCCAATGAGACGAGCTATTTTGGCAATGTCATCTCGCCCTGGCGTCGTAATGATGGCGATAGCGCATCACTGGCGCCGGGCGGCTCGTCGGGCGGCAGCTCCTCGGCGATCAGCGCGCGCCTCTGCCCGGCGGCGACTGGCACGGATACCGGTGGTTCGATCCGCCAGCCTGCTGCCTTCACCGGTATTGCCGGTATCAAGCCCACCTATGGCCGCTGCTCGCGCTGGGGCATCGTGGCGTTTGCGTCTTCGCTCGATCAGGCCGGGCCGATGGCGCGGACGGTGCGGGACAATGCGATCCTGCTGGAAGTGATGAGCGGCTTCGATCCCAAGGACGCAACCTCGCTCGATCTCCCCGTACCGGCATGGGAAGCGGGCCTCTCCGCTGATCTTGCCGGCAAGACAGTGGGCGTTCCGCGCGAATATCGCGTGGACGGAATGCCCGCCGAGATCGAGGGATTGTGGGATCAGGGCATTGCTTGGCTCAAGGATGCCGGTGCCAATGTCGTCGAGGTCTCGTTGCCGCACACGAAATATGCGCTGCCGACCTATTACATCATTGCGCCGGCGGAGGCCTCGTCCAATCTCGCGCGCTATGATGGCGTGCGGTACGGGCTGCGTGATCTGCCCGAGGGTGCGAACCTTCAGGAGATGTACGCCGCGACCCGTGCTGCGGGTTTTGGCCCGGAAGTGAAGCGCCGTATCATGATTGGGACATATGTGCTCTCGGCCGGCTTTTACGACGCTTACTACACGCAGGCGCAGAAGGTACGGGCGCTGATCGCGCGGGATTTCGCACAGGCATTTGAGGCATGTGACGTGATCCTGACGCCGACCGCGCCGAGCGCGGCTTTCGCGCTGGGCGAAAAGCAGGCCGATCCGCTGGCCATGTATCTCAATGACGTGTTCACGGTCCCGGCCTCGCTTGCCGGGCTGCCGGCCATGTCCGTCCCGGCCGGGCTGGACGGGCAGGGGCTCCCCCTCGGCCTCCAGATCATCGGCCGCGCGCTTGACGAGCAGACCGTGCTGAATGTCGGCCTGGCGATAGAGGAGCGGGCAGGCTTCGCGGCGCGGCCTGGAAAGTGGTGGTGAGATGACCGACGCAAGCAGCTATCGCATTCAGGGGGCCACTGGTGAATGGGAGGTCGTGATCGGCCTTGAGGTCCACGCGCAGATCACGAGCGAGGCCAAGCTCTTTTCCGGCGCGGCAACGGCGTTTGGCGCGGAACCCAATACGCAGGTCAGCCTCGTCGACGCTGCCATGCCGGGCATGCTGCCGGTGCCCAATCTCGAATGTATCCGGCAGGCGGTTCGCACCGGCCTTGCGATCAACGCGCAGATCAACAAGTGGTCGCGTTTCGACCGCAAGAATTATTTCTATGCGGATTTGCCGCAGGGCTATCAGATTTCTCAGCTTTATCATCCGCTTGTCGGCGAAGGCTCGCTGATGATCGAGGCGGATGAGAAGGCGGGTATCGCGCAGGACAAGGTGATCGGCATCGAGCGTATTCACGTCGAGCAGGATGCCGGCAAGCTGATGCACGATCAGCACCCGACCCGCTCCTATGTGGACCTCAACCGGTCGGGTGTGGCGCTGATGGAGATCGTCTCCCGGCCGGATATGCGTTCGCCGGCCGAGGCGGGCGCCTATCTTTCCAAGCTGCGCTCCATCGTGCGCTATGTCGGCTCGTGCGACGGCAATATGGATCAGGGCTCGATGCGCGCCGATGTCAATGTTTCGGTCCGGCGCCCCGGCGAGATTTTTGGGACGCGCACGGAGACGAAGAACGTCAATTCCGTTCGCTTTGTGATGCAGGCGATCGAGCATGAGGCGAAGCGGCAGGTCGATCTCATCGAGAGCGGCGGCGCGGTGGTGCAGGAGACGCGGCTGTTCAACCCGGACACTGGGGCGACGCGGTCCATGCGGTCCAAGGAAGACGCGCATGACTATCGCTATTTCCCCGATCCGGATCTGTTGCCGTTGGAACTGGACGATGCCTTCCTTGAAAGCTGCCGTGCCTCGCTTCCCGAGCTGCCGGACGTCAAGCGTGCACGCTATGAGTCGGCGGGGATCACGCCCTATAATGCTGCCGTACTGACCGCCGAGGTTGATACCGCGCGCTGGTTCGACGCGTTGCTGGATGCGGGCGCCGCGCCGCTGCAGGCGTCTAACTGGGTGTCTTCCGAGCTATTTGGCGCGCTCAACCGGCTGGGACGTGACCTGAGTGACTCGCCGGTTTCACCAGCGCAGGCCGCTGAGTTGCTCGCCCTTGTTTCGGACGGGACCATCTCGGGCACGATCGCGAAGCAGGTCTTCGAGAAGATGCTGGAGAGCGGTGACGGCGCGGCTGTCATTGTCGAGCGTGAGGGGCTTAAGCAGACCTCCGACACCGGGGCGATCGAAGCCGTGATCGCGAAAGTCCTCGCGGATAATGCGGACAAGGTGGCCCAGTATAAGGGCGGCAAGGAAGCGCTCTTCGGCTTCTTCGTTGGCCAGACGATGAAGGCAATGCAGGGCAAGGCCAATCCGCAGGTGGTGAACGAACTGCTGAAGACGGCGCTCGCGTGAGGCTTTTGATCTAGAGAAGCCGGCTGCGCGTTATCGCGTTATGGTGCTGGGCATTGGTCGGGTTTTGTCACCCGAATGCCAGGAAAATGAGGCGGGTGCGACGGACGTATCAACATACCCCCGTCGCACCATGTCTGTGTGTCAGCCTGCCTTCTTCGCCGCGATCCAGTCGTCGATCTTCTTTTCCAGAACAGTCATCGGCAGTGCTCCGGTCATCAGCACCTGCGCGTGGAAATCACGCACGTCGAATTGCGGTCCGAGCGCGTCCTGCGCCTTTTTCTTAAGGCGCTGGATGGTAAGCGCGCCGACCTTATAAGCGAGGGCCTGGCTGGGAATGGCGATGTAGCGTTCCACTTCCGCGGTGGCGTCCGTCTTGCCCATCGAGGAGTTGTCCAGCATGTACTGAATGGCCTGATCGCGGGTCCAGCCCTTCGCGTGGATGCCGCTGTCGACCACCAGACGCATGGCCCGCAGCATCTCGTCATCAAGCGTGCCCATGCGCTGATAGGGGTCTTTATAGAGGCCGAAATCATAGCCGAGCGTTTCGGCATAAAGCGCCCAGCCTTCGACATAGGCGGTGTTGCCGCCGAAGCGGATGAAAGCGGGCAGTTCGGGATTTTCCTGCGCGAGGCTGATCTGGAAGTGGTGGCCCGGGGCCCCCTCGTGCAGATAGAGCGTCGTCATGCCCGGCACACTGCGCGAAGGCAGATCATAAGCGTTGAAGTAAAAAACGCCGTGGCGCGATCCGTCCGGCGTGCCCGGTTCATAGGAGCCCCCGGCCTCGAACTTCTCGCGGAACTCAGGATAAGGGCGGATATCGAGCTTGGTCTTGGGGATGGTGGAGAACTGGGTAGGGACGATGGCATCCACCGTCTTGCCGATCTTGTAGAACTCGTCGGTCATCCACTGGCGCGATTGCGGGTGGAATTTTGGATCGTCGCGCAGATAGGCGAGAAACTGGGGGAGCGTGCCTTTATAGCCCACCTCTTTACGGACATCGTCCATCGATGCGCGTATGCGTGCCACCTCGGACAGGCCCAGATTATGGACATAATCGGCGGTGAGGGGGAGCGTCGTCGTGCTCTCGATCATGTAGGTGTAGAGCGTCGCGCCGCCTTTCATCTGACTGAGGCCCACGGCGTCGCGCGCGACCGGCAGATAGTCATTCTTCAGGAAATCGCGCAGCCGCTTGTGGGCAGGGTAGATCCCATCCTGAATGATCGCCTTATACTGTGCGGTCAGTCGATCCTTGTCCGCCTGAGAGAAATCGGCGGGGAACTGTTGTATCGGCCCGTAGAAAGGCGACTGATCGAGCGGCTGGGCAAGCTGTGTGTCGAGCTGGGCAATCACATTGTTTATCGTCAGCTTCGTCTCGACCACGCCGGAAGCCATGCCCTGCCGGAAGCGCTCAATCGAGCGGTCGATGAGGGTGATATAGCCGTGATGGCGTTTCAGATTGGCGTCATAATCGGCGACCGTCTTGAACGGCGCGGCGCCTTTGCCCGAGGCGAAGGTCGGGTAGAAGGTGTGGAAACCGGAAAAATGGTTAAGCGGGCGCACCACTGTGAGCGACAGCATCTCCGGGCTTAGGCCTTTGAGCGTATCCTTATGATTATACTCGTAAACATCATAAGCGATCTTGTTGACGGGCGTCAGCTTCGCGCGGTCGATGCGATGGAGCGCGTCCAGCTCATCCTGCGCGGCTTTGCGCTCGGCGTCATAATAGGCGTCAGAGATGTAGTCGCCGAACTGGTCCGCATAGCGCAGATCGCCACGGAACAATGCGTTGATCGGGTTGCGCTTCAGGTTCGCCTCGTCCGAGTCCGCGAAGAGCTTGAGCAGGGCGGTGTCCTCCGCGCTCTGCGGTGTGGCGGCGGCGGATGGCGTGCTGGCGGGCGTTTGAGCGAATGCGGCGGGCGTCGCGAGAGCGAGCGCAAGTGCGGCCAATGATAGTGACGGGATATGGCGGATCATGGTGACTGTCTCCGGTGCTGGATACGCGCGATCGTGTATTGCATCGCTAACACGCGGTTCCAGCCGAGACAATCTCGGACATAGCAACTCATCGCATGGGGAGAGGGCCGGTCACGCCGCCAGACCGGCCCTGTCGGGATGTCACCAGAAGAAGCCGTCATAGACACGGACCACGCGGCCGGTGCGGACATTGACGAGCAACATGTCATCATAATGGCGGACCCAGCGCATATCGCGCCCCGCTGCGGGCAGCCGGTAGCGGGCCGGATTGACGACCGTATAGCGCGACCCGAAATATGCCGGCCGGATCGTATTGCCTGCCGCGAAGTGCTGATAGCGAAACGGCGCCTGCCAGTTGCCGCGATTGAATGCTGCGCGGTTCTGGGCGCGATAGCGCTGCCAGTCCTCGCGGGCATCCTGCCGATCGCGCCTTATCTCGCGCTGATCCCGGCGAATGTCGCGCTGGACATCCTGTCGGTCATAGCGCTGGGCATAGCCCGGCTGGGCGCTGGCCGTGCCGGAAACGGCGCCGGCAAGGGCCGTGGCCGTGATGAGAGCGGTCAGAATGGATCTACGCATTTTCTGTCTCCTGCAGCCCCGGCGCGCCGGGCCGCCTCTTTCCGGGCGGTCGGACCCTGCGTCCGATGCAAGGCGTTATGACCGGTGTGCGCTGAACCAGCCGGGAACGCCATCGTCAGGAAATGGACAGGAATGTCGCCAATTGTCTGGATCGGGCGCGCGCCCGATAATGTCAGACCGCTGTCGTCGCGTACCAGGGGCGCTCACGATACCATTTGGTGAGGACATATTTGACACCGCGCTCGACCGGACGGGCCGCATGCAAAGTCTCGCCATTGGGCCGTCCGTCCGCGGCCATATTGTTCCAGATGAGCAATGTCCCGCGCCGGGGCGGGATCATCACGTCCAGCCGGGGGAAGATCGTCTCGCCGCCCGCTTCCACATCGCGGAGATAGGCCATTGCCGTCCAGCAGCGCTGGCCGCCTGTCTCCCGCATGGTCGGCCAATAATGTGCGATGCCGGGGAAATAGTCGCAATGGAGCTTATACTCCTGGCCTTCCTCATAGCGCTGGCCTTGCGGGGTTTCGCCATGATTGCCCTGGTAGCCAAGCAGCGTGTCGATGCGCTGGCTGAGCCGGGCGATCAGCGGATCATAGGGGCTGAAGTTACAACTGCTGCTGGTGCGGTAGAGCGCGTTTCCCGTGCCGGAGAAGAGCTGCGAGCGCACCGCATCGGTGTCGATCCGCGCCATCATCACGTCGCATTCCTGTGCGCTGAGGAAGCCGTGGCGGAGGAACATGTCCGCCTTCGCCGTCTGTACGCGCGAAACCATGGGGTTACGCGCGAGACGGGCACGCACAGTCTCACCGATCGCCGCGCGGGCGGGCGAGGGGAGGTCGGCATCGTCGGGCCAGGTCATCGTCGCCATGGCCGTTCCCTGCCATCGCCGGGCACGAGCCGCAAGACCCGCCGGACATGGAAAAGGACCGGATAGGAAAAGGGCCGGTGCGAGAGCGATCACGCACCGGCCCAAGTAATTCCTGAAGGCCGTTCAGGAAGTGTTTGCGGTCAGCAGGTCAGGCTCACCAGAAGAAGTCGTGGACAACGTCCACCACATAGCCGTCGCGCATGTCGACAAGCAGTGCGTCGTCATAATAGCGGATCCAGCGCAGCGTTCCGTAGGCTGGCGGCAGGCGGTAATAGGATGGATCATCGATCCAGTAGTTGGACGCGAAGAGCGAATTGGTGAGAAAAATGCCGACCGAGAAGCGGCGGTAGCCATAGTCCCAGCCATAAGGCGCATAATAGGCCGGCATATGGTAGTAGCTGCGATTGACGGAGCGCCAGCGCTGCCAGTCATAGCGATTGTCGCGCCGCCAGTCACGATCCCAGCGATTGGTGCCGTTCCACCGATCACGGTCGGAGAGGCGCTGGCCGTTATATCTGTTCCAGTTGGTGCCGGAATAGCCATTGTTCCGTCCGTCGTAACGGTTGTCGTTGGACCAGTTGCGATTGCCCGGCGTGGTGCGTCCATTATCGTCGCGCCGCCAGTCCTGCCCGTTACTCCGGTCCCGATTCTGGTTCTGGCGGTCGCGCCATTGCTGGCGCTGCGTCGCATCGGCAATGCCGTCGCCGTTGCGATCGCGGGTTTGCCATGTCTGCCCATTCTGGCCGGTGCGGCGCTGCTGCCAGGTCGTGCGGTCGGTGTCAGGGGTAGATGTTGCCGGAGGTGTGGACGGTCGGGGCATTGAAGGGCGGGTGGAGGTGGACGGGCCGCCCTGCCAGTTTTCACGATTGGCGTTGGGGCGCCAGCCAGGCGCCGTCTGATTGCCGGGCCGCTCGCCGACGGGGCGCCAGCTTCCGCCGGCGCGTGACCGTGTCGCATCGATGGTCTCGCGCGCCGGGGCAGGCACTGTGGAGCGGGGCTGGCGGATGTCTCCGCCACTGCGCGCGCCCCAGTTGCCGCGTTCGCCGCGCTCCTGGGCCTGTGCAACGGACGGGAGCGCTGCGCTCAGCATTGTCGCCGCCATCAGCGGGGCGAACAGCCACATCCTCATGTCACTTGTCCTTTTCCATGGTCGGTCATTTCCCGACCTTGTGATGGACAATAAGGCGAGCGCCATGTCGTCATGCTGAATGGCGCGGACAGAAAGCTGAAAGATTCGTAAAATCCTGTTGCATTTCGAGCCATGATTGTCCCGTTCCGGGGCGTCGCTCAGGGTTTGCCGGGCGCGCGCAGCGCCGGCACGGTGCGCGCCGCATCGTCGGGCGCGGTGCCGGGCGCGGGAACCGGGGCGACTCGCTCCTCATCGCGCATGATCCTTCCCGCCTGTTTGATCGCTTCGCGAATACGCGGATACGTACCGCATCGGCAGATGTTGGTCATTGCGCGATCAATGTCCTCATCGGACGGGTTGCCGTTGCGCCGCAGCAGCGCCTGCGCCGCCATGATCATGCCGGACTGGCAATAGCCGCATTGCGGAACGTTCTGCGCGAACCAGGCCTGTTGAACAGGATGTCCGCGATCGCCCGAAAGGCCCTCGATGGTCGTGACGAAGCGTCCCTCGAGCGCGCCGATGGTGATCTGGCAGGCGCGTATCGCGACGCCGTCCACATCCACGGTGCAGGCGCCGCAATCGCCCGTGCCGCAGCCATATTTGGTGCCGGTGAGGTTGGAGGCATCCCGTAACGCCCAGAGCAGCGGGGTTTGTGGGTCCATCCGGTAGTGAACCGGCCGGTCGTTCACCGTGAATTTCGTCATGGGCGGGGTCAATCAGTCCCGCCAGCTCCTGTCAATCCTGTCGATGACGCGAACCATCGCGGCAAAATCCACCGCGCCGGGGCCGCCGGGTGGCCGGGCTGAGGCAAGGTCGCGCTGATGCACGGCAAGCACCTCGGGCGGAATGGTCACCGCCGTTCCCGCCGACCCCGTTGCCACCTGGATCTCGCAGGCACGCTGCAGCAGCCAGTAGAGCTGGAATGCCTGAGGCAGGGTGGGGGCCATGACAAGGGGGCCGTGATTGCGGAGCATCATGACGCGCCTGTCGCCAAGATTGCGAAGCAGCCGGTCGCCCTCATCCTCGCGGATCGTCACGCCCTCGAACGCGTGCCAGGCGATTCGGCCGGCAAAGGCGGCGCTGTAAAAATTGGTTGGCACCAGCCCCTCCTGCGTGGCGCAGACGGCCATGGTCGCCGTGGTGTGCGTGTGAATGACGCAATGCGCGTCCGGGATATTGCGATGGAAAAGGCTGTGCTGAAGGAAGCCTGCCGGATTGATCGGCATGGCGTTCGAGTCGAGGCGGTTCCCGTCTATGTCGACCTTGACGAGGTTGGACGCCGTGATTTCGCTGTAATGCAGGCCAAAGCCGTTGATGAGGAAGGCATTGCCTTCGCCCGGCACCCGCACCGTGATGTGATTGTAAACCAGTTCGCCCCAACCGAGATGGTCGAACACGCGATAGCAGGAGGCAAGTTCCTGCCGCGCGGCCCATTCCGCCTTGCTGCACGGGAGCGCGTCAAGCGCTGTCGCCATTGATTCTCTCCTTTTGCCGGTCCGTCTCGCGGACTCGATCTCTGGCAAGGAGAATGCGGCACTTTCCGCCCGCTGTCGACCGTTTGCGCTTGATCGTGAGGGCGTCCCCTGTTAGGGGCGCAGCGTTTCGTCGCGAGCCTTGGCGTTCGCGGCGCACTGTTTTTTTACACATCATGCTGTACGCGGGTTATCCTTCTCAGGGCGCCCCGGAGCGGCTTCGAGACCGGAGACAGACCGACTTATGCAGATCATCGTTCGCGACAATAATGTCGATCAGGCCCTGCGCGCGCTCAAGAAGAAGCTGCAGCGCGAAGGCGTGTATCGCGAGATGAAGCTGCGTCGTCACTATGAGAAGCCGTCGGAGAAGCGTGCCCGCGAGAAGGCGGCAGCTGTCCGCCGCGCCCGCAAGCTTGAGCGCAAGCGCGCCGAGCGCGACGGGGCCCGGTAAGGCTTAGGCGAAACGGTCTCCAAAGGGCGCCCATGCGGCGCCCTTTCTCGTAAATACCCGCTTATTCTATCCCCGCCAGATACAGGAAAACGCCATGTCGGTGACCGCTGTTCCGCTTCGTCCCATCGCCCGTGGATCGGTTCGCCGCCTCTGGCTGGGCGTTGCGCTGGTTGGAGCCTGCGCGGCAACACTCGCCTGGGCAGGCGCGCGGCAGTTTGGCCATACCGAGAGCGGCGTGCGCTATCAGGTGATTGCGGCCGGGCAGGGCGCGCATCCCGCGAAGGATGATTTTGCGTTGATCGGCTACAAGGGCACGTTGCCAGACGGTACGGTGTTCGATGAGAATGAGCGGGCGCCGATGGAGCTGGCAAGCACTGTGCCCGGCTTTGCCGAATCGGTGACGCTGATGCGTAAGGGCGGCCGGATGCGCGTGTGGATTCCTGCCGATAAGGCCTATGGCGCTTCTCCGCCGCCCGGCATTCCCGCCAATTCACCGCTGCAGTTCGATATCCATCTCATCGACTTCAAAACGCGCGCCGAGATCATGGAGGCGCAGCGCCAGATGCAGATGCAGCAGATGCTCCAGCAGCAGATGCAGCAGGGTGGCGGTGGCCAGCATCAGGAAATGCCGCTTCCCTGAGACGTCTCCTTGTCGGGCGTCGCCTTGGCCTAGAGAGTGTCCGGTGGTCGCCTGACGCGCGCTTTCGCCCGTTCTTCCAGCGTGACCTTGGTTGCCGCGACGATGGGGTCCGCGAGAGCGAGGCCGATCACGCCGAATAACGCGCCGAAGAGAATCTGCGCACCGAGCACAAGAGCCGGTGGCAGATCGACCGCGCGTCGTGCGACGGTAGGCGTGATGAGATAGCTCTCGATCGTTTGCACAACGAGATAGACGCCAAGCGCGTAGAGACCGAGCTGGGTCCCTGCCGAAAAGCCGACCAGCGTGATGAGTATGCCAGAGATGATCGCGCCAATATTGGGCAGGAAGGCGAGAAGGGCGGTTAGCAGGCCAAGCAGCGTGGCCATTGGTACGCCGCCGATCATGAGCAGCAGGCCCGTGAAAAGGCCCATCACCGCCATGCCGACGAGCCGTCCGGCCATCAGCCGGCGCAAGGTGAAGCCCAGCTGCCGGGTGAGGTCATGGACTTCGTCACGCCGGTTGATCGGTACGAACCAGGCAAGGCCGCGCGCATAGAGCGTCGGCTCGATTGCAAGGAAGATTGCGAGTACCAGCATCATCACGATGCTGGAAAAGACACCTGCCGCCGTGCCGATCGCCGCGGTCACGCGCCCGAGCGAGTCCATGATCTGGCTGCTTGCCGACTTGAGATCGCCGATACCGAGATTAATGCCATGGTGCGCGAGCCAGGCGTTGATGCGGTCGAACTGGCTCTGGACCAACGTGGGAAGCTCCGCCGCCTGCGCGGCAACCTGACTGCCGGTAAGGTAGAACACCCAGCCAATGAACCCGGCTACCGCCAGAATCACGATGGTGAGACGCCAGCCGCGGCCGATTGGGAGAATACGGCCCAGAAGGCGGGTGCCGCCATCCAGCATCACTGCGATGACGACGGCCCCGATGATGAAGAGAATGGGATGGATGAGCAGGATGACGAGCCCGATAGCGCATGCCATGCCCAGCCATGCTGCCGCCTTGCGAATCTCGATCCAGAAGACGGTGCTGTGCGCGTCCGCAGGGCCAGGCGCCATGTCGCCATCGTCCGCTTGCGCGGCGCCTCCGGGCGAGACTTCGGATGCCTGCGTTCCGGCGCGCTTTCCGGCTGTCTTGGCCGTGGAATTGCGCGCCTGGGTCACTGGCCGGTATCCGGCCCGGTGCGAGCGGGATGAAGGCTGCTCCCCATTCGGCCGGCGCGGAATGCGTGGACCCAGCTCAGGGGGTTGAGGCTCGCCGAACCATTGAGCGAGAAGGTGATGAACTCTGCGCGTCCACCAAGCGTCTCCCACGGCACAGGACCGCCCAGGCCCATGAGATCGAGCGGCACGCGGCTGTCCGCGCTGTTATCGCGATTGTCTCCCATCAGGAAAACATGGCCAGCCGGAATACGGACGGGACCATAATAGTCGGTTTCGCGCGTACCCATGTCTATGATGTCGTAGCTCCGTCCGTTTGGCAGCGTCTCGCGCTTCACCGGCAATACGCATACCTGTCCGCCCGCGGGATCGAACTGGAGAGCGCCGGGGAACTGGCGTGGATCGCACGGGGCATTGGCATCCACGGGCAAGCGCAACGGTGCCAGCCATTCCTGCTTTACAGGCTTGCCGTTCAGAATGATGATTCCATCGCGCACTTCCAGAAGGTCACCCGGCAGGCCCACAACACGCTTGATATAGTCCTCCCGGCGGTCCCGGGGGGATGCTATGACAATGTCGCCGCGCTCGGGCATTCGGCCGAAGACGCGGCCTTCCATGGGGGGCAAGATATGGAAGCTGGGCGACACATAGGACCAGCCATAGGGGTATTTCGTGACGATCAGCCGATCTCCGGTCAGCAGCACCGGCATCATTGATTCGGACGGAATATAGAAGGGCTTGGCGATGAAGCTGTGGAAGCCAAGCACGGCGAGGATCAACCATGCGATGCTGCGAAGCTCGCCCAGCCAGTCGGTCTTCCTGTGCTCCTCCTGGCTCGCTTCCTCGCCCGGCGTCTGCGTCTCGTCCGTCACGGCCATCGTGCCTCCAGGATGACGAACGCCTGTGCCCAGGGATGATCGTCGGTCATTGTCAAATGCAGCAATAGGGTCGCTCCCGGCGGGGTCAAGGCATCGAGCCGCGCCTGCGCCCCACCGGTCAGCGCCAGCGTGGGCGCGCCAGAAGGCAGGTTGACGACGCCGATGTCCCGCATGAACACGCCGGCACGGAAGCCGGTTCCCACGGCCTTGGAAAAAGCCTCCTTGGCAGCGAAGCGCTTGGCAAGCGTGGCGGCCTTGGTGAACGGGCGCCGCGCGGCCTTGGCCCGTTCGATGTCCGTGAAGCAGCGCATCTCGAACCGGTTCCCGAATCGATTGAGCGACGCTTCGATGCGTTCGATATTGCAGAGATCCGAGCCGAGGCCGACAATCATGGGCGTACTATCCTAGCGGGCCTCGTCCATCAGCGCGCGCATGTGTCGCACGGTGGCGCCCAGCCCGTCGAAGATCGCCTCGGCGATGAGAAAATGGCCGATATTCAGCTCGGCAATCTGCGGAATCGCAGCGATTGGCTGCACATTCTCGAATGTGAGGCCATGGCCGGCATGTGGCTCGAGGCCATTCTTGGCGGCGAGCGCGGCGGCGTCCGCGATGCGTCGCAATTCGGTAGCCAGCGCTTCGCCCTCGGCATGGGCGTAAGCGCCCGTGTGCAGCTCCACCACGGGCGCGCCGAGCGAAAGCGCTGCCTCGATCTGGGCCGCATCTGGCTCGATGAAGAGGCTTACGCGTACACCCGCATCGCGAAGGCGCGCAATCATTGGCTTGAGGTGATTATGTTGCCCGGCAGCGTTCAGCCCGCCCTCGGTCGTGCGTTCCTCGCGTCGCTCGGGGACAAGGCAGACCGCGTGAGGGCGGTGACGCAGCGCTATCTCCAGCATTTCCTCGGTCGCCGCCATCTCCATGTTGAGGGGTAGGGCGATGGTGCCGATGAGGCCGGCGATATCAGCGTCTATGATGTGGCGCCGGTCCTCGCGCAGATGCGCGGTGACACCATCAGCGCCCGCCTCCTGCGCGATGAGCGCGGCGCGGATCGGATCGGGATAGTTTCCACCGCGCGCGTTGCGGATGGTCGCGACATGATCGATATTGACGCCGAGCCGCAGGTGGCCGGGGCGTTCGGTGCCCATGCTCAGGCTCTGCTGCCGGGTTTGGTCGCGGGGATCGCCGCCAGCTCGGGCGGCAGCGCATCCTCGTCATAAACCGGGAAGTTGAGTGAGACGAGCGGGAAGAGCGGCACGCCAAGGTCTGCCTCGCCGGCCGAGCGATCGACCAGCGCGGCTTCCGCGATGACCTCGCCGCCCGCGTCCTGCACGGCTGCGATGGCCTGGCGCGAAGACAGGCCGGTGGTGACCACATCCTCTACCATCAGCACCTTCTGCCCCGGTTTCACGGCAAAGCCGCGCCGCAGAAGAAATGAGCCCTGCGGTCGTTCGAGAAACAGTGCATCGACTTCCAGTGCGCGGCCCATTTCATGACCGATGATGATGCCTCCCATCGCCGGCGAGACGACCAGTTCTATCGCTGTGCGGATCTCCCGCGGCAGATTCTGCGCCAGGGCGATCGCGAGTCGGCTGGCACGCGCCGGGTTCATGAGGACGCGCGCGCACTGGAGATAGTTGGCGCTATGCTTGCCCGAGGAAAGCACGAAATGGCCCTGCAAGAGCGCGTCAGCGGCGCGAAACTCCGCCAGAACCTCTGATTCCGTCATTATTTTTACCACTCCCTGTCGTCGCGCAGATAGCCGCCACGCCCCCTGCAATCAACTACACGCAAAAGCCCGGCAGAAGAACGCTTGAGATAGCGGGGTTGCCCGCTTATAGGCCGGGAGGAATAACAGGGAGTGCATCGCCGAGCCTTAAGATGCCGGCGATGATATGAAATCGGGACGGGCGAGCGGAATGAATGGAAAACTGAGGACATTGATGCTGGCTGCCATGCTGGGTCTTGGCATCGGCCATGGCGCTGCACAGGCGGCTGCGCCAGCACCGGCGCCGGCGACAGTGGCAGCACCCGCGAGTGCTGCGGAAGCTGAGAAGCCAGCTCCGCCAGAGCGGATGAAGCCAACGCCCGGCATCGGTCAGCCGACACCCGGCGAACTCGGCTTCCAGAAGCAATTCTCGCCTAACGGCAAATATGCTCTGTGGATGCACAATGCGATTTTGATGCCGCTTATCGTCGGCATCAGCGTCATTGTTCTCATCCTGTTGATCGTCGTGATGGTGATTTTTCGGCGCGGGGCGAACCCCGAGGCGTCGCGGACATCGCACAACAGCCTTATCGAAGTGATCTGGACGCTTGTGCCGGTGCTGATCCTGATCGGTGTGGCGATCCCGTCGATCGATCTTCTCGCCAAGCAGTTCAAGCCCGCGCCGAAGGATGCGCTCGTCGTCAAGATCACTGGCTATCAATGGTACTGGGGCTATGAATACCCTGATAACGGTATTCCGGAGTTCGTTTCCAACCTGCTTCCGCCCGAGAAGGCTGCGGCAAACGGCGAGCCCTATCTGCTGGCGGCGGACAATCGGCTGGTGCTGCCGGTCGGCGTGCCGATCAAGCTCATCATCACCGCATCGGACGTCATTCACAGCTTTTCCGTTCCTTCCTTCTGGCTGAAGGAAGATGCGGTGCCGGGCCGTCTCAACGAGCGGACCGTGACCATCGAGAAGCCGGGCGTCTATTATGGCGTCTGCTCGGAACTGTGCGGTGCCCGCCATGGCTATATGCCGATCGCCGTCGAGGCGCTGCCGCGCGACAAGTTCGAACAGTGGGTGCGTTCGCAGGGTGGGACGCTCCCGGGTGACGCATCCGCTCCGGCTGCCGCTACGCCGGCGGCCGCTCCGGCACCGGCTGAAAATGCCGCCGCGCCGGCAACCAATTCCTGAGGGCCAGAACAATGAGCAACGCAGCCACAGCGGACGATTTTCACGGCGCACACGCGCACGACCATCATGATGCCGATCACAAGCCGGGTTTCTTTGCCCGCTGGTTCATGTCCACGAACCACAAGGATATCGGTACTCTCTACCTGATCTTCGCGATCATCGCCGGTATCATCGGTGGTGGCATCTCGGGCCTTATGCGTGCTGAGCTGGCTGAGCCGGGTATTCAATATCTGCAGGCATGGGCGCAATATTCGGACGGGGCAGGGGCCACGCTCGATCAGGCCTATCACCTCTGGAACGTGCTCATCACCGCACACGGCCTCATCATGGTGTTCTTCATGGTGATGCCCGCGATGATCGGCGGGTTCGGCAACTGGTTCGTGCCGATTATGATCGGCGCGCCGGACATGGCCTTCCCGCGCATGAACAACATCAGCTTCTGGCTGCTGGTTCCGGCGTTTATCCTGCTTCTGGGGTCGGCCTTCGTTCCGGGCGGAACGGGCAACGGCGCCGGCACGGGCTGGACGGTCTATCCGCCGCTTTCAACCACGGGCTCCCAGGGGCCGGCGGTCGATCTCGCGATCCTCTCGCTCCACATTGCCGGCGCGAGCTCCATTCTCGGTGCGATCAACTTCATCACCACCATTCTCAATATGCGTGCGCCCGGCATGACGCTGCACAAGATGCCGCTCTTTGTCTGGTCCGTGCTGGTGACGGCATTCCTGCTGCTGCTTGCGCTGCCGGTTCTTGCCGCGGCGATCACCATGCTGCTCACCGATCGCAACTTCGGCACGACCTTCTATGATGCGGCCGGCGGTGGCGATCCGGTGTTGTACCAGCATCTCTTCTGGTTCTTCGGCCATCCCGAAGTGTACATCATGATTTTGCCGGGCTTCGGCATCATCAGCCAGATCATCTCCACCTTCAGCCGCAAGCCCGTCTTCGGTTATCTCGGCATGGCCTATGCCATGGTCGCGATTGGCGTCGTCGGCTTTATCGTCTGGGCGCACCACATGTTCACCACGGGCATGACGGTGAACGTCAAGATGTACTTCACAGCGGCAACCATGGTTATCGCGGTGCCGACCGGCATCAAGATCTTCTCGTGGATTGCGACGATGTGGGGCGGGTCGCTGACCTTCAAGACCCCCATGGTCTGGGCGCTGGGCTTTGTCTTCCTGTTCACTGTTGGTGGCGTCACGGGTGTGGTGCTGGCCAATGGCGGTATCGACGACAATCTGCACGACACCTATTATGTCGTGGCGCACTTCCACTATGTGCTTTCGCTGGGCGCCGTGTTCACGCTGTTCGCGGGCTTCTACTACTGGTTCCCGAAGATGAGCGGCCGCATGCTCAACGAGTTTCTCGGCCACATCCACTTCTGGGTGTTCTTCATCGGCGTGAACATGCTGTTCTTCCCCATGCACTTCCTGGGTATGAGCGGTATGCAGCGGCGCGTGCCGGACTATACAGAGGCGCTGGCTTACTGGAACGGCGTTGCCAGCCATGGTTATGAGATCATGGCGATTGGCGTGGTCGTCTTCTTCGTCAACGTGATCTGGTCACTGTTCGCTGGCAAGCGGGCCGAGGCCAATCCGTGGGGTGAAGGTGCGACGACGCTGGAATGGACGCTGTCCAGCCCGCCGCCCTACCACCAGTTCGAGACGCTGCCCGTCATCGACTGACAGGGCGGGGCGCGCGCGAGGTGACGCGCCGGACAAATGCCGCGAGCGGGGGTGCGGTGTCACGTATCCCCGTTTTCGCGTTTCAGGGACGAAAGCCGCATTATCGCGCGGCTGAAGGAAGAACGGTCGGACAAGGCAAGTGGCGAGTAAGGCGGTGACATTGATGCCCGAAGCGAGCCGGAGTGTGAATCTGCCGGCCGACTGGCGCGATCTGCTGGCGCTGACCAAGCCGCGTGTGCTGACACTGGTGGTGTTCACGGGGCTTTGCGGCTTGCTGGCGGCCCCGGGGCATCTTCATCCGGTGCTGGCGTTCACCGCCATTCTTTGTATCGCGCTTGGCGCTGGCGCGGCGGGCGCACTCAACCAATGGTATGAGGCGGATCGGGATGCGTTGATGAAGCGCACCGCAGACCGTCCGCTGCCAGCGGGCCGGATGAACCGGCAGAGCGCACTTCATTTTGGCGTGGGTCTGGGTGTCTTTTCGGTTTTGCTGATGGGCGTTGCCACGAACTGGCTTGCCGCTGCCATCCTTGCCGTTTCCATCCTGTTCTATGTGATTATCTACACGATCTGGCTCAAGCCGCGCACCGCGCAGAATATCGTCATCGGAGGGGCCGCTGGCGCCTTTCCGCCGTTGATCGGCTGGGCGGCGGTGACGGGCGATGTCGCGGCGCTGCCGCTGGCTCTTTTCGCGCTTATCTTTTTCTGGACACCGCCGCATTTCTGGGCGCTCTCGCTCTTTGTGCGGATGGACTATGCCAATGCCGGCATCCCGATGCTGCCCGTGGTGGCAGGTGAGGTGGCGACCCGTCGGCAAATATTGCTCTACACGGCGATCATGGGCGTTGCCGCCATGGCGCCCGTGCTGCTGCAATTGACCGGGCCGGTTTATGGCCTCACCGCGCTTGCCGCGACCGGGCTGTTTGCTGTCTTCGCCGTTCAGGTCGCTTTGCGGCGCGAGGACGATCCTGCGAACATGGCGCCGGAAAAGCGCCTGTTCAGATATTCCATCCTCTACCTCTTTCTGCTTTTCGGGGCAGTGGTGGTGGACCACTGGATTTTTGCACGATGACCCCTGAAGAACTGAATCTCATCCGCCAGCGGCAGCGCAGCCGGTCCATTCTTCTGGGCTTGTTGCTCGGAGCACTCGCTATTCTCTTCTTTGCGATCACCATCGCCAAGATGGCGGTCGCGGCATGATCGCAGGGAGCCTGTCGCCGGTGGCGCGCTCGCGCCGTACGGCTTTCATGGCGGCGCTCGCCGCCCTGGCCATGCTCGGCCTCGGATTCGCTTCAGTGCCGCTCTATCGCTTGTTTTGCGATGTGACAGGTTTTGGAGGGACGCCCCAGCGCGCCAGCGAGGCGGACCGGGAACGTGCGGTCGCCGGGCAGGCAGAGCCAGCCGGCACACAGGCGGCGGCACGGGTCTTCTCCGTGCGATTTGACTCGAACATCGCTGCTGGAATGCCGTGGCAATTCTATCCGGAGAAGAAGCAGATGACGGTGAGTGCCGGCGGGCGCTCCATGGCAATCTTCATCGCGAAAAATCTCTCGGACAAGCCGATCACGGGCCGCGCTGTCTTCAACGTCACGCCGGATCAGGCCGGCGCTTATTTCAACAAGATTCAATGCTTCTGCTTTACGGAGCAGACGCTCAAGCCCGGCCAGGAAGTGCGGATGCCGGTGCTCTATTATGTCGATCCGGCTATCCTGAAGGATGCGGACAACAAGGATACGCAGGAAATCACGCTTAGCTATACCTTCTACCCGGTTGAGAACCCGGCCGACGGCAGCTAAGAGCGAATTTGAACGATCACAGGGACACTGGCGCGCCAAATCGTGCGCCACCAAAGGGGAACAGGGAAAGATGGCCGGCGCCAAGAACCACGATTATCATATTCTGCCACCCAGCTTGTGGCCCTTCATGGGCTCGATGTCGGCGCTTATCATGGCGGTTGGCGCGGTAAGCTGGATGCATCCGGATGCGATGCCCGCGCATGGCGGTGTCATCTTTTTCCTGGGGGTGATCGGCGTGCTTGCCACCATGTTCTTCTGGTGGGCGGATGTCATCCGTGAGGCGCACGCCGGCGATCACACGCCTGTCGTGCAGCTTCACCTGCGCTACGGGATGATCCTGTTCATCGCCTCGGAGGTCATGTTCTTCGTTGGCTGGTTCTGGGCTTTCTTCGATTTCTCCCTCTTCCCCAGCGCGCTTCCGCCGATTGACGGGCTGTTCCCGTCCAAGGGCATTGAGGTGATGAACGCGTTCGAGCTGCCCTTGCTCAACACGCTGATCCTGCTCTGCTCCGGTACGACGCTGACCTGGGCGCATCACGCGCTGATCCATGGTGATCGCGAGGGTCTCAAGAAGGGCTTGTGGTGCACCGTCCTGCTGGGCATCCTCTTTTCGTCCATTCAGGCCTACGAATATGCCCATGCACCGTTCGAATTTGGCAAGACGCCCTATAGCTCGGCGTTCTACATGGCGACCGGCTTTCACGGTTTCCACGTGCTGGTGGGCACGATCTTCCTGATCGTCTGCCTGATTCGGTCCTATCGCGGAGACTTTACGCCGCGCCAGCATTTCGGGTTTGAAGCGGCCGCCTGGTACTGGCACTTCGTTGACGTGGTATGGCTGTTTCTCTTCGTCGCCATCTATGTCTGGGGCGGCTGGGGCGCGCCGATCCACGGCTGACCACGTCGCTGCTTACTGATCGCAACCGGCTGATGCCCGCGCAGGATTTCATCTCGCGCAAAAGGGCATTGGCCGGTTTGCTTTATAGGCGCGACCGCGCAGCGGATTGCGCCAGTGCAGGATGGACGAACATATGACGACCCTGCGCCGCCTGCCCTTGATGCCGACCATATTGGTGCTGCTCGCGGTTGCCGCCATGATCGGGCTTGGCTTCTGGCAATTGGGACGGCTCGCGCAGAAGGAAGCGATGCTGGCGGCATGGCGCGCGAACATGGACCGGCCGATGGCGACCTACCCCGCTAATCCGGTCAACGATGCCTTTCTCTTCCGTACGCTGAGCGCCAATTGCCTGCGGGTTGTCGCCTGGCAGGTTCAAGGTGGCCGAAGTGTCACGGGGGCTGGCGGCTGGCGACATATCGCGACCTGCGCGACCGGCATTGAAGGGCCGGGTATCGTCATCGATATGGGGGTTAGCGCGACGCCTGACGCGAAGGTCGCCTGGACGGGCGGCATGGTTCACGGCATAGCGACTCGCGAGCCGGACCAGTCGAGCTGGATTGAGCGACTGGCCGGCAATGCGGTCCCGTTACGCCTGATGATTGTCTCGGATACGCCGGCGCCCGGTCTCGCGCCGTCGCACAAGCCTGACCCCTCATCCGTTCCCAATAATCACTTTGCCTATGCAATTCAGTGGTTCCTGTTCGCCGGGGTCGCGCTCGTCATCTATGCGCTCGCCGTCGGGAAGCGGCTGCGCGACGAGGCATCACCGCCTAGCGCATGATTGCGGTTCGCTGCGCCCCCCGCTAAGGCGCGGGGTGATGCAGTATACAAGCACAAGGGGGAATGCGCCGGTCCTCGATTTCGAGGGCGTGACGCTGGCGGGGCTGGCAAGCGATGGCGGGCTTTATCTGCCAGCGCAGTGGCCGCGTTTCTCCACGGAAGATTTCGTCGCGATGCGCGGCCTCTCCTATGTTGAGACGGCGGTGCGCGTGATTGCGCCGTTCGCGCGGGGATCGCTTGGCGAGGATGATCTGCGCGTGCTTTGCACAGAGGCCTATGGCCGCTTTTCCCACGCAGCCGTGACGCCCCTTGTCCAGCTCGATCATCGCAACTGGATCTTGGAGCTGTTCCATGGTCCTACTCTTGCCTTCAAGGATGTGGCGCTCCAGCTGCTCGGTCTTCTGTTCGAGAAGTTCCTGTCCGGGCGGGACAGGCATCTGACCATCGTTGGCGCCACGTCGGGCGATACCGGTTCTGCCGCGATCGACGCGGTAGCGGGGCGCGCCAAAATAGACATATTCATGCTGCATCCTGCCGGGCGCGTATCCGATGTGCAGCGGCGGCAGATGACCACTGTGCTTGCCCCCAATGTGCATAATATCGCTGTTGAGGGTAGCTTCGATGACGCGCAGGCGCTGGTGAAGCGCATGTTCAACGACGCGGAATTTTCAAGCCGTTTCGACCTTTCAGCGGTCAACAGCATCAACTGGGCGCGCCTCGTCGCCCAGATCGTCTATTATGTCTATGCGGCGGTGCGCCTTGGGGCGCCTGAGCGAGAGGTCGCCTTCGCAGTGCCGACGGGCAATTTCGGCGATGTCTTTGCAGGCTATGTCGCGGCGCAGATGGGCCTGCCGGTCGCGCGGCTCATCGTTGCGACGAATGTGAACGATATTCTTCACCGGGCGCTTGCCGATGGCGACTATAGTCAGGGCGTGGTGACACCCACCGCGACACCGAGCATGGACATTCAGGTTTCCAGCAATTTTGAGCGGTTGCTCTTCGACGTCGGCGGGCGTGACGGTAGTGCGCTTGCCATGCAGATGCAGGGCTTTGAACAAAGCCGGGCAATGCGCCTCACCAACGCGCAGCGAGAAGGCGCAGCACGTCTCTTTTCGTCCGCAAGGGTCGACGAGAACGGCATGGCGAAGGCGATGCGCCGGGCCTATGACGCGGCGGATATGGTGATCGACCCGCACAGCGCGGTTGGCCTGGCCGCGGCACTGACGACGGAACTGGACGCGGCGATCCCCGTCGTGACGCTCGCCACGGCCCATCCCGCCAAGTTCCGTGACGCGGTCGAGCGGGCGACGGGGGTGCGGCCGGCACTTCCGTCCCGTGTGGGCGATCTCTTCGGGCGCACGGAGCGCTATGATACGCTTCCCGCCACCTTCGAGGCGGTGTCCGCTTATGTGGCCGAGCGTGCCGTGCCCCGGCGCTGAGCCGGGGCTGGACGGATCGGGCGTACCATGCAGCTCCAGACCATCATTGGCGAGCCCTGGGCGGACTATGGCCTGCTGGATAGCGGCAATGGCCGCAAGCTTGAGCGTTATGGCGCCTATCGGTTCATCCGGCCGGAGCCGCAAGCCATGTGGGCGCCGGCGGAGGAAGGCTGGACGGCCGCAGGTGAATTTCTTCCCGCGTCGGACGAGGATGGCGGTGGACGCTGGTATTATGACCAGCCGGTGCCGCGCGAGGGCTGGCCGCTGGACTGGCGTGAGGTGAGCTTTCAGGCAAGCTGCACACCCTTTCGGCATCTGGGTTTCTTTCCGGATATGGCCCCGGTGTGGGACTGGGGTCGTGGTCGCCTGACTGGTATGGATGCGCCCCAGTTCCTCAATCTCTTCGGCTATACCGGGGTTGGCACGCTGGCGCTCGCGGCGGCGGGTGCCCATTGCGTGCATGTCGATGCCTCCAAAAAATCGGTGGCGCAGGCGCGGGAGAATGCTGCGCTTTCGGGCATGGGTGAGCGGCCGATCCGCTGGATTGTGGATGATGCCGCGCGCTTCGTGGCGCGAGAGGCGCGCCGGGGGCGGCGTTATGACGGGATACTGCTTGATCCGCCCAAATATGGTCGGGGGCCCGATGGCGAGATATGGCGGTTGGAGGAGGATCTTCCCGGTCTGATCGCCGGCTGTCGCGCACTGCTGGATAGCGAAAGTCGTTTCCTGTTTCTCACCGTCTACGCTGTGCGGATGTCTGCCCTTGCCATTGGCGAACTGGTGCGCGCGCAGTTCGCGAGTTTGCCGGGTCGGGTCGAGTGCGGCGAACTTGCGGTACGGGAGGAGGCCCGCGGACTATTGCTCCCGACGGCGATCTGGGCGCGCTGGTCGCGAGACTGACGGTTTATTCCCGTCCCGCGCGCAGCGCCGCACCACCGGCGAGCGGTGCAATCACCAGCAGCAGCAGTGAGCAGGCAGCAACGAGCTTCAATGCGCCAGGGCCGGAATCGCCCAGCGCGCCGGCGCCGAAAATGAGCACGGGGATGGCGAGAGGAAGCACGAGCAGTCCGGCAAGCGCGCCTGCACCGCGTAGCCCTGCGGTGAGCGCGGCGGCCAGCAGGGCAAGCGCGGCGAGCCCCGGTGTGCCCAGCGCAAGGCCGATCTCCAGCACGATGATGCGCTCTGCCGGCAATTTAAGCAGCGCAGTGGCGGGCAGGGCGGCGACCATGAGCGGAGGTCCGAAGGCGAACCAGTGCGCGATCAGCTTGGCGACGAGTATCGAGCTTTCGCCATGGCCCCGCAAAACGAGCTGATCGAACACGCCGCTCTCAAGGTCAGGTTCGATGAGGCGGTCTATCGGCAGCAGCGCGGCGAGCAACGCCGCGACCCAGAGCAGGCCGCCACCCGTGCGGGCGAGCAACGTCGCATCCGGCCCGACCGCAAACGGGAAGAGCGCGGCAACGAGCAGGAGGAAGGCAAGTGGCAGCCAGATGCCGCCGCCGCGCAGGGCGCGCGCGAGATCGCGGCGGATAAGCGCGGCCATCATGTCCGCTCGTCCTCGTCGTGCTCCGTCTCATGAGGCAGCGGAGCGAGTGTCAGCGCCTTGTCATGCGTCCACGGGAGGGAAAGATGAGATGTGGCGACCACCGCACCACCATCGGCGCGATGCTGGGCCACGACAGCGGCAAGGTGGGTGCAGGATGCCGCATCCAGTCCGTTCACGGGCTCGTCGAGCAGCCAGAGCGGCGCGGTGCCGGCTATGACGCGGGCAAGGCCGGCGCGTTTGCGTTGTCCGGTCGAGAGCATCCGTACCGGAATGTCGATGAGATGATCGAGCGCGAGCGCATTTATGGCATGGTCCAGTCGTGCCGGGTCCGCGCCATCCAGCCGTGCCCAGAAGCCCAGCGCGCCGGCAAGGCTCTGTTCCGCGTCCAGCGCGACGCGCTCATCCGCCAGCGCGACCGGGCCGTTTAGCATTACCGTGCCGGCATAGGCGGGCAACAGGCCGGCGATGAGCCGCAGCAGGCTTGATTTGCCGACGCCATTGGGGCCGCAGACGAGCGCCGCCTCGCCGGGCGCGAGCGCCAGCTCCACGCCGCGAAAAAGCAGACGTCCACCGCGTTGGCACGCGACGTTCTGCAACGTGAGCAAGGCGGCTCCCATGCCCAACGACCCTTGACCCAGACTGCTCACGCGCGCGACACTGGCGCAAGCCGGCAAGATTGCCAAGCGGGGAGGTGATAAATGACGATCGCGCGATTGACCGATGCTGAGCGTGTGACGGCGCTGGCCGCACTGCCCGATTGGCGCCTGTCCGCCGATGGGTCAGGCGTGGAACGGCAATTCCGCTTCGATGATTTCGTGGAGGCTTTTGGCTTTATGACTCGCGTCGCCTTGCTGGCGGAGCGGGCGGACCATCACCCCGAATGGTCCAATGTCTATAATCGCGTGACGATCCTGCTCACTACGCATGATGCAGGGGGGCTCTCCACGCGAGATATCGCGCTTGCCGGACAGATTGACGCGCTGGTCGCGGGCTAGGCGTCGTCGTCTGCCTCTATCGCCTGCGCGCTGTCCCACAGCAGGCGGAACATGCCGTGCGCCGTTGCCAGCAGCACCTGAGCATGGTGGCCGGCATTGCTCGCCTCGAGCGCCGTTTGCGCCGCTGTGGTCACGGCAGTCTCCCGGTCCTCATAAGGGCCGTAATAGAGATTGTTGAGATTGATGCGCCAGGCGCCATCATGCTCTAGCACGATGTAGCGGGCAATGGGCGGCTGAGCGGTCATCAGAGTACCTGCGTATTATAATGGTGCCAGGCCATGAGTGCCATGGCGCTGCGATGGGGCCTCCAGCGTTCGGCGAGCGCGCGGGTTTCCTTCTCGCTCGGGCGGGCGGGCAGACCCAATATCTGGCCGGCGGCGATCTGAATGGCAAGGTCTCCGGCTGGCCAGATGTCGGGCCGTCCCTCGGCAAAGAGCAGATATATCTCCGCCGACCACCGGCCAATACCCTTGATGGCGACCAGCGCGGCGATCGCTTCCTCATCATCGGAGGGCAGCGTATGCAGGTCGAGCGCCCCGCTCGTCACGAGGTCTGCAAGGCTGCGGGCATAGCCCTGCTTCTGGCGGGAGAGGCCGCAGGCCCGCAATGTGTCATAATCGCTGGCGAGGATAGCCTCCGGCGCGCAGCCGGCGCCAAGCGCGGCTTCGAGCCGGCCCCAGACAGCGGCGGCGGATGCTACGCTGACCTGCTGGCCGACGATTGTCCGTAACAGCGTTTCATAGCCTGGTTCGCGCTGTCTCGGCGCGGGATAACCCAGTTGTGCGACCAGCGCCGCGACGGTTGCGTCGTGCGCGACGATCCGGTCAAGCGCCTCGCGTAGTGCGGCTTCATGGAGCATGGCGTGGGTTCCGATTGCCTCGATGGTTGATAAATCCGCGAATGGCCCTCATAGGGTCCGCGAGAAAGATGGGGAGAAGCCGATGCAGCATCTGACGGTTATAACGCGTGAAGGGGAACGCCGCGATATCGAGGCGACGACCGGTCATAGCGTGATGGAAGCGATTCGCGATGCGGGCGTCGACGAGCTGCTGGCGCTGTGCGGCGGCTGTTGCTCTTGTGCGACCTGCCATATCTATGTTGACCCGGATCATATCGGTCGGCTGGAGGCAATGAGCGAGGACGAGAACGACCTGCTCGATAGCTCCGATCATCGTAATGAGTATAGCCGGCTGTCCTGCCAGATTGCCCTGACAGCGGAGCTTGACGGCCTCGTCGTCACCATCGCCCCGGAAGACTGAGGCACACTGAACATGCGTTGACGCTGGAAATCCACGCATCGGCGGACTTCCAGCGTCTTGTCCCTGCATGCCCTAAGGCAGTGGCGCGAGCTTCAGAACAGCGACGGGCGCATCCTTGGTCGCCGGTGTCACACGCCAGACGATTTTCTTGCGGCCGCCCGCTATAGTGGTCGCGCCATCTTCCTGATTTTGGCTGATGATTTCCGCATCCGTGGTGAGCGTGAATGTTCCGTCCAGCGCTTCGCCGGGCGAGTCGGCGCCGCCGCCCATGCTCGCCATATCCGGGCCTGAGCCGGGCCGCTGGTTGGCGAAGGCAGGCGCCTTCACGCGGAGCCGATCCTTGCCGCGCGGCTCGATGGCGAGGAACGGCATGATGACCTCTCCATCCAGATTGAACGGGAAGATGAAGGTGCGGTCAAGCTTGCCGGAAATCGCATAGTCGATCGCGAGACGGTGATTGCCGATGTAGCGCGCAGAGCGAAAGCCATATTCCTGCGACAATGTTTTGGCGAGCGCTTCCAGCTTGGCGGCGTCCTTATCTGGTTCTGAATCGGGCGTTTTCTGATTTGCGGCGCGATCCTGGGTCGCCTCCTGCCCGTCAGACGATGCGCTCTCGCTATCGTCGCTCGCGGCATTGTCCGCATCGGTAATGGCTTCGCTGCCGCCGCCTTTCTCGTCCATCGCCATAATTTCACCGACATATGTGAAGGTGAAGCTGCGATCCGCACGGATATCGAGCGTCGAATTGAACGTGGTCGGCGCGACGAGGCAGCTTGTCAGCGCAAATGGGAGCAGGAGGAGGGCGAGTCCGCCTTTCAGCCGTCGGGCGATTGGGCCTGCGTGCAGATGCATCACTTCATTCTCCTGCTTGTGCGCAAAGGGTTACTCAACGGGTCATGCTCGCATAAAGCGCGATGGCTGCGGCGTTGGACACGTTGAGGCTTTCCATACGCGGGCTGATCGGCAGACGCGCGGTCATATCGCAATGATTGATGCTGTTGTGGCGCAGCCCTTCGCCTTCCGCGCCCAGTACGAGCGCGACCTTGCCAGCGCCGGCAAGCGCTTCCCCCAGGGTCGCGCGCGCTTCTCCATCGAGCCCGATGCGCCAGTAGCCCGCCTCGGCAATCTCATCGAGCGCGCGGGCGAGGTTTACCACACGCACCCATGGCACGATTTCCAGCGCCCCAGACGCCGCACGGGCGATGACCCCGGACTCTGGTGGCGCGTGCCGATCCTGCGTAACGATACCGAGTGCATCAAAAGCAGCGGCCGAGCGCAGGATCGCGCCGACATTATGCGGGTCCGTTACCTGATCGAGCACGAGAATGGGGCGCGCGGGGGCCTTGCCGCCCTGGTCGGCATCGCCCTCCTCCAGCAGCTCGCCAAGCCAGATGTCGGCCAGTGGCTCGACTTCGGCCACGATGCCCTGATGCGGCGCATCGCCGGGTACCATCCGGCCGAGATCGGCGACATCCGCATAGACGATGGGGAGCACCGGGGGTAGCTCCAGCGCGCCGAGTGCATCCCGGGTTCCCCAGATCTTGCGGATGACCCGTTCCGGATTTGCGAGCGCGGCCGTCACGGCGTGGCGTCCGTACAGGCGTGGATAGCCGCCCTTCGGCGTGCCGGTGCGATGACCTCTTTTCATGACGCTCGCTTATCCACGCCAGAGGCAAGCAGGCAAGGGGCCATTCACGCATCCGGCTATTTGTGGGGGCATTGGCACAAAGAAGAGATGCGCGCGCACGAGCGAGCACGGCTTTCGTTGTAGCGGGAACTTTCGGTTCCGTCGAACACCGAATCACGCCGTGAGAGGTTGACCTGAGGCCCCGCACGGGCTAACCGGCCGCCTCCGATTGATAGCGATGTTGGACCGTCCAACGTGGACAATGTTGGACCGTTTCCCAACTTCTCCAAAAAACGCTGTAAAATCAATGCGGAAGGGTGGCCGAGTGGTTAAAGGCAGCAGACTGTAAATCTGCCCGCGTGAGCGTACGCTGGTTCGAATCCAGCCCCTTCCACCATCACTGCTTATCAGTGGGTGGCGCCGCTGCCCGAAATGGCACAAGATCCGCGAAAATCCGCGATTTTCTATTGCCAACCGCTGCCATTTATACCCATCTAAGACCTAGCGGGGCGGGGGCATTTTCGGGGCATCCGTCGGGTGATGTGGGGGCATCGGCATTTGCTGAGCGATATTCAGTGTCGGAAGGCGCGCCCGGCCGATCGGGACTACAAGCTGGCCGACGAACGGGGCCTGTATCTTTACGTCACGACGAAGGGCTACAAGTCGTGGCGGATGAAGTACCGCTTTGCCGGAAAGGAGAAGCGGATCATCTTCGGAGCCTATCCGGACCTGTCTTTAGCCGAGGCGCGAGAGGCGCGAGACGCGGCGCGAAAGCAGCTCGCACAGGATATCGATCCGGGAGTCGCGAAGAAGCAGAAGGCCGCTGCACTGAAAGTCGAAACAGAGGCGTCATTCGAGCGGCTGGCACTCGACTGGCATGCAGTGATGGCGCCGACGTGGAGCGGTGCATACGCCAAAACGGTGATGTACGCGCTGAAGCGCGACCTCATTCCGCAATTGGGAGCATTGCCGATCGGGACACTGACCAAGCCGATGATCCTCGAGCGGCTGAAGATGATCGAGGCGCGCGGGGCGATCGAGACAGCAAAGCGTGTGCGACAGATGATCGAGGACATCTTCGAGCATGCAATTGGTCTCGGTTACGATATCGACAATCCGGCAGCATCAAAATTCTCATTGCGGCCACTGATCCAGCACAAGCGGCCAGCGCTGACAGACATCGAGGCGCTGCGTACGATGCTCTGGACAGTCGAGCAGTCACGTGCGCGACCTGTCACGAAACTGGCTTCGCGCATGATCGCGTTGACGGCGGTGCGTCCAGGTGTCGTCCAGACGCTTCCGTGGGACGAGGTAACTGGTCTCGACGAATGCGAACCGGTGTGGATCATTCCAGCTGCGCGGATGAAGCTGACTCAGCAGCGAAAGCGAGAGGAGGCTTTCGATCATCATGTACCTCTCGCGGCGCAAGTGATGGAGCTGCTCGCCTCGCTGAGAATATTGACTGGACAGGGGCCACTGGCTTTTCCGCAAAGTCGATCGACGCGAAAGCCGCTAAGCGATGCGACGATTTCGAAGATGTATCGGGATGCAGGATTTACCGGCGAGCACGTGCCACACGGCTGGCGGTCGAGCTTTTCCACGATCATGAACGAACGGGCAGCGGCGATGGACCGTCCCGAAGATCGCGCGATCATCGATCTCATGCTGGCGCATCGGCCGAAGGGAACCGAGCCGATTTACAATCGAGCGGTATATATGCCGCGCAGGCGCGTGATTGCGCAGGAGTGGGCGGATTTGCTGCTCAAGGGATTCCCGCCGGTGTCCTCGCTTCTCGTGGTGCGGGCGCCCTGACCAGCCGGGAGGCACGCGCATGAGCGGGCCTTCAGTACGGGATGTCCGCTCGCTCATCGCCAAGACGGGCGCTGCCCTGACGGGGCGCAAACGGCGCCATGATCCGGTCCATCGGCATAGCTATGACGTAGATAGCAAGCAGGCGGATGTCTTCCGGCCGGTTGGCGGCGGTACCGTCGCCGGCGGACTTGCATGGGTGGATGATTATCTGCGCCTGGCAAAGGAGTATGACGTCATCAATAAGCAGCCGGGAGCGCGCAGTCCGCTGATGGCGAACGGCATCAGGGTGCTGGAGGTCCTGCTCCGAAAATTCATGAACTTCAAAACGGGTCAGCTGGACCCGGCACTGACCAGACTCATGAAAGAGACAGCGCTATCCAAGAGCGCCGTCGTGGATGCGCTCAAGCGCCTCAAGCGCCACGGATTTCTCGATTGGGTACGCAGATCGGAAAAGACCGAGGCCGCTGACGACCGAATGGCCGGGCCGCAGCGACGGCAGGTCAGCAACGCGTATTTTTGCAACGTCAGCGCGCTGGCGAAGGCCGTGCGCGCCCGTTTCCTGAACCTGCGGGAGGCGCGCCGTCGCCGGCAAACGGCCGCAGCGGCCGCACAGGGCAATCCCCTTATCGTGGCAGCGCCACAAAAACCCGCCGATCCCCTTCTGGAGGCCGTCCTCGATAAGGTCGAGCAAGGGATCGGGGCGCGAGTCCAGATATCATGATGTATCCCTCGATAGGCGTTTAAGAGGAGAAGGTCTCGCTACGCGAGGCGCTATTTGCGGTTCCAGCCCATAACCATCGGTCCTTATTTCACTCACGGTGCTTCTCTGCATCGTAGGGGGCGGGGAGGCTGTGGCCTCCCCGCTTGCTTACCAAAGGGCGCAAGAGGTTGAGATCGCGCCAAACGCCCCCCGGCCGGCGCTCGGCGGCCAGATAAATGGGGTCAGCCACATGATTTAATGTGCTGTTCCACATAAAATCATGCGTTCCCGGTCAGCATCCGGCCCCAAATTTCATAGATGCGCCGCCGCCTGTCGATCAGGCTGGCCCGATTATAGGCCGCCTCCACCTTGTCCTTCAGCGCATGGCCCAGCGCGCGGTCGATCGTCGCGCGCTCTTCCGGCAACCGTTCGTTGAGGATCGTGGAAAATGTGGCGCGCCAGCCGTGCGGCACATGCCGGCCGCGAAATCCCGCCCGGTCATAGAGCGCGCCGATCGCGCCGACATTGATCGGAAAGACCAGCCCGGAACGGGTATCATACCCATTCTCGCGCGCCGTTTCCGCCACCGCGCGCAGCAGCTGCACGGCCGTTGCGCTCAGTGGTACGATATGATCGTAAATCTCGTCTGATTTCTTGGCCTTCGCCAGCTTCATGCGCGCCGCCGGCACACGCCACACAGGGCGCCGCGGGCCGATAAAATCGCCCGCGAGATCCAGCTCCTCGAATTCATTCCATCGGGCGCCGATCAGCGCGCCCATGCGGACCGCCGTGAGCGCGAGGAAGCACGAGGCTTGCCGCACGATCGGCAGGCCGCCGGCACGCGTCGTGGCGTCCAGGAGCGCCCGCGCGTCGTCCAGCTCGAGCAACGCGGGCTGCCGGCGCACCGGCTTTGCCGGGCGCAATGCCTTGGCGACGATCGCCGCCGGATCATTGTCGATCAGATCCTGCGCGATCCCGAAGGAAAAGACGGCCGAGGCGCGCTGCCGGATTCGCCGCGCCGTCTCGATCGACCCGCGCGCCTCGATCTGGCGAAGCGTAACGAGCAGGATAGATGGCGATATTGCGCTGATTCCCATTTTCCCTACATGGGGAAAAAGGTCGCGCTCAAGGCTGGTGATGACATCGGCCGCGTGACGCATGGTCCACTGATCGCGCATATGGGCGTGCCATTCCCGCGCGAGATCTTCAAATGTGCGGGCGTCATGGATCGCGGTGCGTCGAGATGCGGGATCGATTCCCTCCTTCAGCCGGGCGCGGGCTTCGTCGCGCTGCGCGCGGGCGTCGATGAGCGTCACGGCCGGCCAGCATCCGAGGCTGAGCAGCTTCTCCCGCCCGTCATAGCGGTAGCGCCACCGCCATGATCGTGTGCCGGCTGGCGTCACGAAGAGGTGCAGGCCATGGCCATCTGTCAACTTGTAGGCGCGCGCGCGCGGCCGCGCGGCCTTCACCGCGGCGTTGGTCAGCATAATCTTCCTTTGGGATGTTTGGGCTATCGTGGCCCGGTCATGGCGTGCGCCGGCACGGAGACATCCTCCGTCGTGGCCGATTCTGCCCACGCTTTTCCGCCGCTTTCAGAGCATCGATTCAGAGCGATACCCGCAAAATGCGGGGCGATACCCGCAATTTATCGAGCGTTAGGCGCATGAAAAAGGGCGACCCATGGGCCGCCCTTGATGGAGCTCGAACACTTTAAGGCTCTGGCTTTACGGTTTCTCGCGAACCATTCTGCGCAGGTCCGCGTCGATCGCCTGCCAGATCTCCAGTTGGTGCCTGTCATCTTCGCAGAACACATTTTCGCAAATGTCTATCTTGGTCTGTGCCGCGGCTATGTCTGGTGACGGCGTACGCATCAGGTCCAGCATCGCCACGGTCGCATTGTCACAATACAGGCCGAATTCGGTCTGCTCGCAGGCAAGGCGGTCTTCCACGTCCAGCCACGCCTTCTTGCGCGCCTTGCGTGCCGCCGTGCAGTCAGATGCGCCAAATTCTCTGGCGATCTTTTCCTTCGCCTCGTCCCACTGAGCGTTGGTCCGCGCCAGCGGGCCGATGTCGCTATAGGCGTCGCGCATCAGCGAGAGGCGCTGATATTCATGATATGCGCGGTCCCACGCCGCGCGGTTCATGGTGGATGCGGCTATGCCGCTAATGTCGGATAGCGTAGAGGCTGTCTCAGCCATGGCCTGATCTCCTGGATCGGTTGCGGTTAGGAGCGGCGCGGGGAGGTCCAGTCCCTTGCGCCGCTCTGACAATTGGGATATCCCGTTCTAATGAGCGCGTCAATAGCGGATATCCCGAAAAAAAGAGGCCGGAAACCATCAGGTGGCCGTCAGCCGGGCATTCTTGTTCGCATGAGCGAGGACGACATAGCTCGTATCGATGGCTGGTCCCAAGATCAGCCCGATATGCCTAGCCGTCCTGAAGCCATTCGTCGCCTCATCGAGAAGGCGCTGAAGGACTGATCTCAATTCGATAAAAAAATAACTCAGCTACTCTTTCTGCTTGCGCGGGAAGGGTAACTGAGTTATTGAATTTGTGTCGGCGGGAAAGCCCTCCCGCAGACAAACCGAAGGAGAAACCTATGTTTAGGTTCATCATTCGGTTGGTGACAAAGTGGTTCTCGATTGAGGTCGAGTTCCGCTTCTAACCAGACCGGGGTCGGCGACCGAAATATCGGCGTCGGCTCCAATGCCCAGATTAATAGCCGGAGGGTCTCAATGCAAGGTGAAGAGATGCGGGCCATTCGCAAGGCCCTTGGCTGGACGCTGGAGGCGATGGCCGATGCGCTCGGCATGTCGGAAACCTATGTCGGGCAGATGGAGCGCGGGCAAAAGCCGATCGAGAAGCGCACGGCGCTGGCGGTCCGCTATCTGGAAATGACTGGTGGGACGGTTTGAAGATGAAGTGTCAGCTTTTGGCGTTCCCGTGCGGGGACGCGAGTGTCAGGAATGAGGTGGGAAGCGGACAGTCAGCCTTTTGCCGCCAGCATTTTCTCATGAAGTGCGTTGCTTCCCTTGCTTTTCTCAAGGCGAACCCGTCGATGTGCTGTCCCAACAAGCACCAAGGCGACTGCAACAATCAGGCGAATTCCATTCGGCACTGTAGGATTAAGAAATACGGCAAAAATATATGCGGCAACCAAAAATGCGCCAAACCAAACGGCGAAAAGCTCGAACCCGATAGAGGGGTTGCGAACAGCGTAAAGTTTGTAAGCGAGATGCCAGAACAATGCCTTCATGCGGGTGAATTAGCACGAACGGCAATGTCCGCAATGGCGTCGTGTCCGGTCAGTCCGCTATCGGGCCAGATGCTCTCGGAGCAGAAGGGCTGGAATGAGGTGGTTAGCTGCCGTCGTCGGCGTCAGCTTACCAAATACCAGATCACGAGGCCAAAGATGACGAATGGGCTGAGCAATGCGAGGATTCCTGGCACCAAACCCCATTTTCGGAAGACAACCGCAACGATGCCCTCCCAAATGCCCTGAATAAGAAGTTCAGCAATCCACGCCACCTCACGGTTTAGGCACGAATGGGTGTCGGCCGCAAACGCGTCGTGTCCGGATAGTCCGTTTTCGAGAACGGCGAGTGCTAATGCCCCGTCTCGATCGCCCACTGCCGCGCCACCTCGAGCCGCGCGCTATTGTCCGCG
Organism: Sphingobium sp.; assembly: GCA_035911355.1. Lineage (GTDB taxonomy): Bacteria > Pseudomonadota > Alphaproteobacteria > Sphingomonadales > Sphingomonadaceae > Sphingobium. Next base: position 70,084 of record JAMHVU010000095.1, read on the forward strand.
CAGATCAGTGCGTCGGACTCGGTTATCACGAAGGTTCCAATAGGAACGCCGGCACTTTCACCGGGTCCGTCAGGGCTTTCGGCGGCTTCGTCGGCTCCGGGCAGATCGGCGCCGCCGGCAGCACGTCTATCCGCTGCGGCTTTCCGCAGGACGAGAGCGCGATACCGGCTGCCAAGATCATCATAGCGGGCATCAGCCTGTTGGCGGGCTGCTTCATTTTCGGCGTCCTTTCGTGCTTTGGCGGCTTCGGCGAGATCCTGCGCCACGCGCTGCGCGCGCCGGAAGGCCTCGGCCTGTTCTGATTTTTCGGACTGGCACTGGCCCAGCGCCGCCAGATGCTCCGCGCGCAGCGTGTCGATCCGCCAGATCCACGCGCCCCCCGCGATCATCGCCACACTCCCGCCGATCGCCAGCCAGCCCTTGAGGGAGAGAGCGGGCCACGGGATCACGCCGCTACATCCTTCAGGCAAAGCTTGCGCTCATCGGTACGGCGATTGACGAGGCCCTGCACGCGACGTCCACCGGCATTCACCCAGAGCATGAAGGCATCGCAGCCGGCGCGCCACTTGCCGGCATTGAATGCACGCGCCGCGCTCGATCGCGCATAGCCATCTCCGCCGATATTATAGGCTAGGCTGATCGATGCGGCGAGCGCATGGGGCTTTTGCTGGAGCGCCGGCACCGCCTTCAGCACGGCCGCGCCATAGTCGCTCCGCACCGCCTTTTCGAGCATCGCGCGACATTCGGCCGCCGTGTAGCGGCGCATCTCGACGCGCGTTTCGCCGGTGCACACCGTCATCACGCCGACGATGTCGCGATAAGGGGAGAGCTTTGTCCCCTCCCATTTCTCGATCAGCGGCAGCGCCAGCGCGATGGCGCCGGCGATGAGAGATCCGCCGCCAAGCGATCCGGCGACGAGATTGCGCTTCAGCGTATCGGTCATGATCTCAGTCCTTTGATTGCGGCCAGGACGCCGATGACCGCGGCGATAGCGCCAGCGACCGTCGCGATGATCGCGCCCGCCCATTTCATGAATCGGCCCACATTCTGCACTGCGCGCCAGGCATCCAGCACGTCCTTGGTTTCGGTCGCGAGGCGGTGGGTCTGCTCGACCTTGGACTGGAGGGCGACCATGTCCGTCCGCAGCGCACCCATCTCGTCGATCGCGCGGCCGAGCATCGATTCCAGATGGTCCATGCGACCGGCCAGGTCGCCATTGGTGACGCTCATGCCGCCACCGCCAGCACCGGCCCGAAGACGGGCAGAGGCAATCCAGTGGTGCCCAAAATGATATCGGTGCGCGTGATCCCTCCAGCCGTCGGGCGATAGCCGTAGGTGAGTGCCACCGGGCCGGAGAGTGCCGCGGCACAGTTGACCTCCACAGTCGCGGGATTGGCGCCGCGCACGGCGGAGGAAACGGTTTGTTCCACTCCGCCCGCATAGACGCGCAACATATCGCTGTAATTGCTGGCCGAGCTATTGACCGGCTTGTCGAGCGTCAGCGTGATCTTGCTGCCCGACCATGTGATGGACAGGATGCGCGGCCCGGTTCCGTCGATGGCCTCGCCAAGGATATGCTGGCGGAAAGCGAGGGTGACGCGATCAGCGATCACATCATGGCCAGCGCGCGACACATGGATCGCGTCGGACCCTGCATTTCGCTCGACATCATGCGTCACGATCATGTGTGCGCGCGGGTCGAGAAGTTCGTACTGGCGCTGAGCTTCGCCCGCCGCTGCCAATGCCGTAGACCTCGGATCGACGTGATTTGCGCCGAGCTGCATGAAGAGCAACGACCCGTCCGCCACAAGCGAGCGCACGCGATTGACGAGCGCCTGCCACGCGGGCAGATAGGCCGATCCGACCCCGCCCGCCGTATAATTCGGGACAGCCAGTTCGGCCGACGCCTCGTGACCATACCACAGCAAGATCGGTGTGCCGCCGCGCGTACGGACTGCATTATAGCGCGCGACCATCGCGCCGAGCAGCGTGGTCGGATCATCGGCCGTCGCGGGCGTATCCCACTGCGCCATTGACGTGCCGCCGACTGCGCAGGGCAATAGCAGCATGGTTTTTCCCGACGCCGCGCGGATGCCCTTCGCCGCCCGCAAGAGGAAGCCGTGCTTGGGCGTGCCGACGTCCGCTTCATTTGGGTCTGTCGCGACCGCCTGATTGAGAATGCTATGCTCGGGCACCGATGCGATCCGGTATTCATCCCCCCGCGTATATGCGTAGACACCCGGCGCCACGGTCTCCGAGGGCATGCCGGCCGTGAAAGAGCCGCGTCCGCTCATATTACTCTGGCCGCCGCCGATCAGGGTGTAATCGAAGGTGGCAGGAATCGGGTAATCGATCGGGCGGACGCGATCATTATACCAGCGGACCGCCTCGGCGTGCGTGACGGCCCTGTCCCATGCAGCGACAATATACTCTTCGCCGCCGAAGGTCGTCGCCACTTGCAGGTCGCTGGTGTGATTGCCGGTCGGCAGGGCGGAGGTCGGCGTTCCCGTGAATGGAGTGACCGCATTGTCGATCCAGCCGGTGGTGGCGCCGCCGGCTTCCATGGACCAGCAGATCGAGCGCAGGGCGCCGCCCTGGTGCACGGACGGAATTGAGATGGTGAGCGCCGTACTCCCCGACGTGCCCTTGTTGACGTGGTAGCGCCCCGCCTGATCCGGCGTCATATTGAGCAGGATGCCGGTCGCCGTCGTCGATGAGGCCGTATAGAGATAGCTGCCCGACGCATTGCTTCTCCGGGCGATGACCGCAATGACTGTCGCGCCCGTTGAGCCATCATGCAGGAAATTCCATGTACCAGCGGGCGCCGACGCCGCGATCCATTTTCCGCCCGCGTAATCGATATAGTGAACCCCGTCCGCGCGCTGCCGCAGGATCGGTGCAAGGCTCGCGTCGCTCCGCACGCGGTGATAGCCGTTACCGGATTTGTCGCGCTGGTGGAGCACAGGCCCGCCCACGACGGCCGGGATCGTACCGGCCATATCTGAAAACAGCGTCGTAATATCGGTGGCATCAAAGAGCACCCTCGGGCCTGATCCGATGACCGGACCAAAAGGCGGGCTGGTCCGCGTCGCGGTACCACCGCTGCCCGAGGCGGAGACCCGAAGCGTAAGCATCGCGCCGGCATCCGCGCCGGTTTGCGTGTAGCTCGTGCCCGTAGCGCCGGAGATCACGACACCGTCGCGGAGCCACTGACGGCCGGTCGCCGCGCCATTGGTGATCGTGCCGTCTGTCGACGAAAGCACAGCGCCAACTGCCGGCGATCCCGAGACGGTCGGATCAACAGTCCACAGCGGCGGTGCATTCACCGTAAAGCCGATGACGCTCGCCCTCGGACTATTCGTGGCGCCCGCGAGAGCCTCGGTGAGCGTCATCGAGCCGGTGCCCGTAGAGCCGACGCCGGACCATGCCCATGTACGCGCCGCGCCGTCGATCGTGAGGCCGGATGGCAGGCCGGACGCCGTGATAGCGGATGCAGCCGTCGCGCCGAGGATGGCGCCGGTCGCCGGAGTGCCGACGCCGAATGTCGAGGCGGAGAGGCTGAGGGCGGCGAGCGTGACTGGCACTGTGCCGTCCGGCCAGACAAGGGCCTCGGTCGCATAGCGCGCGGCGCCTTCGCCAAGCACAATGATGCGCTCGGGCGGGATTCTTATGACCATCAGGAGGCCCTCTTGGCAAACAATGTGACCTCAAACCGGTTGGTGCCAGCGGTCCGGTGTTGAATGGATGTGATGGTAATCGGCTCGCCATCGAGCATCGCCGCGATCGGGACGCGAGATGAAGGGGGGCGGCCGTCCGTGATAAAATAGCCGAGGCGCATTGTGTCGCCATCTCGACCGACAATACCGACCGACAATACATCGCCCTTGAAATCGAGCGACCCACGCGCGCCGTTGTTGGCCGTGCCAATAATGATTTCGCTCATCGCTGCCCCGCTGGAAGAATGCCGGTGCGCTGCATCGTGCGTCCCGAGTTGATGGTGATGGTGACCTCGATCCCAAGATCAGTACCCGGCGCATCGAAGACGGGAGACGCATTGGCGCCGGGGCCAAACCGCGCCCAAAAGTAGACGACGTCACCAAAAAGGCGCGGCGTCTTGTCGCTTTCAGTGGAGATCAACAGGCCCACACTGAGGGACGCTGGCGTTGGGTTGATGATGAAGCTGGCGGCAAATTCGCCTTCCACCAGAGCGTCGCGCGGGCCTCCGCGATCGAGCACTATGGCAAATGCGCAATAGTCTGCCGGGTCCATGATGTAGTCCCAGCGGCGCGGATTAATCACGGCCATGTCAGTAGGCTCCGATGCCGGCGTTGATGGCGGTCTCGACAGCGCTCAGCCCGCCGGGGATCACGTCCAGTGCGCGAGCGTCCATGATGAGGAGCGAGGTCAGAAAGCCATTGAAAGGCAGGCTCGTGCCGGCGCGGCGACCCACGTAGATCGGCAGATTTCCGAAATCGCCGCCCCCGGTCGCCGTGCGCGACGTGCCGACTTCCGCGCCATTGACGCGCAGTGACAGGAGCGGCTCGGTGAGATTGGCGAGCGCGGCAACGACAGCGCTGTGCGGCGCTGCATAGCCGGACGCGGTGATCTGCCCGGCCGCGGTCGCGCCCCGCTGTGCAGCACCATAGCGCGCCTGACCGGCCGATGACGGCCCGAGCAGGTGAAAGCCACCGCTATTCAGGGTGGCGGATGGGGACGCCTCGACGATGATGCCGATCGACGTATCAGACGTTTTCCGCACGCCTGCGATCACGACGATCCGGTCGGTGCTGGTGAGGTCCAGAGCGGGCAGCGAGAGGCCGCTGTTTGCACCGTCGAACAGCAGGCCGGGTAGACCATTGGGCAGGCTCGCATATTGCGGTCGGGCGCCGGCCGTTGGCTGGGTGAGGTGCTGCCCACGCCCGGTCAGGTCACCGGCCCGGCCCGCGGGTTGCGCGAGATCGGTGACCGGCGTGGTGCCCGCGCTGTCCTGCCAGAGCGCGGCCTTGTCGGCGAAGTCCCAGACGGCGCCGGCGTAGGCGGTCGAGGCGAGGGCGGCGGCGATGGCGCGGAGGGGCGATAGGGCTGGGGCGCCGCCACCCGCTACCGCACTTCGCCTGCCCGGGCCGAAGCCGTAGCCATATGCACCCATCAGGCGAAGCCCGTGATGCCGGTGCCGGTGAACGAGCGGATGTGCTTGATGCGCACGTCCAGCCTTTCGCCTGCGGCAACAGGCTCGCTGACAACGTCCGCGTCAGAGTCGACCGCACGATAGGTGACGACGCCGGCCGTCCAGAATTTCACGGCCTTCGGCAACGGGTCGATTTCTGCGGTGGCGTGCGGGGTGATCGGGAAGGCGCGGCGCGCGGGGGCGGAAACCGCATCCGCGAGCATCGCGAATTTGTCAGCCATATTCTCTCCTATGGGCCCGGGCGATCAATAGTCGCGGTTGCGATTGCGCGGCTCGCGCAGGCCGCCGGTCGCGCGATCGGTGTTGCCCGTATCGGCGCGGCGGTTGCGGATCAGGCGCCACAGGCCAAAGCCGATGAGCAGGGCAAGCAGGATGCAGATGATAAGCGTGGTGGACATGCTCATGCCTTTCTTCAGGGAAATCAGTATTCGACAGAGAGGATCGACAGGCGCTGGGAGCCGGTGCCACCGGGCGTCCAGCCGCGCACAATGTCCGCCGAAAAGGTGCGATCCAGAGTGCTTGTCTCGGGGTCGGCGACCGTCACGCTGCCCGAGTAATTGTATGTCCAGCGGATCGATCCGGGGCTGTCGCCAAGCACCGGCCGCCAGCCCTCGATGGTGACGGACCCATTCGCACCGGCCTGCGTGGCGATGATCGTACCGGCCTTGCGGACATAGAGCGTGATGTCGCTGCCGCTGCGATTGTCAGGCTTGGACCCGATATGCGGCTCCCCGACGCCATCGCCGGTCACCGCCGCGCCGAAGCCGGAAATTGCCGCGTCATAAGCGTTCCGGCCAGTGATATTGGCCGGGTAGCTGTTGGTGAAGGTCGACGTGTAAGACCATGAACCGATGACACTGATCGGCCCGCCATTGCTGCCAAATGTGCCGGTCGACGTCGCGGCCGTCGTCGAGGTCGAGCTTGATGTATTGCCGTTCCGAAGTGCGCCCGCGAGAAGCGCGCCACCGAAATAGGCGTCCCCGTTTGTCTTGTTATAGTCGATGGCGTTGGCCTCGGTGCAGTCGGAAAGGCTCGCCTGCGTTGGGCCGCTCCACCGCAGGAACTGGTTGGCGGAGCCGAACGGGCGGCCGAATGCCAGCATCGTGGCGCCGCCATAGACACGCCACACACCATCGACATATTCGCTGCGCGGACCGGCGCCCGATGGCGAACGGAAGGTGACAAGGTCGGACGCGAATTCGAGGCTCGAATAGCTATCGGTCGCCATATGATAGAGGCCGGACACGCGGCCCTGGACATCGATTGTAAGAAAGCGCTGCCCAAACAGCTGCGTAACATTGCCGGTAATCTGCGTCAGCGATGTGGCCTGATCGCTGATCGTGACGCCCTGCGTGCTGACTGTATTGGAGAGCGAGGCATATTGCGTGTCGAGCAGGTCGAGCGCGGTGCTGACTGACGAGACGCCACTGTTCGCTGCACTGACGTCCGTCTGAAGCTGCGCGAGCGTGCCCGCCTGCCCCTCGATCACCGTCTGCATGGATGAGATCGACCCGGCTTGCCCGCCAAGCGTCGTCTGGACAGAATACAGGCCATCTTCCGCCGCCTGAAGACGATCCATGAGCGCGGAGATATCCAGCGTGCCGTCACCAAGCAGGGACTCGATATCGTCGATCCGCTGCTGCGCCAGCGCGATCTGCGCCAGCTGTGCCGGCGTCGCGCCGACGGTGGCGCCCGGCTCGGCAGGGCGCAGATTGTCTATGGGGGTGCCGTCCGAATAGGTGGCGTTGGCAATCTCCGGCGGCAATAACTGCGGCGCTTCGGTCAGGCCCTCAATGGTGAGCGAGCAATAGCTGACCGATCCCGCCACAAGATCAATCGAGAAGTCTTTGTAGAAACCGAGGATTGTCAGCGCATCATAGCCATCCTCGGCGATCCAGAGCGACGGCCTGCCGCGTAGTGCGGCCAGCCGCGCCTGCACGGCGTCAACTTCGGTCGATGGCAGCATGGCCCGCGCCGTCATGCGCTTGGCCCAGCCGCGCTCGATGATGGTCGTCACGCCGAAATCGTCCGTCTCGCGGCGACTGAAATCGGTGATGCCGATCGTCGGGCCTTTCTCGGTCAGCCCCAGCTCGGCCAGCAGGCCCGTGATAACCGTCCCGACGTCGACCGGCCCGGCCGCAACCGCGATCGTCAAGGTGATCCGGGCCGTGGGATGGGTAGGCAACTCGGAAAAGATGAGCGGCATCGATCCCATCGGCGCCTGCGTGAGATCGTAGAGCGTCGTCGCGCCGTCGATTAGCCGCACACGGACGCTCGGCGCATTGGTGTCCAGCACCGCCAGTGTATCGACCGCGCCGAATGTTTCGAGCACCACGACGATGCTGCCGGTCGCCATCGTCGCGGAGCCGAGGGCATTATCAAACATTGCCCAGCGATTGGCCGTGCCGATGGCGAGCCAGTTGGCCGCATCTATCGCCGGATCATTGCCGCTGTTAGCGTCCGTGACGCTCTCGTAGATCGACACCTGACCGGCACGGATAACGCGAGCCCCGATGCCGTAGGACATCCCGGCCGACCAGAGCGGATAGTCGTCGAACGGCACACTGCTGCTGACCAGGCGCCCGGCCGCTACATCAAGTGGCGCAAGCACCTTCATGCGGCCAGCCCCTCTATCGTGAATGAGCAAAGGCTGACGGTCACCGCCGCGACATCGATGCCGAACGACTTGAAAAAGCCATAGACAATGAGGCTCTGCCAGCCATCGTCGGCGATCCAGAGCGTGGGCCGTGCGCGCAATGCAGCGACCCGGCTTTGCACGCTGTCGATATCGTCCGTCGCAATGAGCGATCGGCACGTGACCGTCTTTGCCCAGCCGCGCGCAACGACGGTGGTGACGCCATAGTCATCCGTCGATCGCGTGGAAAAATCATTGATGCCGATGCCCGGCCCCGCCTCGGTCTTTCCCAGCGCGAGCATGATGCCCGGCACGATGACACCCGCCGAGACCGTGCCAGCGCCGGACAGCGTGATGATGATCTGCGCTGTGGGATTGGCGGGCAACTCTTCGAAGACGGTCGTGTCCTTGGCCGCTGTCGTCTGATCGTAAACGCTTACCGCACCGTGCTTCACCTCGACCCGGATCGTCGCAGCCTTTGCCTGAACGACAGCGAGCGTATCGACTGCGCCGGGCGCGATGGTGACGGAGAGCGAGCCCGTCGCAAAGGAGGTCGATCCAAGCGCTTCCTCGAACATTCCCCAACGGTTTGTCGGGCCGATATCCATCCATTGCGATGATGCAGCGCTCGCCGGGTCATTGCCCAGATTGGCGGGAGTCAGGCTCTCATAGATCCGGTGCGACGCCGCCTTGATGACGACAGCACCAAGGCCATAGGTCACGCCGGCATTCCATTCGGGATGGTCCGCCTCGGGCAATGTGCTGCTGATGAGCATCGCTCCGGTCACGCGGACCGGCTCTATGGCCTTCATGCCGCAGTCACGATCGCAATGGCATCGCCGCCTGAAGCAGCGGTCACATTATCGAGGTGGCGCTTCATTGCGCCCGTATTGCCGGCCACGACGGCCATGCCCGCGTTGTTGTCCGACCGCAGGCCGGCAATCTCCGCCTTCATCTCTTCCAGCGCGGCCTTGAGGTCGAACACGCCGTTGTCGTTGCTGGCGCTGTTCGCGCTGCTCGTTGCGCTGGCGGCGGCAAGAATGGCTGCATCGGTGGCGGCCGCGCTGGCGCCAAAGCCCGATATCGCCGCATAGGTTTGCTCAAGGCTGGCGGCCGTCTGCGCCTGCACGCGCGCCAGCTCCTGCCGGCTCGTCGCCACGGTCGCCGCGGCGGCAAGCATCGACTGGCTGAGGCCCGCCAGACTGTCGGCCGCATCCTTGTCGCCGGAGCGGGCAAGGGCGGTCGCTGCATTGAACTGGCCGTTTAGCGCGGCAAACCCGGCATCACCCGATGTCGTGGCGAGGCCGCGAATGCGCTTCACCTCATCCATGATCGTCTCGCCAACGGACTTCCATGCGTCGCGTAGTTGGTTGGCGGCTTCCGTCCCGATACCGGCCGCATCCTCCGCCGCGAAGACCTGCTGCAAGAGAGCGCGCAGCGTCTCGTCGGTCTGGCTGATCTCGATTTCGCGCGAGAGTGCGAGGGCGCCTATGGCGTTGCCCTGCGCCTCCAGCAAGCGCACCTCCAGCGAGCGCCGCTCATTGAGCTTGTCGAGATCGCGCGCCGCCGCTTCGTCCAGCACGTCCTTGCGCTGGAGCGCGATAAGCTGCTCAAGCTCGGCATATTCGGCCGCCGTTGCGCCGGCTTCCTTGAATATCTTGGTGAGCTTCTCCATCGACGTGTCCAGCTTGCCGAGCGCGAAGCCAGTGGGGTCCAGTCGCTCACGCAGGTCGTCGAACACGCCCTGAAAGCTCAGCGCCTTGGACAGCTGCGCTTCCACATCGTCGCCGAGCTTTAGAAGCTGCGCCGTGCCCGGCCGCAATCCGGTGATGGCGCCGTCCTTGATCGCGTCCATGAGCGCGAATGCGATGGCCGCGCCCTGATCCTCGCCAAAATCATAGAGACCGTACATCGCCTCATTCTGCGCTGCCGAACCGCTATAGCCGCCCATTTTACTGCTGCCGGAGGTCGAGACGCGGAAGTTATCCTTGTATGTGCCGATGGACACGTTGAACGATCCGACGCCGCCGCCAAGTTGCTCCGCCACCTTGTTGAGCGCGTCCTGCACCGAGCCAGCGAGGGCCGACGCCCCCTTCGACCGGCTGCTGCTGGAGCCTGTGGCGCTGATGTCGCCAGCCCCGCCGCCCGTGATGGACGCAGAGCCCCAGCTCGTCTTTTTGAAGAGCCCGCCAACCAGCCCGCCAAGCACACCGCCGACCATTGAGCCGAGAGGGCCAGCGAAGCTGCCGAGCGAGCTAAGGAGCTTTTCTCCCAGCGCCTGCCCCAGCGCGCCACCAATGCCCGCGCCCGTTTTGCTGCCGCCAGCGCCCAAAATCATGGATGAGGCGCCGATGCCGAGACCGGCGCCCTGCATAAGCTTGTTCATCGTCTTTGCGAAGGAACCGTCTCCGCTCTGGCCGAAAATGCTGTCGAGCTTGTCGGTAACCGATTTCCAACCCTTGTCGCCAAGAGCGCCAGAGTCGTTGACAAGTTGGAGGACGGCGCCAGCCTTGCCGGGGACAGATGCGAAATTGCCAGTGCTGAAGCCATTAAGCAGGCCGGACATGGCGCCGAGCGCCGGACTGATTTCCTGCAAGATGGCCGGCAGGCGCGCTAGCTGATCTGCAAAGCGCCGCGCCTGCTCTTCGTCAAAAGCCTCCTTGGTTTCAAATGCGAATTTGCGTGTCGCATCGCGGGCAGCGATCATGCCTTTCGTCGCCCGCTCGATCGGATCATCCGCGCCGCCAATAGTGTAGCCGAGGCCCTTGCTGACTTGGTCGGCCAGCCTCTTTCGGTCTCCGTCCATCGCCTCTCGCATCGCTTCTATGCGATAGGAGATCGCGTCCGATGACGTAATCATTCCGGCATTCAGGAGTTTGTCGATCTCCGCCAGCGTCTTGGCGTACTCGCGCGCGGCCACCTTGCCGGGGTCGAAGCGTCCGAGGATACTGTCGAGCGAACGGGCAAGTTCGTCCACTGCGCTCTTTGCTGATCGGGCCGCGCCGCCAACGGACTTTTCGGTGCGGTCTTCGAGTATCTCTGCGATCTTCGATTTCACACGGTCACGGTTTGCCCCGGCGATATTGTCGTAGAGCTGCTTGCCGAGCGCATTGACGCCAGCCATGCCGCGCGCCGCACCCTTCTGGAAAGCCTCAACCGCAGCCTTGCCCGCCTTCGCGGCTTCGCCCGCCCATGGGTTGTTCTTTTCGCTGAACGGGTTGGCTTTCTCGATTTCGCTGATGCGGGAGGCGCCGCCAAGCGCCGTAATCGCCATATTTGCTGAGCGAATTGCCCAGTTAATCCCCTCGCGTGCGCTGTTGATCATGTCGTTCATCGCGCGGATCGTCGCATTGACGGCCTGCATGAAGAGATCGCCCATTGCGCTCGGAAGAAGGCGCCATGTCGCCTTGATCGCGTCATAGGCGCCCACGTGGCCGCCGACGATCAGCGACAACCCATTGGCGGCGGCCTTCACCATATCGGAGAATACGCCGCTCACATACTCGCGCAGCGCTGAGAACTTCTCGCTGATCCCGGTAATCTGGTCGAACGTGCGCCATACGCCAGTGAAGACGTCGCCCATGGTTAGCGCGGTGGAGCCGAGCTTTGCGATTTCGTCTTTCGTCAGGCCGACCGACTTGGCGTAAGCGTCGAGATTGTTCGTGTTGGCGATGCTGCTCTGGAGCATTTTGAATGCGCCGAACGCGCCGGAGGCGGCAACCGTGAGGCCTATCACATATGGGTTGAGCAGCACCATCCGGGCGCCGGCAGCGACCATGCGGCCAAATTCCTTGGTGACGGCGCCGATGCCGATTTGCGCCTGACTCATGATGCCCTGAATTTGTGCGCCCTGTTGCATCAGCGCCATGAACGCCATCTTGAGCGGTGCCGAACTTCCTGCCGCCCCCGCCATCTGGACGCCAAGGTCCTGAAACTGGAACGCGAGGTTCTGGACATGATGGCCGGCGAGCTTGCCTGTGCGCCCCATAGCGGCAGTGGGCGCTTCAAGCCGGGTCATTTCCGTGCTTGCCATACGGATGCGGCCAGCAAGCTCTGTCAGGCCACGGCTTTCAGCCTCCGCCGCGCGCAGTTCCGCACGCATCTGACGTATCTCTGATGCCGTCTTGCCGAATACCTCAATCTGCCGGTTAAGCTGGCGCACCATTGCCTCGCCGGACTTCTCGGCAGTGGCTGTGGCGCGCGCGACTGACTGCATCTCCCGCGTCGCGGTGTTACCGAACGTGGCGATTTCGGCGGACGCGCCGCCAAGCCGCACCATGTTACCTGTGGCCTGCTCGATGCGCTGCGCGTCTGCAATCAGCTTACCCTCGGTCGAACTCATGACCGACTGGAGGCGTAGCAACTCATCATAGCTGCTACCGGTGTCGATCAGGAAGCCGACACCAAGGGCGGGGCTGTCGAAATGGTCAGACATGCCAGCCTCCATGAAAAAGGGCGCCCGGAGGCGCCCTGCTGTGGGTGATTACGCTGCTGGGTCCGCCGAGGGGGTCCTCGCCACAGCCTCATCAATTGGGTATACGCCGCCCTATTCGGGCGACTGGAGGGGTTGATGATTGTAGAACTGATGTTTGCAACGGCGATTGCGGCGCGGCCACTCGCAGAGATTGAAAAAAAGGAAATCGCAAATGCGGTGACTGAGGGCTTTCTTGACCCGGAGGGCGCTCGCTTCAAATGGCCCATGTTGAACGACGATACTGTGTACTGCGGCTTGGTGAATGGGAAGAACGGTTTCGGGGCCTTCACCGGGTACAAACCGTTCATGGTGTTCATCAAAGTCAAAAGCGGCCGGGCCTCGCCTGACCCCAAGCACAGTGTCACAGTCGTCGGCCTGCAGGATGGCGTTATGAATGATCTTGCAACGCAGGTGTGCGGGAAAGTCGCCCAGCAATAGCAGCCCTCTTTTGCGGCCTAGCCCAAAACAGCATCCAATGCAGCTTGCTCCGCCGCCCGGTCAGCCTCGCTAAACGGCCATTGCCATGGCGGCGGGCAGTTCTCAGTTTCGGCTCGCCGGCACTCGGCCAGATACTCGGTGGAGAGCCGTCGCAGCAGGCGGGCTTCCCATGGCGCTAGGCGCAGGCTGACCGCCTCCTGCCATGCCATGATCTCCCGCCAGCTAAGCGGCGCGGCGCCCATGCCCGCCTCCTCGTTGATGCCCAGCTCGACGAAACGTGCGATGATATGCGGCGCCGGGTTCGGCGGCATCGGTATAACCGCCCTGTACCGCTTCATCTCGGCGATGCGTGTCGGCAGTGACTTACCCCTGAGTTGCTTTTCCCGCTCACTGCCCGCGATCGGCTTCGGCGCGGTGTTCAGCCACGCCATCTGGCGGGCGTAGATGACTAGCTGGTCGCAGAGCCGGGTTTGAAGTTTCCCCAGTCAGCGACCGCCTTGGACACCTGTCGGGCGATGAAACCAAGTTTCGGGTCGGCATATACCGCTCGGTGAAGGGCGTCGCCCTCAAGGCCGCTGTCGCCATAGGACAGGTGCTCAAAGCGCGCGGTGATCGCAGCCAGGTCCTCTGCCGTCACCGCCAGCCGCTCTTCGTGCGGCGCGATGGTCACCCGACCGTCATTGTCCTGCATCCGCTTGACTGCGCGGGCGGACTGGCGCGCCTCGACGGCCGCAAAAGCTTTGGAGCCGGGGCCGTAAATATGAATACGGACGGGCTTTTCGCCGTCATAGAGCGGCTCGCCGGCCGCGTCCTTGACGTGGATGATCGCGGTATCGCTGACGGCCTGCGTAAGAATATCCATAGTGCTTGTTCCTCTTGGGGTTTGGTGCATCAGCCCGCCCGCCACCCAAGCAGGCGCGACGGGCTGATGCGCGGTTACCGGCTAGGCCGGGATCAGGTGCCGGGGATCGGCTTGGTATTGATCCTCAAGTTCGCGTTCCGCATTATAATGGTGTTCGTCTCCCCGATTGTGTCGGGAAGGCTGAACACGCGGACCATGAAATAGCTCTTTTTGCCGTCCGGCTTTGTGACTCGCACGGCGAGCTGCGCCGTCTGGCTGTCCGCCGCCGTCGCAAGGATGGTCTGACCCGCGTCAGTGTCGTCAGACGCCATGGCAGGGGTCAGCGAACCGTAGTTCGGACTACCCTTATGCGTCTCTTCCGCGCCGATCAGCGGTTTAAAGCTGATTTCCTCGTAGGTCGGGCCGATGGTCCCAATCGACGACACACTGCCGACGGGAGTCCATGTGAGCGCGGCATAGCCCGCTGCGGTCTGTGCCGCAGGCGCGGCGGCGGAGACGGCAAGCTCAGAGCCCGCCGAAGTCTGTGATGGCATGATGATGTTCCTTGTTGTGGCGAGCCGGGCGAGCCGGCGTTCATTCAGCCCGAGGGCGAATTAGGTGGCGGGAGCGGCCTTCGCGGGCACCTCGTCGGCGGCACGGACAAGCCCTGCAAACCGGTAATTCTCGAAGGCGCCCTCATCGAATGCTGCCTTTTGGCCTTCTGCGTACTCCGCTTCGGTGCCCGCATCCCTGAAATGGCGGAGAACCACCGCCTGTACCGTCTTTGCCATGGCTATTTCCTCATGCTGGCGCGTCGTATGACACGCGAAAATCCTGTGTTTGCTCAAAGCTGTTGCCCGGCCCGTCGACGTCGGGGCCAAGGCCGTCTGTGAGGATGGACACCCGCAATGCGCCAGCGATGTTGCCGGTCCTTCCGGCGCAAGCTCGGGATACAGCCTTGATGATAAGCCGCTGGTCACGATAGGTCGCCGCGCGAACGGTCACCGCAATACGATCGGTCGTGCGAACAAAGGCCCCGCGAATGAGCGTCTGGCGTTCGTTCGAGCTTACACGGCGGATCAGCAGGGCCGGAAGCGGCACATTTTCGGGCAGCGCCCCCAGCTTCATCCGGTCGGGCGGCACCATGGCGGCAAGCACTGGATCGGCTCGCATCAGCCAGCCGACGATATCGCCGCCGCTCTCGTCAGCCATCAGATCTAGCCTCCGTCGCGACAATGCGACCGCGCGAAATGCGGCTGTTGATAAAGCCTTGCGCGGCGGCGAGCGCTTCGTCGCGCTTGCTGTCGAGCGCCGGCCGCATGAACGGATGCGCGCGCGCGCCGGGGTGCCAGACGGTCGCGCCCACAAATTTGCCGCCGATGACGAGTGAGCCGTTGCCACCCGCCTCGCCGACCTTGGTGTTGATCCGCCGTAGGCCAAGGCCTCCACGCTGGCTGTCATCGACACTGATAAAGTGCGGAGACGTACCGTATTCGAGCCACAATGGCAGGTTGTAGAGCCCCATATCGGCCGTGCAGCGCGCCCGGATCATGCCCGGCTCGGTCCTGACCTTCGTTTTGATCACGCCCCGCACTTCGGGGGAAATGCAGCGCTCACGCGCCTCTTCGGCGATGACGTTGATGCCGGCCCGGCCAGCGCCGCGCAGTAGCTTCGCTTCAATCTCACGTGGCAGTCTGGCTATGTAGGAGTGGACGGCCTCACGGCCCGTCACTGTGACCATCAGGCGAGCGCGATCTCGTCGCCATCAATGGCGAATGTCACCGTGATTGACGCCGCCTCTGGCGTCTGCGCAATGACGACCTCCAGTTGGTGAGGCAGGGGCTCGCCCTTTTCATCGCAGAGCAAGTAGCTGTAGCCGCCATTGACGCCTGACGGTTGGCGTTGGACTGTGAGCTTCATGCCGGGTTTCCACCCGGCATGTATTCAGCCGCGGTAAACTCCAGCCCGTCGCGTCGGCCCAATTCAGATGGCCCGGCAAGGATGTAGAGCAGGCGTCCATCATGGTTGATGCGCATGTCCGGCGCGACGTCATCGCGATAGCGGATGCGAACGCGTGCCGGGCGCATCATAGTCGTGGGCACAGTCACAGCGTTTGTGCGGTTGGGCAGTAAGTCCTGCACCTCCGCCCATACCTCGTCGACAAGCTCCCATGTGCCCGAGCCTGCGCCGTCAAGCGCGGCGTCGGCGACAGGGCGCTCGATAAGGATGCGGCGATCGAGCCGACCTGCTTTCAATCGCATGAGCCATCGCTCCACCGAACCAGAGGTTTGAGAATCCAGCCAATCTGTGCCGGCTCCGCTGCATCGCCCTCGCGGTTCAAGTACCAGTGACCGATCAAAAGAAGCATGGCCTGGCGAGCAAGGTCGAGGTCGGCACCTTCGAGTGTCGGCTCGTCGCTGGAAATAATATGACCAGTAAAATGTTCGACAAAGCGCTGCGCCGCCATGATCAGGGAGACAAGATAATTGTCCTCCTGGCTCCCTCCGATGTGCAGATGGTCTTTCACATCGAAAAGGGTAAGCGGCTCCATGCCGTCACTGCCCCTGCAGGCTCAGCGCGTACGCCACGGCAGCGAGGTTGGCGTCTATGTGGCCGCTATCGTGCAGCGCCATGACGATGTCGTCGGGACCGCTGAACACGTCATTCGGCTGATACTCCTCAAAGGCGATCAGCACGCGTCCCTGCGCGATATCGTCGCTATCCCCTTTAGGCGCCCTCGTAGCGCCTTCAGGCGCAACAGGTGGCGCGAGATCCGCAACGATCGCGTCGGTTGGCGCAACAGCAACTCCGGTTGACGTTACGCTGTCTCCGGTTGACGTTTTCGCCTGATCTGCGGGCTTTTCTTCAGGGGCACTTCCGCCCGCCGGCGTTACAGAACGCCGTGCTGCATTGCTCATGGCAGTCTCCATGCTTGGATTTGGGGGGTGAGAGGCCGGGGCCGGGCGCCCCGGCCACAAGATCAGGTCGCGCTGTTCTGGAAGTTCTTCACCGGCTGACCGGCGCTCACCAGCTTGCCGTCATGGCGTGACCAGGCGAGGAAACCCACCTGTCCCTTCTTGGTGTAGGCGCTGTCGTCGAAGCGATAGAGCGTCACCTGCATGATGTCGCGGATCATGTAGGAGGAGAGGTCGCCAAACACGATGGATTTGGCATTCGCGGCCATCACCGGCATGTCCTGGTTGATGGTGTAGCGATAGCCGTTGATGACGTCCGGCTCTTTGGTCGTGTAGCCCGGAAGCCAGATCGGGCGCCCTTCGCCATCCTTTATCTTCTTGAGGTGGCGCAGCGTGTTGTCGTGGAACATGAAGCCCACGCCGGGCAGGCCGCGATAGGCCGGGTCCACGCTGTGCTCCAGATCCGTCAGATCGTCGAAGTCTACCGTGGTTGCCTTGCCGGTCGCGCCTACCTTGCCCGCAGCAGAGCCTGTGACGATGCCCTGTGGCTGGCCGACGCCGGTGCCGATGGTGAAATGTTTGTTGGTGATGCGGAAGATGCGGGTCGCGGCGGCGCGGCGAACGAACGCCTCGATGTCGATTCCTGCTCCCTGATCCTGCAGTAGCTCGAAGGGGATCGTGAACACCTTCGAGCTGTATTTATAGGCGCCGATGGACGTGGTGCCGAACGTGACGTCCTGATCGGTCGCGGAGGTGTTCTCCGCGATGATTTCGCCTTCCACCGCAGTTTCATCCACGGTCGGCCATGGCAGCGGGTTGCCACCCTCGGTGCTGATGATCGAGGCGACACTGCGCATGCCGCCAAAGGCCTTCAGCGCCTCCAGCAGTTCGCCGCCCCAGCCGGTCGGCACCAGATAGCCGCCGGTTGCGCCATTACCCTGCTGGCCAGACTGCGCAGCCTGCACTGATCCAGCGCGCAGCGCCTGCACTTCCTCCACGGTCATGCCGCGCTCGCCGTTGATGATGAAGCTGTGGAAGGCGGCATTATAACGCTGCGCCTGCTCGCGCTGCTCGGGCGAGAGGCTGGCGAGCGTGCGGTCGCGCTGCTCATTGGCTCGGCCCTGCTCGGCCTCGTCGCCATCGATCTTGGCCTGCCGTTCCGCGCGCTCGATCTGGCTGTCGATCCCGTCGATCTTTTCGTAGATCGCGTCGACCTGCGCCTCGATGTCCTTGGACCATTTGTCGCCGGTGTTGGTGTCCAGCAGATTGCGGGCATTCTTCGCCAGTTCGGCGCGCTGGTCCCGGAGCGCTTTGATGTTGATCATCGATCAATCGTCCTTTGCAACAAAAAAAGCCCCGCAAAAGCGAGGCTGTGGGAGAGGCGACCGGGGGACCGGCGCCGGGGTGATTCAGGGGTTAGGCGGCGGTCCGCTCATACAGGCCGCAGCGGGCCAGCATGCGCTGGCGGATCTCGCTGGCGTCGGGTTCCGGTTCCGGCTCGGTCAGCGCCTTGGGCGCCTTGTCGAACACTGCCAGATTATAGGCGCGGGCATGTGCACGGGCATTGGTGCCAGCGGCGGTCGTCGGCAAGATCGTGTCGGCAAAGCCGGCGTCGATGGCCTCCTGCGCGCTGAACCAGGTCTCGGCCTTCATCCATGCGGAGATCTCGTCGGCGCTCTTGCCGGATCGGGCGGCGTAGCTCTCCGCCATGGATGCATCCACCTTGTCGAGCAGCGTCACGGCCTGGCGCAGCTCGTCGGCATTGCCCATCATGAAGGTCCAGCCCTTGTGGATCATGTAGAAGCCGCCCTCGGCAATCTCCACGGTGGACGCGGCGAGCGCCAGCACGCTCGCGGCCGACGCCGCAACGCCATCGATCTTGGCCGTGATCGTCGCGGGATGCTCGGCCAGCAGGGACATCATGGCCCGGCCCTCGAACACATCGCCGCCCGGCGAATTGATCCGCAGGTTGAGCTTGGGCGCGGTGATGCCGGCCAGCACCTTGGCCAGGTCGGCCGCGGAGACGCCCCACATGCTGTCGATCACGTCGTACACATAGATGGTCGCGGTATCACCCGCCACGTCAGCGCGGATCGGAGTGCCCCGGCCCTGATTGGCCTGGGCCAGGCTGAAAAGCTTACGATTCATCGTCAGTTGCGTCCTCTTCGGTCTGGTTCGGCTCATCCAGCGGCGGCCCGCCATTGTGGCCCATCGCTGCCAGCGGCGGCGGATAGTAGATCTTGTTGGAGTTAGGGTCGGAGTCGGGCGGCAGGTTCTTCATTCGCCGCACTTCGTTTTGCGTCATGAAGCCGGGCAGCTGGTTGCCGCCCAGCGCAATGCGGAAATACTCGCCCTGGGATTTGGAATCGCCCACCTGCAGCCCCTCCGCGTCGAAGTCGATAAAGAGGTTGGAGACGCGGGCGCCGATCACAGGGAACAACTTTCGGGTCAGTTCCTTGGCGATCCGGCGCATGTGCGGCATCACCGTGTAGAGCTTGAAGCCGATGTTCATTTGCTCAATGCCGGTGCCCCAGCTGGTCGCCGCGCTGGTCTCCCCGATCATATGCGGTGGCGTGCCGAAGATCCGCGCGACATCCACCACGCTATATTGCAGCAGCTCCAGCAGCTGCGCGTCTTTGGCGGTGATGGAGACCCGCTTCCACTCACCGCCATTCTCGAGGATCAGCGGATTATGGGCATTGCCCACGCCCAGCGCCTTGCGGCGCAGATATTCCTTGAAGGCCGCTCGCTGATCCTTGGTTACGACCTGATCTTTGGGGAACTGGAAATAATCATTGGTCATCAGCCCCCGCTCAAACTGGCCTGCGGTATAGTCGCGCGTGGCGAGGTTGATGCCGATGGACTTGGCATGGTGAGCGATGGCGGAGAGGGCGCGGATGCCGTCCGCGTCCCGGCCCGGCCCGCGAAAATGCAGCACGTAGCTGCCATGATGATCCTCGGTAGAGCCGTCCTCGTTGGTAAAGCGGTACCAGACTGAGCGGTCTGTCGATCGATAGGGCAGCACGCGCGTGGGGTGGAAATAGTCGATTGCGGTGATTGTGCCATTGCGCGCCTGCCGTATCAGGCCGTAGCCGTTGCCGCGCAGCATCATCGCCATGCCCTGCAGCTCGACGAATTCTGGCCCGCTCATCTCCTCATTCGGCTCAACCTGAAGGAAGCGGTTGAACGCGTGATCGGCCAGATAGCGCCGGCCATTGTCGGGCAGGCGTTCGTAGACACCGAGCGGCATGGACATGAGTGCGCCGGAGATCAGCGTCACGCAGCGCCATACAGCCGAAGAGCGCATCGCCGTCTCGGGCGTCACATTGACACCGGCAACCTTCTGCCCGCCGCCATACCATTCGAAGACGGATGCGTCCCCGGTGATGACCGGAATGCACTCCGTCGCCGCCTGAACAGGGGGCGAAGGGGTGCCCGCCTGTGCCCGAACTGCCCTTGCAGCAGCTGCTGCGATATAGTCGTCAGGGCTCATTCTTCCTCCCCATCGACATCGCCTGCAGTTTCAGCGTCACCATCATCGTCCAGATCGACACCAAAGCTGCCCGCATAGCGTTTTCCTTCCAGCGGCACGTTGTCGGCCGCGCCGGCGCCCATGGCGCTGGTGACGATGCCATCAATGCGCCCACGCGATCGTTTCTTGTCGAAGCAGCGGTTCTCAAGCCCGTCGAAATGCAGGGCCGCATTCGATGCGCACATGTAGGTCACAGGTGAATCGTCGATCACGATCGCCTCCGTGAGAATCCTGTCCTCGAACCGCTCGATCGAGCGCGGCATGCAATATTGCCGATCCTCGAACATCACCTTCGGCCCCTGCGCATGCTTCACCAGCTTCAGGCCATTGCCCTCGGGCTTGTCCGGACCCTCATATTTCCAGACGGTAAGGCCGATTTCTTCGCACGCCGCTTCAAAGTCGGCCATCTGTGCCGGGTCGAACACAAGCTCCACGACATCATGTTCGGCTTCGAGTTCCGCCACGCGGGCGGCAACGAATGTCTTGTCGATCGTGGTACCGGGGACGGCGGTCAGATATTTTTCATCCACCCATTTTTCATATGGGGCGTTGTCATTCTTCGCCCGCTCAGCCAGCCCGTCTGCGACCGTCCAGTACCATGTCTTCTGCCAGAGGATGCCGGCGCCATCGATCCATGTTGCGGTGAGTGCGGTAAGGTCGTTCTTTTTCGAGAGGTCGAGGCTCAGCCAGCATTTGCAGCCCCTGAGTGCCGCGACGGTCTTCTCGTCGATCGGTGCTTGCACCGCGCTCCACTTTTCCTCCGCGATCCAGAAGTCGGCCGCGCCAATATTGATGCCGAAATAGAGCCGCTTGATCGATGCTGCGGTGGAGAGGCTGCTCCGCGCGGCTTCAACCGCCTCGCGGATGTTGGTGATCGGGTAGGTGATGCCGAGCGCGGGCAGGGATTTTGCCCAGTTCCGCTCAGTATCGAAGATCGTCTCCCAGTCTTTTTTGTCCGTTCGGGCAACATAGGCGAAGGCCGTGTCGTTTTTTACGTCTCCCTTGGCCACCGCCATGGCCGTGTCGGCTATTTCCGTGCCGATATGCTGCGATACTGCCGGGGTGTTGCTGCCCAGCACCATCATGGCGCTGCCGGCGATCTTGTCGATCGCGCGCTGCCAGGTCAGGATCTGATCGATGGACGTGAATTCGTGGATCTCGTCTGCCAGTACCATGCGCGGGCGCGGGCCAGACTGTTTCTTGCCATCGGCCAGGGGCAGGAAGAAGGATTGAGAAGCCGGGTGCTCGATCTTCCAGACGTTGTCGCCTTCGCCGCGCAGCAACACATGACCTAGTTCTTCGAGCGTTTCATGCTCATCATATTCAGGGATCGGTGCGCGGCACATTGCCACCGCGTCTTTGAACAGCACCATGGAGGTGCGCTTGTCAGCGGCAATCGAATAGACCTGCGAGCGGTTGAAGTCGCAAAAGCCCATGGCGTAGAGGCCAAGGCCCGCCATCATGGGGGATTTGGCTTGCCCTTTGCCGGTCTCGACATATCCGGAACGGAAGCGCCAGCGACCGTTGGCATTGACCCAGCCCATGAGCGAGCCGACGACGAAGGTCTGATACGGGATCAGGTGGAACGGCTTGCCCTCGGCAGGGCCGTCCGTAATGGTGAAGAGCTTAGGAAAGAAATCGAGCGCGCGCTGCGCCAGTTCGGGACGCCAGAAATAGCCGCGTTTCTCGGCATCGCGCAGATCACGCAAATGCCGCTCGGCAGAATAGCGAACGGATTCGCCAACAACAAAATCACCGCGAACCGCTGCTTCCGCCCACGCTGTTGTGGGGTCGGAAGGCTTAGCCCTTCGGCCCGAGGAACGCGTCGGCACCAGCGCTGCGCTCCCGTTTCTTTGTCACTTTGCCAACCTTGCTGCGCCGTCCCGGCGAAAGGCCAAGCTGCGTTTCAAGCCGTTCGGCCGTTTTTTCGGCCTCCTGCATTGCCTTGTAGTAGATCGACAGGCGGGGAATCGCTTTGCTGTTGCTCTCGTTGGGCTCGGTGACAAGGCCCTCTTTCGCCACCGCATTGGAGCAGCGATCGTAGACGAGATAGGCAAGTACCAGCCGCTGCACCGCGTGGCGGTTGGACGGTGAGAAGATCTCGCGATCGCGCATCTCATCAACGACATGCGCCCAATGCACAGTTGCATCGGCTTGCTCGCTTGGTTCCGGTAAAATGCGCGGCCAGTCCGGCTGCGCAAAAGGGTCCGGAGCCGGCGCAACCTTGCGCACCCGTTTCACCATTTCGGCCCCCAACTTTTTACTTTGAAAATGCTCGCAGTGCACACGGAGGGCAGGCTCGGTGTCCCGTGCCGCGGCCTTCCAGACTTTCGACCCCCCGGGGGGTCATCGCCGCGACCATGGATGCTGCGGGTCGATCGGCCTGCCTTTGGCATCGCAGCCGCGTGCCTGCCTCGACACGGCCTGATCGAACTGGTCGGCCGTCACCATGCGATGATGAGGCCCGCACAGATTGCGCGTATTGCTGTCCTCATCGCTGCCACCTTTGGCGAGCGGTTTGATATGGTCGACGACGGTGGCCAGCCGGGTGACGCCCTGTTCGATGCAGATCTCGCACAGGCCGTTGGTGCGCTTCAGACGCCGACATCTCTGCTGCTGCCCGGCTCGGCCGCGCAGACGCTCTGTCACGAGATCTACCTTAAAACGT
This sequence comes from Sphingobium sp., assembly GCA_035911355.1. Lineage (GTDB taxonomy): Bacteria > Pseudomonadota > Alphaproteobacteria > Sphingomonadales > Sphingomonadaceae > Sphingobium. The sequence goes on from JAMHVU010000095.1 coordinate 92,775, forward strand.
GGTCGGCTGAGCAATGGCGCGGATCAGGCTCATGAAGCCCTTCTGCAGATCGGTACGACCTTCAGCCGCCCATCGCCCGTCCACACCGGGAAGGTTCTGAACCTGCTGGACCAGTGCGCCAACTTGCTCGGCCGTTAATTTGACCTCATTGATCAAGCCTATTTCTGAGGCAGAGAGGTCTCGATATCCCTTGATGTGCCGATGCTGATTGTCCACGCCTATGCCTCTCTCACCGTGATCGCCTCGATCTCCACGAGCAGCTGCTCGCCCTGCTCCTCGGTCGTGCCTACCTCGAGTTGGGCCAGCACGTATCCGGGCAGATAGACTGCATACTCGTCGAGCATCTCGACCCATGCGCGCCGGGCCTCTCCCCGCACGATCGCCGTCAGCCTGTGCCGTCCACCGGTGAAGGTGATCGAAGCCCAGGGCGCGCTATGCTCTGCGGCGAAGTGGATGCTGCAGCCTGCCTGCTCGGCCGATTGCTCGAGGCGATCGCGCAGTTTGCCGCCGGCTCGCACATGTGCACTCATGCAGAGGCCACGTCGATGGTGATGGACTGCCACGCCGCCTCGCCATCGGCACGCTGATACATGCCGAGATAGCGCTTCGATCCGATCACGCGGAAGCTGTCACGGATCGCCTTCATGGCCCGCTTCCAGCGCTCGTCCGATATCTCGAGCCGCAGCAGCGATGTCAGGCTGTAGCGATTGATGCGGCCCTGAGAGTCCACGTCAAAGGCCCTGTTGACGATGGCCTGAAGCTCCGGCCCGCTGCCGGCGGACCATTCCCGCAGGCAGTCATCGACCAGCCCCTTGGCCACCTGTAGCTCCGGCCCGAAGGTGACGGTCTCGGAGACGCGCACCACGATCTTGAAGAGCCCGTCATAGCTGGTGAAGGTCAGATTGCCCTTCGATCCGCCACGGCGGCTCTGATATTCCTGCTCGAGCAGCGCGACAAAGTCGTCGACATCATCGAAGCTGTGCTCGCGAAAGCGCGCCACCTGCGCGGAGAGGGGCAGGGCAAAGCCCACGATCTTGCGGACCAGATCATCCTGCAGCTTGTCCACCGTCCTGACGACGGCATCGGGGATCAGCCCGCCATTGGTATCGGTCCAGTAGATCTTGCCGTCGATCTCGCGGCGCCCAGCTGGCAGCGTGGCAGTGGCATCCACGCTCATGCCGCCCCTGCGCTTTTGCCGGCGCCGCGCGCCTTGTCGATGAGCGCGCGCAGCAGCTGGTGGCTCACCAGCAGCGTGCCGTCACCAGCCGCGAGGCGCTCCAGCGCCGCCAGCGATTTGGGCGTCATGGGCGGGCGCATAGGCTCTCCTGTCGGGATCATCGGTCAGTACCAGGCGCAGGATCGTGCGCCCTGCGTCATCTGCGCGAGCGGCGGCGCTGTGGGCGCAACATCGCTGGCGCATCGGAATGACAGAAGAATGGAGGCGGCAATGGCCTGTGCCCGCTCTTCCAGCGCGTCATAGTCGCGCTGGTTGCGGATCTCGCTGGCATCGCGCAGCAGCATGTCCAGCTCATGGCTGGCGCGCTGCAGCGCCTGGGGGATCGTCGGCCGGGATGCGGACGCTTTGCGGGCGGTCGCGCGGCAGGGGTGGATGATCGTCACGTGCCGCCTCCATTCACGCAAAAGCCCGCCGATCCGGGGATGGGCGGGCTTCGGGCGCAGCTGTCGCGGGGTCGTATTTGGCGGTTCGGTGACCGTTTTGGGAGGCTCGTTTTTGTAACGGCCGAAAAAAACTTCTGTCGCCGCCCTATATCGCGGCGAGCGCATCCTCCACCGCGCCGGCATCGATCTCCCGCCGCACCGCACGATAGCAGGCATCCCACAGGTCGAGCGCATCGGTCAGTTCGCGCCGCGCGCGCCGTGCGCTCATGCTGTGCGCGCGCGCCGCGATCGTCAGCGGCCTGTCCCGCACGATCATGTCGAGCGCCAGCGCGGCCGCCACCGGCCAGCACTGCGCGCGCCAGCGGCTATAGGCCGCCTCCATCCATATCCAGCCGAGCCGCTCGCCGTCGCCGCGCGCCCGCCCGCCGCCGTCCACGCGCATGTCATACCGCGCGATCGTCACGCCCACGTCGCGCGCCAGCGCTTCCGCCACCGCGAAAATCTCCGTCGCCCATGCCAGCTGATCGTCGCTGATCGCACCGGAAAGATGCAGCCGCGCGATCGCACCCGGCCGGTGCGCCTGCTCAAGCGTCTCCGGCGTGCCGCCGCGCTTGTGCCCCCAGCGGTCCAGGATCTCGGCGCGCGCCTTGCGGAGCGCCCGCTCGGCCGCCGCGCGTTGCGGGTGGCGCTGTGCCCACGCCGCGCGGCTGCGCGCGGCCGCCGTCGTCAATATGCGCTCAGTCGCGCTCTTCTTGCCCCGCTTTTTTGGTCCCGCCATCGCCGCCGCTGCCTTCCGTCACGCTCGTGTCGGCCCCGTCATGCCGGGCGGCGCCGGGATGCGGCAGGCTCGCATTTGTAACGGCCCTGTCGGAGGTGATGATGATGAGGTCGCCATTGGCGTCGAGGTCGATCAGCGCGGGCGCCACCTCGGCCGGGCCTGAGACGCGGTAGCCGGCAGCGGCCAGCTGGCGCAGCGCCTCGTCCGACGCATCGATCGGCCACACGCCGCGCGGGCGCCCCGGCACCCGGTGGATGCGTCCTTCAGCGGCCAGCTTGCGGATCGCATCCTGCGCGCGCGGGCGCGAGCAGCGGCATGCCGCGGCGATCTCGCTCAGCGACGGTCCCTCGCCATGCCGGGCATGGTAAGCGCGGATGAAAGCGAGCACCTGCAATTTGCGATTGGACATGACGGGTGACAGCCGCGCCACCTCGATCATAGACATAAGCGACCCTCCGAACGTCCCGGAACATAAGGAGAATAAGTAAAAAGCGCTACTCAGGCGATGCCGCCGACAAAGCCGGAAGCGTCGCCCGGTCGTGCCATCGCCAGCCGCATGGCGCCCCCGCAGCCCCGCTGCCGGCAGCGCGCGCGGGCTTGCACCTCGTCGAGATAGAGGCGGGCCTCCGCGCCGCGCGCCAGCAGATCCGCCACCGTCACATAGCGCACCTTCCCGCATCGCCGGCATGTCAATTCCAGACGGTCCGCCGCATCCAGATCGCGGAGCTGGATCTGGTCGAGCCAGCTCACCAGTCATCCTCTGCGGAGGGGATGCGCGTATAGCTGATCTTGCTGCCCACATTACCACCGGCAGGCGGCGCCCATGGCCCCACACTCACGACCGTCTGCGCGTAGCGCCGGTTAAGGTCGTCCATCGCGTGGGTCAGGCTCTCGCAGCGCTGGCGCACCAGGTCGTCATCGTCGAAAAGGTCCGGCTGCCGCGCGCCGGCTGTCAGCTCTCCCAGCGTCACGCTCAGGCGCAGGATTTTCGTGCCGCGCGGAATGACGGACACGACATGGTCCCACAATCGGGCGAGCGCGGCGAGGATCGCGATATCGTCGCGGACCTCGCCGATCGCGGCGACATCGCCCCAGCCGCGCTCATAGCCCCTGAGGAAGAGAAAGAGCGCGGATGCCTGATAGTCGGCGCGCCGCATTCGACGCGCGGCCTTGGTCAGCAGCAGGCGCGCCATGGCACGCGCATCGTCCAGGCCGCGTGCATCGGGCGGCAGCACGCGGGCATGGCCAAACATGTTGCGCGTCGTCTCCGGCGCCTCGATCGCATAGCCATGCAGCGCATACCAGAGCCGCTCGCCCGTCACATTGCGCCAGAGCGCCCGCATATGCTTGGGCTGGAGCGCGAGCAGCCCGGGGACATCGGCGACGCCCGCCAGCGCGAGGCGCTTTGTCATCGATCGGCCGATGCCGGGTATATCCTCCAGCCTGAGGCGCGCGAGCTGGCGCGCCACATCTTCCGGGTGCCAGATGGTCAGCCCGTCCGGCTTTTTCGTGTCGCTGGCGATCTTGGCGAGATGGCGATTGGCCGCGAAGCCGATGGAGCAGGTGAGTGTGGCGCCCACATTGTAGCGGATCGTGCGCTTGATCCTGTCCGCCAGATCCACCGGAGCAGACCGGTGGCGATCATCGAGCCAGCAGGATAGCTCGTCGATCGATTTGACCTGATCGACCGGGATCACGCTGCCGATCTCGCTCACCAGCGCATTATGCGCGCGGCGATAAAGGTCGGGCTTTTGCGGCACCAGCACCAGGTCGCGGCACACCGCCCGCGCCTCATCGACCATCATGATGGATTTGACCCCGCGCGCCTTGGCCTCCCGGCTCGCTGCGATGATGCACGTCCGTCCTCCGCCCGCATAGGGGATGACACCGACCGGACGGCCACGCAGGCGAGGATCGCGAAGCTGCTCGACGCTCGCGAAAAACCCGTCAAAATCCAGGTATAGATGCTCAATAGTCTCTGGCTTGCGCATGGCTCATGTCCGATTCGAGCGCGCACCATAAATGAGAACAAGAAGGGAACAAAGCGGCGCGATTGACTCTTGCCTCCGCGCGCATCAGCCTGCCTGAATGTGTAACCGATACCAGCCCGGCGAACTGGCGCAGATCCGAGACGTTTTCGGCGCGCGGCTCGCGCGGGAGTTCAACGCCGGGCCATCGACGGTCCACCCGAAAGACCCAGGCCCTGTCATACGATTGGTGGACGGCGTGCCGATCGTCGATCAGATGACATGGGGGTTTCCGCGCATTGCGAAGAGCAAAGTTACCGGCAAGCCGCTCAAACCGACGCCAGTAAACAACGCGAGGTTCGATAAGCTCGACAGCTATTTCTGGCGCTATTCCACTAGCCCGGCGCACCGCTGCCTCATCCCGACGACCCGTTATGCCGAGGCCGTGGGCGAGCCGGGCCGGATGACGGAGACGTGGCTGTCCGTTGGGGATCAGCCCGTTTTCGCATGGGCAGGCCTCTGGACAGAAAGTTCCGAATGGGGGCCGGTGTTTACCGGCGTCATGACGGAAAATGCTGTCGAGCTGGTCGACATCCACGACCGCTCGCCCGTCATCCTTGATCCCGAGGATTGGCAGGCCTGGCTCAATGCGCCACTGGCCGACCTGTATCGCTTTGACCGGCCATATCCGGCTGAACGCATCCTTGTGGATCGGACGACGGCGCCATGGAAGCGGTGAAAGACGGGGGGAAACGGTGAGCACTGCGATCGACTTCTATGCGCCCATTCGCGTCTGGCTGCCCACACAGATATATGTCGGCCATCAACCCGGCTTGCCGGATGTGATTCTCGGCCGCTGGCCGGAGCCGCTCGCGCGGGCAAGCGGGCGCCCCTTTAAATCTTGGATCTGCGAGACGCCGGAAGAACTCCGTGCCGTATCACGCAAGCTCGAGGAGCCGTGCCCGATCACCAATCGCGCCCTCGATTTCCGAAGCGGACCGGATGCCGCGGTAATGTCCCCGGCAGTCGGGATTGCACCTCATCATAGCCTCGTCATAGCGCTGTATCCGCCACCAGCGCCGGGATGGCCTTGGCTGGTTCTGATGTCGCTGCCGGTGGCGTCGCCGGGGATGGAACGCGGCCGCTATGCGTGGGAGGCCATGGCCGGCGAGGCGGAAGCGCTGGACCATATTGCCCACTTGTCACGCACGTCAGACACGCCGCCGACGATCCTGACGCCGGGAAGTCGGCAGTGATCGGCCCCCCGGTCAGGTTGCGGGCGGGATGAAACGGATCAGCAGGCCGATCGCAGCGATGATGATCATAATGGTGCCGGAAAGGGTAGCGAACATCCATGGCTTCGTGGGCAAATGGTCGACACGCGTCGTGAGCACTGCCAGATCGGTCTGAAGCCGGTTCACATTATCGTCGACCTTGGTAAGCCGCGTATCGATCCGGTCGGTTTGCTTGACCAGATTGCCGACATCGGATTCCAGCTTGGCGATGCGCGCTTCCATGCCGCCACCATTACCACCGCCATCCTGAGATCGTCTAAAAATATTCTCAGCAATGCGCTGTTGCACTTCGCTAGGCCGCGATCCGGTCCTCCGTCAGGAATGCATCGACCGCAGCACCCCAATAGAGTTCCTTCTCATGATGCTGCCCATCGGCATCAATCAGCGCCGCGATATGGCGGCGGATGATGCCAGCGAGGACCGGATTCTCACGGCAACGGTGTAGCGACACCCAGAACACTTCGCCGGTCGGCGCCAGGCGGGATATGTGGCGCAGCACTTCAACTTCGTCGAGCGGCGCAATAATTTCGGTGCGCAACCAATATGCCGCGGCAAAGTCGATGATCGCCTCTGTTTCCAGCTCATGCCACTCGCCATCGCAGCGGGCCATAAAGGCCAGAACGTTGAGCGCCGCGTTGAAATCACCGAATTGCTGCGGTGAAAGGCCATAGCGATAAGGGGCCTTGCTTTCCGTGTTCGGGAGGAAACTTGCAAGAAAGCTTGCGCCCGGTTCATGGATTTCGCCGGTTTCGGTGTCGATTACGCTGACGATGCGTTCGGCCCTGAACATCCGGACTGAATTCCGGACATAGCAATAGGCATGCAGATAGGTCACGTCGCCGTTCACCGCGATGGACCGGCACATGATCTGTCGTTCGCTGGCTCGTCCTTTGCTGTCAGAATATTGAATGACGAAGCTGCGGCCAGTGATGGTTTCCGCCTGCCATGCCGGCGCCCGGTCCTCTTCTTCGGTTTCGGCGTCGCTGAGATCGTCTTGCGGATGGTCGGATAGGCGGACCGTCTCAAGCCCGGCCGTGGCGGTGGTGGCACTGGCCGGGCTAATGCCTGACTCTTCCTCCTCTTCGTCAGGAACGGATGGCGTGTAGCGAACAACCGGCACAGGCGGCGGCGTCACGATGCCGCGCATCTCGAGCCACAGGTCGCGTGCCTTGGCGAATATTCCCTTGGCTGCGTTGGTCATCTCTTCCCCCGAATTCCGCGCTTATTATCGTGCACCGTGTCGGACGGCGTAGCACCTCCCGCAGCCATCGATCGCGCGATCTGCAGCAGGGCGCGGCGGTCCGCTGGCGCCAGCTCTTTGATTTGGAGAATCAGAGCCCGCGATTCGGCGTCCAGTTCCGGCACTTCCGATGCATCGGCATCGGGATCATCGATCTCACCCTCGAGATATGCGGGTGTCGTCCCAAGCTCGCGCGCTATTTTATGGAGATGCTTCGTGCCGTAGATCCTGCCCGACACCAGCTTGAAGATCGTCGCCTGAGACACGCCAACGCGGCGCGCAAGCTCGCTTTGCGAGAGATCGCGCAAGGCCATCAGATTTGAGAGGCGCTCAGCTTCTACCATTTGCCCCAAAACTAAACCAAAAATTATAGAGGTCACTGAACATTTAGGAATTGACTGACCTAAACGTATACGTTTACCTAGACGTATGAGTTTAGAAATGACTCCTGTTGAGGCCCTGCGTGAGGCCGTGCGGCTGATAGGATCGCAGTCCGCGACCGGACGCTTTCTGGGCGTATCCCAGCATGCGGTTTGGCAATGGCTTGCCCGCGAGAAGCCGCTCCCTGCAAAATATGTCCTGCCAGTCTCGCGTAAGACAGGCATCCCGCCATGGGTGCTAAACCCGGATATCTACCCGCGCGAAGCGGCCGATCAGCTGGAAGAGCTGCGGTCATGATCGTCGCGCGCCTGTCTTGCGAGGGGCTCCCACACGGCCCGCATGCCGGATGGGGTCGGGCCGCGCGCCCGGCCCCGGAAGGCGCCGGTCTCGTGCCTTCCCGCGTCGGCGTTGCAGCCCGGTTGCCGGTCGCTTTTCCCATCGACTCACGGGCTATGGCGCCTTTCAGCGCCTGTCATCGGCAAATCGCCCCCCAGATTGGGACGTGCCGGTTCGGTACATCCCGTTCCGGCACGTCCTGTTCCGGCACATGGCCCGGCGCATGGCAGTCCACGGGTCTCCGGCCCGAAGCTGCGCGGCCGCGCGCGCCGCCCTGATCGCGCACCGCACGGATCGCTCGCGCCCGGTCGCCCGGGCCTGATCCTCCCTTGCCCGCTGTCCCGCCCGCCCGGCCCGCTTGCCGGATCGGCGCCCTGTTGCCCGGAGAAACGCTCATGTTCAGCCCCGGAACCTATATTGCCCGCCGGCGGGAGGCCGCCGGCCTGTCGATCGAGGATGTCGCCGCGCTGGTCCACACCGCACCTCGCCTGGGCGAGGTGGATCGAGTCGCCTGGCTCCGCCGTATCGAGCGGGATGTCGCCGCGCTCAGCCCGGATGTCTGTGCCAGTCTCGCCCGCGCCTTTCCGCTGAGCGGGGATGTGCTGGGCTGGCTGATCGATGCGCGCAGCTATGGCGGCGGCGCCGGCCCCATGCCGCGCGTCTGCGCCGTCTGCGCCTGCAGTGAATATGATCCCTGCTTCGATCCGGAGACGCACCGCACCTGCGCCTGGTCGGATCAGCCCGGCGATGTGAGCCTGTGCACCGCCTGCACCGCCACTGCCGCCTCCACCGCCTCTAAAGATCACGAGGTCGCGCAATGAGCCTGCATGATCACCGCTTCCCTCCGCGCGATGAGCGCGCAGGACCGCCCCACCAGCAGCCGGCCCCGCCCCCTGTGACGGTCAGCGCCGCCAGCGAGCGGCTATGGTGGGCCATCGCCGCCTTCTTCGGCCTTGTCGCCGGCTACATGGCGCTGGCCATGCTGGTGGCGCAGTCATGAGCCCGCGCGTGGAGCAGGCGCTGTGGGGCGCGCTCGTCATGACCGCTGTCAGCATCGGCACGTTCATTGTGCCGATGCTGGCGGCCGTGCTGCGCTGGATCGCGTCATGAGCGGCGCGGATGGCACCGCGCCCCTGCCTCCGGGGGACTATGCGATTGTCGAGGTGCTCGGCCACCGCACTTATGTCGGCCGCGTGGGCGAGGTGGAGCGGTTCGGCACGAAGTTCATGTCGGTCGAGCCGCTCTTCGATGGGCGGCTTTTGCCCGCCGTGCTGGTCGGCGGCAGTTCCGTCTACCAGTTTACGCCCGTCACGGCGGCCGTCGCTGCGGAAAAGCAGCCGCGCGAGCGCTGGGAGTTGCCGGCCAGCGTAGCCGTCACGCCCCCGCCCGAGGCGCTGCGCGCGCCGGACGCATGGAGCGCCGATGATGACGAGGCGGAGTTCGCCCCGGACTTTCTGAATGAGGAGATCAGCCATGGCTGACGGTAACGTCGCGGCGGATCAGCTGCGCCTGCTCATTGAGCGCATAGAGCGGCTCGAGGAAGAGAAGCGGGGCATCGGAGACGATATCAAGGACGTCTATCTCGAGGCGAAGGCGACCGGCTATGACGCAAAGACGATGCGCGCCATCGTCCGCTTGCGCCGCATGGAAAAGAGCGCCCGGCAGGAAGCCGAGGCCCTGCTCGAGACATATAAAGCAGCGCTGGGGCTGGAGTGATGGAGCCCGTTCCTCACGGTCATGTCGCCGCCCTGCGCGATATTGAGACCATCATCCGCCGCCTGCGCGCGCTGGAGGCCACGCTCGCGCCCTTTGCCAACTATGCGCGCAGCGTCCTCGCCTGCACCTCGCGCGGCCAGCCGGGCACCCAGAAATATATTCAGCACGATCATGCCGTGCTGACGATCGGAGATCTGCGCCGCGTCCGCGACACCTGCAGCGAAGGAGGCCCACATGACCTAGCGAAAGATCACGGCAAGGATGCCGATGGCGCGGGGGAGATCCCGACGGGGAATCATGCAAAATCTCCCGCGTCATCGCGCGCAGCATCGCGCGCATATGCCGGCCTTGCCGATCATCAGCGTGCCCGCGCCATCGTGGAGAGCCCCTCCGTCCTCGCCACCTATGCGGCGCCGGAATGGGACGAGCTGACCGAGGACGGCCGGCAATGGATCATCGCCATCGTGCGGGAGGCCACCCATGGCCTACGCTGAAGGCACGACAGTCCCGGTCGAAAAGTCGCTGGCTGAGATCGTCACGCTCATCAAGCGCGCCGGCTCGCAGCGGATCAGGCAGACCGAGGATGTCGACGCGCTGAGCGTGGAGTTCTTTCTGCAGGACCGCCTGCTGCGCTTCAGCGTCACCCTGCCGGCGGTTGCGCAGATGCCCGTGCGGGATGGTCGCGGATCGATCCTGAGCGACAAGCAGCGCGCCGATCGCGCCGCCGCCAGCCACCGCCAGCGTGCCCGCGCGCTCCTCCTCGTCATCAAGGCAAAGCTGGAAAGCGTCGAGAGTGGCGTCGAGACATTCGAGCAGGCCTTCCTCGCGCACGTCGTGCTCGCCGACAATAGGACGGTCTACGAGCAAGTCGCCGCGCCGATCGCCATCGCGTACCAGACCGGTAAGCCGCAGACGCTGATGCTGTCCGGACCCGGGGCATGAAGGCGTGATGACCTGCCATCACGTCCCTCTGCCGGGCGGCGGCGCGGCAATCATATGCACGTCCGGACGTGGGAAGCGCTGCGCCTGCGGCCAGCGCGCGACCCTCCTTTGCGACTGGAAGGTGCCGAGCCGCAAGAGCGGAACCTGTGACGCGCCGGTTTGCACAAACTGTACCGTCTCGCCCGCGCCGGACAAGGATGTGTGCCGGCAGCACGCCGGGGACTTCGAACGATGGAAAGCAGGCCGCGACTCGCACGGCGATGGCGCTGCAGCGTGAGCACCGCCGCCCTCGATGCCCGATATCCCGATGAAGGCCGCCAGCTCGCGCTGATCGCACTGGCCGCCTCATCATCCCATTCGCCCGCCTGCCTCCCTGTTCGCCCGGCAGGCGTGGCGGACCCCGCGCCGGTTCCCCCTGTGCCGGCGCGGGGACTTCCCGAGATCATCACCGCGCGGCCAGCCAGCTTCGCGCATCAAGGAGCCCTGTCATGACCTTTACGACAATGACGATCGAAGAGCTATGCGTGTCGCCGTACAATGCACGGCGGAATAAGCTGGATCAACATGCGATCGAGGGCATGGCCGCGTCCCTGCTCAATCGCGGCCAGCTTTACCCGCTTGTCGTCCACCGCATGGCGGATGCGGAGGGCATGTGGGGCGTCTTTGCCGGTGGCCGGCGCTACCGCGCCTTTGCGCTGCTCATCGCGCGCGGTAGCCTGCCCGCCGATCACCCGATAGAGGTCATCACGCGCGAGGAGGCCGAAGAGGGCGAACTGCGCGATCTCTCCGTCGCGGAAAATTTGGTCCGTCTCGCCCTGCGCCCGTACGAGATCTACGCGGCGGTCGCGCGCGCGCACGCCTGCGGCCGCGCCCTGCAGGATATCGCGGAGACCAATGGGCAGACGCTGCTCACGGTCCGCCGCTGGGTCGCGCTCGGCAATCTCGCGCCCGCCATTTTCGCCGCGCTGGAAAATGAGGAGATTAACAGCCGCCAGGCGGAGGCCCTGGCCGCAACGGACGATCACGCCCTTCAGCTCCACGTCTTTCATCAGATCATGCAGCTGCCGGTCGAGCAGCGCCGTCCCGATGTCATCCGTCGCCTGCTGAAAATTGGGGATGAGGAGGCGCTGCGGCTGCTGCGCTATGTCGGCGAAGCGGCCTATCGCGACGCGGGCGGGCGCTATGCGCTGGATCTCTTCGCGGATGAGGCGGATCAGCGTGGCCGCGTCGTCGATGAAGGCCTGCTCATGGAGCTGGTCGAGTCAAAGCTCTCATCGATGAGGGATGTGCTGCGAGCGCAGTCGGGCCGGGCCGATCTCCGCTTTGAGAAGGACTATCCCCGCGACACGGAATATGGCGGGGTCGCGCGCGGGCTGGAAATCGTGGCGGAGCCGCTATGCCGGGACGCCGCGGACACGGCCCGCCTCGACTATCTGGAAAATGAAATGGCGGAGCTGGAGGCACGCGCCGCCCGCCTGCTCGATCAGCCGGAGACGCCGGAGCGCGCGGCGCTGATCGCCGACATCGATGTCGAGTATGTACCGATCGAAAATGAGTGGGAGGAGATTCGGGCTCGCCGCACGATCACCCTGCCGGCCGGCGATATCTTCGGCACCCTCGTCATAGAGGCGGACGGCTCGCTGGAGATCCGCTGGTGGTGGGCCAGCCGCAAGGCGAAGCGCGCGGCCGAGAAGCTGGCGGCCGAAGACGCGGCCGCGCCTGCCACGGCCACAGCGGAAGCCCCGGTGTCGCTCGGGCCGGTGCCACGGGCACAGGCGCAGGCGGCCGAGCGCGATATGCTGCCCCGGCCGCACCGGGGCGGCGGCGCGCTCGATCAGAGCAACGGCTATGGAGAACGCCAGAAGGCGGATGCGATCATCCGGCAGGAGCAGGGCGCCACGGCCGATGGCGTGCAGATCCTGCGCTCGCTCCGGCGTGAGGCGCTGCGCTGTGGCCTGCTGGATAATGCCGATATCGGGGAGGAGGTGGGTCGTGATTACGCGATGTGGGTACTGCTCCGCTCCGAGATCTGCCACGAATATGGCACGGAGCTTGGCGCACGCCGCCTTGCGGGCGGCTATGACAGCGGCTGGGAGGCCAGCCAGCCCCATATCGTTCGCTCTATAGCAGGCGGGCGCTGGGAAAAGGAGCTGAAGGTGCTGCGCGCTCATCCCAGCATGGCGCGTGCCGAGCGCGTCGGGCGCTCCCCGGAGAATGATCGCGCGCTACTCGATGCCTTCCGGGCCTATTTGGCGGAGGATGAGGCATGGAAGGTCCATGCCGGCGCCATCCTCGCGGGCCTGATGCTTGAGCGCAGCATGAATGCGGACGGCTATACTGTCCCGCTCCATGATCTGCTGGCGGCGGAGATCGGCCTGACGGACGCGGATATCGCCGCCTATGTCGAGCCGACCAGCGAACTGGTCGATTTATTCCCGCGCGCGCAGCGCCTTGCCCTGGTCGAGGAGCATGTCGATCGCGCGACTTTCGCCGCGCTCGGCAAACTGAAGGCCGCCGAGCTGTCAGGCCCGGTCGCCCGCGCGCTGCAAAAAGGAATGCGCTGGGTCCACCCGCTGATGCGCTTCAGGCTCCCGGCCGGGAGCAAGGCACCGGATCAGGCGCCCGCGACGACGGCCGGTAAGGCCCAGCAAGCGCAAGCCGGGAAACGGACGAAACCGAAGCCGACGCCGACGCCGAAAACGGCCACGGCCGCACCCTCGATTGGGCGTAAGTCCAGCCCGCGGCAGGGAGCACCGGCATGAGCCCGCCCGTCCAGACAGGGGAAATCACCCCGGACGATCGCTTCCTGACACTGCGTCAGGTCCAGCAGCGCGTGCCGAAGGGGACCACGACGATCTACCGCTGGATGAAACAGGGCCGCTTCCCGCGGCCCTATGCCATCGGGCCCGGCTCGGTCGCATGGCTCGAGCGGGAAATCATCGCATGGATGGCCTCAGGCCTGATCGCACCCAACCACTGAATGCCGGGGGCATTTCAGGGGGCATTCAATTCAACTTCAGGGGAGAAAACCCATGCAAATACGTCTAAAAACCTCAAACGTCGAATCCAGCCCCTTCCACCACTATCTCAAAGCCAAGCCGGCCTTGCCGATATCCTCGATACTATCGGGCACCTCCTCCAAACTGATCAGCATAACGCTAAACTGCCGTAAAAGGGCGGTCAGGCGCGGATGAAGCATCAACGCACCACCGAGACAGCCTGTCGATGCTCAAGTCACTGACCTGTCCGCCAGGTAAACGGGCGCTTTGATCCGTCCGGGTGGCCACTGGCGCACCCGCCACGCCCGTTCCTGCCAAGTGCGTGCAGTTTACCGGACGGTGAAGCTGTATCCGCCTTCGACCTTGTGCGCATTCGCCGCGACGAGCTTGTAGTCGACGCGATAGGTGCCGGCGGGGAGCGGCCGGGTGGGGGTGATTACGAGTGTCTGTGCGTCGGCGGAGAAGGACGATTTGGCTTTGACCGCCATGGGCGGGTGATTGCTCATTCCAGGCATGCTGGTCATCGTCAGGGTGGCGGTGGAGAGCTTGGGCGTCAGCTTCTCGTCGAAGGTTACCGATACCTCCTTGGGGCTGGATACGGTCGAATTGGCCGCCGGCGCTGATGCGGTGATCTTGGGATGGGCGGACGCGCACGTGGCGATGAGGACGGCCGCGGTTGCCGCAGTCAGGGCTTTGACGAGCATGACGATTTCTCCGATGATTGATGCTCAGCCGACGGATATGTCGGTCCTTGTCATTACGCAGTATCGGACGCCACCCCTCATCGGATGTAAATGAGGGTTCCGTCGGAGGGATGCGTAGAGGAGAGATATGAACGAGTTTGAGATCGACGCAGCGCTGGAACGCTTCGCAAGAGCCCCTTTGCCGGAGCGGCTCGCGGCCATGGACGACCAGGTCCTGTCCCGTATCGTTCTGGAGGACGGTGCGCGGATTTCCTCCTGGCATGCCGGCACCGTCGCCGCAGGCTGCGCCTTATGGCTTGGCGTCCTCAGTGCGGGCTTGTCACCGGCTATCGCGAAGCCGATTTCGCCGCTCGATTCAGTCACCACATTGGCACCGTCCAATCTATTGTCGGGCTTGTTGCGGTGAAGTGGCAGACTTGGATGCTGGTGGGGCTGATCGCGTTCATTGCGGGTCTTGGCGGGGTGATTGCCGGGCAGAGACTTCTCAAAGCGGAGGTCAGCCATGAATCCGCGCTTCACGCGCTCATCCATAATGGGCTGGAATTGAGCGCCGCGCAGAAGGCCGACATTGATGCGCTTGAGCGGCGTTTCTCCGGACGGCGCGAGGCGCTGGAGGCGCAGATGCGGTCACGCAATGCCCAACTGGCGGCGGCGATCCAGGCCGAGCATGGCGATGGTCCCCGTGTCCGCGCCGCGGTTGATGCTGTCCACATCGTCATGGGCGACCTGCAAAAGGAAACGCTGGCCCATGTGTTCGCCATGCGACGATTATTGCGTCCCGATCAGGCTGCGAAGTTTGATCGGGCCATCACGGGGGCACTCACGCAGGCACCGGTTGCCGGGGCGGATCGCAGCAGCGAACAGTGAGTCCCGAGCGTAACGCACGGCCTGATGCGGCGCTTGTCGTGCTCGCGCTTGCCGGTGATCAGTCTGCGTTCGCCGCGCTGATGCACCGCCATCGCGAAGCGGTGTACCGGCTTGCGTGCGGCCATGTCGGGGATGCCGACGAAGCGCTGGACGTGACGCAGGAGACATTCGTGGCAGCCTATCGAAACCTCGCGCGCTATGATGCCGCGCGGCCGATGCGCGCATGGCTGGCACGCATCGCGATCAACAAGAGCCGTGACTGGCGCAGGCGCCGTCAGGTCCGTATGCTTTTCGGGCTGACCGGATTGAAGGACGATGCGGCCGCGACCGTCCATGTGCCGGATGATACGCCCGGCGCAGATATCGCGATGGCCGATGCGGAGGAGGTGCGGCGCCTGACGGTGCTGATCGCCGCGCTGCCGCAAAAGCTGAAGGAGGTGCTTCTGCTTCGTACCGTTGAAGGATTGGGGCAGGGTGAAACGGCGGCGACGCTCGGCATCAGCGAAAAGGCGGTCGAAACCCGCCTCTACCGCGCGCGCAATCATCTGGCGGAGGCGCTCGGACGATCCGGGCGAGGGGTTGGCGCGCGGCGCGCGTAGAAGATTGTCGAGACGCTCTGCGCGTCTCCCGCTCCACTATGATGAGGCCGTTTTCAACGTGACAGATACGACACGCCGCCAGTTTCTTCGCGGCAGCACCCTGGGTGCGACGGGCCTTATGGCTCTGGGCAGCATGCCGGCATGGGCGCGTCAGGATTCGACCGGCCTGGTTCGGCCGCTTCCGACCGTGTCGGGCACGGACATTTCTCTTGTGATCGCGCATCAGATGCTCCGCATTGACGGCATGTCCGTTCACGGCATGGGCATCAACGGCACTGTCCCCGGTCCGCTCATTCGCCTGAGGGAAGGCCAGACGGTTCGGCTCCACGTTGATAATCAGCTCGATGAGGACAGCTCCATTCACTGGCATGGGCTGCTCGTCCCGCCGGAGATGGACGGGGTGCCCGGCATCAGCTTTCCCGGCATTCGTCCGCACACGCGCTTTACCTACGAATTTCCGATCATTCAGGCGGGGACCTACTGGTATCATAGTCACTCGGCGATGCAGGAGCCGATGGGGGTTTATGGCCCGCTGATCATCGATCCGCGGGAGGCCGATCCGATTGCCTTCGATCGGGAGCATGTGATCGTGCTGTCGGACCATAGCCCGATGCATCCGCATGTCATTTTCCGGAAGCTGAAGCAGCAGGGCGGCTACTTTAATTTCCAGAAGCAGACGCTTGCCGGCCAGCTCGCGGGGCGCGACCAGAACGCGGCCGAGCGGCTGGAGTGGGGCGCGATGCGGATGGACCCTACCGATATCTCGGATGTCACCGGCTCGACCTACAGCTTTCTGGTGAACGGTCACGGCCCGAAGGATAACTGGACGGCGCTTTTCACGCCGGGTGAGCGGGTCCGCCTTCGCTTCATCAATGCATCCGCAATGACGACCTTCAATGTGCGCATCCCGGGTCTTCGGCTGGAGATTGTCGCTGCGGACGGGTTGCCGGTTCGGCCAGTCGGGGTGGACGAATTTCAGATCGGCGTTGCGGAAACCTATGACGCCGTCGTCGTCCCCGTGGAGGATCGCGCCTATACGTTGATCGGCGAAGCGATTGACCGTTCAGGCCTTGCCCGCGCGACGCTCGCGCCGCGCGCCGGCATGGCGGAACCGATGCCACCCACCCGTGCCCGGCCAGTCGCCACCATGAAGGACATGGGCATGGACATGTCCGGCATGGAGGGGATGGAAATGGACATGTCGATGCGTAATCCACGCAACGCCCCGGCCGTGACGCTCAATCCCGGCGTGCAGATGATTTCGCCGATGGCGGTCGACCGGATGGGCGATGCCGGCCAGGGGCTGCTCGACGTGTCGCACCGCGTATTGACTTACAAGGATCTGGTCGCGCTGACGCGTAACCCGGACCCGCGTAAGCCAGACCGGGCGCTGCAACTCCATCTGACCGGCAATATGGAACGCTATATGTGGGCGTTCGATGGTGAGAAATATAGCGAGGTGACCGAGCCCATCCCGTTCCGGAAAGATGAGCGGGTGCGTGTGACGCTGGTCAACGACACCATGATGGGACACCCCATCCACTTGCATGGCCACTTCTTCGAACTGGTGACGGGACATGGCGATCATGCCCCGCGCAAGCATACGGTGATCGTCCAGCCCGGCGGCACCGCGACCTTCGACGTGACGATGGATGCCGTGGGGGACTGGGCATTTCACTGCCACATGTTCTACCATATGCATGCCGGAATGATGCGCGTGGTCAGTGTTCGCGCAGAGGAGGCGGGGGCATGAGGATGCTGGCCTTGCCACTCGCCGCGTTGCTGGCGCCCTTTCCCGCTGCGGCGCAACATGGCGATCATGATGCGCATGCATCCCATCACATGCCGGGGCATGAGGCGGCGCCCGAAGCAGGCGAGGTTGGCAATGCGCCAGTGCCGCCGGTCCCCGCCGATCACTGGGCTGATCGCGCCTATCCGAAGGACGAGATGGATATGGCTCGCGCTATCGCGCGGGCGGAGCATGGCGGCAGCTACCACAGTCAGATCGTTTTCAACCTTGCCGAGTATAAAATTCACAACGGCCGCGATGGCTTTCGCTGGGATGGCGAGGGCTGGTTTGGTGGCGATATCGATCGGTTCACCCTGAAGAGCGAAGGGGAGGGCAGCTTTGGCGGCGGGTCGGTCTCGGCCAAGGTGCAGGCGTTGTGGAGCCATGCGATCGATGCGTACTGGAACCTTCAGGGTGGCGTCCGGGTGGACATCCAGCCGGGGCCGACGCGCACTTATGCCGCTTTAGGGGTCGAAGGGCTCGCGCCTTACTGGTTTGACGTGGAGGGCGGGCTGTTCCTCTCCGATCGGGGGGATTTGCTGGCGCAGGTCGGCGCCTATTACGACCAGCGCATCACGCAAAGGCTGATTCTCCAGCCGCAGTTTGAGCTTGGCCTCGCCGCGCAGAATATCCCTTCCAGCGCAATCGGCTCAGGACTGGTCGACGCGGAATTCGGTCTGCGCCTCCGCTATGAAGTCCGGCGCGAGTTTGCACCCTATGTCGGCCTGTCCTGGGAAAGGAAAATGGGCAGGACCGCGCGCTTCGCCCGTGCCGCGGGCGATGAGGTCAGCGAACGCGCCGTGGTCGCGGGCATTCGCTTCTGGTTCTGAGCCCGTCAGTTGCGCCAGTCGCTCGTCTGAACGGCGCGGCGGGCGCGGCCGGCGGCAATTGTCGCGCTGGTACTTGGACCATCTTTGATGACCGGTATCGGTGTCGTCACTCCCCGCCAGATGGCGCGACGGCCTTTTCCGGTTCGGCAGCCGGAGCCGGAGCCGGAGCAGGGTCATTCTGGCGGTGTTTCCCGTGCAACGCGTCAATCTCGGCCTGACGCGTCCGCAGATAATTGGTGCGGATGGTGTCGTACGGGTCGGCCGAATCATCGAGCAATTCGCGCATCGCCTCGTCACCTTCGGCGCGCTCATCGAGCAGCCGGATGACCGTGGTCGGGATGGCAAATGCCGGCTTGTTGAAAGGCTTGCCAACGGCAAAGGGCAGCACCGACAGATCAACCACGCGGCCGATGAGATCCCGAACGGTCGTCGGCCCCATCAGCGGCAGATACAGATATGGCCCCGGCTTCACGCCATAATAGCCCAATGTATAGCCAAATCCGTTCGTGCGGCGCGGCAGCTTGAATGGCGGCTTTTTCGCCACGTCAAAGAGCCCCGCGACGCCGATCGTCGAGTTGATCGCAAAGCGCCCCAGCGTTTCCAGGCTCTTGCCCGGCTTCAACTGCAAAAGATAGTTGAGGGAGACGATGGGTTCCTGAAGATTGCTCAGGACGTTCCGCAAGCCACTCCGGATGGGGCTGGGCACGGTATTTTTATAAGCCATTGAGACCGGCCCGGTGACGGCGTCGTCAACCGACTGGACCACGGAGAAGGACTGGAGATTGAGTCCCTGCAACGGGTCGCTCGGCGGTGGCGCCGGCCGCGCCGTTATGACGATGGAGTCGTCCGGCTCGGCAGGGTTTGCTTGGGACGCTGCGTCGTCCGCAGGCGGTGGCGAATCCCCCGTCGGCAGATTGTCCCTGCCTGTGAGCGATGGTTGCGCGGCATCATGGCGCGCCTCGATGGCGGGCGTAACGGCTGTGGCGAGTTGGAGATCGTGCGCCTCCGCCTGCACGCCGGCGAGCGGCAGCGCGATGATGAACATGGGAATGCTCATGCCGCGCGCGCTTCTGCAAGAATTCGCCGCAGATTCGTTGGCAAGGGCTGTCCGAAGGGCGTCGTTGTCTGGCTGGTGCGCGTGTGCGGCGGTTGCGAGAGCGGACGTCGGGGCATGTGCGAACTGATAAAAAACACCGTCATTGTGCGGACGCGTAAAGGCGCGGGGCATGATTTGAAAGACATTTCTTGGCGTCATCAATAGCGGGAATATCTCCCTGCGCCGTTAACGCTTACGCCCCGCTGAACGGCGAAATGCCGTCTGCCTTTCTCGCCGGATGCGCCATTATTCGCGTACGAAGCCCCGCAAGCCGCATGGGGATCGCGCTAATAGATACCGCCCTGTTCGCCGGCGAAATCGCCCGTGGATTGCCGTGCCGCGCCGCTGCCGGCACTGCTCTGCGCCTTGTCGCGCGCAACCACTTCTTCCTTGCGGATCGAACGGCGCGGTTCTGTCTCGGGCTTGAAAGCCTCCCAGATGATCGCCGCCTTCGGGTCATCGCCCGGCCAGCCGCCATAGACACGCTTGCCGGAACGGCGATCGATTCGTACCATCCGCACGCCTGCGGGTGCGGTGAACGGGCGCTTGGGCATGTTGGCGAGGATGGGCGCCATCGCATCCTTCCAGATCGGCGCGGCGATCCGGCCGCCCTGCGCGTATCCGCCCAGACTGCGCGGACGGTCAAAGCCCATATAGACGCCGGCCACAATATCGGGCGATCCGCCGATGAACCAGACGTTGGTGGGGCCGGTGGTCGTCCCGGTCTTGCCGAACAGCGGCCGGTCGAGGTCGCGCAGGGTCGTCGCGGTGCCGCGCTGGATGACGCCTTCGGTGATGTGGACGACCTGATAGGCGGTCATCGGGTTCATCGCCTGCCGTCCCTCGGGCAGGAAGCGCGGCATTGGCTTGCCGTCCCAGTCGGCGCGGTTGCAGCCCTGGCAGGGCTTCCAGTTGGCGGGCCAGATGACCTTGCCGGTGCGGTCCTGCACATAGTCCATGACCTTGGCGTCGTGCCAGCGGCCGTGATTGGCGAGCATGGCGAAGGCGTTCACCATGCGCTCAACGGTTGTTTCACCCGCGCCGAGCGAGAAGGCGAGATAGGGCTTGTAGTCGCCAATGCCCATTGCCTTGATGGTCCGCACCACGCGCGCCATGCCGGTCTGCGAGGCAGCGCGCACGGTCATGAGGTTGCGCGACTGCTCGACGCCCCAGCGCATTGTCTGCGGACCGGCACCGCCGCCACCGCCGAAGTTCCGGAAGCATTTCTGCCCGAGCGCCGCGGACTGATAGACGCAGAACGGCCCATCGACGATGATCGAGGCGGGCGTCATGCCATGGTCGAGCGCGGCGGCATAGACGAAGGGCTTGATGGTGGAGCCGGGCTGCCGCATCGCCTGAGTCACCCGGTTGTAGGAGGACAGGCGCGCGTCGAACCCGCCCTGCATGGCATAGATGCGCCCGGCATGGGTGTCCTCGATCATCATCCCGCCTGAGACGCCGGGCACGTTGCGGAGCGCGTAGGCGCCGCCCTCGGGCTTCACGACGATGACATCGCCGGGCTTCATGGCAGAGAAGGCCGTGCCGCCGGTGGTGCGATAGACCATTTGCGCGGCGCCTGCCGGGAGCGTGCCCGTCCGGCCGTCGGGAAGGCCGATGGTGGCGCTTCCCGTGTTCTTGGAGAGCACCAGCGCGACCGTCCAGTCCTGATAATCAATGCCCAGGTTGGAGGCGGCCAGCTCGCTTTTCCAGTTCTCGCCGGCGGAGAGCTGACGGACCGGGCCAGACCAGCCATGACCGGCGTCATAGCGCAGCAGGCCGGTCCGGAGTGCTCTGGCGGCATGCTCCTGCATGGCCGGGTCGAGCGGCGCGCGCACCCACAGGCCGCCGGCATAGACGCTGTTCTTCCCGTCTTCGGCGGCCTCGCCGAAGAGTTCGATCAGGCGGCGGCGGACCTCCTCGGTATAATAGCCCGCTGTGCTGTTGTTGAGGCCGGAGGCGCGCTGGGCAATAGTGCCGAGCGGCTGGGCACGGGCATCCTCATATTGCGCGCGGCTGATGAAGCCGTTGGAGAGCATCTCGCCCAACGCCCAGTTGCGGCGATCGAGCGCGCGGGCGGCGCCGGTTTCGCTTTCGGGGCGATAGTTGGACGGTCCCTTGGGCAGGATGGCGAGATACGCCATCTCGTAGAGCTTGAGGTCGGCAACGTCCTTGTCGAAATAGGCGCGCGAGGCGGCCTGCACGCCATAAGCATTCCGTCCGAGGAAGATCTGGTTGAGATAGAGTTCGAGAATCTGTTCCTTGGAGAGCGCGTTTTCCATGCGCCAGGCCACGATCATTTCGCGTACCTTGCGGGTGGGCGAATATTCATCGCCAATGAGCAGGTTCTTGGCGACCTGCTGGGTGATGGTCGAGCCGCCCTTGGCCCGTGCGCCGGACCCGATCTTGCTCACATAGTCGAACACCGCGCCAAAGAAGCCCGGCACGTCGACTCCGTGATGCTCGAAGAAGGTTTTGTCCTCCGCGGCCAGATAGGCCTTCACGAGGAGCGGCGGGAAATCGCTGAACTGGAGCTGGACGCGCCGTTCACGCGCGAAGCTGTGAATCGGCTGGCCGTTAATGTCGCGGAGCATCGTGGGGAGCGGCGGCTGATAGTCGATCAGCATCTTCTCGTCCGGCAGACCGCGCATGAACAGTGCCCAGAAGGCGAGGCCGGCAAGTGCCAGTCCGCCAATGAGAAGAAGGCCGAAGCGGACACGCCGCCGCTGCCATAGCGCGGCGAAGGGCGCGAACAACCGTCCGCGCCATCCCTCCTCGCCATCCCGCTGTAGCCGAATGCGGGTCGGTTCGCGCGTTGCCTCGTCCATGGTGGGCCTGCTCTAGAGCTTCATTTCGACCGAGGGAACAGCTTTTGCGCTCGCTGCCGCGCGAAATAGACTGTGACGGCCCGCGCGAGTCCCTGTGCGACACGCGTTTGCCCGTCCGTGCTGGCGAGCAGCCTGGCCTCGTCATCATTGGAAATATAGCCGGCCTCGAAGAGAATAGCGGGCGTATCGGGCGATTTGAGGACAATGAGCGACGCAAAGCGATGGTAGGGGTCGCGGAAGCGGATCAGCGGCGCGGCCTCGCGGTGGACGAGGTCGGCAAAGCGCGTCGAGGCGTCGAGCGTTTCGCGCTGGGTCAGGTCGATGAGGATGGACGTTACCGCATTGGGCTGGTCGGTGAGGTCCACACCGTTCAATATGTCGCTGCGGTTTTCGCGCGCGGCGAGGCGCGCGGCCTCCCGGTCCGAGGCGACGTCGGAGAGGGTGTAGACGGTGGCGCCGCGCGCTTCGTCATTCTCCGCCGCGTCGGCATGGAGCGAGATGAAGAGATCCGCCCCCATTTTGCGCGCGATGCCCGAGCGTTCCTGGAGAACGAGAAAGCGGTCATCGTCCCGTGTCATGGCGACACGCACCCGGCCGGTCTTGAGCAGCTCCGCCTTCAGCCGCCGGGCAAGCGCGAGGGTGATGTCCTTTTCCCGCCAGCCCAGCCGGACATTATGCGCGCCGGGGTCATGGCCGCCATGACCCGCGTCGATGACAACAAGTGGCCGCTCGGGGTCGTTCGGGCCGGCGATGGCGGGAAGGGCTATTGCCGGCGCGGCATCAGGAATGCGGACGGTGATGCCGCGATTGCGCGACGGGCGCTTGGCCATGGCCGCCGTCATGCCCGCCCCGATCGGGGCCGGAGGCATCAGACGGTCGAATGGCAGCGAAGCCGGGAGCGGTGTCGACATGGCGAGCAGGGCCAGCAGCATGGGGCGCCTTTTGCCGCGTGGGCAGGGGCTTCGTCCAGTGCAAACTGGCCCGGATCACCGCAGAAATATGTCATGAAGCCTTGCGCGCCTTGTGCAGGCTTCTCATATTTATGACGAAACCCATGGCGAAGCGCGGATAACTTGGTCGTTGCTCAAAGTGTATCCGGCTGCTACCCATCGGCGTTCCGATACGGCTCGATGGTCGCGCGCAGCCGCTGCCGCACGCCGCTGTCGGCATAAGGATCGCGCCCATGCACGGGCGCGATGAGAACAGGTTGATGTTGCATGTGGCATGAGAGTTCCAGCGCAGGGCACGCAAATGCGCGCCTCGCCCTGTGGACGCACGCCCTGTCGGTCGGCGCGGACGCCGACCATGTCGCGGCAGCAGACACGCCCTTTTTTGTTGAAACCAGAGCCGGCTTAGGCCGCGCAGGCATTTCGCCCGCGCGACGCCGCCATCGGCTCCCCCTATCGTCGTCGTCGCGTTTCGTCCCTCCGGGGAACGGGCCTGGCGCCGGCCGGAGACATTTGAATGACCACACGCATGTTGATCGATGCGCGCCACCGGGAAGAGACCCGGGTCGCCATCGTGACGGGAAACCGGATCGAGGAGTTTGATTTCGAGTCCGCTGAGCACAAGCAGCTCAAGGGCAATATTTATCTCGCCAAGGTAACAAGGGTCGAGCCGTCGCTTCAGGCGGCGTTCGTGGACTATGGCGGCAATCGCCACGGTTTCCTCGCCTTCTCGGAAATTCACCCGGATTACTATCAGATCCCGCGCGAGGACCGTGAGGCCCTGCTGCGCGAGGAGGCGGAGCATGCCGCGCTCGAAGCGGAACTGCGTGCCGCTGAGGATGAAGATGAAGATGATGAGGGCGCGCCGCTTGGCGATGATGCCGTCGAAGAGATCGACCGTCCTGCCGACGCAGAAGATGACGACGCGGCGGCCGCGGACGAATCCGGCGAGGATGAGGGTGAAGCCGGCGGCGAGGGCGCGCGGTCCTCTCGCGGGCGCCGGGGAGGCAATAGCGAAGGCAGCGAGGAACTGCGCCGCAAGCGGATGGCGCTGCGCCGCCGCTATAAGATCCAGGATGTCATCAAGCGCCGGCAGGTGCTGCTCGTTCAGGTCGTCAAGGAGGAGCGCGGTAACAAGGGCGCGGCGCTCAGCACCTATCTCAGCCTTGCGGGCCGCTATTGCGTGCTCATGCCCAACACCAGCCATGGCGGCGGCATCAGCCGCAAGATCAGCAGCGCGGCGGACCGCAAGCGGTTGAAGTCGATCATCGCCGAGATGAATCTGCCCTCGACCATGGGATGCATTGTCCGCACCGCAGGTCTCCAGCGCACCAAGACAGAGATCCGCCGCGATTTCGACTATCTCGCCCGGTTGTGGGACGAGATTCGCGAGCAAACCCTCGGATCGTCTGCCCCCGCGCTGATCCACAATGACAGCGATCTCATCAAGCGCGCGATCCGCGACATCTACAATCGCGAGATTGAGGAAGTCATCGTCGAGGGTGACGACGGCTACCGGCAGGCCAAGGACTTCATGAAGCTCCTGATGCCCAGCCATGCCCGCCGCGTGAAGCAATATGCCGATGCGGTTTCGCTCTTCCAGCGCTTTGGCGTCGAGGATCAGCTCGCGGCCATGTATCATCCGGTCGTGCAGTTGAAGTCCGGCGGCTATCTGGTCATCAACCCGACCGAGGCGCTGGTCTCCATCGACATCAACTCCGGCCGCTCGACCCGTGAGCATAATATCGAGCAGACGGCGCTTTCCACCAATCTGGAAGCGGCGCGCGAGATTGCCCGGCAGTTGCGCTTGCGCGATATGGCGGGCCTTGTCGTCATCGACTTCATCGACATGGAGCACAACTCCAACGTCCGTAAGGTCGAGAAGGCGATGAAGGAGGCACTCAAGGACGATCGCGCGCGTATCCAGGTCGGCCGTATTTCCGGTTTCGGCCTTATGGAGATGAGCCGCCAGCGTCTGCGGACCGGCGTGCTGGAAGCGTCGACCCGCGCCTGCCCGCATTGTGAGGGCACGGGCCTTGTCCGCACGGCCTCCTCGGCCGGTCTTTCCGCCCTGCGGATGCTGGAGGAGGAAGCCGCGCGCGGTCGCGGCACGCTCATCACGCTGCGCGCGAGCCAGGAAGCCGCCTTTTATGTGCTCAACAACAAGCGGCGTGAACTGGACGAGATCGAGCAGCGCTATGGCGTCACCATCGCCATCCTGCCCGATGGTGAGGTGGAGGGCGCGCGCATGTCCGTCGAGGCCAGCGGACCGCGCCCGACGCATCAGGTGATCTACGCGCCGATCATCGACGAGACCGATGCCGAGGATGACATCGAGGACGTCGAGGAGGAGGAAGACGAGGAAGACGAGGCTTCCGTCGAACAGCGCCGCGATGGGGATGGCGAGGGGGAAGGGAATGGCAAGCGCCGCCGTCGCAGCCGCCGCCGCCGCCGTGGACGCCGCGATGGCGAGGAAAGCCAGTCCGGGGAGGCGGAAGGCCGTGAGAATGAAGCCGGCGCCAGCGAGGCGGGCGACGATGTCTCCGGCGATGAAGCTGACATAGCCGACGCGAACGGGGCGGTTGCGCTCGTGGCGGAGGATGGCGATGCCGGCGAGGGCACCGACGAGGGTCGTCGCAAGAGTCGGCGCGGGCGTCGCGGCGGTCGCCGCCGGCGCGGTGGCGAGGGCGAGGCCGCTGGCAATGCCGATGCGGGCGAAGAGACCGCTCAGGTTGCCGGCGACGAAGCCGCCGCCGAGGCATCGGTCGATGCACCGGCCGAGGCTGTTGCCGAGGCGCCCGTGAGCGAGGAGTCCGACGTCGAGGCGCCGCGCAAGACGACACGCCGTCGCCCTCGCGCCCGCAAGGATGAGGTGGATGCGGCTGCGGCTGCGGCCGCTCCGGCGGATGAGGCGGCGAGCGTCACGGCCGCGCCGGCTGAACCCGAGGAGGCTCCGCCAGCCAAGCCCAGGCGCACGCGTCGCACGAAGGCCGCGATTGCCGCCGAGGCGGCAGAGGCAGAGGCGGGTCAGGCCGAAGCGGCTGCGCCTGCTCCCGCCGAGACTGTTGAGGATGCGCCGCCGGCCAAGCCCAAGCGCGCGCGCCGGACCAAGGCGGCCAGCGCCGAGGTCGAGGATGCGCCAGCGCCCACCGAGCCGGTCGTTTTGGCCGCTGCAATTGTGGACGCGCCCGTAGCGGCTGCCTCTGTCGAGGCCGAGGCGCCCGTGGCGGATGCCGGCGAGGGCGGTGCACCCGTGGCCGATGACGAGGAGGGGGCGACGCCGCGCCGAGGATGGTGGCAGCGCACCTTCGGCGGCTGACGGCCCTGGAAACGATGAGACTGACGGGTGGACGCGCTCCGCCCGTCAGTCTGTTTCAGCGATATCGCCCACTATCGGGATGGGGTCATGCCCCGTTCACGCGCGCGGCGGCATGGAGCGGCCATGGTTGATCGCATTCCTGGTTTTTCCCGGCTCCTGGCGCTGATCGGCATTGCCCTGTTCGCCGCGCAGCCGGTGCTCGCCCAGCAGATCCTGCGCGACGCGGAAACCGAAGCATTGATGCATGATGCGGCCGCGCCGCTCATCCGCGCGGCGGGGCTGGAAGAGAAGAACGTACAGGTTTTCCTCATCAACGATCCCTCGGTCAATGCCTTCGTGGCAGGCGGACAGATCGTCTGGGTTCACTCCGGCCTCATCGCCGACGCGGATAATCTCAATCAGCTTCAGGGCGTGATCGCGCACGAGCTTGGCCATATCGAAGGCGGGCATGTCGTCCGCTCGATGGAGAGCATCAAGGCGGCGACAGGCATCACGCTGGTTTCCCTGCTGCTTGGCGCGGCGGCGATCGCGGCGGGCGCGGGCGAGGCGGGCATGGGGATCATGGGCCTTGGCCAGCAGGCAGCGCTCGGCAATTTCCTGTCGTTCAGCCGTACGCAGGAGAGCAGCGCGGACCTTGCCGGCGCGCGTTATCTGCATAGCGCGGGCATTAGCGGCAAGGGCAGCCTTGCCTTCTTCAAGAAGCTCCAGAACCTCGAATATCGCTACGCTATTCCGCAGACGGACAGCTACGGGCGCACGCACCCGCTTTCAGGTGAGCGCATCCGCGTTCTCACCGACATTTACGAAAAGGACCCCGCCTGGTCGCGCGCCACGCCGCCCGCGCTGGAAGCGCGCTTTCAGCGCGTGAAGGCCAAGCTCGTGGGCTTTGTTTCCGATCCGCCCGAGACGCTGCGCCGCTATCCTGTCACCGACCAGAGCGTGCCCGCGCATTATGCCCGTGCTTATGCCTATCATAAAGGCGCCTATCCCGAGCAGGCCGTGCGGGAAGTCGACGCGCTGCTCGCCAGCGATCCGCACGACCCCTATTATCTGGAGCTGAAGGGACAGGTTCTGCTCGAATCCGGGGATCCCCGCGCAGCTATCGCGCCGCTCCGCGAAGCGGTGGCGAAGACCGGCAACGAGCCGCTGATCGCCGCGACCCTCGGCCACGCCCTGATCGCGACGGATGACGACCAGTATCTTGACGAGGCGGAGAAGGTGTTGCGCGCGGCGGTCACGCGCGATCATGATAATCCCTTTGCATGGTATGCGCTGGGCACCGTCTATGCGCGCAAGGGCGATAATGCCCGCGCCGCGCTCGCGACCGCCGAGCGCTACCAGATGCAGGGACAGGATGATCTCGCGCTGCGGAGCGCGGAAATGGCCATGACAGGCATCAAGTCCGGCACGGCGGACTATCTGCGCGCGCAGGATATAGCGATGGTGGCGCGATCCGCGCTGGAAAGGACCAGGAAGAAGCGATGACGAACAGCGGCAAGACGGGAACCGGCGAGAAAATGCGGTGTAGCGCACGCACGCGGTTCATGGCGGCGGCCGTGGGCGCGGTGTTGCTTGGCGGTGGCGCGGTAGCGGGCTGGGCGGCAGCGGGCGCGGGTGATGTGCCGGCGGCCGAGCGGGCGCGGATCGAAGCGGTGGTGCATGATTATATCCTCGCCAATCCTGAGATTATTCCGCAGGCCATTCAGAAGCTTAAGGATAAGCGCATGGCCGGCTCCATCGACGAGAACCGCAAGGCGCTGGAGACGCCCTATCATGGCTCGTGGGAAGGCGCGGCGCAGCCCGATGTCACGCTTGTCGAGTTCTTCGATTATGCCTGCGGCTATTGCCGCGCCTCGCTGGCGGATATCAACCGCCTGCTGAAGGAAGACCCGAAGCTGCGCGTTGTCTATCGCGAATTGCCCGTCATTACCGAGGGGAGCGCGGATGCCGCCCGGGTCTCCCTGCTCGCCGCCGAGGAAGGCAAGTATCCTGCCTTCCACGCGGCCATGTATGCCGCCGGCGGGGTCGAGAAGGCGAAGATACTGGCCGCGGCGAAGGTCGCCGGCATTGACGAGGCGAAGGCGAAGGCCGCCATTGTGAGCGACAAGCGTGACGGGGAGATTGGCAGCAACGTCCGCCTCGCGCAGGCGCTGCAAGGCACCGGCACGCCGCTCTTCGTGGTTGGCGGCAAGGTGCTGGAAGGCGCTGTGGGCTATGATGCACTCAAGGCCGCGATCGCCGAGGCGCGCAAGAAGGACTGAGCGCAGAGCCCGCCCGGCTTCGCGTCACTTCCCGCGAGGCTTTGTCGTGTCCAGCCGGATTTCGTAGAGGTTCGGCCAGTATTTGCCGGTGACGAAGAGGCGCTTGCGCTTCGCGTCCCAGGCGATGCCGTTCAGGACAGCGTCCGCGTTGCCGCTCATGTTTTTGGCGGCGAGGGCAGAGAGATCGATCCAGTCCTTCACCCGCCCGCTTTTCGGGTCGATCCGCGCGATGCGGGTGGAGAACCAGATATTGGCCAGCACCTCGCCGTTCACATATTCCAGTTCGTTGAGCAGGGGCACGGGCTTCCCGTCATAGGTGACGGTGACGCTGTGGGTCGGCTTGAGTGTGGCGGGGTCGAGAAAGCGTAATGCCGCCGTGCCGTCGCTCATGATCAGGCGTTTGCCGTCCTGCGTCAGGCCCCAGCCCTCGCCCGTGTAGGTGAAGCTGCGCTCCAGCGTGAAGCTCTTGCGATCCCATACGAAGCCGAGGCCGTTACGCCAGGAGAGGCTGATGATCCGCGGCCCCCATGGCGCGATGCCTTCACCAAAGACGGTGCGGTCCAGCCTGGCCGCGCGCTTCACCTTGCCATCGCTCAGGTCCACCTCGCGGATCTCCGATCGACCGTTCATACCGGTGCTCTCATAAAGCGACCCGTCGAGCCAGAAGAGCCCCTGGGTGAACGCCGTCTTGTCGTGCGGATAGGTGGCGATCAGCGTCCATGGCGTATCCGCACGGGCGGCAGCCGGCAGAAGCAGCAGCGGCAGAGCCAGCAGGCGGAGGTGGATGGCGCGCGTCATGCCGCCGGCTCCGCGATGGCGGCGGCAAGCCAGGGCGCAAGGGGAAGGTCCTTGAGCGTCTCCACTTGACGATGGTCGATGGCAAGGCCGAGATCGGGAAATATCGCGCGCTGCCGCGCCGGGTCGGAGAGGGCGATGGGCAGCACCACGAGCCGCCGGTTCACCTTGGCGCGATAGTGCATGCGCGCGGTATTCTCCTGCCCCACATAGCAGCCCTTGGTAAAGTCGACGCCGTTCAGCTCGCGGGCATTGCATTCCAGCCATAGCGTCTTGTCCTCGCCCAGCTCGTCCCCGCCCTCCATGATGCCAAGGTTCAGCCGGTGTGCGCGATAGGCCGCCGCACCGTCGCCGGAACCGGCTGGCCCCAGCCAGCGCCGGCCGAGTACGGCAAGGCGCGGATCGGGCACGGCGCCATCCGGCGCGGCATCGGCACCGGGCGACCAGTGGATGCCCAGCAGGTCTTCGGGCGTGATCGTCACCGGTCTGCGCAGGCGATAGAGCGAGAGGCGCTTGACCAGCGCGGCGCGCCGTGCCGCCTCGCAATCGATGAGCACATCTCCCGGAGCGAGCGGGTCTGCCCACAGCATCATGTCGAAGAGGGCCTTGCCCTGAGGCGAAAGCAGCCCGGCATAGCGCGGGGTTCCGGGCGTCAAACCCTCCACATTCTGCGTGAGCAGGCCTTGGAGGAAGGCGGAGGCCTCCGCGCCGCTCACACGCACAAGCGCGCGATCAGTGAGCCAGGTCGCGCCATCCGGGGTAGCTAAGGTCATGCCGACTAGTTAGGACGGAGCGCACTCATCGCCAAGGGACAAGCGCCATGCCGAAGCCGACTTTTGATCTCATCCTCACCGGCGGCATCGTTCATCTGCCCGGTGGCCCCGCGCAGACGGACATTGGCGTGCGGGCCGGGCGGATCGTGCAGATTGGCTCCGCGTCGGGAGACGGTGGCGAACGGATCGATTGTACGGGGCTCGATATCCTGCCCGGCGTGATTGACAGTCAGGTGCATTTCCGCGAGCCGGGGCTGGAGCACAAGGAGGATCTCGAATCGGGGAGCCGTGCCGCTGTGCTCGGCGGCGTGACGGCGGTGTTCGAAATGCCCAACACCAACCCCAATACGGATAGCGCCGAGCGCGTGACGGACAAGCTTTCCCGCGCTTACCACCGCATGTGGTGCGACCATGCCTTTTACGTTGGCGCCACGGCGGACAATGCGGAGCAGCTTGCCGAACTGGAGCGGATGCCCGGCACGGCCGGCGTCAAGATCTTCATGGGTGCCTCGACCGGCAGTCTGCTGGTCGATGATGATGCCGCGCTTGCCCGCGTGCTTGCCTCCGGCGTGCGACGCGTCGCCATTCATGCCGAGGACGAGGCGCGGATGAACGCGCGCACGGCGTATCGGGTGGAGGGTGATCCGGCGAGCCATCCCGTCTGGCGGGATGATGAAAGCGCGATGATCGCCACACGGCGCATCGTGGCGCTGGCCCGCGCGGCGCGGCGGCGCATCCATGTGCTTCATGTGACGACCCCGGCGGAACTCGCGTTTCTGGGTGAGAACAAGGATATCGCGACCTGCGAGGTGACGCCCCAGCATCTGACGCTCGCCGCCGAGGATGCCTATCCGCGTCTTGGCAGCTACGCGCAGATGAACCCGCCGATCCGGTCCGCCGCGCATCGGGACGGGCTGTGGCACTGGGTCGGGCAGGGCGTGCCGGATGTGCTCGGTTCCGATCATGCGCCGCACACGCGGGAGGAAAAGGCAAAGGCCTATCCCGCCAGCCCCAGCGGCATGCCCGGCGTGCAGACGCTGGTGCCGCTGCTGCTCGATCATGTGGCGAATGGCCGCCTGTCGCTCCAGCGCTTCATCGATCTGACCAGCGCCGGGCCGCAGCGTGTCTTCGGCCTTGTCGGCAAGGGGCGGATTGCGGTGGGCTACGACGCTGACTTCACCATTGTCGACCTCAAGGCCCGCTGGACGATGGACGAGAGCTGGATGGCCTCCCGCTGTGGTTGGTCGCCCTTCTCCGGCATGAGCGTGACAGGCCGTCCGGTCGGGACGATCGTGCGCGGCCATCGCGTCATGTGGGAGAGCCAGCTTGCCGATGTGGCGGTGGGTGAGCCCGTGCGGTTCGAGGGGGTCGCCTTCGGACGCTGAGCGACTAGGCTGCCATCGTCTCCGCCATGGCCCGCGTCTTGCGCGCGCGGCCCAGCGTGTCCCAGACGAAAAGCGCAAGACCGAGCCAGATGAGCGAAAAGCTCGCCCAGCGCGCGGGCGAGACATGCTCGTGCAGGAAGCCGATACCGATGATGAACTGTATGGTCGGCGCGGCATATTGCAGCAGGCCGAGCGCCGTCATGGACAGGTGACGGGCGGCGGCGGCGAAAAGGATGAGTGGAACGGAGGTGACGACCCCCGAGCAGGCGACCAGCGCGATAATCGCCGGTGGCTGGTCGAGGGCGGACGCGCCACTGGTCAGCGCAAAGGCGATAACGGCGAGCGCGACAGGCAGGAGCACCATCGTCTCGATCGCAAGTCCGGTCATCGCGGGCACCGCGACTTGCTTGCGGATGTAGCCGTAGAAGGCGAAGGTTATGGCGAGGCTGAGGCTGACCCAGAGCGTCGAGATTTCGCCCCAGGCGAGGAAGGCGATCCCTACGCCGGCAATGGCGAGCGCGGTGGCCTGTCCGCGTGAAAGGCGCTCACCCAGCAGCAGCACGCCGATGGCCACGTTGACGAGCGGATTGAGGAAATAGCCAAGGCTCGCCGCAACGACATGGCCGGTCGCGACCGCCCAGACATAGACGATCCAGTTTGCCGCAATCAGCAGCGCGCTTGTCGCGAGCGCGGCGAGTGTGCGCGGCTGGCGCAGCGCGGCGCGCAGTGCGCTTGCTTGCCCGGCGAGGGGGATGAGGATGGCAAGGAAGCCCAGTGACCAGATGATTCGGTGCGCGACCAGTTCGAACGGATCGACGCTGGCGAGCGCATGGAAATAGAGCGGCAGGAAGCCCCAGATCACATAGCAGCCGATGCCGGGCAGATAGCCTCGGCGATCCGTTACGCTGGTCGATGCTGCAGGGGCCTTGCTCATCGCGCTGCCTTGGCGGGCGAGGGGCGACGAGGCAAGTGCCGATGTTGCACGGCACCATGGCGCCTGTGCGCCCGCCGTGCGTGGCAGGGCTCTTTTAACGCCTTTCTGGCAGGAAGACGGCTTGTGTCGCACGCTGTTTCCCGGAGCTTCCCTTATCATGCCCTTCTTCTCCAGCGCCCCCCTGTTCCGTATTTTGCCGCTGGCCGGCGCCGCGCTGCTTGCTGCCTGCGGCGGTGAAACCGCGCCGGATAGCACGGCGAGTGCCGGCGTGCCGGAGGATGCGGCAATTGCCGGCGCGCTTAACCAGAGCCTGGCGACCGATACCGATCTTGATGGCCTCTCCGGCGCGGACGTCGTGCGGCCGGGCACGATGATCGCCGGTGCCGGGGCAGCGCCGCAGCTTGTCGCGGGCAGTCCCGCGGCGGCGGCGGAAGCGCGCGCGGCGCAGGCCGAGGCGCTGAAGGCCGTTGGGGGCAGGCTCGATCAGGTGCCCCGGTCCGGTGCAACGGGCGATCCGGCGCCGGCGCGGCCCATCACGCTTGCCGCCATGGCGCGGGAGCCGATCCTGAACCGGGGCGCGCAGCCATCTGCCGAGGCGGATGGTTGTACGCGCAGCGTCACCTACGGGCCGCAATGGGCCGAACGCCTGCCGGTTCCCTTCGCCGTCTACCCACGTGCGAGCCTCACCGAGGCCGCAGGCGCGGCCAATGGCCGGTGCGACATCGTCATCGCCAGTTTCGTCACGCCGGTCGCGGCCGATCAGGTGGTCGACTATTATTATACGCTGGCCCGGCGCGGCGGCTATGATGCCGAGCACAAAACGGGCGGTGGCGAGCAGCGCCTTGCCGGCGTGCGCGGCAAGGATGGCCCGGCCTATCTCATCTTCGCACGCAAGGGCGAGAGCGGCCTGACGGAAGTGGATATCGTCGCGACCATCTCCTGAGCGCGCGCCGGCTTCATTTGCCCGCCGGCGATCAATGGGATAGGGGGCGCTCATGGCTCCCATATTCATCGTCATGGCCGGCGGCGCGATCGGCTCGCTCGGCCGCTACGAGTTCGGCCGGCTCGCCTCCCACCTGTTCGGCACGGCCTGGCCGTGGGGAACGCTGGGCGTCAACATCATCGGTGGTTTCATCATGGGGCTGGTCGCCGGCTGGCTTGGGACACGGGTGGAGGGCGGCGAGGATTTGCGCCTGTTTCTGGCGGTTGGCGTGCTCGGCGGCTTCACCACCTTCTCTGCCTTCAGCCTTGAGATGATGCGGATGATCGAGCGCGGCGCGCTGCTGAGCGCGCTGGCTTATGTGCTGGCATCCGTCATCGGCGCGGTTGGCGCGCTGGCCCTTGGCCTCTCCCTCATGCGTGGGGTTGCGGCATGAGCGGGGGCGGAGACAGCGCCGGCGTTCGCCAGTTCCGCGTCGATGCCGACGATGATGGCATCCGGCTCGACCGCTGGTTCAAGCGCCATCTGCCCGAGGCGAGCTTCGCGCTGGTTTCCCGCTGGGCGCGCACGGGTCAGCTTCGGGTCGATGGTGCCCGCGCCACGCCGGGGGACAGGGTCGCGGCCGGCCAGACGATCCGTGTCCCTCCCGTCGATACGGCGAGTACGGCCGCGCGCGGGGCACGCGTCCGCCCGGCCCTCACCGAGGATCAGATCGCCTTTGCCGAGGGGCTCGTCATCCATCGCGATCCGCACGCCATCGTCATCAACAAGCCGCCCGGCCTTGCCACGCAGGGCGGCACGAAGACGCATGAGCATGTTGACGGGCTGCTCGATGGGCTGATGTTCGAGCGGGACGACCGGCCCCGGCTCGTGCACCGGCTGGACAAGGACACGTCCGGCGCGCTGCTCCTCGCCCGGTCGGCACGCAGCGCCGCGCATTTCGCCAAATCCTTTTCCAGCCGCACGGCACGAAAAGTCTACTGGGCGCTGATCGTCGGTGCGCCGTCCGTCGAGGATGGCATTATTGACCTGCCGATCGGCAAGCAGCCCGGCAGCGGTGGCGAGAAAATGCATGTCGACAAGGAGAATGGCCAGTCCGCGCGTACCCGCTACCGGGTGATCGAGCGCGCGGGCAATCGTGCCGCCTGGGTCATGCTGGAGCCGCGAACCGGCCGCACCCATCAGCTCCGCGTGCATATGGCGGCCATTGGCCACCCCATTGTGGGGGACGGCAAATATGGCGGCAAGGAAGCGTTCCTTACCGGTTCGATCAGCCGCAAGATGCATCTGCACGCCCGTCGCATCCGTATCGATCATCCCGATGGCGCGCCGCTCGACATAAGCGCTGAGCCGCCGGAGCATTTTCACGAAAGCCTGCTGAGTCTCGGCTTTGATCCGCTGGAAGGCGACCTGCCGCTTGACGAGGAGCTGCCGCGCGAAAGCGGTCGGTCATTCGAGAAGCGCGCCGCGCAGGCTCATGCCAAGGATGTCCGCAAGGCCCGCCGGGGTGAGCGTCGCTCGCGTGGGCCGGGGGATGGCGGCAAGTCCGCGGGCAAGCCGGGCGCGCCTTCGCGTGGCAAGCCGTTGCGGCCCAAGGGCGCCGGACCGAAAGGCGCCGGTCCGCGGAGCGCTGGCCCGAAGGGTTCTGGTTCCAAGGGGGCTGGCCCAAAAGGCGCGGGGCCGGGCAGGCGCTGATGGTGAGGCGATGGGCCGCGCCGCTGATGCTGCTTGCCTGTAGCGCATGCGGGCGGATTGACGAGGACTGGCTGATGAGCGAGGCGCCTTCGCCCGATGGCGCCCATGTCGCGCGGCTATGGTGTGAAAATCTCTGTGATGTACCCGGCCGGCTGACACTGACCATCTCGCCCGCGACGCGCGTGGTGGAGCGTACGCCCAGCCCGCTGTCCGGCTTTCCGCCAGCGGGCACGATGCCGGACGAGGATGTCGTGCGCCGCATCTCCCTGGACACCGCGAAAGCCGGGATGGGCGTTGCGATGGAGTGGGAGGGCGCGGGCGCGCTGGCACTCGTGGCGCCTTGCGTGATGGATCACGGGCAGGTGCAGGGGCAGATCGACGTCGCCGTGGCTGTCCGGTCGACGGAGGCCTGCCCGGCATCATGACGCTCCGCCTCGCCATATTTGATTGTGACGGTACGCTGGTCGACAG
This sequence comes from Sphingobium sp., assembly GCA_035911355.1. GTDB lineage: Bacteria > Pseudomonadota > Alphaproteobacteria > Sphingomonadales > Sphingomonadaceae > Sphingobium. Next base: position 128,279 of record JAMHVU010000095.1, read on the forward strand.
CCAGCATGCCATTGTTGCCGCCATGCAGGGCGCGTTCGATGCGGTTGGCCTGCGATGCCCGAACCGGACGACGTGCCTTTCCGTCGTCGGTCTTTCGCTGACCGAGGCAATGGCCGCGCTGGTGCCGGAAGGGGATGACGCCCTTCATGAGGCGATGAGCAGGCACTACAAACAGGCCTTTCAGGCGCTACGCAGCGCGGGCGAGGCGCATGAGCCGCTCTATGAGGGGATAGCGGGCCTGCTGGACGCGCTGGACAGCGCGGGCTGGCTGCTCGCTGTCGCCACTGGCAAGTCCGATCGCGGGCTGCGGCTGGTGCTGGAGCATCATGGCCTGCACGGCCGGTTCATCTCCCTCCAGACCGCGGATCGCCACCCCTCCAAGCCGCATCCCGCGATGCTCCACAAGGCGCTGTCGGATGCGGGCGTCACGCCTGAGAATGCGGTGATGATCGGCGATACCAGCTTTGACATGCTGATGGCCCGCGCCGCCAATGTGCGCGCGCTTGGGGTCGGCTGGGGCTATCATGATGTCGGGACGCTGCGGGATGCGGGCGCGGAGAGCGTCGCGATGGACAGCGCGGCTCTGGCCCGCCATATCGGCCTGCCATGACCGACCCTCTCGATCCCGCGCCCGATTCAGGCGCCGCAGATGCCGCCGCGCGTGCTTTCGCCGCGCGAACGCGCTTCTTCGCCATCTCGCTGTTCCGCCTTTCGGGCGTGTTCATCCTGCTGTTCGGCACGCTCATCATGTTGCAGCATTTCGCGTGGGTGCAGGGTGACAAGGCAAAGTGGATGGGCTTTTTCATCTCCTGCGTGGGCTTCGTGCAGACGATCATCGTGCCGCGCCTGCTGCTCCGTGCATGGGCGACCCCGCGCGATCCCCAATGAAGCGTTTCTACACCGCGGCCGGCATTGCGCCGCATGAGGCTGGCCATGCCATCGTGCTGGACGGCCGCCCGGTCCGCACGCCCGCCCGTGTGCCGCTTGCCGTGCCGGGCGCGGCGTTGGCGCGGGCCATCGCCGCCGAATGGGATACGCAGGGTGAGGAGATCGACCCCGCGACCATGCCGCTGACCGGCCTTGCCAATGCGACGATCGATCGTGTGCTGCCGGTCGTCGGCGCGTTTCGCGGGCAGATCGCGGCCTATGGCGCGAGCGATTTGTTTTGTTACCGCGCCGAGGGACCGGATGCGCTGATCGAGCGACAGGCGCTGCTCTGGGAGCCGCTGCTTGACTGGGCGCGGACGCGTCTTGGTGCGCGCTTTGTGGTGACGGCCGGCATCATGCCGGCCGATCAGCCGCCGCACACGCTTGCGGCCTTGCGGGGTGCGGTCGAAGCGCTGGACCCGTGGCCGCTTGCCGGGCTGATGAAGCTGGTCTCCATCGGCGGCTCGCTGGTCGGCGCGCTCGCACATCTTGACGGCGCGGTGGATGCTGACGCCTTGTGGGATGCCGTCTCGCTCGACGAGCGCTTCCAGCTTGAGACATGGGGGGCGGATCAGGAAGCCGAGACGCGCCTTGCCGCATCGCGGGCGGAGTTCATGGATGCGGCACGCTATTGCGCGCTGGCATGCGGCACGGACCAGCGCTAGACGGGCGGCATGAGCGAGCAAGATCAGGCGGCGATCGCCATCCGCAATCTCACCAAGGTCTATGACGGCGGCAAGCGCGCGCTGGACGATGTGACGCTGACCATCCCGCGCGGCCAGATTTACGGCCTGCTGGGGCCAAATGGGGCAGGCAAGTCGACGCTCATCAACATCCTTGCCGGCCTCGTCAATAAATCGGGCGGATCTGCGCGTATCTGGGGCTTCGACATTGAGGGGCAGCCCCGCAATGCGCGTAACTCCATCGGCATCGTCAATCAGGAGATTGTGTTCGATCCCTTTTTCACGCCGCGTGAGACGCTGGACAATCAGGCCGGCTTCTATGGCGTGCCCAAGGCGGAGCGGCGGACGATGGAACTGCTGCGCGCCGTCCATCTGGATGACAAGGCGGATGCCTACGCCCGCTCGCTTTCCGGGGGGATGAAGCGACGGTTGATGGTCGCCAAGGCGATGGTCCATTCTCCGCCGATCCTCGTGCTGGACGAGCCGACCGCCGGTGTCGATATTGATCTGCGTCAGCAGCTCTGGGCCTATGTGCGGGCGTTGAATGCGGGCGGGGTCACCATCGTTCTCACCACCCATTATCTGGAAGAGGCCGAGGAGCTGTGTGATCGCATCGCGATCATCAACCATGGCCGCGTCATTGCCGACACGTCTACGCGAGAGCTGGTCGGCATGGCGCAGGAGAAGGTCATGGAAGTGACGGTGGACCGGGAGATCGCCACGCTGCCCGGTCATGCCCGCTTCGGCAAGGTCGAGCGGGTCGGTGAGCGCACGCTTGCCGTTACGTTCGAGAAGGACAAGGCGAGCGCGGGCGAGGTGCTGACGCTGATTCAGCAGCAGGGCTTCTCGATCGTCGATGTCTCCACCCGTGATCCCGATCTGGAAGACGTGTTCCTGAAACTTACCCGGCAGGCGGCATAGGGTAGATAAAAACGGCTGCCAGGTTCATCGCCGGCAGGCGTGAGAGGTGCGGACAATGAGCATTTCCATCCATGATGTCGTCATCATTGGCTCCGGCGCGGCGGGGCTGACAGCGGCGATCAACCTCGCGCAGGATGGCCGCAAGGTGCTGGTGCTCGCCAAGGGCGCGCTGGATGGCGGTTCCACCAACTGGGCGCAGGGCGGCATCGCGGCGGTGCTCGACGCGGGGGACAGTTTCGCGGCCCATGTCGAGGATACGATGGTCGCGGGTGCCGGGCTCAACAACAGGGAGACGGTCGAGTTCGTCATTTCCGAGGCGCCGGCGGCAATCGAGCGGCTGGCGGCGCTCGGCGTGCCGTTCAATGCCGGAGAGGGCTTTGGCGAGCGCTGGCATCTGACACGCGAGGGCGGCCATTCGCACCGGCGCATTGTGCATGTCGACGATGCCACGGGCCATGCCGTGCAGGTGGCGCTGGTGGCCGCCGCGCGCGCCAACCCCAACATCACGCTGATGGAGGATATGGTGGCGATCGACCTCGTCACCTCCCGCCATGGCGAGCGTTACTCGGGCGACGGGCATGTGTGGGGCGTCTATGCCTATAATCGCGCGACGGAGCGGGTGGATGCGCTGCTTGGCCGCGCGACCATTCTCGCGACTGGCGGGGCGGGGCGCACCTACCTGTTTTCCACCGCGCCGCGCGGCGCCACCGGGGATGGTATCGCCATGGCCTGGCGCGCTGGTTGCCGCGTGTCGAACATGGAGATGATGCAGTTCCACCCGACCTGCCTCTATAATCTGGAGGTCAAGAACTTCCTGATTACCGAGGCGGTGCGGGGCGAGGGCGGCTATCTCAAGCTGCCGCCGGGTGTGCCGGGCGGTGGCGAGCGCTTCATGCCTCGCTTCGATGCGCGGGCCGAGCTGGCCCCGCGCGACATCGTGGCCCGCGCGATCGACCATGAGCTCAAGCGGCTCGGTCTTGACTATGTGCATCTCGATATCAGCCACCAGCCGCCCGAGTTCGTGAAGCATCATTTCCCGACCATTTACGCCCGGCTGCTCGATCTCGATATCGACATCACGCGGGAGCCGATCCCCGTGGTGCCCGCGCAGCATTATACCTGCGGCGGGGTCGTCATCGATCTTGACGGGCGGACGGACCTTCCGGGTCTTTATGCGGCCGGCGAAGTGACGGAGAGCGGCTTGCACGGCGCCAATCGCCTTGCCTCCAATTCGCTGCTCGAATGTTTCGTCTTCGGCGAGGCCGCGGCCAACCATATCCGCGCCCATTGGGATGAGCTGCCGACACCGCCCGCGATCCGCCCATGGGACGAGAGCCGCGTGTCGGATAGTGACGAGGAAGTGGTCGTCACCCACAACTGGAAGGAGATCCGCCGCTTCATGTGGGATTATGTGGGCATTGTCCGCACCACCAAGCGGCTGGAGCGTGCCCAGCACCGGGCGGATCTGCTCGCCAAGGAAGTCGACGAATATTACGGCAACTTCCATGTCCGGCCGGATCTCATCGAGCTGCGAAACCTGCTGGAGGTAGCGCGGCTCATCATCCGTTCGGCGCTTCAGCGCAAGGAGAGCCGGGGGCTGCACTACACGCTGGATTATCCCGAGACGTTGCCGGATGCGGTCGACACGGTGCTTGTCCCATAACGGGACGTGCGGTTTGCCTTGCAAGTGAAACAGTCCGTCGCACGATAGATTCGCTGTGCCGCATCGGGATTGCGCTTGTTTTTGCCCTGTTAATGAAATGCTTGGCATGATCGGGATTATGAAGGGCAAGATGCAAGCCGGGCAAAAGCAAAAGCGGCCAGCGCGGGGGCAATCAATCGGGAGCTCGCGGCGCACCATAGGGCTGTCGCTGTTCGCGCTGGCGAGTGCCTGTACGGCGGTGCCGCACAGCGTGCCGCCGCGTGTCGCCCATGGCTATCCGCCGCCGGCCGCTCCGGCGGCCCCTGCGAGTGCGCGCGCGGACGCGGCATGGCCCGAGCAGCGCGGTGCTTATCAGCGGCGATCGGATCAGCCCCCGCCGGCGCTTTCCGCCGTTATCCGCTCGCTTGGCCAGTCGTTTGACGGGCAGGTGGGCATTGCCGTGCAGCGCGTCGATACCGGCTGGACGGTCAGCCATAATGGCGCCCGGCTCTTTCCCCAGCAGAGCGTTTCCAAGCTCTGGGTGGCAATGACGATGCTGGACGCGGTGGATCGCGGCAAGGTCTCGATGAGCACGCCGGTCACGATCCGCCCGAAGGATCTGACGCTTTTTCACCAGCCGGTCGCCGCGATGGTGAAAGGGCCGGATGGCTATACGACCACGCTGTCCGATCTGTTCTACCGGGCGATGACGCAAAGCGACAATACCGCCAATGATTCGGTGCTTCGCACGGTCGGCGGGTCGGAGGCGGTACGTTCCTTCCTCGCGCGTCGGTTCGTCGCCAATGTCCGCTTCGGCCCGGGCGAGCGGTTGCTCCAGAGCCAGACCGCGGGCCTGCCCTGGACCCAGGATCTCTCGCAGGGGCGCCGCTTCTACACCGCCCGTGCCAATCTCCCCATGTCCGTGCGGGAGAAGGCGCTGGACGATTATCTCGCCAATCCGCCAGACGGCGCTTCGCCCATCGCGATTGCCCAGGCGCTCGCCAAGCTCAAGCGTGGGGACATGCTCTCGCCGGCATCGACCACGCGGCTCATTTCCACCATGGGCGACGCAAGGACTGGCCCGCAGCGCATCAAGGCGGGCGTGCCGGCCGGCTGGAGCTATGTCCACAAAACCGGCACCGGGCAGGATCTGGGCAGTCGGTCGACCGGATATAATGATGTCGGCATCATGACCGCGCCGGATGGCACCAGCTATGCGATTGTCGTGATGATCGGCTCGACCCGTCAGGCGATCCCGGCCCGCTGGGCGCTGATGCAGCAGGTCGCCCGCAGCGTCGCGGAACTTCATCAGCGCTGAGCCGGGCTGCGGCCCTTGTCGGTGCCCCGGCCCCTCATCATCGCGCATCGCGGCGCGAGTGCCTATCGCCCCGAGCATACACGCGCCGCCTATGAGCGGGCGGTGGCGGATGGGGCCGATCTTATCGAGCCCGACGTCTGCATGACGAGGGACGGCGTGCCGATCGTGCGGCATGAGAATAATATCGCCGAGACGACGGACGTTGCCGATCACCCCGGCTTTGCCGCGCGCCATACGGAAAAATGGATTGATGGCGAGCGGCAGTCGGGCTGGTTTACCGAGGATTTTACGCTCGCGGAGCTCAAGACGCTGCGCGCCCGCGAGCGCCTGCCCGCCCTGCGCCCGACAAGCGCAGCCTGTGACGGATATGAGCCGGTGCTGACACTGGCCGAGGTGGTCGATCTCGCGGCCATGCTCTCGCGCTCATCTGGGCGGACGATCGGCATCGTCCCGGAGATCAAGCATTCCAGCTATTTCGCATCCATCGGATTGCCCGTGGAGGATGCATTCATCCGTGTCGTCGCGGCGCATGATCGCGCGGCGCCGCTCATCGTCCAGTCTTTCGAGATCGACAATCTGCGTGCGCTCCGGGCGCGCATGGGCGACTGGCCCAATCTGCGCCTGATGCAGCTTTGCGAGAGCGGCGCCCGGCAGCCCGCCGACGTGGTGCTGCGTGGAGGCGACCTCACTTATGCGGATATGATGACCCGCGCCGGCCTCGCTGCCATGGCTGGCTATGCGGATATCGTCGCGCCGGCAAAGGCGGCGATCATCCCGGTGGATGCGACAGGTGGCCTTGGCGCGCCGACAGCGCTTGTGCGCGATGCCCATGCGGCGGGCCTCGCCGTCATGCCGTGGACCTTCCGTCCCGAGAACAATTTCCTCCCGCCGATGCTGCGGGAGGGAACAGTTGAAGCGCACCGCGCGGAGGCGGGCGCCATGGCGGAACTGCGCGCCTTCGTGGCGGCGGGGGTCGACGGGTTCTTCACCGATGATCCGGGGCTGGCCCGTGCGCTGCTCGACGGTTGACGTGGCCCGGCAAGACTGAGAGAGCGCGCCGGGTTATCCAACGGGAAGGACGAGGCATATGAAACTGGATCAGGCACGCGCGATCGTCGATGGCGCGCTGGCGCATGGCCGCGCTACGGGCCTCAAGCCGCTGACGGTGGTCGTTCTGGATGCGGGTGGCCATCAGGTCGCGCTCGCCCGGGAGGATGGCGCGAGCTATGGCCGGCCGGCGGTTGCGGGCGGCAAGGCGGCTGGCGCGCTCGCCATTGGCGTTTCGTCGCGCGCGCTGGGCGATATGGCGGCGGAGCGCCCACAGTTCGTGGCGGCGCTGGGTACAGCGCTTGGCGGGGCGATGATCCCGGCGGCGGGTGGCGTGCTGGTGAAGGACGGCGCGGGCACGCTGGTCGGAGCGGTCGGCATCAGCGGCGACCTTTCGGACAAGGATGAGGAAGCGGCGCTGGCCGGCATCGCGGCGGCGGGTCTGGTCGCGGGCTGACGCCGCGCCGGTTGCGCCAGCCGTTCAGGCAGGCGGCGTCAGTCTGATAAGGCGGCCGCCTTCGCCATCTTCCAAAATGTAGAGCGCGCCGTCCGGCCCGGCGCGCACGCCCCGGATGCGGGCGCCCATATCCCAATGGTCCGCCTTGGTCGCGGTCTCGCCGTCGAGCGCGATCCGGTCGAGCGACTTGCCGGACAGGCCGGTGATGAACAGCGAGCCTCGCCAGGCCGGGAAGAGCGCGCCGTCATACCAGGCCAGGCCGCCCGGTGAGATGGCCGGGTTCCAGAACACGCGCGGTGCCTCATAGCCGTCGTCCGGTCGATGGTCGGGAATATCGCGCCCGTCATAATGATCGCCGTTGGATGCGCGTGGCCAGCCATAGTTGAGGCCCGGCCGGATCAGGTTGATTTCGTCGCCATGGCGCGGTCCCATCTCCATTTCCCACAGGCGCCCTTCACCATCGAAGGCAATGCCCAGCAGGTTGCGATGCCCGTAGGACCAGATCGCCGGGTGAAAGCCCTTCGCTGCCAGCGGGTTTCCTGCCGCCGGGGTGCCGTCGGGGTTGAGGCGCAGCACTTTGCCGAGCGTGCCGCCGGGGTCTTGCGCGGGGTCGAGCTTCTGCCGGTCGCCGGCAGTGAAGAAGAGGAACTTGCCGTCTGGCGAGAAGGCGATGCGCCCGGAATAATGGCCGTTGCCCTCGACATAGGGTGTCGCGCGGAAGATCACTTTCAGGTCGCGCAGCGCCGGTGCGCCGCTCCGGTCGAGCCGGGCGGTGGCGAGCGCCGCGCCGCTGGTGTCGCCGTCTCCGGGTTCCGAGTAGCTGAGATAAACGATGCCGCTCTGCGCGAAGTCCGGTGCTGGGACGATGTCCATGAGCGCGGCCTGATTGCGGCTGACCACGCGGGGCGTGCCGGAAACCGTCTGTTTGCGCCCGCTCGCCGGATCGAGGAGGATGAGCGCGCCTTCCTTCTCCGTCACGAGGATCGCGCCATCCGGCAGGAAGTTGAACGCCCAGGGCGAGGCGAAGCTGGCGAGCGTGGTCTGCTTCGCGGGGATCGCGCCGCTGCGCACCGTGGCGCCGGCCTCGCGCGCGCGGCTGTCCGCCGTGCCGCCTGAGCAGGCCATGAGCGCGAAGGCGAGGGTGAAGGCGAGGCTGGTACGCGCGGACATTGCTGTCACTCCGGTGGAGGATTGGGGCCAGCGCCCAGGCTAGCCCGGACCCTCCGTGCCGACAAGCGCCCATCAGGGAAGGATCAGGCGCGCAGCAGCGCCAACTGTGCGTGCATCATATCCAGATTATGCCGGGCAAGGTGGCTGCCGCGCCCCTGCACGCTGCCCTCAAGCTCCGGCCGTTCGCCGATCGCGAGGCATCGTTCCCATGCGCTCTGCGCGAGCGGGAGCCAGTGGTCGATCGCCTGTCCGGGCTCGGACAGCGCGCGATCCAGCAGCAGATTGCCGAGCACGAAGAAGAAGTCGGGGGAATCCTGCCAGTGTATGAGTTCCGCCTCGGCAAGGTCGATTGCCCGCGCGGACTGTCCGCTCTGGCCAAGGCAGTGGAGGTGGCGCACGATCATGGCGTGCCGCCAGTTGGCATCCGGCGGGGTGAGAGCCAGCGCTTCTTCATAGCAGGCGCTCGCCTCCGCATGATCCCCGCGGCGCTCGGCCTCGGTGCCGATCTGGTAGAGAATATAAGGGTCGTCCGGGTGGTCCGCGCGCTCCAGCAGCAGGAGCGGGAGGTTGCGCGCGCGCTTGCGGTCTGCCTGCGCATCCAGATAGCCGTCATGGCCAAGATGAAGCGAGGTGCGGTGATGGGGCAGGGTGGAGACGGGCTGCTCATGGACGCGACCCTCATAGCGCACGCCGCGTGGTAACAGCCGCGGCAGCCAGGTGCGGCTTGCAGGCGCCGTACCGTCCACGCCGGCGAGGTCGAAGCTGTTATGCACGCAGGCCGCGCCGATCCGGGGAGTCGCGCCGCACCAGTCGCGCAGCGTTTCTCCGCCGGAGATGATCCATTCGTCGGCGTCGATCACCAGCGTCCAGTCCGTGTCGGCAAGGGCGAGGGCGTGATTGCGCGCAAGCGAGAAATCGTCCGGCCAGTCAAGCTGATGGACCTGCGCGCCGTGGCCATGGGCGATCGCCATGGTCTCGTCCCGTGATCCGGTGTCGAGGACGATCATCCGGTCGACAAACGGCCTTATGCTCTCCAGGCAGCGGGCAATGCAGCGCGCTTCGTCGCGAACGATCAGCGCGGCGGCGAGGGATGAGGCAGGGGGGTGGGAAGCATGCGCCATGGTCGCGCGCATCCTGCCGGACCATGGTTAAGATATGGCTGATCGCACAGGCATGGCGATCTCATGCAGCATCTGCTTGCGTTGCGGCCCGGCGCCGCCTATATGCCGCTCGACTTTCCTGACATCGTTACTGCTGTCGGGGCTGGCGCCGAAAGGGGCCGGCCGTATCGGCGCATGGATGTCTTATACCTGATCAGGAGACCCGTTTGACCGACATGACAGCCCTCAGCGCGTTGATCGAGACCGAGGCGCAGGCGCTCGGCTTCGACCTTGTGCGGGTGATGCTGTTCGGCGCGGGGGACGAGCGCACACTTCAGATCATGGCGGAGCGGCCGGAGACGCGGCAGCTCAATATCGATGATTGCGCGGCCCTGTCCCGTCGCATCTCGGACCGTCTGGATGTGCTTGAGGCGGAAGGCCGCGATCCGATAGAGGATGCCTACCGGCTGGAGGTCAGTTCGCCCGGCATAGACCGGCCACTGACCCGGCTTAAGGATTATGCCGACTGGGCTGGCCATGAGGCGAAGCTGCAGTTCGCCGAGCTGATTGACGGGCGCAAGCAGGTGAAGGCGCAGCTTGCCGGCACGGATGGTGAGATGGTGCTGCTCGACGTACCCGGCCATGGCCCTCTCGCCGCGCCCTTCGCGCTCATCGCCAGTGCCAAGCTGGTGCTGACGGATGCGCTGATCGCTGCTACAATGCCGCTCTCCAGCGAGGGCGCCGACGAAATTCTGACTGACAACCCGCAAGGATAGAAAGACCGACCATGGCCAACGCCATTTCCGCCAACAAGGCCGAGCTGCTCGCCATCGCCAACGCTGTGGCGAGCGAGAAGATGATCGACAAGGCGATCGTCATCGAAGCGATGGAGGACGCGATCCAGCGCTCCGCCCGTGCCCGCTACGGCGCCGAGAATGATATCCGCGCGAAGCTGGACCCGGAAACCGGCGACCTGCGCCTGTGGCGCGTGGTTGAGGTGGTCGAGCATGTCGAGGATTATTTCAAGCAGGTGGACCTGAAGCAGGGTCAGAAGCTTCAGGCCGGTGCCGCCGTGGGCGATTTCATCGTGGACCCGCTGCCGCCCGTGGACCTTGGCCGCATCGACGCGCAGAGCGCCAAGCAGGTCATCTTCCAGAAGGTCCGCGATGCCGAGCGCGAGCGCCAGCATGAAGAGTTCAAGGATCGCGTTGGCGAGATCATCACGGGCGTCGTCAAGTCGGTCGAGTTTGGCCATGTCGTCGTCAATCTGGGCCGGGCCGAGGGTGTCATCCGTCGTGACCAGCAGATTCCGCGTGAGATGGTGCGTGCCGGCGATCGCGTGCGCGCCCTGATCCTGCGTGTGGTGCGCGAGAATCGCGGCCCGCAGATTTTCCTGTCCCGCGCCCATCCCGACTTCATGAAGAAGCTCTTCGCGCAGGAAGTGCCGGAGATTTACGACGGCATCATCGAGATCAAGGCCGCCGCCCGTGACCCGGGTTCGCGCGCGAAGATCGGCGTCATCAGCCGTGATTCCAGCATCGATCCGGTCGGCGCCTGCGTCGGCATGAAGGGCAGCCGCGTGCAGGCCGTCGTGCAGGAGATGCAGGGCGAGAAGATCGACATCATTCCGTGGAGTGAGGATACCGCGACGTTCGTGGTGAACGCGCTTCAGCCCGCGACCGTCAGCCGCGTCGTCATCGATGAGGATGAAGGCCGGATCGAGGTGGTGGTGCCTGACGATCAGCTCAGCCTCGCCATTGGTCGTCGCGGCCAGAATGTGCGCCTCGCGAGCCAGCTCACGGCCAAGGCCATCGACATCATGACCGAGGCGGACGCGAGCGAGAAGCGCCAGCGCGAGTTCATCGAGCGCTCGACCATGTTCGAGAAAGAGCTGGATGTCGACGAGACGCTCTCCCAGCTCCTTGTCGCCGAGGGCTTCACCGAACTGGAAGAAGTCGCCTATGTGGCGCCGGACGAGCTGGCCAGCATCGAGGGTTTCGACGACGATCTCGCCGCCGAACTTCAGAGCCGCGCGCAGGAAGCGCTGGAGCGCCGCGAGGCCTCCGCGCGCGAGGAGCGCCGGGCGCTCGGCGTGTCGGACGATCTGGCCGATATTCCGCATCTCACTGAGGCGATGCTGGTGACGCTGGGCAAAGCTGGCATCAAGACGCTCGACGATCTGGCCGATCTCGCCACGGACGAGCTGGTTGCCCGCAAGCGCGCCGAGCAGCGCCGCCGCGAACGCCGCGATGCGCCCGAGGACAAGGGTGGCGTGCTGGCCGAATATGGCCTGAGCGAAGAAATGGGCAACGAGATCATCATGGCTGCGCGCGCCCACTGGTTCGCGGATGAGGATGCGGAGGTCGCGGCCAGAGATGGTGCTGACGCGCAGAATGGCGGCGAAGCGGCCGAGAGCGAGGGCGCTGCCTGATGCCCTATGTGAAGATCGAGATGCTGGAAGGCGCGACGCGTGATCAGAAGGCGGCTCTTGTCGCCGACGTGACGCACGCGCTGGTTCGGCATCTCGGCAAGAACCCAGACAATGTGTTCGTGGTGATCGATGAGGTGCCGACGGACAATTGGGGTGCCGCCGGCATTCTGGTGTCCGCACGTGAGGCTGCAAAGCGGGAGGACGCAAATGTTGCGGAACTCTCCCAATGAGAGGCTGACGGCTTACACGGCGAAGTGTCGCGGTGCGTGCTGCCTGCCCCTGTCTCGGGCGGGGAGGAGGGCGCATGTCTGAGCGGCGATGCATTCTTTCCGGCGAGCGGGCGGACCCCTCGCGGCTCGTCCGTCTGGCGATCTCGCCCGATGGTGATGTCTTGCCGGACGTGCGCGGCAAGGCGCCGGGGCGCGGCGCGTGGCTCGGCGTGTCGCGCGCCGAGCTGGAAGCGGCCATGGCGAAGGGGCGGTTGCGCGGTGTGCTGGGGCGTGCCTTCTATGGAGAGGCGCTGCGTGTGCCGGACGATCTGCCGGCGCGGATCGATGCCGCGTTGCAAAAGGCCCTGCTGGACAGGCTGGGGCTGGAAGCGCGAGCCTCCGGGCTCATCAGCGGGTTCGACAAGATTGATGTCGCGGCCCGGCGCGGACAGGTGCGGTTGCTCCTCCATGCCGTCGATGCCGGGGCGGATGGCTGTCGCAAGCTGAATCAGGCCTGGCGGGTGGGCGAGGATGAAGAAGGCACGGATAAAGCCGGTATCGTCTTGCCGGTGGACCGCGATGCCTTATCTATGGCATTGGGCCGTGCTAATGTGGTGCATGTGGCCGTGACGAATACGGGCGCGGCACGGCGGATCGGCGACCTGCTGGATCGCTGGCAAAGCTATCTTGGATGCGCTAATGCGGCGCCGGGCGACGTTTCCGGCGATGTTGGCAATGAAGAGGCGGGGCCGCGCGCGGCCTCCGATCAGGCTTCGGCTATGGCGACTCGAGTCGCTGCCGGAGCTGGTGATGATGATGAAGGGTTAGATTGCGTCGATGAGTGACAATGAGGAAAAGCCGGTCCTGGGCCGCAAGCCGCTGGGCCTGAAGCGCACGGTCGAGGCTGGCCAGGTGCAGCAGAGCTTCAGCCATGGCCGTAAGAATACGGTTGTGGTCGAGGTGAAGCGGCGCCGTGTGCTCGGCCGGCCGGGCGAGGCGTCCGTGGCGGAGCCCGCCGTCGCATCCGCCCCCGCGCCCGCAGCGGCGCCTGTCGCGCCTGCCGCACCGGCTCCGGCCCCTGTCGCCGCGCGTCCGGTCGCGCCGCCGCCTCCGCCGCGTCCGGCTGCCAACCAGTCGCTGATGAGCCGTCAGGAGCTTCAGGCCAAGCTGCTGCGCGAGGCTGAGGAAGCGCGCATGACAGCGCTTGAGGACGCGCGTCGTCGCGAGGAAGCGGATCGGCTTGCCGCGAGCGAGGAAGAAAAGCGCCGCGCCGAAGAAAATCGTCGCGCCGAGGAAGAGGCGACCAAGGCCCGTGTCGCCGAAGCGGAAGCCGAGGCTGCCGCGCCTGTGGCGGAGCCGGAAGCGCCTGCCGTCACGTCAGATGCGGAGCGTGCCTCCGCCGAGAACGCACCTGTCGCCGGTGCGCCCGCCAGCACGGGGGAGCGCACCGCGTCCGCCGCCGCGCCTGCGCCGCGCCGTTTCACGCCTGTCGCGCCGGCCGCGCCGGTCAAGCGCCCGGAACCCAAGCAGGACCGCAACAAGCGCGTCGACGATCGTCGTCAGGCAGGCAAGCTTTCGGTCAACCGCGTTCCGTCGGACGACGACAGCGCGCGTGCGCGGAGTCTTGCGGCGCTGCGCCGCGCCCGCGAGAAGGAATATCGCCGCACGCACAGCGGCGGGCCGGTCTCCCGTGAGAAGCAGGTGCGCGATGTGATCGTTCCTGAAGGGATCACCGTGCAGGAACTCGCCAACCGCATGGCCGAGAAGGGCGCCGACCTCGTCAAGTCGCTCTTCAAAATGGGCATGATGGTCACGGTCAACCAGACCATCGATCAGGATACGGCTGAGCTGCTTGTCGAAGAATTTGGTCACCGCATTCAGCGCGTGTCCGACAGCGACGTCGAGATCGATACCGCCGCAGATGTGGATTCGAGCGAGTCGCTCAAGCCGCGTCCGCCGGTCGTCACCATCATGGGCCATGTCGACCATGGTAAGACGAGCCTGCTGGACGCGCTGCGCGGGACGGATGTTGTCGCGGGCGAGTCCGGTGGCATCACCCAGCATATCGGCGCCTATCAGGTGAAGACCAAGGGCGGCGAGATCATCACGTTCCTCGATACGCCGGGGCACGAGGCTTTTTCCGAAATGCGCGCCCGTGGCGCCAATGTCACCGATATCGTGATCCTCGTGGTCGCGGCGGACGACGGGCTGATGCCGCAGACCATTGAGGCGATCAACCACACAAAGGCCGCTGGCGTGCCGATGATCGTGGCGATCAACAAGGTGGACAAGCCGGAGGCCAATCCGCAGCGTATCCGCGAGCGCCTGCTTGAGCATGAGATCGTGGTCGAGCAGATGGGCGGCGAGACGCAGGACGTCGAAGTCTCCGCGATGAAGAAGACCGGTCTGGACGAGCTGATCGAGAAGATCCAGCTTCAGGCCGAGCTGCTCGATCTGCGGGCCAATCCGGATCGCCCGGCGGAAGGCAATGTCATTGAGGCTCAGCTCGACAAGGGTCGTGGTCCTGTCGCGACGATCCTCGTCGGGCGTGGCACGCTCAAGGTCGGCGATATCTTCGTCGTGGGCGAGCATAGCGGCAAGGTCCGCGCCATGGTGAACGACAAGGGCCAGCAGGTGAAGACCGCCGGGCCATCGACCCCGGTGGAAGTGCTGGGCCTCGCCGGCGTGCCGCAGGCGGGCGATCAGCTCTCCGTCGTGGAGAATGAGAGCCGTGCTCGTGAGGTCGCCGCCTATCGTCAGGAACTGGCGACACGCAAGCGCACCACCGCCGCGCCCACCAGCTTCGAGCATATGTTCTCCGCGCTCAACACCAGCCAGATCGAGTATCCGGTGGTGGTGAAGGGCGATGTGCAGGGCTCGGTAGAGGCCATCGTCACCTCGTTGAACCGTCTCTCCACGGACGAGATCAAGGTGCGCGTGCTCCACTCCGGCGTCGGCGCGATTACGGAGAGCGACGTGACGCTGGCGGCCGCCTCGCGCGCGCCGCTCATCGGCTTTAACGTGCGACCCAATGCCAAGGCGCGCCAACTCGCCGAACGGGACAAGGTGCATCTGCGCTATTATGATGTGATCTATGATCTCATCGAAGAGGTCCGCAACGAAATGGCCGGCCAGCTCGGTCCGGAGCGGATCGAGACGGTCGTCGGCCGTGCCGAGGTGCGGGAGGTTTTCCCGGCCGGCAAGAAGGACAAGGCGGCCGGTCTGCTCGTCGTGGACGGCATTATCCGCAAGGGGATCAATGCCCGTCTCACGCGCGACGATGTCATCGTCTCCAAGACGGTCATCGCCTCGTTGCGTCGTTTCAAGGACGATGTGGCGGAAGTGCGCGCGGGTCTGGAGTGCGGTGCCGTGCTTCAGGACACGAACGACATCAAGGCTGGCGATTTCCTCGAACTCTTCGAAGTCGAGGAACGCGCGCGGGTGCTGTAATGGCAACGGCGCCGCCGCTCCCGCTCGGGAGTGGCGGCGCGCCGGCCCTGCGACGGCTTTGGTGGAAAGAAGCGGGAGCAACTCATGGCCGGAGCGCCAATCCCTGTATTGCGGAGCTTCGATGAGGCGCGGACCAGGGCGTTCTACCTCGATTTTTTGGGGTTCGAGCTATTGTTCGAACATCGCTTCGAGCCGGACCTGCCGCTCTATTTGGCGATCGGCAAAGGCGCGTGCGAGCTGCACCTCTCCGAGCATTATGGCGATGCGTGCCCCGGCGCGGCGCTTCGCATTCCCGTGGAGGATGTGTCCGGCTGGATGGCGGAACTGCGGGCGAAGGCGTTTGGCAATGCCCGGCCGGGCGAGCCACAGCCCACGCCATGGGGCACGCGGGAGATCAGGATGCACGATCCGGCCGGTAATGTGTTGATCTTCTATACAGAGATGGAAGAGGCAGAGGGGGGAGCATGATGACGAGAGCGCATGAGGGCGCCGCCGGCGAACCATCTGTTCGTGTGCTGCGGGTGGGCGAGCAGGTGCGCCATATTCTCGCGGAGATTCTCCAGCGCGGCGACGTGCATGATGATGTTCTGGCAAGCCATGTGGTGAGCGTGACGGAAGTGCGGATGTCGCCCGACCTGCGCCACGCCACGGTCTTCATCAAGGCGCTGCTGGGCCGTGATGAGGAGGTGGTGCTGAAGGCGCTGCGGACCAACACCGCCTTTCTTCAGCGCGAGGTCGCACGGCGCGTGAAGCTCAAATATGCGTCCCGGCTCAAGTTCATTGCCGATGAGAGCTTCGAGGAAGGGAGCCATATCGACGCGATCCTGCGCTCGCCTGCCGTCGCGCGCGATCTGGGCGAGGGGGAGGCCTGAGGCGTCCGAGCCGGATGCATCCCGGCATTGACCCTCGTTTCCCGTCCCGCTAGATTCAAGTACGCGGCGACCACGTTCCCCGCTCCCTGAAGCGCGCTGGCCGCGCCGGGAGGATCAAGACCGGGACGGCCCGGCGGCTCACCTACTGGAGGCTGCCATGGCGTGGATTTACCTGACGATTGCAGGCGTACTGGAAATCGTCTGGGCTTATTACATGAAGCAATCGGAGGGCTTTTCGCGCCTCGTCCCCTCGGTCATTACGCTGGTGGCGATGGCAGCGAGCTTCGCACTGCTGTCCATGGCCATGCGCGCGCTGCCGCTCGGCACGGCTTACACGGTGTGGACAGGCATTGGCGCGATTGGCGCCTTTCTCGTTGGCATCGCGGTGCTGGGCGAGCAGGCGAGCGCACTGCGGATTGTCGCCGCGCTGCTGATCGTGAGCGGGCTCATCCTCATGAAGCTCGCCTCGGCCGAATAGAGGGATATGCCGGGCAAGGTCTCGCTCGTGCCAAGTTTGCCTTTGTCGCGCCCACCTCTTGCTGTGCGAGGCGATGCGCGGCAAGGCGCTCTCCATGGGTCAAATTCTATTTCTATTATGTCTCGATGCTTGCGTAGCAGGGTCAAAAACAAAATCGAGCCGGGTCTAAAAATTTTTGCTCAGGTAAAGGTTGAGACTGAAGAGATCACGCTGTGCTCTTCAGTCCTTCGTTCGCCTAAATGAGGTAACCCGGTCTGTTTTATCGAGGTGGATTTCCAAATACTCATTATCGATCGCGAACATCGTTCCATCGTTGCCAAGAACATAAACCATAATAGCTTCGTCGGAGTCCGGTGATTTGGTAGGGTCGCCAAGCAGCGCGACGACCTCGTGCCGATGCAATCCGATTAATGGGTGCGTCCGCAGCAGGCTGGGAACCATTTCGGCGCGCTCTCGGCCATCCAAATCCGCATTTAGCCAGCGATCTCGGTCAAATTTCTTGGCCTGAGAGCAGGCCGCGAGCAAAAGGCAGATCAAGATATATCGCCACATCCCGTCATCCTTCTCTTGGTTACATAGGCGTAAACCGCCCGCTCTGCCTTTGGCTAAATTTCTCAGGCGCATGCGGGGGCTTTGTGACTTGTGGTGTCTGTGTCTAATGGGCAAGGCTATCGATATGGCCAAGCTCTACTTTAATTATGCCTCCATGAACGCGGGCAAGAGCACGACTCTGCTTCAGGCGGACTTCAACTATCGTGAGCGGGGCATGGCGACGATGCTGTGGACCGCGGCGATTGATGACCGTGCGGGGGTCGGGCGGATCGCGTCACGCATCGGGCTCGCGGCCCCGGCGCACGGCTTTGGCGCGGAGACTGATCTGCTGGGCGCGATCCGCGCGCGGTGTGCGGAGGGGCCGCTTGCCTGCGTGCTGGTCGACGAAGCGCAGTTTCTCACTCGAGCGCAGGTGCTGGATCTCGCGCGGGTGTGCGACGAGGACGGCGTGCCGGTGCTCTGCTATGGGCTGCGGACCGATTTCCGGGGTGATCTGTTCGCGGGTTCGGCCGCGCTGCTGGCGCTGGCGGATGTGCTGGTGGAACTGAAGGCGGTGTGTGAATGCGGGCGCAAGGCGACGATGAATTTGCGGATCGACGCCGCCGGCCAGCCGGTGGGTGAGGGCGAGCAGACCGCGATCGGCGGCAATGAGCGCTATGTGGCGTTGTGCCGGCGGCATTTCATGGCCCGGTTGCGGGAAGGCTGAGGCGCCGCCGCGTTGGCGCAGTCAGCCGCCGGTCGGCTCGCGTGCCCAGGGCACGTCGTCGGGTAGCAGATTATAGACGATGGTATCGCGCACATGGCCGGTCCAGATCGTCCGTTCGGCGCGGAGCACGGCGGTCTTCAGGGCGCCAAGCTTGGCGATGGCGGCCTGGCTGCGGGTGTTGCGCGCGTCCACGCGGAGCTCGATGCAGCCAAAATCCTGCGCGAAGGCATGGTCGATGAGCAGCCGCTTGACCCGCCCGTTAAGCCCCGTGCCACGCTGGTCGGGCGTGATGTAGCTGTTCCCGATTTCCAGCGTGTCTCTTTCAGGATCGACATTCAGATAGGCGGTCATGCCGACCAGTTCGCCGTCCAGCAGGATCGCATAAGGATAGCGTCCGGGGTTGGCGATCAACGCGGAGAAGCTTTGCTCGAAATGCTCGGGATCATAGGAGACCGGATAGATCGACCATATATCGCTATCCGCCGCGCACGCGGCGCGGAGCGCCTCGCGGTGCTCGTCCGTGAGCGGGGCCAGCGCCACGCCGCTATCCTCTCCGCCTTCGTCCAGCGGGATGAAGAGCCTGTCGAGCTGCGCCACGTCAGCCTGCCTCGCCGGATGCAAGGTGCACCTGCCATGCGCGTGATGAGGGGCGCTCGCCCGTGATCAGGCCGACATTGTGAATGACCTGACGACCGTGAAAGATCGTTGCGGAGATGATCGCTATGCCCTTTGCATTGTCGAGGGCGGCTTTTCTTGTCATGGGCTGTCGGGCATGTCCCTGTTGTGTGGGACCGGCGTAAACGACAATCCCGATGACGTTAAGGTGCGATGTCCGCCGACAGTCCAATAATTAGACCGGTCCACGGCTGGATCATCCTCGACAAGCGGCTGGGGCAGGGCTCCACTCAGGCGGTCGGCGCGGTGAAGCGCGCGCTGCGCGAAGCGGGCCATGGCAAGGCGAAGGTCGGGCATGGCGGCACGCTCGATCCGCTGGCGACAGGTGTGCTGCCGATCGCCGTCGGGGAAGCGACCAAGCTGGCCGGGCGGATGCTGGACAGCGACAAAATATACGATTTCACGGTTCGCTTTGGGGAAGAGACCGATACGCTGGATCTGGAAGGCGTGGTGATCGCCACGCATGAGGCGCGGCCCGCGCGCGCGGCGCTAGACGCGATGCTGGCCCGCTTCACCGGGTCGATCACGCAGACGCCGCCCGTCTACAGCGCGATCAAGGTGGATGGCGCGCGCGCTTATGATCTGGCCCGCGCCGGGCAGGCGGTGGAGATGCAGTCGCGCGCCGTCACCATATACGCGCTGACCGTGGCCCGGGCCGCGGATACGGGGGGTCTTGAAGAGGCGACGTTGACCGCCCATGTCTCCAAGGGCACCTATATTCGCAGTCTCGCGCGGGATATCGCCCGGGCGCTGGGCACGGTCGGCCATGTGACCATGTTGCGGCGTGTGAAGGCCGGTCCGTTCCGGCTGGAGCAGGCGATTCCACTGGACAAATTGACCGATGCTGCTAAGGCGCGGGACATTGAGCGGCTGATGCTGCCATTGACGGCGGGGCTGGACGACATCCCGGCTCTCCCCGTCTCCCCCCTTGAAGCGCAGGCGCTCCGGCAAGGGCGCACGCTCGTGGGGAAACCTCGTGAAGGCCTGATGCTGGCGATGGCGGGCGATGTTCCCGTGGCGCTGGTGGAGGCCATCGGCCCGGATATCCGGGTCGTGCGGGGGTTTAATCTCTCATGATGTCGCGGAGTAGATGAATGTCGGTAACTGCCGAAAAGAAGACTGAGATCATTCAGGACAATGCCCGCGCCGCGGGTGATACGGGTTCCCCGGAAGTGCAGGTCGCGATCCTCTCGGAGCGCATCGCCAACCTCACCGAGCACTTCAAGGCCCATCACAAGGATAATCACAGCCGTCGTGGCCTGCTGATGCTGGTGAACAAGCGCCGCTCGCTGCTCGACTATCTGAAGAAAAAGGATGCGGCGCGCTATACCGCCCTCATCGCAAAACTCGGGCTTCGCAAGTAAGCCTGATACCAAAGGGACGGCCCCCGCGCGGGGCCGTTTCGCTTATCGGGGCATTGCAATCCGGCGATGCGTATCCGAGCCAAGAAGGGGCACGACATGCCCCGACCGCCGCGGGCCGGACGAGCCCGCAAACAGGCCCCGCCGCGCAATAGGGCGCCGCGGGCTAAGGAAACAGCATGTTCGACATGAAGACAGTGGAAATCGAGTGGGGCGGAAAAACCCTCAGGCTCGAAACGGGCCGTGTTGCCCGTCAGGCCGATGGCGCGGTGCTCGCGACCTATGGCGAAACGGTGGTGCTCTGCGCGGTCACGGCCGCCAAGTCGGTGAAGGACGGGCAGGATTTCTTCCCGCTCACCGTGCACTATCAGGAGAAATATTCGGCCGCCGGGCGTATTCCGGGCGGCTTCTTCAAGCGTGAGCGCGGCGCGACCGAGAAGGAGACGCTGACCAGCCGTCTCATCGATCGCCCGGTGCGTCCGCTCTTCCCCGAGGGCTTTTATAACGAGATCAACGTGATCGCGCAGGTCCTCTCCTATGATGGCGAGACCGAGCCCGATATCGTGGCGATGATTGCCGCCTCGGCCGCGCTCACCATTTCCGGCGTGCCCTTCATGGGGCCGATCGGCGCGGCGCGCATCGGCTACAAGGATGGCGAGTATCTGCTCAACCCGAGCCTCGAAGAGGCGAAGGCGGGCGATCTGGATCTCGTCGTCGCCGCCACCGATACGGCCGTGATGATGGTCGAGTCGGAAGCGAAGGAACTGTCCGAGGATGTGATGCTCGGCGCGGTGCTCTTCGCGCATGACGAGAGCCGCAAGGTGATCGACGCGATCATCAAGCTTGCCGAGAAGGCCGCGAAGGACCCGTGGGAAATCAGCCTGGGTGACGGCAATGCCGATCTCAAGGCGAAGCTCAAGGGCCTGATCGGCGCGGACATCGCTGCCGCCTACAAGCTGACGGACAAGTCCGCCCGGTCCAACGCGCTCAATGCCGCGCGCGACAAGGCGAAGGCGAGCTTCGCCGAGGATGGCCTCGACGCGCAGACCGTCATGGCCGGCATCAAGCTGGTGAAGAAGCTGGAAGCGGAGATCGTCCGCACTGCCATCCTCAAGGACGGTCAGCGCATCGACGGACGCACCACCACGCAGATCCGCCCGATCGAGGCGATCGTGGGCTTCCTGCCCCGCACGCATGGTTCGGCGCTGTTCACGCGTGGTGAGACGCAGTCCATCTGCACCACCACGCTTGGCACCAAGGATGCCGAGCAGATGATCGACGGGCTCACTGGCCTCAGCTATGAGCGCTTCCTGCTGCACTACAACTTCCCGCCCTATTCGGTCGGTGAAGTGGGCCGCTTCGGCGCGCCGGGCCGCCGCGAAGTCGGTCATGGCAAGCTGGCATGGCGCGCGCTGCACCCGGTGCTGCCGAGCCATGACGAGTTCCCCTATACGATCCGCGTCCTTTCGGACATCACGGAGTCGAACGGGTCGTCGTCCATGGCCACGGTGTGCGGTGGATCGCTCTCGATGATGGATGCCGGCGTGCCGCTCAAGCGCCCCGTCTCCGGCATCGCCATGGGTCTCATCCTCGAAGGGGACGACTACACGGTCCTCTCCGACATTCTGGGTGACGAGGATCATCTGGGCGATATGGACTTCAAGGTTGCCGGCACGTCCGAGGGCATCACCACGATGCAGATGGACATCAAGGTCGCCGGCATCACGAAGGAGATCTTCGAGGCGGCGCTGCGTCAGGCCAAGGACGGCCGCGCGCATATTCTGGGCGAGATGAACAAGGCGCTGGGCGAGACCCGCACCGAGCTTTCCGCCCATGCCCCGCGCATCGAGACGATCCAGATCGACAAGTCCAAGATCCGCGAAGTCATCGGCACGGGCGGCAAGGTCATTCGTGAGATCGTCGCGGAGACCGGCGCCAAGGTCGATATCGACGACGAGGGTGTCATCAAGATCAGCTCGTCCGATATCGCGCAGATCGAGGCGGCCAAGGCCTGGATTCTCGGCATTGTCGAGGAAGCGGAAGTCGGCAAGATCTACAACGGCAAGGTCGTCAACATCGTCGACTTCGGCGCGTTCGTGAACTTCATGGGCGGCAAGGACGGTCTCGTCCATGTCTCCGAGATGCGCAACGAGCGGGTCGAGAAGCCGACCGACGTCGTCTCCGAGGGTCAGGAGGTGAAGGTCAAGGTTCTCGAGATCGATCCGCGTGGCAAGGTGCGCCTGTCCATGCGCGTTGTCGATCAGGAGACCGGCGAAGAGCTGGAGGATACCCGTCCGCCGCGCGAACCGCGCAGTGATCGTGGTGGCCGCGGTGGCGATCGCGGTGACCGGGGCGATCGCGGCGACCGTGGTGGTCGTGGCGGCGATCGTGGTCCCCGTCGGGATCGTGGTCCGCGTCGCGAGCGCGGAGAAGGCGGCAAGGGTGATGATGACGGGTCGGATGTCGGCCTGCCGAGCTTTATCACCCAGGACTGATCGTCAGCCCGACGCAGTTATGCGAACTCATGCAGCGGCCCGGTTCATCGTGAACCGGGCCGTTTCGCTATATTACCGGTTTGCGGCATGCCGGCCGCGTGAAGATAGCATTCATAATGCTATCAAAATGTCGTCCAATTGCGGGACATGACCGGCCGGGCAGTACCGGCTATCTAACAGACATCATGGGAAAAGTCGCCAGTATGCGGCCCGTCTCAAGAGAGACGGCGCCTATAGTCCTGCGCCCGGTCCCGACATTTTTTTAAGGACGACCAATTGTCATTTTCCTCCTGTCCGGCTTCCCCGCCGCGCGTAGCGTTGGCGGATGGGACTGGTGATGCCGATCGCGGCGCCCGGACCCGTACAGAAGCAAAGGCTATTGCCATTCACCGTCTTGGGCGGTTGCGCGCCAAGCATTTCCCCAATGCCTTGCTGGCTGACAGCGGCATGGCGCTCATGCTCTCGCTTTTCGTTGCCGAGCTTCAGGTCGTGGTGCTGTCAGATCGCGCGCTTGGCCTCGCCAATCATATGTCGCGGGAAGAGGCGAACAGTATCATCGATGAACTGGTCCACGCGGGGCTGGCCGTCATTACCGGCAAAGAACCGGGCAGACGGACAGTCGGGCTGTCGCCCATCGGGTCCGCACGGGCGCGCGGTTTCATAGAAGACCATCCGGAGGTCTGATACCGCGCGGATCGGCGCGCGATGGTCCGGTTTTTGCCATCATCCCCACAGTGCTGGCGTCTCCCGGTGGTGCATCGCGCGCCGATCATTCCTTTTACTGCCCATGCGCCTCGGATTTAACGGGCGCGCTCATGCGCTTTGCGTGTGCCGATGCAATCATTCGCTTGGCGCGTCCATGGCGCTGGGCTATGAGGCCGCCATGTTCCAGCGTTCCCCCCGCGCCCTCGCCCCGATCATCCTTGCCTCCTGCGCTGCGCTTGCCCTTTCGGCCTGTGCGAGCAATCGGAACAAGGCGGATACGCAATATGTCGCCCGTGACGTGGCGACGCTCTACAATGCCGGTAAATATCGGCTCGATCGCGGCCAGTTCCAGCTTGCCGCCGCCTTGTTTGACGAGGTGGAGCGGCAGCATCCTTATTCGCCCTGGGCACGCCGCGCGCAGCTCATGAGCGCGTTCAGCTATTATGCCGCCAAGGACTATACGAAGTCGATCCAGTCCTCGCAGCGCTTCCTGTCCATTCACCCCGGCAATCGCGACGCGCCCTATGCTTATTATCTGATCGGGCTTTGCTATTATGAGCAGATCAGCGATGTGACGCGCGACCAGAAGATCACGGGGCAGGCGCTTGATGCGCTGGGCGAGCTGATCCGCCGCTTCCCCGGCTCGCGCTACGCGGCCGACGCGCGCCTCAAGATCGATCTCGTCAACGATCATCTTGCGGGCAAGGAGATGGAGGTCGGGCGTTTCTACCAGCGCCGCCGCCAGTGGATCGCCGCGTCCATCCGCTTCCGCAAGGTGATTGATCAGTATCAGGCCACCACGCACACGCCCGAGGCGCTGGAGCGTCTGGTCGAGAGCTATCTGGCGCTTGGCATCCGGGAGGAGGCGCAGCGCGCCGCTGCCGTGCTCGGCCGCAATTATCCGGATACCGAGTGGTACAAGCGGGCGTACAAGCTGATGGGTGAATATCCCAATGTGCCGGACCCCAAGGCCGTCACGAGCTGATCGCCACTCCGTTTCGGCTGACCCTTGCAAGGGCGTGACAGCATGGCCCGCAGACTATATCGCTTGCCCCGGACATGCTGACCGCTCTCTCGATCCGTAACATCGTGCTCATCGAGGCGCTGGACCTGGAGTTCACGCGCGGCCTTACCGTGCTCACGGGGGAGACGGGGGCGGGCAAGTCCATCCTGCTCGATGCACTGGGGCTCGTTCTTGGTGCGCGGGCCGAAAGCGGGCTGGTCCGCGCCGGAGAAGCGCAGGCGAGCGTTGTCGCCAGTTTCGACATTGCGCCGGCGGGCTTTCTGGCCGCGCTGCTCGGCGAAAACGGCATGGCGTGGGAGGCGGGGGAGCCGCTTCTCATCCGCCGGACGCTCAAGGCCGATGGCGGCAGCCGCGCCTTCGTTAACGATCAGCCCTGCTCGGCGGCGCTGCTGCGGGATGTGGGCGCGGCGCTTGTCGAGATTCACGGCCAGCATGATGAGCGCGGCCTCATCAATCCGCGCGGCCATATGGCGCTGCTCGATGCCTTTGGCCGCTGTGACAGCGCCGGGGTGGAGGCCGCGCATGGTGCCCTGCGGGAGGCGGAGGCACGGCGCGATGCGGCGCGTGAGGCGCTGGCTAACGCCGTGCGCGAGCGGGACTATCTCGCCCATGCCGTCGCGGAACTCACCACTTTCTCTCCCGAGCCGGGCGAGGAGGAGCGGCTGGCCGGCGAGCGGGCGGACATGCAGAAGGGCGCGCGGCTGACCGAGGATCTGTCCGCGCTCGGCGATCTGCTCGACGGATCGGAAGGCGCGCTTTCCCGCTTGCGGCAGGCAGCCCGCCGGCTGGACAGGATCGGCGGCGAGCATGATCTGTTGGCCGAGGCGCTGGCCGCGCTGGACCGCGCCGTCATCGAGGCGAGCGACGCTGAGGATGCGCTCAACCGCGCAAGTGAAGCGCTCAATGTCGATCCCGCCCGGCTGGAAGCGATCGAGACGCGCCTGTTTGATCTGCGGGCGCTTGCCCGCAAGCACCAGGTTGCGGCTGACGATCTTGCCGCGCTCACGCAGGATATGGCGGCGCAGCTCGCCCGGATCGACGCGGGCGAAGCGGGTCTTGCCGATCTGGACAAGGCGGTCGACGCGGCGCGGGCCGGCTATCTGGCGCGGGCCGAGGCGCTGAGCGCGGCGCGGCAGGCGGCGGCGGCGCGCCTCGATGTGGCGGTCGCGGCGGAGCTGGCGCCTCTCAAGCTCGATGCCGCCCGGTTCCGCACGCAGGTCGAGGAGCTGCCCGAGAGCCAGTGGCGCGCGTCGGGGCGGGACCGGGTCGAGTTCCTCATTTCGACCAATCCCGGCGCGCCCTTCGCGCCGCTCATCAAGATCGCGAGCGGGGGTGAGTTGTCCCGCTTCATCCTCGCGCTCAAGGTGGCGCTGGCGGCGGAAGGCGGCGCGGCGACGATGATCTTCGATGAGATCGACCGGGGGGTCGGCGGCGCCGTGGCGGGTGCCATTGGCGACCGACTGGCGCGGTTGGCGGCGGACGGGCAGGTGATTGTGGTGACGCATAGCCCGCAGGTCGCCGCGCGCGGCGCCGCCCATCTGCTCATCGCCAAATCCTCGGATGGAACCATCACGCGCACCGGCGTCCATAGCCTGTCCGACGCGGAGCGGCGCGAGGAAATCGCCCGCATGCTCTCGGGCGCCGCGATCACTGACGAAGCCCGCGCCCAGGCCGACCGGTTGTTGGAGGGGGTGTGATGCGCTTGCCTTGCCTCGCCGCGCATATGGTATCGCGAGAGGGAAAGCCGTGAGCGACCCCGCTGCCATGACTGAAGCCGATGCCGCCAACCGCCTGATGCGGCTCGCGCGGGATATCGCAAAGCACAACCGCGCTTATCATGCCGAGGATGCGCCGCTTATCTCCGATGCGGACTATGACGCGCTGGTGCGGGAGAATGCGGCGCTGGAGGCGGCCTTCCCGCATCTGGTCCGCGCCGACAGCCCCAATAGTCAGGTCGGTGCCTCTGTCGCCGCGTCGGCGCTTGCCAAGATCGTCCATGAAAAGCGGATGATGAGCCTCGATAATGCCTTTGCGGCCGAAGACGTCGTGGAGTTTGTGGCGCGGGTGCGGCGTTATCTCGCGCTGGGTGATGACGCGCCGATCGCGATGACGGCCGAAGACAAGATAGACGGGCTTTCGCTCTCCCTGCGTTATGAGGGTGGCCGGCTCGTCCGCGCGGCGACGCGCGGTGACGGGCAGGTGGGCGAGGATGTGACCGCCAATGTCGCCTGTATCGCCGATATTCCGCAGAGCCTGCCTCCCGGCGTGCCCGATCTCTTCGAGGTGCGCGGCGAGGTCTATATGGAGAAGGCCGCGTTTCTTGCCCTCAACACGCGGCTGATGGACGAGGCGCGCGCGGCCGCGCAGGCGCGCGGCGCGGATCTCGATGAGGATGGGGTCCGCCAGTTCGCCAATCCGCGCAATGCCGCTGCCGGTTCACTCCGCCAGAAGGATGCCGCGATCACCGCGAGCCGCCCGCTGCGTTTCCTTGCCCATGGCTGGGGTGCCGTCTCCGGCCTGCCGGCAGACACGCAGATGGGCGTGCTGTCAGCGATCGCGGGCTGGGGCATCCCGGTTTCTCCGCGCCTCGTGCTCTGCGCCGATACCGGAGCGATGCTTGCCCATTATGAGGCGATCCAGCATCAGCGCGCGGACCTGCCTTATGATATCGATGGTGTTGTCTATAAGGTTGACCGGCTGGACTGGCAGGAGCGCCTCGGCTTTGTCGCCAAGGCGCCCCGCTGGGCGATCGCGCATAAATTTCCGGCCGAGCGGGCGGAGACGACGCTGGCCGCCATTGATATCCAGGTCGGCCGTACCGGCAAGCTGACGCCTGTCGGGCGGCTCGCGCCGGTTACGGTGGGCGGCGTTGTCGTCTCCAATGTCACGCTGCACAATCGGGACGAGATCGGGCGGCTGGGCCTGCGCGTGGGGGACCGGGTGGTGATCCAGCGGGCGGGCGATGTCATCCCGCAGGTGGTCGAGAATCTCACCGCAGATGTTTCGCGCGCGCCTTATGCCTTCCCCGCGCTCTGCCCGGAATGCGGGAGTGAGGCGGTCGCCGGCGAGGGAGAGGTGGATGTGCGTTGCACCGGCGGCCTCATCTGCCCGGCCCAGCGCATCGAGCGGTTGCGCCATTTCGTCAGCCGCGCCGCGCTGGATATCGAGGGGCTGGGCGAGAAGAGCATTCGCGCGTTTTTCGACCTTGGCTGGCTGGACAATGGCCCGGCCGATATTTTCCGCCTCAGGGCTCATCGTGCCGATCTGCTGGGCCGGGAGGGCTGGAAGGATAAATCGGTCGATAATCTCGTCGCCGCGATAGAGGCGCACCGAGCGCCGGATGCGGCGCGGCTGCTCTTTGGCCTTGGTATCCGCCATGTCGGTGCCGTTACCGCGCGCGATCTCATGAAGCGCTTCGTCACACTCCCCGCGCTGCGCGCCGCGGCGGAGCAGGCCCATGCTGGCGACGAAGCGGCGCAGGCGGCGCTGCTCGCCATAGAGGGCGTCGGCGGCGTGGTGGTCGAGGCGCTGGGCGATTTCTTCCATGAGGAGCATAATCGCGCGGTGTGGGACGATCTGCTCGGGGAAGTGAGCCCGCCCGATTATGTCGTGGAGACGCGGGCGAGCAGTGTCTCGGGCAAGACCATCGTCTTCACCGGCAAGCTGGAGACGATGAGCCGGGACGAGGCGAAGGCGCAGGCAGAGGCGCTTGGCGCCCGCGCGGCCGGCACGGTGAGCGCACAGACCGATCTGGTCGTCGCGGGCCCCGGCGCGGGCTCCAAGCTCAAAAAAGCGGCGGAGCTTGGCATCGAGGTGATCGATGAAGCGGCCTGGGCGGAGATCGTGTCGGCAGCAGGATGAAGGGGAGGGGTGTGCCCTCCCGCTTCTCGCTCATCTCATGACAGCGCGGTCTTGTAGAGCGTGGTGAGTGCGGCCCAGGCGCGCTCGGCTTCCTTCTCGTCATAAACGGCGCTGCCCGGCACGCACCAGCCATGGTCCGCCGCGTAGACATCCACCACCGCGCTCTTGTGCGCGTCTGCGAAGGCGGCCTTGAGCGTTTCCTTGGACTGCGGATCGCGCGCATCGTCGTCCCGCGCGACGGCGACGAGATAGGCGGCGTTCGTCTGCGGGATCAGCAGGTGCGGGCTGGTCGGGTCGGTGGTGGTGAGGCCGCCGCCATGGAAGCTCGCCACCGCGCCGATCCGCGCCGGCACTGCCGCGGCGGTACGGAAGGAGAGCGGGCCGCCCATGCAATAGCCCTGCACGCCGGCCTTCTTCTTGCTGTCCGTCTCCGCCTGCGCGTCGAGAAAGGCGAGGAAGGCCGTCGCGTCCCGGTTCGTCGCGTCATTGGTCAGCGTGGCGCGGTAGCCCATAAGCGTCTTGCGCGTCTCCGGGTCGCCAAAGTTGATCGGACCGGGCAGCACCGGAGCCTTGCGAATGCGGTAGAAAGGATTGGGCACCAGCACGACATAGCCCTGCGCGGCAAGGCGCCGCCCCATCTCGCGAAAGACCGGGCGTAACCCCATGATATCCGGCCACATCAATACGGCGGGCCATGGTCCTTTGCCGGCGGGATGAAAGAGCGCCGCGTCGGCCGTGCCATCG
This sequence comes from Sphingobium sp., assembly GCA_035911355.1. GTDB lineage: Bacteria > Pseudomonadota > Alphaproteobacteria > Sphingomonadales > Sphingomonadaceae > Sphingobium. The sequence continues at coordinate 157,107 of JAMHVU010000095.1, forward strand.
GCGGTTGGCACGGTCACATCCCGCTCGATCACCTGCCCCGCTGCCTGCGCGCAGGCGCTCGCGAAGCTGGCGACGGCAACGCCGCCCAGCACGAGGCTGCGACGGGTGAGGCTCCAGTCCTCGATGAGGCCGGGGTGAATATCCTGATCGCACATGGGTGATTCTCCGGGCTGTCCTTTCCCGGCAGGGTTCCCGCATGGGCGGGCTGTGTCAATGCGGCAGCTTGGGTTTCCCATATAGGTCGGCTGATGTTAGGGTCATGCCATGGACGGACTCCACATCCTGGACGCACCGCCGCCCGAGGCCGGGCCGGACTGGACGATCGATCAGGGCTGGGCGCGCTATACGGCGCAGGAACATGCGGTGTGGGACACGCTTTTTGCCCGCCAGTCCCGCCAGCTTGAGGGGCGCGCGTGTGCCGCTTTCCTGCGCGGGCTGGACGTGCTGCGCCTCTCCCGCCCCGGCATACCGGATTTTGCCGAGCTGAACGCGCGGCTCATGGCGGCGACGGGCTGGCAGGTGGTGGCGGTGCCGGGGCTGGTGCCCGATGCGGTGTTTTTCGATCACCTCGCCAATCGCCGCTTCGTCGCCGGGCGCTTCATTCGCCGCGCGGACCAGCTCGATTATCTGGAGGAGCCGGATATCTTCCATGATGTCTTCGGTCATGTGCCGATGCTCGCCGATCCGGTCTATGCCGATTATATGCAGGCCTATGGCGTGGGGGGGCTCCGCAGCCTGAGCTTTGGCGCGCTGCACAAGCTGGCGCGGCTCTACTGGTATACGGTGGAGTTCGGCCTCATCGAGGAGGATGGCGGGCTGCGCCTGTTTGGCGCCGGCATCGTCTCCAGCCATGGGGAGAGCCACTTCGCCCTCGACGATCCCAGCCCCAATCGCATCGCCTTCGACCTTATGCGGGTGATGCGGACCAATTACCGGATCGACGATTATCAGCAGAGCTATTTCGTGATCCCGAGTTTCGCGGCGCTTCTGCGTGCGACGGCGGAGACGGATTTTGCGCCTGTCTATGAGGCACTTGAAAGCGCGGAGGATCTCTCGCCTGAGGCCGTGCTGCCTGACGACCGGCTGTTGACGCACGGCACGCAGGCCTATGCGCGGGAGAGGGCGCGGGCAGGCGGCTGAAAGCGTCGGCCGTCCTCACGACAGCCCGGTTTGCAGTAAGATAGCCGGGTTTATGCAACGAAAATTTTACTATGCGCCGCTACGTCGGGTTCCGAGGAGTTGCGTGGAATGAGTGAGGCTCAGTCGCAATCAGTGGGTTTTGGCGGCAAGATCGCGCGCTGGGGGCAGAAGCTGCTCTCGGGCGAGGACGAGGCCGCCGCCGGGGCGAGCGGCCAGCCGAGTCGCGAGCAGACGGGCCGGCGTCGGCGTGAGGTCGAGCGGCGCAGGGCGTTGTTCGACGATGTGGGCGCTTTTCTCTTCGCGCATGATCTCGATCTGACGCCGCTCAATTTCGGGCTGGCGGTCGACTATATCACCGGCAACGATATCGCGATTGAGAAGGCGGTTCGCGCCATTCTTCAGGACAAGGGCCAGATCACCAACAGCACGGCCGAATCGATCGTTGCCCAGCAGCGGGTCGACGAACTGACGCCGGATACCCTCTCGGATATGCTGGCCAAGGTGGAAGGCAATCTGGAGGCGCTGACCGGCCTGGCCGATCAGTCGAGCATGTCCGCCCAGAATTTCGGCGCCGAATTGCAGCGCGGCGCCTCGGAGCTTGCCGCCGACCGGAACGGCACGGAAACCGTCGCCAAGCTTGTCTCGCTCACCCGCTCGATGATCGAGCGCACGCGTGAGGTCGAGGCGAAGATGCGCGATGGACAAAAGCAGACCCAGCTTCTCCAGAAGAGCCTGGAAACCGCGCGCAAGGCCGCCGAGCAGGATCATCTGACCGGCCTGCCCAACCGGCGCAGTTTTGAGGGCACCTTCCGCGAGGAAGTCGCCGAGGCGCAGCGGAACGGGGAACTGTTGAGCGTCGCGTTCTGCGATATTGATCATTTCAAGATGATCAACGACACGCACGGCCATGATGCGGGTGACCGCGTGCTCAAGTTCGTGGCCGGCCTGCTCGCCCGCATTTCCGGCGATCGCGCGCATGTCGCGCGGCATGGCGGGGAAGAGTTTGTGATGCTCTTTCGCGGCAAGTCGGTGGCGGATGCGGCCAAGGTCGTGGATGATGCGCGCGAGGATATGGCCAAGCGCAACCTCGTAGACCGCAAGACCGGCATACGCATGGAGCGGGTCACCTTCTCAGGCGGTGTCGCCGATGTCTTCAACTATCCCGATGCGCGCGATGCGCTCAAGGCTGCCGACCGGGCGCTCTATCTCGCCAAGGAGCATGGCCGCAACCGCATCTACATCGCGCATGAGGGCGCTGAGGAATAAGCGGGACGTGATTTTCCTGTCCTCGCGCGTCGCGCGGGATTGGCGTGCTGCCTAAAAGTCGGGCTGATCGTAATGCGCGGGTGGCGTGATGACCTCCATCCGTTCGGCCAGCAGGGCCCGAAATGACGGGCGGGATTTGATCGCCGCGTACCAGCGCTTGGTCGGTTTGTGGCCCTGCCAGTCGATGCCGCCCAGATAATCGGCGACGGAAAGATGCGCTGCCGCGGCCACGTCCGCCAGCGTCATCGTGTCGCCGGCCAGCCAACGGCGATAGTCCAGCAGATAATCGGTATAGTCCATGTGCGTGTTGGCGCGGCGCATGGCCTCCCGCAGCACGCCGGCATCCGGCGCGGCGCGGTGGACGATGCGCTTCTTCATCCGCTCGTGAAGCAGCGGGGCGACCACATCGGCAAAGACGATCTGATCGAACCAGGTCGTCAGCCGGCGGATTTCCGCGCGCTCCAGGGGCGAGCCGGAGATGAGCGGGAACTGCTCGATCGTTTCCTCAAAATATTCGCAGATCGCCTGACTGTCGCACAGCGTGATGGCGCGGCCCTCACCGGTGATGACCGGCGTCGTCCCGGCGGGATTGAGCTGGAGGAAATCATCACGCGGCGCCCAGGGCGATTCGCGCTCGAGATCATAGGCAATGCCCTTCTCGGCCATGAGAAAGCGCGCCTTGCGAGAGAAGGGGCAGAGCGTGAACTGATAGAGGAGCCACATGGAGCGATCCTGTTAGGCGCAAGCGCACGCGAGCGGAAGGCCCTGTTTGCACCGCATGGCGTCAGTGGATCTGCCGGTGTCCGGGTTTGGCATTGCCAGCCCGTTTTGCCGGCGGTGCCACCCTTTGAGGCGCGGGTTTAGTAACGGTCGTCGCCCATGCCGTCGATGGCGCCTTCCAAAATGCCGCGCATGGCGCCTTTGAGGGCAGGGAGGGCCTGCGCCATCGCGCCTGCCATGGCACCGGCCATGCGCGTGCCGCGCCGCACATTGCCGTCCAGATCCCGGGAGAAGTTCGGGTCGTCGCGGGCAATCATATCGCCGACGGTCGCATCCCGCGGAATGTCCCGGCGCACCGCGTCCGGGTCGGCCTGCCGCATCGCGTCGGCCAGTCCGCCAATCGGCATGGCGAGAATGGCGCGGGTGAAGACGGACATGGTGTCGGCGATTCGCGCTTGCATCGCCGGATCGTTGATCCGCTCGGCCCATGCGGTGGCGCCTCGCTCGTCAGTGGGCAGCGGCGCGCGGGCGCTGACCGGCTGCGTGGCGATGAGCAGGGCGGGGAGAGCGAGGGCAAAGGGCGATGCGCCGCGCAGGATGCGATGAGTCATGGCCGTCCGATCCCGGAAAATGAAGCGCTGATGGCGCGATGTTCGATGCCGTAGACCATGAGGCATTGCTGCTTGCTGAATGGCGCCGGCGTGGCCGTTCGCACCAGGCCACGCAACAGGTGCCCCGTAACAGGCCATGTCATCCCCGGCGATTCATGCTAGTATCGCGCCCATGGACGTGATCGCCCGCAGGATTGCCGTGGCTGCCATGCTCGTGCTGGGTGCGGCGGCGGGGGGCTATGCACTTGGCAATTTCGCTACCGCGACGGATAGCGGGGCCCTGTCCAATGGATCGGATATGCGGAGCGGGGCGGAGGAGCTGGCGGCGGAAGCTGCCACGATCAATCGCGCGTCGCCTGCGCGGGCAGCGCCGGATGCACCCAATGGCTATGTGTGCGAAGGCTGCGATTCGCGGTCCACGAACGAGATGGCGGTGGCCGATGATTTCCAGCCATATGACAGCGCGCCGCTGCCACCCTATCGCACGCCGCCCGAGGATCGGGTCTCCGATCTTCCGGTGATCGAGGCGGATCGCGCGGCGCCTGATGCCGCCCGCCGCCGTGCCGCCACGCCGCAGCCCTCGCCCCGGCTTCCCGTGCTCGCCGCTGATCGCGTGCCCGCCGCGTCCAATGCGGCGGGGCCTTGAGCGCGGTCGGGTCACAGGGTTGGGGCGCGCTGTGGCCTAGCTCCCCCGGGCGACCTGAAAGCCGGCGAATGACTGGGTGACCGGCATGAGTTCGATGCGGTTGACGTTGAAATGCGGCGGCTGCTCGGCGATCCAGAGGATCGTGCGGGCAATGTCCTGCGCGGTCATCGGATGGGCATTGTCGTAAAGCGTGTCGGATGCCTGCTGGCTGCCGGTGCGGACCAGTGTGAACTCCGTTTCCACCATGCCCGGCTCGATGCAGGTCACCCGTACGCCGGTGCCATGCAGGTCGGACCGCAGGCCGAGCGAGAACTGCTCAACAAACGCCTTGGTGCCGCCATAGATGTTGCCGCCCGGATAGGGGTAGGTGCCCGCGACCGACCCCATGTTCACGATCATCCCCTTGCGCGCGATGAGGGCAGGCAGGAGGGCGTGGGTGATCGCCATCAGGCCGATGACGTTTGTGTCGATCATCTGCTGCCACTGGGCAAGATCGGCCTGGTGCGCGGGTGCGGTGCCGAGCGCCAGCCCGGCATTGTTGACAAGCAGGTCGATCGCGCGGAACGGCGCGGGGAGTGCTGCCAGCGCCGCCGCGATAGCGCCCTCCTCGCGCACGTCGAAGGGGAGGGGGTGCATCGCCTCGCCAATCTCGCTGGCAAGCGCATCCAGCCGGTCGGCCCGCCGGCCCGTGCCGATCACCTGCCAGCCGGCACCGGCCAGCGCGCGCGCCGTCGCCGCGCCGATGCCTGATGTCGCGCCTGTTACCAGCGCGGTCTTGCGCTCCATCTGGTCGCCGTTCGTCGTCATGCGTGCCTCCTGATCGCGTGTCCGGGCAGCGCCCGTGGTTTCTCCGCGATATAGGGCAATGCGGCTGGCGGGGAAGGGTGCGCGCGGCAGGAGAATGGAGACGCCAGCGAAACAATGTTTCGCTTGCCTTCCTCGCGGGGCAGGCGCAACAGCCGGCGCGGGCAGACAGGACGGCGCGTGCCGCAATCTGCTCCTGTAATCATATCTGTTCCACCGGAGATCACATGTCGTTCGCCAAGGCCGCAGCGTCGCCCTTGCCGCGCCGGGATCGGCAGGGGCTTGCCTTTATCGGTCTGATCGCCAGCAATATGGCGCTGGCGATCGGGCCGTGGTTCGTGCGCGTGGCCGACAGCGGGCCGATCGCGACCGGATTCTGGCGCCTCAGCCTTGCCGTTCCGTTCCTCCTGTTTCTGGCATGGCGCAGCGGGCCTTTCGCGCGTGAGGGGAGGCCCAGATTGCTGGCCTTCATCATTCTTGGCGGCGTCTTCTTCGCGCTGGATCTTGCCGCCTGGCATCTGGGCATCGTGCAGACGAAGCTCGCCAATGCGACGCTGTTCGGCAATTCGACCAGCCTTATCCTGCCGCTCGTAGGCATAGCCATCACCGGCATTTGGCCAAGCCGGATGCAGTGGGCGGCGCTTGCCATGGCGCTGGCCGGCGCCGTGCTGCTGATGGGCAGCAGCTATGAGGCGTCGCGCGCCAACATGGTGGGGGATCTGCTCTGCATCTCCGCCGGCATTTTTTATGTCGGCTATCTGGTGCTGATGCAGCGGGTGCGGCACGCCGTGCCGAGCTGGTGGGCGCTGGCTTTGTCCACGGCGGCCAGCGCCGTGCTCATCCTGCCCATGGCCTTTGCCGCGGGAGAGCGGATCATCCCGCATGACTGGACGCCGATCATCGGCGTCGCGCTGATGAGCCAGGTGGTCGGTCAGGGGCTGCTCATTCTCGTCCTCCCTTATTTCTCGCCTCTGGTGGTCGGCCTGTCGCTGCTGGTGCAGCCGGTGATCGCGGCGCTGATCGGCTGGGTGGCTTTTGGCGAACGGCTCTCGACCACGGATTTCATCGGTGCGGCTATCATTGGCGTGGCATTGGTCCTCATCCGCCTGCCCTCTGGAGGCGGCGGGTCAAAAGGCGTAGAGAGCGAGGCATGATCGCGCCCGTTTCCACCGCCGCCGGCCTTCTGCCTGACGAGACGCTTGATGCGCTCGCCCTGCGTCTTGCCCCGCTCATCGCCGCCAACGCCGCTTTTGACGGGTGGGGCGATGCCGCGCGGGACATGGCGGCCGATCAGGCCGGGGTCGATCGGGATGTGGCGGCGCTTGCCTTTGCCGGTGGTGTGCCGGGCAATGCGCGGTCTACCACGCCGATCGCGATGATTACGGCATGGTTTGCCAGCATCGATGCGGCGATGCTTGCCCGCTTCACGCCGGAGGCGCTGGGTGCGATGAAGATCCGCGCGCGCATCACCGCGCTGGTCGAGGCGCGGCTGGCGCTGCTCGCGCCGCATCGTGAGGCGTTGCGCCGGGCGCAGGGCCTGTTGGCGCTGCCGCAAAACGCGGCCCGCGCCGCGCGGCTCGGCTGGCATGCGGCGGATGTGATGTGGCGCGCGGCTGGCGACACCGCCGCCGATTATAATCACTACACCAAGCGGGCGACGCTGGGCGCGGTCTATGCCGCCACGCTGCTTGCTTTCGTCAATGATGAGAGCGAGGACTGGGTGGAAACCCGTGCCTTTCTCGCGCGGCGGATCGATGGGATCATGCGCTTCGAGCAGGCCAAGGCACGCCTTGTCGCGCGTCGCGACATGGGTTTCAGCATGACGCGCTTTCTCGGCCGGCTGCGCTACCCGGCGCGATGAGCGCCGGCATCCGGCCCCGGCCTGTGCCGTGTGGCTTGCGCCGCAGGGGGGATATTGATAATCGATTGCATTAGAATCCTTCGATTGTGAGTATTTTCTCCCTTGCGCCTCCATACATTGCCTCCCCGCACGCCCGCCCGTGTCGATCATGTCGATTGGGCGTCCCTTTCACCTGAAGAGGGGCGGCGCCTGCGTGAATTCGGACTGGAGGAGGGCGTCCAGATCGAGCTGCTGCATCGCGGCGGCTGGCTGGGGCGCGGGCCTGTGGCCTGCCGGATCGGGCGGATGATCGTGGCCATGCGCGCGGTTCATGCGGAGGCTGTGGCCGTCAGTCCGGGGATCGCCGGACAAGGGGGCGCGGCATGAGCGCGGCGCTGGTAGCGCTGGTCGGCAATCCCAATGCCGGCAAGAGCGCGCTTTTCAATGCCTTGACGGGTGCCCGGCAGCGCGTGGGCAATTATCCCGGTGTCACTGTCGAGCGTAAATATGGCCGGCTGGCGCTGGACGATGGCCGCGTCGCGGACATTGTCGATCTGCCCGGCACCTACAGCCTTACCCCGTCGAGCCTCGATGAATCGGTCACACGCAATGTCGTCCTTGGCACGCAGGCGGGAGAGCGGGCGCCGGACCTGCTGGTCATCGTCGTCGATGCGTCCAACCTCGACAATCATCTGCGTTTCGCGCTGGAGCTGATCGCGCTTGGCCGGCCGATCGTGGTGGCGCTCAACATGATTGATCTCGCCGCGCGGGATGGTCTGGAGCTGGACCCGGAAGCGCTGTCGCAGGCGCTTGGTGTTCCGGTCGTGCCGGTCGTGGCGGTGCGTCGCCGGGGGCTGGATGAATTGCGCGCGCTTGTCGGTAGCGGACTTGTCTCCGCGCGCCAGAGCGATCAGGCCACCACCTTTGCCGCGCTGGACGAGAGTGGGCTGCGCCGGGAAGCGGGCCGAATTGCCCGGATCGCGATTCGGCAGGAGACGGCATCGCGCCGCCTTACGGACGCGGTGGACAGGGTGTTGTTGCATCCCGTGCTGGGGTTTGTGATCCTGCTCGCGCTGTTGTTCGTCATGTTCCAGGCGGTCTTTGCGTGGGCCGCCGTGCCGGCCGACTTTCTGGAAGGCGCTGTGATGGCGCTGGGCGAACGGGTGACGGCGGTGCTGCCACCGGGCATTCTGCATGATTTCCTGCTGCAGGCCGTCATTGGCGGCGTAGGCGCGGTGATTGTCTTTCTGCCGCAGATCCTCATCCTCTTTCTCTTCATCCTCATGCTGGAGAGCAGCGGTTACATGACCCGCGCCGCTTTCCTCATGGATGGGCTGATGGCGCGTGTGGGCCTGTCCGGCCGGGCGTTCATCCCGCTGCTGTCGTCCTTCGCGTGCGCGGTGCCCGGTATCATGGCGACGCGGACCATTCCCGATGCGCGGGACCGGTTGACGACCATCCTCATCGCGCCGCTCATGACCTGCTCGGCGCGCCTTCCGGTCTATGGGCTCATCATCGCGGCATTCATTCCCGCGCGCACGGTTGGCTGGGGCGTGGGCTTGCAGGGCCTTGTGCTCTTCATCCTCTATGTCGCCGGGATCGTCGGCGCCATGCTGGCGGCCTGGGCGCTCCGTCGCTCCCTCACCAAGGGGCGCAGCAGCGGGTTTCTCATGGAGATGCCAAAATATCAGTGGCCCCGGGCCAGCGATATCCTGCTCGGGCTGTGGCAGCGCGCGATCATCTTCCTCAAGCGGGCCGGCACGATCATTCTTTTCACCAATGTTCTGCTCTGGTGCCTCGCGAGCTTCCCCAAGGCGCCCGATGGCGTGCGGCAGAGCGAATATTCGATCGCGGGGCGCATTGCCTCGGCCATTCATGTCATCGTCGCGCCCATTGGCTTCAATCATGACATCAGCATGGCGCTGTTGCCGTCCATGGCGGCGCGCGAAGTGGCGGTCTCCTCGATCGCGACGGTCTATGCCATTGATGCCGGTGATGATGAGGATGCGCTCAATCAGGAGCTGGGCGAGCGATTGCAGGGCCGCTGGTCGCTGGCGACGGCGCTGGCCTTTCTCGCGTGGTTCGTCTTTGCGCCGCAATGCGTGTCGACCATCGCGATCACCCGAAGAGAGACCAATGGGTGGCGCTGGCCGCTGTTCATGCTCGGCTATCTCTTCTTGCTTGCCTATGTGGCGGCGGGCGTGACCTATTGGACGGCACGCGCCCTGGGTCTGTAGATTCGTCGGGTAGACGACCCGGCTATGGTGACTATAAGCGGCCGCTGGTTCCGCCCTCAGTAAGAAAGCATCGCCTCATGTCCGGCAGCGTCAACAAGGTCATTATCGTCGGCAATCTTGGTGCCGACCCGGAAGTGAAGAGCTTTTCCAATGGCGGGCGGATCTGCAATCTGCGGATCGCCACGAGCGAGAACTGGACGGATCGGGCGAGCGGCGAGCGGCGCGAGCGGACGGAATGGCACAGCGTTGTCATCCGGTCCGACGGTCTGATCGGCGTTGCCGAGCGCTATCTCAAGAAGGGCAAGAAGGTCTATCTCGAAGGCCAGCTTCAGACCCGCAAATGGCAGGATCAGAACGGGCAGGACCGCTACTCGACCGAGATTGTGCTCTCTGGTCCCGGTGCGGTGATGACCATGCTGGATGGCGGGGCGGGGGGCTCTGGCGGTGGCGGCGGTGGTTCGGGCGGCGGCTATGGGGGTGGCCGCAGCGAATCCCGCAACGAGGGCTGGAATCAGGGTGGTGGTGATTTTGGCGGTGGCCGCTCCGGTGGCGGTGATCGTCCGTCGGGTGGATCGTCCGGTGGTGGTCGGGCGTTCGATGACGGCTTCGAGGATGACGATATTCCGTTCTGAAGCTGGCAGAGCCGGGCGCTTACCTCTCGCGTTGGATGGCCGAAGATGAAACTGCTGCGTCATATCGAAATGTGCACCGATGCGAGAAAGCCATTGCCAGTACAGGGCAAAGCATCGCATCACGTCCGCGCCCGATCGTTCAACCCCTCAACAGAATCAGGCAGCAGGCAATTGGCGACATACCGGATCAGGCCTGGCCTCGCCCGCGGCGGCGCGGCGCTGGGACTTGCGCTTTTCATTTCGGCCTGTGGTAACGGCACGGGCGCAGATGGCCGGCAAGGCGGCGGTCCGGGCGGAGGGAGTCCGGTCACTGTAGGCTATGTCGTGGTGCAGACCAGCGCGGTGCCACTGACCACGGAGTTATCCGGGCGGACGGTCGCCTATCAGAGTTCGGAAGTGCGCCCGCAGGTGTCGGGTGTTATCCAGAAGCGGCTGTTCACCGAGGGGTCGATCGTCCGGCGTGGGCAACCCCTCTACCAGATCGACGCGAGCCTCTATCGCGCGGCGGCCAATCAGGCCCAGGCCGATCTTGCGAGCGCGCAGGCCAGTGCGGAGGCGAGCCGTCTGAAAGCGGAGCGCTATCGCCCGCTTGCCGAGGCGGAGGCGGTGAGCCGGCAGGATTATACGGATGCGGCGGCAGCGGCGCGCTCTGCCGGGGCAGGCGTGGCGCAGCGCCAGGCCGCGCTGGAGACGGCGCGAATCAACCTGCGCTTCACGACCGTTCCAGCGCCGATTACCGGCCGCATCGGGCGTTCGCTGTTCACTGCCGGCGCGTTGGTGACGACCAGTCAGGCGGATCCTCTCGCCACGATCCAGCAGCTCGACCCGATTTTTGTGGATATTCAGCAATCCGCTGCTGATCTGCTGACGCTGCGCCGGGCGCTGGCCAGAGGCGAACTGGCGCCGGCGGGGGCGGATGTGCGCCTGCGGCTCGATGACGGCAGCGAATACGGCCCGGTCGGCCATGTCGAGTTTTCCGAGGCGGTCGTTGACCCCGCTACGGGCACCGTCACGCTGCGCGCGGCCTTCCCCAATCCGCAGGGCATGTTGTTGCCCGGCATGTTTGTGCGGGCGTCGTTCACCCAGGGCGTCGAATCTCGCGCGTTCCTCGTGCCGCAGGTGGCGGTGACGCGCGATCCGCGTGGCGATGCCACGGTGCAGATCGTCGGCCCGGACAACAAGGCCGTGGCGCGCAAGATCAGGGCGGTGCGCGCGCAGGGCGATAACTGGGTGGTGACCGATGGCCTTGCCCCCGGGGACAAGGTGATCGTTCAGGGGCTGGGCCGCCTGCGGCCGGGCGCGACGCTGAAGGCGGTGCCCGCCAACACGCCGGAAGGCCTGCAGGCCTCCGCCGGCGGCGCGCGCACGGGCAATCAGGCACAGAAGAGCGGCGACTGACCGCGCCATGATCTCCCGCATCTTCATCGATCGTCCGATCTTCGCCTGGGTGATCTCGATTATCATCATGCTTGCTGGTCTCGGCGCGTTGATGACGCTGCCGATCGAGCAATATCCCGATGTCGCGCCGCCACAGGTGAACATCCGCGCCTCCTATCCCGGCGCATCGGCGAGCACGCTGGAGAACAGCGTCACACAGGTGCTTGAGCAGCAGCTTACCGGAATTGACGGGCTGCTCTATTTCAGCTCGACCTCGTCCTCGCGCGGGCAGGTCACCATTTCGGCGACGTTCCAGAAGGGCACGGACCCCGATATCGCGCAGGTGCAGGTGCAGAACAGCGTCCAGCAAGCGCTCTCCCGGCTGCCGCAGCAGGTTCAGGATCAGGGTGTGCGGGTCAGCAAGTCGAGCCCGGACTTCCTGATGATCGTCGCCGTTTATGATACGACCGGGCGGCGCACCAATGCCGATGTGTCCGATTACATGGCCTCCAATCTTCAGGATGCTCTTGGCCGGGTGGAAGGTGTCGGCGAGACCAACATATTCGGCGCGCCCTATGCGATGCGGATCTGGCTGCAGCCCGAGCGGCTGGCTGGCTACCAGCTTATGCCGAGCGATGTGATTACGGCGATACAGGCTCAGAATACCGAGGTTGCGGCGGGTGAGGTCGGCGGTCTGCCCAATGCATCGGAGCAGATGCTGAACGCGCAGGTGACCGCACAGTCGCGCCTCCAGACTCCCGAACAATTCGCCAATATCATTCTCAAGACGCAGGCCAATGGTGCCTTTGTCCGCCTTTCCGATGTCGCGCGGGTCGAGCTTGGGCAGGAGAGCTACGCGCAGATCAGTCGCATCGGGCGCTATCCCGGTGCGGGCATGGCGATCAATCTGGCGCCGGGCTCGGACGCGCTCGCCACGGCCGATGCGGTGAAGGCCTATATGGCCAACGCGGCGCGCAATTTCCCGGCCGGTCTTGAATATGCATATCCGACCGATTCGACGACGTTCATCCGCCTCTCCATCGATGAGGTCACGAAGACGCTGATCGAGGCGATCATTCTTGTCGTCATCGTCATGTTCGTGTTTCTGCAAAGCTGGCGCGCGACGTTGATCCCGGCGATCGCGGTGCCGGTGGTTCTGCTTGGCACCTTCGCGGTGCTGTCCATCGCCGGTTTCTCCATCAACACCATGACGCTTTTCGGGCTCGTGCTGGCGATCGGCCTGCTCGTTGATGATGCGATCGTCGTGGTCGAGAATGTCGAGCGGTTGCTGCACGAGAATCCGGGGATGACGCCGCGTGAGGCGACGATACGGTCGATGGACGAGATTTCCGTTGCGCTCGTCGCCATCGCGCTCGTGCTCTCCGCGGTGTTCCTCCCCATGGCGTTCTTCGGCGGGTCGACCGGTGTCATCTATCGCCAGTTCTCGATCACCATCGTCTCGGCCATGGCGCTCTCGGTCGTCGTTGCGCTGGTGCTCAGTCCGGCGCTGACGACCAGCCTGCTCAAGCCTCGCCACGCTGACAATGGCAGCGTGACGGGCGGATGGCTTGACCAGCGTTTTCCAGGCTTTTGCGGATTCGTGAGGCGCGCGGGGGAGGGGTTGAACCAATGGTTCGATCGCAGCACCGAGCGTTATGTGCGTGCGGCGCGCAAGGTCATTGATCGTAAGTGGATCTCACTGCTGATCTATGCGCTGGTGGTGGCGCTGTTGGTGCTCCTGTTCTACCGTTTGCCGACGAGCTTTCTGCCGTCGGAGGATCAGGGCCGTGTACAGGTGCAGATGCGCCTGCCCGCCGGCGCGACACAGAACCGCACGACCGTCGTGCAGCAGCATGTGATCGATTACTTCCTCGGACCGGAGGGTAAGAATATCGGCGTGATGCTGACGAGCGCCGGCGGCGGCGGCGGCAATGCAGCGGGGCAGAATACCGGTCAGGGCTTCATCAATCTGCGGGACTGGTCCGAACGTGTCGGGGCGGAGAATTCGGCCGACGCCATTGCCGAGCGGGCAGCCACCGAGTTTCGTAAACTGCGCGACGCGGATATCTTCGTGCTCGTCCCCGGCGCCATTCGCGGTCTGGGTCAGACCAGCGGGTTCACCATGGAATTGCTGAACTCAAGCGGCATGTCGCGTGAGGATTTCATCGCCGCGCGGGACAGGCTGCTCGCCGCCGCAAGCGCGGACCCGGAGCTGCGCGCGGTGCGCCTGTCCGATCTGCCGGACATTGCGACGCTGAAGGTCGATGTCGACCAGGCCAAGCTCGCCTCGCTCGGCATTACGCAGGCCAATGTGAACGCGACGCTCTCGACCGCCTGGGGTGGCCGCTATGTCAATGATTTCAATGATCGCGGCCGTGTGAAGCGCGTCTATGTGCAGGGGGATGCGCCCGCGCGCGCGACGCCGGACGATCTCGCCAAATGGTTCGTCCGCGGGTCGGATGGGCAGATGGTGCCTTTCTCGTCCTTTGCGACAATCGGCTGGTCGCAGGGGCCGACGACCTTGTCGCGCTTCCAGGGCGTGCCTGCGTTTGAGTTCAGCGGTCAGGCAGCGCCCGGGGTGAGTTCGGGTGAGGCAATGGCCCGCATCGCAGCCCATGCGGCCGAGATACCGGGCACGTCCATCGCCTGGGCCGGCCTTTCCTTTCAGGAGCGGTTGTCGGGCGGGCAGGCGCCGCTGCTGTATGCGCTTTCGCTGCTGGTCGTGTTCCTGTGCCTCGCCGCGCTTTATGAGAGCTGGTCGATCCCGGCGGCCGTGTTGCTGGTCATTCCGCTCGGGCTGGTCGGCGCGGTGTTTGCGGTAACGCTGCGTGGCCTCACCAATGATGTCTATCTGCAGATCGGTCTGCTCACCACCATGGGCCTTGCCGCCAAGAATGCGATTTTGATGATCGAGTTTGCCGAGCAGGCGGAACGCAAGGGCGCGCGGATCGTCGATGCCGCGCTGGAGGCGGCGCGGCTGCGCCTGCGGCCGATCCTCATGACCAGCCTTGCCTTCATTTTCGGCGTGCTGCCGCTCGCGCTGTCCACCGGGGCCGGCGCCAATAGCCGCATCGCGATCGGCACGTCGGTGATTGGCGGAATGCTGACCGCGACGATTCTCGCGATTTTCTACATCCCGCTATTCTTCGTGCTGGTGCGCCGGGGCGTGCGGGATGGGCTGGCGAAGCTGCGCGGCAGGCCAACCGGCTATCAGGGGCCGGTGACGGAATGAGGCTGTCGTTCAGATCCCGGGTCGCGTCTTTGGCCGCTCTGGCGCTGCTGGGCGGTTGCAGCATGGCGCCGCATTATGAGCGGCCGGCAGCGCCCGTGCCAATGTCCTGGCCGGTGGGGGATGCTTATCTCGCGCAGAGCGAGGCGGCATTGCCGCGCCTTTCGCACCAGCAGGTGTTTGCTGACCCGCGCCTGCTCGCATTGATCGACGCGGCGCTGGAGAATAACCGCGATCTGCGCGCCGCCGCCGCCAATGTGCTTGCCGCACGGGCGCAATATCGCATCCAGCGCGCGACCATCCTGCCCGAGATCGGCGTCACCGGCAGCGTGACCCGCCGGGATAGCGATGCGCCCGGCGGGGCGGGAGACGCCACCAGCTATGCGCTGAATGCCGGGGCGAGCGCCTTCGAGCTGGATCTGTTCGGCCGCCTCCGGGCGCAGGGCGATGCCGCGCTCAACCGCTATTTCGGTGAGGAGGCCGCCGCGCGCGCCACCCGCCTCGCGCTCGTCGCGGAGCTGGCGCGGGCCTATGCGACCTATGCCGCGGATGCCAGCCTGCTCGCGCTCGCGCGGGAGACGGCGGCCAATGCCGAGCGCAGCGTCGCCCTCACGCGGACGCGGCTGGAAGGCGGGATCGCGCCACGAACGGACCTGCGTCAGGCCGAGCAGATTCTCGAAACCGCGCGGCGGAGCGTCGCCGTGCAGACTTCGGCGCTGGCGCAGGATGTGAACGCGCTTCGGCTGCTCGTCGGCGCGCCGATCGAGAGCATGCGCCTTCCCGGCGCCATTGATGAGGTGGTCGTCGCTTATGTGCCGCCGCCGGCCGGGCTCGATTCGGGCATTCTGCTGCGTCGGCCAGATGTCGTGGAAGCCGAATATGCGTTGCGTGCCGCCAATGCGGAGATTGGCGCGGCGCGGGCGGCCATGTTCCCGCGCCTGTCGCTCACCGGGCTGGCCGGCTTTGCCAGCGATGCGCTGAGCGCGCTTTTCAAGACTGGCAGTTTCAGCACCACTTTGGGCGCCTCGGCCAATTATTCGATCTTTTCGGGCGGTGCGGGGCGGGCGGGTGTCGCGTCGTCAAAGGCCCAGCGAGATGCGGCGCTTGCCGCATATGAGAAGGCGGTTCAGTCCGCTTTCCGTGATGTGTCGGATGCGCTGGCCGAGCGTGGCACGATAGACGCCCAGCTTGCCGCATCCCGCGCTTTCGTCGCGGCGGCGGACGATAATTATCGCCTGTCGGATATGCGCTATCGCGGCGGGGTGGACAGTTTCCTCGCCAGTCTCGACGCACAGCGCGCGCTGTTCTCCGCACGGCAGACGCTGATCGCGACCCAGCTTGCCGCCGCCAATAATGTCGCGGCGCTCTACAGCAGCCTTGGCGGCGATGATTTCGGGGTGCCCGGCCAGCCCTGATATTGGCGGAAATCAGCCATAGGCGAAGTTTGCTATTGCGAGCTACTCGCAATCTTCCTAACGCTCGCCTTATCGTGAATCAGCATAAATCCGTTTCTCAGCCCCTGACGCCGGCCGCCAAGGCGAAGCGACGTCGCAGCTGGTGGCTCAAGCAGCTCCACACATGGCATTGGGTGAGTGCGGCGATTTCACTCGTCGGCATGATGCTCTTCGCGATTACCGGTATCACGCTCAATCACGCCGAATCCATTTCCGCCACGCCCAAGGTCGCCGAGTTCAGCGCAGTTCTGCCCGCGCCGCTTCTTGCCGAACTGGCCAAGCCCGCCGCCGAGGCGGCGCCGCTGCCACTCGCGGTGGCCGGTGCGGTGAAGCAGGCGGTGGGGCTCGATCCCACGGGCAAGCCCGGGGAATGGCAGGATGAAGAGGTCTATGTGGCGCTGCCTCGCCCCGGCGGCGATGCATGGGTGAGCATTGATCGCACCAATGGCAAGATCAGCGCGGAAACCACGGATCGTGGCTGGGTCTCCTATTTCAACGATCTGCACAAGGGCCGCAATTCGGGCCTCACATGGTTCTGGTTTATCGATGTGTTCGCGGTGGCCTGCGTGGTCTTCACGCTCACCGGGCTGTTCCTGCTCCAGCTTCACGCCAAGCACCGGCCGTCCACCTGGCCGCTGGTGGGTGTTGGCCTCGTCATTCCCGCGCTCATCGCGCTCTTTTTCATTCATTGAGGATATCCGATATGCGTCAGAAGGCCGCTCTTCTCCTCCTTGGCAGCACGGTTGCCGCCGCACCGGCCATGGCCGGCACGATCAGCGTCACCATCCCGCGCCTCAACGTCGCGGAATATCACCGGTCTTATGTTGCCGTATGGCTTGAGCCGGCTGGCGGTGGCGCGGCGCAGACCATCGCGGTCTGGTACGAGGTCAAAAAGGGCGGCAGCGAGCCCGGCACCAAGTGGCTCTCGGACCTGCGGACCTGGTGGCGCAAGGGCGGACGGAGCCTGTCGCTCCCGGCCAACGGCGTCTCGGGCGCAACGCGGGCGCCCGGCACGCACACCATTCCCATCCCGGCGAATATCAAGCCCGGCCAATATGTGCTCTATGTGGAGGCCGCGCGTGAGACGGGCGGACGGGAGCTTGTATCCACGCCTCTCACCTTGCCGGGTGCGGCCCGGGCCAGCGGCAGCGGTGAGCTGGGCGCTATCGTCATTACGCGTTGAAGGAGTTTGATCGGATGAAGTCTTTCCCCCTCCGCCTCGTGCTTGGCGCGGCATTGCTCGCCACGGCCGGCAGTGCCTCCGCGCATCGGCAGTGGCTGCTTCCCTCCACGACGGTCGTGTCCGGCGATGATGGCTGGGTGACGGTAGATGCCGCCGTCTCCAATGATCTGTTCCAGCCCGATCACTTCCCGGGTAACACCGCCAGCATCAAGGTGTGGCAGCCCGATGGTTCGGCCGGCGCGATCCAGAATGCCGCGACAGGCCGCTATCGCTCGGTGTTCGACGTAAAGCTCGACAAGCAGGGCACGTGGAAGATCGGCAACGAGATGGGCGGCGTCATGGGCAGCTTCAAGGTGAATGGCGAGGAGTGGCGCCTTGGCCGCCGCGGCGGTCCGCCGCCGGCAGCCGGCGCCGCCGCGCCGCCGCGCACCGTGGCGACCGTTGAGGAGATTCCGGCCAATGCGACGGACGTCCAGCTCACCGAATCGCTGGGCCGTAACGAGATTTTCGTCACCGTTGGCGAGCCCACCCGCACCGTGCTCAAGCCGACCGGCAAGGGGCTGGAGTTCGATCCCGTCACGCACCCGGCCGAGCTGGTCGCGGGCGAGCCGGCGAAGTTCCGCTTCCTTGTCGATGGCAAGCCGGTCGCCGGGCTCAAGCTCACCGTCATCCCCGGCGGCAAGCGCTATCGCGATTCCGAAGGCGCGGTCGATTATACGACGGGCACGGATGGCGTTGCCACGATCAACTGGCCGGCGGCAGGCATGTACTGGATGAATGCCTCTACCACGGACAATAAGAGCAGCACGCCGCGTGTTACGCAGCGCCGCCTGTCCTACACGGCGACGGTCGAGGTGATGACGCCCTGATCTGGTGTCGACCCTGAAAAGGCGCTGGCCGCATTGACCGTGGCGTCCCTGCCTGTCCGCATCGCGATCCCGGCCCGGATCGCGGCGGATGTGCTGAACGGTCATGACCCTAAAGCACCCATCGTTCTCCTCTCCGGGGAGACGATGGGGACGCGCTGGTCCGCGCGGATCGCGGCGCCGCCCGGTTTTGATCGGGCAGAGACGGACATGGCGATCACCGGGTGGCTGGCCGGGCTGGTCGACGCCATGAGTCATTGGGAGCAGGAGTCGCTCCTTTGTCGGTTCAACCGCGCGCGGGCGGGCAGCTGGGCGGCGCTCCCGCCCGATTTCGCGCATGTCATGGCGCGTGGCCTCGCCATCGCGGCGGAAAGCGACGGCGCCTTTGATCCGGCGATCGGCCGGCTCGTGGACCTGTGGGGCTATGGTCCGCCCGGACCGTGCGCGCGCCCGGCTCCCGCGGATGTGGCGACAGCGCTTGCGATGTCGGGCTGGCGAAGGCTCGCCTGGGATGGCGAGGCGCGTCGCCTGCGCCAGCCGGGCGGGTTGGCGCTGGATCTGTCGGGTATCGCCAAGGGCTATGCCGTTGATGCGCTGTCCGCGCTGCTCACGGCGCGGGGGCTGCGTCATCATCTCGTTGAGATCGGTGGGGAACTGGCCGGGCAGGGGATGCGGCCGGATGGCGACCCATGGTGGGTCGATCTGGAGACGCCACCAGCGCTCGCCGGCGCGGTGGCGCCGCTGCGTGTCGCGCTGCACGGCCTCGCCGTCGCGACATCCGGCGATTATGTGCGCGGCGCCCACACCATCGATCCGCGCACCGGCTATCCGGTGGAAAACGGCGTCAGCGCGGTCAGCGTCATCGCGGCGACCGCGCTGGATGCGGATGCCTGGGCAAGCGCGCTGGCCGTTGCAGGCGCGGAGGCCGGGATGGCGCTTGCGGACAGGCTTGGCCTTGCCGCCCGGTTCGTCCTGGCGGATGCCGATGGTCAGGCGGACGAGCGGCTCAGCCGTGCTATGCAGGCGATGCTGGCAGACTGAGCCGCGCCGTTCATGCCTTCGTGCGGGCCAGCTCGCGCCAGCCGATGTCGCGACGGCAGAAGCCGCCGGGGAAATCCACCTTGTCGACCAGCGCATAGGCTGCGTCATGCGCTTCCGCGATGCCGGCCCCTGTGGCCGTGACGTTGAGCACGCGGCCTCCGGCGGAAACGAGCGCGCCATCCGGGCCGGCGGCTGTCCCCGCCTGGAAGATCACGGTGCCGTCCGGCGCGGTGTCCGGCAGCCGGATGGGCAGGCCGGTGGCGGCGGTGCCGGGGTAGCCCTGAGCCGCCATCACGACTGTCATCGCGCTGATGGGGGCAAGGCGTGGTGGCGCCCGTTCGGCAAGTGTGCGGGTCGCGACGGCATGGAGCAGGTCGACCAGATCATCCTCCAGCCGGGGCATCAGCACCTGACACTCGGGGTCACCGAAGCGGCAATTATACTCGATGAGCTGCGGTCCCTCGGCAGTGAGCATGAGGCCGGCATAAAGCACGCCGGAATAGGGGATGCCGCGCGCGGCCATCGCTGCCACTGTCGGGCGGACGATGCGCGCCATCGCCTCTTCCTCCAGCGCGGCGGTGAGCACGGGGGCGGGGCTGTAGGCGCCCATGCCGCCGGTATTGGGGCCGGTGTCGCCTTCGCCCACACGCTTATGGTCCTGCGCGGAACCGAGCGAGACGACCGTCTGGCCGTCGGTCAGCGCGAAGAAGCTGGCTTCCTCTCCAGTCAGGAACTGCTCGATCACGATTTCGGCGCCCGCCGCGCCAAAGCTGCCGCCGAACATGTCGTCGATGGCCGCTTCGGCCTCGGCGGTGCTTTCCGCGATGACTACGCCCTTGCCCGCCGCCAGCCCGTCCGCCTTGATGACGACCGGGATGCCGAAGTCGGGGAGGGCGGCGCGTGCCTCGGCCGCGCTGGTGCAGCGCGCGAAGCGGGCGGTGGGGATGCCGGCGTCCGCGCACAGCGCTTTGGTAAAGCCCTTGGAGCCCTCAAGCTGGGCTGCGGCGGCCGATGGGCCGAAGACGGCGAAGCCCGCCTTGCGGAGGCTGTCCGCCAGACCATCGACCAGCGGCGCTTCCGGGCCGATGACGACAAGGCCGATGGCGCGCGCGGCGCAAAAGCTGGTGACGGCCGCATGATTGCGTACGTCCATCTCGACCAGCTCGGCATGGGCCGCTATGCCGGGGTTGCCCGGCGCGGCGTAGAGCCGTTCGCACCGGGGCGATTGCGCCAGCTTCCAGGCCAGGGCATGTTCGCGGCCACCGCCGCCCAGCAAAAGGATATTCATGGTCGAGACTCCCGCCCGCTTCGATGCGTCCGGCCGCCTGCTAGCGCAGAGCCCGGAGGGGGACAATCTCGCGCCGCTCTCCATCACGGAGATTTCCGGTCTTTTGAAGCGCATGGTGGAGGATCGCTTCGGCCATGTCCGTCTGCGCGGGGAGATTTCGGGGTTCAAGCGGGCGGCGTCGGGCCATCTCTATCTCGCGCTCAAGGATGAGAATGCCGTTATAGATGCGGTGATGTGGAAGGGCGGGGCGCAGCGTCTCGCCTTCGCGCCGCAGGACGGCATCGAGGTGATCGCGACCGGGCGCGTCACCACCTATCCCGGCCGGTCGAAATATCAGATTGTCATCGAGACGCTGGAACTGGCGGGTGAGGGCGCGCTGATGCAGCTTTTCGAGCGGCTGAAGGCGCAGCTCTCCGCCGAGGGTCTGTTCGATCCCGCCAGGCGTCGGCCGATCCCGCTGCTGCCGCGCGTGATCGGTGTCGTCACCTCGCCCACGGGCGCCGTGATTCGCGACATCCTTCACCGTCTCGCGGATCGCTGCCCCAGCCATGTGCTCGTCTGGCCGGTGCTCGTGCAGGGTGAGGGCGCGGCCGGGCAGATCGCGGCGGCGGTGCGTGGCTTCGGGGCGATCGCCCCCGGCGGCCCGGTGCCCCGGCCCGACGTCATCATCGTCGCGCGCGGGGGCGGCTCCATAGAGGATCTCTGGGCATTCAATGAGGAGCCTGTGGTGCGTGCCGTTGCTGCCTCGCCGATCCCGGTCATCTCGGCCGTGGGGCATGAGACCGACACGACCCTGTGCGACTTCGCGGCGGATTTGCGGGCCCCAACGCCGACCGCCGCCGCCGAGATGGCGGTGCCCGTCCGCGCGGACCTGCTTGCCCATCTTGCCGAGCTTGGCGCACGCGCCGGGCGCAGCGTGCAACGGCGGTCCGATCTCGCGCGGGAGCGGCTGGAGACGCAGCGGCGCCTGCTCCCCCGGCCGGAAATGCTGCTTGGCCCCCAGCGTCAGCGCGCTGACGATCTGGGTGAGCGGCTGACGCGCGGGCTCTCGCTCCGCCTCGCCCATGCCCGGCGCGAACTGGCGGATGCGAGCGGCGCGTTGCGCCCCGGCCTGCTGGAAACCCGGCTCGGCCGCGCGCGCCAGCAGCTCGCGACCACGCGCCTCGCGCCGGTGCTGCTGGAGCGGCGGGCACGGGATGCGGGGGAGCGACTTACCGCGCTCTGGCGCGTGGCGACCTCGCTTGATCCGCGCCGGCCGCTGCGGCTCGGCTTTGCGCTCGTCACCGGGCCGGATGGCGGCCTTGTCCGCTCACCCGATGCGGCCCGCGCTGCCGGGCAGGTAATGCTCTCGTTTGAAGAGGGGGCCGTTGCGGCCACGGTCGAGGGCGGTCTGCCACCCGGCCCGACCGCCGGGCCGACCCGCGCGCCGCGCGCTGCCCGCGTGCCGGGGCAAGGCCAGCAGGATCTCTTCGGCCAGGATATGTGATTGATCGTTCGTGGGCTTGCCTCGTCGTCGCGCCTCGCCCATGCTTGATGCCATGATCGGCTTTTCCGCACGTGCCGCTGCTCGGCTATCGGCTTTCCCTCTGCTGTTTCTTCTGCCTGCTTGCGTCGGCGGCGATCCTGCGCCGGCCGGCCCGGCCCGGCCCGAGACCCCAACCGCCAGTCCGGTTGCGCCGGCCCCGCAGGCGACCCCGCCGCAACCCGATGTTGACCGCCATCGTCCGGCTGCCTTGCGGCTTGATGGCGCCGCGCGGCAGGGCGGCATTGTGCTTGGCCAGTTGCCGCGCGGGGCGCGGGGGCTTTTGCTCGATGGCAGGGCGGTCAATGTCGATGGCGAGGGGCGTTTCATCATCGCGTTCGATCGGGATGCGGCGGCGAGCGCGGCGCTTGCGCTTCGTTTCGCGGACGGACGGGTCGAAAATCTTGCGCTTGCTGTCGCACCGGGTGACTGGCGCATCGAGCATGTGAATGCGAGCCCGACGGGTGGGGCGGCGAGCAGCGAGGAGTTTCGCCGTCGGCGGGCCGGTGAACTAAGTCAGATCGCGGCGGCCCGCGCGGTGGCGCATGAGAGCGACGGATGGCGGCAGCGTTTCATCTGGCCGGTCAAGGCGCGTATCTCCGGCCGGTTCGGTGCGCAGCGCGTCTATCGCGGTCAGCCCGGCGCCTATCATAGCGGGCTCGACATCGCGGGCGGCGCGGGCACGGCTTATGTCGCGCCGGCAGATGGCGTGGTGGTGCTCGCCGCGACCTCGCCGTTCACGCTGGAGGGCAATCTGCTCATCGTCGACCATGGCATGGGGCTGAACAGCGCCTTCCTCCACTCACAGGCCTTGCTGGTGAAGGAGGGGGATGTCGTCAGGCAGGGCCAGCCCCTCGGCCTCATCGGCGCGACCGGCCGGGCAAGTGGCCCGCATCTCCACTGGGGCATGAAGTGGAACGACGCGCGGATCGATCCGCTGTTACTGCTGCCGGCGATGTAGTCCTGGCACCATGGCGCTCGGGCGGATTGACGGCCGCTTTAGTTGACGCGCTTGATCCGTATCGCCCGCCCGCCGTCGATCTTAGCCTTGTAGCTGCCGAGAGCGGCTTCCTGGATGTGGATGGGCTGGCCGGCCTTGGGGTCACGCACCGCGATGGCTTCGGTCGTCTGCCAGCGGGCGCCATCGTCCAGCACCAGCATCCATTTGTCGCCGGAGAGCTTCTGGGCTGAGGCGATTGTTGCATCGATCGCGCTCAGATGTTGCTCCGGGTCGCTGCGATCGACGTTGGCATCGCGGCCGCCGAAGAACGGCAGTGGAGGCAATGAGAAGCCGAAAAGTGAGCGGCGTGTTTTCTTGACCGCTTCCTTGTCGAGAACGACAATTTCGGCCGTGGCGGTGGCTTGCGCGAGAATGTCGACCTGTGTGTCATAGCAGGCGAGGCGCGCTGCTCCGTCGGCCACGGCGCGGCAATCGATGACCTTCGAGACTGCCTCGGGTAGCCGCTCCGCTGCCTGCGCCGCCATGCACGATCCTATGAGCGCAACGCCCAGAACCGCCTTTGCCGCTGCCTTGACCGCCATCCTGTCTCTCCACGCATGTCGTCATGTTGCCGTCGGTATCATAGTTGCGGCGCTGCATTGGTGGGAAATCCCGCCGGTTGCGTCAAGCGCCACGCGCACGGCGACGAAGTAAAGGAAATCATGTCGATCTAAGGAAGCTGCGCGGTGTGGCTCTTGCGAGACAATTTCTTACGTAGCCTATCTGCCAGCAGACATAAAGTTATGGATAGTGGCGCAATATACCCGATTCACACGACAATTCCGTGACTTGTTCATGTGGCATAAATGTCGCAACGTCTGGCAAACATTGTTCCGGCGCGGGCGTGGCGCTTTACAGTGCCGGTGCGGCCGCGCAGTTTGCCGGCCAGTACGCGAATGGGTGTGGCATGGCGTTTCGCCATCACCGCGTCCTATGCGTCGGGCTGCTGTATCGAGCAGCCAGGTCATAACTTCCAGAGCAAGGGACTGGATCTGTGAAAACACTCTCAAAACAGGCGGTGCTTCGAGTTACTGCGGCACCGGCGGTGCTTGGCATGGCCCTGATTGCGTCGGGCGCGCAGGCGCAGGATGCTGAAGGCACGAGCGAGACAGAGACGATCGTCGTCACCGGCTCGCTGATCCGTAACCCGAACCTTGAGCGCTCGACGCCGGTCATGGCGACGACTGCCGATCAGATCGAGCTCAAGCAGAACAACACGGCGGAAGATATCCTGCGCGAGCTGCCGGGTGTCGTGCCCAGCATCGGCTCGGCGGTGAACAACGGCAATGGTGGCGCGTCGTTCGTCAACCTTCGCGGCCTCGGTTCGAACCGTAATATCGTTCTGCTCGACGGTGACCGTCTGGTTCCGGCCGAACTCAATGGTCGCTTCGACCTTAACAACGTCCCCGTCGCCCTCGTCGAGCGCGTCGAGACGCTGACCGGCGGTGCGTCGACCACATACGGTGCGGACGCCATTTCGGGTGTCGTCAACTTCATCACGAAGAAGGACTTCGCCGGCGTCGAAGTTAACGCCTCGAACCAGATCACCGAAAAAGGTGACGGCAACTATGTCCGTTTCGACCTGACGGTTGGCGCCAACTTCGACGATGGCCGCGGCAATGTGGTCTTCGGCGTTGGCTATCAGCAGTCCGATCCGGTCTATCAGGGCCAGCGCAGCTTCTCGATCGATCAGATCGACAGCTACAGCGGCAGCATCGGTGGTTCCGGCACGAGCACGCCGTCGCGCTTTAGCGGTGTCAGCACGACCGGCCGTGACGCGATCAGCGCCGGCTGCGGTGCGGCTTCGCCCAATCCGGAAAGCCCCATCACCTGCGTCACCAGCGTTCAGGGTACGCGGCAGCTCACCGCCGATGGCTCAGGCTTCCGTGGCAGCTCTGCGTTTGATGCGTTCAACTTCAACCCCTACAACGTGTTCCAGACGCCGTTCCAGCGCTTCAACATGTATGGTGCGGGCCATTATGATGTGAGCGATGCCATACAGCTCTACACGCGTGGCATCTTCTCGAAGAACACCGTGAAGACGATCATCGCGCCGTCGGGTACGTTCAACATCGGTGTCAATATTCCGCTCAGCAATCCGTATCTGACGGCCGCTCAGCGCAACGCGTTCTGCGCATTCGACGTCAATCCGGGCGTTGGCTACACGCCGCGCTTCACGCAGTCCGAGTGCGATGCCGCGGCGCTCGCCACGAGCACGAGCGACCCCAACTATCGTGAAATTGGTACCGGCGGCTTTGTTTCCTCCGATATCAACGGCGATGGCGTGATCAGCGACGGTGAGGGCTACAACAAGAACCCGCAGTCGATTCTCGCGCGCCGTGCGACCGAATTTGGTCCGCGTATCTCCGAGTTCGTGACGACTTTCTTTGACTATAAGGTCGGTGCGCGCGGGTCGCTCACCAGCACGATCGACTGGGATCTCTCGGGCTCCTATGGCGAGAGCGAGCAGACCCAGACCCAGAAGGGCTACTGGCTCAACTCGCGCGTTCGTCAGGCCATTCTGGCAACGAGCACGACCGAGTGTCTCAACACGGCCAATGATTGCGTTCCGCTCAACGTCTTCGGGCCTGACGGCTCGATCACGTCGGCGATGAACCAGTTCCTGAATGCGAACAGCCAGGTGACGACCAAGACCTCGCTTGCGCAGGTCAACGGTACCATCAACGGCGACTTTGGCCTGACGCTGCCCTGGGCGGGTGACGCGGTCGCCTTCGCGCTCGGTGGTGAGTATCGCAAGTACACCGCGTCGCAGGAATCCGATTTGCTTTCGCAGTCGGGTGATCTGGGCGGTGCCGGTGGCGCCGCGCCGAACATCTCGGGCGGCTATCACGTCTATGAGGCCTTCGGCGAGCTCGTGCTGCCGCTGGTTCAGGACAAGCCCTTCTTCCAGGATCTGACGCTGGAAGCAGGTATTCGCTACTCCAAATACTCGGTCGATGCGCCGACGTCGCCGACCTACAAGACGACGACCTGGAAGGTCGGCGGCAGCTGGAGCCCGATCAGCGCGCTCAAGATTCGCGGTGGCTACAACCACGCGGTTCGCGCACCTAACATCGCCGAGCTGTTCAGCCCGGTGAGCACGGCACTGACGAACCTGACGATCGATCCCTGCGCCGGCACCGCGCCGATCGGGAACGCCAATCTGACGGCTGTCTGTATCGCGCAGGGTGCGCCGAGCTCGATGATCGGCTCGATCGCTAATGACGAGTCCGGCCAGGTCAACTACACCGGTGGTGGTAACCTGAACCTCGGCCCGGAGAAGTCGAACAGCTGGACGCTCGGTGCGGTCTTCCAGCCCAGCTTCCTGCCCGGCTTTTCCGCGACGGTTGATTACTACAACATCAAGATCACCGGTGCGATCACCAGCCCGACCCCGGGCGATGCGATCGCGGCTTGCTTTGGTAACGTCACCTCGGCCAGCGCCAGCGATCCGGCGTGCACGGGTATCCGTCGTAACACAACGTCGGGCGCGCTGTTCGGTGAGAGCCTCACCACGCCGGGCCTGTTGCTCACGACGTCCAACCTTGGCCGCCTGAGCACCGATGGTATCGACTTCTCGGTCAACTACCGCAATGATCTGGGCTTTGCTGGCCTGTCGTTGAGCCTGATCGGGAACTGGACGAACAGCTCGAAGTTCCAGGCGACCTCTGTGTCTCTGAACCGCGAGTGCGTTGGCTATTATTCGGTCAACTGTCTGTCGATCCAGCCGAAGTGGCAGTTCTCGCAGCGCACGACGCTGGACTTCAAGTCCTTCGATATCTCGCTGCTGTGGCGCTACATCGATAAGGTCCAGTTCGAGCCCCAGCAGCTTGCCGATGATCTTATTGCAGCGGTTAGCGCTGGCACCAGTGCGGCGACGGGCTGCCCCGATCCGACCGGGACCGATCCGAACGGCTGTATGGTCGATCCGGAGTTCCGCTCGATCCCGGCCAAGAGCTACTTCGACCTGACGGGCCGTTTCCACATCACGGATGCGGTGACCCTGACCCTGACGGTTCAGAACCTGCTCAACAGCAAGCCGAAGGTTGTCGGCAACACGCTGGGTTCCACCTCGTACAACAGCGGCAACGTCTATCCGTCGACCTACGACGCGCTTGGCCGTCGCTATGCGGCGTCGGTGAAGCTGCGCTTCTGATCGTCCTCACGGACAAGCCAAATAAAGGAGGGCGGGCCTGCAAAGGTCCGCCCTTCTGCTTTCCAGGCGCCATGGGTGACGCGGTAGCGGATGATGCGTGATATGCGGGTCGGCCGTTCAGGTCTCTGGTCGGCCTTTGCGGATCGGGTTGCGGTGGGTGCCGCTCAGCTGGTCAGGGCGTATGGCAGGGACATCGGGATGTTGTGCTGTTGCGCAATCACCTCCGCCCATTCGACAACCTTGGCGATCTCATCGGCATGGTTGGCCAGCGCCTTATCGCGCGTGGCGGCGCGTTCCACGGCACTGAATGTCTCGCCGGATTTGGAATGGCGTGTGAAGATGGGGCCGGTAGCGATGGCACGGACGGCTGCATCAGAAAGAGGCAGGCCATAGAAGCGCGCCAATGCCCCAAGGGTAGCATATGGATCGGCGGTTAGCCTGTCGCTGGACAGTGTCGCGATCCGTTCCGGGCCGAATTTTCCGGCAAGCCAGTGAAAATAGGCATGCTGGGCGAGCCAGCCGATGGCGGCCGCCTGTACGTCGGTCAGCTTCAGATAGTCATCGCCGGACAGGCCGAGCTGAATGAGGTTTTCCCGCATCAGCTTCACCAGCAGATCGCGCACCCACACCCGGCTCCACAGGCCCTTGCGCGCGATCGATCCAAGATAATCGTCGAGCGGAGCATGGAGCAGCAGTGCGCGCGCAGATGGCCTCATGCCGAGAATCGCGGGGGCCAATACATTGGTGACGTTGGAGGGCTTGATGACGATGCTCTCGCCCGGCGCGAACGGCCGCGCCAGCAGATCGAGCGACTGCCCGAGCACGATGGCGAGCTTCTGGCCGTCCCGCTCACCGCGATGACGCCAGCCGATGATGTCGTTGAGCAGGACCGGCTCGGAGAGGCCCATGCTCACGCCATCGATGTCGAGCGCGTGGGCAAGCAGGGTCGAGCAGCAGAACGCGGAATGGAAGATGAAGTGCACCGGTGCCGGAGCGGGCGCGCGCGCGATGATATCCGCACGAGCGAAGACTGTGGGATCAGTGGCTTGTGGCAGATATTCGTCGGTGAGGAAGGCGACAGCGCCATGGTCCGCACGTGGCACATGTACGAAATGGATGGCGTCGTTGCGCTCGTCGTAGCGGTGGGCGAGCCATTCCGCGTCGCATACGAGGGAGGCTATGTCTGGCGCGGCGCTCATGGCGGTGGGTCTTCGCATGGCTGGCGGTGCGTCACAAGAGGCGGAGGCTTGTGCCCCATGGCGCGGGCGCCTAACGCAGGAACCATGCAGAAGGGCATGACCGGGGCTGCGGACACGCAGGCGATCAATCAGCTATTGGGCACGGCGCGGGAGGCGCGCCGGCGCGGCGCGCTGGTCGAGGAGCGGCGGCTTGTGGAGCAGGCCGTGGCGCAGGCGCCGGGCAATCCGCTGGCGAACAACGCGCTGGGCATGCTGGCGCTGGAAGCACGCGACTGGCAGGAGGCCGAGCGCTGCTTCCTGCTGGCGACCGCGGGTGATCCGGGTGAGCCGACATTGTGGATGAATGTTTCCACCGCGCGGCGTGCGCTGGCCGATGCCGCGGGCGAGCGTGAGAGCCTGCTGCGCGTGATCGAGATTGATCAGCGACATTTTATGGCCCAGCTACGCCTCGCCGAGTGGTATCAGCGGGCGGAAGACGCCGTGCTTGCCGCGCGCCATTGGCGCAATGTGCTCCAGATGGCGGTGGCGATCGATCCGATGCCGCCAGCGCTGGCGCAGACCCTGGCGGATGCACGCGCCTTTGTGACGGAGCAGGACGTCGCCTTTGGCGCGGTGGTGGATGCTGCGCTGGCGCAGGCGCGCGCGGATGCCCGCGTGCGGACGGGGCTGGAGAACGCAACGCGTCGTTTCGATGCGGGCGCGGATTATCTGCTCGGCCGGCGCGGGATCTTCGCCAACCAGTGCTCGGGTTTCCATTTCCCCTTCCTTCCCGCCGACGAGTTTTTCGATCGCGCCTGCTTCCCGTGGTTTGCGGAGGTCGAGGCGCGCACGGATGCCATTCGTGCCGAATTTCTTGCGTTGCAGCAGCGCGGCGCGGATCAGTTGCGCCCCTATGTCCGGCAGGAGAAAGGAACGCCGGAGAATAAATGGACGCCGCTCAACGACTCGCTGGATTGGGGGGCGGTGTTCCTCTGGGAATATGGCGTGAAGAATGACGCGGTCTGCGCGCTTTGCCCGGAGACGGCCGCCGCGCTGGATGCCGTGCCGCGCTCCGAGTTGCCGGGACGGGCGCCGTCAGCGTTTTTCTCGTTGCTCAAGCCGCGCACGCGCATTCCCCCGCATACGGGCGTCACCAATACCCGAGCGATCATCCACCTGCCGCTGATCGTTCCGGATGGATGCGGCTTTCGCGTGGGAGGGGAAACCCGTCACTGGCGCGAAGGGGAGGCATTCGCCTTTGACGACACCATTGAGCATGAAGCCTGGAATGATAGTGACGCGCTGCGTGTGGTCCTCATTTTCGATGTCTGGAATCCGCATCTCACGCGCGTTGAGCAGGAGCTCATTGCCGATTTTTATCGCGCGGCGGATAATAGCGGGTTTGATCCGAGGGGCCGCTAGGGCGACCCCTCTTCCCGCGTGGCCAATCAGTCCGTCATGCGGAACTGCACGGTCATGCTGCGCTCGCTGGGCACCGCGACGCCGTCTTCCGTGGCGGGGCGGAAGCGCCATTTGGTGCGGGCCTGCCGCTCGGTCGCTTCGCAGAATGCCGGGTCGGTGCCGGACATGGCCGTCACACCGATGACGCGGCCACCATTATCGATGGCGACGTGTACGGTGCAGCTCCCTTCCAGCCCTCGCCTGAGCATGGTGGGGGGATAAGCGGGCTGGAAGGTCTCGGCGAAGCGCGGATCGGGCCGCGCGCCGACCTTGACCGCGATATGTGGCAGCGGCGGCGGGTCGGCGGGCGTTGCGCGGGGGAGCGGCGGATCGATGATGGCGGGTTGCGCGTCGATGACGGGGCCGTTCGTGGTGAACAGCGGATCGCTGGCGGTAGGCAGCGGATCGCTTTTGATGCGCGCCTCGCTTTTGTGGGATGGCTGTGGCGTAGGCGTGGTCTCTGGCTGAGGCGCAGGTGGCACGGGGATATTGTGCGTCCTGAAGATCGGCACGATGCTGGTCGGCA
The DNA here is from genome assembly GCA_035911355.1 of Sphingobium sp. Lineage (GTDB taxonomy): Bacteria > Pseudomonadota > Alphaproteobacteria > Sphingomonadales > Sphingomonadaceae > Sphingobium. The sequence goes on from JAMHVU010000095.1 coordinate 187,284, forward strand.
CGAGGTCTTGTGGCAGCGCGATGATGACAGCGGCGACACCGAGATGGACGGCGATCGCCGCACTCATCGCGCCGGGCGAAAGCGTCCGACGATTGGTGAATCGGGATGGGGCAGGCGCAAGGTTGGTCATGGCATTCCCTCCTTCAGTCGGGCGATTATGGCTCGCCCGTATGAAGATGGTATATCATTACATTTCGACGTCAAGCATCCTGTCGTATGTGGCTGCGTCCACCTCTTGCCTTGTCCGGGGCAGGGACTATGGTTGCGATGCCGGCGCGTGGGGACGCGGCCGTAGCATCCAGACACTTACAGGGGATCATGATGGGAACCGAGACGGTTGCGCCTGTCCGGCGTGACGAGTTCCGCATGGGGGACGGCGAATTTGTGGGGCTGATGGCCGCGATCATGGCGCTGAACGCGCTGGCCATCGATTCCATGCTGCCGGCCTTTCCCGCGATCGCGGAGACGTTCGGCATCGCGGACCATAATCGCATGCAGCACGTCCTTTCCAGCTATCTCATGGCCAATGCCGTGGGCTCGCTGGTGGCCGGGCCATTGTCCGATCGGTTTGGGCGGCGGCGGATGCTGCTGGGCAGTATCCTCTCGTGCGCGCTCTTCGGTCTCGCCAGCGCGATCGCGCCAAGTTTCGAGATGCTGCTCGTCACGCGGGTGCTCCACGGTTTTGTGGCGGCGAGTCTTGGCGTGCTGACCATCTCGGTCATTCGTGACCGCTACACGGGCGATCGTATGGCCAAGCTGATGAGTCTGGTCTTCATCGTGTTCATGGTCGTGCCGGTTCTGGCGCCATCCATGGGCGCTGTCGTGATGGCGGTGGCCGGCTGGCGGGAGATTTTTCATGTTCTCGCGGTGGCGGCGGTCGGCGTGCTGGCGTGGACCTGGCTGCGCCTGCCCGAGACGCTGCATGCGGCGGACCGGCAGAAGATCGCTCTCGGAACGATCGCGCGCAACTGGGGCACGGTGATGACCGATCGCCTCGGCGCGGGCTATATGATGGGCGCGGGGATCATGATGGGCGGGCTGTTCGGCTTTCTGCTGAGCGCCCAGCAGATCTTCACCGAGGTGTTCAATGCCGCGGCGATCTTCCCCATCGCTTTCGGCTGCGTAGCGGGCACGATGGCGTTCGCCAATTTTTCCAACAGCCGTATTGTCGAGCGGTTCGGCGCGCGCCGCGTGTCGCACTGCGCGCTGCTGGTCTTCATCCTGATCGGGATCGCGCAGCTCGTGGCGGCGCAGATGCATCCCGAGCCGATGCTGCTGTTCCTCGTGCTGGTGGCACTCACCATGGGCATGGTCGGCTTTACCGGTGCGAATTTCGGGTCGATCGCCATGGAGCCGTTCGGCCATATTGCGGGCACGGCGTCGAGCTTCCAGAACTTCACGCGTATGGCGCTGGGCAGCGGCATCGGCGCGTTCACCGGCCAGCGCTTTGACGGCAGCACGGAGCCGCTGGCGCAGGGCTTCGTGGTGTCCGGTCTGCTCGCGCTGGGGTTCATTCTCTGGGCCGAACATGGCCGGCTCTTCACGCGGCCCAATCGTGGGGCGTTGCGGCCCGGCGATATTCCGGGGCGCTGAACCGGAGCACCACCTTCAGCCCGGCGTTTCGCCGGTCGCTGGCGGCCCCCGGGAGAAGAGCGCCCGGTCGTCCGGGCCGAAGCCCCAGCGCCACATGATCGCGCTGAAGACAAGCAGCATGGCCGGTAGGCCGACGATCAGCTCGACCCATTCGAAGTGCTGCGGGAGCGCCGCGAACGCCGCGCCGACGAGCCCCGTGACGAGACCGGCGATGACGAGCACCGGTCGCCAGATGCGGATTGGCGTGGCGGTGATGCGGCCGAGCAGGAGCGACTTGGCCAGCGCGCCGAGGAACAGGGCCACGGCGAGCGCGAGCGCGGGCATGGCGGCGATCCACATGGGCGGCAGGTCCAGCCGCTGGGCGCCAAGAATGAGGCCCAGTGTGAGCAGGGCCTGCACGGCGATGGTGCCGACGGAGATCCACAGGTTGCGAATGCGCGCGAGATAGACGAGGGCGGCCTCGCTCACCACGGCGGGCGCGGCCAGCACCTCGGCCGCGAGCAGAAAGACCAGCGCACCGGTGCCGCCCACGAAGCCGGGGCCGACAAGCCCCATGAGCACGCCGCCGGGCATCCCCAGTGCTATGGCGATGACAAGCTGTGCGGTGACGATCCAGAAGCCGACCTGGCAGACCTGCCGCGCGATGCCGACGAGATTATGCTGGGCGACATTACGGGTGATGACCGGCCCCAGCACGGGCTCGAAGCTCGTCTTGAGTTTCTGCGGCAGCGAGGCAAATTGCTGCGCGACATAATAGATGCCCACCACATAGGGCGTGGTGAACAGGCCAAGGATCATCACGTCGATACGACGGGTGCCCAGTTCTATGATGTCAGCGGCGGCGAGGGGCAGGTTGCGCCGCGCCATATGCCAGAGCCGGCCGGGATGCGGGCGCCAGCCGCGCGGCAGGCCATAGAGCCGCAGCATCGGCCAGATCGCGGCAACCAGCGCGGCAAGCATGGAGGCGACATAGGAGAGGATGAGGCCGTCACGCGCGGAATAGAAATAGAGGACGAATGCCGCGATGCTGATCGTCCACGGCTCGATGATCGCGCGGGAGCGCACCGTTGCCGCGACATTGAACCGGTAGGCGCAGGCAGCCAGCGCCACGTCCGTCACCGCGCTGCCGATGATGGCGAGGGGCAACAGCCGGTCCAGCCCGTTAAGCCCGCTATTGGGAAACATGATCTGCGGCAGGAGCATCAGCGGCGCGGCGATGACGAGGGAGGCGAGAACCGCGAGCAGAATTGCGTCGGCAACGATGTGGGAGGCGAGGCGTCCGCTTCCGTCCCGCGCGTTGTCCCGCTCGGCTATAGTCAGTTGTTCGGCAAGGCCGCGCTTGAGGCCCATGGTCGCGAGCTGCGCCGCGAACTCGATGATGAGCACCGCATAGGCAAAGCGGCCGAGCGTCGCGGCGCCATAAAGCCGCCCGGCGACGAGCAGGAAGGGAATGCGCGCAGCGAGGCGCAATATGAAGCCGAAGACATTCGTGCGTCCGCCCTTGGCGAGTGCCGCGATGTCTTCCTCATGGCGGTCGCTCGCGGCCGCGGTCGGTGTGTTGCTGGTCATCGACGCGCGGTCATTCGTTTCGCAACGGTCGGGCGAGCAGGCCCTCGATCGTTTCGCTCACAGAGCGCGTGCCGTCGAGCAGCGCGCAGACCGCTTCCACGACGGGCATTTCCGTCCCCGCCTTGCGCGCGACCTCACGCAGGACCGGTGCGGTAAAGGCGCCTTCGGCGACGCTGCGCCGGTCGGCGAGCAGGCTGGCGGCGCTCCGCCCTTCGCCCAGTCCTTTGCCCAGCGAGAAATTGCGTGATGCGGTCGACGAGCAGGTGAGAACGAGATCGCCGAGACCTGAAAGGCCCGCCAGCGTGTCCGCGCGGGCGCCCAGCGCAAGGCCAAACCGGCTCATCTCGGCAAAGCCGCGCGCGATGAGCGCGGCGCGCGCATTCTGCCCGAGCCCGGCCCCGTCCACCACGCCACAGGCAATGGCGAGCACATTCTTGACCGCGCCGCCGATTTCCGCGCCGATCACATCGTCGGAAAGATAGGGCCTCAGGGCAGGGCGGGCGAGCCGCGCCGCCAGCCTCTGCCCGGTTACGGCATCGGCGCATGCAAGGGTGACGGCGGTCGGCAGACCCCGCGCCACTTCATGGGCGAAGGTCGGGCCGGACAGTACGGCGATCGGCGCTGTGGGGTGCAGGTCTTCCGCCACCTGCGACATGAGGAGGCCGCTGCCCGCCTCTATCCCCTTCGCGCAGAGCACGAGCGCGCGCGCGCCGGCATCCGCCTTGGCGAGGACGGCGCGCAGATGCTGCGCCGGCACCACGACGAGCAGCGCATCCGTTTCTGTGAGATCGGCCAGCGCACTGGTCGCGCGGATCGTGGGGGAGAGTGGCACGCCGGGGAGGAACAGGCTGTTCTCCCCGGTCGCGGCGATTGCGTCGACAACGTCTGCCTCATGCGCCCAGAGCAGCACCTCCGCGCCGTCGGCCGCCGCGCTCTGCGCCAGCGCGGTGCCCCATGCGCCCGCGCCGATCACGCCGATGCGAAGCCCTGTCATGTCATCCCCCTGTTGGTCTTCTTCTTATTGGACATCATGCTTTTATGCCAGCGCCGCGCACGGTTTCGGCCGCTGGGTCGAGCGGCCAGCGCGGGCGTGCCGCGATGGTGAGATCATCGGTGAGGCCTGCGGCGAAGCGTTCGGCGCCGGCCCAGCCGATCATCGCGGCATTGTCCGTGCAGAGCCAGAGCGGCGGCGCCACGAAGGGCAGGTCGCGCTGGCGGGCAAGGCCGGCGAGCGCCGCGCGCACGGCGCCATTGGCGGCGACCCCGCCCGCAACGACCAGTGCCGTGGGCGCCGCCGCCCGGTCGAGTGCGATTCGCGTGCGGTCGACAATGCAGTCGACCACGGCCTGCTGAAAGCTTGCGGCGATATCCTCCGGCCGGTGCGTGCCCGCGGCAACCGCGCGCATCACCGCGCTTTTTAGCCCCGCGAAGGAGAAATGCGGTTCGCCCGACCCAATGAGCGGGCGCGGCAGTGGCACGGCGCGCGGGTCGCCGCCCGCCGCCAGCCGCTCGACCGCCGGCCCGCCGGGGTGGCCAAGGCGCAGCAGCTTGGCGGTCTTGTCAAAGGCTTCGCCGGCGGCATCGTCTATGGTTGTGGCAAGGCGGCGGAAGTCGCCCACACCCCGTACGTCCAGGATCTGGCAGTGCCCGCCCGAGACGAGGAGGAGAAGATAGGGGAAGCCAAGCGCCGGTTCGGCGAGGCGGGGGCTGAGCGCGTGCCCCTCCAGATGATTGACCGCGATGAGCGGCTTTCCCGTCGCCATGGCCAGCGCCTTGCCCGTCACCAGCCCCACGATCACGCCGCCGATGAGGCCGGGTCCGGCGGTCGCGGCGATGGCGTCCACATCGGCGAGTTTCAGTCCGGCATCGTCCAGTGCCGCCTCGACCAGCGGGATCAGCGCCTCGACATGGGCGCGCGCCGCGATCTCCGGCACCACGCCGCCATAGGGCGCGTGAGCCTGCTCCTGCCCGAGCAGCCGGTGCGCGAGGACGCGCCGGTCGCTTGTCACCAGCGCGGCCGCCGTCTCGTCACAACTGGATTCAAGGCCGAGAATGATCGCCATGCTACTTTCCTCTAATGCCCGTGTTGGCTAGGGCAAGCGCAAGCATGACCAAATCTCCCTTCCGCATCGGCACACGCGGCTCGCCGCTGGCACTGGCACAGGCCGCCATGGTGGCGCGCGCCTTATGTACGGCGCATGGCTGGCCCGACGATCGCATCGAGACCCGCGTGATTACGACCAGCGGGGACCGTATTCAGGACCGGGCACTGGCGGAAATCGGCGGCAAGGCTCTCTGGACCAAGGAGCTGGACCGCGCCCTGCTTGAGGGGGAGATTGATTGCGCGGTCCATTCGATGAAGGATGTGGAGACCATCCGGCCGGCGTCCATCGCCATTGCCGCGATGCTGCCCCGCGCGGCGGTGGAGGATCGGCTGATCGGCGCGTCGTCGATCGCGGCCCTGCCGCCCGGCGCGGTTGTCGGCACCAGTTCGCCCCGCCGGTCGGCGCAGCTTCGCGCGCTGCGGCCGGACCTTTCCATCACGCTGTTTCGCGGCAATGTCGCGACCCGTCTGGCGAAGCTCGCTAAAGGGGAGGCGGATGCCACCCTGCTGGCCGCCGCCGGACTGAACAGGCTGGGCCAGCCGGATCTTGGCGCCACCATCCCCGTGGAGACGATGCTGCCGGCCCCGGCGCAGGGCGCGGTTGGTATCGAGTGCCGCACGGACGACGCGGCGGCGCGCGCGCTGCTTGCCATGATCGACCATGCGCCGACCAGCCGCTGCGTGCGGGCCGAGCGGGCGCTGCTCGCGGGGCTGGGCGGCACCTGCCATTCGCCGATCGCCGCGCTGGCCATTCTGGATGGCGGCGCGCTGGTTCTGCGCGCGGAGATTCTGCAAGAGGATGGCAGCGAGCGGTGCGGCGACACCGCGCGCATGGAGAGCGACGGCACGGACGATGCTCGGGCCGCTTATGGTCTGGCGCAGGCCCTGCTTGGCCGGGCCTCGCCCGGGTTGCACGCGCTTTTCGAGGGATGACGGCGGCGCCCATGGCTGCTCCGCTCATCATCCTGCGGCCCAAGCCCGGCGCGGGGGAGACACTGGCGCGGATACGCGACGCCGGGCTGGACGGGCGCGCCTTTCCCCTCTTCGCCGTGCAGCCTGTGGCGCATGATGTGCCGGATGCAGCGGCATTCGATGCGCTGCTGGTGACCAGCGCCAATGGCGCGCGGCATGGCGCGGACGTGTTGGCGGCGCTTGCCCATCTGCCGGTCTTCGTTGTGGGGGAGGCAAGCGGGCGGGCCGCCCGCGCGGCCGGCGCGGCGCAGGTGACGGCGGGGGAGGGGGATGCCGCGCGCACGATCCCGCTCATCCTTGCCGCCGGTCATCGTCGCCTCCTGCATATTGGCGGCGCAGATCTCACAGCGTTCGATCCGCTGGGCCTCGATGTGACGCGGCTGACGGTCTATCGCGCCGAGCCGGCCGATGATGCGCCGCTGTGCGCGGCGCTGGCGGCGCTGCCCCGCGCGGTCATCCTCGTCCATTCGCCCCGTGCCGGGCGTCGGCTTGCGGGGGTTGTCACCGTGGAGGACCGCGCGCGCTTTGCGCTGGTCGCGATCAGCCCGGCCGCCGCGCAGGCAGCGGGTGAAGGCTGGGCGGAGCGCGGAGTCGCCAGCGAAATGAATGACAAGGCAATGCTGGCTCTCGCCATTCAATTGTGTCATTATGGCCACGACAAGACAGAAAAACAGGGCGACACTTATTAAACCGACCATGTCCGAAGAGTTCGTGACGGATGCCGTGCCAGTCTCTCGTCAGGGCGCGAGCGGCCGGCTTGTGATTGCGCTGGTGTTGCTATCCTTCATATGTGGGCTGGCCGCTATGGCCTGGGCGTTCTCCCGCTGGAACGACGATGCGCCGCCCGTGCGTCCGCCCGCCGATGTCGCGCCGAGCACGGACCCGCTGGCATCGCCTGGCGATAATGCCATGGCTGGCGGGCCCGGCGCGCAGCGGCCGATGCTCGCCTATACCCCGGCCACGATCGATACGCAGACGGCTCGTGTGATGGAGTTGGAGCAGCGCCTCACGCGTGTTGCCGTGGCGGCGCAGGCAGCGTCAGGCTATGCGAGCCGGGCGGAAGCGATGCTGGTTGCCTTCGCCGCGCGCCGCGCGCTTGATGCCGGCGCGCCGCTGGACCGTATCGAGGGCCAGCTTCGCCTGTTGTTCGGTCAGGCGCAGCCGCGTGCTGTCGCGACCATTGTCAATGCCGCGGCCCAGCCCGTTACGCTTTCGACGCTCCGTGCCGGGCTGGATCAGATCAACGGGACGATTGCGCGCGGTAATGCCGGCGAGGGCTGGTGGAGCGCGTTCAGGAGGGAAGTTGGCGGCCTTGTCGTTGTGCGTCAGGCGGGCACGCCGTCTGCTTCGCCGGAAGCGCGGCTGACGCGGGCGCGCCTCAATGTCGAAACCGGGCAGCTCGACGCGGCGATCGTGGAAGTGGAAGCATTGGGGGAAGACCCGGCGATCGAGACATGGCTTGAGCAGGCCCGCCGCTATAATGAAGCGCATCGTGCGCTCGACGTCATAGAGGCGGCCGCACTGCTGGAGGCGCGCGCGACCCCTGTGGTGCAGCAGGTCGCCCCGCCTGTCCTCCAGAACCAGTCCGGCCGCTAGAACGGAGTCATACTGTGGCGAGAGAGGCGGGGAGGGCTATCCTCGCCCGTGCCTCTCTCGTCAGGATCAGGCAGCGGCCTTGCGGCGCTCTTCCAGTTCCGTGTTCAGCATCTCGGCGAGCAGGAAAGCCAGCTCAAGGCTCTGCGCGGCGTTGAGGCGCGGATCGCAATGCGTGTGGTAGCGGTCGGCAAGGCCCTCGTCCGTGATCGCAATGGCGCCACCGGTGCATTCCGTCACATTCTGCCCGGTCATCTCGCAATGGATGCCACCGCCAAAGCTCCCCTCGGCGCGATGCACGGCGAAGAAGCCCCGCACTTCGGCAAGGATGCGCTCGAACGGCCGCGTCTTATAGCCGTTGGCCGCCTTGACGACATTGCCGTGCATCGGATCGCAGGACCAGACGACCGGATGGCCCTCACGTTGCACCGCGCGGACGAGCGGGGGAAGCCCTGCCTCGATCTTGTCATATCCGTAGCGTGTGATGAGCGTGATGCGCCCCGGCTCACGCGCGGGGTTGAGTATATCGAGAAGGCGGAGCAGCGCGTCCGGCTCAAGGCTCGGGCCGCACTTCATGCCGATGGGGTTGCCGATGCCGCGCAGATACTCGACATGCGCCGAGCCCTCGAAACGGGTCCGATCACCGATCCAGAGCATGTGCGCGCTGGTGTCGTACCAGTCTCCGGTCAGGCTGTCCTGCCGGGTCAGGGCCTGCTCATAGGGCAGCAGGAGCGCCTCGTGACTGGTGTAGAAGCTGGTGGTGCCAAGCTGGGGAACAGTGTCCGCGCTCAGGCCGCAAGCCTTCATGAAGTCCAGCGCCTCGCCGATGCGGTCCGCCATTTCCTCGAACTTCGTGGCCCACGGGCTGCGGCCCATGAAATCCAGCATCCAGCCATGCACGCGGTCGAGGCTGGCATAGCCGCCGGTTGAGAAGGCGCGCAGCAGGTTGAGCGTCGCGGCGGACTGGTTGTAGGCGCGCACCATGCGCTCCGGGTCCGGCTCACGGCCACCGGCGGTGAAGGCGATATCGTTCACATTGTCGCCACGATAGCTCGGCAGTTCCTCATCGCCGATCGTCTCGGTCGCGGCTGAACGCGGTTTGGCGAACTGGCCGGCCATGCGGCCCACCTTCACGGTCGGCAGCTTGCTGGCGAAGGTCAGGACCACGGCCATCTGGAGGAGCACGCGGAACGTGTCGCGGATGTTGTTTGCGTGGAACTCCGCGAAGCTTTCCGCACAGTCGCCACCCTGGAGGAGGAAGGCTTCGCCGGCAGCGGCGCGCGCCAGCTCGGCTTTCAGGCTGCGCGCCTCTCCGGCAAAGACGAGCGGGGGGAAGGCGCCAAGCTGCGCTTCCGTCGCGCTCAGCGCTGCCGCATCGCGATAGTCGGGCATCTGCAAGCCCTTGTGATCCCGCCAGCTTGCGGGGGTCCAGTTCGCCGCCATGATTCCAGTAACTCCATGCGCCCGCGCTGCCGGAAAGGCGCATTGCGAGCGGGTGCATGCCCCTAAGCCGTTGGCGGGTCGGACGCAAGATCATTGCCCGTTTGTGGCGGAAAAGCGCGACTTTGTATCGTCGCGGGGCAGTCCGGAACGAAGGCGTTCGGGCTGAGTCGTTGTTCTGTATGAAGTCTGATAATTGATGTTCTGGACATCATTTATCTAATGCAGTACATCATTACTCATGATTACCGCATCTCAGATGCGCGCCGCGCGCGCCCTGCTCGGGATCGACCAGAAGGATCTGGCCGGCCTGTCGGGCGTATCACTGCCCACCATCCAGCGGATGGAGGCGAGCGACGGGAATGTGCGCGGCAATGTCGACAGTCTGGTGAAGGTGGTCGAGGCGCTGGCGCGTGCTGGCGTGGAGCTGATCGGGGACGATGCCCAAAGCCTGCGGGGCGGGCGCGGCGTGCGACTGCGTGAGCCTGGCCTCTCACAGCCGCCGGCGGGCAAGCGGGGCGACGACTGATGGCGGCGCGGGCACCCGGGCCGGGTTTCGCCGTGCTCTACATGCCCAAGCTGGTGACGGTGCTGCGCGAGGGCTATGATCTTGCCGGGCTGAAGGCGGATGCCGTGGCCGGGCTCACCGTTGCCATCGTCGCGCTGCCGCTCTCCATGGCCATCGCCATTGCCTCCGGGGTCGCGCCGGAGCGGGGGCTCTACACCGCGATCATCGGCGGCTTCATCGTCTCGCTGCTGGGCGGCAGCCGGTTCCAGATCGGCGGGCCGGCCGGTGCCTTCATCGTGCTTGTCGCCGCGACCGTCGCGGCGCATGGTGTGGATGGCCTGCTTCTGGCCACCTTTCTGTCCGGCCTCATGCTCATGGCGGCCGGCTGGCTGCGGCTGGGCACATTCGTCAAATTCATCCCTTACCCGGTGACGGTCGGGTTCACCGCTGGCATTGGCGTCATCATCTTCGCCAGTCAGGTGAAAGATCTGCTCGGGCTGACGCTGGATGGGCCGGAGCCGGGCGAACTCATCCCGAAGCTGGAGGTGCTGGGGGCTGCCTTGCCGAGCGTGAACGCGGCGGCGGTGGCGGTGGCGCTGGTTTCCATTGGCATCATCATGGCCTGCCGCATCTGGCGGCCGCACTGGCCGGGTTTCCTCATCGCGGTGGCGGCGAGCGCGCTGCTGGCGCTCGCGCTCCACCTGCCGGTGGAGACGATCGGCTCGCGCTTTGGCGGTATTCCGCGTGCGCTCCCTACGCCGGCGATGCCGGACCTCTCGCTGCCCCGCATCGTCGCGTTGCTCCCGTCGGCATTGTCCTTCACGCTGCTCGGGGCGATCGAGAGCCTGCTTTCTGCGGTGGTCGCGGACAGTATGAGCGGCGGGCGGCACCGCTCCAATTGCGAGCTGGTGGCGCAGGGCGCGGCCAATATTGGCAGTGCATTGTTCGGCGGGCTCTGCGTCACCGGCACGATCGCGCGGACCGCCACCAATGTCCGGGCCGGTGCGCGGGGGCCGGTGGCGGGGATGCTGCACGCCATCTTCCTCCTCGCCTTCATCATCATCGCTGCGCCGCTGGCGCGCTATATTCCGCTGGCCGGCCTTGCCGGGCTGCTCGCGACGGTCTGCTGGAACATGATCGAGCGGAACGAGATCGTGGCCCTTTTCCGTGCCTCGCGCGGCGCGGCGCTGGTGCTGGTCGTCACGTTCCTCGTCGTCATATTTCGCGATCTCAGCCTTGGCATTCTCATGGGCTTCGCGCTCGGAGCCATGGTCATCCTGCATCGCCTTGCCCAATCGGTGGAGGTGGAGAGCGGCGGCGGGCTGATCGAGGAGGATCGGCCCGATGCGGATGGCAGCCCGGCCATGCCGCGCCTCGATCCCGACATTGCCTTCTGCCGTATTTCGGGCGCGTTCTTCTTCGGGTCGGCGGGCATGGTCGGCGCCACGCTCGATCAACTGGGCGAGCAGCCCCGCGCTTATGTGCTGGATCTTTCAGGTGTGGCGATGCTGGATTCGACCGGTGCGGCCACGATCGAGGGCTTTGTTCGCAAGGTTGGGCGGCGCGAGGCGCATCTCTTTATCAGCGGTGCGCGGCAGGGGGTGCGGCATGTGCTGCTTGCCCATGGCGTCAAGCCACCCCACGCCCGCTACCGTGCTACGGTGCGGGAGGCCCTGGACGCCGCGAGAGAAGCGATAGATCTGGGGCAGGGCGCCTCCGTGCCGGATGGCGCCACCGTCCACTGAGCAAGCGTGCGCTCAATAGCCCTTGCTGAGGTCGACCACGGATTCGAGCGGATCGCCCGCCAGCCATGCCCGCAGGTTGCGGGCGAAGCGCGCGGCGCCATGGCGGTACATGCTGGTCTGGCTGCGGCCGGCCATATGCATGGTCACGAGCGCGCCCGGTGCCTTCCAGAGCGGGTGATCGGCCGGGAGCGGCTCCGGGTCGGTTACGTCGAGAAATGCGCCGGCGAGCCGCCGGGCGCCCAGCGCTGATGCAAGCGCGTCCTGATCGATCAGCTCGCCCCGGGCAATGTTGACGATGCCTGCGCTGGCTTTCATCGCCGCAAGTTCGGTCGCGCCGATCATCGCATGGGTCGCGTCGGTTGCCGGCGCGGCGAGCACCAGCCAGTCGACCTCACCCAGATGCGCGCGCCAGTCCTCCGCGCCGAGAATGCCTGCCGTCGGATCGGCATGGCGCCGCACGCCCGTCACGCTCACGCCGCAGGCGGCGAGCCGCGCGCCGATGGCCTGACCGATAGTGCCATAGCCCAGAATGAGGGCGCGGCTCCCGTCCAGCTCGCCCGCGGCGGGCGCGCCAGCCAGCCATTCGGCGCGATCATGGGCGCGCACCACGACATCCAGTCGCTTGGCGAGGGTCAGCACACCGAGCAGCGCATAGTCGGCGACCGCCGCGCTGTTCAGCCCGCTGCCATTGGTGAGGATGATGCCGCGTTCACGCAGCAGATCGAGCGGGATGCCGTCGAGTCCGGCCAATATGGTGTTGATCCATCGCGCTTTCGTGGCGGCGGCCGGTGCCCGTTTCCGCGCCTCCAGCGTGAATTCGTCGAACCAGCCGATGTCGGCCTCGGGCGCCAGCGTGACGGCCTCGTCGCTTGTCACGAACCAGCGCATGTCGATACCCTCGGGCAGCAGAGGTTCGACCAGCGGCCGGATCATGGCCGGCGCGACGATGACGGGTGGCTTAGTCAATCTCTATTCTCCAGTCCCAGCCCAGCGGGTCGCCGTCCATCACCTCGACACCGGCGGCGAGCAGCTCGTCCCTGATGCGATCGGATGTCGCGAAGTCCTTGTCCGCACGGGCAGCGCGGCGCGCATCCATCCGTGCCTCGATCTCGGCCGGTGTGACGGTCGCGTCGCGCGGGCGCACGCGCAGGTCCGCGCGGTCGAGTGTGAGCAGGCCGATGCCCAGCACAGCGTCCATCGCGTCGATCAGCGCGCGCTTTTCTTCCGCCGGCACCTTCTTCATCGCAAGCGCCTCGTCGAGCAGAGTGAGCGCGACGGATGTGTTGAGATCCTCGCTTATGGCCTCGCGGAAGCGATCAAGCAGTGGCGTGAGCCTGGGGTGGCGCACGGCATCGTCCGGCGCCACGTCGCGCAGCGGCGCGGCGGCGAGGAGCATCCGCCGCAGCCGGGTGAGCGCGGCGGTCAGCGCCTCCCAGCTAAACTCCAGCTCGGATCGGTAATGCGCCTGCAGGCAGAGCAGCCGGTAGGCAAGCGGGTGGAAGCCCCGGTCGATGAGCAGTTGCAGGCGCAGGAACTCCCCGGCCGACTTGCTCATCTTGCCGGACCCCGTTTTGGTGCTCCGGTCGATCAGGAAATTATTGTGCATCCAGAAGCGCGCGCCGGAATGGGCCGCGCAGTCGAGGTGCCCATCATCCGCCGCAAAGCCTTGAATCGCCTGATTCTGTGCGATTTCATTGGGGTGGTGAATTTCGCGATGGTCGATGCCGCCGGTGTGGATGTCGAACGGCAGGCCCAGTAGCGCGCGGCTCATCACCGAGCATTCAAGGTGCCAGCCCGGCGCGCCTTTGCCCCATGGCGATTCCCATTCCATCTGCCGCGTCTCGCCCGGCGGCGTGCGGCGCCAGATGGCGAAATCGGCGGCATGGCGCTTGCCGGCCACCGGATCGATGCGGCTTTCGCCCTCCAGCTCGTCCGGATCGGTCACGGCGCGGGCGAGGCGACCGTAATCGGCAACGCTTGAGGTGTCGAAATACAGGCCGCTCTCCAGCTCGTAGCAATGCGCCTGCGCGATGCTCTTCGCGAACTCGATCATCTGCGGCACATAGTCGGTGGCGATGGACCAGTGCGCGGGCTGGCGGATGTTGAGCGCCTTCACGTCCGCCCAATAGGCATCGGTATAGTGCCGCGCGATATCCCAGATGGATTGCGCCTGCTGCGCGGCCATCTTCTCCATCTTGTCCTCACCCGCGTCCGCATCGTCGGTAAGGTGGCCGACATCGGTGATGTTGATGACGTGGGTCAGGGCATAGCCCCGGAAGCTGAGCGTCCGCCCCAGCGTGTCGGCAAAGACATAGGCGCGCATATTGCCGATATGCGGATAATTATAGACGGTCGGCCCGCAGCTATAGATGCGGGCTTCCCCCGGACGAACCGGCACGAAGGGTTCGATCTGCCGGGTCAGGCTGTTGAAAAGGCGCAGGGGAGGGGCGTCTGTCATGCCACCGGCGATGCGCCAGTGGCCGGGCGTGGTCAAGCCGGAGTTGCGCGTCGCCGGTCCGCGCGGGCACCGGCGGTGGCGACGATGCGAAAGGCCGGAGCATTGCCCCGGCCCTATGATTCGCCCTTATTTCGGTGAGAGCACCATCAGCATCTGGCGGCCTTCCATGCGGGGATAGGCCTCCACCTTGGCGATCTCGGCGGTATTGTCCGCCACGCGCTTCAAGAGGTCCATGCCAAGCTGCTGGTGAGCAAGCTCGCGGCCACGGAAGCGCAGCGTCACCTTCACCTTGTCGCCTTCGCCAATGAAGTCGTGGACCTTCTTCATCTTCGTATCATAGTCATGATCGTCGATGTTCGGACGCATTTTGATCTCCTTGATCTCCTGCGTCTTCTGGGTCTTGCGGGCGAGATTCGCCTTCTTCTGCGCCTCGTATTTGAACTTGCCGATGTCGAGGAACTTGCAGACCGGCGGGTCGGCATTGGGCGAGACTTCCACGAGATCCAGGCCGACTTCGGCAGCCTGCTCAATGGCTTCGCGCGTGTATAAAACCCCGAGATTTTCGCCATTCTCATCAATCACGCGCACCTTCGGCACGTTGATGAACTCGTTATAGCGAGGGCCGTTCATCGGCGGGGGCGGCGCCAGCGGGCGGCGCATCATGGGAGGACGGATAGAGACTGCTCCTGTGGTTGTTGATCGGGGTCATATAGCGATTCAAGAGGCAAAGCGGAAGCGGCGGGCGGCCATGCGCCGACGAAAAACATCGCCGGCGTTGCGCGGCCGCCGCACCGCCTTTCCCGCTTATGCCCCCGTGCCCTGATCTCCGAGAAGATCAGGCGGCGTCGCCTCGGCGGCGATGAGGGCGATGGCGTCGTCGATCGGCATCAGCTTCTGGTGCTCATCCGAGCCCAGCCGGCGCAGCGCGACGGTGCCTTCCTCCGCCTCGCGCCGGCCGACGACGAGGAGATGCGGCACCTTGGCAAGGCTGTGTTCGCGCACCTTATAGTTGATCTTCTCGTTCCGCAGATCGGTTTCGGTGCGGATGCCGGCGGCGGCCAGCTTGGCTGCGACCGCGCCGGCATAGTCGTCCGCGTCCGAGACGATGGTGGCGACCACCGCCTGCACCGGCGCCAGCCACACCGGCAGACGCCCCGCGAAATGCTCGATGAGGATGCCGATGAACCGCTCATAGCTGCCGAAGATGGCGCGGTGGAGCATGACCGGCCGGTGGCGCTCGCCATCCTCGCCGACATAGCTTGCGTCGAGCCGTTCGGGCAGCACCCGGTCGGACTGGATGGTGCCGACCTGCCAGGTCCGGCCGATCGCGTCGGTCAGGTGCCATTCCAGCTTGGGCGCGTAGAAGGCGCCTTCGCCGGGCAGCTCCTCCCAGCCATAGGCCTCCGTGTTCAGCCCGGCGGCGGCGACCGCGTCGCGCAGTTCGCTCTCTGCCTTGTCCCACATCTCCTCGGTGCCGAAGCGCTTCTCCGGCCGGAGCGCCAGCTTGATGGCGTAGGTGAAGCCGAAATCCTTGTAGATGCGGTCGGCGAGGGCGCAGAAGGCGCGCACTTCCTCGACGATCTGGTCCTCCCGGCAGAAGATGTGCGCGTCGTCCTGGGTGAACTGGCGCACGCGCATCAGGCCGTGCAGCGCACCATGCGGCTCGTTGCGGTGGCAGCAGCCATTTTCGTAGAGGCGCAGCGGCAGGTCGCGATAGGATTTTATGCCCTGACGGAAGATGAGGACATGCGCCGGGCAGTTCATCGGCTTGAGCGCCATCCAGTCCGCATCGCTGGAGACGATCGGCCCTTCATCCTCGACATTGGGCACTTCGTCAGGGATGACGAACATGTTTTCGCGATATTTGCCCCAGTGGCCGGATGCTTCCCACTGGCGCGCGTCCATCACCTGCGGGGTCTTCACCTCGCGGTAGCCCGCTGCATCAATCGCGCGGCGCATATAGGCCTCCAGCTGGCGCCAGATGAGATAGCCATTGGGGTGCCAGAAGACGCTGCCATGCGCTTCCTGCTGGAGGTGGAACAGGTCCATCTCCTGCCCGAGCCGGCGGTGGTCCCGCTTGGCAGCCTCCTCCAGCCGGTGAAGATGCGCGTCGAGCTGCTTCTTGTTCAGCCAGCCCGTGCCGTAGATGCGCGTCAACTGCGCGTTCTTCTGGTCGCCGCGCCAGTAAGCACCCGAGACGCGCATGAGCTTGAACGCCTGCGGATCGAGCTTGCCGGTGGAGGCAAGATGCGGCCCGCGACACATGTCCATCCAGGCGCCCGCGCTCTCCGGCGTGCCGGACCAGTAGACGCTCAGTTCCTCGCCCTCGGGCAGCTCGCCCGCCCACTCGGCCTTGAACGCCTCACCCTGTGCCTGCCAGCGGGCGATGAGGTCCGCACGGCTCCACACCTGCCGGATGAGCGGCTTGTCGGCGCGGATGATCTCCCGCATCTTCTCCTCGATAACGGGGAGGTCTTCGTCCGTGAACGGGCCGCGCGCCGCGGGTGCCATCACGTCATAATAAAAGCCGTCGTCCGTTGCCGGGCCGAAGGTGATCTGCGTGCCGGGAAACACCGCCTGCACCGCTTCGGCCAGCACATGGGCATAGTCATGCCGGGCCAGTTCCAGCGCGTCCGCCTCGTCCTTCGCGGTGACGAGCGCGAGCGCGGCGTCGGCGTCGAGCGGGCGCATGATGTCGCGCAGTTCGCCGTCCACGCGGGCGGCGATGGCGGCCTTGGCCAGGCCGGGGCCGATCGCCGCGGCAATGTCCGCCGGGGTCGTTCCGCGCGGCACCTCGCGCAGCGAGCCATCGGGGAGCGTGATCTTCACGAGTTCCGTCATCGGTCTTTCCGTCCGTATCTGCGGTCAAAGCGCTTAGGGAAGCGCGGCAATTTTGAAAAGAGCGGGGAGGCTTTGGATTAGGCCCGGTCCACCCGCGTCAGCCAGGCGGGGCCTCAGGCATCGCGCCAGCTATGAGGCGCGCGTGCCGAGGCCCCCGGTAGTCATCCGGGGTGTCGTGGCTGTCGTCTGCGCGGTCAGGCTCGGCATGGCCGCTCAGATAGGGCGGGAGGCTTAATTTGTCATCAACGAATGCGGCGAAATGTCCAGCAGACTTGACACAAGCGAGCGAATCAATGACAAGTTTGCTTGTCATTATGTCAAGAAGGAGTGACCATGGCCCGCGCTGCCTCTCCCGCCATGCCCGCTTATATGCGGCGCTATCTCCGGCGTTTCACCTTGTGCATGGTGAGCTATATCGTGATTCTGTACGCGGGCCTCACGCTCGCGCGCGGCATGGCTGTGCCGGCGCCGCTCGCGATCATGCTGGCCATTTTTACCGCCGCGCCGATCTGCGGCCTGTTCTGGGCGATCTTCCGCCTGCTTGCGGAGTGCGATGATGAGTATCAGCGGCTGCTGCTGGTGAAGCAGGTGCTGCTCGCCACCGCCGCCACGATGATGATCGCGACGATCTGGCAGTTTCTCGTGGTTTACGATGTGCTGCACGAAGGGCCGCAGTGGATTGGCGTCATATGGTTCGCCATGTTCGGGGTCGCGGCGCCAATCGTCAGGCTGCGCGCGTGATCCCCCCCCTCGATGATTTACCCGAACACAGGATCATGAAGGCGGAAACACCATGAACATAGCGACCAGAAACCCCGCGCATCAGCGCTATCTGCGCCGGATCATCCCAATCACTGCGGCTTATCTTGGCGGTATATTACTTGCCAACGCCCTCATTCCAGACCGCACGGGCATCAGCGCTACCGCCATTGTCGCAGCATTATTGCCGGGCCTGTGCGCTGTCGGATGGATATGGGCGCTGGCACGGCTGCTCATCGAGCTGGATGATGAATATCTACGCCTGCTCGAAGTCCGCAAATTCCTCGTGGCCACAGCAATTGTGCTCGCGATATCGAGCATCTGGGGATTGCTGGAAGCCTATTCGGACGTGCCGAAGCTGCGTATCTTCTTCGTCTTCCCGCTCTGGTGCCTTGGCCTGATCGTCGGTCAGATCGTCAACCGCTTCACGCTCGGCGGCGGTGATGGTGCATGAAAAACCGCCTGAAAGTGCTGCGCGCCGAGCGTGACTGGAGTCAGGCGGACCTTGCCGAGCGGCTTGGCGTCTCACGCCAGAGCGTGAACGCAATCGAGACCGGGAAATATGATCCCTCGCTGCCGCTGGCCTTCCGCATCGCGGATGTCTTCAATCTGTCGATCGAGGCGATCTTCCTGCGTGATTGAGCGCGCGCCTGATCAGAGTCCGTTTGAGAAATCGCGAAAGAGCGATTTCAAAAACCGCACCGGCCCACTCCCCCACCCGGCCACCCATAGAATACTGCCGTTGGGTGGCCGGGTGGGGGAGTGGGCCGGTGCCGCGATGCGTCGATAGGCGCATTCTCAAACAGGCTCTCAGTCCTTGGCGAAGACCACGGTATAACCCATCGGCATCACGTCCCGCATCCGTCGGCTGACCGGCGCGAGCAGCGCGAAAAGGCCGCCGGTCGCATAATGCACCAGCGCGGCGGGCAGCGGAAACTTCTGCACATAGGCGCTTTTGGTGAGCAGATCGCGCACCACGTCCAGCCCGCCGCCGTTCACATGCTCCTCCAGCACGGTGAAGCCGTGCCGCGCCGCGAAATCGCGCAGCTTGTGGATCGTGTAGCGATGGTGATCGTGCGGCTCCTCGTGCAGCCAGTAGAGGAAGGGCACGCCGATGATCGCGCGGCCGCCGGGGCGCAGCACACGGTGGACCTCCGCGACAAGGCGGTCCGGCTCGCGGATATGCTCCAGCACGTCGGTCAGCAGCACGGTGTCGATGGACGCGTCGGCAAGGTCGAGCGGCGCGTTCAGATCCTGCTCGCGGTCCAGCTTGACCTGCTGGTGGATGCTCGCCGGCCAGTCGACCCAGAGCATCGCGTCGATATGGGGGGCATAGGCGCCGGCGAGCGGCGCGTTGCCGCAGCCAAGATCGGCCAGCGTGCCGCGGGCGTGGGCGCGGATCGCCGCCACATAGCTTGCCAGCGCCTTGTCCGCGAACAGCCGGGAGGCGATGTTCACATGGTCGGGCGCGCTGCGCCAGCCGCATCCGCCCGCGCCGCCGCCTGGCGCCGCGATGAACTTGCTGGGCTTCCAGCCGCGCTCCGCCAGCATTGTCTCGCCGCCGCTTCCCATGCCGTCCCGATCCCTTTTTGCGTGTCCGGGCGCCTGCATGGCGTGTCGGGCGTTAACTTTCCACCGGCAAATGATCCTTATTGCGCTTGACTCCCGCGCGGCAAGCAGCGCGAGTTGCGTGCAAGGTCGGGCGCAACGGGGGATGGCCATGGAGAATGACGGGCGGCAGGCGAGTGCTTTCGGCTTCGAGGGGAGCTGGCGCGACTATGCGCCGATTGCCATCACCAATCTGCTGCTGACCATCGTCACGCTCGGCATCTATCGCTTCTGGGCGACGGCGCGCACACGGCGCTATCTCTGGTCGCGCACCCGCTTCATTGATGAGCCGCTGGAGTGGACGGGCACCGGCCTGGAGCTGTTCATCGGCTTTCTGCTGGTGCTGTTGCTGTTCGGCGTGCCGTTCCTCTTCATCCAGTTCGGCGCGCAGGCGCTGATCCTGCGTGGCCATGCCGCGCTGGCGGGGCTGCTGTCCGCAATCGCGGGCTTCATCATCTTCTATCTGGGCGGCGTCGCGCGTTTCCGGGCGCTGCGTTATCGTCTCAGCCGGACATGGTGGCACGGCATACGCGGCGGCAGCGATGATAATGGCTTCACCTATGGCCTCTCCTTCGTCGGGCGTTATCTGCTGGCCTATATCACCGCCGGGCTGCTGATGCCCTGGGCGATGATGTCGCTCTGGAACCGGCGCTGGCACAAGATGAGCTTTGGCCCGCTCAGTTTCCGTTCGGAAGGTCATGCGGCGGATGTGTTTTTGCGCTTTCTGCTCTTCTACCTCGCGCCGTTTCTCGCGCTGCTCGCCATCGCCGCTCTGGGCGTCAGCATGATCTCGACCTTCAAGGATTTCGATCTTTCCGGCGGGCAGCCCCCGCCGGCCGCCGCGATCGGTGCCATTGTCGCGCTGATACTCGCATTTTACGGCGCCTTCGGCATCGTGACCCTGCTTTACTACGCCAAGTTCCTGCGCGTCGCGATCGGCGGGGTGTCGCTTGGCGATATCGAGTTCCGCTTTACCGCGCGCAGCCGGCAGTGGGTGATGCTGATCCTTGGCGATATCGCGCTGGTCGTGCTCACGCTTGGCCTTGGCGTGATTTTCCTGGGCTATCGCCACTGGGCGTTCTTCATTCGCCATCTTGAGGCGCTGGGTGAGATCAGCCTGTCGCAACTCACCCAGTCCACCACGCGAGAGCCTCGTCAGGGCGAGGGCCTGCTCGACGCGTTCGATGTCGGCGCGATATAGGCCGGGCCATGCCAAGCATCGGACCGGACGCCAGCATCTGGCATTATGATGGCCGCAGCGCGACCCGCCATTTCCCGCGCGTGAGCTGGGATGCGGAGGGCGTGCGGGTCGACTGGGAGGGCGGATCGAGCGGACCGCATCCCTGGCGGGATCTGAAGGCACTCGGCGGGACGCGCGGCCAGTCGGTCTATGGCCTTGCCGGTCTGTCGGGCTGGCGGCTCGTCTTTGCCGGGCCGCCGCCCATGGAGTTTGCCATCCATCTGCCCCTGCCGGCGCGCTATGGTCGCTGGATCGACCGGATCGGCCTGCCGCGCGCCATCGCGCTGTTCGGGGTCATTGCCGCTGTCGTTGTCTTCATCGTGCTGCGCGCGCCGGCATGGATCGCGCCGCATATCCCGCAAAGCTGGGAGAACCGGCTGGGCGATGCCATTGCCGGGGATCTGGGCGGGCGGGTCTGCCGCACGCCGGCGAGCCGCGCCGCGCTGGATCGGCTGGTGAAGGAGCTTGGCGGCGGTCCGCCGGTGCGCGCGGTTGAGATCGTCAATGTGCCGATGGTGAATGCGGTGGCGCTGCCGGGCGGGCGCATCCTCCTGTTCGACGGGCTGCTCGATCAGGCGAAGTCGCCTGATGAACTGGCCGGGGTCCTCGCCCATGAGGTCGGCCATGTCCGCCATCGGGATACCATGGCGGCGCTGGTCCGCCAGCTTGGCCTGTCGGTCGTGCTGGGCGGGCTCGACGGGCAGTTGGGCGGCATCTTCAACGGCCTGCTCGCGATGAGCTTCAGCCGTGATGCCGAGCGCAATGCCGATGACTATTCGATCACGGCGCTCAAGCAGGCGGATATCTCGCCGGAAGGTGTTGCGGGTTTCTTTGACCGTATGGGCGGCGGCAAGAAAGGAGAGGCAAGCGAACGCGCGACGAGCTGGATGGCCTCCCACCCGATTTCCGCCGAGCGCAAGGCGGCGTTCCTCAAATCGAAGCTGGCCGGCCATGCCTATCGTCCGGCGCTCTCCCCGGCGGAGTGGACCGCGCTGCGCCGCGCGTGCCGGGATGACAAGGATGTGCAGCCGGCGGTCGATTTCAGTTTCTGACGGCGCTATGGCGCGGGCATGACCGATCTGTCCGCATCCACGCCCCCCGTTTTTCTTGAGCGGCCGGGCCGGCCCCGGCTTGCCCTGCGCCACCGCGCTGGCAAGGGGCCGACCATCGTTTTCCTGCCCGGCTATGCGTCGGACATGCTGGGCGGCAAGGCGGTGGCGCTGGATGCATGGGCGGCCGCGCGCGGGCGCGCGATGCTGCGCCTCGATTATGCCGGCTGCGGAGAAAGTGAGGGCGCCTTTGCGGACGGCACGCTGGCGCTCTGGCGTGACGATGCGCTGGCTGCCATCGCCCATGCCGCGCCGGATGGGCCGCTCATCCTTGTGGGGTCGTCCATGGGTGGGTGGCTCGCGCTGCTGCTCGGCCTTGCGCTCGGCAGCCGGGTGCGCGGACTTGTCGGCGTCGCCGCCGCGCCGGATTTCACGCATTGGGGTTTCACCGAGGCCCAGAAGGACATGATCCGGCGCGAGGGGCGCCTGCTGGAGCCCAATCCCTACGGGCCGGAGCCCACGCTCACCACGCGCGGCTTCTGGGAGTCGGGCGAGGCGAATCTGCTGCTGGAGAGCGAGATCGCGATCGATTGCCCGGTGCGGCTGCTGCAGGGGCAGAATGATCCGGACGTGCCGTGGGAGACGGCGCTGCGCCTCGCGGGCTGCCTGCGTTCAGCCGATGTTCGGACACTGCTCATCAAGGATGGCGATCACCGGCTCTCTCGCGAGTCGGACATTGCGCTGCTGATCGGCATGGTCGCCGCGCTTGTGGAGTTGCCCGGTTGAGCCTCATTGCTGCCCTGATCTTTGCCCAGGCGGGTGCTTTCAGCCCGGAAATCGACGCGGTGATGCGCGCGCGCAAACCGCGCACGGAGCGTCGCGCCGCGCCGTCATCCCCGCAAGGCGATGCTGACGGGCTCTCCACCGCATTGCCGCCAGACATCGCCAAACGGCTCGATGGCTGCATCGCGCGCGCCAATGAGGATGCAGTGGCCGGCATCGCGGCAGCCCGCGCCTGGCAGGCGGAAAAGAGCGCGGCTGCGGGCCATGACGGCGCGGCCGCCGCGCTTTGCCTTGGCTATGGGCTGGGCCGACAGGGGAATTGGAGCGCTGCGGCCGATGCGTTCGAGGCCGGGGCGGGGCGTGAGGGGCTCGACGCCGTCACGCGCGCGCGCCTGTGGAGTCAGGCCGGCAATGCCGCGCTGATCGCCGGGGATGCGCGCCGGGCGCTCATCGCGCTTGACGCGGCGCTGGCCGCGCCTTTGCCGGAGACGCTGGCGACGGGCGAGATCTGGCTCGATCGCGCCCGTGCCCGGGTCGCGCGGGATGATCTGCCCGGCGCCCGCGTGGATATGAGCGAGGCGGTGCGCCTTGCAGCGGCCGACCCGCTGGCCTGGCTGCTGTCCGCCACGCTCGCCCGCCGCATGAATGATCTTCCGCTGGCCCGCGCGCATGTCGCCGAGGCGGTGAAGCGCGCGGGTGACGATGCCAGCGTGGCGCTGGAGCAGGGGATTATCCTCGCGCTCTCCGGCGGGCAGGATGCCGCGGCGCGCGATGCCTTCGCCCGTGCCGCGCGCCTCGCGCCGGGGAGCGATGTCGCGGCCAAGGCTAATGCCTATCTCGCGCAGCTCGACATCGCGCCTGATGGCGCCGCTGTGTCCCGCTAGGGCAGGGGCGCGTGCAACAAGGCTTGGATCACGGGCGTAGCGGGCCTATCTAGGCGGGCATGGCCATATTGCCCCGCCCCGTTTCGCCCAAAAGCGCTTATGCTGACCTCCGTGACATGCTGATGGGGGAGCGCCCGCATAAATGGCCGCTCCTCGTCCTGTCCTGCGTGTTGACCGGGCTGCTTATCTGGGCCTTCTATATCGATTCCAACCCCGGTATCGAGAAGAAGCGCGAGATCGTCTATGTCGAGAGCTGGATGGCTGATCGCAAGGACAGCGACATTATTCGCAAGCAGAAGGAAGATCTCGCCAGATACGAGACCGCGCTGGAGAACAAGCAGCGCGAGTTTCAGACCGTGGCGGATTCCGTGGGCATCGAGTGGCGCGAGGATGAAGCGCGCAACCGGGCACGGCGTGAGGCGATTATTAAGGCGGTAAACAAGCAGCTCGACGCGCGCCTTGCCGCCGCCGAGGCCCGTGAGCGCCAGGCCGCCGCAGCCGGGCAGCGCTGAGGTGCCGCGCGAGGGCGCGTGGCTTGCGGCCGCCGCCGCGCTTTCGGATCGCGCGCGTGGGCGGACGGCGCCCAATCCCAATGTCGGCTGCATCATTCTTTCGCCGGAGGGCCATGTCGCCGGGCGCGGCGTCACCGCGCCGGGCGGACGGCCCCATGCCGAGGCGCTGGCGCTGGCGCAGGCCGGCGCTGCGGCGCGTGGCGGCACCGCTTATGTGACTCTGGAGCCTTGCGCCCACCAGTCCGTGCGCGGCCCGGCATGTGCGGACCTGCTGATCGCGGCGGGTGTGGCGCGCGTGGTCGTCGCGCTTCAGGACCCGGATGCGCGGACGGACGGCGCGGGGATCGCACGCCTGCGCGCGGCGGGCGTCATCGTCGAGACGGGTGATGCCGCGAGCGGCGCGGCGGCGCGGGCGAGCATGGCGGGCTTTCTCATGCGGCAGCGGCAGGGTCGGCCGTTCGTCACACTCAAGCTTGCCACCTCGCTGGATGGATGCATCGCGCTGGCCGACGGGACCAGCCGCTGGATCACGGGCGAGACGGCGCGTGCCCATGCTCATGTCGAGCGGGCGCGGCACGAGCTGATTCTGGTGGGGCGGGGCACATTGCGGGCGGATGCGCCCCGCCTCGATGTTCGTCTGCCCGGGCTTGAGGCGCGCGCGCCGCAGCCCGTGGTGCTCAGCGCGCGCTCGAAGCAAAAGCCGGAAGGCTGGCTGCACATCGCGCGACCGGCGGACATCGCGTCGCTGCCCGGAGACCATCTGCTCGTGGAGGGTGGGGCGGCGACGGCCGCCGCGTTTCTCGCCGCCGATCTCGTCGACCGGCTGCTGCTCTACCGCGCGCCGATCTTCATCGGGGCAGGGCGATCGAGTCTGGGCGATATCGGCCTGCATGATCTGGCGGCGGCCCATGGCCGCTGGAGTCTGGTCGACGCGCGGACGCTCGCGCCGGACCGGCTGGAGGTTTACGCGCGCACCCGCGCGGGATAGAGGGCAGGCCATGTTCACCGGCATCGTTACTGACATCGGCATCATCCGCTCCGCTGAGCAGCGTGGCGACCTGCGGCTCGTCATCGGCTGCGCCTATGCGATGGAGGGGGTCGCCATCGGCGCTTCCATTGCCTGTTCGGGCGTGTGCCTGACCGTGGTGGAGAAGGGCACGGACTGGTTCGCCGTCGATCTTTCGGCTGAAACCGTCTCGCGCACCGCGCCGGGGCTGTGGGCGCCGGGCCACAGGCTTAATCTGGAGCGTGCGCTCAAGGTGGGGGATGAGCTGGGCGGTCATATCGTCACCGGTCATGTCGATGGCATCGGCACGGTGGCGCGCGTCAGCGAGGAGGGCGACTCGCGCCGTGTCGAGATTCGCGTCCCGGACGATCTGGCGGCGTTCATCGCGCCCAAGGGGTCGATCACGGTGGACGGCGTATCGCTCACCGTGAACGGGGTGGCGGATACGGCGCAGGGCACCGGCTTCGACATTAATCTCATTCCCCATACATGGAGCGTGACCACCCTTGGCGATCTCGCACCGGGGCGCGCCGTGCATCTGGAGATTGATGTGCTGGCCCGGTATCTTGGCCGCATGAAAACGGTGCTGGAATCGCGCTGATCACATTTTCCGGCTCGCTCATCACATTTTGATGTGATAATCGATTCGGCTATGAACATCGAACTGATCGAGGATGTGCGCGCGCTGGTGCGTGAGGGCACTCTTTCCCGCTCCGGGCTGGCCCGCGCCGCCGGCCTCCATGCCAACAGCCTGCGCCGGCTCGACGAGGCGGACTGGAATCCCACGGCGGAGACACTGGGCAAGCTCCAGGCATATCTCGCCGCGCGTGAGCATGGCACCGCGCTTGCCAGCGCGGAAGAGATTATCAACGAGGCGCGCAACGGGCGCATGTTCATTCTCGTCGACGACGAGGATCGGGAGAATGAGGGTGATCTGGTGATCCCCGCGCAGATGGCGACCCCCGAAGCGATTAATTTCATGGCGACGCACGGGCGCGGCCTCATCTGCCTGGCGCTCACCCGCGCGCGTGTCGAGCAGCTCGGGCTCGATCTTATGAGCCGCAACAACGGCACCCGGCACGAGACGGCGTTCACCGTTTCCATCGAGGCACGCGAGGGCGTCACCACCGGGATCAGCGCGGCGGACCGGGCGCGGACCGTCTCGGTCGCGATCGATGGCAGCAAAGGGCGTGGCGATATCGTGACGCCCGGCCACATCTTCCCGCTCGTCGCGCGGGATGGCGGCGTGCTGGTGCGCACCGGCCATACCGAGGCGGCGGTCGATGTGGCGCGGCTGGCCGGGCTCAATCCGTCGGGCGTGATTTGCGAGGTGATGAAGGATGACGGGACGATGGCCCGCCTCGATGATCTCATTCCCTTCGCCCAGAAGCATCGCCTGAAAATCGGCACGATCCGCGATCTCATCGCCTATCGCCGGCGCAACGACCATATGATCGAGCGGACGGCCGAGGCGAGCTTCCACAGCCGCTGGGGTGGCGAGTGGCGCGCGGTCTCCTTCTTCAATCGGGCCACGCAGTCCGGGCAGGTGGCGCTCATCAAGGGGCATATCTCGCCCGAGCAGCCGACCCTCGTGCGGATGCACAGGCTCTCGCTCTTCAGCGATATTTTCGGCGAGGAAGGGCCGCGCTCGCGGATTCTGGCGCGCTCGATGGACGCCATCGCGGCGGCGGGCGCGGGCGTCGTGGTGCTGCTGCGCGGAGACGGGGAGGATCCTGTCGCCCAGCAGGTGCTGCGGCGGAGCAATGGCATTGCCTCATCCTCGGACGAGCTGCGCGATTATGGCGCGGGCGCGCAGATCCTTTCGGAACTGGGTGTGCATGACATGGTGCTGCTCACCAACGTCCAGTATAATCTTGTCGCGCTGGACGGCTATGATCTCTCGGTCGTCGAAACGCGGCCGATCCCCCTCGACTGAACGCCCGCGCAGAAAGGAAAGCTATGGCCAAGTTCCTCATTGTCGAGGCGCGCTTCTATGCGCATCTCAACGATATGCTCATCGAAGGCGCGAAGGCTGCGCTGGCGGAGGCGAGCCACAAGGTCGAGGTCGTCACCGTGCCGGGCGCGCTGGAGATTCCCGGCGCCATCGCCATGGCGGCGGAGAGCGGGCGTTATGACGGCTTCGTCGCGCTCGGGGTGGTGATCCGGGGTGAGACCTATCATTTCGAGGTGGTCTCGAATGAGAGCGCGCGCGGCATCATGGCGCTCACCATGGACGGTATCGCGATCGGCAATGGCATATTGACCGTGGAGAATGAGGCGCAGGCCATCGTGCGGGCTGACCCGGCGCAGGCGGACAAGGGCGGTGGCGCGGCGCGCGCGGCACTGGCCATGCTGGAGCTTGCCGGGCGTTTCGGCGCGACCGACTGACCGAACGTCAGGCCGCAACCGGCCGATCAGGGCGAATAGGCGGGGAGGCCGATGCTGCGGCGAATGGCAAGGCCGCGCAGCGCAAACCCCGCCGTCGCTGCGATCACGCCGGCAATGCCCACCTGCAGGCCGATGAGGACGAGCAGCACATGCAGGCCGGCGGCCAGCGCGGCGGCTGTCACATAAAGCTCCGGGCGCAGCAATATCGAGGGCTCGCCCGCCAGAAGATCGCGGAAGATGCCGCCCACGCAGCCGGTCACCACGCCCATCAGCGGCGCGATGAACGGGCTCACGCCATAGCTCATGGCCTTGGCCGTTCCGATGACGGCGAAGGCGGCGAGGCCGACTGCGTCCAGCCAGTCCAGTGCGTGCAGGCTCCACAGCCGGTGCGGCGTTATCCAGACGAGCAGCGCCGCGCCCAGGCATACGCCGGCTGAGAGGCTGTCCCACACCCAGAAGACGGGTGCGCCGATGAGGAGATCGCGCAGCGTCCCGCCGCCCACGCCGGTCACCAGCGCGAAGAAGCAGAAGGTGACGAGCGTCTGGCGCAGCCGCGCGGCGGCGAGCGCGCCACTGATCGCGAAGACGAACGTGCCGATATAGCTCAGCAGTTGCAGCGCGATGTCGAGATGGACGGTGAGTTGGGGCGTGGGCATCGCCGCCCGTTATCAGCCCGGGCGGCGCCCGTCACGCACGCAGGCGGGGGAGAGAGGGTGGAGGGCCATTTGCCCGGTCGGGCCGGCCCTCCATCCGTTCGTCATGTCATGCGGTTCTTCGCCGGCTTCAGCCGGCGGCGGCGTCTGCCACGGCCGGCACGATCTTGATTTCAACGCGGCGGTTCTGCGCCTTGCCATCCTCCGTCTCGTTGCTGGCAATGGGCTGCATCTCGCCATAGCCGCGCGTCGCGATGCGCGCGCCCTGTACGCCCTGCCCGGAGAGATAGTCCGCCACGCTGCGCGCGCGCCGCTCGGAGAGGGTCTGGTTATAGGCTTCGCTGCCGGTCGAATCGGTGAAACCCAGCACGTCGATCATCGTCTTGGGATATTCGGTGAGCGTGCTGGCCACCTGGTCCAGCGTGGCGCGGAACTGGGGCTGGATCGCGGACTGGTCGGTCGCGAATGTGATGCCGGATGGCATACGGAGCAGAAGGTCGTCGCCCTGCCGCACGACATCGATCCCGGTGCCGGCGGTCTGCTGACGCAGCTTGCGCTCCTGCGCGTCCATATAGGCGCCCACACCCGCGCCGGCGATGGCGCCGATGCCCGCGCCGACGATCTTCTCGGTGCGGTCCTTGCGTCCGCCGAGCAGATCGCCGAGCAGATAGCCGCCGAGCGCGCCACCCGCGCCGCCGATCGCGGCCTTGGATATCTTGCGCTCACCGGTCGTCGGATCGGTGGTGCAGGCGGAGAGGGTCAGGGCGGCGAGGCCGGCACCCAGCATGATGGTAGCGGTGCGGGAATGGCGAATCATGTCTTGGTCTCCTCAATAGTCATCAATCGGATCATCTGGCGTTCCCCGTCCGGCGCTGCCACCAGTCTTGTCCGGCATTGCCATCTGGCAGGGCCGGAACGCGCGACAAGGCGCCCGACTATCAGCAAATGCTCCTAGGAACCATAATCTGAACGATGGGAAAACGATCCCTCAAAGGTGCGGGTTCTCATCAATTCGGACCTGATTCGCACTGGGAGGTTGTCGGAGCGTGACAAACCCGGCAAAAGGGCGCGCGCGCCATGCAGCATTCTCTCCCCACCCCCCCCACCGCCTTTCCCTGGATCGATCTCGCGATCGTGCTGGCGCTTGTCGCCTTTAACGGGGTGTTCGCCATGTCCGAGCTGGCGGTCGTCTCCTCCCGCAAGCCGCGCCTTCAGGCGATGGTGAAGGCGGGCAAGCGCGGCGCGCAGGCCGCGCTGGACCTTGCGGCGGACCCCGGCCGGTTTCTCTCCACCGTGCAGATCGGCATTACCGGCATCGGCGTGCTGGCCGGCGCATTCTCGGGCGAGAAGCTCGGCGGGCCGCTTGGCGATATTCTCGCGGGCTATGGCTTGGCGCCCGAAGCCGCGCAAAGCACCGGTTTTGCCATCGCCATCATCTTCACCACCTATGTCTCGCTCATCATCGGCGAGCTGGTGCCCAAGCAATATGCGCTGCGTAACCCGGAGCCGATTGCGGCGCTGGTCGCGACGCCGATGGCTTGGCTGGCGCGGATCACCGCGCCGCTGGTGTGGCTGCTCGAACGGTCGAGCGCGGTCATTTTCCGCCTGTTCCGTATCAAGCCGGATACGCCTGATCATGTGACGGCGGAGGAGCTGCACCTCATCGTCGCGGAGGCGAGCAAGTCCGGTGTGATTGAGGAGAGCGAGCGCGCGATCATTTCTGGTGTCGTGCGCCTTGCCGACCGGCCGGTGCGCGAGGTGATGACGCCGCGCACCGATGTCGACTGGATCGACGTTTCGGCCGATCAGGAGGCGCTCCACGCCGCGCTGCTTGCCACGCCACGCACGCGCATGCCTGTCGCGGAAGGGAGCGTGGAGAACATCATCGGCATCGTGCAGGCGCGCGATGTGATGACGGTGCTGATGCGCGGCGAGCCGATTGATCTGCGCGCGATCATGCGGAAGGTGTCCATCGTGCCCGATCAGGTGGACGCCATGGATGCGCTCGACGTTCTGCGCCATGCCGATGTTCCCATGCTGATGGTCCATGACGAATATGGTCATTTTGAGGGGGTGGTCACGCCCACGGATCTGCTGGCGGCGATCACGGGGGATTTCCAGTCCGATCAGGACCCGGACGATGAGCCGCTGCTGGTCGAGCGTGAGGATGGCTCGCTGCTCATCTCCGGCCAGATGCCCATCGACAATCTTGCCGAGCGTCTGGCTATCGATCTCCCCGAGGATCGCGATTTCGCCACCGTCGCCGGCTTCGTGCTGGACCGTATGCGTCGTCTGCCCGAAACCGGGGACCGCTTCGTCGATCAGGGCTGGTCGTTCGAAGTAGTCGATATGGACGGACGCAAGATCGACAAGCTGCTCGTCTCCAGCGTTCCCGACGAGGACTAGACGGCAGGAGGTGAGGCCGCCGGCGTCCGCGACGGCCGCGTCACCCACATGAAGCGGGCCGCCTGTAGCGCGGCGGCCGCCACCATGCCGATTGCCGCTGCCAGGGCAAGGCCGGCTGCGCCCCAGGACCAGTGCCAGAAGAACCAGCCGGCAAGCGCCATCACGATGAAGAAGCCGATGATGCCGTTGATCCCGGCCGCGACCTGATCGCCAAGCGAACGGAGCGCGGAGAGGAAGATCGCCTGCAAACCGTCGAACAGGATGAACGGTGCGAGAATCACCAGCATCACCACGGCCTCGCGTGCGACGGCCGGGTCGGCGGTGAGCGCGGCGACGATCGGCCGGTTGGCGATGAGGTAGACGATCACCAGCGCGCCCATCACCACCAGCGAGAGCGCGCAGGCGATGAGGGTGCGTGGCCGCACTGTCGCCATCTCGCCCGCGCCCACCGCGTTGCCCACGCGCACCCCCGCCGCCGAACCGAGGCCGAGCGCGAGTGCATAGCCGATATTGTGCAGCGAGAGCATCACCTGAAAGCCGCCCGCGGTCGCCGCGCCCATTCGCGTGGAGAGCACCATCAGCCAGGAGAAGCCCACCACCTCCATGCCGGCGGCAAAGCCCGGCATCGCGCCGAACCGGACGAGCGCCGGGAGGCCACGCACCGCAGCCAGCCATGCCGCCATGTCCATCCGGCGGATGCCGCGCGCGTCCGCGTCCGGCAGCGTCCAGCCCATGATCGCCATGGCGATCGCGACGAACAGGCTGGCAAAGGCGGTGGCGAGCGCGGCGCCCACCGCGCCGAGCGCCGGCAGGCCGAGATGGCCGAGGACCAGCGCCCAGGCGAGCACGGCGTTGATCGGCAGGCTGGCGAGGTTGACGAGGAGCACGCGGCGCGGCCGGCTGACCCCTTCCAGATAGAAGGAAAAGGCGATGGCGCCCGTTTGCCCCGGCAGGCCGATCATCATCGCGCGCAACACATCGGCGCCCGGTTTCACCAGATCGGGCGCGACGCCGGTCATGGCAAGCAGCGGTTCGGCGAAGAGCGCGGTGACGATCGCCACCGGCACGCCAAAGAGCAGCGCGATGAGCAGGGCCTCGCGCCACAGGCCGCCCGTGCGTGGCTTGTCGTTCGCGCCCTCCGCGCGGGAGGTGAAGACGATGATGCCGGTCATGCCGCCCAGCAGCAGCACGATGGCGACGAAGAAGACGACGCGGCCCGCGGCCAGTGCGCTGAGCTCATCCGTGCCCGCCAGGCCGACGAAGGCCACGTCGATGAGGTGCATCAGCGTCCAGTTGAGGCTGGTGAGAATGATCGGCCAGGCAAGCGCCCCGATGCGTCGTGCTTCCGCCCTGTGGCCGGTTGCTTCCGGAGTCTGTGCTGTGCTCGTCATGGCGCGCCGATAGGCCAGAACGGGCGCGGATCGCCACGCTTTTTCATGCTATTTTCCGCTTTGCGCGAGAAGAGTTGCAACGCGCAAAACCCTTTGCTAAAGGCCGCCGCCTACCTCGGGTCGACCAGTCGGCCCACCTCATGATGTGCGGTCGTGGCGGAACTGGTAGACGCGCAACGTTGAGGTCGTTGTGGGCGAAAGCCCGTGGAAGTTCGAGTCTTCTCGACCGCACCATCATCCTTTGCACACAAGGGATATCTACCCCGGCTTCGGGCAGGGTCCGCCCCGGCGGAGCCGCGCTGTCGCCGGTCATCGGGACGGGCGGGCGAGGGGTCTTCCGTTCGCCGCGCCGTCTTTCTCCCGCTCATTGTCGGGCCAGCTCACGGCCAGCCGGCGCGTGTGCGTCTCAGCGCTTCTTCACAAACTCCGCGCGCAGGACGAGGCCCTTGATGCCGTCATAGCGGCAGTCGATTTCCTGCGGGTCGCCGGTCAGGCGTATCGATTTGATGAGCGTGCCGCGCTTGAGCGTCTGGCCAGCACCCTTGACCTCGAGATCCTTGATGAGCGTCACCTGGTCGCCATCGGTAAGCAGATTGCCAACCGCGTCGCGCACCTCCACATGCGCTCCGGCCGCGCGGCGTTCCGCCAGCTCCGCTGCCGGGAGCCATTCCCCGCTCTCTTCGTCATAGACATAGTCGTCGTCGGCCATGCTTCCGCCTTTCCGCTGTTGTGGCTGGCGGTGTCCCTAGCGGACGCGGGTGCGTTTGTCGTCCGTCAGCGTGGAAAGGCGGCGATGAAGGCGGCGGCGCGCGCGCCCACCTGCGCGGCGTCGAGCCCGGGCGTGTAGAGCGCGGAGCCCAGGCCGAAGCCATTGGCGCCGGCATCGATCCATGGCTGCATCCCGTCCGGCTTGATGCCGCCGACGGGCAGTACGGGCAGCGTCCGTGGCAGCACGGCACGCATCGCCTTCAGCACGATGGGCGAGGATCCTTCGGCGGGAAACAGCTTGAGCGCCGTGGCGCCGGCGGCGATCGCCGTGAACGCCTCGCTCGGGGTCGCGATTCCGGGCAGCGAGACGAGCCCGCGCGCGTGCGTCCGTGCGATCACCTCGGCATTGCTATTGGGGGAGATGATCATCGTCCCGCCCGCTTGCTCGACGGCTGTCACCTCATCGGTGGTGAGCACGGTTCCGGCGCCGATCATCGCGCGGCCGGCGAGGGCCTTGGCGAGCGTCGCGACGCTGGCGAGCGGGTCAGGCGAATTGAGCGGCACCTCGATCAGCGTGAAGCCGGCAGCAACCAGTGCCTCGCCTATCGGCAGGGCCTCGTCCGGGCGAATGCCGCGCAGGATGGCAACCAGCGGGCAATGCGCGAAGGCGGCTTGAAACTCAGTGATATGGCTCATGTCAGGTGCATCCCAATGGCGTTGATTCCCGCGACGAAGGCGGCGTGGCTATCGACCAGTGCGGCGCGGCGGCCATGCGCTTCGACGGCGGCGGCATACAGGCCGCCAAGTGCCGGGTCGGCAAGAATATGGACGGTTTCGTGCGCGCTCTCCCGCAGGCGGGCCGCGACATCATTGCCGATGAGCAGGCCGCTCGCATAGGAGGCCGCATCCGCGTCGTCGCGCTGGTTCAGCATTTTCGCGGCGCGGATGCCGAACAGGCTGGCCGCCAGATCGCCGCGACGACCCTCCTCCACCCCGTCGAGAAAGGCCGGGCCGAGCCGGACGTCGCCGCCCAGTTGCGCGGCGAGCAGGCCGTGGCCGCGCAGCAGGGCGAACAACTCGCCCGTCATCGCGGTGGTGAAGCCGGTGACGTCGCCGCCAGACAGGGTCGCCCATTTGCAGTGGGTGCCCGGCTGGGCAAGCAGGGCATCCATGGGCACCATGGCGCTGGCCGCGGCGCCCAGCAGTTGCACCTCCTCTCCGCGCATCACGTCCGGCCGTCCGCCTGCCGCAGTCGAAAGGCCCGGAATGATGGCGGTGCGCGCATCGACATAGCGGAGCAGGGCGGCGAGCTGGCCGATACCCGCCGGCACCGGAACATAGGGCGCGAGGTGCCAGCCGATGTTCGATCCGACCATGCCGGCCAGCAGCATGGGCAGGTCGCCGAGCTGGGTGCGGATCGCCGCCACCTCTGCGGCGAAGTCCGTGGTGGACGTCACGCCCCGGTCGCTGCGCTCGGTGCGCGTGACGCGGCCCTGCTCGATCAGATAGGCGCGACGATTGGTTGTGCCCCAGTCGACCGCGAGAAAGCGCGCCCCGAAGCTCACCACCAGGTGCCGTAGAGCGCGATGAGAATGAGGATGATGCCCACGCCCGCGACGTTGAAGGCGGTGGATGTGCGGAAGCTCACGCCCGTCATGGTCACGCGATTGGCGTCTCCCTTGCCGCGCACGATGAGCGAGACGGCCATGGCGAGCACGAGGCTGACGATGAACACGAAGAGCATCCGGTTGAGGAACGGGAGGAGGAAGGCATTGGCGGCATCGGGCAGCAGCGCGGAGGGGATGCCGATCTTGAGCAGATAGGAAAGCACGACCGATGTGATCGCCGCGACGATCGCGCCAGCCTCGGTCGCCGGTTTCCAGAAGAGGCCGAGCAGGAAGATGACGGTGATGCCCGGCGTGAAGAAGCCGGAGAATTCCTGGATGAACTGGAAGGCCTGCTCGCTGTCGCCGAGCAATGGCCGGGCGGTGAGAAGCGCGAGGATGACGGCGATCGCGGCGACCACCCGGCCCACGAGGACGAGGTGCTTTTCCGATCCGCTCGCGCCGCGCGTATCCTCCGCGCGCGTGGGGATGCCGCGCGCCTTGGCGTAGAGGTCCAGCGTGAAGATGGTGGCGATCGAGTTGATCTTGGACGCGGTCGAGGCGATGATCGCGGCGATCAGCGCGGCAAACACCAGCCCGAGCAGCCCCGGCGGCAGCAGGCGCATCATCGTGGGATAGGCCTCATCTGGGCGTGTGAGGTCCGGCGCCAGCACGACGGCGGCAATGCCCGGCAAGACGATGATGACGGGCATCAGCAGCTTCAGGAAAGCGGCAAAGACAATG
Source organism: Sphingobium sp. (assembly GCA_035911355.1). Taxonomy (GTDB): domain Bacteria; phylum Pseudomonadota; class Alphaproteobacteria; order Sphingomonadales; family Sphingomonadaceae; genus Sphingobium. The sequence continues at coordinate 221,842 of JAMHVU010000095.1, forward strand.
CCCTTCTGCGCCTCGCCCAGGTTCTTCGCGGCGAGGGCCCGCTGGATGATGTACTGATTAAAGCCCCAGTAGCTGAGGTTGGCGATCCACATGCCGCCCACCAGCACCGCGATGCCCGGCAAGTCCCGGTAGAAGGGGTGGCCGGGTTCGAGGATCATGTTGAAGTGGCCCGGCACGCGCTCCGTCAGCATGTGGAATCCCGCGATCACGCCTTGTCCGCCGCTAATCTCCTGCAATGTGAGGTAGGAGATGATGAGGCCGCCAAGCACCAGCAGCGTCACCTGCACGATGTCGGTGAGCGCCACGGCCTTGAGGCCGCCATAGAGCTGGTAGAGCAGGGCGAATGCGCCGAGCGCCACCAGCGCGACGGTCTGGTCGACACCCGCGACCTTGTTGACCGCGATCGAGCCGAGCCAGACGATCGACGTCAGGTTGACGAAGATGTAGAGCGCGAGCCAGAACACCGCCATCAGTACGGGCAGCACCCGTCCGTAGCGCTGTTCGAGGAACTGCGGCATCGTGTAGATTTCGTTTTTGAGGAAGATCGGCAGGAAATATTTGCCGACGATCAGCAGCGTCAGCGCCGCCATCCACTCATAGGATGCAATCGCGAGGCCCAGCGCATAGCCCGAGCCGGACATGCCGACGATCTGCTCGGCGGAGATGTTCGCGGCGATCAGCGATGCGCCGATCGCCCACCAGGGGAGGGACTTGGACGCCAGAAAATAGTCGGACGTATCCTTGCTGTGGCCGGCTTTCTCCCGGCTTACCCATTGCGCCAGGCCGAAAATGCCGATGGCATAGGCAATGACCACAATCAGGTCGATCTGCGACAGATTGGACATGCTCTTCCTCCCCCGTGGACGTCCGAATCTCGTCAGCGCCACCATTGTTCATTTATCGTATTAATTAGGCTTGTCTAGCGCATGCTTGTTATTAACAATGGTCCGGCACTGGGCTATGGCGCAGTAAAGAAAGGTTGGCCGTGACGTTACAACAATCGCGCTTCGCACAGGATGACGCCCCAACGTCGCTTGGCCGTAACCTGACATATGGCCTGCTCGATAATCTGGGCCGGGCGATTGTGACGGGCCGCTTCGATATCGAGGCGTTTCCCACCGAGGCGGAGCTTGCCAAGCGCCACGGCGTCAGCCGGTCGGTCACGCGGGAGGCGGTCAAGATGCTGACCGCCAAAGGCCTGCTCAGCGCGCGTCCCCGGCAGGGAACGGTGGTTCAACCGACATCGTCGTGGAACCTTTTCGATGCCGATGTGCTGCGCTGGTTGCTTGAGCGCCAGTTCTCGGTCGAGCTTCTCCGGCAGTTTAATCAGCTTCGCGTCGCGATCGAGCCGGAGGCGGCCGCGCTCGCGGCCCGGTTCGCGCGGCCGGTCGAGTTGAAGCGGATCGGCGACGGGCTGGAGCGCATGGCGGCGGCCGAGCGCGGCCTTGATGATACGCTGGAGGCGGATATCGCCTTTCATGTGGCGATTCTGCGGGCGTCCAATAATCCCTTCTACGTCCAGTTCCGCGATGTCGTGAGCACGGCGCTGCGGACGTCGATACGGTTCACCAACCGGATCAAGGGGCGCACCGCCAGCCTTTCGGATCACGCCGCCGTCCACAGCGCGATCGCGGCGGGAGACCCTGACGGGGCCCGCGTCGCGATGCGCGCCATCATCGGTGACGTTCTGGAACTGATCGACGAGGTGGGCGACAAGGAGGGCCTGTCCTGACGCTGCCGGCCAGCGCTATTGCATATGGACTGGCCGGATGGCGCCATCCGCATCATAGCTGATCGGGGCAATGGCGATCTGGCGTTGCCCGTTATAGGGGCCATCGCCCTGCTGCCCTTCCCAGCGATGATAGGCGATGTGCCATTGCCCGTCGGCTGGTGATGTGAGGAGGCTGTGGTGGCCCGGTCCCTTAAAGCGCGCGTCGCTGGAGAGGATCGCGCCGCGATAGCGCCATGGCCCGGTCGGCGTGGGCGCGGTCGCATAATGGACGGAATAGGAGGCATGGCGCCACGAGCCGGACGAATAGGACAGATAATAGACCCCGTCCCGTACATGCATGAACGCGCCTTCGGTGAAATGCGGCGGCGTGTCGACCGGCACTTCCCGGTCGATCGTCACCATGTCGGGCCTCAGCGTCCATGCCCGTAATGTCGCCCCGGCGCTGCCTCCGGCGAAGAGATAGCGCGTGCCATCGCGCGGATCGATGAACAGCGCGGGGTCGATCGCCTCGAAGCCGTCGCCACCGGTGATGAGAGGTCGGCCGCTGTCCTTGCACGGGCCGCCTGGCGCCTTGCAGATCGCGACGCCGATCCGGCTGGGTGTCGGCTTTTGCGGGCCGACCGAATAATAGAGATAATAGCGCCCGCGCACGCGCGCCATGTCCGGCGCCCACAGGAAATGCCGCGTCGCGCCATCGTCGCCGATCCACGCGATATCGGTGAGGCGCAGCAGTTCGGCGCCGCGGGTCCATCGCCGCAGATCGCGCGATGTCCATGCATGAAGGCGCTCAGCCCCGCCGTCTCCGCTGTTGGTCGGGTAGATCCAGTAGCGGCCCCGGGCATGTTCGATGTCCGGGTCGGCGCCGGGGAAGGGGGCCGGCGCGTCCTGCGCCAGCCCCGTCGTCGCGATGCCCGCGAGCGCGATCCATATCGTCGCCCGCGTGAGCGCGGCCTTCATCATTTCCCCGTGGCGGGGACGACCCCTTTGGGCGCGGCGGCCAGACGCTTGATGAGGTCGGCTTCCGCTTGCCGGTACGGCGTGCCGTCCGCGCGGAACACCTCGTGGAACCAGATGGTCGGTTCCTCATAGGTATAGGGCTTCTTCCAGCTGTCCCATGGCAGGCGGGTCTGCGTTTTTCCGTCGGCGAAGCCCCAGTTGTACATGCCGACATTATATTTCTTGCCGATCGGCAGCGAGCCGTCGAAGGTCGATCCGTTGCCGCGCGCCATATATTCGGTGCACAGGATCGGGCGACCATAGCTCATCATCTGCCTGACGCGCTTTTCGAAGGTTTCCGGCCAGCTATAGTCGTGGAACGAGTTGATGTCCGACTGGTTGAGCTGAACCCGCTCGATCGCGTCGATCTTGTCCTGCTGGTCCCAGTTCTGGCCGACCCACACGCCCGATGTCAGCGGCTGGCTCGGGTTCGCGCTGCGTGCCCAGTCATAGACCTGCGGGAGCAGCAGGGCGACATAGGTGTTCTTGTCGGGAATATGGTCGTAATTCCCGCCACCCTTGTTGTTCGGCTCGTTCCACACATCCCAGACGATGACGCGCGGATCTTTGGCGAAGGTGCCGACAATGTCTTTCACATAGGCTTCGAGCTTGTGATACTGGCTGGCATCCTTCAGCCGCGCCTCGCCGGGCGCCTGGACCCATCGCGAGTTATGGACGCCGGGAATGGGCGGGCTCTGGAGGCCGTAGACCGGGTTCGGGTCCCACACGCTGTCAAACAGCACGAACATGATCTTGATCTTGTGCTTGTCGGCAATGGCGAGGAACTGGTCCATCCGCTTCTTGAGGCCCTCGGCGTCATGCTCCCACAGCAGATTGTGGAGGAACACGCGCATGGTGTTCATGCCGATGCTCGCCGCCCAGCCCAGCTCCTTGTCGATGGTCGCGGGGTCAAAGGTCGCCTCGTGCCACATCTCGATTTCGTTGACGGCCGAGCCCGGATTATAATTGGCGCCGATCAGCCAGGGCTGTTTGTCATACCATTTATTGGCCTGCTCCTTGCTCCATTGTTCACGCGCTTCGGCGGGCGCGGCGGCAACCGCCACGGAAATCGCCGCGACGGCGGCAAGCAGGAAATTACGGCGGATCATGGTCTCTCTCTCTCCCTTATAGTCAGCGCTTCTGTGGCGTCATGTCGCCGGTGGTGAAGCGGTAGGTCATGATGTTGCGGTAGGTCTGGCCCGGCTGGAGCACGGCGTTGGGGAAGCCCTGCTGATTGGGCGAATCGGGGAAAATTTGCGGCTCCAGCACGATGGCGTCGCCCATGCGGTAGATTTTGCCGGCCTTGCCGTGGCTTGTCCCGTCGAGGAAGTTGCCCGAGTAGAACTGCACGCCCGGCTGGTTGGACCATAGCTCGAAGCCACGACCGGTGCCGGGCGCGTAGACCTGCGCCATGAGCTGCTGCGCGGCCGGCATGGCGCGGCTCACCACCCAGTTATGGTCATAGCCCCGGCCAAAGCGGATCTGCTCGTCGGCTGCATCGCGGACCCGCTCGCCGACCGCGCGCGGCGTGCGGAAATCGAACACGGTGCCGGAGACGGGGCGGAATTCACCGGTAGGGATCGCGCCCGCGTCGGTCGGCAGATAGGTTTCGGCCGGGATGGTGAGCAGATGGCCCATCGCGCCATCGGCGGATCCCTCACCAGCCAGGTTCCAATAGGCGTGGTTGGTGATGTTGACGATTGTCGCCTTGTCCGTGGTCGCGCTGTAGTCGATGGTCAGCCGGTTGCTTTCATCCAGCGAATAGGTCGCCAGCACGGTCATCGTGCCGGGATAGCCCTGGTCGCCGTCCTGGCTCACATAGCGCAGCGTGACGGAGGCGGCCGGCCCGTTCCGGACGGAGACGACCTCCCACAATACCTTGTCGAAGCCGGTCGTGCCGCCGTGGAGGGAGTTGCTGCCGTTGTTGACCGGTGCCTGATAGCCTTGGCCGCCGATCGTGTAGCGCCCGCCGGCAAGGCGATTGGCGAACCGCCCGACGGTGGACCCGAAATATTGCGGCTTGTTCACATAATCGTCGATCGTGTCGTAGCCGGGTGCGACATCGGCGCGCTTCCCGTCGCGATCCGGCAGGATCACCGATTGCAGCGTCGCGCCATAGGCGATGACCGTCGCGGAGACGCCCTTGCCGTTGCTCAGCGTGATCGCCGCGACCTCGCGCCCGTCGGCGAGTTTGCCGAATGTGGACCGGCTGGCCGTCGCCGCCTGCGCCGCGCCCGCGAGCAGGCCAGCGGCGAGCGCTGTGGATGCCGCCATGGCAATGAATGTGGGCATGGTCTCTCTTCCTCTCAGCCGTGAAACATCTGAGCCGGCCGGCCACGGCAGCCGGGGTCGACCTCGAACAGCTTGCCGCCCTCCGGCTCGTCGACGCCGATGGCGGCGGAGGTGACGAACATGCGGTCGAGCGCGGGGCCGGCAAAGGTGCAGCTGGTGATCTGGCTGGCGGGCAGGGCGATGGACCGGTCGCGCTGCCCCGCTGGCGTGAACCGCGTCACGCAGCCCGCGCCCCAGCAGGCGACCCACAGGCCGCCGTCCGCATCGAAGGTCATGCCGTCAGGGTGCCCCCAGTCCGCCTCGAACCGGATGAAGGGCTGGCGGGGACTAAGGCTGCCATCGTCATGAATGTCGAACCGGAAGATGGTGTCGAGCGCGGTGTCTGTGTGGAGGAGATAGCGGGTTTCCGGGTCGATCGCGGGGCCGTTCGCGATGCTGTAGGGCGCATCGACGCGGGTGATCGATCCGTCCGGGTCGATGCGGTGGAAGGCGCCGCTCGGCGTATCGCAGCTGATCGGGATGGACCCGGCCCAGATGCGGCCCTGCGCGTCGGCCTTTGCGTCGTTGAGGCGGTTGCCGCGCAGCTCCGCGTCGATCGTGCCGATGGTCTCGCGCGCATTGGCCGGCAGGTCGATGCGGACAATGTCGCGCCCGATGCCGGCGATGAAGCCGCCCTGCGCGCGCTCGATGATCCAGGCGGCGTAGGCGGGCTGCTCATGGCTTTCGATGCGCCCGTCCGCCAGCGTCAGACAGTGGATGCGGCGGCCCAATATGTCCGTCCAGAACAGCGCGTTGGCGCGCGGGGACCAGAGCGGCCCCTCTCCAAGCAGATCCCTTTGATCGCGCTCTATGGTGCGGACCAGCGCCATTAGTGGCTGTCCCTCGGCAAGCCCCGCGTCTGGGCGATGCGCTGATATTTGACCGCGGTTTCGATCACCGCGCCACCTTCATACTGGCCGGTAATGTCCCGGTGGATCTCCTGCCACGGTGTCTGCGCGGGCGGCACATAGTCGGGCGTCGCGGCCAGGCTGGCCCGGCGGCGCGCAAGCTCCTCTGCGCTCACCAGCATATCGGCGGTTCGCCGGGCGAGGTCGATGCGGATGCGATCGCCAGTCTGGACGAGCGCCAGCCCCCCGCCGACGGCCGCCTCCGGCGCGGCGTTGAGGATGGAGGGGCTGCCGCTGGTGCCCGATTGCCGCCCGTCGCCAATGCAGGGCAGGGCGTGAATGCCGGCCTGAATGAGCGCGGCGGGCGGGCGCATGTTCACCACCTCCGCCCCGCCGGGATAGCCGATCGGCCCCGCGCCACGCATGATGAGGATCGCGCTGGCGTCCACGCCCAGCGCCGGATCGTCGATCCGCCGGTGATAATCCTCCGGCCCGTCAAAGACGATCGCATGGCCTTCAAACGCCTCGGGATCGTCGGGGTTGCTCAGATATCGCGCGCGGAACTCGTCGGAGATGACGCTCAGTTTCATCACTGCGTTGTCGAACAGATTGCCGGACAGGACGGTGAGCCCCGCCGCCTGCTTCAGCGGATCGGCAAGCGGCCGGATGACCGCCGGGTCGAGCGTGTCGGCAGTGCCGACATTTTCGCGCAGCGTCTGCCCGTTCGCACTCAGCGTATCGCCGTCGAGCAGCCCGGCGCGCAGCAGCTGGCCCATCACCGCCGGTATGCCGCCCGCCCGGTAGAAATCTTCTGCCAGATAGGTGCCGGCAGGCTGGAGGTTGACGATCAGCGGCACGTCCGCGCCCTGGCTTTCCCAGTCGGCCAGCGTCAGCTCCACGCCCATATGGCGCGCGATCGCGTTGAGGTGGATGGGCGCATTGGTCGAGCCGCCGATTGCCGAGTTGACGCGGATCGCGTTCAGAAAGGCGGCGCGGGTCATGATGTCGGATGGCTTGCGGTCGGCCTTCACCATTTCGACGATGCGGACACCGGTGTGATAGGCGTTTTCCTGCCGGTCCCGATAGGGCGCGGGAATGGCGGCGGAGCCGGGCAGCGACATGCCGAGCGCTTCGCACAATGAGTTCATCGTCGTGGCCGTGCCCATGGTATTGCACCAGCCGGTCGACGGCGCGGAGGAGGCGACCAGTTCGAGAAAGCCCTTATAGTCGATCTCACCGGCGGCCAGCATCTCCCGCGCTTTCCACACGATCGTCCCGGAGCCGGTGCGCTCGCCACGAAACCATCCGTTGAGCATCGGCCCGACGGAGAGGGCAAGGGCGGGGAGATTGACGGTGGCGGCGGCCATCAGGCAGGCCGGCGTGGTCTTGTCGCAGCCGATGGTCAGCACCACGCCATCCATCGGATAGCCGTACATCACCTCGACAAGGCTGAGGTAGCTGAGGTTGCGGTCCAGCCCCGCCGTCGGGCGTTTGCCGGTTTCCTGTATCGGATGAATGGGAAATTCGAGTGCGATGCCGCCCGCGTCGCGTATCCCTTCGCGCACGCGCTTGGCGAGCTCGATATGATGGCGGTTGCATGGCACAAGGTCGCTGCCCGTCTGGGCAATACCGATGATCGGCCGGTTGGACTGCATTTCCTCAAGGCTGATGCCGAAGTTCAGATAGCGCTCGACATACAGCGCGGTCATGTCTGGATTGGCCGGATTGTCGAACCAGGCGCGGGATCGCAGTCCGCTCCATGCTGGTGCTTCGCTTTCGTCGCCCGGGTTCATTATTCTCTCCGCATCCGAATACGCCTTCTGGGTGCGACCCCGTGTTCGCATCTGTTGCCCCATTGATAGAATCCATTTGCGCGGATAGGAAGCATATATATCGTATAAAAGAGAGGAAGCGGCGGAATGATTGGTCTGGGGCTCGTTGGAATCGGCAAAATCGCGCGGGATCAGCATGTTCCGGCGCTTGCCCGGAGCAGCGATTTCCTGCTGGCCGCCACGGCCAGCCGTCAGGGCCGCGTGCCGGATGTTCCGGGCTTTTCCTCTGTTGGCGAGATGATGGAGGCACGGCCGGACATTCAGGCGGTGTCGCTCTGCACGCCGCCGGACGGGCGATTCGAGCAGGCGCTTATGGCGATTCGCGCCGGCAGGCATGTCATGCTGGAAAAGCCGCCGGCCATGGCTGTGTCCGCCGCCGAGCTGCTCGCGGGGGAAGCGCGGGCGCATGGCGTGGCGCTTTTTACCACCTGGCATTCGCGCGAGGCGGCGTGTGTGGACAAGGCGCGGGACTGGCTTGCCGGGCGGCGGATCGATGCGGTCCGCATTCGCTGGATGGAGGATATCCGTCGCTGGCATCCCGGCCAGCAGTGGATATTGGCGGCAGGTGGTTTTGGCGTATTTGATCCGGGAGTCAATGCGTTGTCGATCGCCACGCATGTCTTGCCGCAGCCGCTCAGGGTTGTCGGCGCGGTGCTGGAAACGCCGGCTGGCCGTGCCTGCCCGATCGCCGCGACTATGCACATGGTCCATGGCGCGGATGGCGCCATGGTCGATGCGCGCTTCGATTTCCGGCAGGAAGGTCCGCAAAGCTGGGATATCGAGGTTAAGACCGATGCCGGCACACTGCGTTTGTCGATGGGGGGCAGCGTGCTGGACATACCCGGTGCAGCGTCGGAAAGCGCGGCGGACGAGGAATATATTCGCCTCTATGCGCGGTTTGCGGCCCTTGTGCGGGCGCGGGAATGCGATGTGGATCTGCGGCCGCTCCGGCTGGTTGCCGATGCCTTCATGGTTGCCGAGCGGCATGTCACCGCGCCGTTTGATTTCTAGGCGGGCGTCACAGCTTTTTCGTCGATGATCTAATTATACTATTTATCATCTAGTGATTTGTCGTTATGGCGCTTTCATGCAAGGCGTGTCGTGGAGCCGGCGATGTGCTGACCGGACGGGTGAACGACCGGGTTCACGGGTTCATATGTGGAGTTTCTTCATGGCCAGATCCCTTTCCTGCAAGCGTGCGTTGACGGTGATGGCTTCGGCATGGGTGCTGGCCGGCGCGGTGTCTGGCGTGGCATGGGCGCAGGGTGGGGCGGATGCACCGGCCCGGCCGAACATCGTCGTCTTTCTGGCGGATGATCTCAGCTATGCCGATGTGCCGGTCGGGGGCGACGCCAATGCGCGGACGCCCGCGCTTGCGCGGCTGGCCGGGCAGGGCATGAGCTTTGACCGCAGCTTCGTCGCCTCGCCCGCCTGCGCGCCGAGCCGGGCTGCGCTGCTCACCGGGATGATGCCTGCGCATAATGGCGCGGAGGCAAATCATGATCGGGCCAATGCCGCGATCCGCAAGCTCCCCTCCTATTTGCAGGAGCTGGGCTATGAGGTCGTGGCGTTTGGCAAGGTCGCGCATTATCTGCACACCGGCAGCTATGGCTTTGATTATTATGCCAATGATACGTTTCACGATCATAAGGGCATTCCCGCCGCCGTCGAATGGCTGAAAGCCCGCAAGGACAAGCGCCCGCTCGCCATGTTCGTCGGTACCAACTGGCCGCATGTGCCCTGGCCGCGCACCACGGAGGGCTATGATCCCGCCGCGATCGCGCTGCCGCCCAAGACGGTGGACACGCCCATCACGCGGGACGCGCGGGCACGCTTTTACGCGGCGGTCACCCGCATGGATCAGGATCTCGCGGCGACTATGGATGCGGTCGATCAGGTGCTCGGCAAGGATACGTTCGTTCTCTATTCGGCCGATCACGGCACGCAGTGGCCGTTCGGCAAATGGAATTTATATGATACGGGCACGCGCGTTCCCATGGTGGTGCGCTGGACGGGGCGCGTGCAGGCCGGCAGCCGCACGGACGCGATGGTGAGCTGGATCGATATCCTGCCCACGCTTGTCGAGCTGGGCGGCGGCAAAGCGCCTGTCGGGATAGACGGCATCTCCTTTTCCGGCTTGTTCGGCGTGGGCAAGGCAAAGGCGGGTCGCTCGGAAATCTATACGACGCACAATAATGACACCCGGGTGAACGTGTATCCGATGCGGAGCGTGCGGACCGACCGCTGGAAATATATCCATAATCTGCACCCCGATTACACCTACACCACGCATATCGATCTCAAGGTGAACCGCACGGATTCCGGGTCTTATTTTCCGTCCTGGCGCGAGGCGGCGGAGCGCGATCCTGCGGCCCGGGCCATTGTCGACAGCTATTATAAGCGCCCGTCCGAAGAGCTTTACGATCTGCGGGCCGATCCCGATGAGAAGGTCAATCTGGCGGCTGATCCGCGATATGCAAAGGAGCTGCGTCAGCTTCGGGTGAAGCTGGAGCAGTGGCGCAAATCACAGGGCGACACCGGGCAGATCAAGGTCGCGCCACGGTTTGAGCGGGGCCCGATGGACGGCGAGGACGACTGACGCGCCACCTGTGATCGAGGCGCGAGGCCGGACACCCGGTCCCGCGCGACGATCCGGCGATCACTGGCTTTTTTGACGTGTTTTCAGTCGCTAAAGCCAGCGTTGCGCTGATTATAGAATTTATATGATTGATAGTTGTTGTCTTATTTTTTAGGCGAAATCCGCGTGCAACGACCCAGCAACGGGAGTCTCGCGGCTAGGGGGAGAGGGTCCATGCGTCTTCAGTTTCTCATTACCGCTTCTGCCGTTGCGATGGTGACGGCCGTACCAGTCCATGCGCAGTCCGGATCGGCGGCTGGCACCACCGGCGATGAAAATCAGGAAATTGTCATCACGGGCGTGCGCGCGTCGCTTGAGCGCGCGGCTGAGGTCAAGCGCAATGCCCTGCAGGTGGTCGATTCGATCGTCGCGCAGGACATCGGCAAATTGCCCGATCCGACGACCGCCGCCGCGCTCCAGCGCGTGCCCGGCATCCAGGTCTCGAATGACAACAACAACGAGTTGTCCAACGTCCGCATTCGCGGCCTGCCCGATATCAGCACGACGATCGACGGGCGCGAGGTGGTGACGTCAACCGGTCGCGGTTTCGACCTTAAGGATGTCGCGGCGGAATCGCTGGCGCGTGTCGACGTGTTCAAATCGCAGACGGCGGACCAGATCGAGGGGGGAGTCGCCGGCGCGATCGATCTGCGGCTCAATAAGCCGTTCAACTTCCGCGATCCGACGCTGGTGCTGAGCGTGCGCGAGAATTACGCGAAGAGCGCGGGCAAGGCGCGGCCGCAGCTTGGCCTGCTCGCCACGGATCGTTTCGATGTGGGCGGCGGCGAGATCGGCGTGCTGCTCAACGCCACATATTCAAAGGCGCGCGCCGAGCGTGCGTTCAGCAGCATGACGGATCGTCGCAGTTCGGCGGTGGCGCCGCTCAGCACGGCGGGCTATCTCATCCCGCAGGTGATCCAGAACATGCCCGATGTCGGGGATGTGAAGCGCGCCCAGATCAACGGCGCGGTCCAGTGGCAGGTCACGCCCTCGCTGGAGGTCTATGCCGACGGTCTCTACACCTATTTCCGCAGCACATCCGGTTTTGCCGGTTTCAATCCGCAGCCCTTCACCACCAATTCGGCGGGAGGGGTCAACACGACGATCACCAATATCGTGGCGTCGGACAATTGCTTCAATGCGCGGGTCAACGCCAATGGTACCAACCCGACGATCATAAACAATGCGGACGGCACGCGGTCCTTGCAGGCCTTCACCGTGCAACGCCTCTGCGACATCAAGAGCGCGCAGTTCAACAATATCGTCATCAATCAGAACAGCTCTTCGCGGCGCTTCACCCAGAAGAACAAGATGATCGGCGGCGGCGTCAAATATGAGGAGGGGCCGTTCAACGGCACGCTCGACGCGGCGTACCAGACATCGAGCGGCTTCAACGAGAATGTGAACGCGGAAGTGGGCCAGCGCATCGCGACGCTGCTCCTCGAAACCGATGTCGATCAGGGCATGACGGTGACGATCGATCCGACGATTCCGATGAATGGCGCCAATCTCTCCCTGCGTAATCAGTTCAACCAGAACTTCACGCTCGTCGAGGGCAAGCTCTTCCAGGTCCGTGCCGATGGCGGTTATGAAGTTGGCGGCCTGCTTCGCAAGATCACGGCCGGGCTGCGCTATTCGGATCGCAAGGCCAAGCAGCGCGACGTGCAGCAGACCAACCCGGTCGGCAGTATCGGCTTCGGCAATATCGGCACCGCCACGGAGTCGAACGCCCGGCTGGTGTCCACCCTGCCGCTTTCATCCGATTTTCTGGGCGTGATCGGCTATGCCCCGCGCCTCAACGGCGGCACGGATTTCCTGGGTGTCAGCCCCTCCTATCTCCGTTCCGAGCGCGGTCGTAATGAGCTGCGCGCGCTGTTCGGCCTGCCGCTGCGCCAGCCGGACTGGGACCCCACGCGCCAGTTCGACGCCAGCGAGCGGACGGTCGCCGGATATGTGCAGGGCGATTATGAGATCGAGCTGGGCGGCATAACGATCGACGGCGCCATCGGCGTTCGTCTCAGCAACACGGATCGCACGATCCGCACAGCCACGCGCGAAGTCAGCACGAGCGATTTCGATGTCCTGCCGTCCGCCACCCTGCGTGCCAAGCTTGCGGAAGGTTTCCAGGCCCGCCTGGCTTATTCGCGCGCGATGCGCCGCCCGGATTTCGGCTCGCTCAATCCCACGCAGGGGCTGGTGCTGGTCGGCAATCCGCTGCTGGTCAACACCGGCACCGCCGGCAATCCCGATCTGCGTCCGCAAAAGTCGGATAGTTTCGACGTAACGGCGGAATATTATTTCCGGGGCGGGTCGTTCGCGGTCACCGGATATTACCGCTCGATCAAGGATCGCGTCATCACCTCCGCCGCGCTGGAAACCATTGCCGGCGTCGAGTATCTCATCTCGCGTCCGCGCAACGTCGGTCAGGCGGCGCTCAAGGGCATTGAGGCGAGCGGCCAGTATTTCTTGGATTTCCTGCCCGGTGCCTTGTCCGGCGTGGGTGTGATGGGCGCCTTCACCTTTGCCGATACCAAGGTGAAGGGGACGGATCAGCTCGCGGGCTATCCGTTGCAGGGCGTGTCCAAATATAACTATACCGCCGGCCTTCTGTACGAGAAGTCCGGGCTGAGCGGCCGCCTCGTCTACACCTATCGCTCGCGCTACTATAGCGACGATCTCACCGGTGCGGTGCAGGTACGCCCCTATGATGAGAGCCGGCCGGTGGCAGAGGCCTATACGCCGGTGCTCCTCCAATATGTGCGCGCGGCCGGCCGCCTCGACTTCAGCGTCGGCTACGACATCACAAAGCAGATCCGCATCGACGTTGGCGGCACGAACGTCCTGCGGAACTTCACCAAGCAGTATCGCGGTGAGGAATATCTGAACGGCACCGTCTTCGGCGACGAGACGACCTACACCGTCGGCATCCGCTTCCGCCTCTGATCGACGCGCCCCGCCTCCGGCTGTCAGGCTGGGGGCGGGCTGTCATGCCGGGGGAGGGCGAGGCCGTGATGGATGAACTGGGACAGGCGACGATCCGGCGGATCAGCTGGCGGTTGATGCCGCTGCTCGGGCTCCTCTATCTCGTTGCCTATATCGACCGGCAGAATGTCTCCTTCGCCAAGCTGCAAATGGTCGATGATCTCGCGATGAGCGAGGCGGCCTATGGCTTTGGCGCCGGGCTGTTCTTCCTTGGCTATTGCCTGTTCGAGGTGCCAAGCAACCTCATCCTGGAGCGGGTGGGCGCGCGGCTGTGGTTCGCCCGGATCATCGGCGCGTGGGGCCTTGTCACCGTGGCGCTTGGCTTTGCCTGGACACCGACGAGCTTCTACATCCTGCGCTTCCTGCTCGGCGTGGCCGAAGCCGGTTTCTTCCCCGGCGTGCTCTATCTGCTGACGCTCTGGTTCCCGCAGGCCCAGCGTGCCCGCGCAATCGGCCTGTTCCTCATTGCCAGCGCTTTTGCCAATGCGGTCGGTGCGGCCATTGGCGGGCTTTTGCTGGGTCTGGATGGCCTTGGCGGATTGCGCGGCTGGCAATGGGTGTTCATTGCCACCGGCATTCCCGCGCTGCTGCTTGTCCCGGTCGTCCTCATGAAGCTGCCGCGCGGTCCGGCGGATGCCCGCTGGCTGAGTGTCGAGCAGAAGGCATGGCTCGCGCAAACGCTGGCCGCCGAAGGCCATGTACGAGAGCATGTCGCCCCCATGCGCGCGCTTCGCGATGGGCGCGTGCTTGCGCTGTGCGTCGCTTTTGTCGGCTTTCCGCTTGCGGCTTATGGCCTCAGCTACTGGTTGCCGACGATCGTGCATGGCTTTGGGGTCGGCCATGTTGCCAATGGCCTGCTGAATGTCATCCCCTGGCTGGTGGTTGCGGCGGTGCTCTGGTGGTTCCCCGCGCGGGCCGCCCGCGCCGCCAGCCCGCGCTGGTTCATCGTCGGGCCGGCGTTGCTCGGGGCGGCATGTCTTCTGCTGGTGATGGTGCTGCCGACCCCGGCGCTGCGCTTCACGGCCCTGTGCATTGCCGCGGGCGCAATTTTCGCGGGGCAACCCGTTTTCTGGAGCCTGCCGAGCCGCTTTCTCACTGGCGCGGCCGCCGCCGCCGGCTTCGCGGTCATTAACTCGGTCGGCAATCTGGGCGGCTTCGTGGCGCAGAGCGTCGTCCCGCGCATCCGCGATGCCAGCGGCAGCGATCTGGCGCCCATGCTGTTCCTTGCCGGTGCGCTCATCTTCGCCGCATTCGCCACGCTCCTGATCGAGCGGCGCCTGCCGGCCGATGGCCATCGTTCAGCGGGTGTTGAAGGCTGATTTGACTTCTCCCACATCCCGGGTGAACATCCGTGGGCAGGAGCAGGCATGAGTCGGCATACTTCTCATCACGCGAACAGGGTGCTGGATGCTGTCCGCTCGCCCAGCGGCGCGGCCGTTTCCGCCGTCGCCGCGTCGTGGTGCCGCTCAGTGATCCGCCATCAGCTCGATCCGGAGACGGATGCGCAGCGCATGCGCGTCGATGCGTCGACGCTCGCCCATAGCCGCGCCGAGCATGCGGCCCTGCTCGCCGTGGCCGATCCGGTGCTCGATCAGACATTCCGGTCCGTCGGCCGGTCCGGCTGCGGCGTTGTCCTGAGCGATCGGGACGGGCTGATCCTCCAGCGTCGGGTCAGCGATGCCGATGCCGATGCGTTCGCGCAGGTCGGGCTTGTGGAGGGCGGCCGCTGGAGCGAGGAGGAGGAGGGGACGAACGGTATCGGGACATGCCTTGTCGAGGGGCGCCCGGTCATCATCCATCGCGATCAGCATTTCGCCAGCCGCAATATCGGCATTAGCTGCATGGACGCGCCGATCCATGATCCGCAGGGCCGGCTGGTCGCCGCGCTCGATGTGTCGAGCTGCCGGGACGATCATGGCCCCGCCATGGCGGAGATGATCTCCGCGCTGGTGCGGGACGCAGCCCGGCGGATCGAGCGCGATTATTTCTGCCATTATTTCGCGGCGGAGCGGATCATCTTTCTGGCGGACGATGCCGCGACCGGCACCGCGCTGCTCGCCGCCGACAGGGACGGTCTGGTGGTCGGCGCCAGTCGCGCCGCGCGGCTCCGGCTCGGGCTGGACGCCACCACGCTCGAGCCGCGTCCGCTCGATCTCCTGCTGGGGAGCGACGCGTCCACCTCGTTCGAGGATGGGGATCGCGCCGTGTTGCGTCAGGCGCTGGCCCGTGCCGGCGGCAATGCGAGCGAGGCGGCGCGGCTGCTCGGCATTGGCCGGGCGACCCTGTATCGGCGCCTCGCGCGGGCCGGTTTGAAGAGCGCATAATTCCGGCGGCACCTGTCTCGGTAGCGAGACAGGTCGCGCGATCAATGTCCTTCCGCATCTTCCTCTTCGGGCCGACCCGGCCTTAACATCCCGGGCAGACGCCGGCTTCGGTACGGCGCTACTCCCAGGATGAGGATCGAAGGCACATGACTACGCTCGTCGAAGATCGGCCCGCCACGTTGCAGGCCCCGTTCGCCCCCCGTTATGACAATTTCATCGGCGGGAAATGGACCGCGCCGCGCGCCGGCCGCTATTTTGACAATGTCTCGCCAATCACCGGCAAGGTCGTGGGGCAGATCGCCCGTTCCGACGCTGCCGATGTCGAGGCCGCGCTGGACGCCGCCCATGCCGCGAAGGATGCGTGGGGCCGGTCGTCCGTCGCCGAGCGGGCGCTGATCCTCAATCGTATCGCGGATCGGATGGAAGCCAATCTCGAGAAGCTCGCGCTCGCCGAGACATGGGATAACGGCAAGCCGCTGCGTGAGACGACGGCGGCCGATCTGCCGCTGGCCATTGATCATTTCCGCTACTTCGCCGGCGCCATCCGCGCGCAGGAAGGCGCCCTCAGCGAGATCGACCATGATATGGTCGCGTATCATTTCCATGAGCCGCTCGGTGTCGTCGGCCAGATCATCCCGTGGAACTTCCCGCTGCTGATGGCCTGCTGGAAGCTCGCTCCCGCGCTGGCGGCGGGCAATTGCGTGGTGCTCAAGCCCGCCGAGCAGACCCCGGCGTCGATCCTCGTCTGGGCCGAGCTGGTGGGCGATCTGCTGCCCCCCGGCGTGCTCAACATCGTCAACGGCTTCGGGCTGGAGACGGGCAAGCCGCTGGCATCGTCAAACAGGATCGCCAAGATCGCCTTTACCGGCGAGACGACCACTGGCCGGCTCATCATGCAATATGCGAGCGAAAACCTCATCCCCGTCACGCTGGAGCTGGGCGGCAAGTCGCCCAACATCTTCTTCGAGGATGTCGCGCGCGAGGATGACGACTTTTTCGACAAGGCGATCGAGGGCTTCGTCATGTTCGCGCTCAATCAGGGCGAGGTGTGCACCTGTCCGTCGCGCGCGCTGATCCATGAGAAGATCTATGATCGCTTCATGGAGCGGGCGCTGGCGCGGGTCGCGGCGATCGTGCAGGGCAATCCGCTCGATCTCACGACGATGATCGGCGCGCAGGCCTCGTCCGAGCAGCGCGAGAAGATCCTCTCCTATTTCGACATTGGCCGGCAGGAAGGCGCGGACGTGCTGATCGGCGGCGAGGCAGCCGATCTGGGTGGCGAATTGTCCGGTGGCTATTATGTGAAACCAACCGTGCTGCGCGGCCATAACAAGATGCGGATTTTCCAGGAGGAAATTTTCGGCCCGGTCGTATCGGTCACGACGTTCAAGGATGATGCCGAGGCCCTCTCGATCGCCAACGATACGCTTTATGGTCTGGGCGCGGGCGTGTGGAGCCGTGAGGCGAACACCTGCTACCGCTTCGGCCGCGCGGTTCAGGCCGGGCGGGTGTGGACCAACTGCTACCATGCCTATCCGGCCCATGCGGCCTTTGGCGGCTACAAGCAGTCCGGCATCGGGCGTGAGAACCACAAGATGATGCTCGATCATTATCAGCAGACCAAGAACATGCTGGTCAGCTACAGCCCGAAGAAGCTCGGCTTCTTCTGACGGCACCCGCCCTCCATCAGGCCCGCGCGCTCCTCCCTCTCCCGCGCGCGGGCCGCCCTTTCCTCAGGAGATGCAAGATGACGAAGACGATGAAGGCCGCGGTCGTGCGCGCGTTCGGCCAGCCGCTCACCATCGATGAGGTTCCGGTGCCGGAAGTGGGGCCGGGCCAGATTCAGGTTGCGATACAGGCGTCGGGCGTCTGCCATACCGATCTGCACGCCGCCGAGGGTGACTGGCCGGTCAAGCCCAATCCGCCGTTCATTCCCGGGCATGAAGGCGTTGGCTTCGTCAGTCAGGTCGGCGCGGGCGTGACGAACGTCAAGGAAGGGGACCGGGTCGGCGTGCCGTGGCTCTACACCGCCTGCGGTCACTGCGTGCACTGTCTTGGCGGGTGGGAGACGCTGTGCGAGGATCAGCTCAACACCGGCTATTCGATCAATGGCGGCTTTGCCGATTATGTGATCGCGGACCCGCGCTATGTCGGCCACCTGCCGGACAATGTCAGCTTCAATGAGATCGCGCCGGTGCTGTGCGCCGGCGTGACGGTCTACAAGGGGCTGAAGATGACCGATACGAAGCCGGGCGATTTTGTCGCGATCAGTGGCATTGGCGGGCTTGGCCACATGGCGGTGCAATATGCCAAGGCCATGGGTCTCAACGTCGCGGCGATCGACATAGACGATACCAAGCTCGATCTCGCGCGCCGGCTGGGCGCGACCATCACGGTCAACGCCCACAATGAGGACCCGGCGACGGTCATCAAGCGGGAGACCGGCGGCGGCGTCAACGGCGTGCTGGTGACGGCGGTGAGCGAAAAGGCATTCGAGCAGGCGATCGGCGTGACGGCGCGTGGCGGTACGGTGGCGCTGAACGGTCTGCCGCCGGGCGATTTCCCGCTCAACATCTTCGGACTGGTGCTCAATGGCATCACGGTGCGCGGCTCGATCGTCGGCACGCGGCTCGATCTTCAGGAGTCGCTCGATTTCGCGGCGGACGGCAAGGTGAAGGCGACGGTCGAGACCGCCAGGCTCGATGAGATCAACACCATCTTCCAGCGTATGCGGCAAGGCCAGATCGAGGGCCGCGTCGTGATGGACCTGACGAACTGAGGAGGCATGAGGGCCATGACCGGACATGGGGAGAAGGCGGAGACGTCCAGGGTTGAGCGGGTGATCGCAACCCCCGCCGCGCTGGCCCTCATTGCCGAAATCCGCGCCGAGCATGGCCCCATCCTGTTCCACCAGTCCGGCGGCTGTTGCGACGGCTCCTCGCCCATGTGCTATCCCGCCGGCGAGTTTCGCATTGGCGAGAGCGACACGCTGCTGGGCGCGGTAGACGGCGTGCCCGTCTACATCGGCAAGGCGCAGGGTGAGGCATGGGCGCACACGCAGCTCATCCTCGATGTGGTGCCGGGCCGCGGCGGCATGTTCAGCCTCGATAACGGGCGCGAGAAGCGCTTTCTCGCGCGGGGCCGCGTGTTTACCGCGCAGGAGCTTGCCCGGTTCTAGGCCGGCCGCGCCGCGCGCGCGGCGCGTTGCTCATTCGAATGGATCGGCCACCTCGATATCCACCGTCGGCCGGTGCTGGCGCACGCGGCTGCCCGGCGGAATGGATGCGGTGATCCACACATTGCCGCCGATCACCGAGCCTTTGCCGATGGTGATCCGCCCCAGGATCGTCGCGCCGGAATAGATCGTCACATCATCCTCGATGATCGGATGGCGCGGCTCGTCCTTGACGAGATTGCCCGCCTCATCGGTGTGGAAGCTGCGCGCGCCGAGCGTGACCGCCTGGTAGATCCGCACGCGGTCGCCGATGATCGCGGTCTGGCCGATGACGACGCCGGTGCCATGGTCGATGAAGAAGCCCTCGCCGATCTGCGCGCCGGGGTGAATGTCTATGCCTGTGCGCGAGTGGGCGATCTCGGCGAGAATGCGCGCGATCAGTGGGGCACCGAGCCGGTAGAGTTCATGCGCGATGCGGTGGTGCATGATCGCGGTGACGCCGGGGTAGCAGAGCAGCACTTCGTCGACGCTGCGCGCGGCGGGATCGCCGGCATAGGCCGCCTCGACATCGGTGTCGAGCAGGCGCCGGATCGCTGGCAATCGGGCGGCGAACCGGCTGGTGATCCGGGTTGCGAGCGCGTCGAGCTCGGCGTCCGGCGCGCGGGTTGCGCTGCGATAGGCCAGTTCCATCCGCAATTGCGCGGTCAGCAGCGGCAGCGCCGTGGCGAGCGAGGTCACGACGAACGCATCCTCGCTCTCGGGGGTGAGTTCGGGCGGGCCGAGCCGGATGGGGAAGAGCGTGGCGCCAAGCTGGTCGACCACCCGCGCGAGCGCATGGCGCGAGGGGAAGCCGTGATGGCCGTATTCGACATGCCGTGCCTGCGCGCGCCGCCAGCCTTCGCGGGCTGCGCGCAGGTCCGCCGCGAGGTCCGCGAAGTCGCGCATATCCTCGCCGTCAATGGGCGTGGGGGTGTGAGAGCAATGTGCCGTCATCGTCGGTTCCGTTCCGGCGGGTTTGTGGGGACGGCCCGTGCGTCGACGCCTGGGGCAAGCGCGATCCCCTAGCGATCCGTGCTCCCACGTCAAGCCGGCAGGTTGAAATGTTGCAGATGCAGCAAAATCAGATGGGCGGGCTGGTGCAATCACATCAGCCGATCAATGACGCCAACATCTTTATCATTGATTTATAATGATTTTTCATGAGTGGCACGGCGCTTGCTCAGGACGGCCTGACAGATTGGCGCACTGGGCGCCTGCACCTGATATTGGGGGACGTCCTTGGCCTATTCTTTCAACCGCGCCACTATCCTGCTTGGCGCATCCGTCCTTTCGCTTGTCGCGGCCGCGCCGGCATGGGCTGACGACAGCGCCAGCGCCGTAGCGGACGCCGCGACCGCCGACGCTGCCGGCGGCTATGGCGAGATCATCGTGACGGCCGGACGCCGCGAGGAGCGGCTTCAGGATGTGCCGACCGCCGTTTCCGCGCTTGGCGAGTCGCTGTTCCAGCTTGGCGGTGTCGGCCGGTCCGCCAATGAGGTGCTGAACTATATTCCCAATGCGTCGGCCGGCACGCAGCAGCATGGCCGCCCGCGCTGGTGGATACGCGGCATTGGCGCGGGTCAGCAGCAGCTCGATCTTGCCAGCCCGGTCGGTTTCTATCTCGACGATGTCTATATCTCCAATGCCAGCGCCACGGGCATTCCGCTGTTCGACATCGAGCGTGTGGAGGTGCTGCGCGGACCGCAGGGCACGCTCTGGGGCAAGAACACCACGGGCGGGGCCGTCAACGTCATCACCAAGCGTCCTTCGCTGAGCGGAGAGGAGGACAGCTATGTGAAGCTCGAATATGGCAGCTATGACAACAAGGTGGGTGAGGGCGGGGTCGGTTTCGCGATCGTGCCGGACAAGCTTGCCGCGCGCGTGTCTTTCCGCCTCGATCATCGCGGCGGGCGTTTCGACAATCTGTTCAATGGCGAAAAGTCGAACGCGATCAGCGACGATATCATTCGCGGGCAGATCATCGCCCGCCCGGCCGAGGCGGTGACGCTGCTGCTTTCGGCCCATTATCGCGACTATGATACCGACGGGACATACTGGACGGTGCACAGCTACGATCCGAGTGGCGTTTTCCGGAACGGCTACATCCCCTCGACCGATATCAATGAGGTCAGCACCAATGCCGGCGACTGGAGCCGGACGAAGCAGGTGGGCGGGGCGCTGCGCCTCGATGCGGATCTGGGCGGTGTGACGCTGACCTCGATCACCGGCTATGAGCGGTGGAAGACCCGCAGCATCGGTGATGGGGATAATACGCCGCTGGAGGTCTCGCGCTCCTATCTCGCGGCGCGCTCCCACCAGTGGACGCAGGAACTGCGCCTGACATCGCCCAAGGAAGATCGCCTGAGCTGGATCGTCGGCGCCTTCTACTTCAACGAGAAGATCCGGTCGAACGCCTATTCCGCGCGCCTGCCCAATGGCGCGGTGCCGCAGCTGGCCGGCAGCACGGCGGCGCAGGCCTACAGCCTCACCAGCTACAATCATGGGGCGGAGAGCGGCGCCGTCTTCGGCAGCGGCACGCTCAGCTTTACCGATCAGCTCAAGCTCACCGTTGGCGGCCGTTACACGCGCGAGACCAAGACGCTGGATTTTGACCGGTACAACGCGACGGTGACCTCATGGAGCAACTACGCGCAGTGGTGGAACAGCTTCACCGGCACCTATGGCGGCATCGGCACCTTCTCGGGCGATTTCGACAAGAGCTGGAACGCCTTCACCTACGACATCACGCCATCCTACCAGATCAACCGCGACAATCTGCTGTACTTCAAGCTGTCCCACGGGGTGAAATCGGGCGGGTTCAATACCGCCGCGACCCTGCCGATCGCGCTGGTCTCGGTAAATCCGGAGAAGCTCAATGCCTATGAGCTGGGCTACAAATCCACCTGGCTGGGCGGCCGGCTGACCTTCAACGCGACGGCATTCCACTATGACTATCGCGATGTTCAGGTGAACGTCGTCGGCCCCAATCCCGGCGCGGTCGGCGGGGCGACGGTATCCTATCTGCAAAATGCCGCCAGGGCGAAGGCGGATGGCGCCGAGTTTGAGCTGACCGCGCATCCGACCGACAGCCTCAGCCTCAACGCCGCGGTCGGTCTGCTATACACCAAGTTCAAGCGGTTCCAGGTCAATAACGGAGGCGCCAATCTCGCGGGCAACCAGTTCGTCCGCTCGCCGCATCTCACGCTGAACGCGGGCGCGAACTATGCGGTGCCGTTGGGTCAGGCCGGCACGCTCGATCTGTCGGCCGACGCGCGCTACACGTCGCTGCAATTTTATTATGTCACCCCGCAGGACACGGCGAACAGGCCAATCCTCACGCAGCCGGGCTATACGCTGGCCAATGCCCGCGTGACCTACACGACCGCGAATGAGCGGATCAGCGTCACCGGGTTCGTCAATAATCTGCTCGATACGACCTACCGCAATCACTCCCTGCCGGCCTATGCTCCGGCAACCGGCGTGCTGGGCGACACCGTCCAATATGGCGATCCGCGCACCTATGGCGCATCGCTCATCGTGCGGTTCTAGGCGGGCAGTGAAGGAGGGGGAGGATGTGGGAAGCCTCCTCCTTCGGAACTCCAGAGAAAGGGCGCCGGGATCAGTCCCGGCGCCCTTTTTGGTGAAGTCAGGCCGGAAGGCGCGTCGCGCAGCGGGCTGCTATTCGGCGGCCTGAAGGAGCGCCGGGGCGGACCGGCCGAGCAACGGGAGCACTTCCTCGCCGACCCGATAGGCTTCCTCCAGATGGGGCGTGCCCGCGAGAATAAAGCCGTCCGCGCCACCCTGGATCAGCTCGTCGAGGCGGGCGGCGCATTGCTCGTAATTGCCGACGATACCGAGCGCCGGGCCGCCGCGCAGCAGGTTGAACCCGCCCCACAGATTGGGTGCGACGATCAGGTCATCCCAGCGCGTTGCCTCGGTCGGGCGCAGCGCAGCCTGACGCGAGGCGCCAACCGAGTCCGTTGCCTGACCGCGCCAGCGTGCGCGGGTGTCATCGCTCACATTTTCAAAGCCGAGGCGAATGTCCCGCCAGGCCTCTTCCTCCGTCTTGCGCGCGACGAGGTCGACGCGGATCGCGCATTTCTGCTGGCGGCCAAGCGCGGCGGTCTTCTCCTTCACCCGTGCGAACTTGTCGAACAGAAGGTCGAAGGGTTCGAGCCAGGAGAGATAATAGTCGGCATGGTTCGAGGCGACCTGAAGGGCGGCATCGGACGAACCGGAGAACCATATCTCGGGAAAATCCTCCCGCGCAAGCAGCGGCGGCATGCCGCCGTCCTGCACCGTGTAGAAGCGGCCGTCATAGGTGAAGCGGGGTTCGGTCCATACGCCCTTGAACACGTCGAGCCACTCGTCGGTGCGGCCATAGCGGTCGTCATGGCTGAAGCTGTCGCCCCACCAGAGCTGGGCGGGGCCACCACCGCCGGTGATGATGTTGAACAGCAGCCGGCCGCCGGTGGCGCGTTGCAGGCTGGCCGATGCGCGGGCGGTATGCACCGGATTGCCGAAGCCGGGCTGGAAGGCGATCATGAAGCGGAAATGCGTCGTCTCGCGGGCGAGCAGGGGCGATATCACCCAGGGGTCGTCCGTGTTGGGAAAGGAGGGGATCAGCCCACCCTGAAACCCCGCGCTCTCGGCCGCCTTGGCGATCTGGGCGAGATGATCGATGTAGCGGAACCCGTCGTCCCCGCCATCGCGATCGAGGCCGGGGGCCAGCTTGCCGGCGCCCGCCGGCGACCAGTCGCCGCGATCATAATTGCCCGATCGGATCGAGGAATGGCAGCCATGGGTGGGCAGGCGCCAGTGGAAGTCGATGGTCATGTGAGGTGCCTCCTTTCAGGCAGCGGCGCGCCGGGGGGAGAGCAGGGCGCGCAGGCGCGGCAGCACATGCTGCCCGATGCGATAGGCCTCCTCGACCGATGGTTCGGCGCTCAGCACGAAATGGGTGATGCCCGGCGCGGCGAAAGCGGCCAGTTGCGCGGCGATGTCGTCATAGGAGCCAACCAGCGTGCCGGGCGCGATATATGCCCTCGTGGCTTCAAGGGCCGCTTCCTCCCCGGTCTCGCGCGCCAGCAGGGGCTGGATGAGGCCGAAGGCGACCCTGCGGTCGGCCTGCTTGGCCAGCGTGTCGAGGCCCTCGATCAGCGCCGCGATCCGTTCGATCGGGCCGGCGCGGAAGAGGTGCACGTCGGCTTGGCGCGCGGAGATGTCGAGCGCATCCTCGCTTTCGCCCTGCAGGAAGACGGGCGGAAAGCCGATGCCGTTCAACGGCGCCTCGAACCCGCCGCCGCCAACCTCGAAATGCGCGCCCTTGAACGAGAAGGGCCGCTGGCTGTGGACGCCGCGAGCCACGGTCAAAAACTCGTCGAGCCGCTGGCCAAGCTGGTCCTCCGGCACGAGATCGCCCTCGCGCGCACGGGTGGCGGCATCGCCATCGGGGGCGATCGCCCAGGCGAGGCGATCATGCGTGCCGCGCTGGAATGATGCGGCCTGCTTGGCGGCATAGACCGCTGAGCCGACCGAGGCCGGAAATTCGGCGATCAGCGCGATGCGGGGCACTTCGCGCGCCAGCGCGGCGGCGACGATGCGGCTTTCGTCCGCCTCCGGCCGGTGCGGGATGAACACACCGTCGAAGCTGGTCTGCGCCGCTGCCGTCGCGATCTGGGCATAATAGTCGAAGCGGTTTTGCGCCGCCGCGCCGCGCTGCGGGGAGATGATGCCGTTCGCCCGGCGTACGGAGGGTTCCAGCCGGTGCGGTTCGCCCGCCGGATCGAGCTGCCAATAGGCGCGGATGGTCATGCGTGCTCCTTCATTTGGGCGGGAAGGCGGGAGAGCCGCCGGGGCATCAGCGTGCGTCCCGGCCGGGGAAGGTGACGAGGTTGGCGGGCTCATCGTCGGTATTGCCGGTCAGCTCGGCAAGGATCTCGTCGCGGAGGCGATGCAGCAGCGGCGAGCGCCGGTCGCGCGGATGCGGCAGGCCGACATCGACGATGCGGCGGATGCGGCCGGGATGGGGGGACATCACGATCACGCGGTCGCCGAGATAGAGCGCCTCCTCCACATCATGGGTGACCATCACCATGGTGGAGCGCTGCGCCAGCCAGATGCGCTGCAACTCGTTCTGGACATGGACGCGGGTCAGCGCATCGAGCGCGCCGAGCGGCTCGTCGAGCAGCAGCAGCTTGGGCTCGGTCACCAGCGCGCGGGCGATCGCGGCGCGCTGCGCCATGCCGCCGGAGAGCTGGTGCGGATAGGCCTTCTCAAACCCCGTCAGCCCGACCAGCGCGATATGCTCGGCGACGATAGCGGCGCGGCGCGCTCTGGGCGTTTCGGTGTTGAGCAGGGCCAGTTCGATATTCTGTTCCAGCGTCATCCACGGGAAGAGCCGGTGGTCCTGGAACACGATGCCCCGGTCCAGACTGGTCGTGGCGATGCGTTCGCCGTCGAGGCGGATTTCGCCGCTATATTCGCTGTCGAGCCCGACGATGAGGCGCAGCAAGGTCGATTTGCCACAGCCCGAGGCCCCGACGATGGAGACGAACTCGCCGGGGCGGACGCTGAGGTTTATGCCCTGAAGGACGGAGCGGGGTTCACCGGCGATCACGAAGCTCTTGTCGAGATCGTGGATGGTCAGCTCGCCGCGCTGGGCGGCCGCGATTTCGACAAGGGGGCGGGGGTTGGGTTCGGCGCTCATAAAGGCTCCTGTTCAGATCGATACGGGTTGCCAGCGCAGCACTTCGCGGCGGACGCGGGCGATGATCTGGTTGATGGCGAAGCCCAGCAGCGCGGTGATCGCGACGGTGACGAGGATCACGTCGAGCCGTTGCTGGATCTGCGCGGTCTGCAGCGTGACGCCAAGGCCGCCGCCGGCGCCCATCAGCAGTTCGCCGGCCAGCGTACCGATCCACGCGAAGGCAAGGGACTGGGTGAGGCCGGTCAGGATCAGCGGCATCGCCGCGGGCAGCTGGATGCGGACGAAGCGCTGGGTTGTCGTGAAGCGGAACACCGCGCCCACGTCGAGATAGCGCTGCTCGACATGGGCGACGCCGGCATGCGTATTGAGCATTGCGGGGAAGAAGGCGCCGACGCACACCATGATGAGTTCGGACCCTTCGCCAGCGCCGAACCACAAGCCGATGAGGGGCAGCCAGCCGATCATCGGCACCTGACGCAGCGCATTCAGCAGCGGGCCGATCAGGCGGTTGAGCAGCGGCCAGACGGCCATTGCCGTGCCCGTTGCCACGCCCAGCGTGGCACCGATCGCGAAACCGGAAAAGGCGCGCCAGAGCGTCGCGGTGATATCGCCCAGCAGCGTGCCGTTATCCGCCAGTTCCAGAAAGGCCGCGCCGACCGCGCCGAGCGGCGCGAGGGCAACGGCGCTGGCACCGCCCGACGTCGCGAACCACTGCCAGAGGGCGAGCAGGGCCGCCGGCGCGAGCAGGCCGATGCCGATGCGCGTGAGGGGGTTGGCGAGCGCGCGGTTCATGCTGTCCTCCACCGGGTTGCGCGCCGCTCGATCTCGCGCGCGCCACGGTCGAGCGCGAAGCCGATGACGCCGCTGACGATGACGCCGGAGAGGACGACGTCGAGCTGGAACAATTGCCGCCCCATTTCCATCATCTGGCCAATGCCGCTGTCCGCCGCGAGGATCTCTGCCGCGACAAGGACGATCCAGGCGCGGGTCAGCGCGATCCGCAGGCCGGTCAGCACCGCCGGGACGGTCGCCGGGATGAGGATGCGGCGGACGAGATCGGGCAGGCGGGTGCGGTAGACGCGCGCCACCTCGAACCAGGCCTTCGGCACGCCGCGCACCGCGTCGAACGTGGCCAGTGCGATGGGAAAGAAGGCGGCGATGGCGACGATGGCGACCTTGAACGGCTCATTGATGCCGAGGAAGATGACCATTGTCGGGATGAAGGCGATCACCGGGACCTGCCACAGCGTGAGGAACAGCGGTGAGAGCACGGCTTCGGCGAGGCGGGACAAGCCGATGCCGATGCCGAAGAGCAGGCCGGCTGTCGCGCCGATCGCAAAGCCGATGATCAGGCGGTAGAGGCTGTCGCCGACATGGCGGCCGAGTTCCCCGGAGCCGGCCATGTGCCAGAGCGTTGCCGCGACGTCGCTTGGCGGGACGAGCACCTGCGCGGGCGCCAGTCCGCTCGCACAGGCCAGTTGCCAGAGCGCGAGGAGGGACAAGGGCGCGGCCAGCGCAGCAAACGGGGTGCCGCCGGTCTGGGGGTGCGGCGTGGCGGGGAGCGGGCGGCTGGCCATATCAGTGCGGCACGGCCTGGGTGGAGCCGCGTGGCCGGTCGGCGCCCGTGGCCCAATAGGTCTGGAGGGCGAGGCTTTGCAGCGCCTTGGTCACGAAGCGGTCGTCAATCAGCGCGTCGACGTCGACCGGCTTGCGGATCAGGCCCTGAGCAAAGGCATAGTCGGCGACCGAGCGGTAATGCGCTTTCACATCGGGATGGTTCACCGGGGAGAAGCGCTCGCGCCAGGAGAGGCCATCGGCGGCATAATCCTTGGCGAGGATCGCCTCGGGCAGATAGCCGCGTGAGGCGTTGCGGATCACCTCCGCGCGGTTTTCATCCCGGGCGGACCATGCGGCGGCGCGGACATAGGCGTCGACGACGAGCTGGGTCAGCTCCGGATTGTCATCGACGAAATCGCTGCGCGCGAAAAGTTCAGCGCGCATTTTCCAGTCGGCCGGGGCCTCCGCTGTCGACCAGATCACCCGCCCCACGCCATTCTGCTGAAGCAGCAGCCCGTCCGAAAGCAGCACGGTGGCATCGACGCTGCCGGAGGCGAGGGCAGCGGGTGTCGCCGCCGGATTGATGTTGACGATGGTGAAATCGCTGAGCTTCAGGTGGCTCGCATCGACGAGCTTGGAGAATGGCAGCTCCCATGGGCGGCCGCGATGCAGCGCGATTTTCTTGCCCTTAAGGTCGGCGAGCGTCCTGGCCGGCGAGTCCTTGCGGACGACGAGATAGACATTCTGACCACCGCCCAGCGGCGCCACGAGCTTGAGCGGCACGCCGCCCGCCACCGCGATCACCGCCGGAAAATCGCCATAAGAGGCGAAGTCGATCCGCTTGCCGCTAAACCCTTCGTTGATGAGCGGCGCGCCCACCGCGGTCGGCACGGGAACGAAATTGAGCTGGATGCCCCGCTTGTCGAGTTCGCTCTTGAGCCAGCCTTGCTCGATGATGACCCCGGTGAGTCCGTTATAGACCTGCTTGCCCTGATAGGGTGCCGCGATCGAGGCGATGTTGATGACGCGTGTGGCGGCCGGCGCGTCCTCGCCGCGCGTGAGGCGCCAGCCGACAAACGCGGCGATCGCCGCAAGGGCGAGTCCTATCCAGAGGGTCCGGCGGTTTCGCAGGATGCCGGAAGAAATATCGGGGGTGTCGCTTGCCACGTGTCGCTCGCTCCTTGCGCTGTGCCGGGCTCAGTGCACGGGGCGTGCCAAGTCGGGAACTTGCTGGATAAGGGCGGGTTTGGCTGTCGGGCGCAAAGGCGTGAGCGGGCCGGACTGTGCAAATCGGGCCATCAGGCTGCTGGGTATCGCGCAGCATGCCGGGCCGCGCACATGGCTTTGCGTTGCCACGACGGCTTGGCACGGACTTTGCTCACCTGCTTTGCTGCTGCTGGGGATGACGTTAAACCATGATGATGGACGCAGGAGGGAGCCGAGTGCCTGAACGGCAGGGGCCGGATACGATCTGGATGATGCGCTGCCCGATTCCGGCGGCGTCGGGCGTCGCCTTTGCGCGCGGTTTCATGACCGATGCGTTTGCCGCGCGCGGCATCGCGGTGCGGCGGATCGTCGAGGGCGGGCTTAATCTGGTCGTTGCCGATCCCGCGAACCAGCGGCGGCATTTATTTCGTGAGGGCAGTAATATCCGCGCGCTCTCGGCGCGCTCGCGCGGTGCGCCCACGCGCGTCATTGGCCTTACGTGGATCGACGAGCGTCAGGCGATTATCGTGCGGCCGGACAGCGGGGTGATGCACCCCCGCGATCTCAAGGGCCTGCGTTTCGCGCTGCCGGCCTTTGACGATGTGAAGGGCGAGTCCATCGCGCGCGGCATGGCGCTGCGCGGCGTGGAAAATGCGCTGTCCCTTGGCGGGCTCACCCTTGCCGATGCGCGGTTCATCGATGTGCCGGTCATGCCCCGGCAGCATCCCACGGCGGAAATCATGCGCCGGTTCTGGCACGGGCTGGATCGGCTTGCCGCCGGCGCGGTCGATGCTGTCTATGTCAAGGGTTCGGCGGCGGCCGACGCGGCGGAGGCGCTGGGTCTTGTCGTCGGTGTCGATCTGGATGCCTATCCGAGCCGGCTCGGCCGCATCAACAACGGCACGCCACGCCCCATCGTCGTGCACCAGCACATGCTCGATCATCATCTCGATCTGGTTGAGCTGTTTCTTGAGCAGACGCTGCGCGCGGCGGACTGGGCGGCGACTCATCTCGATGAGCTGAAGCCCATCCTGGCGCGGGAAACATGGTCGAGCCTGGCCGGTGTGGAAGCGGCCTATCGTGGCGGGTTTCATCATGCCCTGCACCCGGATCTCTCGCCGGACCGGGTGGGGATGCTCGCTACTCAGGCGGCATTCCTGTGTCAGGCGGGCTTTCTTGATCGCGCGGTGGATGTCGATGCGTGGGTCGATCCCCGGCCATTGGCGGCGGCGGCCAGCCGGCTTGCCCATCCCCGCCGCGAGCGCGCCTGACAAAGCGCAGCTAAATTCACGGATTGAATTTCTACTATATAACTAGAGAATATTTAAGCCTATCCTGCCGGTCTGGTTCCGGAGGAGTCTTATGAGCGCGCAAAGCCGTTTGGACGAGCATCGCAAGATCGGCGTGGTCGCTGGTAGCAGCGGCCTTGGGCGGACTCTGCTGACCTATGATTGCGAGACGCACCATGCCAAGGGACCGCGTGCGCGCGCGCTGATTTTCAGCGATCCGAAATCGAAGGCGATGCTGCCGCTGATCGACAAGGTCGCGCCGAGCGAGGCGAACATCCTGATCATCGGTGAGACCGGGACGGGAAAGGAGCTTGTCGCCCGCTTCGTCCATGATCGCAGCGATCGGGCGCGGGCGCCGTTTGTCGCGGTGAACTGCGGCGCCTTTTCCGAGACATTGATCGAGGGTGAGCTGTTTGGCTATGAGCGCGGCGCGTTCACCGGCGCGCAGACGGCGCGGGCCGGCTGGTTTGAGGCGGCGAACGGCGGCACGCTGTTTCTCGACGAGATTGGCGAGCTGCCGCCGGCCTTGCAGGTGAAGCTGCTGCGCGTGTTGCAGGAGCGCGAGGTTGTCCGGCTGGGATCGCGCACGGCGATCCCGCTGGATATACGGATCATCGCGGCGACCAATGTGGACCTGCAGGGCGCGGTCGATGCCGGGACATTCCGGTCGGACCTGTTCTACCGGCTTCAGGTCGTCGCGCTGCCGCTGCTGCCGCTGCGCGAGCGCCGCGCGGATATTCTGCCGCTCGCCCAGCATTTTCTCGGCACCTATGGCGCGCGGCTCAAGGTCGCGCGGCTGGAGCTGACGCCGGCCGCGGAAGAGGCGCTGTTCAGCTATGGCTGGCCGGGCAATATCCGCGAGCTGGAGAATGCCATTCATCGCGCGACGCTGGTCTGCCACGATGGCCGGATCGATGTTGGCGATCTTGATCTTGGCGCGCGTCTTGCGCAGTCGCCGCCGGCCGATGATCCCGGCGCGGCGCTGGAGGATCAGATCCGCGCGCTTGTGTCCCGCTTGCTCGAAGGGCGCCATCCCGATCTGCTCGACGGTCTTGTCGCGACGGCCGTGACGGAGGCGTTCCGCAGGTCCGGCTCCAACCAGATCAAGACGGCCGAGGCACTGGGCGTGACGCGGAACGTCGTGCGGACTTATCTTAAGAACCTCAATCTCATCTAAGCGCAAATCTGCACAGCAGCGGTGCTGAAACTGGCGCAATCCAATGATGGGATAATTTCCAAAACCCTTGAAAATCAGCCATTTCCATAACTGGCATGGCTCTTGCGATGATCCTGACGCGACCACAGCGAGGGAAGGATCGCAATGCCAAGCCACCCGGAAGAGATCTGGTTCACCCGCTGCCCTGTGCCGACGGCCACGGGCATAGCCTATAAGCTTGGCTGGCTGACGGAGGCGTTCGCCGCCGATGGCATCGCGCTCAGGACGCTTCAGGAGTCGAGTGCCGCGCTCGGCCGCCATCATTATGACCATCGCCTGCCGACGCTCATCCGCGAGGGGGGCAATATGCTGGCGCTTGGCGCCCGCGCGCAGGGCGAACCGACGCGGCTGATCGGGCTGACATGGATTGAGGAAAGCCAGCTCATCCTGGTGCGGCCGGAGAGCGGCATCGGTTCGGCGGCGGCGCTCAAGGGCCGGCGTCTGGCGTTGCCCGGCTGGACGGCCAATCCTATTCCCAGCCATGTTCGTGGCACCTCGATCGCGCGCGGCATGTCGCTCGCGGGCTATAAGGGTGCATTGGCATCGGCGGGGCTTTCGCTCGATGATGTGACGCTGGTCGAAACGCCCGATCGCCTGCGCGCTGTCGCGGGGGCAGGCCGGGATCGGTCTGACCCTGCGGGCCCCGATGGGGAGCCTGCGTCGGCGCGGCGTGGCCCGGGCGGTCTCTGGCCGGTCGCGGCGCTGCTCGCTGGTGAGGTTGACGCCATTTACGTCAAGGGCGCCGCCGCGCTGGATGAAGCGCGCGCGCATGGTCTTGCCGTCGCGATCGATCTCGACGCGTTGCCGGACCCGCGCTGGCGCGTGAACAATGGCACGCCCCGGCCGATTACGGTGCATCAAAGCCTGCTGGACGATCATTTCGATCTTGTCGTCCGCTTCCTCGCAGTGACGCTGCGCGCGGCCGATCATATCGCGAGCGACGCCGGGCGCCTGCGCGAGATCCTGTCGTTCGAGACAGCGGGCAGCGCCGGGGCGGTCGAGCAGGCTTATGCCCGGTTGCAGGAGGGCCTGCGTCCGACGCTCGATGATGATCGGCTCGCCCTGCTCGACCAGCAGAAGCGGTTTCTTTTCACGCACGGCTTTCTCGATGCCGATTTCACGCTGGCCGACTGGGTCGATCCCCGCCCGCTCGCCGCCGCGCGCACCCTCAACGCCGGGCTTCCGCAGCCTGTCGCGGCCTGAATTCATAAGGAGAAACTTCCATGTCCCATGCTCTTTCCCCTGAAGCCATTGCGTTCGTCCTCCAGGCGGAGAAGGATGGCCGGCGGGCCTTCCGTCTCCTGCGGGAGACCCACACGATTTCGGCGAGCGGCACGCTCGGCTTTGCCGTGCGGGTGCCCGGCGAGGACAAGATCGTTACGCTGAGCTATGTCGGCCCGTGGGAGGATGATCCCGATCAGCCGCGTACCGCCGTCATCGATTATGAGGGCCGGTCCTATTGGGGCAATCCGCCCGGCGGTGAGTCGCGCTATGTCGGCCTGTTCCGGAAATATCCGGATTTTCAGGCGATCAGCCATATCCACACGCCGCATCTTGGCGCCTATTCGCAGGCGCATGCGGTGCTGCCGCTGCTTTATGTGCCCAATCGCCGCTTCCGGTTCACCGC
Source organism: Sphingobium sp. (assembly GCA_035911355.1). GTDB lineage: Bacteria > Pseudomonadota > Alphaproteobacteria > Sphingomonadales > Sphingomonadaceae > Sphingobium. The sequence continues at coordinate 254,343 of JAMHVU010000095.1, forward strand.
GGAACTGCCCGTCTACATTAATCGCCGGCAGAAGGAGCCGGATTTCATCGTCGATGCGATCGAGGCGGACCGGGAGGTGCCCGGCATTGTCGAGGCCAATGGCGGCGCGACGATCTGGTCGTGGAAGGGCCTGCGCGATCTGGTGAACACCATCATTCTGCTGGAGGAGGGCGCCCGCTTCCAGATCCTTGCCGCCGCGCTGGGCGGGTCCAAACCCTTTGGCCCCGGTGTGCTGGAGCAGCAGTGGAAGATGGGCAAGCTCGTCCCTGCCGACGCGAGCGTCGATGATGATGGCACCATCCGCTATGCGGACGCGCGCCTTCCCGAACCCGCCGAATAACCGGAGCGTCCTGACATGAGCAGTCGCAAGCGGCAGTTGGCGCTCGCCGTGTTTCTCACGCGCCATGGCCATCATCCCGGCGCATGGCGCCAGCCCAATTCGGCGCCGCCGGGCAAACCGGATTTCGCTTATTGGGCGGATCTTGTTCGCACGGCGGAGCGGGGCAAGCTGGATGCCGCGTTCTTCGCGGATTTCGTCGGTCAGAGCGGTGATCGCACCAGAGGTATCGAGCGGCGCCACGCCTTCCTCGATTTCGAGCCGCTGACGGTGATCGCCGCGCTGGCGAGCATCACCAGCCGGATCGGGCTGGTCGCCACCGTCAACACGAATTTCGAGCAGCCTTATTCGCTCGCCCGCCGCTTCGCCTCGCTGGATTATATTTCCAACGGGCGAACGGGGTGGAACATCGTCTCCTCGCTCGCGGATGGCGCCGCCAGCAGCTACGGGCTGGACGCGCGCTACAGCCATGATGAGCGCTATGCCCGCGCTGATGATTTCGTGGCGCTGGCAAAGGCGCTGTGGGATAGCTGGGACGATGATGCCTTCGAGGGCGCGGATCGCGAGAGCGGCGTCTATCTCAATGCCGACGGCGTGTATCCGGTGCATCATCGCGGTCCGTTCCATCATGCCGATACGCTGCTCGACATGCCGCGCCCGGTGCAGGGCTATCCCGTCTTCGCGCAGGCCGGCAATTCGTCCACGGGGCGCGATTTCGCCGCGAGACATGCCGAGATGATCTACGCCGCCGCGCAGTTCATCGAGGAGGCGCGGGATTTCTATGCGGATGTGAAGGGCCGCATGGCGCGCTATGGCCGCGATCCCGATACGCTCAAGGTCATGCCCGGCCTGTCCTTCGCGATCGGGTCGAGCCTTCAGGAAGCGCAGGACAAGTTCGGCGCGCTGGAGGACAAGGTGGACTTCTCCGGCGACCTCAACCTCATGGGGCATGATGTCTCCGCTTATCCGCTTGATGGTCCGCTGCCCGATCTGCCCGAGCCGGAGAATGGCAAGGGCCGCTGGCGCCAGCTCACCGCGCTTGCCCGGCGCGAAAATCTGACGATCCGGCAGTTGTTCCTGCGCTTCAATGCCGTGCGCGGGCACCGTGTCGTGCTGGGGACGCCGGTCGATATCGCGGACCAGATACAGGACTGGTTCGAGCGGGATGCCGCCGACGGCTTCAACCTCATTCCGCCGCTGCTGCCAAGCTCGCTTACCGAGTTTGTCGATCTCGTCGTGCCGGAGCTGCAGCGCCGGGACATTTTCCGCCGCGATTATGAGGGCACGACCCTGCGTGACCATCTGGGCCTGCCGCGCCCTGCCAATCCCAATGCGGCCCCTGTCCGCGAACTTGCAACCGCCTGAGGAGAAAGATCAATGTCTGAGCCGCTCGATACCTTGTGGTACACCCGTTGCCCGGTTCCCACCGGGCTTGGCATCGCCATCCAGCAGGGATGGCTTGAGGATGCGTTCAACGCGCAGGGCACCAAGCTCGGCTCGCTGCTTGAATCGAATGATTTCGCCACCCGGGAATCGCATTTCAGCCACACCGTGCGGAATTCGGTGCGCCATGGCGGCAATATTCCCGCGATCAGCGCGCGCGCGCGCGGGCGGGACACGCGGGTCATTGGCCTGTCCTGGGCGGATGAGACCCAGCTCATTCTGGCGAACCCGGACAGCAGGATCGAAACCGTCCGTGATCTCAAGGGGCGGCGGTTCGGCCTGCCCAACTGGAAGTCCGTCGAGATAGATTTCTCGCGCGCGCAGGCCATTCGCGGGCTGGAGAACGCGCTACGTCTCGAAGGGCTGGAAGTCGCCGATGTCGAGCTGGTCGATCAGGACATCGAGACTCATTATAGCGAGGGCCGGGCCGAGCAGATCGCCGGCACGCTGGCCTGGGGTGGCCGCAGCACCAGCCGCGCCCGCGCCAATCATCTTGAGCTGATCGCGCTGTTGCGGGGGGAGGTGGATGCCATTTTCCTCAAGGGCGCGAGCGGCGCGCAGATCGCCCATCAGTTCGGCCTGACCACGGTGATCGATACCGGCGCGCATCCCGATCCGCTGGTGCGCTCCAACAACGGCACGCCGCGTACGCTGGCGGTCGACGGCGCGCTGATCGACAATCATTTCGATGCCGCGGTGACGATCGTCGAGCAGGTGCTGCGCGCCGAGGCATGGGCGCAGCATCACCCCGATGAGATCCGCCGTTTCCTGGCGCGGGAGACGAATGCGAGCGAATATTGGGTGTCCATCGCTTATGGCGAGGATGCGGAGACGCGGCTCAGGACCGATCTGTCCGAGCAGTCGCGCGTTGCCATTCAGGATTTCACCAATTTTCTCCATCGCTGGGGTTTCATCCCCGAGCGGTTCGATGTGGACGGCTGGATCGATGCGCGTCCGCTCGACGCCGCGCGGGCGCGGATTCCGGCCGCGGCCTGAATGTCCGCGCCTCCCCGCGAAGCCGGATCGGACGGGGCGGGAGGGCCGGGCCTTGCGGCCTGGCTCTCCCGCAGCCCGCTCTTGCGCTGCCTGGCGATCTATCGGGAGATGCCCGGCCGTTTCCTGTTGACCGCGCTGCTGCTTGCGGCGGTCAATCTGGCGGTGGTCGGGCAGCAGGTGCTGGTCGGCCACGCGGTGCAGGAGGCCGGCTCGGGCCGGCTGGTCGCGGCGACCGCGGGCGGAGGCTTCGACTATAGCCGGCTGTGGTTCTGGGCGGCGGTGCTGCTTGGCCTTTCGCTGGCGCGGTCACTGGTGCAATATGGCGCGAGCTTGCTCTCGCTCGCCATCGGGCAGGATCTGCTGACGATCCTGCGCGAGCGCATCCTTGTCCAGATCCAGCGGCTCGACCTTGCCTACCACTGGCGCCACGGCGTGGGTGAGATGGTGACGCGCATGACCCGCGACGCGGATAAGGTGCGGGATGCGCTCATCAATTTCTGGCGGCAGATGTTCGAGACGGGCCTTGTCGTCCTGATCTCGACAGGGGTGCTCATCTGGTATTCGCCGCTGCTCGGGCTGGTGCCGCTGGCGCTGCTGATTGCCGGGATCACGCTGCTATGGCGTCAGGCGGATCGGCTGGTGGTGCTCGATCGGCGGATCGGCGCGGCGTATGACGCCGTCACGCAGGATCTTTCAGAGGGCGTCAACGGCGTTCGGGTCATCAAGGCGTTCGGGCTGGGCGATGCGCGCGCCGCGCGGTTCGCCGCCCATGTCGATATCTTCCGTCGGGAGACGCGGGCGGCCATCCTCCATGCCGCGCGCAGCGTGCCGCTGCCGCAGACGGTGATTGCCCTCGGCCATGCATGGGTGCTTGGCTATGGCGCCTGGCTGGTGTCCACCGGCCAGCTTGGCATTGGCGGCCTTGTCGCTGCCATGCTGGTGGTCAACACGCTGATCCTGCGGATCGAGGGGATCGGCCGCCTGCTTCAGGTCGTTGCCGATGCGCGCAGTTCCGCCGGACGGATATGGGAAGTGCTGGATGCCCGGCCCGGCATCCTCTCCGGCCGCGCCAGAGTGCCTGAAGGGCCGCTCGGCGTCCGCTTCGAGGGCGTGTCCGCCTCGCCGCTGGGCGATGGCGGGCTGGTGCTGCACGATATTGACCTCACGATCCAGCCCGGTGAGATCGTCGCGCTGGTCGGCCCGACAGGGTCGGGAAAGTCGATCCTGACCGGCCTGCTGCCGCGCCTGATCGAGGCGGAGCACGGCGCGGTGAAGATCGGCTCGGACGCGCTGGGCTGGTATGATGTGCGCGGGCTGGAGCTGGCCGGTCTGCGCCGCAGGGTCCATGTTCTGCCGCAGGAAAGCTTCCTGTTTTCCGATACGCTGGCGGCCAATCTGCGCCTGACCTGCCCCGATGCGCGCGAGGAGGATTTGCGCGCCGCGCTGGATCGCGCCGCCGCCGGCGATGTTTTCGCGCGGCTCTCCGAGGGCTTCGAGACCCGCCTTGGTGATCGCGGCGTCACGCTCTCGGGTGGCCAGCGCCAGCGGATTTGTCTGGCGCGCGCGCTGCTGGCCGATGCCGATCTGCTGGTTCTCGACGATGCGACCAGCGCGCTCGATGCGGTGACGGAGCGCCGCGCGATTGGCAATGTCCGCGCGTTGCGCCGCGCCGGAGACAAGCCCGTCACCATGCTGGTCGTATCGAGCCGGCTGTCGACGATCCTTGCCGCGGATCGCGTGCTCGTTCTGGCGCAGGGCCGCATCGTCGCGGGCGGAACGCATGATGAGCTGGCCGCGAACAATGCCGCCTATCGCGCTCTGATGGGGATATGAGATGAATGCGTTCCGGGGCGACAGCGCATTATCCGACATCGAGCTTGAGGAGAAATTCGCGCGGCGTTCGCTCAATCAGAGCGTCGCCGCGCGGCTGCTGCCGCTGATCGGCCCGGTCAGGGGCAGGATTGCCGCGGTGGTCGGCATCGAGGTGGTGCAGGTCATCGCCATCTTCGCGCGGCCCGTGCTCATCGGCCTTGTGATTGACCGGGGCCTGCGCGCGGCGGGCGTGGACTGGTCGATCATTTTCTGGGCCTGTTTCGGGCTGGCGGTCACATGGGCCTTGCGCTTCGGCCTTGGCGGATTGTCGCAATATCATGCCGGGCTGGCGGCTGTGCGTCTGCTCAATGATCTGCGCGCGCAGGTCTTCGCCCATGTCCAGACGCTGAGCGTCGGCTATTTCGACCGGACCAAGGCCGGCCGGATCATCAGCCGGGCGGACCGGGATGTCGATACGCTGGAGCCTATGCTCATTCAGGGGCCGCCGGAGCTGCTTTCGGCCGTGCTGCGGCTGCTGATCTCGGCCGTGCTGCTCTGGCTCATCGCGCCGCCGCTCCTTGTCGGCCTCGCCATCATCACCCTTGCCCTTGTCGTGGCGACGGCGCTGTTCAAGCGCATTTCCCAGCGGACATGGGCCAGTGTCGCGGAAGCGCGCAGCCGCTTCACCGCCCATCTGGTGGAGACGGTGGCGGGCATTCGCCTGATCAAGCAGGCGGGGCAGGAGGAGCGGAACAGGGCAGCCTACAAGGATTTGCTGCGCGCGTTCAATCATGCGCTGATCCACGGCAATATCCGCTCGGGCTGGTTCGCGCCATTCACCGGCCTGCTGGCCACCGCCGGCCTCGTCCTCATCCTCGCCATCGGCGGGCGGGCGGTGACGCAGGGCACGCTCACGCTCGGCGAGGTGACCCAGAGCCTGTTCTACGTCTTCCTGTTCCTCGCGCCCCTGCAGGAATTCAACGATCTGTTCGAGCGGTTTGCCAATGGCACGGCCTGCGCGCAGCGGATCTTCCTGCTGCTCGATACCCGGCCCGACATCGTCGACGCGCCCGATGCGCTGCACTTGCCCAGAATCCGTGGCGAGATCGAGTTTCGCGGCGTGCGCTTTGGCTATCTGGCGGACAAGCCGGTGATCCATGATCTTGATCTGCACATCCGGCCGGGCGAGACGCTGGCGATCGTCGGGCCGACAGGGCATGGCAAATCGACCCTCGTCCAGCTCCTCACGCGCTTCTACGATGTGAGCGATGGTGCGGTCCTGCTCGATGGGCATGACATTCGCGATCTGTCGTCAGCCAGTCTGCGTCGTCAGGTCGGTGTCGTGTTGCAGGATAATGTCCTGTTCGGCGGATCGGTGCTGGACAATCTGCGCCTTGCCCGGCCGGAAGCGCGTGATGAGGATCTGGTCGCGGCGGCGCGCGCGCTCGGCGTGGATGAAGTGCTGGCCTCGCTCCCGCATGGCTATGAGACGGATGTCGGTCCGCTGGGCGGGCAGCTCAGCCAGGGTCAGCGTCAGCTCGTCTGCCTCGTGCGCGCCTATCTCGCGGACCCGGCCGTGCTCGTGCTGGATGAGGCGACCTCGGCCGTGGATGTCAGCACCGAGCGGCGCATCCGCGAGGCGTTGCGGCGCATATGCGAGGGGCGGACCTCGGTCATCATCGCGCATCGCCTCGCGACAATTCGCGGGGCAGACCGCATCGCGGTGGTGGAGGATGGCGCGATCGTCGAGCTGGGCACGCATGATGCGCTGCTGGCCCGCGCCGGCCGCTATGCCGCGCTCTACGCCGCCTATCGCGATGCCAGCGGTGATCTGGCCGACGCCCCGTCACGCCAGCTTGTGCCATAGGGCACGGGTGCTGCATCACGCACCCGTTCCGCTGCGACAGGCCGGCGGTCAGCCGGCCGGCGCATGGCCGAACAGGGCGGGGATGAGCGCCAGCTCGTCCGCCGTGCAATGCGGGTCCAGCGCGTTGTCGAGCGAGCGTAGCCGGTCGATATTGTCGCGCAGGTCTTCCGGGCCATGGTTCGGGTTGAAATAGCCCTTGCCGACCACGAAGCCGACCCGCGCGACCTTGCCCGAGGAGACGGAAAATATGTCGCCGTTCACCTGCGTTTCGCGGTGGGCGAGCCAGAGCACCGCTGGCGATACGATAGCGGGCGGCCCCATCGGCACCTTGCCGGAGCGGATGTCCGCCTGCCAGTCGTCGCCTTCCGTTTCCGCACCGCCAAAGAAGACATCGCGGTTCATACGGGTCACGGCCATCGGCGCCACGGCGTTGACGGTGATGCCGGTCGCCGCCGTCTCGTTGGCCAGCGCCTTGGTGAGCCCCGCCACGCCCAGTTTCGCGGCGCCATAATGGACAAGCTGTTCATTGCCCGCGAACCCGGCATTGGATGTGGTGTTGATGATCCGCCCGTGGCCCTGCGCCGCGAAATGCGGCCATACCGCGCGGGCCATCTGGAAGCTGCCGTCCAGCGTCACGTCGATCATGCGGCGCCAGCGCGCATCGTCGATCTGTTCAAGCGTCGCGAAGTCGATGATGCCGGCATTGTTGACGAGGATGGTGACCTTGCCAAAGCTGTCGATCGCCGTCTGGACGACGCCGGCGGCGCCCTGCGCGGTGGAGACGCTGTGCATGTCCGCCGTGGCGCGGCCGCCCGCCGCCACGATCTCGTCCACCACGGTTTGCGCCACGGGCGTCGCGCCGCTGCGGCCGTCCGCGTCCACGCCGATATCGTTGACGACGACCGCCGCGCCACGGGCCGCGAAGGCCAGTGCATATTCGCGGCCCAGCCCCCGGCCCGCGCCGGTGATGATGACGACATCGTCGTCGAAGCGCATTTCGCCCATTGCCCGCTCCTTAGTCCATGATCTCGAAAAGGCCGGCCGAACCCATGCCGCCCGCCACGCACATGGAGACGACTGCCCAGCGCACGCCGCGCCGCCGCGCCTCGATCAGCGCGTGCCCGGCGATCCGGCTGCCCGTCATGCCGAAGGGGTGACCGATGGCGATGCCGCCGCCGTTCACATTGATCGTGTCCGGGTCGATGCCCAGAAAGTCGCGGCAATAGAGATATTGGCTGGCGAACGCTTCGTTGATCTCCCACAGGCCGATATCGGCGACCGTCAGCCCCGCGCGCGCCAGCAGTTTGGGGATGGCGAAGACCGGGCCGATGCCCATTTCCTCCGGCGCGCAGCCAACGGACTGGAAGCCGCGATAGACGCCCAGTATCTCGCGCCCTTCCGCCTGCGCGGTGGCGCGGTCCATGATGATCTGCGCGGAGGCGCCGTCGGAGAGCTGGCTGGCATTGCCCGCCGTCACAAAGCGGCCTTCCTTCACGATCTGCCCGTCACGCCACACCGGCTTCAGCCGGGCGAGCGCTTCGGCCGTGGTGTCGGCGCGAATGCCCTCGTCCGTGGCGAGTGTCAGCGTCTCCCGGCCGGAGATGCTGCCGTCCTTCTCCACCAGATTCTTGGTGACGGTGATCGGCGCGATCTCGTCGGCAAAGCGACCGGCGGCGATCGCGGCGGCAGCGCGCTGATGGCTGATCGCGGCAATCTCATCCTGCGCCTCGCGGCTGATACCATAGCGCTGCGCGACGATTTCGGCGGTTTCGATCATCGCCATATAGGCGTGCGGCTTGTGCTCCAGCACGGCGGCCGGGCGGGCGCGGTGCGTTGGCGCATAGTCGCGCGTATGGGTGATCGCTTCCACCCCGCCGGCGACCGCCACGTCCATATCGCCCGCCATGATGCCGCGCGCGGCAAAGGCGAGGGCGGTGAGGCCGCCGGCGCATTTGCGGTCCACCGATGCGCCGGGGATCGCGTCGGAAAGGCCGGCGGCAAAGATGGTGGTGCGGCCGATGTTGAAGCCCTGGTCGCCCCATTGCGAGCCCGCGCCGAAGATGACGTCGTCGATCCGCGCGGGGTCGATCCCCGCCCGGGCGATTGCGGCGTTGACGGCATGGGCGGCGAGCGCCGGCGCGTCGGTATCGTTGAAGGCGCCGCGCACGGCTTTTGCCACGGGGGTCCGGGCGGTTGAAACAATCGCAGCTTCACGCATGGGCATGTCTTTCAGTCAATGGAGTCAAGAAAGGCGGTGAGCGCCGTCAGGAATTCGGCGCGGGACTGGTGGTGGAGCCAGTGGCTGGCCCCCGGGAAACGGATGAGGCGATGGTCGCGGAGCAGCGCCAGTCGTTCGGCGGGCGGCACGGGTATCCAGCTTTCCTCCCCATAAGCGAGCAGGGTCGGGCAGGCGATCGCGGCGAGGATCTCGTCCAGATCGAGGCCGTGCGCGTCCTCGGGTGCGCGGTGGCGGGCGGCATCGTCATATTTCCAGCGCCAGCCGCCTGATGCCTCGGCAATGACGCCATGGCGGGTGAGATGCGTGATGGTTTCGGCGTCGATCCCCGGATTATGCGCGGCCATGCGCGTCATGGCGTCGGCGATGCTGGCATAGCGCCGGGGGGTGCGCTGGCGGTTGTCCCGCGCCGCGTCGATCCATTCGCGCAGTCGTCGCGGATAGGGCTGCGGCGCCTTCTTCTGATCGCGGACGATGGGCAGCTCTATGCCTTCGATCACGCTGAGCGATCGTGTCCGCTCGGGCCAGCAGGCGGCCAGACGCAGGGCGAGCTGGCCGCCCAGCGAATGCCCGACCAGATGGATATCGCGCAGGTCCAGCGCGTGCATGCAGTCGGCAAGGTCGCTGACATGGTTGGCGAGCGTGTAGGAGCCTGGGCCAGTCCAGTCGCTGTCGCCATGCCCGCGCAGGTCCGGCGCGATCACGCGATACCGGCCGGCGAGCGCAGCCGCCACCCAGTCCCAGTTATGGGCATGGTCCAGCAGGCCGTGCACCAGCAGGATGGCGGGTGCGCGCTCATCCCCCCATTGCAGCACGTGCCGGCGCGAGCCCTGAATATCGATGAAGGCGGAGCGAGGCGCGAGCGCTGGCATCAGCCGGCCGCCTGTTCCGGCCGCAGCGCGCGGCGCAGAATCTTCCCGGTTGGTCCCTTGGGCAATTCGTCCATCACGACGATCGCGGCCGGCAGCTTGTAGGAGGCAAGGGCGGTGCGGCAATGGTCAAGCAGCGCGTCGATGGCGAGCGTCTTGCCCGGGCGTGGCGCCACGAAGGCGACGGGGACTTCGCCCAGCAGCGCGTCGGCGCGGGCCACCACTGCCGCTTCCGCCACCCCGGCGCAATGGTAGAGCGCTTCCTCGATATCGGCTGGATAGATATTCTGCCCGCCCCGGATGATGACGTCCTTCTTACGGTCGACGATATAGGCATAGCCCTCGTCATCGACATGGCCGATGTCTCCGGTCCGTAGCCAGCCTGCGCGCAGCGCGAGCGCGCTGTCGTCCGCCGCGCCGAGATAGCCGGTCATGATGTTGGGGCCGCGCAGGCAGATCTCGCCGTTCGTGCCGGCCGGGCAGGGCGCGCCATCCTCATCGAGGATCGCCAGCGCCATGCCATCGAGCACGCGGCCGATGGTCCGCCCCCGCTCGACGGCGCCGTCCGGTGCGAGCCGGGCCTCCGTCAGCGTCACCAGCGCGGTCGCCTCCGTCAGCCCATAGCCGGTCAGCAGGCGCGCATGGGGCGCAACCTCCAGCAGTCGCCCGAGCATGGCGGACGGAACCGGCGCGCCCCCGGTCATGATCGTCCGGAGGGAGGCGAGGGCAGCCGGCGTGGCGGACGGGTGATCCAGCATTTTTTGCAGCATCGTCGGCACGGCGGGCAGGAAGCTGCATTGGTGCGCGGCGATCGCAGCGATGCAGCTTTCCGCGTCGAAGCGCCGGTGCAGCACCAGTGTCCCGCCTGTCACCAGCATGGCGTTGATGCACTGGTTGAGGCCAAATGTGTTGTAGAGCGGCAGCGCGCACAGGATGATGCCGGAATCGTCCAGCCCCAGCCAGGCCGGCGTGCGGTCGTAATTGGCGGCGAGATTGCCGGCGGTCAGCATCACGGCTTTCGCCTTGCCGGTCGTCGCGCTGGTGAGGAGCAGCATGGCGAGATCATCCGCGCGGACATCCGCCAGCGGGGCGGCTTGCGCGTCGCGGCGTCCGGTGCCGGCCAGATCCTGCGCAAGGGCGCCGTCCGTCAGGATCAGCGCGCACGGCCCGGAACCGCCGAGCATGTCGGCATTCTCGCGGGTGGTGATGATGGCGCTCAGCGCGCAGCAGGCGGCGGCATGGGCCACCTCGCCGGGGCGATAGAGAATGTTGATCGGCGTCACCACCGCGCCCAGCGCGAAGAGCGCCTGCTCGATGACGATGAAGTCCGGCGTGGAGGGCAGCCAAAGCCCGATATGGTCGCCCTTGCCGATGTCCAGCCCGGCCAGCGTGCCGGCCGCCGCGCGCACCCGCCGCGCGAGCATGGCGAAGCTGATGCGCGCGTCCTCGAAAATGAGCGCGGTCGCATCCGGCCGGTTCGCGGCGTGGCGGAACAAATGGCGGGCGCGGTTAGCCATGGGCGGCCGGCGTATCGAGACGATAGGCGGTTGTCGCCGTACCGGAGAAGAGCGCCCCGCGCTCATCGTCGCTGGCGCCTGCCGTCAGCCGCTTGAACACGTTCCACAGCGTCCGGTATGCATACATTGCCTTGTCGACTGGGAAATTGCTTTCGAACATGCAGCGGTCCGCGCCGAACAGGGTGATGCATGTCTCGACATAGGGGCGCCATGCCTCGGCAAGTTCGGCCGATCCGGGCGGCATGGGCTGCTCGTGCCAGCGCGGTCCGCACACGATCATGCCGAACCCGCCGATCTTCACCCGCACATTGGGGTAGCGCGCAAGCGCCGTCATGGCGGCCGCCCATTCCCGGAAATTCTCGTCCGCCCGGCCTTCATACGGGCCAACGCCAATGATGCACCCGACATGATCGAGAACGATGGGCAGATCGGGCATGGCATTCGCCAGCGCCGTCAGTTCCGGGATTTGCCGGTGGTAGAGCATCGCCTCGTAAAGCAGGCCGCGCGCATGCAGGCGGGCGAGCCCATCCCGGTAGCGCGGTTCGGCGAGCAGGTGCGCGGGCGCGGGGCGCAGCACGATCCCGTCCGGAAACAGGTCGTCGCGCGAGACGCTGTGGCGGATCCCGCGCAGCCGGCCTTGCGCGGCGTGTTCATGGGCATCGAGTATGGCATCGAGCCTGTCGCCCAGCATCAGATCGGCATGGGCGACGATGCCCGCCGCGACACGCGTGGGTACGCCGCGCGCGGCCGCGTCCCGTGCGATCGCCGCCACCTTCTCCGTCTCGCCGACCGGCGCCAGATCGGCCGGCCCGGTTGTCCGGTAGCCATAATGCGCCTGCACGAAGACGGTCGCGGTAATCGTGTGGCCGTCGTTCACGTCGCCGAGCAGCTCGTCCAGCAGATAGGGCACCTCATGCTCGACCCACAGATGATGGTGCGGGTCGACGATCGGCAGATGCGGGTCGATCACAGCCTCGCGGACACGCGCCAGCCAGTCCGCATCAGGGGGCGGATAGCGGTATCGGCCAGTGACATCCAAACCCATAAGGGCATCTCCCAGTGCCTTTGTCCGATAATGTGTCGGATATTGTGAAAAGGCAATGGCAGAATTTTCAACGTATCCAGCAAGGGAAATGTGGGATTTATCACGAATCCGCCCGGCAAAAGAAAAATCCGACAAAACGTCGACAATATCTTGACTGACCTCCAAAAGCGCGCATAACGGACCGCGCAACGGTGCTCGTTGACCGGTCGGGGCGGCAGGCCTCGCTGGTGCAACAGGGCGACGCTGGGATGAGGAATGCACTGATGGCGCTAAGCAAGGTGGGGGTCATTGCGACCGCCCAGACCGAATTTCGACCCGCATGGTCCAATGCCCAACATATCGACCTGATCTCTTCGGTGGTCACGTCGGTGTTCAAGGGGACCGGCCTCACGATCGACGATGTCGACTTCATCATCGATTCCGGCAGCGACGTTCTCGATGGTCGCTCCATCTCCAACTGCGGCTTTCTCGGTGCGCTTGGCGCCCACCATAAGGAAGAGGCGCGGGTGGAGGATGATGGCCTCTGGGCGGCGCTCTACGGTGTCAACAAGATCCGCGCCAGCTCGGCGGCGGTCGGCCTCATCGTGGCCTACAGCAAGCCTTCTGAATCCAATGCTCATCTTTTCTGGGATGCGCAGGTGGAGCCATTTTATCAGCGCCCCGTCGGGTTCGGGCAGCGCGCGGCGCACGGGATCATGGCGCAGCGCTATCTCGCGCAAAGCGGCGTGTCGCGGGATGATCTCGCGGGCCTCGTGGCCGATCGCTGGGCCGCCGCCGCTGCCGGAGGCAATGTGCAGATCGCTGCCGCGCCGGACGCAAAGGCCGTGCTGGCTGCGGACGAAGGCGCCGCGCCGCTCACCGAACTGATGTTCGCGCGGCCCGTGGATGGCGCCGTCGCTATACTCATCGGCCGGGAGGATATTGCCCGGCGCGTCAGCCGTAATCCCGCCTTCATTACGGGCATGGGCACGGCCATGGACGCGCATAGCCTAGCGGATCGGCCGGCCGGCCGGCTGGCCTCGGCGGAAAATGCGGCGGCCATGGCGCGCCGCGCGGCCGGCTGGACCTCGCCCACGCCGGATATCGCGGAGATCAGCGCCGCATCCGTCGTTGGCGAACTGATGGCGATCGAGGCACTGGGCCTGTCCGAGCCGGGCAGGGGCCTTGCCGCCGCGCGCGACGGGCAGGTGGCGATCAACCGCTCGGGCGGCGCGCTGCCCGCCGATCCGATCATGGCCACTGGTCTTGCCCGTCTGGCCGAAGCGACCCGGCAGCTCACGCAGCCCGCGCTTTACGGCAGCGGCACGCCGGGCCGTGCCATCGTCCACGGCGCCAGCGGCGTCGGCATGCAGAACAACTGCGTCTTCACACTCGAGGTTTGATCATGGGCCGTCATGTAGGAATTGTGGGCGTCGGTCAGACGCATCATTCGCGCCGCCGGACCGATGTCAGCCAGGCTGGCCTGGTGCGCGAGGCGGTGAACCGCGCGCTGGCCGATGCCAGGCTGAGCATGGATGATATCGATACGGTCGTTGTAGCGACCGGCCCGGTGCTCTTCGCGGCGGTCAACCAGCCCGAGAAATGGGTGGTCGATGCGATCGGCGCACAGGGCAAGTCGGTCGTCCGGCTCACCAGCGGCGGCGGCGCGGGCTTTGCCGGCGCGCTGGCCGGCTATTATCAGGTCGCGGGCGGCTTTTCGGAGCGCACGCTGGTCGTCGCCTATGACAAGCTCTCCGAAGGGCAGCTCCAATATTCGATCTCGACGCTTTACGATCCGTTCTGGGGTCGGGAGTTCGCGGTCGGCATCATGGGCTTCTCCGCGGCTTACTGGCGTGCGCGCATGGATGTGCTCGGCCATACCGAGGAGGCCGCCGCGATGGTTGCGGCGAAGAACCGCAAAAATGCCATCGCCAACCCCTATGCCCATGTGAAGAAGGAGGTCACCGTCGATGAAGTGCTGAACTCCCGGCCGCTGTGCTGGCCGATCAAGCTGCTCGATGTGCCGCCTATTTCGGATGGTGCCGCCGCGATCGTGCTGACGACCGAGAAGCTCGCTCATCATTCGACGGATCGGCCGGCATGGATCAGGGGCATGGCCTATTGCTGCGAGGCGGACAATGCGCCCGAGCGCTCGCTGATGCTGTCCGAGCCGCTGGCGCTCGCTAGCCGGCAGGTTTACCGCGCGGCGGGCATCACCAATCCGCGTCGCCAGTTTGATGTGGTGGAGGTGCAGGAGCCCTATAGCTGCTTCGAGCTCAATTATTATGAGAGCCTTGGTCTGTGCCCGCCGGGGCAGGCGGCGGAGCTGGTGGCATCCGGGGCGACGCAGCTTGATGGTGACATTCCGGTCAATCCATCGGGCGGCTGCATGGGCGCCAACCCCATTGGCGCGGTCGGCGTCATTCGCCTGATTGAGGCCGCCACGCAGGTCATGGGGCGGAACGAGACGCACCAGATCAAGGGCGCGCAGACCGCGCTTGTCCAGTCGGGCGGCGGCTGGGCCAATCTGCGCGGTTGCGCGGTCCTGAGCGCATAAGGGAGAGGCACGATGTATTCCGCACCAGATAGCTATCCGATCGACCTGCCGACCTTCCACAGCGAGATTAATCTGCCTTACACGCTGACGCCGGGGCGCGCGGCGGGCACGTTTCTGGCCGAGGTCAAGAACCGCCGCATCGTCGGCTCCCGCTTCGCCTCGGGGCGTGTCATCGCGCCCGCGCAGGATTTCTCGCCGGTGGGCGGTGAAGAGCCGGATGCCTTTGTAGAGGCGCCGCATACCGGCGTGCTCACCGCGTTCACGCGGGTCGAGGGCAGCGTCATCGGTTTCATCCGTCTCGATGGCTGCGACAATGAGTTCCCCCATCGCATTCTCGCCGAGCTTGGCGATCTCGCCATCGGCCAGCGGGTCGAGGCGGAGTGGGATGATGGCGTCGAGCAGTCTGTTCTCGCGATCAGGGGTTTCCGGGTCGCGGCGGATGCGCCGGTCGGCGCGGTCCGGCCGCTGGAAACGAGCGAGGAGCCGCTGGGCGTCATCCCTTATGCCATGAAACTCGACTATGAGCACGCCTATGGCCCCTATTACGGGCGTATGTTCGACGAGATTCGGGAGAATGGCCGCTTCATGGGGGTTCGCTCCCCCGGCACGGATGTCGCGCTGCTGCCCCCGCGTGAGATTGACGATGTGGCGCATAGCCGCACCGGCACATGGAAGGCTTGCGCTGACACCGGGACGATCCGCGGCTGCTCGATCATCAATATGGAGGTCTACGGCCAGACCCGCAAAGTGCCCTATGTCTATGCCGAGATCGTGCTCGATGGCGCATCGACCCGGATGATCCACGTGATCGAGATCGACAGTCTGGAGGAGGCCAAGGAGAAGATCCGGCCGGGTACCCGCGTCCGCGCGGTGTGGACGAAGGGTGAGCGCAAGGGCCGCGTGTCGGATATCGAGCGGTTCGAGGTGATCGAGGCGTGACGCATTATCGGATCACGTCGCTCCGACTGGGTGAGCTGTATCTGCCCCATGGCGGATCGCTGATGCGTGATCCGATCCATTGCTGGCTGGTGCAGGGCGGCGGGCGCAATATTCTGGTGGACAGCGGGATGGCCGACATCCCGACCATCCACAAGCGGCTGAAGGTGCAGGGTGTCGGCGGCGGTCATGCCGCATTGGTTGCGGCGCTGGCGGAGCAGGGCCTCGCCCCGGCGGATATCAGCCATATCGTCCTGACCCATCTGCACTTCGATCATGCCGATAATCTGGATCTGTTTCCCGATGCGTGCGTGGTGGTGCAGCGGGCCGAGCTGCTGGCGGCGACGGACCCTGTTCCCTCGCAGCGCATTTATTACTGGAGCGTCTCGCGGGACAATCTGCTTGCCCGCAAGCGCCCGGCGCAGTTGCAGTTGCTTGATGGCGATCATCAGCTTTTTCCCGGCATCCGCCTGCTCTCCGTTCCCAGCCATACCGAGGGGATGCAGGTCGTCATCGTCGATACGGAAAAGGGGCGGGCGGCGCTCGTCTCCGATCTGGGCGATCATTATCGCTACTGGTTCCCGTCCGATGCGCGGGCGACCAGCCATCCGCAGCGCTCGCTGGCGGGCGCCTATCTCACCGGCAATATCCGCAGCGAGAGCGAACGCGACTGGCAGCGGGCGATGCGCCGCGTCCAGCAGGAGAGCGATATCGTCGTGCCGGCGCATGACTTCCGCATTCCGCGCCGCATTCCCGACGAATGGTTCGCGATCCCCGATTCAACCGAAGGCGATCTGGCGCATGTGCCGCCAGAGCCGGCCGTTTCCGCATGAGGAACCCCATGGCTTACAACACCCTGCTTTATGATGTGCGAGACCGGATCGCCACAATCACGCTCAACCGGCCGGATGCGATGAATGCGACCACCGACGAGCTGTATCAGGAATTGCAGGATGCGCTGGGCAGGGTCGCGGCTGATCGTGACGTGGCCTGTGTCGTGCTCACCGGTGCCGGGCGCGGTTTCTGCGCGGGCGCGGACCTCAAGGCGCGCAAGGACGACATGACGCCGCTCCAGCGCCGTGCGCGCCACCGCTGGATTCTGAAGGACATATTGGAGCCGCTGTTCCGTATCGAGAAGCCGGTGATCTGCGCGGTCAACGGCGCGGCGGCGGGAGCGGGGTTCAACATCGCGCTGGCGTGCGATTTCATCGTGGCGAGTGAGAATGCCAGCTTCATTCAGGCCTTCGCCCGCGTCGGGCTGGTGCCGGATCTGGGCGGGCTATACCTGCTTGGCCGGGTCATCGGCATCAACAAGGCCAAGGAGCTTTGTTACACCGCGCGCAAGATCTCCGCGCAGGAAGCGGCGGATATGGGCATCGTCAACCATGTCGTCCCGCACGATGCGCTGCTCGAGCGGACCTATGCCATTGCCGCGAAGATCGCCGCCGGGTCGCCCACCGCGATCGGCATGACCAAGACGCTGCTGAACAAGGCAAGCAACGCGACGCTCGACCAGATGCTGGAATATGAGAGCTATGCTCAGACGGTCGCCTATCTGACGCCGGAATATGAGGAGGGCGTGCAGGCTTTCCGTGAGAAGCGGGCGCCCGATTTCGCCGCCGCGGCCGCCCGGGGCTGATCGCCATGGACTTCAGCTATAGCCCGCACGAGGAGCAGTTCCGCAAGGATCTGCGCCAGTGGCTCGAGGATGCATTGCCCAGGGGATGGGGCGAGACGGTGTTCGAGCCGGAGGATGAGGACGAGCGGGCGATGTTCCGGCTCGACTGGGAGCGTAAGCTTCATGCGGGTGGCTGGAGCGGGATCAACTGGCCGGTGGATTATGGCGGGCGCGGCGCCACGCTGATCGAGCGGGCGATCTTCGCGGAGGAACTGGCCCGCGCGCGCGCGCCCGAGGGGCTCAATATCATCGGCCATAATCTTGCCGGCAGCACGATCCTGCGGCACGGCACGGAAGCGCAGAAGAAGCGCTATCTGCCGAAGATCCTCTCGTCGGAAGAGGTCTGGTGTCAGGGCTTTTCGGAGCCCAATGCCGGCTCCGATCTGGCCTCGGTGCGGATGCGCGCCGAGCGCCGGGGGGACAGGTTCGTCGTCAACGGCCAGAAAATCTGGACCAGCTTCGCGCAATATTCGCAATGGTGCTTCGCGCTGGTGCGGACGGACCCGGACGCACCCAAGCACAAGGGCCTCAGCTTCCTGCTGATCGACATGAGCAGCCCCGGCATATCGATCCGCCCCCTGCGGCAGATTTCCGGCGAGTGCGAGTTTAACGAGACATTTTTCGACGATGTCGAGGTTCCGGTCGAGAACATCGTCGGCGAGATCAACGACGGCTGGCGGATCGCCATGACGACGCTGGCCTATGAGCGCGGGCCAGAGGATGCGCTGGGTCGCCAGATCCGGTTCAAGCAGGAACTGGAGACGCTGCTGGCCACGGCGCGGCGCCTGCGTCGGGGAGATCGCGCGCTGATCGAGGATCCGGTGGCGCGGCAGAAGCTGGCCCGCTCGATCACCGAGGTGGAGATCATGCGGCTCAATGCCGTCCGCACGTTCAGCAAATATCTGAACGGCGAGGACCGGGGGCCGGACGCGTCGGTCATCAAGCTCTACTGGAGCCACGGCGCCCAGCGCATGTACGAAACCGCGATGGACATATTGGGTCCGCTCGCGCCGATCGACGCGCCGGACCCGCACAGCGTGGCGGGCGGCCGGTTTCAGCTGAGCTATCTGCAATCGAGGGCGTTCACCATCTATTCGGGATCGTCGGAAATTCAGCGCAACATCATCGGCGAGCGCATGCTCGGCCTGCCGCGCTGAGAGGGGGAGCCTCATGAATTTCGGCTTCAATGAAGAGCAGAAGACTCTGGGGGAGACCGTCCGCCAGATGCTGCTCGATTATCCGGGGCTGCTGTCGCCCGATCCGGCCGGCGGCGATCAGGAGGCGGTCTGGACCGCGCTCGCCGAGCTTGGCCTGTTTTCGCTGCTGGTGCCGGAAGCGGACGGCGGCGTGGGCCTGTCTCTCGTCGATGTCGCCCTTGCCATAGAGGCGCTAGGCGCTGGTCTCGCACCCCCGCTCGTCGTGTCGACCTTGATTGCGACGGATCTTATCGCGCGCTTCGGCTCGGCGGGGCAGAAGGCGGCGTGGCTGCCGCGTATCGCGACCGGCGCGGTGAAGATCGCGCTGGCGACGCTGGAAGCCGGCGAGGGCTATGATGCCGGGGCGGTGAAGACCGTGGCCGGCGGTGGTGGCGTGAGCGGTGAAAAGCTTCTCGTCGCCGGAGGCGAGCAGGCCGATGCATTCATCGTGCTGGCATTGTCGGATGCGCGGCCGGCGCTGGTCATCGTGCAGCGTGGCGCGCGCGGTGTCACGATCCGGCGTCATGCGGATATTGATCCGGCGAGCGGTCTGTGCGCGCTCGCGCTGGATAGCGCTGCCCTCGCCGACGACGCACTGCTCGGCCATGCGGCGCCCGGTCTTGCGGTCGAGCGGCTGATCGATGTCGGCGCGACGGTCTATGCCGGTATGCAGATCGGCATTGCCGCGCATATGCTGGATACGGCGGTGGACTATGCCCGTACGCGGATGCAGTTCGGCCAGCCGATTGGCGCGTTTCAGGCGATCAAGCATCGCTGTGCGGACATGGCGGTGGCGGTGGAGGCAGGGCGCTCCGCCGCTTATTATGCCTTCTGGGCCGTTGCCGAGGATGCGGACGACCGGCGCCGCGCCAGCTCGATGGCGAAGGCCTATTGCGGTGAGGTCGCCCGCGATGCGTGCAACGAAACCATCCAGATTCACGGCGGCATGGGCTTCACCTGGGAGCTGGGGTTGCATCGCTTCCTGCGCCGCGCGAAGCTCCTCAACCATGGCTTTGGTGATCCGGTCTGGCATTATGAGCGGGTGATGGCGGCAACGCTCGCCGAAGGCGCGGCGGTGGCCGTTCCCGGGCGGGATGCGGCCTGAATGGCACGGACGGGAGCCGGGGCATGAGCGATACGGACAGCGCCGGTCTGGCGCGCGATATCGAGATACTGGCCGCGCTGTTCAAGGCGTCCGGCTGGCATGAGCTGCGCGTCGAGAGCGAGGGGCTGAGCCTGCTTCTCTCGAACGACAGCGCGGCCGCGCCGCTTGGCGGCCAGCCCATGCCCTTGCCGGCCGGTGGGGCCATGGCTGCCGCCGTCCCGTCGACCTCTGTCGTAGTGCCGCCTGTCTCCCCGCCCGCTCTGTCCCCCGCACCTGTGCCAGCACCCGTGAGCGGCGCGGTCGACCCGGCATGGACCAGCGTGGTGGCACCCAATCTCGGCACATTCTACCGCTCGCCAAAGCCCGGCGCGGCACCCTTCGTGGAGATCGGCCAGCGGGTCGAGGCCGCCACGGAAATATGCCTCATCGAGGTGATGAAGCTTTTCACGTCCGTTCAGGCCGGCGTGGCCGGCATCGTGCGGCATATCGCCGTGGCCGATGCCGAGCTGGTCGAGGGCGGGCAGGCGCTGATCTACATCGAGCGCGACGGAACATCATGATTGGCGCCGCCCGACGGCGGCAGGAGAGGACGGCCAATGGCTCATATCGATTTTCTCGACGAAACCATGCGCGACGGGCAGCAGAGTCTGTGGGGGCTGCGGATGCGCGCAGGCATGGCGCTGCCGGTTTCGCCGCTGCTCGACCGGACGGGGTTCAAGACGATCGATCTGACCGGCGGCGGCATGCTCGATGTGCTCACCCGCTATTGCCAGGAAAATTACTGGGAAGGGCTGGACCTACTGGTCGCGTCCATGCCGCAGACGCCGCTGCGCGCGGGGCTGCGTGCCAATGCCAATGTCACCTTCGCCATCACGCCGCCCGCGCTCATGGACCTGTGGGTTCAGCGCCTGTGCGCGCACGGCATCCGCTCCTTCTGGATCTACGATGTGCTGTTCGGGATGGAGAATATGCTGCGGCTGGCCAGAGTCGCCAAGGAGGCGAACGGCGCATGGGTCGCGGGGGCCATCATGTTCGCATTGTCGCCGGTTCATACCGACGCGTTCTTCGTAGCGAACGCGAAGAAGCTGGCGGACAGTCCTCATGTCGATTCCATCCTGCTCTATGATACCGCCGGCGTGCTGGAGAAGGACAGGATCGAGAAGCTGGTCCCCGCGCTCGTCAAGGTCGCGAACGGCAAGCCGATCGAGTTCCATTCGAACAATCTGCTCGGCCTCTCGGCCAAGGCCTATCTGGATGCGATCGATTGCGGCGTGTCGATTGTCCACACCGCCAGCCGGCCGATGGCCAATGGCCCATCCGTCCCGTCGACGGAGATCATGGCGCGCAACGTCTTGCTGCGCGGGCACAGCCACGGCCTCGACGAGTCCCTGTTCGAGCCGGTGGCCACGCATTTCCGCGCGGTCGGCAAGGCGGCGGGCTTTCTCGTCGATCAATATGCCGAATATGACGAGTTCTCGATCCAGCATCAGATCCCCGGCGGCATGATGGGCACGTTCAAGGCCCAGCTCGCCATGCACAAGATGATGGACAAGCTGCCGCAGGTGCTGGAGGAAGTCGCCGCCGTCCGCCGCGATCTTGGCTATCCCGGCATGGCGACGCCGTTCAGCCAGCTTGTCGGCATTCAGGCCGTGCTCAACATCGTCACCGGCCAGCGCTATGGCACCGTGCCGGACGAGGTGATCCAATATGCGGCGGGCTTTTATGGGGAGACGGTCGCGCCCGTCGATGCCGATGTGCTGGACCGGATCATGTCCAGCGCCCGCGCCAAGGATGTGCTGGCCAATCCGCCGGAAACGCCGGACCTCGCCGAACTCAAGAAGCGCTACGGCACGGATGATGAGGACGAGCTGATCTACCGCGCCTTCGTGCCGCAGGCCGATATCGACAAGATGCGCGCGGCCGGGCCTGTTCGCCGCGATTATCCGCTGCTCTCCTCGCCGGAACTGGAGCAGGTTCGGCAATTGATGCAGGCCGCCACCATGCCGGTGGTTGAACTCAAGTCGGCGGGGCTCAACATCAGCCTGCGCCGCGCGGGCTGAGCGGCCAGCGACAGCGAACCTAAAAACAGGGCGGCGCGACAAGGGTCGGGCCGCCCGTTTTCATGTCTGCCGGCGCGGGGTGCTCAGAGCGCGGTCAGCCCACCGTCGATGATATATTCCGATCCGGTGATGAAGCCCGATTCATCGGACGCGAGGAAGACGACGAGGTTCGACACATCCTCCACTTCGCCCACCCGGCGGATCGGCACCGAACCGCTGGCGATCTTGATCTGGTCGTCGTCGAGCGCGGCGGTCATCATCGGCGTGCGGATGTAGCCGGGGTGCACGGAGTTGGCGCGGATGCCATGCTCGCCATATTCTATAGCGACCTGCTTGGTGATGCCGCGCACCGCGAATTTGCTCGCGGCATAGGCGATATTGGGCGTGCCGTAGATGGCGACGATGCCGGAGATGGACGAGACGTTGACGATCGATCCGCCGCCCGCGCGGATCATGGAAGGGATGGCGTGCTTGATGCCCAGGAACACCGAGGTCTGGTTGATCGCGCAGACTTTCAGATAGTCTGCCTCGCCCAGATCCGCCGTCTTCACGCCCGGTCCCAATATGCCGGCATTGTTGACGAGAATGTCCACTGGCCCGAACCGTGCCTCGGCCTGCGCCAACACCGCCGCCCAGTCCGCTTCGCGCGATACGTCGTGGCGGACGAACAGGGCGTTTTCGCCCAGCTCTGTGGCCAGCGCCGCGCCGGCGTCCGCGTTGATATCCGTAAAGACGGTCCGCGCGCCTTCGCGGATGAAGCGCCGCGCATGTTCCGCGCCCATGCCCTGCGCGGCGCCGGTGATGATGGCAACCTTGCCTGAAAGTCGGGTCATAGCCTCTCCAAAATCCGATTATATTTCGATAAAATATCTGTATATCGAGTATATAGGTTATTATTTATCATTTCTACCAATAAATCCGACGAAAATTCTTTTATTCAGCGGTGCTGAGCGCTATTGTCCGTGCATGAATGGCCGGAGTGTTTTGGCGCTACCGGAGCAATGGAGAGAGATGATGGAGGCAGACGTGGCACATGCAGGTGGCGCGGCATCGGCCCGGCCGGAGAATGTCCCGGCGGACCGTGTATTCGATTTCGATATTTTCCGCGCCGTGCCGGACGAGATCGATCTGCACGAATATTGGCGCACCCTCATGAAGGATGCGCCGCATCCGCTGATGTGGACGCCGCATAATGGCGGGCATTGGGTCGCGTTGCGTTCCGACATTGCCGATACGGTGATGTCCGATTCCGAGCGTTTCTCGAACCATACGGTACTCGTGCCGAAGGAGACGGCGGGTGAGGCCTATCGCCTGATCCCGCTGTCGCTCGATCCGCCCGAGCATCGTCCGTTCCGCAGCCTCCTCAACGAGAATCTCGGGCCTAAGCCGCTCAAGCCCATAGAGGCCGCCGTGGTCGATCTGACGGTGGAACTGATCGAGGGCTTCCGGGGCAAGGGCCGGTGCGATTTCACGCATGAGTTCGCCGAGCAGTTGCCGGTGCGGATCTTCATGAAGATCGTCGATCTGCCGCTGGTGGACCTGCCCAAACTCAAGCATCTTGCCGATCAGTATACCCGGCCGGACGGGTCGCTGCCGCTCGATCAGGTGACGGTGCAGTTTCGCGATTATCTGCGTCCGGTCATCGCCGCGCGCCGCGCGTCGCCCGGCGAGGATATGATCAGTCGCATGATCAACGGTCAGGTCGGTGGCCGTCCGCTCAGCGATTTCGAGGCGGAGAATATCTGTATTCAGGTGCTCGTCGGCGGTCTCGATACGGTCGTCAACATGCTGGGATTCACCTTCTCCCATCTGGCGCGCGATCATGCGTTGCGCCGGGCGATCGCGGCGGACCCGTCGCGGATCGATGACGCGCTGCTGGAATTTTTCCGGCGCTTTCCGGTCGTGTCGTCATCGCGCGAGGTGATGCGCGATCAGGCGTTCGAGGGTGTGGAGTTGAAGGTTGGCGATATGGTCATGGCGCCCACCATCGTCGTGGCTATGGATGATGCACGCAATGATGATCCGCTTGAATTTCGTCTGGGTCGCAAGGCGCGCCAGCACTCCACGTTCGGCAAGGGATCGCACACCTGCCCCGGCGCGCATCTGGCCCGCATGGAGATGAAGATCGTGCTGCGCGAATGGTTTGCCCGCATTCCCGAGTTCCGCCTCGCGGAGGGGGCGCCGCTCAATTATACGAGCGGCATCGTCGGCAGCGTCAATCCGTTCATTCTGGAATGGGACGTGTGAGCCTGCCGCCTGCGGATCACCCTGTGACGGAGCAGGGTTGCGCACTGCGGTTTGGCGCCTTCACGCTGGATGTGGCGGAGGATGGCGTGGCGCTGCTCCGGCTCGATCGCCCGCCGGTGAATGCAGTGTCCGTCGCGGTTTATGAAGATCTTGGCCGGGTGGTCGATCATGTGGAGGCGAGTGCCTCTATCCGCGCGATCATCTGGGTCGCGTCCGGTGATGCGCGGGCATGGTGCGGCGGCGCCGATCTCCATGATTTCGACGGGATCGACGTGGAGGGGCGCAAGGCGCGCTATGCGTTCATCAATGCGCAATTGCCCCGTTTCTACCGGCTCGATCGTCCGGTCATCGCCGCGATCCGCCGGCCCGCCATCGGCATTGGCATGATTCTGGCGGCATTGTGCGACATGCGGATCGCCGCGGAGGATGCGGTGTTCGCCTGCCCGGAGATCGATTATGGTCTCGTTGCGGGCGGGGCGGGACTATTCGCCCATGTGAACATGCCGGAGGCGAAGGTGCGCGAAATGCTCTTCACCGGCGCCCGCTTCACCGCGCGGGAGCTGGAGCCGACCGGCTTCTTCAACTATGTGCTGCCGTCGGACGAGGTGATGCCCCGCGCGCTGGAGATTGCCCGGCGCATCGCCGCGAAGAGCCTTCCGTCGGTCCGCGCTCGCAAGGTCGCGTCCGCCCGACTGGAGGGCATGAGCTGGTCGCAGGCTTATCTGGATGCGCAAACCCTGACTGCGGAACTGACCGCCGGCAGCGATGGTGGCGAGGGCGTGCGCGCCTTTCTGGATGGTCGCGCGCCGGATTATCGGGACAGCTAGGGTCGGCGCTCTTCAGGCGAGCCGGGCTTCGCGCTCCAGCATCGCCACCATCCGCTCGGCCATTTCCGTGCCGGCCTTGGTGAGGTTGCGCGGCTTGCGGTAGAGCAGCCAGGTGATGATGAGCTGATTGATCCCGCCGAGCAGCAGGGCGACCGTCTCATACGGATCGCTGTCCCGCCGGATCCAGCCCTCGTCCATGGCCTGCCGCACGAGGAAGACCATGACACGCGCGAAGTCGTCTATGCTGTGGCGTAGCTCGGTTTCGCCCACGAACACGCTCGGCCAGATTTCGAGGTAGAGCAGTCTGGCCCATTCGGCATGTTCGCGTGCATAATCGGCGGACATGACGAGATAGAGCATGAGGCGCTCCTTCACCGTCGCCTTGTCCGCCGCGGCATTGGCGAAGGATTCGTAGAAGTCCGCCAGATGAGAGAGCGGCACGTCGTAGGCGAGGTCTTCCTTGCTCTTGTAATATTCATAGAGCGTGGAGGTGGAGATGCCGGCCTCCGCGGCAATGTCCGCGATGCGCGAGCGGGAGATGCCGTCGCGCGCGAACACGCGCAGGGCGGCGTTCAGAATCTGCTGCTCGGTCCGCTTGCTGCGGTCCTGCTTGCGCTCCGTCGCGCGCCGGGGGCGGAGGCAGATCTCGTCGAGCAGATCGGTCCATGCCTCCGCCGAAATGTCTTCCAGGCTCCCGATGTCCCGTGTCGCGGAATGCGCAGTCTTCGTCGCCACTATGATCTCCGGCCTGAACGGCGTGCCCCCAGACTGCACCCCTAAAGCAGGGGACATTGCTCTCATGCTCGGCGCTCCGCAAGTTTGAATACCGAAAATTTGGCTGCTTTTGGCGCTGCCCGGCGCTGCGTCCGTTCACTGGAGCGGCGCAAAACGGAGCTTTTTCGATCAATGCTGAATTGTGCTCGCTATTTTTCCGACAAAACATCGAATTTTATTTGACGGGTTCGCTGTTCAGGCGTAGCTAGCAACCGACAAGGAGTGAGAGCCCGTGCGATGATCGGGGGCTCCGGCATGAAGAGAGGATAACGGCATGACAGGCCAGAATTCCGTACAGCCTTCCGGAACCGTTCCGGCGCTTTCCAGCGCGGATCGCATGCGCGGAGGCCTGTAATGGTCGATTTTGCCGGCGCCGCCGAGCGGCTGATCCAGGCTTATAACGCCAAGGATTTCGATACGCTGGAAGGGCTCATCGCCCCTGATATCGACTTTGCCCATTTCAACCGCGATTTCGTCCTGACCGATCGCAAGGCGCTGCTCGATGTGCTGCGCGGCTTTGCAGCGTCCTATGTGCCGGACCGGCATTTCGAGGCGCCCGAGCGTGTGACTGTCGCGGGCAACATCGTCGTGCGGGAGGCCTGGTATGTCGGCACCGCGGCGGTCGATCTGCCGGGGTTTGGCGCGGCGGGCGAGGCGTTCCGGCTTAAATTCTGCAGCGTGATGCGCTTCGACGAGGCTGGTGTTCTCGTCGAATGGAAGGATCATGGCTGAACCGGGTTGTGATGCCCGCAAGTTCTGGAAGAGGTGAAATTATGAAGATTGGCATGTTTCAGACGCCATTCGTGCGCCCGGAGCGGACGCCGCGAGAGGTGTTTCAGTGGGCGCTGCGTCAGGCGATCCATGCCGACAAGATCGGTTTCAGCGAATATTGGGTCGGCGAGCACGGCACGCTGAACTGGGAAGGGATTCCCAGCCCCGAGCTGGTGATCGCCGCCGCCGCGCTGCAGACCGAGCAGATCAAATTCGGCCCGCTCGCGCATCTGCTGCCCTATCATCATCCCGCGACGCTCGCGGTGCAGACGGCGTGGCTGAGCCAGATTCTCGAAGGCCGCTACATGCTCGGCGTCGCGACGGGCGCCTATCCCACGGACGCGGCGCTGCGCGGCATTACGGACATGTCGTCCAACCATGCCATGATGCTGGAGGCGATCGACATCATGGAGCGGGTCTGGAAGGGCGAGCCTTTCCAGTATGAGGGCAAGTTCTGGAATGCCGGCTTCCCGGAGCCGAACCCCAAGAAGCCGCTGCGTGACGTGCGCCCGTGGGGCGGCAAGATGCAGATGGCGATGACCGGGCTGAGCGCGCCGTCACCCTCGATCGGCTTTGCCGGTACGCATGATTTCATTCCCGCGTCGGTCTATGCGGGCAATCCGTTCCTGCGCAGCCACTTCGAGACCTATCGCGAGAAGATGAAGGAGGGCGGCCGCGAGTCGGATCGCTCCGCGCACCGCGTCGTGCGTGATGTCATCGTCGCGGATACCGACGAGGAAGCCCGCAAGCTGGCGATCGAAGGCGGCATCGGCCTTGCGTGGAAGGAATATATCAAGCCGACCTACGAGCGTTTCGGCGTGCTCAAGGGGCTGGTTCATGATGAGTCGGTGGACCCGGCGGATGTGGATGCGGCCTATCTCGCCGAGCATGTCTGGATTGTCGGCTCGCCCGAGACGGTGCGGCAGAAGATGGAGGCCTGGTTTGACGATCTGGGCGGTCCGTTCGGCACGCTCCTGATCTACAGCCATGATTATATCGACAATCCCGAGCCATGGGAGCGGTCGATGGAGTTGCTGGTCAAGGAGGTCGCACCGAAGCTGACCGGCGCGCGGCAGGCAGAGAAGGCCTGAGCGATGGGCAGGCTTGCTGGCAAGGTCGCCATCATCACCGGCGCGGCGCAGGGCATGGGGGAGGCGCATGCGCGCCTCTTCGTGCGCGAAGGCGCCAGCGTCGTGCTGACGGATGTGAATGAGGCGGGCGGCCGCGCGCTGGCCGCTGAGCTCGGCGAGCAGGCGGTTTTCGCGCGGCATGATGTGTCTTCCGCGCAGGGCTGGGCGGATGTCGTGGCGCTGGCGGAGCAGAGCTTCGGGCCGGTGACCGTGCTGGTCAATAATGCGGGCATCATCGGTCCGGTCAAAGGCCTGCTCGATTTCACCGAGGCGGAGTTTCTCCAGGTTTGCGCCGTCAATCAGCTTGGCGTGTTTCTGGGTATGAAGGCGGTCGTGCCCGGCATGATCGCGGCGGGCGGCGGGTCGATCGTCAATATCTCGTCGATCGCCGGGATGCTGGGGACGAAGGAATCGTCCAACGCGGCCTATTGCGCCAGCAAGTTTGCGGTGCGCGGCATGAGCAAGCTGATCGCCGCGCAATATGGCCATGCCGGCATCCGCGTGAACTCGGTCCACCCCGGCTATATTCTGACGCCGATGATGATTGCCGCCACGGATGAGAATGGCGGCGGCGCTGCGGCGGCCATTCCGCTGGGCCGGCTGGCGCGGCCGGATGAAGTGTCCAACGTCGTGCTGTTTCTGGCCTCGGACGAAGCAAGCTTCGTGTCCGGTGCCGAGCATGTCGTCGATGGCGCGATGATCGCAGGATAGGTCGGCGCGACAAGGCAAAAGCCGATCAATGAAGACATAATGAGAGGTGAGGAAGATGAAGAATCAAGCAACGCTGGCGACAGCGTCCGTCATTGCGCTCGCGATCCTTGGCTGCGCTCCGGCGTTCGCGCAGGCGGGCCCGGCTGCCGGTGGCGATGACGACATCATCGTGACCGCCAACAAGCGCGAGCAGTCGCTTAACGATGTCGGCCTGACGATTCAGGCGGCTGGCGCAGCGGAGCTGGCGCAGCGCGGCATTGGCGGTGTTGCCGATCTTGCCAAGCTGGTGCCCGGTTTCACTTTCACCCAGTCGCTCTACTCGACGCCGGTGTTCACGCTGCGCGGCATCGGCCTCTACGACGCGACCTTTGGCGCCGCGCCCTCCGTGTCGGTCTATACCGATCAGATCCCGCGGAACGTCCCGGTGATGTCGGACGCGCTCGACCTTGATATCGAGCGGGTCGAAGTGCTCAAGGGGCCGCAGGGCACGCTGTTCGGGCAAAGCTCCACCGGCGGCGCGATCAACTACATTGTCGGCAAGCCCACGGCGGATTTCACGTCCGGGTTCAACGCGTCCTATGAGCGCTTCAACCGCGCGGAGCTGTCCGGCTTCGTCAGCGGTCCGCTGGCCGAGGGCGTCAAGGCCCGCCTCGCGGTCAAGGGCGTGTCGGGTGGTGCGTGGCAGCAGAGCGAGTCCCGCCCGAATGACACCAATGGCGATCAGCGCAAGCTGATGGGGCGCCTCACGCTCGATATCGAGCCGACCGAGAGCCTCAAGATCGAGCTGATGGCAACGGGTGTTCGGGACCGGTCCGATCCGCTGGCTCCGCAATATGCCGGGACGACGCTGAACCTTTATCCCACCGCCGCTGCTGCGGCGGCATCGGGCAATCCCTATGCGCGGGTCGATGCCGCGCGCTACGCGGACCTGACCACGCCGACCTCGGCCGGCTATGACGCGTCCTTCCTGTCCCGGCAGAGCGTGGCCGTCGCGCGTCTTAATGGCACGGACGCGGCCAAGGCTGCCGGCGCTGCCGCGCTGCTGGGCACGGCGGTGAGCGACAGGGCGCGGAATGCCGAGTGGACGCCCGGCCTGCTCGGCCGGTCGCGCAACAGCTATTATCAGTTCTCCGGCCGCGCCGATCTCGATCTGACCGACAGCGTGAAGCTGACCTATATTGCCGCGCTCGCCAAGCAGAAGCTGGATTACAGCCAGGATCTGGATGGCACCGTCGCACGGGTGGTCGACGTCCCCCTCTACGGCAATGTACGCGCCTTCAATCAGGAGCTGCGTCTCGCGCTGGATACGGGGAGCTTCAACGGCATTGTCGGCGCGAGCTATGACAATCTCCGCACCTCGCAGAATAATTATTTCCACCTCAATGATTATTCGGCGAATGCCGATCTCATCATGCTGACGCTCAATAATTTTGACTCGCGGATGCGGAGCTTCGGCCTGTTCGCCAATGGTGAGTTGAAGGTGACGCCGCAGCTCACCGTGCAGGGCGGCATCCGCTACACCAAGAACAAGCAGGAAGCGCGCTATTGCTATAATGACCCGACCGGCACGGGTGCCGCCGTGCTGTTCGGCTCCGCCCTTAACAGCGTGCCGATCACCATTGCCGCGGGGCAGTGCTTCCCGACGACGGGCGATATTCTGCTCGGCACCGCCAAGTCCACGCTGACACCGGTCGATCAGCATCTGACGGAGGATAACATCTCGTTCCGTGTCGGCGCGAACTACAAGTTCGATCAGGGCGCGCTCGTCTACGCCACGATCAGCCAGGGCTATAAGGCGGGAATCTTCTCGGCGATCGGCGCCTCCCGCGCCAATCAATATACGCCGGCGACGCAGGAGAAGGTCATTGCCTATGAAGGCGGCATCAAGGCGCCGCTCGCGGGTAACGCGCTCCAGTTCAACGGCGCGGTCTTCTATTATGACTATTCCAACAAGCAGGTGCGCGGCCGCGTGCAGGATACCGTCTTCGGCCTGCTGGAGAAGATGCTGAACGTGCCGAAGTCCAGTGTCTTCGGTCTGGAGGGAGAGCTTGTCGCGCGGCCCGCGCAGGGCCTGCGGATGAGCGCTGGCGCCACCTATCTCAAGAGCAAGGTGAAGTCCGATTATTCCGCCACGCCAGATGGTCTCGCGGTCTACAATGCCGCTGGCTATACCGGCAATTTCAAGGGCTCCGAACTGCCCTACACGCCCAAGTTCAGCGGCAATATCGACGCGCAATACAGCGTGCCCGTCTCGGATAGTCTGGAGGCTTTCTTCGGCGGTGGACTGACCTACCAGAGCAAGCAGAACACCACTTTCCACAATGCGGCTCTGCCGGCCGTAGACTTCCAGATCGATGGCTATGCCCTGCTCGATCTGCGCGCGGGCATCAGCAGCCCGGATGATCGGTGGCGGGTGACGGTCTATGGCCGCAACATCACCAACAAGTCCTATGTTACGGCGGTGTCGACCTTCCTCGACACGGTTGTCCGCTACCGGGGCAAGCCCAGTGTCTACGGGCTGTCGGTGGCCTATCGTTATTGACCTCTCCTGCGGGGCGCGGCGGCGGACCGCCGCGCCTTCTTCCCCCGGATGATCGCTGATGACCCAATCCCTGTTACCTGATGCCCTGAAGCAGTTGCTCGAAGAATTTTCGCGCTCGGGGATTCGGGAACTGCATGTTCGCCACGCCGGGTTTGAGCTGTTTGTGTCGACAGATCCCGCTGCCGGCCGTCCCGCGCTCGCCCCGGTCGCCCCGGTCGCCCCGGCGGCTCAGGCGGTCCCGCCGCCGGCCGTGCCCGTGGCGCCAACGGCCCCGGAGGCCATCGCGGTACCTGCTCCGGCGCCCGCTGCCGGTCCGCTGCCGGCCGGCGCGGTCATCATTGCCGCACCCAATCTCGGCACCTTCTACCGCGCGCCAAAGCCTGGCGCGGCCAATTATGTCGAGATCGGATCGCGCGTGAACGCGGGCGACGAGCTTTGCCTGATCGAGGTGATGAAGCTGTTCACGGCGCTCCGCGCCGATGTGTCCGGCACGATCCACGCCGTGCTGGTGGAGGATGGCGCCATGGTGGAGGGCGGGCAGCCCCTGTTTGCGTTGGTGAAGGACTGATGGCGATCAAGAGACTGTTCATCGCGAACCGGGGCGAGATCGCCCTGCGTGTCGTCCGCGCGGCGCAGGCCCTCAATATCGAGACGGTCGTTGCCGTGTCGGATGCGGACCGTGATACGGCGGCGGCGCGTCAGGCCGATCGCGCGGTGGTGCTTGGCCCCGCATCGGCGGCGAAAAGCTATCTCGATCCGCGCCTCATCGTCCACGCCGCCCGGGAGAGCGGGTGCGACGGGCTGCATCCGGGCTATGGCTTCCTGTCCGAGCGGGCCATTTTGCCGCGCCTGTGCGCGGAGCATGGCATCGCCTTTGTCGGCCCCGAGCCGGACGTTATCGACGCATTGGGAGACAAGTTGCGCGCGCGCGCTATGGCGCGGGCGGCCGGTGTGCCGCTGGTGCCGGGGAGCGACAGCGTGGCCACTGCGGCGGATGCCCGGCGTGAGGGGGATCGCATCGGCTATCCCGTGCTGCTCAAGGCGTCGGCCGGTGGCGGCGGGCGCGGCATGGTCATCGCGCATAATGGCGACGAGGCGGAGGCCGGGTTCCACCGCGCTTCGGCGGAGGCGGTCGCGGCATTTGGCGACGGCACGCTGTTCATGGAGCGCTTCGTGCCGGAGGCGCGCCATGTCGAGGTCCAGCTCATGGGCGACGGCAAGGGGCAGGTGCTGCATTTCGGCGAGCGCGATTGCTCGGTGCAGCGCCGCTACCAGAAGCTGATCGAGGAGGCGCCATGTGCCGCCATGCCGGATCATCTGCGGGCGCAACTGCACCGCTCGGCGGTCGATCTGGCGGCGAGCGTTAATTATCGCAACGCCGGCACCGCCGAGTTTCTCTATGACGTGCGCCGGCAGGAATTCTACTTCATCGAGGTGAACGCCCGCATTCAGGTCGAGCATCCGGTGAGCGAGATGATCGCCGGGTTCGACCTCGTGCAGGAGCAGATCCGCATTGCGGGTGGGGCCGGGCTTTCGGTCGCGCAGGGCGATGTGGTCCTGAGCGGTCATGCCATCGAATGCCGCATCAACGCGGAGGACAGCCTGCGGGATTTCCTGCCCAGTCCGGGCCGGATCACGCGCTGGGAGCCACCGCAGGGGGAGGGCATCCGTCTCGACAGCCATATGGCGGCCGGCGCGATGATCCCGCCTTTCTATGACAGCATGGTCGGCAAGCTGATCGTGCATGCCCCCACCCGCGCGGATGCCATCGCGAAGCTGGCGGACGCGATCGACAATTTCGTGGTCGAGGGCGTGCCGACGACGCTGGGCCTGCACCGCGCGATCATTGCTCACCCGGATTTCGTGGCCAATCGCATCCATACGCGCTGGCTCGAACAGACCTTTCTCCCCGATTATGGAAAGCAGGCGGCATGACGGCGCGGAAGGACCCTGTCGTTCAGGCGATCGATGATGCGCGGGCATTGCTCGACACGCTCCTCGCCAATGACTGGCAGGAACTGCACGTCGTCTCGGGCGATACCGAGATTTTCCTGGCACGTAATGGCGGCGGGGCCAACCCGATGCGTGCCGCGCCGCCCGCTGCGCCCGTTGCCGTGCCGCCGCCGCCATCGCCGGCGCCCGCCAGCGAGCGGAGCGTCACCGCGCCGCATGTCGCCACGCTGGTCGATGCGCTGCCGGTCGGCACGCGCGTCGCGGCGGGGGACCGCGTCGCCACGCTGCACGTGCTGGATGACCGGGAGGATGTGGCGGCGCCTGTTGCCGGCACCATTTTGCGGGTCGACGCCACACCGGGCGCGCTGCTCGATTATGGCGCCTCGCTGCTCGTCATCGCGGAGACGGCGTGATGGCGCGCGTGCTGGAAAAGATCGCGGTCTGCGGGGCCGGGGCCATGGGCTCGGGTATTGCGCA
Source organism: Sphingobium sp. (assembly GCA_035911355.1). Taxonomy (GTDB): domain Bacteria; phylum Pseudomonadota; class Alphaproteobacteria; order Sphingomonadales; family Sphingomonadaceae; genus Sphingobium. The sequence goes on from JAMHVU010000095.1 coordinate 287,408, forward strand.
GGTGGCCGCGCAGGCCGGCGCGAGCGTGCATGTGTTCGACGTCAATGCCGATGCGCTGGCCGCGAGCCGCAAGCGCATCCTTGCCGATCTCGACAAGCTCGTCGCGCGGGACAAGCTGACGGCGGCGCAGGCCGGAGAGATTGCCGGACGGATGACATGGGTTTCCTCCCTCGATGCGCTTGCCGGTTGCGATCTCGTCGTCGAGGCGATTGTCGAGGATGCCGCGATCAAGGGCGCGCTGTTCGACGCGCTGGAGGCGATCGTGGCGGTCGATGCGATCATTGCCACCAATACCTCGTCTTTGCCCGTCTCGCGCCTCGCGCGCGGGCTGAAGGCGCCCGCGCGTTTCGTGGGGATGCATTTCTTCAATCCCGCGACGGTGATGAAGCTGGTCGAGGTCATCAGCGGCGCGGCGACCGCGCCCGATGTCGCCGCGCGCATCGTCGCGACGGCGACGGCATGGGGTAAGGTGGCGATCCCGGTGGCGGATGTGCCGGGTTTCATCGTCAACCGCGTGGCGCGGCCTTTCTATGCGGAGGCGTTTGCGGCGCTGAATGAGGGCGCGGCGGCGCCGGCGGAGATCGATGCGTTGTTTCGCGGCGCGGGGTTCCGCATGGGGCCGCTGGAGCTGACCGATCTTATCGGGCAGGATGTGAACTTCGCCGTCGCCCGCTCGGTGTTCGACTCCTATTTCGGTCGCACCCGCTTCGTCCCGCAACTGCGGCAGGCAGCGCTGGTCGATGCCGGCTGGCTGGGTCGCAAGACGGGCCGGGGTGTTTACGATTATGCGGCGGGCGCGCAGGGCACAGCGCCCGATGCGCCGTCCGACGCAGCGCCCGTATCGACCGCGACGCCGGCAGAGGTCGAGGCGGCCACTGCTTTGCGCGGCGCGGCGCCGGGCGCCTTCGTGCGCTGCGCGAACATTGCCATCGGCGTCACCCGGGGCGTGACTGCCCAAGCGGAAAGCCGCGCGCAGGGCGCACCCGTCATCCTGCTGGACTGGACAGCGGATGATGCCACTGGCCCCGTGGGCTACGCGGTTTCCGAGGAAAGCGTCCGTCCCGCAGCCCTCGCCATTCTCGCGGCAATGGGACGGAGCGGGGTTGCCCTTGCCGATCGCCCGGGGCTCATCGTCGCGCGCACGCTGGCGCAGATCGCCAATGCCGCCGCCGATGCCGTGCTGGAGCAGGTGGCGGACGAAGCGGGTATCGATGCCGCCCTGCGCTATGGCGCGAACTATCCCTTCGGGCCGTTTGCCTGGGCGGATCGGTTCGGGCGGCCGGCGTTGGCCGGGCTGCTTGATGCGGTGGCGGAGGGCACCGGCGAGGGGCTCTATCGCCCGTCCCGCTATTTGAGGATCATGGCATGAGCGACGCGCAGGATATTTTGCTGGTCGAGCGGGCGGGGGGGCACGGGCTCGTGCTGCGCCTCAACCGGCCGGAAAAGCGCAATGCGCTGGCGACCGACCTGCTCGGCCGCGTTGCCGATGCGCTGGATGCAGCCGCGGCCGATCCGCAGGTGCGTGTCGTCGTGCTGACCGGAACGGAGCGTTTCTTTGCCGCCGGGGCGGATATCAGGGAGCTTGCCGCGCGCGATACCGCCGGGGCACTGGCCGATCCCCGGCCGGCAATCTGGGCGCGCATTCGCGGGTTCGTCAAGCCGCTGATCGCCGCCGTGGAGGGCTGGTCGCTCGGCGCGGGTAACGAGCTGGTGATGTGCTGCGATCTGGTGGTCGCGGGGCAGGGGGCAAAGTTCGGTCAGCCCGAAACCAGCCTTGGCATCATTCCCGGTGCCGGCGGCACGGCGGTCCTTCCACGCCTTGTCGGGCGCAGCCGGGCCATGAAGATGGTGCTGCTGGGCGATCCGTTGACGGCGGTCGAGGCGCAGCAGGCCGGGCTGGTGGCGGATGTGGTGGAGGATGGCGCGGCGCTGGCCGCCGCGCTTGATCTTGCCGCGCGGATTGCCGGCCGGGCGCCGCTTGCCATGCAGCAGGGCAAGGCGATGGTTCGCGCCGCGCTGGAGACGCACCAGGCCGCGCATCTCATTCTTGAGCGGCAGGCCTTCTCGGCGCTGTTCGGCACGGCCGACAAGCGGGAGGGCACGGCCGCCTTCTTCGAAAAGCGTGATCCGCAGTGGAGCGGCGCATGACCATGCTGGCCGATGATCGCGTCATCGTGGACGGTGCCGTCGATGGGGTCGCCGAGGGACGGTCTGACAGCCCCGATCGCGTGACGCGCGCGCAGATAGCGGCGCTGTTCGATCTGCCGTTTCTGGATCTCATGATGCAGGCCGCCACGGTCCATCGCGCGCATCACCCGGCCAACGCCGTCCAGTTGTCGACCCTGTTGTCGATCAAGACCGGCGGCTGCGCGGAGGATTGCGGCTATTGCAGCCAGTCGGCCCATGCCAAAAGCGGTGTGAAGGCCAGCAAGCTCATGGATGCGGAGGCTGTCGTCGCCGCCGCGCGGGAGGCGAAGGCCGCCGGATCGGGCCGCTTCTGCATGGGCGCTGCCTGGCGGGAGCCCAAGGCGCGGGATATGCCGGCGCTGATCGATATGGTGGCGCGGGTCAAGGCGCTGGGCCTTGAGACGTGCATGACGCTGGGCATGCTGACGGACGATCAGGCGCGGGCGCTGGCCGATGCCGGGCTCGATTATTATAATCATAATATCGATACCAGCCCGGACTATTATGATCGGGTCATCTCCACCCGCAGCTTTCAGGATCGGCTCGACACGCTGGATCGCGTGCGGCGCGCTGGCATGGCGGTGTGCTGCGGCGGCATCATGGGTATGGGAGAGACGCGGGAGGATCGCATCGGCTTCCTGCTCGCGCTTGCGACATTGCCGGTGCCGCCCGAGAGCGTGCCGCTGAACGCGCTGGTGCCGGTTCCCGGCACGGTGCTGGGTGATATGCTGGCTGGCACGCCCATGGCGCAGGTCGACGAGATCGAGTTCGTCCGCACGGTGGCCGCTGCGCGCATCCTCATGCCGGGCAGCTTCGTGCGCCTGTCGGCGGGGCGTGAGAGCATGAGCGATGCCGGGCAGGCGCTGTGCTTCCTTGCCGGGGCCAATTCCATCTTCACCGGCGACCGCCTGCTCACGACGCCCAATAATGGCGAGGATGCCGATGCCGCGCTGTTCGGCAAGCTGGGCCTCAAGCCCATGGCCGGCGCGGCGGCAGCGGCGGAGTAGTGCCTGCCTAGGCTTTGGCGGACCGCTTCTTCTTGCCGCGTTCGAGCGCGGCAAGCACGGCGGCGCCGCTCTCCTCATGCTCGACCAGCGCGGAGGAAATTTCCTGCGCGTCGAGATAGGCGTCCATCCAGTCGGAGCCTTCCCAGGTCAGCGATGCGAGCTTGCGCGCGCGCAGCGTGGGCATGCTCTTGCGGGCGATCTGCGCGGCAAGGTCGAGCGCAATGGGCAGCACGGCGGCGGGCGGCACGACATAGTTGAAGAAGCCGGTGGACTCCAGTTCGCGCGCGGTGAAGGCGCGGCCGGTATAGACCATTTCGCGCACCTTCGCCTCGGGCATGCGGAGCGTGGCGAACAGGCCGGCGCTGCCGCCGACAAGGCCATAGTCCACTTCCGGGCAGGCAAAGCGCGCGTCCTCGCTCACCACGCGCAGATCGCACATGCCTGCGAGCATGACGCCAACGCCGATCGCCGCGCCCTTGATCGCGGCGATCATCGGCCGGTCGATCCGGTGGAAGCGGGGGAGCAGCTCGTTGATGAGGCCATAGCGCTCCTTGCGCTTCTGCGCCGTCATGCCCTTGAACTCATGAAGGTCGGCGCCGCCGCACCAGGCGCGCGCGCCGTCCGGCGCGGTGACGATGATGACCCGCACGCTCTCGTCGCTCGCGATATGGTCGGCGAAGCGCCCGATATCCTGATAGACGGAGAGCGAGACGGCGTTCACCGGCGGGCGGGAGAGGGTGGCGATGGCAATCCCGTCCTGCCGCACCTCCAGCGTGAAGGCGCCGAAATCATGCCAGACGCTCATGCCGCTTCCCGCGCATCACGCAGCGAGACCCCGGTTATCTCCCGCAGCCGGTCGATGGTCATGCCGGGAGTCACCTCGATGACGCTGGCACCGTCCACTCCCACATCGAAGACGGCGAGATCGGTGTAGACGCGCGAGACGCAGCCAAGGCCGGTCAGCGGATAGGTGCAGGCGGTCACCAGCTTGCTCGTGCCCTGCTTGGTGAGCAGGTCCATCATCACAAAGGTCCGCTTGGCGCCGATGGCAAGGTCCATCGCGCCGCCCACTGCGGGGATCGCGCCGGCCTCGCCCGTGTGCCAGTTGGCAAGGTCGCCATTCACCGCCACCTGGAAGGCGCCCAGCACGCATATGTCGATATGTCCGCCACGCATCATCGCAAAGCTGTCGGCATGATGGAAATAGGCGCCGCCCGCCAGCAGCGTGACCGGCTGCTTGCCCGCGTTGATGAGTTCCCAGTCGATGTCCTCTTCCGCAGGCGCCGGCCCCATGCCGAGCAGTCCGTTTTCGCTCTGGAGGAACACGTCGCGTTCCTTCGGCAGGAAATTGGCGACCATGGTGGGCAGGCCGATGCCGAGATTGACATAGGCGCCTTCCGGGATGTCGCGGGCCACGCGTGCGGCCATTGCCTCGCGGCTCATTCGTTCCATGCGTCTTCTCCTCTCAGGCCGCCGCGCTCGCGCCATCCGGCCGGATGGGCACGACATGGTTGACGAAAATGCCGGGCGTCACGATGCATTCCGGGTCGAGCGTGCCGAGGTCGGCGATTTCGGCGACCTGGACGATGGTGGTCTTCGCCGCCATCGCCATGATCGGGCCGAAATTGCGCGCCACCTTGCGATAGACCAGATTGCCCCAGCGATCCCCCCGGTGCGCCTTGACCAGCGCGAAGTCGGCGTGGATCGGATATTCGAGCACATAATGGCGCCCGTCTATCTCGCGCGTTTCCTTGCCCTCCGCCAGCAGCGTGCCATAGCCGGTGGGCGTGAAGATCGCGCCGAGGCCCGCGCCCGCCGCCTGGATGCGCGCGGCCAGATTGCCCTGCGGCACCAGCTCCAGCTCGATCTCGCCGGCGCGGTAGCGCGCGTCGAAATGATGGGACGCCGCCTGCCGGGGGAAGGAGCAGATCACCTTGCGGACCCGGTTTGCCTTGACGAGCGCTGCGATCCCGTTTTCGCCGGCGCCGGCATTGTTGCTGATGATGGTGAGGTCACCCGCGCCATGGGCGATCAGCGCGTCGATCAGCTCGTGTGGGGAGCCGGCATCGCCAAAGCCGCTGATCATGACGGAGGCGCCGTCACGCAGCCCCGCGAGAGCCTGCTCCATGGAATATGTGATCTTGTCGATCATGGCCTGGCTCTCATCCTGTCCTTGCGATGCGATAGGGTCTGTTCTGGTCGGGATTATCTCGCGCGTATCTGCAAAAAATAATCCGATAAAACGTCGGAAAACAATATGCGGTATATCGCCAGCTTTCAAGCCATAATCACAGTAAAATTCCGCGACATATTTTCTGATGGATATAGATATTTCCGTGCGTCATGTCGCGCTCCGGGCGGGTTGCCGTGGGGAGCGCGCGCGCGGCGTTGCTCCGTCCGGCGTGGCGCGTTTTTCCGAAAATGTTGGAAATGCCGGGGGGCGTCAAGGCGCGCTGCGGGTTGCAACCCTGCCTTGTCCGGCCTAGCGACGGGGCCATGCCCAAGATCGTCGACCATCAGGCGCGCCGTGACGCCGTGGCGGAAATCGCCGCGACGCTGATCGCCCGCTTTGGCATTGAGGGGACGAAAGTGCGGGATATCGCCAGTCTGGCGAAGTGCAGCACGTCCATCGTCTCGCATTATTTCCGCAACAAGCATGATTTGCTGCTGTCCGCCTATCGTCTGCGGATGACACGGACGACCAGCCTCGTGCGGCAGAAGATCGATGAGGGGGCGTCGCTCCATGATTGCCTTGCGGCGGTGCTGCCGCTGGATGAGGAGCGCGCGGACAGCTGGAAGATCTGGCTTGCGTTCTGGGGTCTGGCGACAACGGATGAAGCCTTCCTCAAGGAGCAGCGCCAGCGCAGCCGCGAGGCAACGGAGCTGTTCTGCCGCGCGATCGTGGACACCGGGGCGATCGGCGAGGGGCCGGACGCGCGCCTGATCGCGCAGGCGCTGCTCAGCAGCGTCTCGGGCATTGCCGCGCAGGCGGTGTATGATCCCGCGCAATGGTCGCCGGAATGCCAGAACCGCATTCTCAGCCTCCAGATCAGCCGGCTGCTCGGCGTGGACGGCGATGTGCGGGAGGTGCGGGAGGCGCGCCCGGCCGATGGAGCAGATGTGTGATGTCGGATACTGAGGGAAAGGACGCCGCCGCCTATTTCGTGCGGCGCGATGATGGCCGGTTCATGCCGACCGTCCATGCCAGCGGCGCATGGAACATCACCGAGCAGCATGTCGGGCCGGGCATTGGCCTTCTGGCCCATGCCATCGAGCAGGATCAGGCGACGCGCCGGGCCGAGCCGTTGCAGATTGCGCGGCTTTCCTACGATATCTGGGGCACCATGCCCATGGAACCGGTCGAGATCGAGCTGTCGGTGCCGCGCCCCGGCCGCACCATAGAGCTGGTGGAAGCGCGGCTGTGCCAGGGCGGCCGCCCAGCGATCGTCGTGCGCGCATGGCTGATCCAGGCCTATGACAGCGCGGGCATCGCGCGCGCCGGTGCCCCGGCCATTCCACCGCCAGAGGCGATGCCGCCATGGCAGCCGTCGAGCATCTGGGCGGGCGCGTTCATCGGCAGCCTGGAGGCGCGCCGGCAGGAGGAGCGGACGGGGCGTGCCCGGTGCTGGGTGCGCGCGCCTTTACCCCTGCTGGCGGGAGAGAGCGTGTCTGGCATCGCGCGGGCCATGGGGCTGGTCGACATTGCCAATGGCATGTCGCCGCTCGCCTCGCCGGATGTCGTCGCCTTTCCCAATCTGGATCTGACCGCGCATCTCTTCCGCCCGCCGACAGGGTCGTGGATCGGTTTTGACGTGACGGTTTCGGCGGGGTCCACCGGCCTTGGCGTCACGCAGAGCATCCTGCATGACGAGGCGGGGCCATGGGGCGCGATGGCGCAGAGCCTGACGATCCGCCCCAGGGGCTGAACGCCGGGGGCCAGGCGGTCGGCTAGCGCGAGAGGTAGCCTGCCTCGACCGCGAGGGCATGGCCGGTGACGAAGGATGCTGCGTCCGAACAGAGCCAGGCGGACGCCTCGGCGACTTCCTCGGGCCGGCCAAACCGGTTGAAGAGGCTGAGCGCGGGCGCGAAATCCTCCTCGCGCAGGTCATGCTCGGCGAGTGCCGCGCGGATCATCGGCGTGTCGATCGCGCCGGGCAGCACGGCGTTCACGCGGATGCCATGCCCGGCATATTCCACCGCGCCGGTCTTGGTCAGGCCGATCACGCCATGTTTCGCCGCGACATAGGCCGGGTTGTTCGGCTGTGGGCGGACCGAGCTGACCGAGCCGATATTGACGATCGTCCCGCCGCCGCCCTGTGCGATGAGCGCGCGGATCTCATATTTCATGCACAGCAGCAGCCCGCGCAGATTGACCGCCAGCACGCGGTCGACCCGGTCGAGATCGGCGTCGACGATGGGCTTGACGTCCGGCGCGATCGCCGCGTTGTTCACCGCGCCGTCGATCCGCCCGAATGCCGCAAGCGTGCCCTCCACCAGCGCCTTCACGTCCTCTTCCACGGCGATGTCGGCATGGATGAAGCGCGCCTCGCCACCCAGCGCGTTGATGGTCGCGGCGGTCTCCTGCCCCGCGTCGTCCTGCACGTCGGAGACGATGACGCGCGCGCCGCGTTTGGCGAGCAACAGGGCGGTGGCCTGGCCCATGCCCATGCCCGCGCCGGTGACGATGAAGACCCTGTCCGTGAGGAAGATGCGGTCCTGCGGGTCGGGCGCGATGGTCATGGTAGCGTTCCCTTTCAGATGATGTCGAGCTTGGCGGCCCGATAGATGGCGGCGCAGCGATTACGGCTGGCAAGTTTGCGGAAGACATTGTTGAGGTGAAAGCGCACCGTGCATTTCTGAATGGCCATGGCCTGCGCGATGGCATCGTCGCTCGCGCCCATCGCCATGTGGCGCAGGCACTCGGTCTCGCGCGGGGAGAGGCGCGGGCTCACCGGTCCGCCGCCGGCATGGCGAGATATTTGTCGAGCGTCTGGTGCAGGTGGCGGATGCGGACTTCCTGATAATTGGCGAGCGTCTGCCCCTTTTTGCGGGTCGCGCGAAAGCCCTCCTGCTGGGCGCGCATATTGCCGGTGTCCTGATCGAACACGATGCCCAGTGCCTCGTCCATGCCCGGCACGCTGGTATAGGATTGCTCCGCCGTGAGGTGGACGCGCTCGGCGGGCAGCGGCCGCTCGCCCGATGCGGGCAGCGGCGGCAGCACGATGAGGTCGAACAGCGCGCGGTCCGGGTCCATGCCCAGCGGCCGAAAGCGGTAGATGATGGGGAAGGAGAGGGCGAGGAAGAAGAAGCCGTTGGGAAAGACGAAATATTGCAGCGTGTCGATCATCTCGGACGTGCTGCGCCCGTCCATGTCGAGCCCGGCCTGCGCGCGCACGACATCCTTGAAGTAGCGCGCCATCACATCCCGCGCGCGGCCGCCATCAGGCACTTTCAGCCGGTCGCCCAGTGTCGCGCGGTCGCCCAGCAGCATGGAATCGAGGATCACCTGCTCGTCATGGGGGCCATGATAATTGGGACTGTTGACGCCGGTCAGCGCGAAGAGCCGGCTCACATGGTCGCCGTAGATATCATATTGGGTGTTGATGTCGCCATTGGCGATCAGCAGTTGCGGGTGCGTGGCGACGAGATGGTAGGACTCCATGAAGGCCTCCATCGCCGTCTTCCAGTTGCACGGCAGCTCCTTCTCGACATGCAGGGCGACGTAGCGGTCCTCCAGCGCCGCGCCCGCCGCATGGGCGGGCAGCGGCGCGAGATAGTCTTCCAGCGGCGGCGCGTCCGGGTCCATGCAGATGAACACGAAACCGCCCCACAGGCCCACGCGCGCTTCGGGCAGCGCCATGTCCGCCTTGTCGACATGGGGGAAGTCCCAGGCGCAGGGCAGGTGCTTCATGGCGCCGTCCAGCGTCCAGCTCCAGCCATGGAACGGGCAGGCCAGTTCGGCGCTGAACCCTTCCGATCCGGCCGGTTTCAGCTTCGTGCCCCGGTGCAGGCAGGCGTTGTGGAACGCCTTGATCTCGTCGTCCTGCGTGCGCACGACGATCAGCGAGAGGCCCACGACCTCATAGACATAATAGTCGCCCGGCTCGGGAATATGCTCCTCGCGGCAGGCCCATTGCCATGTCCGGGGCCACATCCGCTCGGCCTCCTGCCGGAAGAATTCCGGGCTGGTGAACCGCGCGAAGTCGATGTCGGCGTCGCCCAGATAGCGGTAGGATTCGCTCCGGTAGGCCTCTGGCTGGCGGTCGCTGTCGCCATCTGCGCGCAGCACGTCCTGCACGCTGTCGCCGGGGCAGCGGGCCAGCCCCGGCGGGGCATCGGGTGTGGGGTCGGGAACCATAGTCATGACGCTCTCCTCGGCATGGCTGTTGGGTGGAATGGCGGGAAGAAACGACGCGTGGTGTCGAAGGCGCGGCGCGCGGCTTCGCGCACGTCGAGCATGCGGTTCTCGGCGGACAGGATCTCGACGCCCCAGGCCCCGGCATAGCCGGTCGCGGCAACGGCGTTCAGAAAGTCGGCGACCGGCAGATCGCCTTCGCCGCACCAGCGCCGCCGCTCCACCGTGTCCTCGTCCACCGTGCCGATCTGCGCGGCATCGGCATCGTCGAGTTCGATGTGGCGGATGATATGCGGGGGCAGCGCGGCGATGGCGTCGAGCGGCACGCCGCCGCGCATCATGTGCCAGATATCGAGCAACAGGCCGCCATTGGCGCGGCCCGCGCCATTCACGATGCCGCAGCCGGTGGCGAGATTGGCGATCTCGCTGGCCGGATAGAGTTCGATGACGATCCCGGTGCCCGCGGCAGCGGCTTCATCGCACAGGTCGCCAAAGGCATCGGCCATGTGGCTGATCGGCGAGGGCGTCTCCGGCCGGTCACCCGCTACCTTGATGTGGATGGCGCCCAGCTCGCTCGCCGCGCGCAGCAGGGTCGCGCGGATCTGGTCGGACAGGGCGCGCCGCGCGCCGGTCGCGTACCAGTCGAGCAGCACTTCGAGTTCCAGAATGTCGAGGCCGTTGGCCGAAAGGATGCGGCGGATTTCCCCCGCGCCGATGCTGCCGAGCAGATGGGCGATATCCTGATGACCGATGCCGATGCCCCGGAAGCCCGCCGCCGCCGCCGCCTCGGCCCGGTCCGCGAAGGACAGCGGGCTGATTGTCGGCGGGGCGAACGGGTTCACATCACCCGCGAGCGTGAAATAGCTCGCGATCAGCGCGGGGTTGTCGGGCAGCACCGGGTTCCGGGCGGGGTTCTGGCCCGGATTCTGGGCGGGGTTCCGGGCCATGGCGTCGCGCTCACCAGCTATAGCGCGCGGTCACGCCATATTCGCGCGGCGGCGCATAGTTGACGAGGCCGATCGTGCCCGGCGCGTCAAACACGCTGGCGAGATAGCGCTTGTCGAACAAGTTGGTGCCGTAGAGGCCGATCGAGAAGCCGCTGCCATCGGGCGACCAGTCGAGCCCGGCGTTGACGATATGGGTGGGCTGGATGAACGAGCGCGGCGTATCGTTGATGGCGTTCAGATATTTGGACGCCGTGTAGTTGTAGCTCGCATTCGCCGTCGCCTTGCCGCCGCCGATCGAGAAGGCATAGTTTATGCCGGCCGTGGCGGCCCATTTCGGCGCGTTCTGGAGGCGGAAGCCGGACAGGTCGACGATGCTGCTCGTCGTGCCGTCCAGAAAGTCGAAATGCTTGTAGGTCGCATCGAGATAGGCGAGCGATCCGGTCAGCGTCACGCCATCCGCCGGCAGTGCGGTCAGCTCCAGCTCGAAGCCCTTGATCCGCGCCTTGGCCGCGTTCTGGATCGAGGTGCTGTTGACCTGATTGCCGTTCTGGTCGGTCGTGAAATAGGTCTGGGCGATCTGGATGTCGCGATAATTGGTGTAGAAGGCGGCGAAGTTGGCGCGCAGCCGCCGGTCGAGGAAGTCCGCCTTGAAGCCGGCCTCGAACGTGTCGACCTTCTCCGGGCCATAGGGGCCGACATCCTGCGGCAGCGAGATGCGGCCGACGAACCCGCCGGATTTGAAGCCCCGTGCCCAATAGCCATAGATGAGGGTATTGGCCGCGACCTGATAGTCGAGCCCGGCCTTGAAGCCGACATTGTTCCAGGATTTCGCGCGGTCCGCGGTAAAGCCGCCGAGCGCGACGTTGCCCGTCCCGTCAAAATCGGTGAGGCCGGAAAGATTGATGGAGTTCTGCGTGTCGGCGATCATGTGCGTGCGCTCATGAGAGTAGCGCACGCCGGCCTGAAAGCGCAATTTGTCAGTCAGGTCGATATAGGTCTGCGCGAAGGCGGAGAGCGAGTGGTTGTCCTGATCCTGCGTATTGATCTGCAGCAGGCCGGGCGCCGCGAACTGGATGCGGAAGTTCTGCGAGTGGTCGTAATGGGTCTTCATGTAGAAGCCGCCGATCAGCACGCGGATGCCGTCGCTCACATCGATGTTCGAGCGCAGCTCCTGGCTGAACTGCCAGCCGCTCGTCTTGCGCCGGGTATCGTCTAGGAACAGCGGCGTGCCGTCCTGATCGGTGAACTCGCGCAGCTTGAAATATTTATAGGCGGTGATCGCGGTGAGGTCGCCAAGCGGGGTGTTGCCGACATTGATCGTCAGGCTGGTGCTATATGTGTCCATGTCGCTGGTGTCGGGCACGGAGTCGTTGGCGGAATAATATGAGTCAGGCGCCGAGCAGGGCTGGCCGGCCACCGCGCAGGGCTGCTGGTACATGCCGGATGTGCCCGGTGTCACATAGGTCGCCTCGCCCGGCAGGGAACCGCTGACGACGACCGGCGCGCCATTGCGCGCGCGGACATATTCGCCGGCGAGCGTCGCGTCGAGATCGCCGCTCTCCGCGCGGATCGCGCCGCGGAAGCCGGTGACATTGCGCTTGCCCATGTCCGATCCGTCGACGACGTTGGTGACATAGCCCTCGCGCTGCGTGTGCAGCACGGAGAAGCGCGCCGCGAGCGTGTCGGCGATCAGCGGGATGTTGATCGTGCCTTTGACGTCGAAGCGGTTGTAATTGCCGTAGGAGGCCTCGACCTTGCCGGAGAGCGTGCTGACATTGGGCTGGCCGTTGACGACGTTGACCACGCCGCCGGTGGTGTTCGCGCCGAACAGCGTGCCCTGCGGACCGCGCAGGATCTCGACCCGGTCGACATCATAAAGGTCGAGCAGCGCGCCCATCGAGAAATATTGCGGCACGCCGTCCACCACGATGGAGACGGTGTTGCCCGCATAAGGGTCCGGCTCGACCACGCCGATGCCGCGAATGGTGTAGACCGCCGTATTGGGCGTGTTCGAGAAGTTGTTGATCTGGATGTTGGGCACGGTGCTTTGCAGCGCCTGGAGCGTGACCGCGTGCAGGGCGCCCAGCGATTGCGCGGTGACCGCCGTGACCGAGACGGGCACGGTCTGGAGGTTTTCGGAGCGCTTCTGCGCGGTGACCACAATATCCTGCAGGCCGCCTTCCTGCGGCTCGGCATCCTGTGCCAGCGCGAGCCCCGGCGCCCATGCGCCCGCCGCCACCATACCTGCAAACGCCAATGAGATTCGTGACGTCAGTCGCATATTATCCTCCCCGGACCTGTCCCGTGTTTTCTTGTTATATAACAATGGTTATAAAAAGGACGAGGCATACTGGCACTACTGCTAGGTCGCGCCGGCCTGTCGTCGGGGCATGATCGGGAGGCGGTGCACGGGCACGGATTCGCGCCTGTCTGCCACAGGGCATGGCGCGCGCTGGTCCGCATGCCGCCGGGCGCATCTATCGGATGGGCGGTCTCATAGCGGGGCGCCTGTCGCGCCGCATGTCATATCGATGACATAAAAAAAGGGGAGAGCGGCCATATCGGCGCTCGATCCCCTTGTGCTTTCTGGCGCGTTGCCGGTCTTCCCGGCGGCTTCCTCTCCGCGAATCATGTTATATCTTCGCGCCTCAGCGAGGCCTGCATAGCGACGATGATTTCAAAAAAAAAGGCCGGCGCGAGCGCCAGCCTTTAAGTCTTAGGAGAGGATGCCTGAAAGGCCTGTCCTAGTTAGCACGTGCAGCATTTGCTGCAAGTGCGAAAAGTGAGAAATCGGTTGCAAAATTTGCATCATGATCAACACATTGAAAATATTGAGAAATATATCTCACGCAATAGCGCTCAAAATGGGATGATTTGCCTCTGAAAAAATGCGGCAATTGCACAATATCATGCGCTGGCCGCCGTCGAAGCGGTTGGGCCGGGCTATGCCGTAGCGTCAATCTGGGAATCGAGGTGCGATAAACCGTTGCGGGTGTGCGCTGGCCGGTGCGCGCCGCCCGGCCAGCCTTGTTTGCCCGGGCTGCACGACGCGGGGCTCAGCGCGCGCCTTCTCCCGCTCAGCCGCCGCGGCCGAAGGTGTCGCACTGGCGCGGATCGCCCGAATCGAGCCCGCGCTTGAGCCATGCCATGCGCTGCTCGCTTGACCCGTGGGTGAAGCTGTCCGGCATCGGCCGCTGCCCGGAGGCGCGCTGCAGCGTATCGTCGCCGATCGCCTGAGCGGCGCGCAGCCCTTCCTCCACATCGCCTGCTTCCATGATCCCGGCGCGCCGGCCCCAGACGCCGGCATAGCAGTCCGCCTGCAATTCCACGCGGACCTGCAGGGCATTGCCCTGGCTCTGGCCGAGCTGGCGCTGGGCGCGGTTCACCTCGCCCAGCGTGCCTTCCATATCCTGGATATGGTGGCCCACCTCATGGGCGATCACATAGGCCTGCGCGAAGTCGCCCGGCGCGCCGAAGCGCTGCCGCAGCTCGTCGAAGAAATCGGTATCGAGGTAGATCTTCTTGTCGAGCGGGCAATAAAACGGCCCCATGGCCGATTGCGCCGCGCCGCAGCCCGAGCGGCCGTTGCGCGAATAGAAGGAGAGGACGGGCGGCGAATAGCGTTGCCCGGCCTGTGTGAAGATGTCCGTCCACACTTTCTCGGTGGAGCCGAGCACCTTGAGCGAGAAGCTCTGCTGCTCGGTCAACTGGCCCGGAGCGACCTGCGTGCCCTGCGTCGTGGGGGCATTGCTGCCGCCGCCGCCACCCATCGGGCTCATGCCGAGGAATGCCATCACGCCCACCGCGATGACGATGCCCATGCAGCCGAAGCGGCTGCCGATCAGCGGCAGGAGGAGGCCGAACAGGCCGCTGCCGCCGCCAAAGCCCATCCCGCCGCCAAAGCCGCCGCCACCGCCGCCCTGCTGGATCTCGTAATTCCTGCTCTCTTCCTGATCGTCGAGACGCATGTGCCCCTTGGCCTCCGCTAGAACGCTGTCTTTGGCGGGGAGCCTAGGCGGGGTGGCGCGGGCTGGCAACGGTGAACGCGCGGATCGGCATGGCCGGGCGTGGCGCTATGTCCCCGACAGGGGCATGGAACAGGGGCATGGAGAAGACATTGCGTGGATGTGAACGCATTGTCATTGGCGTCACGCATTCGGCTACTATATTGCATCGCACCATGGATATGCCGATTCCGCGCAGGCGCCGCGACAGTGCGCCCCTTCCGCTGCCGAGTGAGGTGGCACTGGTTCTTCAGGGCGGCGGCGCGCTGGGGTCCTTCCAGGCCGGCGTGTTCGAGGAACTGTCCCGTCTTGAGATAGAGATCGACTGGGTGGCCGGTATCTCCATCGGCGCGATCAATGCCGCGATCATCGCGGGCAATCCGCCCGAGGACCGTATCGAGCGATTGACCCGTTTCTGGACATTGGTGAGCGGCGGCCTGCCCACTTTGTTCCTGCCGGATAATAACCATATTCTGGAGGCGGCGCATCTTTCGGCGGCGGCGCTGGTCGCGCTCTGGGGTGTGCCGGGCTTCTTCCGCCCTTACTTCACACCGGCATGGGCGGCGGCGCCGGGCATGCCGCAGGCGGTCAGCTATTACGACTCAACACCGCTCAAGGAGACGCTGGACAGCCTGATCGACTGGGATCTGCTCAATCATGGCCCGGTGCGCTTCTCGGTCGGCGCGGTGGATATCGGCAACGGCAATCTCGTCTATTTCGATAATCATGATCCGCGCTGGAAGGGGCAGATCGACGCCCGCCATGTCATGGCATCGGGCGCGCTGCCGCCGGGGCTGCCGGCGGTCGAGATCGACGGGCGGCATTACTGGGATGGCGGCCTCGTCTCCAACACGCCGCTGGCCCATGTGCTCGATCATCAGACGGACGATATCCTCATCTTCCAGTGCGATCTTTTCCCGGCCGAGGGGCCGCTGCCGCAGGAGATGACGGAGGTCTGGTCCCGCCAGAAGGATATCCAGTATTCCAGCCGTACCCGACAGGTGACGGACCAGATGCTTCGCCTCCGCCGCGAGCACAAGACGATCCGCGCGCTGCTCGCCAAGCTGCCGCCCGAGCTTCAGGACAGCGAGGAAGCAAAGGCGCTTGGCGCGGTCGCGCGTGAAAATGCGGTGAATGTGGTTCACCTCATCTACCGCACCCGGGCATGGGAGAGCGGCGCGCGCGACTTTGAGTTTTCGCGCCGGACCATGGACGATCACTGGAAGCAGGGGCGGGAGGCCGTGAGCGAGGTGATCGCGCGCGGCAACCGCCTGCTGGCGGAAAATATCGCAAGCGGGCGGAGCGCGGCGTTCGACCTCGCACCCACGGGCGAAATCAAGGAGAAAACGGCATGACGACGTCTGGTAAAAGCCTTTCGGGCAAAACCGCGCTTATCACCGGGTCCACCTCCGGCATTGGCCTTGCCTATGCGAAGGCGGTGGCGGGCGCCGGCGCCAATGTCATCATCAACGGCTTTGGCGACAAGGACGCGATCGAGACGGAGCGTCTGGCCCTTGAGCAGGCGAGTGGCGCGAAAGCGCTCTATTCCGGCCATGATCTCACCAGGGTCGATCAGATCGAGGCGATGATGAAGGAGGCGGCGGACGCCTTTGGCGGGGTCGATATTCTCATCAACAATGCCGGCATGCAGCATGTCGCTCCGGTCGAGGACTTCCCGCTCGACAAATGGGATCTCATCATTGCGCTCAATCTCAATGCCGCCTTCCACACCACCCGGCTCGCCATTCCTTATATGAAGGAAAAGAAATGGGGCCGGATCATTCAGACGGCCTCCGCGCACAGCAAGGTCGCCTCGCCGTTCAAGAGCGCTTATGTGACCGCCAAGCATGGCCTTGCCGGCTTCACCAAGACGGTGGCGCTGGAAGTGGCGACATTCGGCATCACCGCCAATTGCATCTCGCCCGGCTATGTCTGGACCCCGCTTGTGGAAAACCAGATTCCCGACACGATGAAGGCGCGGAACATGACGCGCGAGCAGGTGATGAACGACGTGCTGCTCGCCGGCCAGCCGACCAAACAGTTCGTCACGCCCGAGCAGGTCGCCGCCATGGGGCTCTATCTGTGTTCGGATGCGGCCGCGCAGATCACCGGCACCAATATTTCCGTGGATGGTGGCTGGACGGCCCAGTGACGGGCGGGCTTCTCGTGCTTCTGGGGATGGCCGCCTTGGCCGCCCCGGAGGCGCCGATGAAAGTCTGGCTGAACATGGACGATTATCCGCGGCAGGCGTTCAACAAGGGTATAAGCGGCTATGCCGTCACCACGCTCCTCATCGATCCGACCGGCGAGGTTGAGAGTTGCGAGGTTGTCCTGAGCGAAAAGCACCCGGCGTTCGGTCCGGCCGTCTGTGCGGCGGTGGCGAGGAAGAAGCCACATTATCGGCCAGCGACGGACGGCAGTGGCGCGCCAATCTATGGCGTGGTTCGCGGCATTTCGAATTTTTCGATGCCTGCCATGTCTCGCCCGCAGGCTTCGTCGGTGCCCAAGCTCGCGCCGACGGCGGTTCTCAGAGTAAGCAAGCTACCTTCGGGAGCGTCCTCGCCGCTCGACATCGAGGTCGTGGGATTGTTCGATGACAGCGGATCGCTGGAGCAGTGCGCTTTGAGTGCCGAGAGCGCTGCCTATGCCCAGCTCGGGAAGATCGCCTGCGAGCAACTGCGTGTGGGTCTGAACAGCCAGCCTGTCCTTGGCAAGGATGGCAAGGCGGTGCGCTATGCGACGCAACTGACGGTGAGGTTTGAAGCGTCAGATTCCTGACCCTCACACCGCTGCGATCAGCGCCTTCGCCGGTTCCGCGCAATCCAGCGCGACGCTGCCCGCGATCAGCCAGCATTCGCCGGCCTGCCATGGTTTGCCGTCGATTGTGCCGCGTCCCTCCAGCGGCGTGAACCAGCGTTCGCCCGCGGTTTCGCCGGCCAGCTCGTTCAGCCCGGCGCCAAAGCTCACCAGATCGAGCGTGAAGGGCGCGTCGCCGGGGCCGAGCAATGTCGCGTCGCTCGCCTGCGCGATGCTCACCGGCGCGCGCCGGTAGCGGCGCGGGTCGCTCACCGCCACACCGTCGGCAAGGTGCAGTTCGCGCGGGCGGCCATAGTCGTAGAGGCGGTAGGTCACATCGACATTCTGCTGCACCTCGACCAGCGTGACGCCCGCGCCGATGGCGTGGACGGTGCCGGCCGGGATGTAGAAGAAGTCGCCCGGCTTCACCGGCTTCCAGTCCATCAGCCGCTCGATCTCGCCGGAGAGCGAGGCTTCGCGCAGGCGATGGCCCGAGAGGGTTTCCGTCGACCCGATGCCGAGCGTCGCGCCCGGCTCGGCTGCGGTGATGAGCCAGCATTCGCTCTTGCCGCCCGGCAGGCCGCGTTCGCGCCCCTGATCGTCGTTCGGATGGACCTGAATGGAGAGCCGCTCGCTGGTGAAAATATATTTGACGAGGAGTGGCGGGTGGCGGCCGTCCGGCCCGTCGAACCATACTTCGCCGATCTGCCGGCCCGCGCCGTCCGGGAACATCGCGGGCAGATCCGTGCGGCCCCACGGCTTTTCCACATATTTGGTGCCGAGCTGCGTGGCGCTCATGGCCGCGTCTCCGTTTTCATGTCGGTCATGGCCTTCGTCCCCGCCGCACGTCTGCCGTTGATCCACACTTCCACCACGCGGACATTGGCAAGGTCGGCCGGGCGCGCGAGTTCGATATCGCGGTCGAGCAGCAGAAAGTCGGCATGTTGCCCCACGGCGAGGTTGCCAAAGCGCTGTTCGGCAAAGCCGGCATGGGCCGCGCCCTGCGTGTAGGCGCGCAGCGCCTGCGCCAGCGTCAGCCGTTGTGCGGGCTGCCAGCCGCCGGCCGGCTCGCCGTCCGCATCCTCGCGAGTGAGCGCCACTTTGAGGCCCAGCCAGGGGTCGGCCGGCTCCACTGGCACATCGGAGCCGAAGGCGAGCGTGCCGCCATTGTCGAGAATCGCGCGCCAGGCATAGGCGCCCGCCAGCCGCGCCGGGCCGAGCCGGGCCTGAGCCATCCGCCAGTCGGAGCTTTCATGCTGCGGCTGCATGGAGGCGACGGTGCCGTTCCGCCCAAAGCGCGACAGATCGGTCGGGTCGATGATCTGGGCGTGCTCCACGCGCCAGCGCCGGTCGCCCTTGTAGGTCAGCGCCAGTTCGTCGATCGCGTCCAGCGCCTCGCTGTTGGCACGGTCGCCAATGGCGTGGAGCGCGAGCTGGAAGCCGTCCATCGCCGCGCGGCTCATCTGGTTGCGGAGCTGGGTCGACTCCGTCAGGACAAGGCCGCTCTGCCCGGGGGCATCGGCATAGGGCGCTTTGAGCCACGCCCCGCGTGAGCCGAGCGCGCCGTCGATCAGCAGCTTGACGCCGCCCAAGCGCAGCCGGTCGTCATAGAGCCATGGCGTCGGACTGGAGCCGGCGATCAGCGCCGCCTCGCCGGTGCCGCGCGCATAGGCCATGATGCGGATGATGAGCGCGCCCCGGTCGCCCGCCCGGCGGTAGGTCTGCCAGTCCGCGATGGTGGTGCCCATGTCGGCGATGGCGGTGACGCCGCGCGCGATCAGCGCGTCCTGCGCCTTCACGAAGGCGGCGTCGCGATCCTTGGGGAGAGGGGCGGGGATGGCCGGGGCCATGAGGTCCATGGCCTTGTCCACCAGCACGCCCGAGGGTTTGCCGCCCGCCATCTCGATGCGACCGCCGGCGGGTGCCCTGGTGGTGGCGCTGATCTTCGCGGCGGCCAGCGCCGCCTCGTTCGCCCAGCCCGCATGGCCATCGACGCGCGCGAGCCAGATCGGCCGTCCGTCGGCGAGCCCGGCAAGGTCGGCAGCGGTGGGGAACCGGCCAAGGCCCCAGGCCTCCTGGTTCCAGCCAAAGCCGATGATCCACGGGCGTGAGGGGTTGGCGGCGGCATAGGCGCCGATTTTCGCCTTCGCCTCGTCGAGCGAGCGCGTGCCGGAAAGGTCGAGGTTCAGCCGGGTGAAGCCCAGCTCCATCACATGGCCATGCCCGTCGATCATGCCGGGGACGAGCGTGCGCCCCTCACCGTCAAACCGGAAGTCCACGGTCTTGGGCCGCTTGTCCTTCGCGTCCAGCCGCTTCTCGACCCGCCCCTGGCTGTCGATGAGGAGGCCCGTGAAGTGGACGAGGTCGCCCGTCTCATCAACGGTGATGCCGCTCACATTGTCGATGAGGCCGCTCGCCATGAGCGGCGCGCAGAGCAGGGTGCTGGCAATCAACACCGCGAACGGACGAATCATGTCCGGCCCATCCGCCGTACCAGCGCGCTGGTGTCCTGCCGGCCACCGCCCATTTTCTGCACTTCCGCGAAGAACTGGTCGACCAGCGCGGCGACAGGGAGCGTGGTGCCGATCGTGCGCGCCTCGTCGAGCGCAAGGCCCAGATCCTTCCGCATCCAGTCCACCGCGAGGCCGAAGTCGAAGCGGTCCTCGCTCATCGATTTCCAGCGATTGTCGAGTTGCCAGCTCTGCGCCGCGCCGCCGGAGATCGCCTCGAACACGCGATCGACGTTGAGATGCGCGGCCTGCGCGAAGCGGAGCCCCTCGGCGATGCTCTGCGCCACGCCCGCGATGCAGATCTGGTTCACCATCTTGGTCGTCTGCCCGGCGCCCGCTGGCCCGACATGGACGATGCGGGCGGCATAAGCCTCCATGATGAGGCGCGCGGCGGAGACCGCCAGCTCGGTGCCGCCGCACATGATGGAGAGCGTGCCGTTCTGCGCGCCGGATTGCCCGCCCGAGACGGGGGCATCGATGCAATGGATGCCGCGCCCTTCGCCCTCGACATAGATTTGCCGGGCGATCCGCGCGGAGACGGTGGTATGGTCGATGAACAGGCCGCCGCGCTTGAGCGTGCGGAAGGCGCCGTCGCGCCCCAGTGTCACAGCGGCGAGGTCGTCATCCGTGCCGACGCAACTGATGACGATCTCCGCGTCCTCGGCGGCCTGAGCGGCGCTGGTGGTCGCAATGCCGCCATATTGGGTGACCCATCCCTGGCTCTTGCCCAATGTGCGGTTGAACACGGCGATGTCGTGGCCGGCTTGCGCCAGATGCCCCGCCATCGGTCCACCCATGACGCCCAGCCCAATAAACGCGATCTTAGCCATAAACGCGGCATAGAGGCTGTTTCACAAGAGCGCCAGATACGTTAGGGCGGCGGCACGATGAACACGCATGACCGGATCAAGCCGCTCGACGCTACGGCGGCGAGCCTCCCCGTTGCGATCGACGATATCCGCGCGGCCCACGCGCGTATTCGCGATGCGCTTGTCCACACGCCAACGCTGCACAGCCGCACGCTCTCGAAGCTGACCGGCGCGGAGATATGGCTCAAGTTCGAAAATCTCCAGTTTACCGCCGCTTATAAGGAGCGCGGGGCGCTCAACCGGCTGCTTCGGCTGGACGAGGCGGCGCGGAGCCAGGGCGTGATCGCCGCTTCGGCCGGCAATCACGCGCAGGGCCTTGCCTATCATGGCGCGCGGCTTGGCGTGCCGGTGACGATCGTCATGCCGCGCCCCACGCCGGTCGTGAAGGTGATGCAGACGGAGGGGCATGGCGCCACGGTCATCCTCCACGGCGAAAAATTTGACGATGCCTATGCCTTCGCCCGCGAGCTGGAGAAGGAGCGGGGCCTCACCTTCGTCCACCCGTTCGACGAGCCGGATATCATCGCGGGGCAGGGCACCGTCGCGCTGGAGATGCTGGAGGACGCGCCGGAGATTGATACGCTGGTCGTGCCGATCGGCGGGGGCGGGCTGTTCTCCGGCATGGGCACTGCGGCGCGGGCACTGCGGCCGGATATCCGGCTGATCGGCGTGCAGGCGGAGCTTTATCCGTCCATGTATGACGTCATCAAGGGCGCCAGCCTGCCCTGTGATGGCGATACGCTGGCCGAGGGCATTGCCGTCAAGGAGCCGGGCCATCTCACCCGCCGTTTCGTCGGCGCGCTGGCGGATGACATCGTGCTGGTGGATGAGCGGCGGCTGGAGCAGGCGGTCAGCCTGCTGCTTCAGATCGAGAAGACGGTGGTGGAAGGCGCGGGCGCTGCCGGTCTTGCCGCGCTGCTCGCGCATCCGGACATGTTTGTCGGGCGCAAGGTCGGGCTGGTGCTGTGCGGCGGCAATATCGACATGCGGCTGCTCGCCAATGTGCTGCTGCGCGATCTTGCGCGGTCCGGCCGGCTCGCGCGGCTGCGGATTCGCCTGCAGGACCGTCCGGGCTCGCTCTACAATGTCGCGCGCATCTTTCAGGAGCTGGGTGTCAACATCATCGAGCTTTATCACCAGCGCATTTTCACCACGCTGCCGGCCAAGGGCCTGACGCTCGATGTCGAATGCGAACCGCGCGACGGGGAGCATCTCCAGCGGCTCATGGCCGCGCTGGAGGCGGCGGGCTATGATGCCGCGGCGGTGGAACTGGCATGATGATCGGCGAGGCGGTGTTCGTCACGCCCATATCGGCGGTTCCATGGTAAATGGTCTTTTCACGCCTTGCCCTTGTCGGCATAGTCGCGCGGATCTGATTCAGCGGCCGCGCCTGGCCGCGGGGGGATGATGTGACCGCTGCCTTCCGCTTCCCGCGCTTCTTCATGACCAATGCCGGGCCCTGTCCTTATTTGCCGGGGCGGACGGAGCGGAAGGTGTTTACCGAGCTTGCCGGCGGCCATGCGGGTGAGCTGAACGACGCGCTTGGGCGCATCGGCTTCCGCCGCAGCCAGAATGTCGCCTACCGGCCGAGCTGCGCGGATTGCAGCGCGTGCGTTTCCGTACGGATCGTGGCGGATGAGTTCCACCCCAATGGCACGCAGCGCCGGCTGATGCGGGACAATGCGGATCTCGTGGCGACCGAGTGCAAGCCCTGGTCGTCCGAGGAGCAGTTTGAGCTTCTCCAGCGTTATCTCACTGCCCGGCATCCGGGCGGCGGCATGACGGAGATGGACGATGTCGACTATGCCGATATGGTCGAGCAGAGCCCGGTCGATACCTGCGTCATCGAATATCGCGAGCCCGGTGTCGGCGGCCATCCCGGCCGGCTGGTCGGCGCCTGCCTAACGGATCGGCAGGGCGACGGACTGTCGATGATCTACAGTTTCTTCGAGCCGGACATGTCCGGCCGCAAGGGGCTCGGCAGCTTCATCATCCTCGATCATGTCATGCGTGCCCGCAAAGCAGGGCTGCCCTATGTCTATCTCGGCTACTGGGTCGAGGGTTCGGACCGGATGAGCTACAAGGTCCGCTACAAGCCGATCGAAAAGCTCGGCCGGGCCGGCTGGGAGCGGTTCGAGGCGCCGACGGAAGCGCCACGGGCCGGCGCGGAACGCGGCGGTGAAACCAGCCTGCCGCGTGATCGCGAAGGGCGGCTGTTCAAGTAACCGCCGCCTGTATGGCGTTTTCGGACGGGGCATCGCCCAGTCAACTACCGTGATCGCGAAAGCGGATGTCCCTTGCTCGAGCGGAGCGAGGTCAGATGCTGCCTGCGCGCGCGATGACCAGAACCCGCGCCGCCCCGCCCGGTGGGCCGGGGCTGCATGGCGCTGCTGCCGTCAGCCCAGTTGCGTGCTCGCCCAATCCTTGAGCGCCGCGCCGATTTCCCTGTCGCGGCTTGCCAGCGCGAAGTTTGCCTGCGCGTAGCCAAGTTTCGATCCGCAATCGAACCGTTCGCCATCGAAGGTGACGCCGTGGAAGGGCTGCACGCCGATGAGCTTGGCCATCGCGTCGGTCAATTGCACCTCGCCGCCCGCGCCGGCTTCCTGCTGCGCGAGCACGCCGATGACCTCGGGCTGGAGGATGTAGCGTCCGGGCAGCATGAGGTTGGAGGGGGCGGTGCCGAGCGCCGGCTTCTCGACCAGACCCAGCACCTCGGTCAGCGGGCCGGTGCGCGCGCCGGGGTCGATGACGCCATAGCTCGGCGTTTCGGCCATGGGCACTTCAAGCGCGCAGACCAGATTGCCGCCCACCTTCTCATAGTGCGACACCATCTGGGCGAGGCAGCCCCGCTCGCGGCCGATCAGCAGTTCGTCGGGCAGGATGATGGCGAAGGGATCGTTGCCGATCACCTCGCGCGCGCACCATATGGCGTGGCCAAGGCCGCGCGGCTCCTGCTGCCGCACGAAGAGCGCGCTCCCCGGCGTCAGCCGCGTGCCGGCGAGCGCGGCGAGCGACTTGCCGCGATCGGCCTGGGTGCGCTCCAGCTCGAACGCGCAGTCGAAATGGTCCTCAATGGCGCCCTTGCCGCGCCCGGTCACGAAGATCAGCGTTTCGATTCCCCCCTCGATCGCTTCGTCCACGGCATATTGGATGAGCGGACGGTCCACCACGGGCAGCATTTCCTTGGGCACCGCCTTGGTGGCGGGCAGGAAGCGCGTGCCAAGGCCGGCGACGGGGAAAACGGCTTTGCGGATGGTCAAGGGATGTTGCTCCGAATCGGTGCGCGGACCTTGCCGGCTCGCGCGGTGCGAAACAGCAGGTGGTGAGATGAGGCGCGGCGGCGGTGCGGCCAGCGGCCTGCCGGCCTATCTGAACTTGGGCTTCAGGATGAGCATGACATAGCCGATCACGGCCGCCACCAGCAGCCAGGCAATGACCGGATAGCCTTCATTCCCCGCGTAATTGGCGAGCGCGCAGCCAATGGCTGGCGGCAGATAGTCGATCATGCGGTCGGGCGGATTGTCCATGGAGGACCGCTGGAGAAAGAGGACGATGATACCTGCGAACAGCGCAAGCGTCACCCAGTCGTACACGGTTTCCATTTAGTCCTCCGGATGGAGCGTCGCTCTCACGCTCAATGGCAGATGATCCACAAATAGGCGTTATGGGAGTAATCTTGCAAAGGGGTTTACACTGTTTTGCTGCATTTGCCCGGTTATGAAACAGCTGCGCCGGATCGGCTATGACGTGCAAAAATTAAGGATGCTGCCCTAGAGCGGGCATTGTATCGCGGCGCAGGCCCGCTAGGCACGGCGAGACCGATCAGAAAGGAAACCGGGAACCATCATGCGCAAGGGCATTATTCTCGCGGGAGGGTCCGGCACGCGCCTCTATCCGCTCACCAGAGCGGTATCGAAGCAGCTCATGCCGGTGTTCGACAAGCCGATGATCTATTATCCGCTCTCGGTGCTCATCCTGTCGGGCATTCGCGATGTGCTCATCATCACCACCCCGCAGGATCAGGCCGCCTTCCAGGCGTTGCTGGGCGATGGGGCGGATCTTGGCATGACGATCAGCTATGCGGTGCAGCCGCATCCCGGCGGGCTGGCGCAAGCCTATCATATCGGCGCGGATTTCGTGGGGACGAATCCGTCCACGCTCATCCTTGGCGATAACATCTTCTACGGCCATGGCCTGTCGGATCTGCTGGCCGCCGCGTCCGCGCGGCAGAGCGGCGCCACGGTCTTTGGCTATTATGTGAATGACCCCAAGGCCTATGGCGTCGTGTCCTTCGATGCCGAAGGCAAGGCCGAGAGCATTGAGGAAAAGCCGGCCGAGCCCCGCTCCAACTATGCGGTGACCGGCCTGTATTTCTATGACGGACAGGCGGTGGAGCGCGCCCATCAGGTGCAGCCCTCGCCACGCGGCGAGCTGGAGATCACCGATCTCAACCGGCTCTATCTGGAGGCGGGCGAGCTGAATGTGGAGCTGATGGGGCGCGGCTATGCCTGGCTCGATACCGGCACGCATGCCTCGCTCATCGACGCGGCCAATTATGTCCGCATCACCGAGGAGCGGCAGGGCCTCAAGATCTGCTGCCCGGAGGAGCTGGCCTGGCGCATGGGTTTCATCGACGACGCGCATCTCCTGCGTGTCGCCGAGCCGCTGCGTAAATCGGGCTATGGCGAGTATCTGGTCAAGCTGCTGGAGCGGAGCACGCGATGAACGTCATCGAGACGGCGATCGAGGGGGTCCTCATCATCGAGCCGACGGTGTTCGGCGATGATCGCGGCTTCTTCATGGAAAGCTGGAACGCGCGCACCTTCGCGGAGGCGGGGCTGGACCTTGATTTCGTGCAGGATAATCACAGCCGCTCGTCGCGCGGGGTATTGCGCGGCCTGCATTATCAGCAGCCGGCCCCGCAGGGGAAGCTGGTGCGGGTGACGGCGGGCGCGGTGTTCGATGTCGCGGTCGACATGCGCCGCTCCTCGCCCAGCTTCGGCAAATGGGTGGGGGTGGAGCTTTCGGCGGCGAACAAGCGGATGCTCTGGGTGCCCGAGGGCATGGCCCATGGCTTCCTCTGTCTGGAGGACGGCACGGACTTTCTGTACAAATGCACGGCGCCCTATCAGCCGGCCAATGAGCACAGCCTGTTGTGGAATGATCCCGCTGTCGGCATCGTCTGGCCGCTGGAGGGCATCGTGCCGCAGCTCTCCGCCAAGGATGAAGCGGGCGTGCCGCTCAAGGACGCGGTGACCTTCCCATGACGGCGGGCATGAAGATTCTCGTCACCGGCGCGGGCGGCCAGCTCGGTCAGGCGCTGCTCGCGAGCGCGCCGGATGGCGCGGCGGTGGTCGCGCTGGGTCGCGCCGATCTCGATATTTCGGATGCCGCCGCCGTGCAGGCGGCAGTCTCCCGCCATGCGCCCGCCCTCGTCATCAATGCGGCTGCCTATACTGCGGTGGACAAGGCCGAGGGCGAGGTGGACGCCGCACGGGCGATCAATGCCACCGGGCCTGCCAATCTCGCCGCCGCCGCGCGGGATGCGGGCGCGCGCTTCGTCCATGTGTCGACCGATTTCGTGTTCGATGGCGTGTCCGGCATCCCCTACCGGCCGGATGCGCCTACCGCGCCGATCGGCGCCTATGGGCTGACCAAGCGGGAAGGGGAGGTGGCTGTCGCCGCTGCCCTGCCGGATGCGCTCATCGTCCGCACCGCATGGGTCTATGGCGTGACCGGCGGCAATTTCGTGCGGACCATGCTGCGCCTCATGGCGGAGCGGGATGAGGTGCGCGTCGTTGCCGATCAGATCGGCACGCCGACCTTCGCGGGCGGGCTTGCTCAGGCGCTCTGGGCGCTGGATGCGGCCGGCGCGCGCGGCCTTTATCACTGGACGGACAGCGGTGCGGCAAGCTGGTATGATTTCGCGGTCGCCATTCAGGAGGAGGCGCTGGCGCTGGGCCTGCTGGATCGCAAGGTGCCGGTGCTGCCCATTCCGGCCAGCGCTTATCCCACCCCGGCGCGCCGCCCCCATTATTCGGTGCTGGACAAGGAGGCGAGCGTCGCGCTCCTTGGCGCACCGCCTCCCCATTGGCGCGATAATCTGCGCCTGATGCTCAAGGAAATCCGTTCGCATGGCTAATCTTCTCGTCACCGGCGGCGCCGGCTTCATCGGCGCCAATTTCGTGCATTACTGGCGCGCGCATCACCCCGATGACGTGGTCACGGTGCTGGACGTGCTGACCTATGCCGGCAATCCCGCCAATCTCGACGGGCTGGACGGTGTCGATCTCATCGAGGGTGATATCTGCGATACCGCGCTGGTCGAGCGCCTGCTGGCCGAGCGCGGGATAGACAGGATCGTGCATTTCGCGGCGGAGAGCCATGTCGATCGCTCGATCACCGGGCCGGATGCCTTCGTCACCACCAACATCGTCGGCACGCACAGCCTGCTCAAGGCCGCGCGCAAGCTCTGGCTGGATAGCGGCACGGGCAAGCCGCATCGCTTCCACCATGTCTCGACGGATGAGGTCTATGGCTCGCTCGGGCCGAATGATCCCGCCTTCGCCGAGACCAAGCAATATGAACCCAATTCGCCCTATTCCGCGTCCAAGGCCGGCTCGGATCATCTCGTGCGCGCCTATCACCACACTTATGGGCTGGAGGTGACGACGAGCAACTGCTCGAACAATTACGGGCCATATCAGTTTCCCGAGAAGCTGATCCCGCTGTTCCTGCTCAATTGCCTGCATGGCCGCAACCTGCCCATTTACGGCGATGGCATGAACGTGCGCGACTGGCTGCATGTGGAGGATCATTGCCACGGTATCGAGAAGGTGCTGCTCGTCGGCCGGCCGGGCGAGACCTATAATATCGGTGGCGGGCAGGAGCTGCCCAATCTGCACGTTATCGAGGAGATCTGCGCCACGGTGGACCGCGCCTTCGCGACCGATCCCTCGCTCGCCGCGCGTTTCCCGGATGCGCCGGCCGCGCAGGGCAAGCCGTCCGAAAGCCTCAAGACCTTCGTGACCGATCGGGCCGGGCATGACCGGCGCTATGCGATTGACGAGACCAAGGCGCGTGGTGAGCTGGGCTATGCGCCCCGCCGCACCTTCTCGGAGGGGTTCGCCCAGACGCTCGCCTGGTATCTCGCCAATGAGGGCTGGTGGCGGTCGCTGCTGGACAAGGCGAAGCCGGCGCGCTGAGACAGCCGCACGCGTCCGGGGCGGTCAGCGCTGGCGGAGGATATCCGCCACGATCGCCCCAGCCGCGCGACTGACATCGTTCCATGTCGTCGCAAAGCCGTCCGCATCGCCATAATAGGGGTCGGCGACGCTGGTGCCTTCACGGCCCGGCACCATGTCCATCAGCAGGGACAGTCCGGCGGTGGCGTCATCCGGGCGGATATCGCGCAAATCGGCGAGGTTTTGCGCGTCCAGCGCATAGATATGGCTGAAACGGCGAAAATCCGCTTCCGTCACCTGCCGGCCGCGATAGCCGGAGATATCGATGCCATGATCGCGCGCCATGGCCTGCGCGCGCGGATCGGGCGGATTGCCGACATGCCAGTCGCCCGTGCCCGCCGAATCAATGTGGATCGCTATGCCGGCATCCGCCGCCGCATCACGCAGCGCCGCCTCGGCGAGAGGGGAGCGGCAGATATTGCCGAGGCACACAAACAGTATGGCGGGCAGAATGGCGGGGTCCGCATTGGTCATCGCTGCTTCAGTTCGCTTCCAGTCCGCCCTGCCGCTCGTCGGCCGCGAGCCTGCCGGGCGCGTCGTCCGCCTTGAGGCGCGGATCACGCGCCATCATCGGCACGGTGGCGCGGTTGCGGCTGTCCGGCAGCGCATTGGCATGGTCGTCCGCGACAAGGCCGGAGCGAATGTCGCTGAGCGGAGCGATCTGCCCGTCCGGCCGCAGCAAGGGCGCATTGCCCGCCTCGCGCGATCCTGGCGCGATCCGCACGAAATCGGGAATGCTTGCCGCGAGCTTGCGCGGCAGCACCTCGACATTGGCGGCCTGCGCGCGCGCCGGGAGCGTATAGCCGCCCTGCCATTGGTAGAAGATATGCGCGCCGGTGACGGCCAGCTTGGTCAGGTCCTCCCGCCAGTAGGGCACCACCCATTTGGTGTGGTAGTGCGTGGAAAGGCCCACGGATTTCTCGACCGCGCCATCGAGCGCCTGCTCGGCATAGACGCGTGCTCTCGCCCAGCGCACCTGATCCGGCCGCCGGTCGAGCGCGCCGTCGCAGGTGAAGGTGAACTGGCAGCCTGTCGGCCGTTCGGACCCCTGGAAGATCACTTCGCACACGGATTTCGGGAAGGCGGGGTGGCGGATCCTGTTCAGCACAACCTGCGCGACGGAGCGCTGGCCGGCCTCGCTTTCCGAGTTCGCCTCATAATAAATCGCGGCGGTCATGCAGTCCACGGCCGCGTGCCGGCTCTCTTCGGACATGCCGGCAGGCAGGTGGAAGGGCTTGGCCGGAACCATCGGCGCCGTGCTGACGGGCACTTCCGCGTTCAGCGCCTCGGCTTCCTGCGGCGTGACGACACGATAGGTCAGGATCACCGGATCGGGCACGGCATCGCTCGATTCGAGCGCCGGCCCGTCGCGGATCATGCCGCGCCAGTTGGCGGCTTTTTCCTTGTCCTCCTTGCTCTGCCCGCCGGGTGAGGGCGAGCAGGCGGCAAGGGTCAGGATGAGCAGCGGGAGAGCGCGGCTGACCCCGGCAAGGGGAGGTTTCGCGGCGTCGCCCATGGCAATGCGCTCACTCGTCTTTCTTGTAGTAGCTCGAATAATTCCCGTAGGAGCCATAGCCGTAGCCATAGCCATAAGGGTCGCCAAAGCCGCCTTCATAGCGGTTCAGCACCGAGCCGATGCATTCCGCCGGGTCCAGCAGACGCATACAGTCCTTGACTTCCTTCTGGCTGGTGCGGCCCTGCTCGATGACGAGCAGATAGGCGTCGATCCGGTCGGCAACGACCATCGCGTCGTCATTGGCGAACACCGGCGGCAGATCGCACACGACAAGGCTGTCGTCCGGCAGGCTCCGCATCGCGGTGACAAGCGCCGCGAACCTGTCTCCCGCAAGCATCTCGAATGTGTCGAGATCATTGGGATAGCAGGGATAGAGCGAGAGATTGGTACCCGGAATCTGGAGGCCGATGGAGGCGAGATCGTCCGTCTGGCCGGCGAGATACTCTTCCAGCCCCGTTGCGCCCGGCGCTTTCCTGATGCCGAAATAATCGGCCAGAGAGGCACGGCGCACGTCAAGATCGAACACATAGACCGCGCGGTTCGGCAGCCGGCTGAGCGACGCGGCGAGATTGGCCGAGAGGAACGACTTGCCAGCGCCCGGCGCGGGCGAGGTCACGCCCACGACGCGATAGCCGCGCGTCTGCATCCGCTTGACGAGCTGCGAGCGCAGCAGGCTGAACGGCCGTGAGCTGATGTGCCTGCTGTTGAACCCCACAATGTGGTTCGTATCCAGCACCTGCGGGTCGGGCGTGAAGACCTTCAGCTCGGACTGGGCCGGAATGCGTGCGGCAGCGGCGGGACGGGCGGCCGTGGCCGTTGCGAAATCATGAGCCAAGGTGAACCCCCCAACAAACGCTAAGATCAGTCATCATCGTCATCATCATCGACCCGGCCCTTGCCGCCCGCCGACTTTTTGCCGAACGGCCAGATCCTGTCGAAGACGCCCGCCTTCACCGCGTTGCGGCGCTGGATGGTGGGAATGACGACCAGCGGGGCTTCCCCGGTCGCGGCCTGGACCGCGCTGATGTCACGGATCGGACGGAGTACCAGCTCCAGCAGACCCGCGAGCAGAATGCCAAGGCCAAGGCCGCCGATCAGGCCACCCGCGATGAGCAGGGGGCGATTGGGCGAGACCGGATCGTCCGGGATGACCGGCGGATCGATGACGGACAGACGCTCGCCCTGCTGGTCGTCCTCGGCCTTCTTGCCCGCGCGGGCGGTCAGCAGGCGGGAGGAAACGGCCTGATACTGGGTGTTGAGCCCGTCGAGCCGCTGCTGGAGCTGCGAGACCTGCTCCTGAACCAGCGGCGCGCGCGAGGCCGCGCCGATCACCGCGCCGGTCCGCGCGGCTTCCTGCGAACGCGCCGACTGGAGGATGGCGAGCTGGCGGTTATTGGAGGCAATCTGATCGTCAATCGCGTTGGTCGGCAGCCTGCGCGAGGTCTGCTTGGCGAGGTTGCGGGCCTCGGCGAGACGCTGCTTGGCGATCACCACATCGGGGTGATTGTCCGAATAGGTGGCCTGCGCGACAGCCAGCGCCGTTTCGGCCTGCTGCACGACAGGATCGCGCTGATCGGACGTACGACTGGCCTCGCGCTGCGCGTTAAGCTGCGCATTGGCCTGCTGGATCGCGGCGATCTGCGCGTCATAGCTGCCCGTGCTGCCGCCCAGGACCGACATGGAGCCGCCCGCCAGCGCCAGCCCGTTCGAGGCCTTGATCTGGGAGATCTGCCGCTCGATCGTGGTGATCTGCTGCTGGAGGCCATTGGCCTGATCGGTCAGGAACTGGACGGTGTTCTCGGCCTGCTCGGCGCTCTTGGTCGAATCGATCTGGAGCACCTGTTCGGTGAGCGCCTGAGCGATCGTCTGCACCTTCACCGGGTCGGAATATTCGAACGACATGCCAAAGGCGATGGTCGTCCTGCGGCCGCTGCCGGCCTGCTGGATGTCCGCCGTCACAGGGTCGATGGCGATGGCCTTACGCATCGTCTCGATCACTTCGGTCAGCGATTTGGTCTGCAGGTCGGTCGCGTACAGGTCGTTGCGCTGGATCAGCTCGATGAGCTGCGGCCGGCTCAGCACCTGCTGGCGGATACGCGCCATGCGCTGGTCCACCAGCTCGGCATCGTTGCTCTGCGCCACTTCCTCGGGGAGGAGGGGCGCTTCGACGAGCAGCACCGCGCGTGACTGGTATTTGACCGGCAGGATGAAGGCCGCTGCAATACCGCCGATCAGCCCGAGCAGGGCTGGAAGGACGATGAACCATTTCCGCTGGCGGGCAATGGCGGGCAGGTGCGAGAGGAACGAGCTGTCGCTCGCCTCGTCCTGCTCAGGGAATGTCGCGAAGGCATTGTTCATCGAATATCACCGATCCGGTATCTCAGGCCGACATTCCCGTAGAAATTCGCCTTGCGGGCGATGCTTGTGTTGAAGCTGTCAGCATAGCCGACAGAGGCGACGGCGGACAAGCGGCGGGTGATCTGCCGGCTATAGCCGACCGTGGCCTGGCCATAATCATATGTGCCGGTGTTGCTGATGCCGCGCATG
This sequence comes from Sphingobium sp., assembly GCA_035911355.1. GTDB lineage: Bacteria > Pseudomonadota > Alphaproteobacteria > Sphingomonadales > Sphingomonadaceae > Sphingobium. The sequence goes on from JAMHVU010000095.1 coordinate 319,390, forward strand.
CTGGACTGGCGGGCATAGCTGCCGCTCACGGTCAGCTGGCTGCGCGGATCGAGCGCATAGCTGTAGCTGGCGCCAAGGGAGGTCTGGCGCGACATGCCGGCAAAGCCGGATGGCGAGACGGTCCGTGCGCCCGAAAGGCAGAAGGTCGAACGTTCGCCGCGCTGTTTGCAGACGTTCACGCTGCCCGAGAGCGAGGTGGTCTTGCGCGAGCCGCCGCCGGCCAGATCCATGTCGGAGAAGGTCACGCCCGCATCGGCGGACAGTGTGACCGTCGGCGAGAGCTTGGTCTGGAGCGTGAGCGCCGGGGAGACGGTGGTGCTGGTTCCGAAGCCGCCCGTCTTGTACTTCGTCCGGGAGGCATTCACGGACATGCCAATGGCGGTGTTCGCGCTGATCGACCGCTGATAGCCGATGCCGCCGCCGAACATGTCGTAGTCGCTCTGCGGATAGGTCCCTGCCACGTTCTGCCGGCCATAGCGGAGCAGAGCGCCATTGACCTGGAGGGTGATGGCATCGCGGGCCGAGACCCGCTGGTGGAGCTGGAGGCCCCCGTTCAGCATCTTGGTGCGCTGCGCGAAGGTGCCGCCGGTCGCCGGATCGATGATGATCGGCAGGTCCGGGTTTTCCGGCCCCGGGAGGATGACGCTGTAGATCGGGTTGAGGGCGTTGACCACGCGGGAGGTAAAGCCGGCATTGCCGCTCAGCGTCGTCTGCGCGCTGGGGCGCGCCTGCGTGACCAGCATGCCGCCAAAATCAGTGTGTCCGTCATAGAGGCGCGCATATTCCGTGCGGCTGACGTCGCCGGTGATTCGCGTGCTGCTGGAGGGCGTGATCAGGTCGACGAACGGGCGGAACGAACCCGTCAGCGTTCCCGAGCCGGTGCCGCCGCCCTGCCCCGAGAAGGGGTTGGTCGAATAGCCGCCGTCGAGGCCCAGATCGGCGCCGACGCGGGTGTCCGCCATGGCCGGGCTCTGTGCGACGACCGTTACGCCGCCCAGTGCGATCGCGATGTAATGAACGTTCTTCATGGGACAATCACCGTGTCGCCGCTTTCGATTTGCGGAATTTCAGCGCTGGACGAGGAGACGTTGCCTTTCATCACACCGCCCAGGCGCACGCGCATGGGGGAAAGGCCTTTTTCGCCTTTTCTCAGGATGACGACATTGTCGAGATTGGCGAACTCGTCGCCGCCGCCGGCCATGGCGATCGCCTCGACGACGTTCACATAGCGGCCGGGCGTGAAGGTGTTCGGCGATTTCACCCGGCCGATGACCGAGAAGACAAGGCCAGCGGGCGCCGTGACGGACACGGTGACCTGCGGCACCTGGCCACGATACTGGTTCGACAGGCCGTTGGTGATCGCGGTTTCGATCTGCGCGGGCAACTGACCCAGCGCGACGACGCGGCCGACGAGCGGGAAGGAGAAGGTGCCATCGGGCAGCACGCGGATCGTGCGTTGGAGGCGTTCCTCGCCCCAGACATAAATCTCCAGCTCGTCGCCAGCGTTGATGGTGTAAGGTCTGCCCGGATCGCGCAGAGCCCCGGATGTCGCTTGCGATTGCGCCATCGCAACCGTGGCACCCGACCATAACAGGAGGGCGGCTGAAAACCTTACCGCTGCTTGAAGCACGCTTACTGTTCCTCTAGGCTGTTGGCCATTGCGTGGCCTCATATACCAAAAGATAATGCCGTCACCACGTAAAAGCGGGGTTAACGAACGCAACGCGGAGATTTGGGTCGCTTTAAGCCCGGGTGCGCGGCTTTCATCATTAGCGATATCTTTGGACCTTTCGAGGCATTAGGGCGTTTGGGATGCCAATCAAAACCGATCAGATTGTCCGTGGAAGACTGCTCCGCCGGCCGCGTTTTGCGGCGGGATGGCCTGCTTTTGCAGCATTTGCCTGCGCGGCGGCGCTGCTTGCGGGCTGTCAGGGCGGACGGGAGCGCGCTGCCGCTCAGGCGCAGGTGGCCCGTGATTTTTTCGACGCCGGTAACTATCCTGCGGCCAGCAAGGCGATTTCCGAGGCTATCCAGAACCGGGACGATGTGCCGGAATATTATTTGCTCAAGGGCATGATAGACGTGCGGGCGGGCCGTCCGGTCGTTGCGTACAACGCCTTTTCGCGCGCGCTCGATCTCGATCAGACGAACCGCAGCGCGCTGGCCTATACGGCGAACATCGGCGTTCAGATCGGCCGGATCAAGGACGCGGAGGACGCGGCCGACCGGTTGCTGATGATCGACCCCGATTCGCTGCCGGCGCTTCAGGTGAAGGGCATGGTCGCGCTGACCAAGGGGCGCGTCGAGGATGCGAATAATTTTGCCGAGCGAATTCTCGCGCAGCGCCCCGGCGACGAGGCCGGCACCATCCTGCGCGCGCGCTCGCTCACCATCAACGGCAAGGCGGATGAGGCGATCGCGCTCATCGATCAGAGCATCGCGCAAAATGGTCCGACGCCGGCGATGCTCACCAACAAGCTGAACATCTATCGCAAGATCGGCCGGGCCGACGCGATGCTGCCGATCTACAAGGATATCGTGCCGCTGGCGGCCGGTAACTTCCAGTATCGTCTGGAGCAGATCAACCTTCTCTATAAGACGGGCCATGTCGCGGAGGCGCGCAGTGCCTCGGTCGATCTGCTGAAGGCCGGTTCGCAGTCGGTGGACGATTATGCGACGCTGCGGCGCATCTGGAGTCAATATGATCTGCGGCCGATCACGGCGGCCGGCGCGGCGGCGGTCGCGGCGAGCAAGGATCCGCAGGCGATCATCAATACCGTGCGTTATCTCATCCTCTCCGGCGATACCGCCGCCGCCCAGCGCATTCTCGATGCGGTGCCGCCGGCCAATGCCCGGCTGGTCGCGTCGCTCAAGGCGCGGCTCGCCGCGATCAGCGGGCAGCGCGACGAAGCGGAGGAGCAGATCGAGGCGATTCTCGCCAAGGATGCCAATGATGTCGACGCGCTGATTCAGCTTGGCCAGTTTCATTTCGCCAAGGGAGAGGTCAATCTGGCGCTGAATGCCGTTCAGCAGGCACAGGCCGCCGATCCGATGAATCCCGAGACCTATGTGGTGCTCGCCGGCATTTATGAGCGGCGCGGAGAAATCTGGCGTGCCAAGCAGATTCTGGCGGATGCCTCGCGGCGCCTGCCGCAGGATTATTTCGTGGCCGAGCATCACCTCGCGCTGTTGCGTTCGGAAAAGGAGCCGGGACGTGCGATCTCGGTCGCAACGGCCTTTGCGCGGGCGCAGCCCTCGGCAACAAAGGCATGGGAGATGCTTGCCGCTCAATGCTCCCTGACACAGGATAGCGAGTGCAGGGCGATCGTCGGGCAGGGATTGGACGTGGCGAAGACGGCTTATACGCTGGACGATCCTCCGGGTGCGCGGGCCAATCGCGGCCTGTTCGGGCGGATTTGATCTGACGATGGATTCTCCTTCTCCCTCCACCGGCACCAGGCCCCCGCGTGTGCAGAACCGCTATGTGCGTTTCACGTCGAACGTGCTGCGCTCCGCCGGCATCGTTAATGACGCGATCTGCTTCCTGGTGTCGTTCCTGATCACACGGTTCGTTTACGTCCATTATGTGGGCTCGTTCTACGAGTTCCGCCTGCATGAGGCGGCGGCGATCGTCATGGCGATCAACTTCTTCCTCATCCGTATCTCGCGTGATGCCTATTCCGCCTTCCGCGGGCAGGGCGACGATCTGGGCAGCGGCACGTTTGTGGATTTCATGGTCGCCGCGCTGCTGACCGGCTTTGTCATTCTGCAGTTCGGCCGCGCGGAGGATTTCTCCGGGCGTTTCGCGGTGCTGTTCCTCGCGGTGAGCCTTGCCGGGCTCATCGTAAGTCGTCTCGCGTTCCGCCGCGTGATCTGGACGATGATGACGCGTGGCTTCATCGGGCAGCGCGTGGCCATTTATGGCGCGGACCGGGGCATCACCAGCCGGGTGCTGGAGCTGCTGGAGATCGAGCGCTTGCCGCATATCCGCATCATCGGCTTCGCGGATGATCGGCGCACCCGTGTCGAGACCGGCTCCATCAATGGCGTGCCGTTTCTGGGCGGGTTTGATGATCTGCTGGCGCTGGCGCAGGCGGGCATGCTGGATCAGCTCATCGTCGCGCTGCCGCTTGTCCAGCAGGACCGGCTGAACATGATCGTGGAGCAGCTTTCGGCGGGCGCGATCGACGTGTGCATCCTGCCGCGCGAATTCCTCGTGCTGCGGGATCGTTACCGGGTCAATTATCTGGGTTCGCTGCCTGTGCTGAACGTATGGCAGCAGCCGGTGCGTGATTTCGACGGCGTGCTGAAGGAAATTCAGGATCGGCTGCTGGCGCTGCTCGGTCTGATCGTGCTGTCGCCGCTGCTGCTGCTCACGGCGATTGTCATCAAGCTGGAGAGCAAGGGGCCGGTGCTTTTCAAGCAGCGGCGCGTGGGGTTCAACAATCTTGAGATCGACGTGCTCAAGTTCCGCTCCATGTATGTGGACAGGCAGGATCTCTCCGGCGCGCAGCGGACCACGCGGAATGATCCGCGGGTGACGCGGGTAGGGCGCATCATCCGCCGCACCAGTATCGACGAGTTGCCTCAGCTCTGGAACGTGCTGCGCGGCGAGATGTCGATCGTCGGGCCCCGGCCGCACACGACGGAGATGCGGGTGGGCGACGCTTATTATCACGAGGCGGTGCGGGGGTATCCCGCGCGGCACCGCGTGAAGCCGGGGATCACCGGCCTTGCCCAGGTGCGCGGCCTGCGGGGTGAGATCGATACGATCGAGCGCGCGCGCAAGCGTGTCGAATATGACATGTACTATATCGAGAATTGGTCTCCCCTGTTCGACTTACGGATTATTGCCGAGACGGTTATTAAGCTTATCTGGGATCGGCATGCTTACTAGGACACATTGGTTGGCGGAGGTGCCGCGCGCGACATTTGCCGGGATCGAGTTTGACCTTTGTACCGAGAATGCACTGCTCGCGGGTCTCGCACGGCGCGATGACGGGGGGCGGTTCCGGTACATCGTCACACCCAATGCCGATCATATCGTCACGCTCTGGCCACGTCATGACAGTCCGCGCGCGCGGGCGTTTCGCCGTGCGTATGCGCTGGCGGATCTGCGCGTGTGTGACAGCCGGATCGTGGCGCGGCTGGCGCGGCTCAGGGGCGTGCGCCTCACCATCTGCCCGGGCAGCGATCTGACGGCCCGCCTCTTCCGCGAGGTGTTGGCGCAGGGAGACAAGGTGGCGATCGTCGGCGGAGACGCGACGATGCTGGAGGAGATCCGGCGGACGTTTCCCGGCCCGGATTATGTCCAGCATATCCCGCCCATGGGCCTGCTTGCCAATGCGTCGGCCTGTGATGAGGTGATCCGGTTCATCGTGGCGGAGCAGGCGCAGTTCACCTTGCTGGCGATTGGTGCGCCGCAAAGCGAGCTGATCGCCCAGCAGGTCGCGGCGCAGGCGGATGCGCGTGGCGTTGGCCTGTGCATCGGCGCGTCGATCGAGTTTCTGCTCGGGCGCAAGGCGCGGGCGCCGTTGTGGATGCAGCGCATGGGGCTGGAATGGCTGCATCGCCTGCTCAGTGAGCCGCGCCGGCTGTGGAAGCGCTATTTGTGGCATGGGCCGCGGATTTTTCTCATTGGGCTCACGGATCGCTCGATTAATGACAGCATCTAGCGAGCGCGGAGCACCCGCCATTTCGGCCACGGAGCCGGACTGGTCGCGTGAGCGTCGTCGTGGCGCGGGCTGGGCGCCCGGTCGCGCCGTGCTCGCGGCCATCCGCAGCTATCAGTCGGCGCGCGGGCCGCTGGCGCCTCTCGTGCGCAAGGTCGCGGTGCTGCGCCATCGTTTCTGGTCGACGGTGGCGGGCTGTGATATTCCCATCAATACGCTGATCGGTGGCGGACTGCTGATTCCGCATCCCAATGGTATCGTCGTCCATCCCGGCAGTCGGATAGGGCCAAATTGCTTGATATTTCAGCAGGTTACAATTGGATTTGCAGGCGGCGTGCCAACGCTCGGCGGTCATGTCGATATCGGCGCCGGCGCCCGCCTGCTCGGGCCGATCACGATTGGCGATCATGCGAAAATTGGGGCGAATGCTGTAGTAATCGTAGACGTCCCGCCCGGCGCGACAGCCGTCGGCATTCCCGCGCGCATCATCGCGGCGACCGGTAGCGACGCATGAGTGCCGCTGCTATCCGCAGGGTGACGGCCGTGATGGTCAACTTCCGCACCCCCGATCTTGCCGCCACCTGCATCCGTGCGCTCGCCGGACAGCGGACGGCCGATTTCGCTTTCGATCTCATCCTCATCGACAACGGATCGGGGGACGGTTCGGCCGAAAAGCTGGATCATCTGCTTGCGGATCTGATCGCTGAGCATTTCGTCCAGTTCGTACCGCTTGATCTGAATGGCGGCTTTGGCTGGGCGAATAACGAGGCGATGCTGCGCGCCTTCGCCAGGCCCGTTCCACCCGACGCGATTTTCCTCATCAATCCCGATTGCGTTCCTGAACCGGGCGCCGTCGCGGCGCTGGTCGCGGAGCTGGACCGTTTCCCGGACTGTGGTGTCGCCGGCAGCCAGCTCGTCAATGCCGATGGCAGTCTTACCGGGTCGGCGTTTCGCTTCCATGCGACGGGTAGCGAATTCATTCGGGGTCTCGGGCTTCATTCCGTGGGTCGATTATTTGGCGTGCAGGACGTCCTGATACCCTATGGGCAGGCCGGCGTGGTGGATTGGGTTACGGGCGCCTCCTGCCTGCTCCGCGCCGAAGCATTGCGGGAGGTGGGCCTCTTCGATACCGGCTTCTTCCTCTATTTCGAGGAGGTGGAACTCATGCATCGCATGGGCCGTGCGGGCTGGACTGTGCGGCATGTACCGCAAAGTCAGGTGATGCATATCGGGGGCGTGGCGACAGGGCTGAGCGAGGGCAAGTCACGAGCCGAGACGGCCATGCCGGCTTACTGGTATGAAAGCCGTCGGCGCTTCTTCACGCTCACTGGCGGTTCGGGGCAGGCATGGCGCGCCAGCTTTGCCTGGCTTGCCGGCGCGCGAATTGGTCGTCTGATCGCGCCTGTCGTTCCGGGCGATCGTATCCCGGTTACACGAGGTGATGAGACCAGATTACGCCAGCAAGGGCTGCGATCGACTGCGAATGACATGGAATCAGCGATTACACGGATTGGCGATGTGCCGGGCGTGCCGCCACGCTGGATGAATAAGGCGGCCTGATGTGACGACGGATGCAAGAACAGGCATTGTCGCGATCGGCCGCAACGAGGGGGAGCGCTTTGTCGCATGTCTCGCTTCGCTGCCTGCAGGCGTTCCGGCGGTTTACGTCGACTCTGGTTCGACGGACGAGAGCGTTTTGCGGGCTCGGGCCGCTGGTGTGATGGTCGTTGAGTTGGCAATCCCCCCGCAGTTCACGGCCGCACGAGCGCGTAATGAGGGTTGGCGCGCACTGTTGAAGGAGCATCCTTCGATCGCTCATGTGCAGTTTATCGATGGCGACTGCACATTGGAGTCCGGGTGGATGGAAGCGGGTGTTGCCGCGCTTGATGATGACTCTTCGCTCGCCGTTGTTTTTGGGCGGTGCAAGGAGCGCCATCCGGAAGCAAGCCTCTATAACGCGCAATGTGATGATGAATGGAATGTGCCGCCCGGCGAGGCGAAGTCGAGCGGGGGCAACGCGATGATGCGCGTTGGCGCTCTCGATGCCGTCATGGGCTTCAACGATGCTCTCATCGCCGGCGAAGAGCCTGATCTTTGCCTCAGGATGCGTGCGCAAGGCTGGCATGTGCGCTGTCTCCCTCGTCCGATGGTGCTTCATGATGCGAATATCATGCGCTTTTCGCAGTGGTGGAAGAGAGCGAAGCGGGGTGGGCATGCTTATGCCGAGCACGTTGCGCGACATGGTAGAATGGCAGATCCGGATTGGCGCCGTCAGGTTAGAAGTACACTAATCTGGGGAGGGGGCTTGCCTCTTGCGGTTGTGTTGCTCGCGTTGCTCTGGCTTCTTTGCGATCATGCAGCGTGGTTTGTGGCAGGCATATCGTTAGCCCTGCTGTACCCGCTCCAATGGCTGCGCCTCTGGTGCCGTGGACGGAACCGGGGGGAGCCGACGGATTTTGCAAGTGCCAATGCGGCGCTATTGGTCATTGCAAAATTTCCAATGCTCGTCGGCATGGCGAAATACTGGATGACTGGGGCACGCGGCGGCGTGCATCGCATCATTGAATACAAGGCATCATGAGGACAGCAATGATGTCACCGCTTGTTTGAATTGTTTAGGTAAATTTCGGCAACGATCGTCTTGAATATGGTGTCGACGTGACACGGCACTAGAAGGAGTTTGACAATGCCCAATATAATTGCTTGGGGCGCGCTCCTTATTTGGCCTATTGTCACTATTATTCTTTTTACGCAGATGGATGCGCGCAAGGCTGCGGTTTGGTCGCTTGTCGGGGCCTACATGCTGCTGCCCGTTAATACTGCCTTTGATCCACCTGGCCTGCCGCCTATGGACAAGACAAGTATTCCTAACATGATGGCGTTTATCTGCGTAGCGATATTCGCCAAGCAGCGCTTGATTCGCCTGCCTCAGAGTAAATTAGTATTGGGTCTCATGGTCGTTTTTGTGTTGTCACCAATTGGAACCAGCTTTGGTAACCAGTCACCGATCATCCTTTCTCAAACAGCACTGCCGGCGATGAGTTTATACGATGCACTTTCTGCTTGTGCGGGAAATGCCTTGGTGATGGTTCCTTTTATTATAGGATATAGCGCTTTGCGGCGTGGGCAAGACCATCTTATGATATTACAGGTTCTTGTTATATCTGCTCTTTTTTATTCTATTCTTATTCTTTACGAATCGAGATTTGCTCCGGTTCTTCACGCGCAAATATATGGCATTGTCGCGTTTAGTGATTTTACTCAGATGATCCGTTTCGGCGGATATAGGCCTGCAGTTTTCATGGGGCACGGGCTGCTGGTATCCATGTTCTGCGCTATGGCCTTTATCGCGTCACTTGTATTGTGGCGTATGAAGCAAAAAACGCTAAATCTTCCTCCGGCACTGGTTGCTATTTATCTGGCCGGTATTTTGATTATTATGAAGTCCGTTGGATCTATTGTCTGGGCATTTATAGGGCTGTTTGCGCTTTTAACGCTCAACGCGCGCCGTATGACAACAATGATATTTGCAGTTTCATTGATTATTATTCTGTACCCAGCGGTTAGGGCAACGCCGTACTTCCCTACCCAAGCAGTCCTTGATGTTGCTGGAGTGGTCGGGCCAGAGCGTAGGCAGTCGCTTGAATTTCGTTTCGTGAATGAAGATCGATTGCTGGATCACGCTGCGCAAAAGCCACTTTTTGGATGGGGCTCCTGGGGACGGAACCAGGTCTACCAGATGACTGATTGGGGACAGGATATTCGCCTGTCTACGACTGATGGAACATGGATTATCGCGATTGGGCAATATGGATGGATTGGCTATATCGCGATGTTTGGCCTGCTTTGTCACCCGTTCTGGCGAGCCTATCGCGAAGGAAAGGGCGGGCAACTGGCCTTTCCGACGCTTGGCTTGCTCCTTATCCTTATATTGAACCTGCTGGACTTGGTGCCCAATTCATCGTTGCGACCGATCACATGGCTGATTGCGGGAGCGTTGAGTGGGATGATAGTCGACCCGCGGGCGATGAAAAAAGCGATGCGCATAAAGCGGGTGTCGTGAGGGTGCATCAGGATGGCGCAAAGCAAGAACTTATAGTCGTAGGGAGCATTCTCTTTCCTACGCTTTGCCCGGATTGATAGTAGACGTGAATGCGTGACCCATTTCTGTCACAGAATGATTCGGTCCGTCTTTTTGGAGATCGTGTGTAGTGCAAGCCAAATTTAGATCATGGCCATGTTAATCATATCCGCTTACGCCAAAATCATATAAAAAAACTATCTCAGACAGGATGCGGGCTTTGAATGCGGCACCTGTCGAGGAAAGCGATATAATGACGGATAATCGGAGTTTCGGCGTTAGAATGCGCCAAATCATGTCAGGGGCTGGCTTTGGAGGGGCAAGCCTCTTGAGTTCTGCCGCGATGGCAGGCACGGTTGCTGCGTCTTTAACTGTTGTGAGCCTTGGGGTCGTGCCAGCGTTTCGTACATCTGTTGTAGTCGCTTTTGCGTCTCTGGGTTCGATTTTTACGAGCACCAGTTCTTCCACGCGGCCCATCATTATCACGCCGCCGCCTTCGGAATATAGTAAACCTTCTATAACGGCACCGGTCGCGCCGACGCCGACTCCCAGCGCTACGCCACGACCGGCCGCAGGGCGCACTAGCGTGGGGATGAATCTCTCGGGGCCTTCTTATTATGGCAATGAGCGTTCGTTCATGAATCTCCTGGCAGGTTCGCGTTGGTTCTATATTAGCCCGGCAAATGTCTGGAGCACCATGCCTGCGGATCGCCTCAACGCTAATCGAGACGTGATCTCGATTAAAACCGGTGAATCTGCGGCACGAGCGATCCAGGCGCCGAACGCGGTCTATCAGGGTAAGTCAGTCGATATCCGTTGTCGCTGGAACGGTGAAGGGACGATCTATTTTTCGCCGTGGGTCGCCAAAAATCCGGTGGTTAGTAGTAATTCGGCACGGTTCACTTGGGTGAGCGAAGGCGAAAATTTGAGGCCGTACCTTCATGTGACGAAATCTAACCCTAGCAACCCCATCCGTAATCTGGATTGTCGGGAGGCAGACGCGGACCCCAGTCTGATTTTTTCGTCTGAGTACATCGCCGAGATTTCTCGATATCGAGTTGGCCGCTTCATGGATTGGCAGAACACAAACGCAAACCTCCCGGTGACATGGGAAACGCGAACGACTGCGACATCTGGAGAAGTCATTGGTGACGATGGAGTCGCGCTTGAATATATGGTCGCGCTTGTCAATCAAGCGAGGATTGACCCTTGGTTTTCCATTCCGTGGAATGGAGACGATGACTATGTGCGGCGTTTTGCTGAGTATGTGCGCGACAACGTGTCGCCGGATTTGAAAATTTACGTTGAAGTTAGTAATGAAGTTTGGAACTGGGTTTTCAAAGTTACAACTCAGGCAGATAATGAAGGTAAACAGCGAGGTCTTTCGCAAGCAACTGGCGCCGCAATGTATATGAGATATGCGGAAAAGACCATTCAGGTCATGAAGATCTGGGAGGATGTGTTCAAGGGGCAGACCGGGCGTCTGGTCCGTGTCGCGGCCACGCAGAACGCGATGCCATATTACGCAACAAAAATTTTCGAATTTCCACAACTATCTGATCATGTTGATGCATTGGCTGTTGCGCCTTATTTCGCTCTGACTGCGGAAACCGAGCCAACAGCCGCAACAAATCTTGATGATTTTTTTGCGAATGTCTTACCAAGCAGAATAGAAGCTGCATTCAAGAGTACTGATCAGCATCGAGCGATAGCTTCACAGTACGGAAAACGGCTCATTGCTTATGAGGCAGGTCAGCATCTTGTTACGCCGGATCTGGCTGTAGCTCAGAGAGTTCAGCGTGATCCCCGTATGGGGCAAATGTACACGATGTACCTAAACGAATGGAATAGGCGTTACGGCGATCTAATAATGCTATATCAGCACATCACATCGATCTCTAAATATGGGGCGTGGGGTTTGCAGGAATATGTAGGCCAGCCAGCATCTCAGGCGCCGAAATATGCAGCGACGCTCGAATTTATAGCTGACATGAAATAATGTTGGTCCTTAAAAATCGGACGGTTTGACACGATGCCCGGATTTCCTGCAGTTTGAAATAGAGCCAGGCAGTTTTGTTGCGTATGAGCGCGGATAAAGGATGGCCTGTGGAGGGGAGCAGGCCATTGCTTTTGTGGTTCGGTGGGCAAGGGCCACCGGGGTTTCATAGCCAAATGCCGAGTGCGCTCGTTCCTGATGATAATTCTCCATCCATGCCGTGAGCAATTACCCTTGAAGTACCGCAAGCTGTTAAACGCTACCGGTTCGTTGAGGTGTCGAGATTGCCAAGGCAAAAAAAAGAGCGGCGCTGGACGGGCGCCGCTCTTCTTGAATAGTCTGTCTGTGACGTTAAAAACTGGCGGACAGGCGGATGCCATATGTTCTTGGATCATTCACATAATGCACGCCGGGCGCGACATTTGCCTGAATCTTGTAAATCGTGTTGCTCAGATTCTTGCCGTAGAGCGTCACGCGATAGCGTTTGCTGGCCGGCGTAAAGGTCAATGACGCATTATACTCGGTCGTCGATGGTTGTAGATAGATTGGATTGGGGGACGGATAGTTGCTGCCGTCATAGTCCGTGGTCTGCCAGCTCTGATAGGTAAGATCGCCCGACAGGGTCAGGTCCGCGCCGTTTGCCAGTTCGAACTGATGCTGATAGCCGGCGGTCAGGTGCCATTCCGGCGCGTGGGGAAGCCGCTTGTCCTTGGTCTGATACGTCGTCGTCACCAGCGTAAGCGGGTTAGTCGCTGTCAGATTTTCGTCGAAGGTGGCGTGGAGCCATGATCCCGAAAGATTGAGCGTGTCCGATCTCGTCGGACGCAGGGTGAACTCTGCTTCAAGCCCATAGAACGTCGCCGGCACCTGGGGGATGTACGCCCGCAGATCGCCATTGCTCAAAATATAGGTCTGGACGACCTGATATTCCGGATAATCGCTGTAAAAGGCGGATAAGTTGGCGACGACGGCCCCGTTGAGGAAGGTGTTCTTGCTGCCGATTTCATAGGTGGTGACGGTTTCGGGTTGGTAGGGGACACCGATGGTTGCCGATCCCGGCCGGTATCCGGTCGTTACCGATCCATAGAGCATGTTCTTTGAAGATAGGTCTGCCTCAAGGCGTAGCTTCCAGTCGAAGTGATTCCAGTTGGCATTGGTCGGCGCCACGACGGGGTTGCTACCCGGCGTGATGGCCTGATGATTGCCTTCATAGAGCTGCTTCACCTTGTCATAGGTATAACGCTCGCCCGCGGTCAGCCTCAGTGCATCGGTGAAGGAATATGTGGCCTGCGCGAAGACCGCGGCGGAGGTCAGATCGAAGGTCTGATGTGTGCCGTTGGACGCGGTATTATAACCGAACGCATCAATTCCGGTTCCGGCCGCGGCATTTGGGGCCAGGTTCAGATACTGATACTCATATTTCTCATTATAATAGAACAGCCCGCCCTGAATCTGGAAAGAATCGTCATCATGGGCCAGGCGCAATTCCTGCGAATGAACCCGGTGTCGCGGCTGATTGCCAATGACCTTGCCGTTGTAGCGGCCATATTGCAGCAATTGCAGGCTGTAGCTGTTAAACGACGCATAGGACGGAATATAGGTCAGGGAAACATCGCCAAGATCGACATCGAGTTGACCGTGCAGCTCCGTATACCGCCCTTTGGTATAGCCGCCTGCCGGTTCGATCGTCGTCCAGTCCTGCACATAGGGGGCTGCGGCGGTGACAATCACCTTGCCGGGGGCTGAGCTGCTGTTCCTGTAGTGCGTTCCCGAGAGCAGCAGGGAGACATTGTCCGTCTTGTACAGCAGCTGGCCGCGCACGCTGGCCTCATTGGCCGAGCTCTGGCCATTGTTGAAATAGCCATCATGCCGCAGGAAGTTTCCTGCCACGCGGACCGCTAGCTCGTCTGTGAGAGGCGCGTTGACCATGGCCTGCGCATCGATCTGGCCGTAATTGCCAAGGCCGATCTGGGCGAAGCCTTCCTCGGTCTGCACGGGCTTGCGCGTGATGATGTTCACCGCTCCGCCGACAGCGCCGCGCCCATAAAGCGTGCCCTGCGGGCCACGCAGCACTTCGACCCGGTCAAGATCATAGAAGAAGGCGCCGCCGCCGACGAGCAACACGCCATCCTGATAGACGCGCACGGACGGCTGCTTGTTGAAGCCATCGGTCCCCAGTCCGCGGATCGCCATATTGGGTGGGCCGCCGCCGCCGATGATGGTGGCCGCCGAATAGCCGCCGGTTGACTGCTGCATCACCATGCTGGGGGTCGAGCGCACCGCGTCGGCGACCGTGGAAACGCCCTTGACCAGCAAGGCGTCGCCGGAAACTGCGGTGATGGAAAGCGCAGTCTTCTGGAGATTGACCGAGCGTCGCTCAGCCGTGACGACAATATCCGTGGCCGCTTGCGCGCTGTCCTCGTCTGCCGGTGCGGTATCGGTCTGCGCTCGAACGGGCGCGCCCTGCATCATCGCCATCGTCAGCACGCACAGACTTACAGGCTTGATAAACCTCATCCATATCCTCCCTATCATAGGGGCGCGGTCGTCCCCGCTCCCTCCTGTCGAGTGTCCTGGGTGGTGCGAACCCCATTTTGTGCGGGTTCACCCGTTGGACGATCCCTCAGTCTCGACCTTAATGTCCGCCTGTCTGCTTGCCTCATCTGATCAGATGATAATTCGAAATTACAGAAAATTATTCACAATGGTACATATTATCTAAATTATTCATATTTTCGAAAATACTTCTTTTATCGAAATTTCAGTGCAATGGTGCGCTGAGCGGCGTCTACGCTGTTTTGAGGCAAAGGGGAGGACGGACGCGATGAAGGCAATGGCCAGCGTCAAACGTCTTTTAGAACGAAAATGGCGGTTTCCCTCCCGCAGGGACGATCAATCTTCCACTGAACACTCTAACCTCTGCCTCAGGCCAATGGCTCTTTGGAGTTTTCTATGGCAATAATGAGGGATCGCGCTGTGGCAGGCCAACTGGATGAGAAGGGGCGGATATTGGGAAAGGTGGAAAGGATCAAGCCAGCGCGAAAGAAAAACTCGGCTGAAGATGCGCGAGATAAAGTAGACGGACTCGGAGCGGACTTGTCTGGCAGGGCACGCCGGGAAGGCGCCCTCGAATCCGGAACCGGGGCGGATGAGCTTTGCTCGAAGATTCGGGAAGATATTGTTCTCTGTATCTTGCCGCCGCATGCTCGGCTTAAGTTTGGAGACTTACAGAAACGCTATGGCGCCGGCATCGGGACATTGCGGGAAGCATTGCTGCAACTGGTTGCCGAAGGCATGGTGACGAGCGAAACTTTTCGTGGTTTTTGCGTCGCGCCCATCTCGCTCGACGATCTGCAGGATCTTACCGAGCTGCGCGTCGAATTCGAAAATCGTGCATTGCGATCATCCATTCAACTGGGCGACGATCAGTGGGAGGCGCAGATCGTTGCTGCCTTGCACCTGCTGAGCAAGATCCAGCAAATCGGCAGCGATTCAACCACGGAGGAACTGGCTGATTGGGAAGATCGCCACGGGCGCTTCCATGAAGCGCTGTTATCCGCCTGCCCCTCGAAACGGGTCATGCATATCCGCAAGACGCTGTACGATCAGGGGCGGCGCTATCGCAATCTGGCGCTGGCGGGCAAATGCATCGTCAATACCAATGCTTACCAGCATAAGGAGCTGGCCGAACTGGTGCTGGATCGCAACGCGGATGCCGCCTGTGCACTGATGGCCGAGCACATTCGCGAGGCCGCGGAAAATGCCAGTCAGATGGTGAGCTAGGATAGGCTGAGGCCAAGCGTCCACTCCCGGTCTTCTGCAGAATGGACCGACCGGTGGCGGCACTCCATAGACCCCGGGATCAGATCGGCAGCGGCGTTGCCCACCGCCGACGTCGCTTAGCAAGCGCGCGTACCTTGTTCCGGTCACGGCGTCGTCGCTGACCAAACCCCTGTAAACCTCCGAATTACTGGCGTGATGCTGGTCTCGCCCTGAGACTTCGCGCCTCGTTGTGGCTGCGGCTATGCGCCCGCAATGCTGTGACCTAACACAAGACACAGTTAGCAACGACCGTTGCAAACGATATTGGGCGAGAAGACCGCTCAGACCTGTGCTGACGGAAAAGCAGAACAATGGGAGAGATGCATGAAGGACCACCATCATCGGCTATTTTATGCCCTGCTCTACGGCAGTGGCTTGACGATGAGCCTCTCGCCGGCGCTGGCCCAATCTCCGGCCCCCGCCGAGCAGCTGGAGGCTGAGGATAGTCAGATCAAGGATATCGTGGTTTCCGCGCGACGCCGCGATGAGACCCTTCAGCAGACCCCCATTGCCATCACGGCGCTTGCGCCAATGCAGCTTGAAAACAAGGCGACGGTCAATATCGGCGATCTGCAGGGCGCGGCGCCCAACGTCCTGATTACCAATCAGGCGACCGGAGCGGCGGCCGCCAACGTCTCCATCCGCGGCCTGACCTTCGCCGATGTCGACAAGTCATTTGATCCGACCGTGGCCGTCGTCGTCGATGGCGTGTTCATCGGCACCAGCACGGGGCAGTTCTTCGATTTCTTCGATATCGATCAGATCGAGGTGCTGCGCGGCCCGCAGGGCACATTGTTCGGCCGTAACACTATTGGCGGCGTCATCAACATCCGCCGGACCAGACCAACCGGTCACTGGGGCGGCAAGTTCGAGGCGAGCTACGGCAATTATGATACATGGGCGACGCGCGCGGTTGTCAACGTTCCCGTGGTCGACGACGTGCTTGCGGCCAAATTCTTCTATTTTCACAATCAGAGCGGCGGCTATCTGACGGATGGCCTGACCGGCAAGCATGTCGGCAGCAGCAATAACGAGAATTTTGGCGCCAGCCTGCTGTTCACGCCCAGCAGCACGTTCGATGCGCTTTTGACTTATGAGCATCAGGACCAGCGTGGCGATCTGCGGATCAGCAACATCACACGGTCCGACGAGGTGTTCTGCGGCGCGATGCCGGCCAATGAGTGCAATCGTAACACGACAAGCGATCTCTACACCGTCTTCACCGATCCGACCGATCAGGTCTACAAGGCCAACGGCCTTACGCTTGAGGCCAATTGGGAGCTTGGTCCGGTCAAGCTGACCTCCGTCACCGGATATCGCTGGAGCAGGGAATATCAGGCGCAGGATGTCGATGGCAGCAGCGCCCATCTGTATGAATATATTCGTCGCCAGCCGTTCCGCCAGTTCAGTCAGGAAGTGCGTGGAGCGGGGCAGATCGCCGAAGGCTTCGACTATGTTGTCGGCGGCTTCTACTACTCGTCGCGCTATACTTTGCGGCAGAGCACGGATGTGTTTGGCGCGCATGCCTCTACGCAGGATATCACCGGCACCTCAAAATCGATCGCGATGTTCGGTGACTTCAATCTCAGCCTCATGGACAAGCTGCGCCTGTCTTTTGGCGGTCGCTGGACGCGCGACAAGAAATCCAACAGGAATTATATCGAGCCCAATCAGTTCCCCTATGTCGATTATACAAGCTCGAAGTTCACGCCCAAGGTAGGGCTGGACTATCGCCCCAGCGACGATCTGATGGTCTATGCGTCATGGTCGCGCGGCTATCGCTCCGGGGGCTTCTCGGGGCGTGGTCAGACGTTGTATTCGTCGACAACTCCCTATGGTCCAGAGACGGTCGATTCCTACGAGATCGGCTTCAAGAGCAGCCTGCTCGATAAGCGCCTGCTGTTTAACGTTGCCGGTTTCTACGCGGATTATTCCTCGCTCCAGCAGCAGACGACGGTGCCGGTTACGGGCGGGGTCGGATCAGAAACGATCGTGACCAATGTCGGCTCCGCGACGATCAAGGGCATTGAGGTCGATCTGACCGCCAAGCCGGTCAAGAACCTGACGATCAGCGCGTCGGCGGGTTTCCTGCGGTCGCGGTTCAAGGACTTTATCACTCAGGCGGCGTTGTCTGATGGCACGCTGGGCAACTTTGATTATTCGGGCAATAATCTCATCTACAACCCGCGCCAGACCTTCGCGATCACCGCTGATTACAAGGTGCCGCTCGACTTTGGTAACCTGAACCTGAACGTGGGCTACCGCAACATCGCGCCCTACGACCAGCAGATCTCGATCGGCACGATCTCGTCTGGCGCGAACGGCACGTTCATTGTGAACGGCAATGATCCGCGCGTGCGGACGGACCGGCAGGGCCTGCTGGATGCCAGCGCCACGCTCGCATTCGACCTTGGCGGGCACCGGGCAAAGGTCACGGCCTATGGTCGCAACCTCGCCGATGATCGAGGGGCGGCAACGGCCTTCACTGTCGCGGGGCTCTGGTCGTTTGCCACGGCGCGTGAACCGCGTACCTATGGCATCCAGATCGGCTTCGAGTTCTAGAGCGTCGCACCTGTCCGGGTGGCGGCGCCTGTCGCCCCCGGAGCCCGTGCATTTTCATGGATCGACCGCGATATGTTCAAGACCATCACGCTTCTCAAGAGAAAGCCGGGCCTGTCGATGGCCGAGTTCATCGATTATTATGAGCGGGTCCACGCGCAGATCGGACGCAAATATCTGGCCGGGCGGGCGATCCATTATAGTCGCCGTTTCCTGCATGAGATCGGGGATATCTACAGCAACGACAAGCCCTATGATGTGGTGATGGAGATATGGTTCAAGGACCGTGCGTCTTTCGAGACCACTTTCGCAGCCCTGCAATTGCCTGAGATCGCAGCGGAGATTGCGGCTGATGAAGAGAATCTGTTCGACCGCGCCTATCACCGCATTTTCGTGGTGGAGGAGCATGAGACCGATCTTGGTCCCCTCAACGATGTGAGCCCGGAATGACGGACGCTTATGCAAATATCGCGCTGACCGGAAAGGTCGCTCTGGTGACCGGTGCTGGCCTTGGCATGGGACGGGCAACGGCGATCTTGCTCGCGCGGCGCGGGGCAAAGGTGATCGTATCGGACATCACCGAGGAGACGGGGCGGGATACGACGCGCGCGATCACGGATATGGGCCTTGAGGCAAGCTTCGTGCGCGCGGATATCTCCCGCGAGGAGGATGTCGCCGCCCTCGTCGCCGCAACGGTTGAGCGCTTTGGCCGTCTGGACTGCGCGGTGAACAATGCGGCCATCGCTCCCGATACCCACGAGATTGCCGAGCTGGACTTTGCGGAGGTCGACCGGGTGCTCGCGGTCAATCTGCGCGGTGTCATGCTTTGCATGCGTTATGAGATCGCGCAGATGCTCGCTCAGGGGGCAGGGGCGGTGGTCAATATTGGCTCGGTCAGCTCAGCGCGACCGCAGGCGGGCAACGCTGCTTATGTTGCCGCCAAGCATGGCGTGATCGGTCTCACCAGGACGGGATCGCTCGAATATGCCGCGCGCGGTATCCGGGTGAATGCCGTGCTGCCGGGCGTCATCGATACGCCGATGAACAGTTCGGCGATGGAGAAGCTTGGCGTCTCGCAGGAGCAGGTTGCCGCCATACTCAGTCTGCTCGGTCGATTTGGCCGGCCGGAAGAAGTCGCGGAAGCCAGTGCCTGGCTGTGCTCCGATGCTGCCTCCTTCGTCACCGGCCATGCGCTGGCTGTCGATGCCGGCTATCTCAGCCGATAATCCGGCGCGTCGTCAGGGCAATGGCGGTCCGAGCAGCAGGGCGATCTGCCGCGCCAGCACATGTCGCTGGCGTGCCGGCGTCCAGTAGGGATCTTCGAATATGACCTGCGCCGCCAATCCCTGAACGAACACGATGAGCATCCGAGCATCTTCGGTCGTATCGTCGGTGCGGCCATAGCGTTTCGCCATGATGCGGTCCAATATGGTGACGGTATTATTCTGCCACCAGCGCTGCTCCTCCGCGAAATCCAGATGAACGGCGGCTTCCTGCCAGAAGGACAGGTAGATGCGCCAGTCGCGCTGCGATGCCGGCTCGAGCGGTAACAGCGCTTCTAGACATTTCTGGAGATCGTCCGGGTCCACAAGAAGCGCCCTGTCCACCCGCTCCTGTGATCGCTCGGCGGCGATCAGGTAGGTCCAGCGCATGAGGTCGTGCTTGTTCGCGAAAAAATGGGTGATGGTCTTCGTGCTGTAGCCGATATGGTCCGCCAGCTTGCGGAACGTGAGCATTTCCAGCCCTTCGCGCGCGACCAGATCCCCTGCGGCATGAGCGATTTCACGGCGGCGGACAACTTGATCGACGGGTGCGGGCATAGGGTCGCTTGTGCCGCCAGCCGTCCGTGCAGTCAAAGGATGAACCGTGCATACTGACCCATTATGCAGGTGCCGGCCATGTCTCCCATAGGGAAGGAAAGCCGCCATGGGTGCCTGGCTCGACCGGCGCAATGGCTGAGGCCGGACGTCGGTCCGTGTTCGGAAAGGCCGGAACCGCGAGCGGGTCCACATAGCCGGCTTTTGGGCATGGCGTCCCACGCTCCGGAAGCCGGCTATGTGTAGCGCTCTGTGTCTTACAGGCCGGCAGTCGTCGGGCGGACGATCACTTCGTTGACGTCAACGCCGTCCGGCTGCTCCAGCGCATAGCGGATGGCGCGCGCGATCGCATCGGGGGTCAGCGACTTCTGTCGCCAGTCCTTGAGGGCTGCGGCCACCTCAGGGTCGGTGATGTCATTGCCCAGCTCCGTCGCGACAACACCGGGGGAGATCACCGTGGCGCGAATGTCGTCATGTTCCTGCCGGAGCCCTTCGGTCAGCGCCCTTACCGCAAATTTGGTGGCGCAGTAGACCGCACCGGTCGGCACCACGCGGTGCGCGGCGATGGACGCGACATTCACGATATGGCCCGAGCGCTGCGCGATGAAGCGCGGCAGCACCGCCGCAATGCCGTTCAGCACGCCGTGGATGTTGACGTCGATCATCCGGGCCCATTCGTCCCGCTTTAAGGCGGCGAGGGGCGAGAGCGGCATGACGCCCGCATTGTTCACCAGCGCGTCGATGCGCCCAAACGTCGTTGCCGCCGTATCGGTAAAGACCGTGAAGTCGTCGGCATCGGTCACGTCCAATTGGCGCCACGCGACGCTCTCGCCCAGCTCCGTCGCCAGAGCCTCTAGTCGGTCGCTCCTGCGCGCGCCGATGAACAGTCGCGCGCCTGTCGCCACAAGTTCGCGCACCGTCGCTTCGCCGATCCCGCTGGATGCGCCGGTGATGAGCACCACCTTGCCGTTCAGTTCGCTCATGGTCGTTCCTTTCTCTTCAAGCTGGTGGGCAGGCATTGCCGCAACAACGCGGCCAGGGGTTAGATAGATCCAGCATGAAATTTGCCTGATTCTCCAAATTGTCCAGAATAGCCTTGCGGCCGGGCACCGAGTTGGGAATCCTCAGGCCATGAGAACGATCACCGATCTGGCCGCCCTGATTTTGAAAAACACGCCGGAATCTGGCTTATACAAGACAGAGGCGCCCGGCTTGTCCGTTATTCGTGCCGATTGTCCGACAATGCCCGTCCCGTCTGTTTATGTGGCGTCTCTTTGTATCATTGCCCAGGGAGCAAAGCGGGTGTCGCTGGGCGATCAGGCGGTCGTTTATGATGCGGCGCGCTATTTGCTGGTTTCGGTGGACTTGCCGCTGGTGGGATATGTGATCGAGGCGAGTCTGCAGGTGCCCTATCTCTGCTGCAAGATAGACCTCGACATGGCGGTACTGGCCGATCTCATGATCGCGGAAGGCGTGCCCGCGCTGAAGAGCGATTTGTCGGTCCTTGCCGTTTATCCGGGCGAGCCCGATCTGGTGGACGCGGCCTGCCGATTGATCGAGCTGCTGGACCGGCCGGAAAGCATCGCCACATTGGCGCCGCTGATCCAGCGCGAAATATTATACCGCCTCCTGCAAGGGCCGCACGGGCCATTGCTCCGGCAGATGTCGGTGGCGGACAATCGCCTCAGTCAGATCAGCCGGGCAATCGCCACGATTCGCCGGGGTTTCCATGCGCCGCTGCGGATTGACGATATCGCGCAGGCAGCCGGAATGAGCACGTCGTCCCTTCACGCGCATTTCAAGGCCATCACGCGCATGACCCCGCTTGAATATCAGAAGCAACTCCGGCTGCAGGAGGCCAGGCGTCTGATGATGGCGGAGGGAGCAACCGCCGGTGTGGCGGGCTTTGCGGTGGGCTATGAGAGCCAATCCCAGTTCAGCCGCGAATATCGCCGCCTTTTCGGCGCGCCGCCGCGGCAGGATATCGACCGGCTGCACGAGGCGGAGAATTTCATCGAAACTGTCTGACCGGATCTGCCGGTCTGCCTGGCAGCCGCCGGGCCGCGCGACACGCGCGAAAATATTGATCCTGATCAACGGATAAATTGCGTTGGATCAATGCGGAGGCGCGGCAGCGGGCGCAGGAACGCGCCACTGCAACAGGAGGACATCGACGATGAATTACGCCACCGTTCCGCTCATCGCGCTAGCTGCGGCGCTGGCGTTTCCGGGCCAAGTCGCGGCCAAAACGGGCGACATCCAGTTCAAGATACTGGCGACCTATGTCGCGCCGGATGGCAAGATTTCCGATGTGAAGACGGACCGGATCGGTCTGCCAACAGGGACGCAGAGCAAGGCCGATGATAACATCACGCCGACAGTCGCGATCGAATATTTCATCACGAACAATGTGTCGGTCGAAACGATTGCGGGTGTCACGCAGCATGACGTGGATGGTCGCGGTGGTCTGGCCGGTGCTACCCTGGTGTCCGATGTGAAGATCGTGCCGGCGACGCTGACGCTCAAATATCATTTCGGCAAGGAAGGCGGCATTCAGCCCTATGTCGGTGCCGGCCCCAGCTATTTCATCTTCATCGATGAAAAGCCCGGCGCCACGACGCGTTCGCTGGGCGCGACACGGCAGAAAATGGGCGACAAGCTGGGCGTCGCGCTTCAGGCTGGCATAGACGTTCCGGTGAACGACAAGGGGCTCTCGCTCTCGCTTGACGCCAAGCGCTATTTCCTGCGCCCAACCGCGACCTGGTATGCTGGCGAGGCTGAGGTGCTCAAGACGCGGCATCGGCTTGATCCCTGGGTTGTCAGCACCGGGGTTGCTTTCCGTTTCTGATCTTCCCCACTGGCGCCGACGGTCAGCCGGCAACCGCCTCCATCGCTTCAAGATCATTGATCACGATCTCGCGACGGGAGGGCAGGTCGAGCAGACCGTCGGCGCGCATTTTGGTAAGCTGGCGACTTGTCGTCTCGATTGTCAGGCCCAGTATGTCGGCGATCTGCTGTCGCCCAAAGGGCAGCTCAAATTCGCCGCGCGGCCCTGCGTCACAGCCATGACCGGCCAGACGCTCGGACATTTCGAGCAGAAAGGATGCCACCTTTTCCGATGCCGATTTGCGGCCGAGCAGCATCATCCAATGACGGGCGCGGTCTAGTTCGTCGAGGGTGCGGCGCAGCAGCTTCTGCTGCAGGTCTGGATGATCGCCCGCGAACGCGTCGAAGGCGCTGCGGTTGAACATGCAGACCTCGGCATCGGTCAGCGCCGTAACGCTATAGGGGCTTTCCTTGCCGAATGGCCGGCCGATGAAGTCTGAGGGGAAGACGATGCCGACGATCTGCTCGCGTCCGTCGGACGCGGCCACGACCAGCTTGAGTACGCCCGCAATGACATTGGCGACAACCGGCGCATCGTCGCCTTCCCAGAGAAATGTGTGCCCGGCCTGCACCCGCTGACGACGCCCCATCCTGGACAATACGGCCAGCTCTTCCAGGCTCAGGCCCGCGCAGATGGCGCGATTGCGGACGACGCAGGATTCACACTCAGTCACATCGCGCACCTAGTGCATCGCGGCTCATGTGGAAATAGCGGTCTTTTAAGCAGCGAGGCGAAATACCATCGCAGAGCCCCGAGAAATGGCACTTTCTTCATGCTCATTTCTTTCTGCGAGAGGCATCGTTAGACCCGATCTGAGGCGGTCTTGACTGGGCGCAACAGGATGGTGGGCGATGACGGGCTCGAACCGCCGACATTCTCGGTGTAAACGAGACGCTCTACCAACTGAGCTAATCGCCCGCGCCTTTCGTGCGGTTTGCGCGTCTTGGGTGATTTTGCCGCATATGGCAACATCCACCCACCGAGAAATTGCACCGGGCGCCCGCGTCATGCCGCTGCCAGCCATTATCGCGCCGTAAGCAGGCCGCCCTGACCGCGCACCGCTCTGGCCCAGCCGATCATCCCGGTCGCCGCGTCATCGGTCAATTCTATAAAGACGCGCCGGCCATCCACGGGATCGTCGATCCGCGCGAAGATGCCGCGTTCGGTCAATTGTCTGATCCAGCGCAGCGCCGTCGTGGGAGGGACGGCCGCGGCGATGCACAGGCTGGAGACCGAGACGCGCTTTCCTGAAAGGCGCGCGGCGAGCAGATCCAGCATCATGTCCCAGGCGGGGTCGGCGAAAAGCGAGGCCGGGAGGAAGCGATCACGCAGCCGTCGGGCGCGAATCAGCGCGCGCACCTCGATATGGCTGGGTTCCGCTGCGTCCTGGGTCAGCGCCTCGGTCGGGCGCATGTCCCGGAAACGTCTGTGCCGGTCGCCCAGTCGCCGGCTGGCGGGCTCCTCGTGCAAGCCATGATCGGCCGAGGCGAGTCGGTCGATCGTTTCGGCGAGGCGTCGCACCTCGTCACTCAGCAGATCGATGCGCGTCGCCTCGCCGTCGCGCGCGACATCGTGGAAAACGCCGGTCCGCCCATGGCCCAGCCCGGCTGCCCGCATGGCTGCCATGGCAAGCGCTGTGATAATCTCGGCATGGCTGGGCTCGCACAGCAGCGTGCAGCTCAGCCCGTCCAGATCGGCGACCACCTGGTCTATGGCGGTGACGTCGAAGAGCACGATCAAGCCGCAGCCGCCAAGGGACAGCCGCTCCCGGTTCGCGCGCGCCGCCGCGACGAAACCCATGTCATCGGCTGCCAGTCCGCGCAGGTCGATGAGCAGCGTATCCAGCGCAATGATGTCCGCGAGGCGTGCAGGCAGTGCGTCGAGCGGCAGCGAGCCCAGCACACGTTGGCCCAATGCATCGGCCAGCGGCTGCAGCGCGTCCGCCGCCCGGCTGTCCGGAGCGCCGATCAGAAGGCTGGCCCGCTCGCCCTGACAAGGCAGGCTTGCCCCGCCGCTATGCCATCCATTTTCGCGAACGGCCAGAACATCACCCTGCATCATATTCCCCCATTTGCCTGAGTGTACTATATTTGTTCTATCATGCACTTATTGCGTCCCGTTTTGAACTCATTTTGTTCTCATTTCGGAGGAAAATATCGCTCACTGGCGCTGGATCGCGCTACTTTCCTCCGAAATGATGGGTATTGCTCGATTTCGGACCGCCAAAGCGGAGATGACGCGGGCGGTTGATTTGGCAGGCAACTGGCACCACGCGCCGTTGACAGCGCGCCTCGAACCGTTATTGCGCTGCATCATTCGGAACATCTGCCTCGGTGCCGCGCCGAAGAACCGGGACCGTCGCATCAACGATTCCCGGGGAGACAGATCATGACAGCAGTGGGACACGACACGCTCGGTACGCGCAGCACGCTGGATGTAGGCGGCAAGAGCTATGGCTATTATTCGCTGGCGAAAGCGGCGGCGCAGTTTGGCGATGTATCGCGCCTGCCTTTCTCGATGAAGGTGCTGCTCGAGAATCTGCTCCGCTTCGAGGATGGCGTCACCGTCACCACGGACGATATCAAGGCCATTGTGGACTGGCAGAAGGACCGGACGTCAGAGCGTGAGATTCAGTACCGGCCGGCGCGCGTGCTGATGCAGGATTTCACCGGCGTGCCCTGCGTGGTGGATCTCGCCGCGATGCGCGACGCGATGAACGTGCTCGGCGCGGACGCCGGGAAGATCAATCCGCTGGTCCCCGTCCATCTCGTCATCGATCACTCGGTGATGGTGGACGAGTTCGGCACGCCGCAGGCGTTCGAGGATAATGTCGAGCTGGAATATCAGCGCAACATGGAGCGCTACGACTTCCTCAAATGGGGGTCGAAGAGCCTTGATAACTTCAAGGTCGTGCCTCCCGGCACCGGCATTTGCCATCAGGTCAATCTGGAGAATATCGCGCAGGCTGTCTGGTCCTCGGTCGATGTTGACGGTGTGACGGTCGCCTATCCCGACACCTGCGTCGGTACGGACAGCCACACGACGATGATCAATGGCCTCGGCGTGCTCGGCTGGGGCGTGGGCGGGATCGAGGCGGAGGCCGCGATGCTCGGCCAGCCGGTCTCCATGCTCATCCCGGAAGTGGTGGGCTTCAAGCTCACCGGCGCGCTGCGTGAGGGCATCACCGCCACCGATCTCGTGCTTACCTGCACGCAGATGCTGCGCGCGCGCGGCGTTGTGGGCCGGTTCGTCGAATATTTCGGCCCGGGCCTTGTCTCGCTCAGCCTTGCTGACCGTGCGACGCTGGCCAACATGGCGCCGGAATATGGCGCGACCTGCGGCTTCTTCGGCATTGACGACAAGACACTCGACTATATGCGCCTCACCGGCCGCACCGAGGAGAATATCGCGCTGGTCGAAGCCTATGCCAAGGCGCAGGGCCTCTGGCTCGATCCGGCCGCAGAGCCGGTCTTCACGGATGTTCTGGAACTGGACATGGGCACGGTCGAGCCTTCGCTCGCCGGCCCCAAGCGCCCGCAGGACAAGGTGCTGCTCTCCAATGTCGATGACGTGTTCAACGGCGATCTGGAGAAGGTGTACAAGAAGGCGGCGGCCGCCCGCGTCCCCGTGGAAGGCCGCGACCATGACATTGGCGATGGCGACGTGGTGATCGCCGCGATCACGAGCTGCACCAACACATCGAACCCCGGCGTGCTCGTTGCGGCCGGTCTCGTCGCCAAGAAGGCGGTGGAGAAGGGTCTTGCGCCCAAGCCCTGGGTCAAGACCTCGCTGGCGCCCGGGTCGCAGGTCGTCACGGACTATCTGGAGAAGGCCGGCCTTCAGGATTATCTGAACAAGATCGGCTTCAACCTCGTCGGCTATGGTTGCACCACCTGCATCGGTAACTCCGGCCCGCTTGCCGAACCGATCAGCAAGGCGATCAACGGCAATGATATCGTTGCTGCGTCCGTCCTCTCGGGCAACCGCAACTTCGAGGGTCGCGTCTCGGCGGATGTCCGCGCGAATTTCCTCGCCTCGCCGCCGCTGGTCGTCGCCTATGCGCTCAAGGGCACGGTGACGCAGGACTTCACCTCCACCCCGCTCGGGCAGGGGTCCGATGGCACCGACGTCTATCTCAAGGATGTGTGGCCCTCGAATGACGAGGTGCGCGCTGTGATGGACGGCGCGATCAGCCGTGAGATGTTCCAGAGCCGCTATGCCCATGTCTTCACCGGCGATGCGCGCTGGCAGGCGATCAACGTCACCGGATCGGACACCTACAAGTGGCGCGCCGGGTCGACCTATGTCGCCAATCCGCCCTATTTCGAGGGTCTGACAATGACCCCGGCGCCGGTGACGGACATCATCGAGGCGCGGCCGCTCGCCATCTTCGGCGACTCGATCACCACCGACCATATTTCGCCGGCCGGCTCCATCAAGGCGAGCAGCCCGGCGGGCCAGTGGCTCACCGAGCGTCAGGTCGCCCCGGCGGACTTCAACAGCTACGGCTCGCGTCGCGGCAATCATGAGATCATGATGCGCGGCACCTTCGCCAATATCCGCATCAAGAACCTGATGCTGGATGGCGTCGAGGGCGGCATGACCCGCTACAAGGGCGAGGTGATGTCGATCTATGACGCGGCGATGAAGTACAAGGCGGAGGGCACGTCGCTCGTCGTCGTGGGCGGCAAGGAATATGGCACGGGCTCCTCGCGTGACTGGGCGGCCAAGGGCACGAACCTGCTGGGTGTGCGCGCGGTCATCGTGGAGAGCTTCGAGCGTATCCACCGCTCCAACCTCGTGGGCATGGGTGTGCTGCCGCTCCAGTTCAAGGATGGCGAGAGCCGCGAGACGCTGGGCCTCACGGGGGATGAAACCTACACCATCACGAATGTTGCCGGCCTCAAGCCGCGTCAGGACGTGGAGGTGAAGGTGACCCGCGATAATGGCGAGAGCTTCACCTTCACGGCGTTCTGCCGCATCGATACGGTGAACGAGCTGGATTACTTCCTGAACGGAGGCATTCTGCAATATGTGCTGCGTAAGCTCGCTGCCTGAAGGGCTTGACGCGTGACGCGGAACAGGGCGGTCCCTCATGGGGCCGCCCTTTTTCGTGGGCTGGCTCTTCGTTCGCGGCGGGTCGCGTGCCTTGCCGCTTGCGGCGCGGGCTGGGCTGTGCTGCATTGCAGAGATCGGGGGGCATGTGATTCATGGCAACGACATTCAATTCTGCGCAATCCAAGCTGACGCCCGCGCGTCTGCTCGAGGTTCTGGTCCATCGCATTGGCAAGGACGAGAATGCTGCACTGCCACATGATTGGCTGAGCGCGACGATATTGGCGCTGCGCGATGATATCATCGAGCGGTGGATGGTCGCCTCGCGGGATGCGGTTTCCAAGGGCTCCAAGCGGGTTTATTATCTCAGCCTCGAATTCCTCATCGGCCGGCTGCTGCGCGATGCGCTCGCCAATCTGGGCGTGACGGAGGAAGTGCGGGCGTCACTCAAGGCTCATGGCGTCGACCTTGCCCTGATCGAAGAGATGGAGCCCGACGCTGCGCTGGGCAATGGCGGCCTTGGCCGGCTCGCCGCCTGCTTTATGGAAAGCTGCGCGACGCTGGACCTGCCGGCTTATGGCTATGGCATTCGCTATGTGAACGGCATGTTCCGTCAGCATATCGCGGATGGATGGCAGGTCGAATATCCCGAGACCTGGCTTGCCCATGGCAACCCCTGGGAGTTTGAGCGGCGCGAGAGCAGCTATCGCATCGGCTTTGGCGGTGAGGTCGTCGGCACCGATGCCGGTAATGTCGAGTGGAAGCCGGCGGAGATGATCGTCGCGACGGCGGTGGATACGCCCGTCGTCGGCTGGCGCGGCAAGCGCGTCAACACGCTGCGGCTGTGGACGGCGCGCGCGGTCGATCCGATCCGGCTCGACGCGTTCAATGCGGGCGATCATGCCGGCGCGCTGGCGGACGAGGTGCGGGCCGATACGCTGGTGCGCGTGCTGTATCCCGCCGACTCGACCCCGGCCGGGCAGGAGCTGCGCCTCCGGCAGGAATATTTCTTCTCGTCCGCCTCCATTCAGGACATTGTGCGCCGCCATGTCCAGTATTTCGGCGATGTCCGCACCTTGCCGGACAAGGCGGCGATCCAGCTCAACGATACGCATCCGGCGGTTTCCGTGGCGGAGATCGTCCGCATTCTCATGGACGGGCACGGGCTTGGCCTTGCCGAGGCATGGGACATTACGCGGCGCACGGTCGGCTATACCAACCACACCTTGCTGCCGGAGGCACTGGAGAGCTGGCCGCTCCCGCTGTTCGAGCGGCTGCTGCCGCGCCACATGCAGATCATCTACGCGATCAACGCATTGCTGTTGCGCGAGGCACGGGCCAATCCGGCGCTCGACGATAGCGCGATCAGCGCCATCTCGCTCATCGACGAAAATGGCGAGCGGCGCGTGCGGATGGCCAATCTCGCCTTTGTCGGCGCGCACAGCGTGAACGGTGTGGCGGCGCTGCATACCGAACTCATGAAGCAGACGGTCTTTGCCGATCTTCATGCGATGTTCCCGGACCGGATCAACAACAAGACCAATGGCGTGACTCCGCGCCGCTGGCTCTTCGAGTGCAATCCGGGACTGACCGGCCTCATCCGTGAGGCGATCGGCGACGGGTTCATGGACGATGCCGGAGAGCTCTCCCGCCTTGCGCCGCTCGCCGATGATGTGGCCTTTGGGGAGCGCATCGCGGCGGTCAAGCGGGCCAACAAGGCAGCGCTCGCCGATTATCTGCGTCACCATATGAACATCAGGCTGGACCCGGACGCGCTCTTCGACGTGCAGGTCAAGCGCATCCACGAATATAAGCGCCAGCTCCTCAACCTCGTCGAGACGGTCGCGCTCTACGACCAGATCCGCAGCCACCCCGAGCGGGACTGGACGCCACGCGTCAAGATTTTCGGCGGCAAGGCGGCATCGAGCTATCACAACGCCAAGCTCATCATAAAGCTGGCCAATGACATCGCCCGGCGTGTCAACAGCGACCCGTCCGTCGGCGATCTCCTCAAGGTCGTGTTCGTACCCAACTATAATGTGAGCTTTGCCGAGCGGATCATGCCGGCGGCTGATCTTTCCGAGCAGATTTCCACGGCCGGCATGGAAGCGTCGGGCACCGGCAATATGAAGTTCGCGCTGAACGGCGCGCTGACCATCGGCACGCTCGACGGCGCGAACATCGAGATCAAGGATCATGTCGGGGAC
The DNA here is from genome assembly GCA_035911355.1 of Sphingobium sp. Taxonomy (GTDB): domain Bacteria; phylum Pseudomonadota; class Alphaproteobacteria; order Sphingomonadales; family Sphingomonadaceae; genus Sphingobium. The sequence continues at coordinate 349,486 of JAMHVU010000095.1, forward strand.
GATCATATCGTCATCTTCGGCCTCACCGCCGAGGAGGTCGCCGCGCGCCGCGCCAACGGCTATAATCCGCGCGCGCTCATCGAGCAGTCGCGTGAGTTGCAGCAGGCGGTGAACGCCATTGCCTCGGGCGTCTTCTCACCGGACGATCCACATCGCTATGAGGGGCTGATGGGCGGCCTGTACGATCATGACTGGTTCATGGTCGCCGCCGATTTCGAGAGCTATGCGGCGGCCCAGCGCGCGGTCGATGCGCGCTGGCGCGACAGGGCCGGGTGGAACCGCTCGGCCATTCACAATATCGCCCATGTCGGCTGGTTCTCGTCCGATCGCACGATCAGCGAATATGCCCGCGATATCTGGGGCGTGATGTGAGGCCCCCCCGGGCAGCTCTGGAGGCGCTGCTCGCTGGGACGCATGTCGATCCTTTTTCGCTGCTCGGGCCACATGACGGGCCGCAGGGCGTCCATGCCCGCGCCATTGTGCCCGGCGCGGAGACGCTGACGGCCTATAGCCTGAAGGGTCGCGCGCTCGGCAAGATGGAGCGTGTGGACGATCGCGGCCTGTTCGAGGGCGCGCTGCGCGGCAAGCGCCAGCCGCTGCGATACCGTGCAGCCGGGGAAGGCGGCGAATGGTGGGTGACGGACCCGTATAGCTTCGGTCCCGTGCTGGGGCCGGTGGATGATCTCCTCATCGCGCAGGGCACGCATTTCCGCCTGTTCGACAAGATGGGCGCACATCTTCTGTCCCATGAAGGCGCTGAAGGGGTCCACTTCGCGGTGTGGGCGCCCAATGCGCGGCAGGTGAGTATTGTCGGCGATTTCAACGACTGGCAGCCCGGCCGCCATGTCATGCGGCACCGCGCGGATATCGGCGTGTGGGAAATCTTCATGCCGGGTCTTGGTATGGGCCGGCCCTATAAATTCCATATTGTCGGGGCGGATGGCGCCGCGCAGCCGCTCAAGGCCGATCCGTTCGCCTTTGCCTGCGAATTGCGGCCGAGCACTGCATCCCTCATCGCCGAGCAGGCCGCGCCGGACTGGGGCGACGCCGCGCACCGGGCCTATTGGGCCGGGGTCGATCCGCGCCGCGAACCGATCTCCATCTACGAGGTGCATCCCGGCTCATGGGATCGGGATGAGGCGGGATGGTTTCTGAGCTGGGATGCCCTTGCCGATCGGCTCATCCCCTATGTGGTCGACATGGGCTTTACCCATATCGAGTTCCTGCCCGTATCCGAGCATCCTTATGATCCCTCATGGGGCTATCAGACCACCGGGCTTTATGCCCCGTCCTCGCGCTTTGGCGATCCGGCCGGGTTCGCGCGCTTCGTCGATGGCGCGCATCGCGCCGGCATCGGCATTCTGATCGACTGGGTGCCCGCGCATTTCCCGACCGACGCGCACGGCCTTGCCCGGTTCGACGGGACGGCGCTGTACGAGCATGACGACCCGCGCCTCGGCTTCCACCCGGACTGGAACACCGCCATCTATAATTTCGGCCGGCGCGAGGTGGCGAGCTTCCTCGTCAACAACGCACTGTTCTGGGCGGAGCGCTACCATGTGGACGGGCTGCGCGTGGATGCCGTCGCCTCCATGCTCTACCGGGATTACAGCCGTGCGGCGGATGCGTGGATTCCCAATGCGGACGGCGGCCGGGAAAACTGGGAGGCGGTGGACTTCCTGCGCGCCATGAACCGCGCCGTCTATGGCGCGCATCCCGGCATTTTCACGGTCGCGGAGGAGTCCACCGCATGGCCCGGCGTCACTTTGCCCGCGACGGATGATGGCGCACGCGAATCGCTGGGCTTTGGCTTCAAGTGGAATATGGGCTTCATGCACGATACGCTGCGCTACATGGCGTGCGATCCCATCCACCGCCGTCATCATCATGATGATATCACCTTCGGCCTGATGTACGCCTTTGCCGAGAATTTCGTCCTGCCGCTCAGCCATGACGAGGTGGTCCATGGCAAGGGCTCGCTGCTCGCGAAGATGAGCGGGGACGACTGGCAGCAATTCGCCAATCTGCGCGCTTATTATGCGCTGATGTGGGGCTATCCGGGCAAGAAGCTGCTGTTCATGGGGCAGGAGTTCGCGCAGCGGGGGGAGTGGAGCGAGGCGCGCGCGCTGGACTGGCATTTGCGGGAGGCGCCCGCGCATGAAGGCGTGCGCGCGCTCGTGCGGGATCTGAACCGGCTCTACCGCGCGCTGCCCGCGCTCCATGCGCGCGATTGCGAGGCGGAGGGTTTTGACTGGCTCATCGTCGATGATCGGGACAACAGCGTTTTCGCGTGGACGCGGCGTGCGCCCGGCGCTGCGCCGGTGGCGGTCATCGCCAATATGACGCCGCAGGCACTCCATGATTATCATGTCCCGCTCGGCCGGGCGGGCCGCTGGCGTGAGGTGCTGAACAGCGATGCGGCGGCTTATGGCGGCAGCGGCGTGGGCAATATGGGCGGCGTGACGGCGGACGATCATGGCGCGCGGCTGACCCTTCCGCCGCTCGCCACGCTGATGCTGGAATATGAGGGCTGACCATGGCGAGACACGGACGGTCCGCGAAGAACGACAAGCAAGGAGAGGGATGATGGTGGGGGAGAGACCGGGGCAACCTCTGGCGCGTGATGCCATGGCCTATGTGCTGGCGGGCGGGCGCGGCAGCCGCCTGATGGAGCTGACGGACAATCGCGCCAAGCCGGCCGTCTATTTCGGCGGCAAGACCCGGATCATCGACTTTGCCCTGTCCAATGCGATCAACTCCGGCATCCGACGCATCGGCGTCGCCACCCAGTATAAGGCGCACAGCCTCATCCGCCATCTCCAGCGCGGCTGGAACTTCCTGCGGCCCGAGCGCAACGAGAGCTTCGATATTCTGCCCGCGTCCCAGCGCGTCTCGGAGTTTCAATGGTATGAGGGCACGGCCGACGCGGTGTTCCAGAATATCGACATCATCGAGGATTATGCGCCGCGCTATGTGGTGATCCTTGCTGGCGATCACATCTACAAGATGGATTATGAGCTGATGCTCCGTCAGCATGTGAACGAGGGAGCGGACGTTACCGTCGGCTGCCTTGAGGTGCCGCGCGAACAGGCAAGCGGCTTTGGCGTGATGGCGGTGGATGAAACCGGCCGGATCACCAGTTTCGTCGAGAAGCCGAAAGACCCGCCGGCCATGCCGGGCAAGCCGGACATCGCGCTGGCCTCCATGGGCATTTATGTCTTCACGACGACCTTCCTGATCGATCAGCTCCGCCGTGATGCGGAGACGGAAGGGAGCAATCGGGATTTCGGCGGGGATATCATCCCCTATATCGTGAAGCACGGAAAGGCCGTCGCCCATCTCTTCTCGCAAAGCGGCATTCGCGCCGCGCAGGAGATTGATGAATATTGGCGCGATGTCGGCACGCTCGACGCCTATTGGGAGGCGAATATCGATCTCACCGATGTCGTGCCCAAGCTCAACCTCTATGACCGCGACTGGCCGATCTGGACCTATTCGGAGATCACCGCGCCAGCCAAGTTCGTCCATGATGTGGAGGGGCGGCGCGGCAGCGCGACGCAGAGCCTCGTCTCGGGCGATTGCATCGTCTCGGGCAGTCAGGTGACACGCAGCCTGCTCTTCACCGGAGTCAAGACCGGGAGCTGGTCTCAGATGAACGAGGCGGTGATCCTTCCTTATTGCAATATTGGCCGCCATGCCCGGCTTTCCCGCGTGATCGTGGACCGGGGCGTGCGTATCCCGGAAGGGCTGGTGGTGGGGGAAGATCCGGAGCTCGATGCGCGCCGCTTTCGCCGCTCGGAGAATGGCATCTGCCTCATCACCAAGTCGATGATCGACCGGCTGGATCTGTGAAGGCATTGCCATGACTCTCTCCGTTCTCTCCGTCGCCTCGGAATGCTGGCCGCTGGTCAAGACAGGCGGGCTTGCCGATGTCGCCGGGGCGCTTCCGGCCGCCGTCGCGCCGCATGGCATCGCCATGACGCGCATGGTGCCTGGCTATCCTGCGGTGATGAAGGCGGCGGGGCGCGGGCGCGCGATCCATCGCTATGATGATCTGCTCGGCGTGCCGGCGCGCATCGTCTCGGTGAAGCAGGGCGGGCTGCCGCTCCTCATCCTCGACGCGCCGACGCTCTTCGACCGGGAGGGCGGCCCTTATGCGGATGCCAGCGGACGGGACTGGGGCGATAACTGGCTGCGCTTCGCCGCGCTGGGCCGGGCGGCGGCAGACCTTGCCCTCGGCGTGGCAGGCAGCGGCAAGCGGCGCGGCTTTGACGTGCTCCACGCGCATGACTGGCAGGCCGGGCTCGCGCCGGCCTATCTCGCTTATGGCGCGCCGGCCGGTGAGCGGCCGGCAAGCGTGATGACCATTCACAACATGGCCTTTCAGGGCATGTTCGGCGCGGACATCTTCCCGCGCCTTGGCCTGCCCGCTCATGCCTTCTCCCTAGAGGGGGTCGAGTATCATGGCGGGGTCGGCTATCTGAAGGCGGGCATGGCGCTGGCCGATGCCATCACCACCGTCAGCCCGCGTTATGCCGAGGAGATCCGCGAGCCGGAGTTCGGCATGGGGCTGGAGGGGCTGGTGCGTGGCCGTGCCGACCGGGTGAGCGGCATCGTCAACGGTATCGATACCGCCATCTGGAATCCGGCCGGCGACCCCGCGCTGGCGGCGACATTCGATGCGGGCACTGTGGCCCGCCGCGCCGCCAACAAGCGCGCGCTGGAAGCGGCCTTTGGCCTGGAGAGCGATGAAGGCCCGTTGTTCATCGTCATTTCGCGCCTCACCTGGCAGAAGGGGATGGACGTGCTGGTCGAGGTGATCGATCATCTCGTGGCGCTGGGCGGGCGGCTCGCGCTGCTCGGCTCGGGCGATGCCGGCATTGAGGGCGCGCTCCATGCCGCCGCCGGGCGCCACCCCGGCCGCGTCGCCATCCGCACGGGCTATGATGAGGCACTGTCCCACCTCATGCAGGGCGGCGGCGACATCATTCTGGTGCCCTCGCGCTTCGAGCCGTGCGGGCTGACGCAGCTTTATGGCCTTGCCTATGGCTGCGTGCCGCTGGTCGCGCGTACCGGGGGCCTTGCCGACACGGTGATTGACGCCAATGTCGCCGCAGTCGCCGCTGATGCGGCAACCGGGCTGCTCTTCGGGCCGGTCAATCGTGCCGTGCTGGGGGACGCGCTGTCCCGCGCCGTGCGCTGCTATGCCGATACCGCGCTCTGGCAGCGCATCCAGCGGCGCGGCATGGCCGCCGATTTCAGCTGGACGGCGAGCGGCGGCGCTTATGCTGATCTTTACAAGAGGATTGCCCGCCCGTGACCGATATTCGCGTCGTTGCCACCACGCCGTTCGAGGGGCAGAAGCCCGGCACATCCGGCCTTCGCAAGAAGGTGCGGGTGTTTGCCCAGCCCAACTATGCCGAGAATTTCATCCAGTCCGTCTTCGATGTGGTGGACGGGAAGGAGGGCAGCATTCTCGTCATTGGCGGAGATGGCCGCTATCATAATCGTGTCGTCATTCAGGCGGCGATCCGCATCGCGGCGGCCAATGGCTACGGCGCGGCGCTGGTGGGGCAGGGCGGCCTGCTATCCACGCCGGCGGCGAGCCATCTCATCCGGCTGAACGGCGCATCGGGCGGGCTTGTCCTGTCCGCCAGCCATAATCCGGGCGGGCCGGACGAGGATTTCGGCATCAAATATAATGTCGCCAATGGTGGGCCGGCACCTGAGAAGGTGACGGAAGCGATCTACGCGCGGACGCAGACGATCGACCGCTGGCTGACGGTGGATACGCCGGATGTCGATCTTGACCGGGTTGGCGAGACGCAGGTGGGCGGCATGACGGTGCGCGTGGTCGATCCGGTGACGGATTATGCCGCGCTCATGGAGAGCCTCTTCGATTTCGGGGCGATCCGCGCGGCGGTCGCCGGCGGCTTCACCATGGCGTTTGACGCGATGCATGCGGTCACCGGGCCCTATGCCCATGAAATCCTCGAAAAGCGCCTTGGCTTCGCGCCCGGCACGGTCCGCAACGGGGTGCCGCTGGAGGATTTCGGCCATCATCACCCGGACCCTAATCTGGTCCACGCCCGCGCGCTCTATGACCTCATGATGAGCGATGCCGCGCCGGATTTCGGCGCCGCGTCGGATGGTGATGGTGATCGTAACCTCATCATCGGCAGGGGCCGTTTCGTCACGCCGTCGGATTCGCTCGCCATGCTCGCGGCGAATGCCCATCTCGCGCCGGGCTATGCCGGTGGGCTCCGGGGGATTGCCCGCTCCATGCCGACCAGCGCGGCGGCGGATCATGTGGCGCAGGCGCTGGGCATCCCCGCGTTCGAGACGCCGACGGGGTGGAAGTTCTTCGGCAATCTGCTCGATGCCGGCATGGCGACGATCTGCGGGGAGGAGAGCGCGGGCACCGGCAGCGATCATGTGCGGGAGAAGGACGGTCTCTGGGCCGTACTGCTCTGGCTTAATATCCTTGCCGTGCGGCAGGTGAGCGTGGATGCGCTCGCACGCGATCACTGGGCGCGCTTTGGCCGCAATTATTATGCCCGGCACGATTATGAAGCACTGCCGACCGAGCGCGCCAATGCGCTGATCGCGGAGCTGACGGCGGCGCTGCCCGGCCTGCCCGGCACGCGCACCGGCGCGCTCGCCATCGCGGCGGCGGACAGCTTCTCCTATGCCGATCCCGTCGATGGCTCGGTGAGCGGCAATCAGGGCTTGCGGATTTTCTTCGCGGGCGGGTCGCGCATCGTCTTCCGCCTCTCGGGCACGGGGACGGAAGGCGCGACGCTGCGGGTCTATCTGGAGCGCTATGAGCCCGCGACCGGCGATCTTGATGCCGGGACGCCGGAGATGCTGGCGGATCTGATCGCGGCGGCGGACGCGATTGCCGGCATTGCCCGCCACACGGGCCGCACCGTGCCTGATGTGGTGACATGATCGCGCCGGGTGCGGTATCGGGCGCGGATGGCGCGCGCTTTACCATCGTCTCGCGCCATGCCAGCGCCATGACGCTCTGCCTCTTCGCGCGCGGGCGGGAGCGGCGCGTGGCCATGACCCGCGCTGGCCCCGATCATTGGGAGGCATTCGTGCCCGGCCTGCGCGCGGGCGCCCATTATGGTTTCCGAGCCGAAGGGCCTTGGGCGCCGGCCGCCGGGCACTGGTTCGATCCCGCCAAGCTGCTGGTCGATCCTTATGCGACCGCGATCGACCGGCCCTTTGTCTATGATGCGCGGCTTGGCGAACATGGTGTCGATACGGCGGATATCGTGCCGCGCGCCATCCTCTCCGCGCCGTTGCCGGATGTGCCGCGTGCGCCGCCCCGCTTCACACGTGGTGGCCTCATCTACGAGCTGCATGTGCGCGGCTTCACCATGCGTCACCCGGATGTGCCGGCGCGGGAGCGCGGCACGGTGAAGGCGCTGGGTCATCCCGCGGTCATTGCCCACCTCCAGAGCCTGCATGTCGCGGCGGTGGAGTTGATGCCGATCGTCGCATGGATCGATGAGCGCCACCTGCCGCCCCTCGGCCTCGGCAATTACTGGGGCTATAATCCGGTGGTGCCGATGGCGCTCGATCCGCGCCTGTGCCCGGGCGGCATGGCGGAGCTGCGCGCGGCGGTGGCGGCGCTCCACGCGGCGGGGATCGGCGTCATCCTCGATCTCGTCTTCAATCACACGGGGGAGAGCGATGCCGCCGGGCCGACACTGGCGCTGCGCGGGGTCGATAATGCGCTTTATTATGCCCATGGGCCTGATGGTGCGCTCATCAACGATACCGGCACCGGCAACACGCTGGATTTCGCCGAGCCGGCGGTGCGCCGCATGACGGTGGATACGCTGCGCTATTTCGTGCGTGGCGCCGGGGTAGATGGGTTCCGTTTCGATCTTGCCACGGTGCTGGCGCGGGGGCCGGGCTTTGCCGCCGACGCGCCGATCTTTGCGGAGATCGCCGCCGACCCGTGGCTGGCCGATCGGGTGATGATCGCCGAGCCATGGGATATCGGGCCGGGCGGCTACGCCCTTGGCCGCTTCCCGCCGCACTGGCTGGAATGGAATGATCGCTATCGGGATGATGTGCGGCGCTTCTGGCGGGGGGATGGCGGCGTGGGCGCGCTCGCCACTCGCCTTGCCGGCTCGTCCGATGTGTTCGGGCAGGAAACCCGCACGGTGAATTTCATCGCCGCGCATGACGGGTTCACCCTTGCCGATACCACCGCCTATGAGCACCGCCATAATGAGGCCAATGGCGAGGACAACCGGGATGGCCATGGCGAGAATTTCTCATGGAACGGCGGCGTGGAGGGGGAGACGGACGATCCGGCGGTGAGTGCCCGGCGCGCCGCCGGCCGCCGCGCGCTCCTTGCCACATTATTCGCCTCCGCCGGCACCATCATGCTGACCGCCGGGGACGAGTTCGGCCGCACCCAACACGGCAACAACAATGCTTATTGTCAGGATAATCCGCTGGGCTGGGTGGATTGGGGTTCGGTCGATGCGGCGTTGCTGGATTTTGCCCGTGCCTGCGCGGCCCGCCGTGCCGGGCTGGCCAGTGGATTGGCCCATGGATTGGCGCATTTCCCCGAGCCGGGCGAATGGCTCCGGCTGGAGGACGGCGGGCCGATGACCGTCGCGGATTGGGAGAGCCCCGCGACACAGGGCTTTGTCTATCGCAGCCTGCCGCCGGCGCCGCCTTTCACCCTGCGCGTGGACCGGGCCACCCACGATGTGTGTTTCGGCGCTCCGGCGGCATAGCCGGCACCGGTCAGCCGATCGCCATCAGGCTCGCATTGCCGCCTGCCGCCGTGGTGTTGACCGAGGTGGAGAGTTCCTCCAGCAGCCAGTCGAGCCGCCATGGCGCGCTGTCTTCCCCGGGCGCCGTCTGGACGAGGGGAATGGGGCCGGGCAGGCCGGCAATGGCATCTAGCGCGGCGCTGATCCATGCCGGCGGTCCCTGCACGAGCGCTGCGGCATAGGGGCCGGCGATCCGCCAGTCCCGCACGGTGCGGATGCGCGCGGTGATGCTGGCCGGCATTTCCGCCAGCGCTTCGTGCGCCAGCGGCCCGTCCGCCACCACCATCTGGTTGCCGGTGGCCAGCGCTGCCGCGATCTGGCCGACGAGCGCCGCGCGGGAGGATGGCAGCAGCAGCACATCGCCGCGCGGATGCAGCGTGTAGAGGTTGCGCTCGCCCACCGGGCCGGGCAGCTCCGTCTCCCGGCCAAGGGCGGATGCCTCGCCCAGGCCGCGCGCATGGGCCGCATGGCCAGCCTCGCCCTGTTCGTCGAGCCAGGAGGCAAGGTCGGTCAGTGCCGGGTCGATGATGCTTGAGCCATGGTCGGCGGGCACCGGCGCCGGGCCGGTGACGAGCCGGCCGAGATAGAGCGGCCCGCCCGCCTTGGGGCCGGTGCCGGAGAGGCCGCGTCCGCCAAAGGGCTGCACGCCCACCACCGCGCCGATGATGTTGCGGTTGATATAATGATTGCCCGCCTTCACGCGCGCGGTCACGCGCGCCACCGTCTCGTCCAGCCGGGTGTGCAGGCCGAAGGTGAGGCCGTAGCCTGTGGCGTTGATCGCGTCGATCAGCCGGTCGAGCCCGGCGCGTCTGAACCGCACGACATGCAGCACCGGGCCGAACACCTCGCGCTCCAGATCCGCGATGCTGTCCAGCTCGATGATGGTGGGCGGGACGAAGGTGCCGTGCGCGGTTTCGCCGGCAAGCGATATTTGCTCCACGGTGCGGCCCAGCATCCGCATCGCGGTGATATGCCGCTCGATATTGGCCTTGGCCTCGGCGGTGATGACCGGGCCGATGTCGGTCGCCAGCCGGTCCGTGCGGCCGATGGAAAGCTCGTGTAGCGCGCCCTTCAGCATTGTGAGGGTGCGCTCGGCCACATCCTCCTGCACGCAGAGGATTCGCAACGCCGAGCAGCGCTGGCCCGCGCTGTCGAACGCGGAGGCGATGACATCGGCCACGACCTGTTCGGCAAGCGCGGAGGAATCGACGATCATCGCGTTCTGCCCGCCCGTCTCGGCGATGAGGGGGATAGCGCCGCCCTCGGCCGAGAGGCGGCCGGCCAGCTCCTTCTGGATGAGGCGGGCGACCTCTGTGGAGCCGGTGAAGAGGACGCCCATCGTCTCCGGCGCGGAGACCAGCGCCGCGCCGATCCGCCCGTCGCCGGGGACGAGGTGGAGCACGTCCGCCGGCACACCCGCGTCATGCAGCATAGTGATGGCCTGTGCGGCGATGAGCGGCGTCTCCTCGGCGGGCTTGGCCAGCACGGCATTGCCGGTGACCAGCGCGGCGGCGACCTGTCCGGTGAAGATGGCGAGCGGGAAGTTCCACGGGCTGATGCAGGTGACCGTGCCGAGCGGCCGATGCGCCGGCCCCAGTGTGCGCCGCGCCTGCAACGCATAATAGCGCAGAAAGTCCACGGCCTCGCGCACTTCGGCAACGGCATTGGCGGTGGATTTGCCCGCTTCCCGCATGATGAGGCCGAGAAGATCGGGCATGGCCGCCTCCATCCGGTCCGCCGCGCGGTCGAGGCAGTCGGCGCGCTCGGCCGGTGTGCGGGCGGCCCAGCCCGGCGCGGCCCTGGCGGCGCGCGCGGCGATCTTGCGCGCCTGAGCCTCGGTCACGTCGACCACGATGCCGACGGTATCGCGATGGTCGGCCGGGTTCAGCACGGGGCGTTCCTTGCCCGCTCCGCCCGTGGCTTCCGCGCGCCACGCCTGCCCGGCGCCGGCCTGCATCTGCCCGGCCAGCATTGCCAGCACGGCTTCGCTTGCAAGGTCCAGCCCGGCCGAGTTGCGCCGGATGCCGAATAGGTCGGCGGGGAGGGCGATCTGGCTATGGCGGGCGCCCGGCGCGGCCTGCGCGCGGACGGTCTCCACCGGATCGGCGATGAGTTCGGCGATGGAGACATCCTCGTCCGCGATGCGATGGACGAAGGAGCTGTTCGCGCCATTCTCCAGCAGGCGGCGGACGAGATAGGCGAGCAGCGTCTCATGCGTGCCGACCGGCGCGTAGATGCGGCATGGCCGGCCAAGGCGGTCGGCGCCGACGACCTGCGCGTAGAGCGGCTCGCCCATGCCGTGCAGGCACTGGAACTCCCAGTCCCCCTCGCGGAAGTCCGGCCCGGCCATGTGGTAGATGGTGGCGAGCGTCTGCGCGTTATGCGTCGCGAACTGGGGGAAGAGCACATCGCGCGCGGCAAGCAGCTTTTTTGCGCAGGCGATATAGGCGACATCGGTGTGGACCTTGCGGGTATAGACGGGGAAGTCGGGGAGGCCGTCCACCTGCGCGCGCTTGATCTCCGCGTCCCAGTAAGCGCCCTTGACCAGCCGCACCATGATCCGCCGATCGGCGCGCCGGGCAAGGTCGATCAGCCAGTCGATGACGAAGGGGCAGCGCTTGCCATAAGCCTGCACCACAAAGCCAAGGCCGTTCCACCCGGCGAGATCGGGGTCGAGCGCGAGGCTCTCCAGCAGGTCGAGCGAGAGTTCCAGCCGGTCGGCCTCCTCCGCGTCGATATTGAGGCCGATATCATAGCCTTTGGCGAGGAGAGCGAGCGCTTTTACATGCGGGAGCAGCTCCGTCATCACCCGCCCGGCCTGCGCGCGGGCATAGCGCGGGTGCAGTGCCGAGAGCTTGATGGAGATGCCCGGCCCGCCATAGACGCCGCGCCCCGCCGAGGCCTTGCCAATGGCGTGGATGGCATTCTCATAGTCCGTCAGATAGCGCGCCGCGTCGGCCGCCGTGGTGGCGGCCTCGCCCAGCATGTCGTAGCTGTACTGAAAGCCGCGCGCCTCCAGCGTGCGGGCGCGCTTGAGCGCTTCGGCGATGGTTTCGCCGGTGACGAACTGCTCGCCCATCATCCGCATCGCCATATCCACGCCGCGCCGGATCACCGGCTCGCCGGCCCGCGCGATCAGGCGGGTAAGCGCGGCGCCGAGGCCCGATTCATTGACGCTGCCGGTGAGTTTGCCGGTGACGACCAGCCCCCATGTGGCGGCGTTGACGAAGAGCGAGCGCCCGTCACCCAGATGCGCCCGCCAGTCGCCATCGGCGATCTTGTCCCGGATGAGCGCATCGCGCGTGTCCTCATCGGGGATGCGTAGCAGCGCTTCGGCAAGGCACATCAGGGCCACGCCCTCCTGGCTGGAGAGCGCATATTCCTGCACCAGCCCTTCCACGCCCGTTCCCTTGTGGCCGGCGCGCAGGGCGGTGACAAGGGTGCGCGTGGTTTCCGCGATGGCGGCGCGCAGATCCGGCGATGGCTCGGCCTCGGGGAGAAGGGCGGCTATGCAATCCGGTTCAGGACGGCGCGTCGCGGCGGTGATGGCCTGTCGCAGCGGTGTCTGTACCGAGACCGAAGGGGCGAAGGCGGCGAAAAGCGGCGGCATCAGGTCGTCGGCCATGGAGCGTCTCCGGCAGGAAAGGGCGATGATCCGTCCTAGCATGTGCCGGATATTTTCAGGTGACTATAAATGCGCTATTATTAGGTGATTAATGCTAAAAATATCTCTGTAAGTGGATAATATGGACTATAATGAAGCGATATCAGGCGCGATTGATCCCGTGGATCGCCGTATTATCGCGGCGCTGCGGCGGGATGGGCGGCTTTCCGTGGCGGAACTGGCGCGGCAGGCTGGCCTGTCCAAGACGCCTTGCCAGATTCGATTGAAGCGGCTGATTGAGAGCGGGGTCATCCGGGGGTTTCGTGCGATCATAGATCCGGCGCGGCTGGGGCTCGATCATGTCGCTTTCACGGAGGTCAAGCTTTCCGATACGCGCGAGGCCGCGCTGGATGCGTTCGAACAGGCGGTGCTTGCCGTTCCCGAAATCGAGGAATGCCATATGATCGCCAGCCGGTTTGACTATCTGCTCAAGGTCCGCACTGCGGACATCCGCCGCTACCGCATCGTGCTTGGCGAGAAAATCTCCGCGCTGCCGCATGTCGCGAGCACCTCCACCTTCGTCGCCATGGAGACGATCAAGGAAAACGCGCCCTGATGCGGCATGCAACGGGATGGATATAATCCCGCTTTTCGCGGATGGTCGCGCCCGCTAACCACTCTGTCCGACATTCAGTCGGCCATATGAGATCGGAACGACGCGATGCACGCCATGCAGCTGTTTGAACTGGTGATCGCAGGCCTTATCGCGATCGTCATCTGCCAATATGCCGGTGCGCGCTTGCGGCTTCCACCGTCCGCCGCGTTGCTGGTCGGTGGCGCGTTGTTTGCCGTGATGCCGGGCATGCCGGTCCTCGCGCTCGATCCGGAACTGGTGCTGGCGCTCTTCCTGCCGCCGCTCCTCATGGATGGCGCATGGTGGATCGCGCTTGGCCATTTGCGGCGCCATGGCATCGGCATTGCCGGGCTCGCCATTGGTGCCGTGATCTTCACGACGCTGGTCGTCGCCGTCGTCACCCATATGCTGATTCCGTCGCTGCCCTGGGCGGTGTGCGCGGCGCTCGGCGCCATCGTCTCCCCGCCGGATGCGATCTCGGCCCGCGCGGTCCTGTCTCGCGTCAAGCTGCCAGCGCGCATTTCCATCCTGCTGGAAGGCGAAAGCCTATTCAACGACGCCACCGGGCTTGTTCTCTTCCGTTTCGCGATCGTCGCGGCGCTCACCGGCACGTTCAGCGCGGGTGAAGCCGTGGGCAGCTTCCTGCTGCTCGCGGTGGGTGGCGTGCTGGTCGGTGCGGCGGTCGGCGCGGCATGGATCTTCATCGCGCGGCGTCTGCGCGACGATTATCTCATCATCACCGCCACGCTGCTGGTCGGCTGGTCGGCCTATCTGGCGGCTGAAATGATCCATGTTTCGGGTGTTATCGCCACGGTAACGGCCGGGCTGATCTGCGGCTGGTTCCAGCATGTCGTGTTCAGCGCGCGGGTTCGGCTCCGGGCAAACTCGTTCTGGACGGTGCTGGTCTTCCTGCTGGAAGCGATGGTTTTCATGCTCATCGGGTCGTCTCTGGGCGGCGTGGTCGAGCGCGCCGGCGGTATGTCTGCTGTCATGCAGACCATGGCGGTGCCGATTGCCCTGATCGTCCTTGCGCTTACCCTGGCCCGTTTCGTCTGGGTTTTCGGGTCGGACGGGGTGAACATGCTTGCCCGGAAGGCCGGCCTGACGCACCATAGTCCGATCGGTGCGCGCGGCGCGACAGTGCTGAGCTGGGCCGGAATGCGGGGCGTGGTGACGCTTGCCATTGCGCTCAGCGTGCCGCACGCCGTGCCCGGACGCGATTTCATCGTGCTGTGCGCGGCAGCGGTGATCGTGGTGACGGTGCTTGTGCAGGGCCTGTCTCTGGGGATGGTGATCCGCTGGGCGGGACTGGACGAGTCGGAGGGCGCCGGCACGCATATGACCATGTCCGAAGCGGAAGCGGTAATGGCGCAGGCGCAACTCGCGGCGGTCGAGGCGAAGGCCTATGATGCAGCGGGCGCGCTGATCCACCCGCAACTGCTTGATCGCTATCAGCAGCGTGCGCGGATCGCGGCCGAATATACCGGCAAGGAAGATCATTATGCACCGCGTCTTCACGCGCATTTCGACCTTGTGCTGGATGCCAACGCGGCCGGCCGGGCCGCGCTTCTTCGCCTTCGGCGCGAGGGCAAGATCGATGACGCAATCCTGAAGGAACTGGAGCATGACCTCGATCTTGAAGAATTGAGCGCACACGCCGCCAAGAACTGACCTCCCACGAAGCATTGGCGGATGACCACGCGCCGTGTATTGGCGCGGGCATGACGGAAGGCGTCACCTTGCCGCCCGATGCGGGCTCTGCGCGGTCCTCGGGCACCGTTACCGGAGGGGCGGCCTCGGGCCGGGTGATGATGATGATCGTCTGCGGCGCGGCGATCGTCTCCATCGCCATGGGGCTGCGGCAGAGCTTTGGCCTGTTGCTGCCCGAAATGGGCGTGGCGCTGGGCATTAGTCGCTCCGGTTTCGGGCTGGCGCTTGCAGTGCAGAATCTTGTCTTCGGGCTCGTCCAGCCGTTTGTCGGGGCAATCGCGGATCGGCATGGCGCGGGCCGCGTCGTGCTGGCCGGCGCGTTGCTCTACGCTGTGGGCCTTGCGGTGACGGCGCTGGCCGGGAGCCTGCTCGGCGTGGAGATCGGCCTTGGCCTGCTCGTCGGGCTTGCGCTCTCGGGCACGACCTTTGTGGTGATCCTTGGCGCGGTCGGTCGCGTGGTGCCGCGTGAGCGGCGCGGCGCTGCCTTCGGTATTGTCACGGCCGGGGGGTCGCTCGGCCAGTTCCTGCTCGTGCCCGCCACGCAGATGGTCCTCGGCAGCTTAGGCTATCGCGAGACACTGCTGATTATGGCTGGCTTCGTTGTCCTGTGCGGCGTGCTCGCGATCGGCGTTGCGGGCCGGCCGGCGGCAGGCGGCGCGGCGGAGGCTGAGGATGGGGAGCAGCAGGCGCAGAGCCTCGGCACGGCGCTTCATCAGGCCTGCCATCATCGTGGCTACTGGCTCATCAATGTCGGCTTCTTTGTCTGCGGGTTCCACGTCGCGTTCATCCTCACGCATTTTCCGGCCTATCTGAACGACAAGGGGCTTGGCCTTGCCGTGGGCGGGCAGGTTCTGGCGTTGATCGGCCTCGCCAATATCTTCGGGTCGATCATCTTTGGTCGTGCCGGGGACTGGCTGCGTGAGAAATATGTGCTGAGCGGCCTGTACGCCGCGCGGGCCGTTGTGATTGCGCTGTTTCTGCTGGCGCCGCTCAGCCAGGCCAGCGCCCTCATCTTCGCGGCCGGCATGGGGCTGCTCTGGCTTGGCACCGTGCCGCTGACCAGCAATCTGGTCGGCCGCATCTTCGGGATGCGCCATCTTGGGATGCTCTATGGCATTGCCTTCATGAACCATCAGATCGGCAGTTTCTTTGGCGCGTGGTTTGCGGGCCTGCTGTTCGATCGCAGTGGCAGCTATGATGTCGCCTGGGCGATTTCCATCGGCCTCGGGCTGCTCGCTGCCCTCGTCAACCTACCGGTGAAGGATGTGCCGCTCATCGGCGCGCGAGGGTCCGCATGATCGGGCGGATCGCCGCCTTTGCCGGCTTCGCCGCGCTTGTCGGGCTTGGCATCATCCTGTGGACCCGTGAGGGAGGCCGCATCTGGATGTCTGCCTGGACTGCCCTTTGCGGTTGACGTCGCGCGCGATCAGGCGCGGGGGACGGCGATCGTCTCGATCTCCGTTTCGACGTCACTCATCAGCTTGTGGATCGGGCATTTGCCCGCTGCGGCGATGAGCTGGTCGTGCTCCTCGTCGGACAGGTCACCGCCGATCGCGATGCGCGTGGTGAGCCGGTAGATGCCCTTGCGCTCCTCGCTGGCATCGCGCGAGACGCCGACCCGGATGTCCTTGAGCGCCATTCCCTTGCGTTTGGCATACCAGAGCATGGTGAGCGCCTTGCAGGCGCCGAGCGCCGCGTCATAGAGGTCGTGCGGGTCTGGACCGGCATCAGCGCCGTCCGGTGCGGACATATCCGCCACCAGCTCATGCATGCCGATGGTGATGCGATGGGCGGTGCCGTCCGGCGCGATGCGCTCGACGACGATCACTGACTTTTCCCTACCACACTCTCCGGCAGATCCTTGCCGAATACGCGCTGATAATATTCCGCGACCAGCGGCCGCTCGGCCTCATCGCACTTGTTAAGGAAGGAGAGGCGGAAGGCGAAGCCGATATCCTTGAAGATCAGCGCGTTCTGCGCCCAGCTTATGACGGTGCGCGGGCTCATCACGGTGGAGATATCGCCGTTGATGAAACCCTGGCGGGAGAGTTCCGCCACCTTGATCATGTTCTCCACTTCCTTGCGGCCGCCGTCATGGTCGTACTCGCCGGACTTGGCGAGGACGATCTGCGCTTCGGTGGCGGCGGGAAGATAGTTGAGCGTGACCACCAGATTCCAGCGGTCCATCTGGCCCTGGTTGATCTGCTGGGTGCCATGGTAGAGCCCGGTCGTATCGCCCAGGCCCACTGTGTTCGCGGTGGCGAACAGGCGGAAATAGGGGTTGGGGCGGATCACCCGGTTCTGGTCCAGCAGGGTCAGCTTGCCGTCCGCCTCCAGCACGCGCTGGATGACGAACATGACATCGGGTCGGCCCGCGTCATATTCGTCGAAGACGAGCGCGACGGGGCGCTGGAGCGCCCATGGCAGGAGCCCTTCCTTGAACTCGGTGACCTGAAGCCCATCCTTCAGCACGATGGCATCGCGCCCGATCAGGTCGATACGGCTGATATGGGCGTCGAGGTTGATCCGGATGCACGGCCAGTTGAGGCGCGCGGCCACCTGCTCGATATGGGTGGATTTGCCGGTGCCATGATAGCCCTGCACCATCACGCGCCGATTATAGGCGAAGCCCGCGAGGACGGCGAGCGTGGTGTCCGGGTCGAAGACATAGGCCGGGTCGAGATCCGGCACGCGTTCATCCGCTTCGGAAAAGGCGGGGATCTCCATGTCGATGTCGACACCGAAAAGGTCGCGCGCGGTCACCTTGCGGTCAGGCGCGTCCAGCAGGGTCTCGCTACGCATGTCGGGCTGGGCGTTGGGGATGTCGGTCATGGCTGTCGATCCCTGCGGGGCGAATCGCCTGTCGTCAAGCCCGGCCGTGGGTCTATGGCATGAGCATACCGCTTTGTCGGTCAGGCGGGCAGGCGTCCCCGTGCCCGCAGGTCAGCGAGATAGCCGGCGAAATACGCGACGGTCTGCGCCTCGGTGCAATGCGCGTGCGCGAAGGCGAGCGCGTTGTCGCCCAGGCGCTTGGCTGTTTCCGGTTCATCCATCAGGCGGTCCATGGCGTTGGCGAAGCCCGCCGGGTCTGCTGTCGGCACGACCAGCGCGGTCTCATTGTCGCGCGCATAGTCCGTGATTCCCGCGGAATCTGAAACGATGTGCGCCTTGCCGATATGCATGCCGCCCACGATTGAGACATGGCCGTTGGGTGTTTGGCTGGAGCGCAGTGAAATAAGCGCGGCAGTCGCATGCCAGGCCAGCGACCAGGTCTGCTCCCATGGCAGGTTGCAGTGGACCGTCACATTGCTCGGCACGTCCAGGCCATTGAGTGTCCATGGCCGCACGATGAAGATGAACTTATGCTGGGGGCGCATGCGCGCGGCTTCGACCAGTGTCCGGTAATCGCGCGCTTCGTTGCCGATGGCGATGAAATAGGGCTCGGTGATCGTCCTTGGCAGCGGTTCGGTGATTGGCGGCTTCACCCCCCAGTAGATAAAGTCGAACCGGTCCTCGGGGACTTCGAATATGTCGGAATAGAGCTTGCGCTCCATGCGGGAAAACACCGTGAACCGATCGACGGACTGATAGGCCTTTCGCATCAATTTGCGCCGCATACCGACGGGGATATCCGTGAAATTGAAGGACATGGCGAGGTGCGGCGGGTCGTTGCGGCGGTTCAGCGCCTCGATGCCGTAATAGCAGTTGAGCGGGCCGTGGCTGACGACAAGATCACTATGGCCCTGTTTTACCGCGCGGCGAAGGGCGATGCTTCCGCGGACCCGGCCGAGATTGGGGAATTTGAGCCGCGTTTCGAGGCCGGGGCGGCGTTGGGAGTTTATGTAGAGCCACTCTCCCTCGGCGCCCGGCGCCGTCTCGGCTATCCAGCGCCAATCGGAATTGAGCTCTGCAATGTTCACCACGCGAATAGGACGGGGCATTCTGTTTCCTCTTGCGGAATTCAGGCGAAGGCTGGCGCCTTGCGGAGATGGGCGTAGGCGGCAAGGACCGCCTGGAGTGCGTTTTCGTGGCTGCGGTCACCGCCATTATGATCGGGGTGATAACGGCGGAGCAGCTCGGTGTAGCGGGTCCGCAGGCTCTTGCGATCGGCATCCGGCGTGAGGCCGAGCGTCCCCAGCGCCGCGCGGTCCTCGGCGGAGAGGGGTTTGCCGTCCGCGCGGGGGCGCTCTGCGTCCATCCGGGCCTTGAAGCGGGCGCTGATCGCATCGAGCGGATCGGAAAAATCGGCCCAGCGCGGGGGCGGGGTCCCGGTGGCGGCGCTGGCGGAGAATGCGCGCGTCTCCCGCTCCCAGCCGGCATAGGGGCGCTGGGCCGCTTCGATTTCTTCCGGGTTCATGCCCCGGAAGAAATTATACTGCTGATTGAACGCGCGGATATGCTCCAGGCAGAACCAGCGCCATTGCGGCGGGCCGTCCGCGGCGCGTTTGATGTCTTCTGGCGGCGCGCGGAATTCACCCGGATCGGTGCAGTCCGGCGCGCTGCACGCATGGACAGCGCCCTCGACCCGGCCATGGAAACGGCTGTGCCTGCGTGCCTCCTGCTCGTGCTGCCCCTGTGCCTCGCCCCGCGCCAAAATATCGTCCCTTACTGTCCATTACCGATCATGACTGTGGAAACCCTGTCGCCAGCAGCGGGCTTCCCATATATATAAGCAATGATGAAACAATCCCTAGGACCAGTGGGTCAGGAGATTGAGGCGCGGCTAGCGGCTGCCTTGTCCCCTGAACGGCTCGTCGTGACTGACGACAGTGAAATGCATCGTGGTCATGCCGGGCATGATGCGCGCGGAGAAAGCCACTTTACGGTGGACGTGACCGCGCCGGCTTTTGCGGGTCTTTCGCGCGTGGCGCGGCAGCGCGCCGTCAACGCCGCGCTGGCCGATCTGCTCGTGGACCGCGTCCATGCCCTTGCGATTCGCGCGAGAGCGCCGGGCGAGTGAGTGGAGGCGTTCCGCCGGTACGGGCAAAGCGTCCCTCGGCACGGCTTATCGTCACCGATCCGGCGGGCCGGCTGCTCATGTTCCGCTTCACGCCTGCTGACCGGCCGCCATTCTGGTGCACGCCAGGCGGGGCGCTTGATCCGGGTGAAAGCTTCGCGCAGGCGGCGCGGCGCGAACTGCTTGAAGAGACGGGCATCCACGCCGAGCCGGGGCGGGAGATTGCCGTGCGCCATGTCCAGTTCGTCTCGCTGGCGGGTATCCCGGTCGACTCGGAAGAGCATTATTATCATATTCGCGCCGCCGCGCCGGTGATCGATACGGCGGGTCATACCGATCTTGAGCGGTCGGTGATGCTCTCGCACCGCTGGTGGACGCAAGACGGGCTCGCGCGACTCGAGGAGCCCTGGTTTCCCGTCGATCTTATCGAGATTTGGCGGCAGGCAATTGGCGGGGCCTGACGAGGCCCCGCTAGATTTCCAGATTGCCGAGCTTGCGGATGAAGCCGATGAGCCCGGTTTGCCGGCTGCGTTTCAGACGCTCGGCCTGGAGGATGGTGCGAACCTTGGCGAAGCAGCTTTCCACATCGTCATTCACCAGCACATAATCATAGCCGTCCCAATGGGCGATCTCACCCTGGGCTCTGGCCATGCGGCGCTCGATCACCGCGTCACTGTCCGTCGCGCGGGCGCGCAGGCGGCGCTCCAGCTCGATCATCGACGGAGGGAGGATGAAGACGCGCACCACGTCTCCGCCGGCGATCTGGTGGAGCTGCTGCGCGCCCTGCCAGTCAATGTCGAAGAGCACATCGCGCCCTTCGGTCAGCATCTGGTCCACTGGCGCGCGTGGCGTCCCGTAGCGATGGTCGAAGACATGCGCCCATTCGAGGAACGCGTTCTGCGCCACCATGTCCTTGAATGTGGGCAGGTCCACGAAATGATAGTCCCGGCCGTCCACCTCGCCCGGACGCGCTGCCCGCGTCGTTGCGGAGACGGACATCTGGAGCGAGGGGTCATCCTCCAGCAGCTTGCGCGCGATTGTCGATTTCCCGGCGCCCGAAGGGGAGGAGAGGACGAAGAGCAGCCCGCGCCGTTTCAGCCCGTGCGGATCGGCCTCCGTGCTGGAGCGGCGTTTCACCGGCACCCCTGCGGGCTGACGGAGCGGAGCGTGCGGCGGGGCCGCGTCATGGAGCTATTGCGGGGCATCATAGGGCCTGCCCTAGTGGCGCGCGGAGTTGCCTGCGTCAACGGGGCGGCGACGGATTTGTCGAATTGACGGCGGACGCGGCGCCGGCCTCCCCATCCGGCGGGGACACCGGGTCGGGTGGCGGCGACGCCATGCCCGCCTCCATCGCATTATGGGCCTGCCGCGCCTCGCGGGCCTTGCGTCCACGCTTGTAGAGATCGTGGCCGACAAGCGCGGCGCCGATGAGCAGGGCGCCGACCGGCGAGCGGCGCAGCACACGCTCAAAGACGAAACCGCCCGCTACGCCCACGACGCCGGACCGGCCCGCCGCGGACCGGACCCCCCCGGCAATAGCCGCCGTCGCAAGACTGCGGACGATGCCGGGTCTGGCGGCTGGCCGCGCGTTGCGTGTTGCCCCGTCGCTTTTGTCCGGGCGTGCGATGGTCTTTTTCCACTTCATGATGCTGTAACGCCTGAGGGGCCGACCATATCCGCCGGGCGGACCAGACGATCGAACAGTTCCGCATCCACCAGTCCGCTCGCCAGCGCC
This sequence comes from Sphingobium sp., assembly GCA_035911355.1. GTDB lineage: Bacteria > Pseudomonadota > Alphaproteobacteria > Sphingomonadales > Sphingomonadaceae > Sphingobium. The sequence goes on from JAMHVU010000095.1 coordinate 370,930, forward strand.
GTTTCGCGCAGGGTGGCGCCGGTGGCATGGGCCTGCTTGGCGATCTTCGCGGCATTGTCATAGCCGATGGCGGGGGCAAGCGCGGTGACCAGCATCAGCGATTTTTCCACAAGGTCGGTGATGCGCGCCTCGTCGGCTTCCATCCCCTCGACACAGCGTTCCGCGAAGCTCTCCATGCCGATGCTCAGCAGATGGATGGAGCGCAGCACCGCCGCGCCGATCATCGGCTTGAAGACGTTGAGTTCCAGATGGCCCTGGAGCCCGCCCACGGTGATCGCGGCGTGATTGCCGATCACCTGCGCGGCGACCATCGTCAGCATCTCGCACTGGGTCGGGTTGACCTTGCCGGGCATGATCGAGCTACCCGGCTCATTGGCGGGCAGGATCAGCTCGCCGAGCCCCGCGCGCGGCCCGGAGCCGAGCAGGCGGATATCATTGGCGATCTTGCTGAGCGCGACCGCCAGCGTATTGAGCCTACCGGAAAAATCGACCAGCGTGTCATGGCTGGCCAGCGCCTCGAACTTGTTGGGCGCGCTGGCAAAGGGGAGGCCGGTGATCGCCGCGACTTCCGCCGCGAAATCCTCCGCGAAGCCATCCGGGGCGTTGAGCCCGGTGCCGACCGCCGTGCCGCCCTGTGCGAGTTTGGTCAGGCCATGCTCGATGAGCGGGGCGATCCGCGTGCGGGCGAGGCGGAGCTGGGCATACCAGCCCGAGGCCTCCTGCCCGAGCGTGAGCGGCGTCGCATCCTGCAAATGCGTGCGGCCGATTTTGACGATCCCGCTCCATGCCTCCGCCTTGGCGAGCATGGCCGCCTCCAGCCGCTCCAGCGCGGGGATCAGCGTGCGTGTCGCGCTGAGCGCGGCGGCGATGTGCATCGCGGTCGGGAAGCTGTCGTTAGAGGACTGGCCGCGGTTCACGTCGTCATTGGGGTGAACCGGCGTCTTGCCGCCGCGCGTGCCGGCCAGCATCTCGTTGGCGCGGCCTGCGATCACCTCGTTGACGTTCATGTTGGACTGGGTGCCGCTGCCGGTCTGCCAGATGACCAGCGGAAACTGCGCGTCATGCTGGCCCGCCACCACTTCCTGCGCGGCGGCCTCGATCGCGTCGGCCTTCTCGGCCGGGAGGCCATGGCGGCGATTGACCCGTGCCGCCGCCTGTTTGACGATGGCGAGCGCATGGACAAGGGCGAGGGGCATGCGCTCCGTCTCGCCAAAGGGGAAATTCTCGATGGAACGCTGGGTCTGCGCCCCCCAATAGGCCGTGGCGGGCACGTCTATGGTGCCGATCGAATCGCTTTCCTGCCGGGTATCGCTCATGGCTGCTCCTCGGTTGCTGTTCCGGGAGGCCCATATAGGGAGGCGACGCGCACGCCGCCACGGCTCCCCTTTACTTCTTCTTGCCGAAATCCACGGTGACGACGTTGGAGCCGTCTTCTTTCTGCACCGCGCGCGGCTCATCATTTTCCGCTTCGTCATGCGGTTCCGGTCCATCTTCATCGACCTGGAACTGGAGCGCGAAATTGACCGCCGGGTCCACAAAAGCGGTGATCGCCGAGAAGGGGATGATGAGGTGGGCGGGCACCTGATTGAAGGTCAGCCCGACTTCGAAACCATCCGAACCGACCTTCAGATCCCAGAATTTGTGCTGGAGAACGACGGTCATCTCGTCCGGGAAGCGCTCGGTGAGCTGCTTGGGGATCGAGACGCCGGCCGCCTGTGTCTTGAAGGTGATGTAGAAATGATGCGTGCCCGGCAGCCGGCCCGTGGTCTGCACTTCGCCGAGCACACGGCCAACGACCGCGCGCAGGGCCTCCTGCACGATCTCATCATACGGAATCAGGCTGTCTGGCGTATCGTCCACGCCCACACTGGTAGCGATGGCGCGGATCGGGTCAAGCGCGGAAGCGGGTCAGTCGTGCATGGATTTGTATGGAAATACGCCGCGATAAGCGCGGTGGGGGGCGATTCCCGCATTGCCTTGGCCGCCTCCGCCGTTATAGCGCGGCCTCATGCGTATCGGTGAAATCAGCAGAAAGACGGGCGAAACCGCGATTGACGTGCGCGTCAATCTGGATGGCGCGGGCCTTTATTCGGTGTCGACCGGCATTGGCTTTTTCGATCATATGCTTGAGCAGCTTTCCCGCCATTCGCTGATCGATCTGGACGTGAAGGCCGTGGGCGACCTGCATGTCGACCAGCATCACACCACCGAGGATGTCGGCATCGCCATTGGCGAGGCGCTGGCCAAGGCGCTCGGCGACAAGCGCGGCATCGCTCGTTATGGTGAAGCGCACGCGCCGATGGACGAGACGCTGACCCGCGCGGCACTCGATATTTCCGGCCGGCCCTATCTGGTGTGGAAAGTGCCGCTCACCACCACGCGCCTTGGCGAGTGGGATACCGAGCTGATCGAGCACTGGTTCCACAGTTTTTCGCAGAGCGCCGGGCTGACGCTGCATATCGAGACGCTGTACGGCGCGAACAACCATCATATCGTCGAGAGCTGCTATAAGGCGCTCGCGCGCGCGCTGCGTCAGGCCGTGGAGATCGATCCGCGCAAGAGCGATGCGATCCCGTCCACCAAGGGCATATTGGGTCGCTGACCGGCCATGACCGTCGCGCTCATCGATTATGGCGCGGGCAATCTTCGCTCCGTCCACAATGCCTTGCGCGCGGCCGGCGCGGATGCGGTGGAGGTGACCGCCGCGCCGGAGGCCGTGCTGCGGGCCGAGCGGATCGTCCTGCCCGGTGTCGGCGCCTTCCGCGCCTGCATCGAGCCGCTGCGCGCCATCCCCGGCATGGTCGCGGCGCTGGAGGAGGCGGTCCTTACGCGGGGCCGGCCGTTTCTTGGCATATGTGTGGGGATGCAACTGCTGGCCGATGCCGGTGAGGAGTTCGGCACGCATCGGGGCCTTGGCTGGATCGGGGGCACGGTGCGACGCATCGCCCCGGCCGATCCCGCGATCAAGGTCCCGCATATGGGCTGGAACGATGTGCTGCCCGCGCGTGCGCATCCGCTCGTCGTGCCGGGCGAGGCCTATTTCCTGCACAGCTATTATTTCGATGCCGTGCGTGAGGCGGATATCGTGGCGACGACCCGGCACGGCGCGCCGCTGACCGCCGCCGTCGGGCGGGACAATATCGTCGGCGTACAGTTTCACCCCGAGAAGAGCCAGGCTTATGGCCTTGCCACCCTTGCCCGATTCCTGAACTGGAAGCCCTGACGGAGCCCCGATGAGCGACGCTGCCCCCCCCTTCATTGTCTTCCCCGCCATTGATCTCAAGGGCGGGCAGGTCGTGCGCCTTGCCGAGGGCGATATGGCCCGCGCGACCGTTTATGGCGATGATCCTGCCGCGCAGGCGATGCGCTTTGCGGAGGCAGGCTCGGGCTTCCTGCATGTGGTGGATCTGGACGGCGCCTTTGCCGGTGAAGCGGTGAACGCCGCTGCTGTGGAGGCGATCGTCGCCAGCTTTCCCGGCCATGTGCAGCTTGGCGGGGGTATTCGCGAGCCGGCGGCGGTCGAGCGCTGGTTCGGCCTTGGCGTCTCGCGCGTGGTGATCGGCACGGCGGCGCTCAAAAATCCCGGTTTCGTGCGGGATATGGCGGCGCAGTGGCCGGGCGGCATCGTCGTCGCGGTCGATGCGCGCGATGGGTTCGTCGCGACCGAGGGCTGGGCAGAGAAGAGCGATATGCCGGTGGTCGATCTCGCCCGCCGGTTCGAGGATGCCGGGGTCGCCAGCCTGTTGTTCACCGATGTCGGGCGTGACGGGCTGCTCAAGGGTTGCAATATCGAGGCGACGGTGGATCTGGCGCGTGCGACCGCGATCCCGGTGATCGCCAGCGGCGGGGTGGCGGGCATTGCCGATATCCGTCTGCTCAGTCTTCACGCGCAGGATGGCGTGGAGGGCGTCATCACGGGCCGCGCGCTCTATGACGGGCGGCTGGATCTTGGCGCGGCGATCGCGATTGCCCGCGCGGCTTAACGCATGATTTCAGTCACCTGAAGCGAACACTTCAGTCTTTTTTCTCTTTCAGCGCGGCCAGGGCGGCGAACGGGCCGGCCTCGCTTTCGCTGAGCACGCCGGCGGCCTTGAGCCGGCTATCGGCATCCGGCGCGCGCGGATAGGGATCGAGCCCGAGCGCCAGACTCTGCGCCACAGCCTCGCCAATGTCGATGCGCTCGCCCTCCAGCGGCAGCACATCGCAATCCTCGTCGGAGAGTTCGATCTCGTCCAGGTCCGTTGCCGGGTTTTGGGCAGCGTCTCCCGCGCGGACGAACAGCAGGGCGAAGGGCAGGTCCAGCACGGCCGGCACCGGATCGCCAGTAGCGACGCAAGGCTGGGCAAGATCGGCCCGGAGGCGGCCCGTCATCCGCACACCGAGCGGATCGACCGCGAGTGTCAGGCTGGCGTCCAGTCGATCGAGCGCGCTCAGGCCGAATCGGCGAGCGAGCGCCGCGCGCTCGCTCCCATCGGCGACGATCTGTCGCTCGCGTCGGCCGTCGCCCAGCTCGTTGAGGCGCACGATGCGTGAGAATTCCGGCGCCTGTTCTGCGGCGTTCACAGCGGCTGCCCGGCGGCGGGCGAGAGCAGCGCCTCAAGTGGCAGTGCGGAGATGCGGCCATGGGCAGCGCGCAGGCCGGCGGCAACATGGGCAAGCGCGGCGGGGGCGGGGGCCTCGCCCCGGTAAAGATTGCGAACCAGAGCGTCCTCCAGCGCGCCGGGCGCGGCGTCGTCGGCCAGCGCGGCGCGATAGACGGTGAGCCGTCCGCCAAGCGCGCTGATCATGCGCCCGACCTGCTTGCCGACCACCAGATCGCCAAAGCCGATCTGCCGGGCCTGCCCGTCCATATCCTCGATGAAGATTTCGGTGAGTTGCACGCTCTCCGTCCGGGCATCCAGCCCGTCGAGGCGTATCAGCGCGAGCGAGACGGTCGCCGCCAGCATGTCGAACCGGCCATCGATCGCGTCCGGCACGGCGCCGTCCTCATACCAATGCGGCATCCGCGCCAGCGCCACCAGCCGGGCGTAGAGCGGGCGGAGCGGCGCGCGATCATCCTTGCGGGAGAAAAGGGCGGAAAGGATGTTCATCTGCGGTTCGGCCTATGGCGTTCAGGAGCGGAAACCGGGCGGCAGGCACGCATGCGCTTGTCCGTCCGGAAGCAATGGCATATTGATTGCCGCGCGTAGCAATGCAATGGCCTCGCTGCCAGTCACGGCCATCATCTTTCAGGAGACGTCCATGCCCCCTTTCCGCAATCGACCGCTGATGGTCGTGGGCGCGGTGTGTCTCCTCGTCGTCACCAGCGGCTGTTCGAGGGTGCGAAACCATCAGGGGTTCATCGCCAATCCGCTCATCAGCGATTCGATCGCGACCGGTGTCGACAATCGCGCCTCGGTGGAAGGTGCGCTGGGCCACCCGACCTTCGTCTCGCAGTTCGGGCCTGAGCGCTGGTATTATGTCTCGCGTGATACCAAGCAGCTTGCCTTCGGATCGCCCAAGCCGACCAGCCAGCTTGTCCTTCAGGTCCAGTTCGATGCAGCGGGCAATGTCTCGCAGGTATCGCGCATGGGCATGGAGCAGGTGGCCAATATCTCCCCGGCAGGCGGCAAGACCGCGACGCTGGGCCGCAAGCGCAGCCTGTTTGACGAGATTTTCGGCAATATCGGTGCGGTGGGTGCCGGTGGCATGGGTCAGAGCGGTGGCGGACCCGGGCCGAACGGAAGCTAGAACCCGCTCTATGGGTTAGGGGCCGGCTTGCCTTCACGCCCGTTAACCTTCAAAGTGCGCGGGGAGGAGGTTGCCGGTGCAGCATTTCGGCGACCTGCAGCCGCTGGGCCAGCAGGATATTTTGACCAGATCGTCCGCGCAGAGGCACTACAGCGCCTCGCGCAGCCGATGGCGCTTTGCCGTCGGCCGGATGGAGATCGGCTTTGATAGCGAGCGCGAGTCGGTCGCGGCTGAGTCGCGGCCCGTTCATGCACGCATCACGCCGGATCAGTTGCCGGCGCCGCAGGCTGCCGCGTCGCGTGGCTTTGGCGAACGGTTCATGACGCTGCTGGGCATTGCCACGGCGCTTGTCCTCATTACCGGCGCGACCGGGCTTTTCTGGGGCATGCGCTCTGGCGCCACCATTGGCCGTGGCGAACTGACGACGGCCATTCGGGATGTGACGGCGGAGATGCCGGCGCGCACCACCGCGGAAGGCGGAACCGCGCCGTTCGTCATTCCGGCCAGAAAGGCCGTGCGGGATGCGCCGGCGCTTCGGGCGGTGATCGAAGATGTGAAGCCGGCACTGGTCACGGCGCCAGCCGTGACGGTCGCCGCGCCCATCGCGGAGGCGGGCACCGCCAATATACCCGGCGAGCAGGTTTTAAGATCAGGAAATTTCTCCGCGATTCCGCAGGTTGCGAGCGCTATTTCAGCCGCGATGAGCAATGGCGATACGCAGAGCTGGAGTGCCGGCCCTTATCATGGCGTCGTCGTTATGGGTGAGCCTGACGCAAACAAGTGCCGCGAAGGCACGGTGTTGCTGCGCGACGGATCGGAGCAGGGGCGGACCCAGCCGATCCGGCGCTGCGCGTCCGGCAAATAGCGAATAGCGCCTCAGAACCGCCGGGCGACCATCCCCGCGAGCCAGCCCATGAGAAGCGCCAGCGTGATCGCGACGAGGCCATAGGCAAGCCCGTTATTCTCCGCGAATTCGCCCATCACCCGTTCGAAGCCGGATTTCCGCACGGCAATGTCCCGCACCGCCGCCGCGACCACGCGGCCATCCTGAATGAGGAAGGTTTCCGCCGTGTAGTTGCCGACGACCGCGCGCGCGGATAATGGCAGGCGGGCGCGATAGAGCACGCCGTTGCTGATCTCCACCGTGCCCGGCTTTTCCACGAACAGGCCAGTGCGCCGCCGCAGTTCGTTGAGGCCGGCGGAGAAACGGGCGATCTCCGTGCTTTCGTTGAGTGAGGCGGGCGAAAGCTGGAGATTGTCGAGACCCAGCTCGTAAATCGCAGCGGTGCGCGCGTCGACCAGCTTGTCGAGCGGTCGGGAGGACGCATAGGCATAGAAGCTCGGGGCGGAACGGAAGGCGGCGCTGTCCGCATTCACCCAGATCCCGGCGATCTTCTGCTTTTCGCGCATGACGATGGATTGGGGCGGGCCTTTCAGCACCACGACGATATCCGCCGGCTTGTCCGGCAGACGGCCCTGCGGATAAAGGATCGCGCCGAAGAGCAGCAGTTCCGCGCCCGTGAAGGAATAGCGGATATCGATCTGGCGTTGAGATACGTCCGGCACCAGATTTGGCTGCGGTTCGGCGGCGCCGATCAGGGCCGGGGCCATCAGGGCCGTGACGAAGGCGGCGCGCCTGCGGCTCATCGCACGGTCACCGTATAAATTTCGTCCGGTTGCCAGCCAAGGCCCAGCGCCATGCGGATGGCGACGATCAGAACGATGAGGGCAAGGACGATTCGCAGATTTTCCGGAGGCAGCTTCATGGAGAGGCGCCCGCCGATCTGCGCGCCGACCACCGAGCCGATGAGCAGCAGAAAGGCAAGGACGAGGTCCACCGCGCGGGTGGTGACGCTGTGGACCAGAGTGGTCGCCATGGTGACGAAGAGGATCTGGAAAAGCGAGGTGCCGATGACGACCTGCGTCGTCATCCCCAGCACATAGATCATCGCGGGCACGAGGATGAACCCGCCGCCAATACCCATCAACATGGTGGCGATGCCGGAAATGACCCCGAGCAGCAGTGGCGCAAGCGGGGAGATATAGAGGCCGGAGCGATAGAAGCGCCAGCGCAGCGGGAGCGCCGCGACAAGGGGGTGATGGCGGCGTTTGCGCGCCGGGGGCGCCTCGCCTCGTCGGGTGGCGAGCAGGACCTGGATCGACTCGCGCGCCATCATGAGGCCGATCGAGCCGAGCATGACCACGTACAGTATGGCAATGACGGTATCGATCTGCCCAAGGCGCTGGAGCAGCGCGAAGATGCCCGCGCCAAGCAGCGCGCCGATAATGCCGCCCACCACCATCACGCCGCCCATTTCCAGATCCACGGTTTTGCGCTGGAGATGCGTGAACACGCCGGAAACGCTGGCGCCGGTGACCTGTGTGGCGGCCGAGGCAGCGGCGACGGTGGGTGGAATGCCGTAGAAGATGAGGAGCGGCGTCGTCAAAAAGCCGCCGCCCACGCCGAACATGCCGGAGAGCAGACCCACCAGTCCGCCGAGCACGACGATGACGAGCGCGTTCACAGGCAGGTTGGCGATCGGCAGATAGATGTCCATGACGGATCAGGCCCTAGAGCATCGCGCGGAAAAGTGGGAACCGGTTTCCCACGTCAAGCAATGTGACACCGGCTCTAGGCGTAATCCATGGCGGCAAAAAGGCCGATCTGGGTCTGACGGATCAGAATTCGCCGATCAGCGTGACCGTGGGGCCGGAAGCGGGCAGGGCATCGCCGGCGATGCGCTCACGCCATTCGGCCGAGAGGCGCGCGCGCTCCTTGCCCAGCGGCAGGCGCAGTTGCACTTCCGGGCCGATGTCGAGCCGTGACGCGCCCGGCTGCGCGCCGCCGGAGAGGCTCGCGCCAATGGCGATGTCGCGCCGTGCGCCGCGCTCCGTCAGGCGTCGGGTGACGCTGAGCTTCCCGTCCACAAAGGCATCGGGATCAGCGAAGCCGACGATGCCGGCCTGACCATAGCCTTCCAGCGTCAGTCCGGCGCCGATATCGGTCGGGTCGATGCCGCCAGCCGCATAGGCGGCAAAGGCGCTTCGTCCGCCGGCGCTGACCCGCTGCCGCCGTTCGACCGCGAGGGTTACCGGCAGCGTGCGCGCGGGCCTCCAGGCGAGGCCGAGTGCGGCCTCGGCGGCATAAGGCGGCGCCATGGCCGCGCTCGCGCGGGCATAGGCGCTGGTCGCGCCGCCTGCGATGCGGCCGATCGCATGGTCGATCCGGACGCCGGCCTGCGAGCCGCCGAGCTGGCTGCCGCTCATGGCGGACGCGCCGCCGCTTTCACCACGCCAGAAGGCCCAGACCGTGCCACGCCAGCGCTGATCGACGGCCGGTGCGGAAAATGGCTGGGCCGCCGTGACCTCCGTGGGTGTACGAGAGGCGCGCCCCGGCGCGAAGCCGGCGAAATCGAGCATGGCGGCGGGGCGATCATCATGAACGAAGCCGAGGCTGGCGGCGAGCATGGCGTCCGCGCCGCCCCATCCTCCCGATGCGTCAGGCGTGTGACCATAGGGTGCTTCGCCATGGCGCGTGAGCGGCGCTGCCCCGATAATGCTCGCCGTCAAATCCGGCCATGCCGCCGTAATGCGTTGCCCCGCAAGGCGCGCAAAGGAGAGAGGCGGTTCGATTACCTCGCGGATGGGGAAGACATCCTCGATCACGGCATAGGCCGCTGGTGCGCGGCCACTCTCCCACCACAGGAGCGGCAGGCCAAAGATGATGAGGCGCAGGGCGATCCAGCCGCCAAGGACGCGGCGCAGGAAGCGGAGCGGTCGCCCGCCCGTCATGTCGCCTTCGCGTGCTGATCGGGGAAGCGATGCGCGGTCTTGTCCCACACCAGCTTCTCGCCGCGCAGGTGGCGGATGTAGATGGCAAGCGCGCGCCGGGCGGCCATCATCTGAATGATGTTGGCGATGAAGGTGCGCGGTACGGAGCGCAGCGCCTCGATGGGGCCATAGGCATCCCATACGAAGGCGGCGCGGACCGTCAGGCGCCAGATGAGCAATACCGCATTGAGCGCCAGCAGGCTGGCCAGCGGCTCGGGAAGCGGGTGATCCGGCGCGAGGGCTATGCCCTCCCATAGCCAGACGATGCCGCCTGCGACAAGGCCGGCATAGGCCGCGAGGAGGACCAGCGCGGCGAGCGTCGCCCGCCTGTCGCGCAGGCGCATCCACATTTCGCCGAGCCCGCCGCTCCACCCCATCCGGTCCCAGCCGGCAAGAGCGATGCCCACGGTCCAGCGCGCCTTCTGGCGAACGGCGGTGGCGAGTGTGTCGGGGAAGTATTCATGGGTGGCGATGAGGGCGCCGCGCGCGTCGCGCATCCGCACGAGGATACCGCGCCCGCCCGCGTCGGCGATCCGCAGGCCCAGCTCATAATCCTCGGTCAGGCTGGCGGGGTCGAAAGGATTGTCCGCCCGTTCGGCGGCGATCCGGGCGATGGCCGCGCGCGAAAAGCCGCAGCCGACCCCGGCCGACGGCATGGACGCACCCAGCGCCTCGCGCACCAGCAGAGACTTGGCATGGGCTTCGGCGAACTCGTCCATATAATGGCCCGATATCCAGCGGGAGCCGGACGCGACGAGCGGCAGCACCGGCAACTGAACGAGCGCGAACCGCTGCGAGAGCCAGCCGATCAGGCGAATGGCGTCACGGTGGACGAGATCTTCGGCATCATGGAGGATGATGGCGCGCATCTGCCGCCCTTCCTCCCGTTCCCAGCGCAGCATGGCGCGCCAGCAGCAGTTGAGCGCATCCGCCTTCGTAGTCGGGTCGTCCCGCGCGTTGAGGACCAGCGTGACATGATCGCTCCACCGCGTGCCGATGGCCCCGGCCACCGCCGCGATTGTCGCGCGGTCATTGGGGTAGGCGCCGATGAAGAGGTGCACGTCCTCGGTGCGCCATGCGGCCATGCAATTGCTGACCATCTGGCCAATCACCGCCGACTCGTCCCAGGCGGGAATGAAGACCGCGACCGGGCCGACGCTGCCGGGCGGCGGCAGATCCTGTGCGGTCATGCGGGGGTAGCGCGTGTAGATGGTGAGCCAGCGCCACAACCGGCGGACCGTGTAGACGAGGTCGACGAGCAGATCGTCGATACCGCCGATCAGAAGCCCGATTGCCGCAAAGAGCAGCAATTCGTCGCGGACGAACGCCAGTATCTCCAGCATGGATATCCCCCGGCGCCTCGTTTCGGGCACCCAGGGCGAGATTGCGCCACAATGGAGCGATTCGGGCAAGCGGATTTAGGTCTAAGTTGAGAGCCTGGCAGGTTTGACCTCGCCGGGAGGCTTCCCTAGCACGGTGTCATGCAATCTGCTGATCATTTTGACGCCGCGTCGCCCGCAGCCCCTTCGATGGTGCAACGTTTACTCTCCGGGGACGCGGGGAGCGGCCTGCTGCTCATCGCGATGTCGGCGTTCGCCATCCTGATCGTGAACGCCGCGCCTCACACAGCGCACCTCTATCATGCGGTGTTGCATCAGCCGCTCGGCCACACGCTGTCCGCGAAACTGGGGGAGATGACGCCGCATCTGTGGATCAATGACGGGTTGATGGCGGTCTTCTTCTTCGTCGTCGGGCTGGAGATCAAGCGTGAGTGGCTGGATGGACGGCTTGCCGGTTGGGATCGGCGGGTGCTGCCCATTCTCGCGGCGGTCGCGGGCATGGTGGTGCCGGCTATGGTCTTCCTCGCCGTCACGCGGGGGACGCCGGGTCTCGCCGCTGGCTGGGCGATTCCGGCCGCGACGGATATTGCCTTTGCGCTGGGCGTGCTGGCGCTGCTCGGCAAGCGCGCGCCGCTCTCGCTCAAGCTGCTGCTGACGACCATCGCGATCGTCGATGACATGGGGGCGGTGGCCATCATCGCCCTTGCCTATACGGCCGGGCTGAATGCCACCGCGCTCATCGCCGCCGCGCTGGTCCTTGCCGCCATGCTGGTCATGAACCGGCTCGGGGTACGGGCACTCACGCCCTTTCTCATCGCGGCTCTGCTGCTCTGGTACTGCGTGCTGCTCTCGGGCGTTCACGCGACCATTGCCGGCGTGCTGGCGGCTTTCGCCATTCCGATCCGCGTCACGCCCGGCACGCCGGATGCGCCGGACAGCCCGCTGCACCGGCTGGAGGGGGCGCTGCATCCATGGAGCGCCTGGCTTATCGTGCCGCTCTTCGGCTTTGCCAATGCCGGCGTCGTGCTGGGCGGCGGCGAGGGCGCGAGCCTGATGGCGCCGCTGCCGCTCGCCATCGCGCTCGGTCTCTTCCTTGGCAAGCAGATCGGCATTTTCGGTGCGATCCGGCTGTGCGTGGCGCTGGGCATCGCATCGCCCCCGCGCGGCGCGACATGGCCCCAGGTTTACGGGCTGGCGCTGCTCTGTGGCATCGGCTTCACCATGAGTCTCTTCATCGCCGGCCTTGCCTTCCCGGGCACGCCGCAGCTTGCCGAACAGGCGAAGCTGGGCATCCTCGCAGGCTCGCTGCTCTCAGCTGTCACCGGCTTCCTCATCCTTCGCTTCGCACCGCTTCACCCGGATCATGATGCTGCCATGCGTGCCATGACCTCGGAGATCGAGGTGGATGGTGACGCGCGGGGCTGAGCGGCGATGCGTCCCTTCGGCACCGTGCGTCGTGTCGGCCTGCTTGGCGGGTCGTTCAACCCGGCGCATGGCGGCCATCGCGCCATCTCGCTCTTTGCCGCGCGCGCGCTCGGGCTTGACGAGTTGTGGTGGCTGGTCTCGCCCGGCAATCCGCTCAAGCCGCGCGCGGGCATGGCGCCGCTCGCCGCGCGGGTGATGAGCGCGCGCAAGGTGGCGCGGGGCGCGCCGATCCGCGTGACCGCGATCGAGCGCGAACTGGGTACGCGCTACACTGTGGATACGCTGCGCGCCCTGCGGCGGCGCTACCCGCATATCGAGTTCATCTGGCTGATGGGCGCGGATAATCTTGCCCAGTTCCATAAATGGAAAGACTGGCGCGTTATAGCGAACACCATGCCCATTGCCGTGATCGCGAGACCGGGATATGATGTCGCTGCTCAGGGCGCACCTGCCATGAGCTGGCTGCGGCCTTTCGTCCGGGCCGCCCGCTATTCCGCGCGATGGACGAAGTGGAGATTGCCGGCGCTCGTGCTTTTGCGCTTTCGCCCCGATCCGCGATCCGCGACTGCCCTTCGGCAGGCCTCGCCCCAATGGCACCGCGTCTATGCCCGTTCGCGTCCGCGCGACGGTGTCACGCGGCGCAGCATTTTCGTACAGGAGTAACTTTGTCTCATATGGACATCCAGCCCAGCCGACGCGCCGCGATTGATGCGGGCGCGGGTTCGCGGGCCGCGCCCGCCAGCCAGCCCGTGTCCCCCAACGTGCTGCTCAAGGCGGTTCTCGCCAGTCTCGATGACGATCAGGCGCAGGAGATTGTCTCCATCGCGCTGGAGGGCAAGAGCAGCATTGCCGACCATATGGTCATCGCCACCGGCCGGTCGTCCCGGCAGGTCGCGGCCATGGCCACCAAGCTCGCTGAACGACTCAAGCAGCAGTTCGGCCTCCTCTCGCGGATCGAAGGGCTTCCCGTCGCCGACTGGGTGCTGATCGATGCGGGTGATGTCATCGTGCACATCTTCCGCCCGGAAGTACGCAGCTTCTATAATCTGGAGCGGATGTGGGGCTTTGCGGACGTGCCGATCGCCGCTGGCGAGGCATGATCCCGGTCTCTGCCTGATCTGACGAGAAGCGGAGGGGGGAAGCGGTGCTGCTGCACATCGTCGCGCGCGGGCGCATCGGCCGCTCGCCCGAGGCGGAGCTGGTCGAGCGCTATCTGAAGCGCGTGACCTGGCAGACGAAAATCACCGAGCTGCCCGAACATGCCGGGGGCGGGAGCGGCAAGACCGCGGCCCCTGTGATCGCGCCCGCCGTGACCATCATGCTGGACGAGGGGGGGGAGACCTTTACCTCGCTGGCCTTTGCCCGGCGGCTGGAGCAGTGGCGCGATGCGGGGATGCGCGAATGCCGGTTTTTGATCGGCGCGGCGGATGGCTTCTCCGATAGTGAGCGCGCCGCCGCCACGCATCGCCTTGCGTTCGGCACGATGACCTGGCCGCACATGATGGCGCGGGCCATGCTTGCCGAGCAGCTCTGGCGCGCGACAAGCATTCTTGCCAATCACCCCTATCATCGTGAAGGATAAGGGCGTGACCTACGGCCGGATGCTCATCATTGCCCCTCTCGTGCTTGCCTTTGCGGTGGGCGTGCCGGCGATGCTGCTTGCCCAGTCCTACGGCACAAGCCTGCGTGAGGAGCAGCAGGCGCTCGCGCGCGCCAAGGCGCAGGGCGAGGACGCGCGCCGCCGCAGCGAGACTTATGAAGCGCGCGCCGCGCAGGCGAGCGCCGAGGCGGACAAGGCGCGGGATCGCGCGGCCGCGCTCGCCGCGCGTATCCAGCAGGCCGAGGCGGATCTGACCGCCGGGCAGGCGCGCATCGCCATCATCGCGCGGATGCAGCGCGCGCAGGCCCAGCGGCTGGCCGTGCGGCAGGGGCCGATCGTGCGTCTGACCGCCGCGCTCCAGCAGATCGCGCGTCGCGCTCCGGTTATGGCGCTGGTTCAGCCCGGATCGGTGACGGACGCGGTCCACCGCCGCATCGTGCTCACCCGGCTGCTTCCCGCCGTTATGGAGCGGACCAAGGGGCTGCGTGCGGAGGTCGCGCGGAGTGCGGAGCTGCGCGCGTCTGCCGAAGCGGCGGCCGGCAGCCTTGCCGGCACGCGTGATGCGCTTGCCCGTCGCCGCATTGAGCTTGCCGCGCTGGAGCAGCAGCGCCGCGTCGCCTCGCGCGATCTGCGGCAGAGTGCTGACGTGGAAGCGGAGCGTTCGCTTGCCATGGGTGAGCGCGCGCGGGACATTGGCGAGTTGATGGATGATCTGCGCGGCGCGTCCACCGTGCTTGCCGCGCTTGAGGCGCTGCCTGGCCCCGTGCTCCGCCCTGCGGCACCCGGCGAGACCCCGCTCCCGGTGGTGTTCGAGGAAGCGAGCCGGAAGGATCAGGCGCCGGCTTATCGTCTGCCGCTGGTTGGCGATGTCGTCACCGGCTTCGGGGAGTTGAGCGGCAGCGGCGTGCGCGCGCGCGGTCTCACCATCGCCGCCGGGCCGGAGGCGACGGTGGTCGCGCCGGCCAATGGGCGGGTGGCCTATGCCGGGCCGTTTCGCGGCTATGGACGTATCCTGATCCTCGACCATGGCGGTGGCTGGACGACGCTCATCACCGGCCTTGCGCGCCTCAGTGCCACTGTGGGCGATCAGATCCGTCAGGGCGACCCGCTGGGCGCTGCGGGGCCGGGTCATCCGCGTATCACGGTTGAACTGCGCCGGCAGGAGCGCCCAGTGGACATCGCGGCGCTTCTCTGAACCTGATCGACATGTGAGGTCGTCGTGCAATCACTCAATCACAAAATCTGTGTCATAACAGGGGCCGCGCGGGGCATTGGCCGCGCCATCGCCACCCGGTTTCATGCCGAGGGCGCCATCGTCATCGTGACGGATGTCGATGAAGCGGAGGGCATGGCAACCGCCGGAGACATCGGCTGTCGTTTTGAAAAGCTCGACGTTCGGTCAGAAGCGGACTGGGGTCGGCTGGCCGATATCGTCCCCGTGGCGGATGTCGTGGTCAATAATGCGGGCATTACCGGGTTCGAGCGAGGGGTGGTGGCGCATGACCCCGAGCATGCGAGTCTGGCGGACTGGCGGGCGGTGCATGAGGTCAATCTCGACGGGACGTTCCTTGGCTGCCGCTATGCCATTGGGGCGATGAAGGCGAAGGGGGCCGGCTCCATCATCAATATCTCATCCCGGTCCGGTCTGGTCGGTATCGCCGGCGCGGCGGCCTATGCCTCGTCGAAGGCGGCGATCCGCAATCATAGCAAGACGGTTGCCCTCTACTGCGCGCAGCAAGGCTGGACGATCCGGTGCAATTCGATTCATCCCGCCGCCATATTGACGCCGATGTGGGAGCCCATGCTCGGCGATGGCGATGATCGTGAGGCAAGAATGGCGGCGCTTGTCGCCGACACGCCCCTGAAGCGTTTCGGCATGCCTGAGGAAGTCGCGGCGATTGCGCTGATGCTCGCATCCGATGAAGCCGGATATGTCACGGGGACGGAGGTGAATATCGACGGCGGACTGCTCGCGGGCTCCGCCGCGTCGCCGGGTTGACCAGCATGCGGGAATGACGACGAATTTCGGGCTGAGACGAGCCGTTGTTCACCGGCTGGCAAGGCTTTGCGCCGGAGAAGGGGAAGCGCTATATCGCCGCGAGAAGCTTTGCCGGGTTTTGCCGGCACCCGTGAAGGATTACTGATGGATCGTCCCGCCCCACGCTCTCTTCTGCGTACCCTTGCTCTTGCAGGGGCGATCGCGCTTGTGCCGGCCTCTACCTCGGCCGTCACCGAGACGGAGAGCGCAACGTACAAGCAGCTCGATCTGTTCATGGATGTGTTCCAGCGCGTCCGCGCGGATTATGTCGAGAAGGTGGATGACGCGACGCTGATCAAGGGCGCGATCGACGGGATGCTCTCCAGTCTCGATCCGCACAGCTCCTATCTCGACGCGCGGGATTTCCAGAATCTGCGGACCCAGACGGAAGGCAATTACGGGGGGCTCGGCCTTTCCGTCACGCAGGAAGACGGTGTGGTGAAGGTCATCGCCCCCACCGAAGATACGCCGGCCTGGCGCGCGGGCGTCAAGGCAGGCGACTACATCACGCATATCGACGGGAAGCTGATCTTCGGCGGCACGCTCAACGAAGCGGTGGACCAGATGCGCGGCGCACCCGGCACCACGGTCAAGATCACCATCGCGCGGCAGGGCCGTGACGAACCGCTCGATCTGACCATCACGCGCGCCATCATCGACATCAAGCCGGTGAAGTGGGAAGTGAAGGGCAATGTTGGCATCATCAACATCGTGAGCTTCTCGGCCGATACCGGCGCGGACGTGCGCTCGGCGATCCGCAGCATCGACAAGTCGCTGGGTCACAAGCCGACCGGCTATATCCTCGATCTGCGGTCCAATCCGGGTGGGCTGCTGGACGAAGCGGTGTCCGTCTCCGACCTGTTCCTCGAAAAGGGTGAGATCGTCTCCCAGCGCGGGCGCGGACGGGGCGATACGCAGCGTTATTTCGCGCGGCCCGGTGACGACGCGAAGGGCCTGCCGATCATCGTGCTGGTCGATGCCGGCTCGGCCTCCGCGTCGGAAATCGTGGCGGGCGCCTTGCAGGATCAGCATCGCGCGGTGGTCATGGGCGAGCGCACCTTCGGCAAGGGTAGCGTCCAGACGCTGTTGCCACTCTCGGCCGACACCGCGCTGCGGTTGACGACCGCGCGCTATTATACGCCGTCGGGCAAATCGGTGCAGGAGGGCGGCATCGAGCCGGATATCGCGGTGCCGCAGTTGTCCGACCCTGATTATGCCAAGCGGCCGAAATATCGTGAAAGCGACCTGCGCCGTCACCTCATCAACGAGGCAAAGCTGGACAGCAAGGATCTGGAGAAGGACAGCAAGCCCGATCCCCGCTTCACGGCGACCGCCGAGGAGCTGAAAAAGCAGGGAATCGAGGATTTCCAGCTTGATTATGCGCTCAAGACCATTGGCCGGCTTGGCGCGGGTGCTCAACTCGCCGGTGCCGGTGCCGGCTCTGGGGCCGCCACGGGCGGAAAGCATTAGGCCTGCGTTCAACCATAGCCGGATCATTCTGAATGTCTTCGCTCTCGCTCGCGCGTCTCATCGCCTTCCTGCTCCCCAACGCGCTGCTCTGGGGGGCGATCGGCTCACAATATCTTGGCGGCCTCCATCCTTGTGAGATGTGCATGTGGCAGCGCTGGCCGCATGTCGCCGCGATCGCCGCTGCGATCGCCGCGATAGCGCTGTATCGGCGGCGCGGCCTGTCAGCGGTGTTCACGGTGCTCGCCGGGCTGTTCATCGCGACCAGCGGCATCATCGGCGCTTTCCACGCGGGCGTGGAATATGGCTGGTGGCAAGGGCTCACCAGTTGCGCGACGACGAACGGGACGGTGTCGCTGGACAGCATCATGAACGCACCGCTGGTGCGTTGTGATGTGGCGCCATGGACGCTGGCCGGCATTTCTCTGGCCGGGTTCAACGCGCTGTTCTCGCTTGGCGGCGCGGCGCTTGTCATCGGGCTGGTCATGCGGGGAGGGCGCCGGGCATGAGTGCGCTGACGGACAGGCCCGGGGCGCCGGCGCCCCGGCCCGGCTGGACCGGGAAAGCGGATCGGGCGGCGATGCTTCGGGTCGATCAGGCCGGTGAATTTGGCGCGACGCGCATTTATGCGGGGCAGCTTGCCGCCCTTGGCGATCGTCATCCCATGGCGCGCGAGATCAGCCATATGGCCGCGCAGGAGGAGCGCCATCGCGCGCATTTTGATGCGATGATCGCGGCACGGGGCGTGCGCCCCACGCTGCTTCATCCGCTCTGGCATGTCGCGGGTTTCGCCCTCGGCGCGGCGAGTGCGCTGGCCGGACCGAAGGCGGCGATGGCCTGCACCGCGGCGATCGAGACGGAAATCGATGCGCATTATCAGCGTCAGCGCGACGATCTGGGTGAGAGCGACCCGGAGCTATCCGCGGCGATCGCGGAGTTTCAGGCCGAGGAAGTCGAGCATCGCGAGGCGGCGCTGCGGGCAGGGGCGGAGCAGGCGCCTGCCTATCCGTTGTTTTCCGGTCTTGTGCGGCTGGGCTGCCGTGCGGCTATTGCCCTCTCCACGCGCATCTGAGCGCGCATCGAGCATAAGGATATGATTGCCATGTTTTCCGCATCCCTCCGCCCGGTGACCATCGGCAAGAGCCTTGTCGCGCTGCTGCTCGCCGCGTCATCCGGCGCGGTTCTGGCGCAGAGCGGCCCGGCCGACCCCATGCCGCCCGAGAAGGTGACGCAGGTGTTCGTCTATGGCGACGATCCCTGCCCGCCGAGCACGGGTGACGATATCCTCGTCTGCGCCCGCCTGCCGGATCGGGACAGATACCGCATTCCCACCGAATTGCGGGGCGACCCCAATTCGCCGCAGGTGCAAAGCTGGGCCAATCGCGCCCGTTCCATCGAATATGTCGGGCGGACCGGCACGGATAGCTGCACGCCCGTTGGCGGTGGCGGCTTTACCGGCTGCTTCGAGCAGATTTCCCGTAATGCGCGTGAGGAGCGCAAGGCCATGCTTGGTTCGGCAAGCTGGGCGGATGCGGTGGCCAACGAGCGCGAAAAGCGCCTTGGCAATCTGGATGCCGAATCAGAAGTGATCGAGGCCCGTGCCAAAGCGGAGGAGGCGGCTGCGGCGAAGGCTGCCGCAGAAGCAGAAAAGGCTGCCGATGAGGCGGAGAAGGCCGCTGATGAGGCTGTCTCTCAGGCAGCATCGCCAAAATAAGCGACGTACCGCTCATGTGGAAACGGCGGGAGCATCGCTGCCCCCGCCGCCCCTGCGACCCGGCGGGCCTGTTCGCCACCGGACCTTAAGCTGGATCTCAATCCGCCGATCAGAACTTGGCGACCAGGCCCATCATCGGGCGGACCGAGTGGAAGTCGCCGCGCGTGTCGACCTGAGCGCGCAGGCGCAGGTTGGAGCGGCTGGCATTCATGCCCATGTCGGCCGCCGAGACTTCCACGCCCATGCCGTAGAGCGTGCCGTGATAGTCGCGGCTGTCAGGGCCAAGCGCGTCGAAATTGGTCCACTGGTAGCCGGCCTTGACGAAGAACATGCTGTCCTTGCCCGCGCGCAGGCCCAGCCGGCCGGCCGCGCCATATTCCCAGTCGATATCCTTCGAGATACCCTTGGCGACCGATCCTTCCGCGCCGATGACCACCGGGCCGACATTGGCGTTCACGCCGGCGACGCCTTCCACCAGATAGCCGCGATAGCCGGCCGGCGGCGCGCCATTGTAACGCTCATTGTCGAAATCGTGGAAGCCGCCCATCACGCCCACATAGGGCTCGATCGTGCGTGGGCCGGCATCGCTTTGAGCATGAGCGGCGGCAGGCACGACAAGGAGAGCCGCGGTCGCGGCGAGAACGAACTTCTTCATGATGATGAACCTTTTGTAGTTAGACTTCTGACGGCTTTGGACGCCGTGGCCGACGCATTCGATGCGCCGTGCAAGGACAAGAAAGCCTATGCTGACAAAACGGTTCCTGAACGGATTATAAATCCGTCATATCGACAAGAAATGATGTTTTCTTGCAACGGTTTATGAATGGCAGATGACTATAAAACAGCTTCGTTCATCTTGTAGAAATCTGCCATTCATCTTCATGTTATTGCTGCGATGATTTTAAGGCAGGATGCCTTATTTCACCGAGGCCTTGACGATCTTGCCGGGCGTTGCCGGCGGCTCGCCCTCCGGCAGCGCGTCGACATGCTCCATGCCTTCGATCACCTCGCCCCAGACGGTATATTGCCGGTCCAGAAAGGTGGCGTCGTCGAAGCAGATGAAGAACTGGCTGTTGCCGCTATTGGGGTTGCTGGACCGTGCCATGGAGCAGACGCCGCGCACATGCGGCTCGGCGTTGAACTCGGCCTTGAGGTCGGGGAGATCGGAGCCGCCCATGCCGGTGCCGGTCGGGTCGCCGCCCTGCGCCATGAAGCCGGGGATGACGCGGTGGAACACAACGCCGTCATAAAAGCCATCACGGGCAAGGCCGGCAATGCGCTCGACATGGCCGGGCGCGAGGTCTGGGCGCAGGCGGATGACGACATCGCCGCCATTATCAAGGGAGAGGGTCAGGGTTTCGTCGGCCATGATGCGTGCCTTTCCATCTGTTTGGGGGTAAGAGGGGGGAGAAGGAGGCGAGGTAGGCGCGCCGGACGGCGCCGTCAATGACGGCCGGCCTGCTTTGCTTGCCGCCCCCTTGCCTTTCCCCCGTGCCTGCGCGTAAGGGGCGGCCATGGCACGGGCGCTCGACGATGGAATTGGGGACCAGCGATGGCTGAGCGCGAAACCCACCCCCCGTATGACGATCACGATACCGAGCTGCTGACCGCGGCCGCGATGGCCGATGCCGCCGCGGGTGCCAGCCTTGATGAGGACGATCGGCTGAAGCCAGCCTTTGTGCGCGCCGTGCTCGATGCGGTCGAGTCGGGCGATCATGAGACGGCGCATGCGCTCGTTGCGCCCCTACACCCCGCCGACATTGCCGACCTTCTGGAACTGACGCCGGAGGAGGAGCGGGCGAATGTCGCGGCCGCGCTTGGCGATCTGGTCGGTGCGGAGGTGCTCTCCGAGCTGAACGACTATGTGCGCGACACGGTGGTCGAGGCGCTGGAGCCGGCACAGCTCGCCGAGCTGGCGTCCGAACTGGATACCGATGACGCCGTTGCCATCATCGAGGATCTCGATGCGGACGATCAGCAGGCCGTGCTCGATGCGCTGGGGCCTGAAGACCGCGCCGCGATCGAGAGTGCGCTGTCCTATCCCGAGGAATCGGCTGGTCGCCTCATGCAGCGCGATCTGGTCGCGGTGCCGGAGCATTGGAGCATCGGTCAGGTCATCGATTATCTGCGCGATACGACGGGTCTCACCTCCGACTTCTGGGAAATTTTCGTGGTCGATGCGGCGCACCGGCCGATCGGCACCTGCCAGTTGAGCTGGGTGTTGCGCTGCCCGCGCTCCGTCGCGGTTTCGGATGTGATGAAGCGCGAGCAGACGCTGATCCCGGTGGATATGGATCAGGAGGAAGTGGCGCTGCGCTTCCAGAAATATGCGCTGATCTCCGCGGCGGTGGTCGATCAGTCCGGGCGGCTGGTCGGCATGATTACCGTCGATGACGTCGTCCACATCATTCAGGAAGAGGCCGGTGAGGATATCCTCCGTCTGTCCGGCGCCGGCGGCGAGGGCGATATCAACGAGCCGGTGCTTGAGAGCTATCGGGCGCGTGTACGCTGGCTGCTCTCCAATCTCATGACCGCGCTGCTCGCCAGCACGATCATCGGCATTTTTGAGGGGACGATCGAGAAGATGGTGGCGCTGGCCACGCTCATGCCGATCGTCGCGGGCGTGGGCGGCAATGCCGGCAGCCAGACCATGGCGGTGACGGTGCGGGCGCTTGCCACCAACCAGATCACCGGGTCCAACACGCGCCGCACGATCCTGCGCGAGCTGCGCGTCGCGCTGCTCAACGGTGGCACGGTGGCCGTGGTGCTGGGCATTGGTGTGGGACTGGTCTTCCGCAACCCCATGCTTGGCGCCGTAATTGCGACCGCGATGATGACCAATATCGTCACGGCCGGGTTCGCGGGGGCGACGGTGCCACTGGTGTTCGACCGGTTCAATATCGATCCGGCCGTTGCGTCGTCCATCTTCGTGACGATGATTACCGATTCCATGGGGTTCTTCGCCTTTCTCGGCCTCGCGACAGCCGCCGGCCTTGCCGGCTGAGCAGCGCTGCCCTTGCCCCTCCACCTCACCAAGATCGCGTTTGGGTCGGAAAGCGTGGACGCGCTACGTGGCTGGCTGGAGGCGCAGCAGGGCGAGGGTGAGGCGCGGCTGACCACGCGCTATCTGCCCACGCGGGTCGCGGAGCTGGCCGGCGGGTCGCTCTACTGGATCTATCAGCATATGATCGTGGGCCGCAGCCCCATTCTCGGCTTCGCGCAAAGGGAGGCGGCGGACGGCCGGCATACGATACGCCTCGCGCCGGAGCTTGTCGCGGTGGCGCCGCGCCCGCGCCGGGCGCATCAGGGCTGGCGCTATCTGGATGAGAAGGATGCCCCTCCCGATCTTGTGGAAGGCATGGCACAGGACGAGGCGTTGCCGGCCGCGCTGGCGAGCGATCTCGCCAGACTAGGCCTGATCTGATGATATCGAGGCGCACACTTTGCTCTGTGCCGCGTTAATCCTGGCCGATGACGCGCAGCTTGCCGGCGGCGCGGCGATCCGCATACCATTGCTGGAACATCTGCTGGGCGCATCCGGTAAAGCCATTGGTGCCCACGGGTGAGCAGCTATTGGGCATCATCGTCCGGCCGGCCTGATCGGCCGCCATGGCGCGGCTGCCCCAGCCCTGCTCGGCAGGCGCGCTGTTTTCCTCCGCTTCCTTCTTCCGCACTTCCTTGGGAATGCGGTAGCGCTCCGCTTCCGGTTTGCGTCCGCATACGATGATGGTGTCGTCGTTGCCGGTCGGGCAGGGGTCATCGCCATAGACGGTGACATTCAAGCGCACGCGCCCGGCCGCCTCATCATCGCTCAGCGCATAGGATGGCTGGGCCGCATGTGCGGAGCCGGCCGCCCATAGCAGCGCCGGCACGGCCAGCAGCAGCGGCGTCGTGATGCGGCGGGCGAGCGGAGCGATACGGAAAACCATGCCTGCCCTCATCCGCGCGCGCGGATGAATGCTGGCTGACTGCCGGCCAGTGGCGTGGCAGTCCGGGCTGGCGTGAACAAATGTCATTGCCATTCACGAAATCCTTTTTGCGTTTCCCTTTGCTCAATACGGGCTCTGCGGAGGCGATGATTTATGGACGTTGATGCTTGCCGAAACGGGTGGGAAGCAGCATGAGGTGAACATCCATGCTGATGTTAACCGTTACGCTGGCCCTTGCGGCCCATAACGCGGCGGCGTTCCCTGAACAGGTGCCCGGCCTGATGGCCGAGTGCTTGGCAGATGCGGTGGCGACCGGGCAGGTGACGGACACAGACGACAGCCACAAATATATTTGCGCTGGTGATGCAGCCGGCCGTCTCTGGGCATTTCTGGAACGCGCAAAAATCAGGTCCTATGAACAGGACACGGCCGAGGAGGGGCGCTGGCTCACGCGTGAGTTTCCGCTCGGTGGCTGTTTCAAGCAGGTTCGACTTCCGGATGGGGAACGCGCAAGCAGCGGATTGTCGTGCACGATCTGGATACCGCGCCCAACGGCTGACACGCCCATTGCTCAGCCCTGACTCCGTTGTCTTGAGCCGCCCGCTCAAGACCTGCCGTTGCTTTCACAGCCGTACCCCGGTTCTTCGCCCCTTTGCTCGCGCACCCTAGCCCGAGTTACGCAGCGCTGTGGCGATGGCGTTGATCGAGAGTTCGATGCCCTCGCGGATGCGCGGGTCGTCCTCGCCGCCGCGATGGCGCTTGAGCAGTTCCACCTGAAGCAGGTTGAGCGGCTCGATATAGGGGAGGCGCAGGCGGATCGACTCGTCGAGCGCGGGGTTCTTGTCCAGCAACCGTGATTGTCCGGTGACGGTGAGCAGCGTGTCATGGGCTTGTTCCCAGCCCTCGCGGATGCGGCCGAAGATGGCGCGCCCGGCCGTCTGGTCCTCGACCAGCGGCAGATAATGCGCGGCAATGCCAAGATCGGACTTGGCGAGCACCATCTCCATATTCGCGAGGGCCGAGCGCAGGAAAGACCAGTTCTCCGCCATTTCGCGCAGCAGCCCGACATCCTCGAAACGCGCGAGGGCCTGCCCGACGCCATACCAGCCCGGCAGCATCACCCGCGCCTGCGCCCAGCTGAACACCCAGGGGATAGCGCGCAGATCCTCGATGCGGGTGCTCTGCGTGCGGCTGGATGGCCGCGAGCCGATCTTGAGGCCGGAAATCTCCTGGATCGGCGTCAGCTGGCGGAAGAACTCGCGGAAGCCATCCGTGCCGTAAACGAGATCGCGATAGGCGTGGAAGGCCTCCTGGGAAATGCGCGTCATCGCGTCGGTAAAGCGGCTGTTGTCCGTGGCGGACAGCCGGCCCGGCTCAAGACTGGCGAGCAGCGCCGCGCTCGTCATCGCTTCCAGATTGAGCCGCGCGCTTTCCGCTGTGCCATATTTGGCGGCGATGACCTCGCCCTGTTCGGTGATGCGGATGCGCCCCTGCACCGTGCCGGCCGGCTGCGCCTGAATGGCCTGAAAGGACGAGCCCCCCCCACGCCCGACCGCACCGCCACGGCCGTGGAAGAGCTGCATAGCGACGCCCGCCTCGGCGAACACCGGCGCCAGCGCCTTGCTCGCACGCTGCAGGCCCCATGTGGAGGTGAGGTAGCCGCCATCCTTGTTCGAGTCGGAATAGCCGATCATCACTTCCTGATGGCCACGCGCCCGGACCAGCGCGCCGATTTCCGGCAACGCGAAATAGGCGGACATGACGGCAGGGGCATTCTCAAGGTCGGCGATGGTTTCGAAGAGCGGAATGGCCATGATCGGCGCGTGCGGCGGTGCGCCGTCCTTCGCGGCGCGCCACAGTCCGGCCTCCTTGAGGAGGATGTGCACTTCCAGCATGTCCGAGACGCTCTCGGCCTTGGAGATGATATAGTGGGTGATGCATTCCGTGCCGTAGCGGATGTGCGCTTCGGCGGCGGCTTCCATGATTGCCAGTTCCTTGGCGGTCTCTTCGCCATAGTTGCTGTAGCGTGAGCCGAGGGGTCGGTCGCTGGCGAGTTCGTGGCGCAGCAGCGCAACCCGCGCGTCCTCGTCCAGCGCGGCATAATCGGCCTCGACGCCGGCAACGCGCAACAATTCGGTCACGACGCGCTCATGCACATCGCTGTTCTGCCGCATATCGAGCACGGCGAGGTGGAAGCCGAAAATGTCGACCGCGCGGATCAGGCGGGCAATGCCGCCGCCGCTTGCCAGTGCGCCGTCGCCATCCATGGAAAGGCCGCGTCCCAAAGTCGCGAGGTCGGCGCGAAATGCGGCGGCATCGGCATAGGGCTCACCCTGAAGCAGGGCGGGACGGGGCGGCGGGCTGCCGATCAGCGCCTCATAGGTGGCGCATAATCGCGCATAGATGCCGCTGATCGCGCGGCGATAGGGCTCATCGCGCCGGCTCGCGGCATCGTCGCCACTTGCCGATGCCAGCTCCCGCACGCCGACCGGCACGACGGCGAGTTCGCTGGAGATGGAAAGCTGTGAGCCCAGCTCGTGCAGCACTTCCAGATAGAAGAGGATCGCCGTGCCGCCAGCGCGGCCGGTCGCCTCGCGTAGCTGATCGGCCCGCACGAACGGATTGCCGTCCCGATCGCCGCCGATCCATGTGCCAAGGCGCAGGAAGCCGGGCACGCGTGCGCCCAGCACCCGGTCCCACCGGGCATAGAGCGAGGGCAGCACCGGCATGAAGATATCGCGGAAATAAGAGAGCGCGTTGTCGATCTCGTCGCGCACATACAGCCGTTCGCGGCGGAGCGGGCGGGTCTGCCAGAGAAGGGCGATCTGCCGGCAGATCGCATCATCAATAGGTTCGCCCCGGTCCGTCTCTATCCGCCCCATGTCACGCTGGAGCATGAGGTCGGCGATGACATTGCGGTGGTCGATCATGCTCTTGCGCCGCACCTCGGTCGGGTGGGCGGTGAGCACGGGGACGACGAGCGCGCGCTCCAGCAGATCAAGGATTGCCTCGCGGGCTATGCCGTGCTGCTCCAGCCGGGTGACCGCGCTGGCCATGTCCGCGCCGGGATCGGCCGCGACGCCTTGCCGGTCCTCGGCGAGGTTGGCGAGCATGGAGAACAGCATGAAGCCACGCACGAAGGCGAGCGTGTCGTCGAGCGTGAGCGCGGAGATGCCGCTATCGACGCCGTCGGCCGGTGCCACGCCACGGGCACGGTCCACCGAGGCGGAGCGGATATATTCGGTCTGGCGGTAAAGTCGTTCGCCACCATAATCGCGGATCACATTACCAAGCAGTCGTCCGAGGTAGCGGACATCGGGGTTCTGGGTGATCGCGGGTCTGGAGTCGTTCATCGTCGCTATGCTGCAACGCAGCAGAGGCATGGTCAAGCGGCTAAGACGATAGGGTGCGCTATTGTGTAAACCAGCGGCAGGCGGCCAATGGCCATATCCACCGAATAATCAGGCATTCTCCAGCGTGCATTGCAGCGGATGCTGGTTCTGCCGCGCGAAGTCCATCACCTGATTGACCTTGGTTTCGGCCACTTCGTAGCTGAAAACGCCGCACACGCCGACACCGCGCTGATGAACATGCAGCATGACGCGGGTCGCCTCTTCCATGTTCATGCGGAAGAAGCGTTGGAGCACATCGACGACGAATTCCATCGGCGTATAATCGTCATTGAGCATCAGCACCTTGTAGGGCGATGGCTTCTTGACGCGTGTTCGGGTGCGCGTGGCAATGCCAAGGCCGGGGCCGCCCGGCCCTTCCTCATCCTTCCCGCCAGCCATGGTGGGTTCAATGAATATGCGCTCGATTTTGCTCATGATGTGGGGGGAATATGGCATTCGTCGCCGCTAAGGCAAGAGGGCCTTGGGCGGTGATTGGTAAATGCACCGGAACCGGACATGAAAAAAGAGCGGCCTGCTGAAGCAGACCGCCCAATTTCCCACGCATGAACTCGTGGATATCTGCGAAAAATCAGGCCGCGAACGACTTGATCTTCTCCGAGACGACAGCAACGCGGTTGCTGATCGGCTTGGCAACGTCGCCAGCGAGCTTCAGCACGGCTTCGCTCGAACGGGCCGTCTCGGACGCCATGGCGTCGAACGTGGACGTGAAGAGCTCGCTCTGCAGCTGGAAGAATTCAGCCGGCGACTTGATGCCAGCGAAGCTCTTCAGCGTCGCGCTGGTCTTCTCGAAAGACTTGCGGCCGTACTCGGCGGCGTCCTGGCTCAGGCTCTCAACGCCCTTGGCGGCGATCTGGCCGGACTCGACGAGCGCCTCAAGATTGCCCTTGGTCAGGTCGCCCAGCTCTTCCACGGCCTTGCCGGTCTTCTCCATGGCGGTCTTCGCCTTGTCGTTGATCTGCGTGAAAGCGCTCTGGAAACGGGTCTTGGCTTCCTCGGCGTAGGTCTTCGCGGTTTCGATCGCGTCGGTCATCTTGTCTGTTCCTTCCTGGACGTGGGTCGCGGCGGGCGCGGCTTCAATCGCCTGACTGACAGGCACTTGCTCAACGGGTTGCGGTTCGACTTTTGGTTGCGGCGCAGGCGTTGCCACGGGAGCGGTTCCCACGGCACGAGCCTGAACCGGGACTTTCGTCTGCGCGGTTGTCTTCGGGTTTACAGGCCTCGCCATTGCGATCTCCATTCTTGCTGCACTGCAACATAGCGATTGCAATGCAATTTGCAACCAAAAAAATGATGCGGTGCAACAAAGGCGATCCGGTTGCGTCGCGCCCGGAGGAATAACAGGATGTTATGGCGCATCGATGACGCCGCGATACCTTCCCCGTCGGTCTGTGCGGGGCGGTATCGGCCGGTCGTGGGCTGAGGGTTCAGCGCGCGCTTACATATCGGCCCGGCGCGTCCTCGATTGCCTTGCGCTTGCCCTTGCCGGGCTTGCGTCCCTTTCTGGCAGGAATCCGCTCAGGCGCGCGCGCTTCGATCCAGCGAATCCAGTCCGGCCACCAGCTCCCCTTCGTCTCGACCGCGTCGGCGCGAAACGCGTCGAGCGAGGCGACCGGCGCTTCGTTGATCCAGTATTGATATTTCCCGCTTGAGGGCGGGTTGACGACGCCGGCGATGTGTCCCGAGCCGGCAAGCACGAAACGCTTTTCGCCCGCCAGATGCTCCATGGCGCGCCAGACGCTCGTTGGAGGGGCGATGTGATCGTCGATGCCAGCCTGAATATAGGCCGGCGTCTGAATGGCACCCAGATCAATCGGCACGCCCCCGACCGAGATCGCGCCGGGCTTGACCAGCAGATTATCGCGGTAGAGCCGGCAGAGATAATCCCTGTGCCAGTTCGCCGGAAGATTGGTCGTGTCGCCGTTCCAGTAGAGCAGGTCGAATGGGGGATAGTCCTGCCCGAGCAGATAGTTGTTCACGACATAGGACCAGATGAGATCGTTGCCGCGCAGCAGGTTGAACGTCGCGGCCATATAGCGCCCGTCGAGATAGCCGTCGGTGACAAGGGATTCCTGCAGGGCAAGCTGCTCATCGTCAACGAACAGCGCAAGGTCGCCGGCCGCGGAGAAATCCACCTGCGCGGTAAAGAAGGTCGCGCTCGCCACCTTGCTCGCCTCGCCGCGTGCGGCGAGATAGGCGAGGGTCATGGCAAGCGTTGTTCCGGCGACGCAATAGCCAATGGCATGGACGGAGGGAACGTCGAGAAGATCGCGCACGGTATCGATCGCGTCGATCTGCCCGCGCAGGACATAATCGTCCCAGCCGACATCGCTCATGGACGCATCGGCCGATTTCCATGAGACCATGAACACCGTGATGCCCTGATCCACCGCCCATTTGACGAAGCTCTTCTGCGGCGCGAGGTCGAGAATGTAGAAGCGGTTGATCCACGGCGGGAAGATGACGAGCGGCGTCGTCAGGACATTCTCCGTCGTCGGGCTGTACTGGATGAGCTGGTAGAGCGGCGTTTCGTGGATCACCTTGCCCGGGGTAGCCGCGATATTGACCCCCAGTTCGAACTTCGATCCATCGGTATGGGTGAGCTGGCCGCGCTCCATATCGCTCAGCATGTGGCGCAGGCCCGCCAGTAAATTCTCACCATTGGTCTCGATGGTGCGCTGGATCACCGCCGGATTGGTGAAGGCGAAATTGGTGGGGCTGGCCGCGTCGATGATGTTGCGGGTCGCGAAACGCAGCTTGTCCTTCTCATGCTGGTCGAGCCCGTCGACGCTGTCGGCCATGCGCATCATCGTTTCGGAGCTCAGCAAATAGCTCTGGCGGATCAGATCGAATACGGGGTTTTCATGCCAGCGCGGATCGGAGAAACGGCGATCCGCCTTCAGCGTGGCGGCAGGCACTTCGGCCGGCGCTTGGCCTCCCACCTCCGTCGTGGCCGCCTGCGCGAGAAACCGCTGCCAGATGCCAATGCCGTCCCGCGCCGCATCCGCCTGGATCTCGGCGATGCGCTCCAGATTGACCGCGAGCAGCGGGAGGCGCGCCTGATTGGCGTTCTTCAAGAGATCGGTGCTCTTTTCGAGCATCATCTGCTGGGCCTGCCCCATGACCCGCGTCCACTGCTGCATCTGCTCGAGCAGGGGCATGGGGTCGAGAAGCGGGGATGAAGATGAAGGTGGAACCTTGGTGGCCATAATATCCTCCCACATGCCCGTGCTTTTGCTGGCACCGGGCTTGTGCCCGGTATATATGCGCCCGGGCCAGTGTCATGGGATACCGACCTGTGAGCCGGCGAGCAATGGAGGTTATGAAACTTAAGATGTCCGACGAATTTTACCGCATGAAGCGGCTGCCGCCCTATGTCATCGCCGAAGTCAATGCGATGCGGGCAGGGGCGCGCGCGGCGGGCGAGGACATCATAGATCTTGGCATGGGCAATCCCGATCTGCCGCCGCCCCAGCACATTATCGACAAGCTGTGCGAGGTCGCGCAGAAGCCGAGCGCGCATGGCTATTCCCAGTCCAAGGGCATTCCCGGTCTGCGCCGCGCGCAGGCCAATTATTATGCCCGGCGTTTCGGGGTCGATCTCGACCCGGAGACGGAAGTGGTCGTCACCATGGGCTCGAAGGAAGGGCTTTCCAGCCTCGCCACCGCGATCACGGCGCCGGGCGACGTGGTTCTGGCGCCCAATCCGAGCTACCCGATCCACACTTTCGGCTTCATCATCGCGGGGGCGACGATCCGCTCGGTGCCGACGACACCGAATGAGGATTATTTCCGCGCGCTGGAGCGGGCGATGCACTTCACCGTGCCGCGCCCCAGCATCCTTGTGGTCAATTACCCCTCGAACCCGACAGCGGAGACGGTGGACCTCGCTTTTTATGAGCGGCTTGTCGCCTGGGCGAAGGAGAATCAGGTCTGGGTGATCTCGGATCTCGCTTATTCCGAGCTTTATTATGATGGGAACCCGACGCCTTCCATCCTGCAGGTGCCGGGCGCCAAGGATGTGGCGATCGAGTTCACGTCCATGTCCAAGACCTATTCCATGGCTGGCTGGCGCATGGGCTTTGCGGTCGGTAACAAGCGGCTGGTCGCGGCGATGACGCGGGTGAAGAGCTATCTGGATTATGGCGCCTTCACGCCGATCCAGGCAGCGGCCTGCGCGGCGCTCAATGGTCCGCAGGATATCGTGGAGAAGAACCGCCAGCTTTATCACAAGCGCCGCGATGTGCTGGTGGAGAGCTTCTCGCGCGCGGGCTGGGATATCCCGCCGTCGCCTGCGTCCATGTTTTGCTGGGCGCCGCTGCCGCCGGCCCTCAAGGACATGGGCAGTCTGGAGTTCTCCAAGCAGCTTCTCACCCATGCCAAGGTCGCGGTTGCGCCGGGCGTTGGCTATGGCGAGGATGGCGAGGGCTATGTCCGCATCGCCATGGTGGAGAATGAGCAGCGCCTGCGGCAGGCCGCCCGCAACGTGAAGCGCTATCTTCAGTCGATGGGGATCAACGCCGGCGTCAAGGGCGCGGCCTGAACCACGCGGTCGCCGTGCATGGCAGTCATGGCGCTGTCTTCACCTTGTGGAAGGGTGGGGCCATGACGAGGCGGTTGAAAATGGTGCTGGTGCGGCGCGCGATGCTCCATGCCCTGCTCCCGATGCTCGGCCTGTCCATGGGCGGCAACGCCATGGCGCAGGCCGGGCGCGATTTCTGCCCGGATCGTCCCGGGCTCGGCACCCCTGCCTGCACGATGGACAAGGGGCGGATCAGCGTCGAGCTGGGGATCGCCGGCTGGGAGCATGATCGCACCGCCGATCAGCGCACGGACAGCGTGACGGCTGGCGATTGGCTGGTGCGGCTCGGCCTTGACGATGCCCTGGAGGCGCAGATCGGCTGGACGGCCTATGGCCATGTGCGCGTGCGGGATCGTCTGTCTGGCGCGGTGGAGAAGGCCGGTGGCGTGGGCGACATCACGCTCGCCCTGCGCCGGAACCTCCGCAACCCGGACGGATCGGGCACCGCGATCGCGGTCATGCCCTATGCCACGTTGCCCGTCGGCACCGGGCCACTTGGCGCGGGGGACTGGGCGGCGGGGCTGATCGTCCCCATGAGCATGGATCTGCCAAGCGGCTTCTCCTTCGCGCTCACCCCGCAGGTCGCCGCCGCGGCGGACAGTGACGGACGCGGCCGGCATCTCGCTTTCGGAAGCGTCGCTGGCCTTGGCTTTGGGTTTGGCCCCACTGTCTCGGCAAGTCTGGAACTGTCCCTGCTGCGCGATCATGATCCGGATGGGCGCAGCACGGATGCGCTGGCCGGACTATCGCTGGCGTGGCAGCCGGGGGATGATCTGCAACTGGATGCCGGCGTCAATCTGGGGCTCAACCGGGCGAGCCCGGATGTCGCCGTCTATATCGGGATCGCCCGCCGCTTCTGAGGCGTGTTCAGGGCCGGAAAGGCAGGATGCTTTCCAACGTCGCCAGCGGCGGCGCGCCGGGAATGGTGACGCCCCGCCGCATCAGGAAGACATGGCGGACGATTTCCGCCTGCTGCTCGATCCCGTAGCGGGCGAGCGGCCAGCCCGGTTTGACGGTGTAGCTGTAGCGGCAGAAGGGGTGGCGGCGCAGCAGCAGGTTGATGCCCTGCTGATGTTGCCAGACATGCACCAGCTCATGAATAAGATGTCCCTGCTCGGCGAGGGATGTTTCACCGAAACAGGCGCAATAGCCATCCCCGCCGGGATGGAAGTGGATGTGGCCGCGTGGCGCCATGGTCACGTTGCGCGGCTGGAGCGGCCACCATTTGCGGTTACGGATGCGGACCGCTTCCAGATCCAGCGCGCCGCCGAACATGCCACGTGCAAGCGCGCGCTCGGTTTCGCTTAAGGGGCGTTCATCGCGCCTGGAAGCGTGGGAATGCTGCATGAAAGCGCACATGGCGCGGCCCGGGCCGTGCCGCAAGGCTGATGGCGTCGGAAATGTCCGTCACATTGCGCGGACCAGCGTGCGCGGTATGGCGATCCACGCCGGATCATGCGTCATTTGCGGGGGAGAGCCCGTGCCGGGCGGCAGCAGATGCAGGTCATTACCATCCTGCCGGATCAGCCGGCCGAAGAGGAAGCGGCCGCCCGGGCATGGCGCCAGCACATCGCAATTGAGCGCCTCGCCAAAGCGATCCGGCGTCAGTGGCGCACACCAGAGCTGGTCGCCGGCGCGATAGTCGCCAAGCGATCCGGTGATGCGTATGCCGATGGCGCCTTCGGGCGCTGTCGGCGCGGCGAAGGCGAGGGTGCGGGTTGGCGCGCTTGCCCCCGACGGTCCTACCAGCGCGGCAACAGGCACGGAGCCGCTTTCCGGCAGATCGACCAGATCGCTCGCCTGCACGCCGAGCGCGCGCGCGATGCGATTAAGCCACTTCACCGATACGGTTCGTGTTCCGACTTCCAGACGGCTGATGGTCTGTGCGGTCGTCGGCGGATCGCAGCGCTGCGCTACGTCCTCCAGCGTTAGCCCTTGCGCGCGGCGCACATCGCGAATGCGGGTTATCATGCCAGTCTCTCAAATTACCTATTAGGTTATTCCTGTCCTACAAAACAGGTCGCGTGGCAAGGGCGTGATGGATCTGACCATGATGGTCATGAAGCAAAAGCGGGAGAGCGGTATGGACAAGCTGGTGCAGCAGGTGATCGAGGGGCCGGATGGGCGGTCGCATCATGTCATGGTCAATCTTGCCGAATCGCCGGTGAGCTGGCTGCACGCGCGCGGACGGCTGACGCGCCGGCAATATGAGGCGGCCGAGGCTGTCCGGCGTGACTGGGAGCGCGCGGCCATGGGTGTGCGCGTGACGATGAACTGGGATAGCGCGGCTGCCCCCTCGCACGGCGCCCGGGCCGCACCCGATGCGCGCGGCCATGGCTCGGCACATGCCGCCGCGCGTGCGCGCTTGCATGGTGCGCTTGGCGCGGCTGGCCCGGGGCTTGAGGATATTCTCTGGCGCGTGGCCTGCGCGGGTGAGGGGCTGGCAGCGGCCGAGCGGGCGCTCGACTGGCCGAGCCGCGCGGGCAAGCTGGTGCTGGGTTTCGCGCTGGATCGGGTGGCGGATTATTACCGGATCGGCTGACCGGCAGGCAGGCGCGCCAGCCATGTGTCGACAAGGCTGAAATGGGTTTTCCAGCTCGGCAGGGTGAAAGCGGTAAGGCGCGCCATCTGCGCGGCGCGTGCGGGGCTGTCGGCGCGGGCATAGTCGGCGATCAGGCGTGACCAGCCGAGCCCGTCTATGGCACTCAGATAGTCGGGAATGTCGCAGGCCAGTTCGCGGAACACGCCGAGGTCGCTGGCGATGACCGGCGTGCCGAGCGCCAGCGCCTCGACGAGCGGCAGGCCGTAGCCTTCGACGAATGAGGGGAAGAGCAGCGCCCGCGCGCCACGCAGATAGGCCGCCAGATCCGCGTCGTCGCAGCGCGCCAGCTCGGTCACATGGCCTTTCAGCGCGGCACTGCGCTCCAGCATGTCGACGACCTGCTCGCTTTCCCAGCCACGCTGCCCGATGATGACGAGATGCGGGCAGTCCGCGCCAAGGCGCCGTGCCATGTCCGCCCAGATGTTGAGGATGAGCAGGTGGTTCTTGCGCCCCTCGATGGTGCCCAGCATCACGAAATAGGGCCTGTCGGGCAGGGCTGGCGTGGCAATGGCGCCGCCGTTTATCAGCCGGTCGACGCCAAGGGGCGCGACAAGGCCCTCGGGCATCTTCGCCTGCGGAAGATCGCGCTGCGCGAAGGCGCCGAGTTCGCGCAGCGTGTCCTCGCTGTTGGCGATGACGCCGATGCCCGAGCCAAGCAGGTTCCGCAGCCGGTCGCAATGCTTCTCCGCCTCGCCCGGCCGGCAATATTCCGGGTGCGTGAGCGGGATCAGATCATGGACGAAATAGACCGGCCGCACACCGCTTTGCGCGATCCAGCGCATATGTCCCGGCCAGTTGAGGCCGGTATGGCCGACATTGAGGTAGAGTTGTCCGGCAAGCGAGGCGCGCGCGTGCGACTGAAGCGCACCGAGGGCGAAGCGGAGCATCCGGGGCCGCGCATGCGTCTCATCGAGCAACATGGAGAAGAGCGCGCGCGATTGCGGCGGGGGGAGTACCCGCGTCCACCCGCCCCGTTGCACCACGGCAAGGGCCTGATTGCGATAATGGGCGGCATAAGCGCGGCACGTCCGGTCAATGCCGGTCGGCATGATGCCACGCCATGCCCGCCAGACAAGGCGGGTGACATCGATCAGCAGAGGATCGCTGGCGTGACTCACGCGCGGCCTGAGCGAGCGATTTTCACGCCGTACGACAGTCCGTGCCTCATCACGAATGGCCTAGCAGGATATGACTCGGCAACAAGCATGGCGACGTGGCGATCATAGCGGGAAAACGCATAGTGCTGGAAATGGCTTCTTCGAGCTGCATGTCGCATGAACATGCAGGCAGCAGGTCAGAAAGACGAGTTTGCTCTGAATCCTTACCGGCAATCTCATCCTCAGCGCGCATGTCCGGCGCGAGCGCGGGCATATGTGCCGCCGGAAAGCTGAAGACGAGCCTGCCCGCCACGCGCTGTCTCTCAGCCTTACTTGCGGCTGGCGTCGAACGAGAATGCGATGTCGACCGCACCGGCGATCGCCTCGGTCGACGCCCATTCACCCTTGCCAATGCCAAAGCTGGTGCGATCGATCCGGCTGCTGCCAGAGACGCGTGCCTTGTCATCTGTGATCCGCAGGGTGAAACGCAGGGTGACCGGACGGGTAACGCCATGGAGGTTGAGCGTGCCCGCCGCCTCGTACCGCTCGCCGCTCACGCGACGGATAGCGCGGGCCGTGAAGATCGCCACGGGATGCGCCGCGGTGTCGAAGAAGTCGCTGCCCTTGAGTGAGTCGTCACGCTGGCTGTCCGCCGTATCCACCGAGGCAAGGTCGATGGTGACGCGAATAGTGGAGGCGGCCAGATCGTCCGGGCTGAACCGGATGGCGGCTTGCCAGCTCTTGAAGGCGCCGTTGATCGCCTCACCGTTCCAGTGGGCCGTGAAGCCGATACGCCCGCCGGACGTGATGGTCCAGTCCGCGAGCGGCTGCTTTTGGGCGGCTTCAGTGGCGTTTGTGGGCGTCGCGGCATTGTC
The DNA here is from genome assembly GCA_035911355.1 of Sphingobium sp. Lineage (GTDB taxonomy): Bacteria > Pseudomonadota > Alphaproteobacteria > Sphingomonadales > Sphingomonadaceae > Sphingobium. The sequence goes on from JAMHVU010000095.1 coordinate 406,570, forward strand.
CGGCGTGGCGACATTTGTCGCTGCGTTCAGCGCGGTCGCCGCGTTCTCCACTTCGTTGATCGCGTCGGGCGTCGTTTCGTTCAGGGCTGGCGCGTCCGTGGTGGCCGGCGCCGGCGTCGTGCGCTCGGAATAAACGGTCCTGCCCAGGAACAGGGCGCCGCCGATCAGCGCCAGCGCGCCGATTGCCGATCCCACCGCGCGGCCCTGCGCGAACGGGATCATCCGCTGCAAGGCAGGCTTGCCAAGGAGCCACTGGTGGCGCAGCGCACCCGCGACATGCAGCGCGAAAAGGCCGACGGCGAGCGTCGCCAGCAGGCCATGAATACCGGCGGCGGGTCCGCCCATCGCGGTGCTGACCGGCAGATGGGGCAGGGGAATGGTGCCGAAAAGGAGCGTCGGCACCTTGATCTTCGCGGTGGAGACCATGATCCAGCCGGAGATCGGCGTGCCGATCATCACCACATAGAACAGCGCATGGACGAGCCCGGCAAGCGCGCGCGCCCAGGCCGGCCCCTCCATCGGCGCGGGCCGTGGCCGCGTGAAGCGGAGCGCGAGCCGCGCAAGGCTCAGCACGAGGATGAGGATGCCGACCGACTTGTGGAGCTGGAAGCGCGCGAACAGCGCCGGCGTGCTCGGCCCATCAAGCATCCAGCCAAGCGCAAGCTGGAAGGCGAGCAACAGCGCGATCAGCCAGTGCAGGGTGATCGCGGTAAGGCTATAGCGCTGCGGTGACATTTAGGCGGGCTCCAGCCAGGTTCAGGCGGCCTCGGCAAGCTCCAGATCGAGCCTGTCCCAGATTTCCACGAGGGCAGAGACCAGTTCCTCCATCATCTCCTCGCTATGCGACGGCCCCGGAGTGAAGCGCAGACGCTCCAGCCCGCGCGGCACGGTGGGGAAGTTGATGGGCTGCACATAGACGCCATATTCGGCGAGCAGGATGTCGCTGATCTTCTTGGTCTTGACCGGATCGCCGACCATCAGCGGCACGATGTGCGTGGTGGAGGGCATGACCGGCAGGCCCTTTTCCGCCATCATGCGTTTGAGCGTGGCGGCGGCGGCCTGCTGGCCCTCCCGTTCCACGCTGGACGATTTGAGATGGCGCACGCTCGCCAGCACCCCGGCGACCAGCACCGGCGCAAGGCTGGTGGTGAAGATGAAGCCGGGCGCATAGCTGCGGATCACATCGATGATGACCTTGTCCGCCGCGATATAGCCGCCCATCACGCCGAACGCCTTGGCGAGCGTCCCCTCGATGATGGTGACACGGTCGGCCACTTCGTCCCGCTCGGTGATGCCGCCGCCGCGCGGGCCGTACATGCCCACGGCATGGACCTCGTCGCAATAGGTGATCGCGTTGAACTCATCCGCCAGATCGCAGATTTCCGCGATCGGCGCGACATCGCCGTCCATCGAGTAGACGCTCTCGAAGGCGATGAGCTTGGGCGCGTCGGGGTCGGCGGCGGTCAGCAGCGCGCGCAGATGCGCCAGATCATTGTGACGGAAGACCTGCTTCTCGCAGCCCGAATTGCGGATGCCCGCGATCATCGAGGCATGGTTGAGCGCATCGGAGAAGATGATGCAGCCCGGCAGCACCTTGGCGAGCGTGGCAAGCGTCGCTTCGTTCGAGACATAGCCCGAGGTGAAGAGCAGCGCGCCTTCCTTGCCATGCAGATCCGCAAGCTCGGCCTCAAGATCGACATGATAATGGGTGTTACCACCGATATTGCGCGTGCCGCCGGAGCCGGCGCCGACATCGTGCAGCGCCTCTTCCATCGCCGCGATCACCTTTGGGTGCTGGCCCATGGCGAGATAGTCGTTCGAGCACCAGACGGTGATCGGCTTGGGGCCGTTATGCCCATGGAAGCAGCGCGCATTGGGGAAGGCGCCCTTGTTCCGCAGGATATCGATGAAGACACGGTAGCGGCCTTCACTGTGCAGACGCTCGATCGCCTGCGTGAAAATATGCTGGTAGTTCACTGTTCCCGCGCCCTGCAAGCCGCTCTGTTCTGCAAGCGCCTGTACCGTCACCGGACCCTGAAAGCCACTGATAACGGCTCGCAACAATCGGGCGGCCTTCGGCGCTCAGAGCGCCTCGATTCGGTCGATGCCATAGGCCGCGAGCGCCGGGCGCAGTGCGTCGACATCATCGTCCAGCCGGGTGAACACCGCGAGGCCTGCTGGCGGCTGTTCCGGCCATGGCGCCGTGCCGTTGAGCCAGGCGATGCGCCGTGCAATGCCTCCGCCCCCATCCAGAAAATGCATGGGATGGGGCGCGGCGGCCGCCAGTTCGGCCTCGACCAGCGGAAAATGCGTACAGGCAAGGACGACCTGATCCATCCGCTCGCCCCCCGGCTGGCCGATGAGCCCCGCCAGCGCGGCGGGCGCGATGGACGGGTCGAGCGGTCGCCCGCGCAGCTTGGCTTCCGCGAGGGCAACCAGCGCCGCCGAGCCATGGCGCAGCACGATGCAGTCCGCCCCATGCTCCGCGGCGAGAATGTCGACATAGGGCTGGCGCACCGTCGCATTGGTGCCGAGCACGCCGATTACCCGGCTGCGGGATGCGAGCGCGGCCGGTTTGATCGCAGGCACGGTGCCCACCACCGGAATGTCCAGCGCCGCGCGCACGGCGGCGAGCGCGATGGTGGAGGCGGTATTGCAGGCGATGACCGCGATGCGCGGACGATATCGCTCGACAAGGCGGCCAAGCAGTGCCGGCACCCGCGCGTTGATCTCCGCATCGCTTTTAAGACCATAGGGAAAGCCCGCATTATCCGCCGCGTAGATCACCGGCATGGCGGGCATCAGCGCGCGGGCGGGCGTGAGAATGGAGAGCCCGCCGACCCCGGAATCGAAGAAGAGAACGGGCGCGTGGGCAGATGAGTCCATGGCGGGCAGGTTCAAGCCGAGCCGGCCGATACTGTCAATCTCTTGCGCTTGGCTGGCAAGCCGGCAATGATGCGGGCCGGATCAATGAACAGGCGAGGGCGGGCGGATGATCATATGGGAGATGCCGGCCCTCGTCATGCTGCTTGGCTATCTGCTGGGCGCGATCCCCTTTGGCATCGTGCTGACGCGGCTGACCGGCGCGGGTGATCTGCGGACGATAGGTTCGGGCAATATCGGCGCGACCAATGTGCTGCGGACAGGGCGCAAGGGGCTGGCGGCGGTGACGCTGCTCCTCGACGCGCTGAAAGGCGCGGCGGCTGTCTGGCTCGGTGCGTGGCTGGTGCCCAATGGCGGAGCGGAGCTGGGCGGCGTCATGGCGTTTATCGGCCATTGCTACCCGGTCTGGCTGCGCTTTGCGGGCGGCAAGGGCGTGGCGACGATGCTCGGCGTCACGGCCGCACTGGCCTGGCCGATCGGCCTTGTATTCGCGGCGGTCTGGCTCGGTATGCTGGCCCTCACGCGCATTTCTTCCCTTGGCGGCATGGCTGCCGCTCTCGCCGCGCCCATCGCCGCGCTGGTGATGGGCAGGGGGGATGTCGCGCCGGCGCTTTGCGCCATGGCCGTGCTGGTGCTCTGGCGCCATCGTGCCAATATCCGTCGGTTGCTGCGCGGGGAGGAGCCGCGCGTCGGAAAGAAACAGGCGGCATGACCATGCTTGCCGGCGAACGGTTCGACCGGCTTTGCCTCATTCGCTCGCCCAATATCGGGCCGGTCGGTTATCGTGAGCTTGTCGCGCGTTTTGGCGATGCGAGCCGCGCGCTGGAGGCATTGCCCGGCCTTGCAGCGCGTGGCGGCGCACGGGGCGCGCGCCCGGCGGATCGGCGCGCGGTGGAGCGGGAGGTAGCGGCGGTGGCGCGGCTGGGTGCGCGCTATCTGCTGCTTGGCGATCCCGATTATCCCCCTTTGCTTGCCGAGACGGAGAGCCCGCCGCCCGCGTTGATCGCCAGGGGGGACGTGTCGCTTGCCGCGGGTCGCACCATTGCGATGGTCGGCGCGCGAAACGCCTCCGCTATGGCTTGTCGCTTTGCGCGGACGCTCGCGCATGATCTTGCCGTGCGCGGCGCTGTCATCGTCTCCGGGCTTGCGCGCGGCATTGATACGGCGGCGCACAGCGGTGCGGGCGTGGCGCGCACGGTGGCGGTCATCGGCTGCGGCATCGACGTCGCCTTTCCGGCCGAGAATGCCGCGCTTCAGGACGCCATTGCGGGCGAGGGCGGCCTTCTCCTCACCGAGTTGCCGCCCGGCGCGGAGCCGCTCGCCCGTCATTTCCCCGCGCGCAACCGGATCATTGCGTGGATGAGTGCCGGGACGGTGGTGGTCGAGGCCGCGCCGCGTTCCGGCTCGCTGCTCACTGCCCGCCTCGCCGGGGAGGAAGGGCGCGAGGTGATGGCTGTCCCCGGCTCCCCGCTCGATCAGCGCGCCACCGGCTGCAATCTCCTGATCCGTGACGGCGCCGTTCTTGTCCAAAATGCGGACGACGTACTGGAAGCGATCGGCCGTATTGATCCGAGGCTGGAGCGGCCGGGGCTGAACGAGGCGCCGCGGCGAGGGCCGTTTGCGCCAGCAGGCGATGTTGGTGATGCGGAGCGCCGCGTGATCGCCGATCTGCTTGGCCCGAGTCCGGCACTGGTGGATGAGATCGTCCGTCTCTCCGGCCTCCCCGCCGCCGCCGTGCAGACGGCGCTGCTCGAACTGGAGCTGGCGGGCCGTCTGGAGCGCCATGCGGGCGGACGGGTCAGCCTGGTGTGAGTGTTTACGGTGTCGAACCGGATGGCGAATTTGGTTCGTTTTTCCGGCTCATGCCGATTGTCGTCATCGCGGGGTGGTTTTGCTTTGCAATCTTTCGATCACCTCTGCCCGCAGAGCCATTCAGCAGGCCAGCCCAAAACGCTAACAGCCTTGACCCCGTAGCCGCTTGACGGCACGCCGCCCCGCTCTCCAGACTCGCGCGTGTACGCGAGAGCGCAGGCCATTGGAGCGTAAATGCAGCTAGTTATCGTCGAATCGCCGGCCAAGGCGAAGACCATCGAAAAATATCTCGGCAAGGATTTCCGCGTGCTGGCGAGCTATGGCCATGTGCGCGATCTGCCCGCCAAGGACGGCTCGGTAAACCCCGATGACGGCTTTGCCATGGCCTGGGAGAATTATGGCGACAAGGCCAAGCAGCTCAAGGCGATTACCGACGAGGCGAAGAAGGCCGACCGGCTGATCCTCGCGACCGACCCTGATCGGGAGGGGGAGGCGATCAGCTGGCACGTGCAGGAAGTGCTGCGCGCGAAGAAGGCGCTTCCCAAGGAGGTCGATCGCGTCACGTTCAACGCCATCACCAAAGCGACGGTCACGGAGGCGATGAAGCATCCGCGCGCGCTGGATGAGGATCTGATCGATGCCTATCGGGCGCGGCGCGCTCTGGACTATCTGGTCGGTTTCACGCTCTCGCCGGTGCTCTGGCGCAAGCTGCCGGGCGCCAAATCGGCCGGGCGCGTTCAGTCCGTCGCGCTGCGGCTGGTGGTGGAGCGCGAGCGCGAGATCGAGGCGTTTGTTCCGCAGGAATACTGGTCGGTCACGGCCGAGATGGAGCAGGGCGGGCAACCCTTTACCGCACGGCTCGTCAAATGGCGCGGCGACAAGATCGACCGGTTGACGATCGGCAAGGAAGGCGACGCGCTGGCCGCCAAGGCGGACGTGGAAACATCGCGTTTCACTGTAGTAAATGTTGAAACCAAGCCGGGCACGCGCAATCCGCCGCCGCCTTTCACGACATCTACGCTTCAGCAGGAGGCTGCCCGCAAACTCGGCTTTTCGGCCAGCCACACCATGCGGATCGCCCAGAATCTTTATGAGGACGGCGCCATCACCTATATGCGGACCGACGGTGTGCAGATGGATGGCAGTGCCATCTCCGCCGCGCGCAAGGCGATCACGGAGCGCTATGACGGTGGCTACCTGCCGGAGAAGCCGCGCCAGTATCAGGCCAAGGCCAAGAACGCGCAGGAAGCGCACGAAGCCATTCGACCTACCGATTTCAGCAAGACCTCGGGTGGATCGGGCGATCATGGCCGGCTCTATGAGCTGATCTACAAGCGTGCGCTGGCAAGCCAGATGGCTTCCGCCCGGCTGGAGCGCACGACCATTGATCTGCTGGACGGCACTGGCCAGCACGGTCTGCGCGCGACTGGACAAGTGGTCCTCTTCCCCGGCTTTCTCGCGCTCTATGAGGAAGGCCGGGATGATGCGGATGATGAAGACGGTCGTCTGCTTCCGCGCATGAATGCGGGTGATGCGCCCGCGAAAAAGGCTGTGAATGCCGAGCAGCATTTCACCCAGCCCCCGCCTCGCTACTCAGAAGCCAGCCTCGTCAAGAAGCTGGAGGAGTTGGGCATCGGCCGGCCATCCACCTACGCCTCGACGTTGCAGGTGCTCAAGGATCGCAGCTATGTCCGGGTGGAGAAGAACCGCTTTTTCGCCGAAGAGAGCGGTCGGCTGGTGACGGCGTTTCTGGAACGCTTCTTCGAACGATACGTCTCCTATGATTTTACAGCGAGCCTTGAGGATGAGCTGGACGATATCTCTGGCGGACGGGCGCAGTGGCAGGCGGTGCTCGATGCGTTCTGGCGGGACTTCAAGCCCAAGACGGTGGAAGTCATGGAGCAGAAGCCTTCGGATATCACCGCCGCGCTCGATACGTTTCTGGCGCCCATGCTTTTCCCGGATAAGGGCGACGGAACAGATCCCCGCACATGCCCGTTATGTGCGGACGGACGGCTTTCGCTACGCGGCGGACGCTTTGGCGCGTTTATCGCTTGCTCGAACTATCCTGAGTGCAAATATACGCGAAAATTCGGTCAGCCGGGCGGGACTGGCGAGGCGGATGCCGGCCCGGAGACGCTTGGCAGCGATCCTGATACTGGCCTTCCGATCACGCGTAAGTCTGGTCGCTTTGGCCCCTATATCGAAATGGGTGAAGGGAAGGAGGCAAAGCGTGCCTCCATCCCGCGCGATCTTCCCGATGGTGAACTGACGCTGGACTGGGCGATAAAGCTGCTGTCGCTGCCGCGGACCATTGGTGAACATCCCGAGACGGGCAAGGCGATCACTGCGAGCATTGGCCGTTTTGGCCCTTATCTTGCGCATGATGGAAAATATGCCCGGCTCGGTTCTACTGCCGAGGTATTCGAGACGGGCATGAATGCCGCAGTGGTGAAACTTGCCGAAGCGGCTGCGCGCTCTGGCCCACGGCGTGGCGCGGAGCCACTGCGCGTACTTGGTGCACATCCGGGTTCCGGTGATGAAGTGAAGTTGATGGCAGGCCGATATGGTCCGTATGTGACTGATGGCACGACCAATGCTACGCTGCCTAAAGCCGCCGAACCAGATGCACTGACACTCGAAGACGCTGTTGCGCTGATCGACGCGCGGGCTGCTGCAGCGCCGGCTAAGAAGGGCCGTAAGGCCGGGGCCAAGAAGACAGCGCCCAAGAAAGCGGCCGCGAAAAAGGCGTCTGCGAAGAAGCCTTCAGGGAAGAAGGCGGGCGTGGAGGCCGAAGACTAGATCGGGGGCAGGCAAGATGGCACCCGACACATTGCAGGGAGTGTGCACGCTTCCCAACTAGGCTGGTGCCGGCCATAGCGCGGCAATAGGCAGAGAAAGGACAGGCGATGAGCGAGACCGGCAACAAGGGTAGCTACGTGCCGCCCCGCGTATGGACATGGGACAAGGAGAATGGCGGGGCCTTTGCCGGCATTAACAGGCCGACCGCCGGTGCCCGGTCCGAGAAGGCGTTGCCTGTCGGTAAGCACCCACTTCAGCTTTATTCGCTTGCCACGCCCAATGGGCAGAAGGTGACGATCATGCTGGAAGAGCTCCTTGCGGCCGGACATAGTGATGCGGAGTATGATGCTTGGCTGATCCGTATCGGGGACGGCGATCAGTTCGGGTCCGGCTTCGTGGCGGCCAATCCGAATAGCAAGATACCAGCACTTGTGGACCATAGTGATGGTAAACTGCGGCGTGTTTTCGAATCTGGCTCGATACTACTTTATCTGGCGGAAAAATTTGGTGCTTTTTTACCCGAGGATGTCGATGGACGCACCGAGGCGCTTAACTGGCTTTTCTGGCAGATGGGAAGTGCGCCTTTCCTCGGCGGTGGCTTTGGTCATTTCTTCGCTTATGCGCCGGAGAAGTATGAATATCCGATCAATCGCTTTGCGATGGAGGCCAAGCGCCAGCTCGATGTGCTCGATCGTCAGCTCGGTGAACAGCGCTATGTTGCGGGAGATAGCTTTACCATTGCCGACATGGCGATCTGGCCCTGGTATGGCGGCGTGGCGCTTGGTCGCAGCTATGCGGGAGCCGGGGAGTTTCTCGATGCAGCGAGCTATCGCAACCTAAACCGTTGGGCGGAAGAGATTGCCGATCGTCCGGCTGTCCAGCGCGGTGTCATGGTCAATCGGGTAACCGGGTCGGAGAGCGAACAACTGCACGAGCGGCATGACGCGAGCGACTTTGAAACAAAGACGCAGGACAAGCTGCAAGTGGGCTGATCGCGATGGAATGATCCGATCTGGCAATACCCGTGCAGAAGTGATGCAGTCTATCGGTAAACCGCCTTTCGTCTTGCGCGGCGCAGTTCCAGACTGGCGTTGATAATGGTCGCGAGTCGGGGGAAAGATGCTGTTGAGACGTGCATGCACGGCACTGAGTGCCATGCTGGTTGGAGTAGCGCTTGCGGGACAGCCGGCCAACGGCGCTGATCCCTCGGCGCCTTCGTCCGTTGAGGCAGCGGCTCCGAGCAAGGCAGCCTCTGCTCCGTTGCCGCCGTTAACATTGGAGAGCTTCGCGAAGCTGCCTTTCATCGAGCAGCCGGCCCTTTCGCCGGACGGAAAGCGCCTTGCCGGGCTGTTTGGTTCCAATGGCCAGCAGATGATTGGTGTCATCAATCTATTTGACAGCAAGGATCTCCGCATGATCGGCGTTCCGGAAGCGATGCAGATCGCTGGAATCCGCTGGGTCAATGAAGAGAATATTCTTGTTACGCTTGTGACTCTCATGCCTGTCGAGAGCGATCGCTGGTATGTCTCGCGATTGCTTGGTGTGAATACACGCACCGGCAAGATGACGCGGCTGCTCTGGGATCTGCCGGGGCAAAATGGCGCGGATGTACTCTGGATTCCGGCGGATGGCAGTCAGGAGATTGTCGTTGCGGCGCAGGGCTCGATCTATCTGGATGAGGCGTTCTGGCCGGCCGTTTATCGGGTGAATGTGGAGACGGGTAGGCGTCGACGTGTGCTTGCGGGGCGTTCTGGCGTGATGAGCTGGTGGGCGGACGCGGCGGGTGAGGTGCGGGCCGGGATTTTCTACAATGACAACACCCGAACGGGCCGTTTGCTCTATCGGCCAAGCGGGGAAGGTCCCTTCCGGGAGGTGGATGCAGCGAACAGCCGCAAGCGCGAATCCTTACTGTATCCCTTTCTTTTTATTCCGGAAAGCAGTCGTGCGCTCGTTATCCATGATGACGATCAGGGACGCAGCGCTGTCTACGAGACGGACCTGCTGACGCGCGAGGACGTTCGCACGGTGTTCGCCATGCCGGAAGGCAGGGCGGAAGTGGGACAGCCTATTCTTTCCGAAGATGGGCAAACGCTGCTCGGCGTTTCCACAACCCGCGCGGACGGCAAGGTCCATTGGGTTGAACCATCGCTTGTCGAGCTTCAGGCGCAGTTCGACAAGGCCGTGCCGGACCGGCGGACCCGAATCCTGAGCTTCAGCCGTGATCGGCAGAAAATGCTCGTCTCGGTCAGTGCGCCGGATATGCCGGGATCCATCTATTATTACGACGCGGCGGATGGCGTCCTGACCAAGGTTGCCGAGATGAACGACGCGCTTGCCCGGCGTCGGCTCGCGCCGGTGAAGCTCGTCTCCTACAAGAGCCGGGACGGGCTGGAGATCGAGGCGATACTGACGCTGCCCAAAGGATCGAACGGCCAGAACCTCCCCTTCATCGTTATGCCCCATGGCGGCCCATGGGCGCGCGACGGGCTGTTCTACGACTATTGGGCGCAGTTCCTCGCTTTTAAGGGCTATGGCGTGCTCCAGCCCAATTTCCGTGGATCAACGGGCTATGGTACGGCCTTCATGCGAGCGGGTGAGGGCCAGATGGGCCTTGCGATGCAGGACGATGTGACGGACGGCGTGCGCTGGGCGATCAAGCAAGGCATAGCGGACGAAAAGCGCCTGTGCATCGTGGGCGCGTCCTATGGCGGCTATGCGGCGATGTGGGGCATAGCCAAAGACCCGGACCTTTACCGTTGCGCCATCTCTATCGCAGGTGTTGCGAGCCTGCGCGCCGAGGTCAACGACTTTGGCGATATGTTGAATGGCGGGCGGGCCAAGGACGCGTGGCGGCGCATGACGCCGGATTTCAACGCCGTTTCCCCCATCAACGCGGTGGACCGGATCAAGACACCGCTGCTCCTCATCCATGGGAAGCGGGATGTGACGGTGGATGTCAGCCAGTCTGAACGGATGAACGGACGGATGAAGGGCGCGGGCAAGACGGTCAGCTATCTGCCGCTCCCGCTTGCCGACCATTATTTCACGCGACAGGAGGACCGGACCGCATTGCTCAAGGCAATGGGAGATTTCCTCGATACGCATAATCCGGCGACACCCTGATCCGCGATAAGGGGGCGGTGGAAAATGGCGCGACCGCTGCCGGCCGCGCCATCCCGTTGCCATCTCGTTGTCTGTCCCGGCGGGGCAGGGCCCGCGCGGATCAGAGCCTGATGCTGGCGGTCAGCCGGATGTCCCGCCCGGCGAGCGGGGCATAATCCTTCAGGATGCTGGCGTGGCGTCGCGCCACCACATCGAACAGATTATTGCCCGAGAGGAGCAGCGTGTAGCGATCCGACCCGGTGGGCCGCCATGCCAGCGAAGCATTGACGAGGGTGAAAGCGCCGGTCGGCGTTTCCAGCCCGGCAACGCGCTTCTGGGCGAAATCATGCTCGACTTCGACACGGGCGGTCAGCGTCCGTGCTTCCCAGCCCAGGCCGCCCTGCACGCGCAGCGGGGGAATGCGTGGCGCCGGGCCATAGCCTGAGACGGTGGCGCGCACATAGTCCACCATGGCGTCAAGATGCAGCTCACCGCCGCCAATCGTGCCGACATGTGCGTCTCCCTGTGCCTCAAAGCCCAGATAACGCGCGCGTCCTTGCGAGAACTGATAGCAGGGGAACTCCAGCGCCTCGCCGCCATTGGCCGCCTCACAGGCGGCATCCGCCACCATGCGATCGAAGATGAAACCGCGAAAACGATTATAATAGCCGGTAAAGCTCAGATGATAGCCCGGGCCGGAGCCGTGCAACGTCGCTTCCACGCCCCAGCCGCGCTCCGTGCCAAAATCGGGGTCGCCCAGCTCGAACGCCTGCGTGCCGGCGTGATTGCCCTTCGCGAACAGCTCGTCTGCCGTGGGCGCCCGCTCCGAGCGGGAGCCGCTGAGCCCGATGCGCCATTCGCCGGCAATACGGTAGCTGGCGCCCAGCGAGCCGGAGAAGGTGTTGAACCGGCGGTTCATCTGCTCGGTATCGAGCTGTGCGTCGGCCATCGCGTTGATGGTGCTGTGTTCGTAGCGGCCGCCGGCCTCCAGGCGCAGATCGCCCAGATCGAGCGACTGGAGCGTGAAGAGACCGAATGTCTCGGTATCGCTGGTCGGCAGGAATTTCTCTTCGCCGTCGATTGACGCGCGCTTGAACATCATCTGCGCGCCGATCGCGCCGTCCCAGCCGCCCCGACGGGCCTGCACCAGTTCGAGCCGGCCCTCCATGCCTTGCGCGCGGAATGTGGTGCCGATCTCGCCGTCCTCCTCCAGCTCGTCATGGCGATAGTCGGCCCATCCGGCACGCACATTCACATGATCGAGCAGGGCGCCGTTGACCGGGAGCTTGGCGCGCAGGTCTGCACGGGTCTGCTTCATGCGGATACGGACGTGTTCCGCCTCTCCATCAGGATCCAGACTGAAGCGTACGGGCACGCCATAGAGATTATGAAGCCGGGACACGGAAACGCCGATGGAGCCGCCGTCTTTGATGAAGGCAAGGCCGCCGCCCACGTTCCAGCTTTCCGCCGCGCTATTCGGCAGATCCGGTCCAAGGGTCGCGAGATCGCGGATATCGGCATCCTCGCTCTGTATGGCTTCGGCACGCAGGGCTGGCGAGAGAATTGCCCCGCCGGTTCGCAAATCTGCCGTGCGGCTATAGCTGCCATCGGCATGCGCGACGAAATATTGGCCGAGTGGCACGTCGATACGCCCGGCCGCGCTGCGTTCTTCCGCCGCGCTGCCATAGGTGCCGGTGAGGGCGAGCGAGAGCGGCCCATCCGGCACCCGGACCGGGATGCGCGTATCCATCATGTTGACCACGCCGCCCACGGCCGACGAGCCATAGAGCAGCGCCGCCGGACCATGCAGCACCTCTATGCGGTCGGCGAGAAGCGGGTTGATCGCCACGGCATGATCGACGGACGTTGCCGACACATCGAAGCTGCCGATGCCATCCGTCAGCAGGCGAATGCGATCCCCTGCGAAACCGCGCAGGATCGGGCGCGAGGCGTTGGGGCCGAAGGAGGTGGCGGAAACGCCCGGCTGGCGGGCCAGCGTCTCCCCGATATTCGGTCGCATATCCTGCATCAGGCTCTGCCCGGAAAGAACCGAGGTGCCGCCCAATATGTCCGTATGGCTGCGCGGTATAACGGCGGTGACGATGATCTCCGTATCACGGTCGACCGGGTCGACCGCGGCATCGCTCGCGAGCACGGGGGACGCCAGGGGGAGCAGGGTGGATGCGAGAAGCAGGGAGCGAAGGGGAAGGGGCATGCGACACTCAATCGATAATATGATACAACATATCAGCGCTTAGCCGCATCGACCCGTGCCGCGCAAGGGCGGACTGCCATGAATGTCGTTATTCCCGACGACTGGTCGTGAGAGACGCGCGGTTCGCCCCCCGCATATCCTGAGCGACGGCTCAGTGGCCGGTCGCCAATACGCCCTGAGCTGGTGAGGCCGTGCTGGCGGCAATGGCGGGAGATGGGGGGCGGGCGGCGGGAAGGCCTGCCGGCAGATTCTTGAGCTGGGCGAGGCGCGCGCGGAATGCGGCAAGCTCGCTCCCGGCAAGCTGGGACGTCTGTGTGAACTTCATCGTGGCAGGGTTGATCGCGACGCCGTTGCGATAAAGCTCATAATGGAGATGAGGCCCGGTGGAGAGGCCGGTGGAGCCGACATAGCCGATGACCTGGCCACGCCGCACCGCCTCGCCCGCTCTGGCGGCGATCCGGCTCATATGGGCATAGCCGGTCGCAAGATTGCCCGCGTGCTGGATGCGGACATATTTGCCATGGCCGCCATGCCAGCCGGCATAAGCAATCCGGCCGTCCGTCACGGCATAGATGGGCGCCCCCCACGGCGCCGAGATATCCATGCCGGCGTGCATTCGCGCATAGCCGAGGATCGGGTGGAAGCGCCGTCCGAAATTGGAGGAGATGCGGCCCGCCACCGGCTGGGCGAGGGCGGCGCGCTGTTCACCCACGCCGGACGCCTCGAACCACTGGGTCCGGCCGTCCTTGGTCCATTTGAGCATGTTGATCGGCTTGCCGCGCCGCTCCAGCCCGGCGAAGAGCAGGTCGCCCGTCTCGCTCTCTCCGGTCGCCGCGCGGCGATGCGCGACGATGATATCGAAGCGGTCGTCGGCGCCGATATCGCCTACGTCGAGCCGTGTCGCGATCACGCGGAGATAGGCCTGAATGGTCGCGGGATCTGCGCCGGCGGCGCGCGCCGTGCGATAAAGGCTGGGGCCGACGGTGCCGCGCAGGCGCAGCGGCGTCGCGTCCACCGCGATGGGGATATTGCGGAGGGTCAGCGCGCCGTCCTGACGGCTGACTTCAAGCGCCAGCTCCAGCTTGGCGCGGATATTGAGTCTTTCGAGCGGGCGGGGCTGGTCGCGCTGTGTGCGGCGACCGAGCACGAGGCGGATGTGCGTGCCGGAACTGATGCTCGCCGGGTCCACCGCGCTGGCGATGAGCGCCATCGCATCCTGCGCGTCCCGCTCACCAACGCCGGCCCGTGCCAGAGTGCGGGCAAAGCCACCGGCGCCAAGCGCGGCGTCCAGCTCGACTTGCGGGCGCTCCGGTGTTTGGGCGAGGGGGGCCGCAGCGTCGGTCGGCCCCATATGGACGCCGCTGTCCCCGCCATAGGCGGAGGCGCCGATCATCTGCGCGCGGTACTGGTCCAGCTGTTCCTTGCCGATCGGTGCCTCTGCCGGCATCGGCACTGGCTGAATGCCGGGCGAGAGCAGGAGCATCGACGCACACAGAGCGGTGCAGGTGGCCAGCCCGCGCCACCAGGTCCGCGAGCCGATATTGCGGCCAAGATCAGGCACCAGGTCGATATCATCGGCCCAGTTTTCCGCATGCTGACGAAGCCGCTGGATACGGGTATCGGGCGGGGTGATGCCACGATTGAGCCATAGCGCGGAGCTGCCTCCCGTCTGCCCGGTCTGGAAGTCCAGCTTCTGAAACACGTGGTTCGACGGCCCCCTTGCGCTCTCCAGACAGTCTTTCAGGGCGCATTCAGTCCTGGCGAATAGCCTGACTTTGCGCGGGGTTGTGCCGTGAAACCGGTTAATGTCAATTAAATGCACGAATCATCATTCAGCGCGCGCGATGAGTCGTGCTTGCCTGTCGTTAGGCTGATGGTGCGTGACGGCGGTACACTCCATCGAAAACGCCCTTGCGTGGCCAGCGCTTGTCGCCCACCTTGCGCCGCATCATGACCAGCTTTGCCCGTTCGGCGCTCATTGCCGTGCTGGGGCCAACCAACACGGGCAAGACCCATCTCGCGATCGAGCGCATGTGCGGCCATTCGAGCGGCCTCATGGGCTTCCCGCTGCGCCTGCTGGCGCGTGAGGTCTATGACCGGGTGGTGGCGGTGAAGGGGCGCGATCAGGTGGCGCTCGTCACCGGTGAGGAGCGCATCGTGCCGCCCGGCGCCCGCTATGTGCTGGCCACGGCTGAGGCGATGCCGGTGCGTGGCGGGCCGGGCGGCCTCGCCGATTATGCCTTCGTTGCGGTGGATGAGGTGCAGCTCGCGGCCGATCGCGAGCGTGGCCATATTTTCACCGACCGGCTGCTCCATGCGCGCGGACGCGAGGAGACGATGCTGCTCGGTTCGGCAAGCATGAGGGGTATGGTGAGCGGGCTGTTGCCCGATGCCGAGATCATCGCCCGGCCACGCTTTTCGACGCTAAGCTACGCGGGGTCTCGCAAGCTCTCCCGCCTGCCGCGGCGTTCGGCCGTTGTCGCCTTCTCGGTGGAGGAGGTCTATGCGGTGGCGGAGCTGCTGCGCCGCCACCGGGGTGGGGCAGCGGTGGTGATGGGGTCGCTCAGCCCTGCCGCGCGCAACGCGCAGGTGGCGATGTTTGAGGCAGGCGAGGTGGATTATCTCGTCGCTACCGATGCGATTGGCATGGGCCTGAACCTCAATCTCGATCATGTCGCCTTTGCGTCCCTCCACAAGTTTGACGGGCAGCGCATCCGCCGGCTGACAGTGGCCGAGATGGCGCAAATCGCCGGGCGCGCGGGCCGACACCAGAAGGACGGGACATTTGGCGATCTTGCCTCGCCGGACGCGCCGCCGGCTTTTTCGCCCGAGGAGATCGAGCGGATAGAGCAGCATCGCTTCGATCCGGTGGAGCGCGTCTACTGGCGTCGCTCGGACCCGCCGATGGAGAGCGTGGCCGCGCTCATCGCCGGGTTGGTCGAGAAGCCGGGACGGCCGCAGCTTGCCGCTGCGCCGGAAGCGCTGGATCTGGCGCTGCTCCGCCACCTGTCGTCCATGCCGGATGTCGCGGCGCGGGTGCGCGGGCGGGCGCAGGTGGCGCGGCTCTGGGCGGCCTGTTCCGTTCCGGATTTCCAGAAGCTCGGGGTCGAGCATCATGGCCGTACCGTTCACCGCCTGTGGAGCTATCTGTCGGACGGGAACGCCCTCATCCCGCATGATTGGTTCGCGGGGCAGCTTGCCCGGCTCGACAATGTGCAGGGCGATGTCGATGCTCTGGCTGGCCGCATTTCCGCCGCGCGTCTGTGGGCCTATGTCGCGCAGCGTTCGGACTGGTTGCACAATCCCGAAGAAATGGCCGGGCGGGCCCGCGCGCTGGAGGAGCGCCTTTCCGATGCACTGCACGCGGCGTTGCGCCAGCGCTTTGTCGACCGCCGCACCGCGCTGCTGATGCGCACCGTCCATCATGACAATGCGCTGTTGCCTGTGGACGTGGACGGGGCAGGCGCTGTATCGGTGGACGGGCATGTCATCGGAAAGCTGTCCGGCTTTCGCTTTCTCGTCGATCCCGCCGCGCGGGCCAGTGAGAAGCGGCTGCTGATCGCGACAGCCGAGCGCAGATTGGGAACGCATTTGAAGGACAAAGCAGAAGCGCTGATCGCCGCGGAAGACAAGGTACTGAGCCTTGCCGCGCTGCCGGATGAGGTGCCCGCAATCCTGTGGGACGGCGTGACGATCGCGACATTACGGCAGGGTAAGCAATTGCTTTCCCCTGAAATTCAGCTTGATACTGGTCTGGCGGCGCTGCCGCAGGATGTGCAGCAGGGCGTGCGTGAGCGGCTTTCGCGCTGGCTGGGCGCGCAGTGTGAGCGGCATGTCCCCGCGCTGATGCGGATGGAAGCGGCCGCGCGCGACCCGGAAACGCCGGCGAGCGTGCGCGCGGTGATTGCCCAGCTCGTCGATGCCGGCGGTGTGGTGGCGCGCCGAACGCTGGACGATTCGCTCGCCGCGATCTCAAAGGAGGACCGGGCCCATCTGCGCAAGGCGGGTGTCTTCATCGGCGTGTTGGACCTGTTCCATGCCGGGCTGATCAAGCCCGGTGGTGCCCTCTGGCGCATGGTGTTGTTGTCGCTTCGGCGCGGCAAGCCGCTTGTTGCCTTGCCCCCGGCGGGTGCCGTGCTGCTGCCCGCGACGGGCGAGGGGGCCTGGGAGGATGAGACAGGCGCGCGGATCGGCGGCTTCCGCCGCATCGACGACACATATATCCGCATCGACATTGCGGAGCGGCTGGCGCGGGCGGCGCATGAAGCGATCGCGAAGAACGCGCCTTATGCGGCAAGCGATCCGATGATCATTTCCCTTGGGCTTGCCGAGCCGGCCTTTGCCGAACTGATGCGACAGGCGGGGTTCCGTCCGGTTGCGGACGCGGCGGAAGGCGCGGCGAACTGGGCCTTCCGCGGGCGACCCCGGCCACGCGTGCCCGCGCAGGCGCAGGGTGCAGGCGCGCGCCGCGTGCGCACTGTGTCAGACGAAAATGCTGCGCGAGGAGAGCATCCGCAGCGCGAAAGGGCACAAAAGGAGCGCCCGCAACGGCAGCGCGCACCGCGTGAGCAGGCGGGACATCCGCGGAATTCTGCTCCGGCGGCGGCGTCTTCCGCGCGCGGACAGGCGACCAGCAAGGCGCTCGCCGGGCTTGGCGCGCTGCTCGGGCGCGAGGAGTAGTACGTTCTGCCAGGAAGCGGGCGGCATCAGGCAGGCATGGACGACGGCGCCCAGGGTGGGGCGCTGACGCTGCGGATCGACAAGTTCCTGTGGTTCGCGCGGCTCGCGCCAAATCGATCAAGCGCGCAGGCGCTGGCGGCGCGCGGTGTTATCCGTCTGAACGGCCGGCGGGTGGGCCATGCTCATGCCAGCGTGCGTGCCGGTGATCTCATGACTTTTCCGCAGGGTACGCAGGTCCGTGTCGTCCGCGTTCTGTCCCTGCCGAACCGCCGTGGGCCGGCGCCCGAGGCCCGGCTGTGCTACGAAATGATTGTGCCTGGACGCGGCGAGAACGACCCGCCGGAGAGTTGACGCGGCGGCCCGGCGGGCATATCGCGCAGCCATCCATGTCATAGCGACCGCAGGTTTGCGCGGTCGCCAGAGGGAAGCGAAGCAATGACCTATGTGGTGACGGACGCCTGCATCCGCTGCAAATATATGGATTGCGTGGAAGTGTGCCCCGTCGACTGCTTCTATGAAGGCGAGAATATGCTCGTCATCAATCCCAATGAATGCATCGACTGCGGTGTGTGTGAGCCGGAATGCCCGGCCGAGGCTATTCTGCCCGACACCGAGAGCGGGCTTGAGCAATGGCTGGAGCTGAACAATAAATATTCCGCCGAGTGGCCCAATATCACCACCAAGGGCGAGGCGCCGGCCGATGCCGACGAGATGAAGAACGAAGACGGCAAGTTTGAGAAATATTTCTCTCCCGAACCCGGCACGGGCGGCTGAACCCGCGCCGCCGGAGAGCGGCATTCAGACGGGCTGATCGTGCGCCTTGCGGCCAAGTGCACGCAAGGCTGGCATTTTTATGACGAATCTGTTAAGGGCTTTTGCTGACAGCGGCGTTCGGCCGCTGGGGAGCCAAGCGAATGTCGTTTTGCGGAACAGGCGTCTCGTCGCCCTAGTTGTTTCGGACTGTCCGCGTAATTGCCTTAACAGCCCCTCATTCGGCTCCCTCACCAGTCCATTGCAAGATATAAAGAAAGGTTCGTGCATGGCCGCCAAAGCCCTGTCCTTCGATGTCGGCGATTATGTCGTCTACCCCAAGCACGGTGTTGGCCGCGTGATCGAGCTGCAAAGCCAGAAGATCGCCGGGATCGACCTTGAGCTCTATGTGCTGCGTTTCGAGAAGGAGCGCATGACCCTGCGTGTCCCCACCAACAAGGCGGAAAGCGTGGGGATGCGCAAGCTTTCCAGCGACAAGACGCTGGGTGAGGCGCTCGATACGCTCAAGGGCAAGCCAAAGGTCAAGCGCACCATGTGGTCGCGTCGCGCCCAGGAATATGAAGCGAAGATCAATTCGGGCGATCTCGTCTCTATCGCGGAGGTCACGCGCGACCTGTTCCGTGCGGACGATCAGCCCGAACAGAGCTATTCCGAGCGGCAGATCTTCGAGGCGGCGTCCAGCCGTCTTGCCCGTGAGCTGGCGGCGATGGAGCAGGTGGATGAGCCCACCGCGCTCAAGAAGATCCTCCACATCCTCAACGAGGCTGCGCCGAAATATGCCAAGGAGCCGGTCGAGGGCTGACGCCGCCGACGAGCTCTGTGACATGAGATTGGTGAGGGAGGCTCCTGAGGGGCCTCCCTTTTTTGTCTGGCGCGGCGTGCGTTGGGACGGGGCTTCACCTTCACGTGCATCAGTGTATTATATCGGTATATCGCATAGGAGATTCACGATGCCGCGTTTCCAGCCGCTCCCGTTCACCGTCATTGCCTGTCTGCTTGTTGCCCTGCCCATGACGGCAGCCTGCTCGCGCGCGGATGAAGCCGCCCGGACGGGGAACGCGCAGAACCATGCAAGCGCTCCAGCGGCGAACGCGACGGTGGCGAGCGGCGGATCGCTCTCCTCGCCCCTGCGCGACTTCGCGCGGGTTGATGTGACCGGGCCGGATGACGTGGAGATTGCCGTCGGGCCGGATTTCTCCATCCGGGCGGATGGCCCCGATGCGGTGCTCGACACGCTGGAGTTCCGGCAGGAGGGCGGCGCGCTGAAAGTGAGCCGCAAGCGTGGCGCCCCGAAAGTGGACGGTAGCGCCCATATCCGCGTGACTATGCCGCGCCTGACCGGCGCTTCGCTCACGGGTTCGGGCGATCTTTCCATCGACAGCATATCCGGGGACGATGCAATGCTTGCGCTCACCGGGTCGGGCGATGTGGCGGTGCGGGCACTGGCCGTGCGCGCGCTCAATGTCTCGATGACGGGATCGGGCGACATGGACCTTGCGGGCAGCGCGGAAAGCGCGAAATTCTCCCTCACCGGATCGGGCGACATTAATGGCGAGCGGCTGAAGGCCGGGCGGGCGGACGTGTCCGTCCTCGGCTCGGGCAATATCGATTTCGCGTCCGATGGGGATGTGAAGGCCAGTATCATGGGCTCAGGCGATGTTGCGGTGGCGGGCAATGCGCGCTGCACGAAATCCGGCATGGGCTCCGGCACGCTACGCTGCGGCTGATCGGAAGATTATTGGCGCGCAATGCTTGCCAGAATCGCGCGGAGGGGTGAACAGGCTGTCACGGCGCCTTTCGGGGTTGCCGATTGATCAGTCGTCATAATCCGGATTTACCCTCCGGCTCCGAAGGAGACCCAGCCCCATGAAGACGCGCGCCGCGGTAGCATTTGAAGCGAGGAAGCCGCTTGAGATCGTCGAGGTTGATCTGGAGGGGCCGAAGGCTGGTGAAGTGCTGGTCGAGATCATGGCGACGGGCATTTGCCACACGGACGCCTATACGCTGGATGGGTTCGACAGCGAGGGCATTTTCCCCAGCATTCTTGGCCATGAGGGCGCGGGCATCGTGCGCGAGGTTGGGCCGGGCGTCACCTCGGTCAAGCCGGGCGACCATGTGATCCCGCTTTACACGCCCGAATGCCGCCAGTGTAAATCCTGCCTCTCTGGCAAGACCAACCTGTGCACCGCGATCCGCGCGACCCAGGGCAAGGGCCTGATGCCGGACGGCACGACGCGCTTCTCCTACAAGGGCCAGCCGATCTTCCATTATATGGGCTGCTCGACCTTCGCGAACTTCACCGTGCTGCCCGAGATCGCGGTGGCGAAGATCCGTGAGGACGCCCCGTTCAAGACGAGTTGCTACATCGGCTGCGGGGTCACCACGGGCGTCGGCGCGGTGGTCAACACCGCCAAGGTGCAGGTGGGCGAGAATGTCGTGGTGTTCGGCCTGGGCGGCATTGGCCTCAATGTCATTCAGGGCGCGAAGCTGGCCGGCGCGGGGCGTATCATCGGGGTGGACATCAACCCCGATCGTGAGGAATGGGGCCGTCGCTTTGGCATGACGGATTTCCTCAATTCAAAGGGTCTTTCGCGCGAGGAGACGGTTGCGAAGGTTCTGGAACTGACCGACGGGGGCGCGGACTACAGCTTCGATGCCACCGGCAACACCGAGGTGATGCGCACCGCGCTGGAGGCCTGCCATCGCGGCTGGGGCACCAGCATCATCATTGGCGTGGCGGAGGCGGGCCGGGAGATCAGCACGCGCCCGTTCCAGCTCGTCACCGGCCGCAACTGGCGCGGCACGGCCTTCGGTGGCGCCAGGGGGCGGACGGACGTGCCCCGGATCGTCGACTGGTACATGGACGGCAAGATCGAGATCGACCCGATGATCACCCATGTCCTCACGCTGGACGAGATCAACAAGGGCTTCGACCTCATGCACAAGGGCGAAAGCATCCGTAGCGTCGTCCTGTTCTGAGGATCACCGGACATACCGGACATTGAAGAGAAGGAGGATGAATATGTTCACACATGTCATGGTCGGCGCGAAGGACATTGCCGAGTCGAGGACCTTCTACGACGCGACGCTCGGCGCCCTTGGCATTGGCAACGCGCATGATGCGGGCAGCCGCTTCTTCTACGCGACTCCCGGCGGCGCATTCGGTGTCAGCCTGCCGATCAACGGTGAGGCGGCGACACTGGCCAATGGCGGGACCATTGGTTTTGCGGCCAAGGACAAGGACGCGGTGGACGCTTTCCATGCGGCCGGTCTCGCTCATGGCGGCACGGATGAAGGCGCGCCGGGCAAACGTCCGAATGCGCCGGGCAATGCCTATGGCGCCTATCTGCGCGATCCGGTCGGCAACAAGATCTGCGCCTTCTGCCAATTGCCCGCGGAGGCCTGAACTTATGAGCCTGGAGACGGTATCGGCCGCCATGGCTTTTGGCGGCACACAGGGTGTCTACAGCCATGCCTCGCAGGAGACGGGGACGGGAATGACCTTCTCCGTCTTCGTGCCCGACCATGCGCCGGGCGCGCGGCTGCCTGTGCTCTTCTACCTCTCCGGGCTCACCTGTACCCATGCCAATGTGACCGAAAAGGGCGAGTATCGCGCGGCCTGCGCGCGTGAAGGCATCATCTTCGTCGCGCCGGACACATCTCCGCGCGGCGAGGGCGTGCCGGACGATCCTGATGGCGCCTACGACTTTGGCCTTGGCGCGGGCTTTTACGTGAATGCCACGCAGGCCCCTTTTGCGACGCACTACCGGATGCGCGCCTACATCGAGCAGGAACTGTCGGCACTGATCGCGGCGCATTTTCCCGCCGACATGGCGCGGCAGGGGATCACCGGACATAGCATGGGCGGCCACGGCGCGCTGACCATTGCGCTGCGCGATCCCGCGCGGTTCCGATCCGTCTCCGCCTTCGCGCCGATCGTCGCGCCGAGCCAGGTGCCGTGGGGAGAGAAGGCGCTTGGCGGCTATCTGGGCGCGGACCGGCAGAGCTGGGCCGAATATGACGCGGTGCGGCTGATCGAGGCAGGCGCCCGCCTGCCGGATCTGCTGGTCGATCAGGGCGATGCCGACAGTTTTCTCGATACCCAGCTGAAGACGCATCTGCTGGCCGAGGCCTGCCGCGCCGCTGGCCAGACAGCCACGATTCGGATGCAGCCGGGCTATGACCACAGCTATTACTTCATCTCAACCTTCATGGCCGAGCATGTGGCGTGGCACGCGGAGCGGCTGCGCCAATAGCGGGCGACCAGATGTCCGGATTTACCGGGCATCAACCAGTTTGCGCGATGAGCATCTCCCTCATGTCCGGGAGGCGGCTGATGCTTGGGTGCGCGGTGTTCATGTATGGAATGGCGGTGTCCGTGACGCTCTCCATGTGCAGCCGCAATCGCCAGCTTGGCCGCCAGCACGCGCCACTGCTGCGTGGCCTTGGCTATGTGCTGTGCGGCGTATCGCTCGGCGCGGCGGGCGGCATGATGCTGCTCGCAACGACCGATCCGGCGAGCGCGCAGGGCTTCGCGCGGATCGCCATCGAGGGTTGAGAGACTTCAGGCGCGCGCGCATGCTCAGCCTCAGGCTATGAGGCTGAGACGGTCCGACTGGCTGGCCGATGCCTGCGCGACGACGCCATAAGCGGCGCGAGCGATCACCTGCGCGGCGTCCATCTGTATCGATGGCTGGTTCGTCGCGTCCGCCACGGCGGAAACGGCGCTGCTCTGTGCGAGCTGGCTTGCGGGCAGTTCCCCGGCCCGTCGCAGCCCGGCAAGGCTATCGCTGGCGGCCCAGCGTGCGAGGCCGCTCGGCGCATTCTGTGCCGGTGTCTCCGCGCCCGCCTGCCAGACTTGCCGTGACCCTCGCGCGGCGCCCGATGAACGGGTGACGGCGGCATCACCGGATGTCGCCGGGGCAGTGGATGGCGCCGCCGTGGTGATCGCTGCCGGGTCGGTTGGATCGGCTGCACCGGCTGCGTCGGTCTGCGTGTCCGTGCTGGACGCCGCCTCAGATGAGGGCGCGGCGGGCGGTGGCGGCGCGGTATAGAGGGGCGGATCGGCGGCCGGCGGCGGTGCTGGCGTATAGATTACGTCAGGGATTGTCGCTGCGGGCGTCGGTGTTGGCGTTGGGCTCGGTGTCGGCGTCGGGCTCGGTGTGGGCGTAACGCTCGGGGTCACCGTTTGCGCCGGCGTAGGCGTGGGGGTAGGCGTCGGCTTAAAGAGCGATCCGAGCGTGGAACCAAGACCGGATAATAGTGACATATTCATAACTCCCGACAACTGGGGTCGGTCTTATCCGCTGAGGTCTTCTCGTTGTTTTGTGAAATCGGGTTACGCAGATATTTACTGAACGAACCCTCGCCCTACCGATAACGGCAGGGCGAAAAGCGGCTTTAGGCGGGAACGGAAAAAAATTCGCTGTGCCGCTCGCTCAGCGTTCTTCGCTGAGCAGAGCCGCCACGGCCTCCAGCGACGCATCATGGGTGAGATCGAAGTGAAGTGGCGTCACGGAAATATAGCCTTCCGCCACCGCCGCGAGGTCGCTGTCCGGCGGAACGCTATCGCTATGATCGAGCCCGAACCAGAAATAGGGATAGCCGCGCGGATCGACACCCGGCACGATGCGGCTGCGCGCAACATCATGGAAGCCCTGCCGCGCGACCTTGACGCCCTTGACGGCATCGGCCGCACGCGCAGGGAAATTGACGTTGAGCAGCGTCTTGGGATTGTGCGGGAGTTTGAGTAGCGCGCGCACCACCCGTTCCCCCCAGGCCGACGCGGCCTCGAACGGCACGGCATCGCCCATGCCTTCCTTGCGATAGACCTGGCTGAGTGCGATCGACCGGATGCCGGAGATCGCGCCTTCCATCGCGGCGGACACTGTGCCGGAATAAGTGACGTCCTCGGCGAGATTGGCGCCGCGATTGACCCCGGAGAGCACGAGGTCGGGCGGGCATTCCTGCATGAGATGGCCCACCGCCATCATCACCGCATCCGTTGGTGTGCCCGATACGCTATAATGTTGCTCGCCATGCTTTCGCAGGCGCAAGGGGCGCGAAAGCGTGAGGCTGTGGCCCGCGCCGGATTGTTCCTCCGCCGGGGCGACAATCCAGATATCGTCGCTGATTGTCCGCGCGATCGCCTCCAGCACTTTGAGGCCGGGCGCGTGAATGCCGTCATCATTGGTGAGGAGGATACGCATCAGCGCGGCTCCAGCCGGGTGATGCCGCCCATATAGGGTGCCAGCGCGGCGGGCACGTCGACCGATCCGTCGGCGTTCTGGTAGTTCTCCAGCACGGCGACCAGCGTGCGGCCAACGGCAAGGCCTGAGCCGTTCAGCGTATGAACGAAGCGCGTGCCCTTTTCCCCCTCGGGCCGGTAGCGCGCATTCATCCGTCTGGCCTGGAAATCGTCGCAGGCTGAGACCGAGCTGATTTCGCGATAGGTCTGCTGACTGGGCAGCCAGACCTCGAGATCAAAGGTTTTGACGGCGGTAAACCCCATATCTCCGGCGCATAGCAGCATCCGTCGATAGGGCAGGCCAAGCGCTTCCAATATGCTTTCCGCGCTTGCCAGCATGTGTGCGTGTTCGGCGGCAGTCTGCTCGGGCGTGCAGATCGCCACCAGTTCCACCTTCTCGAACTGGTGCTGGCGAATGAAGCCGCGCGTGTCGCGTCCCGCTGAGCCGGCTTCCGAGCGGAAGCAGGGGGTGAGCGCCGTGAAGCGGATGGGGAGCATGCTCTGCGTGAGGATCTGTTCGCGCACCAGATTGGTGAGCGAGACTTCAGCCGTGGGGATCAGCCAGCGGCCATCCGTCGTGTGGAAAAGATCCTCGGCGAATTTGGGAAGCTGGCCAGTGCCGAGCAGGGCTTCATCCCGCACGAGTACCGGCGGGTTCACTTCCTCATAGCCGCTTGCGCCGCTCTGCCGGTCCAGCATGAACTGGGCGAGGGCGCGGTGGAGCCGGGCCATTGACCCACGCAGCGCAGTGAAGCGCGCGCCGGACATGCGGGCCGCGCTCTCGAAATCGAGGCCGAGCGCCGGGCCGAAATCCGCATGATCCTGCGGCGTAAAATCGAACGCGCGGGGCTCGCCCCAACGCTTGATTTCGACATTGCCGGCTTCGTCCGCGCCGTCTGGCACATCGGCGGCGGGAAGATTGGGGAGAGCGAGGAGCAGCGTATCGAGATCCGCCGTCGCGGCGCGTTCCTCCTCCTCCAGCGCGGGAAGGCTGGTCTTGAGTTCGGCGACTTCCGCCTTCAGCGCTTCTGCGCCGGCGGTATCGCCCTTGGCCATGGCCGCGCCGATCGCCTTGCTTGCCTCGTTGCGGCGGGCAAGCCCCTCCTGCGCGCGCGTGGCGGCGGCGCGGCGGCGCGTGTCCAGATCGAGTATCGCGCTGGCATGAGGCGGGAGCCCGCGCCGGGCAAGCCCCGCGTCAAAGGCCTCGGGATTGTCGCGAATGGCTTTGATATCGTGCATGGCGCGTCGCTATGCCGGTTCCGCGAAGGCGGATCAAGCGAGGCGCTGCGTTGCGGCGTTGCCGACGCGGAAAAGCGCCTGCTGCACTGCTTTAGTGCGGGGCGTCCGCAGTGCGAACGCCCCGCGCCCTTGGGCTTCCCACCAAGCCTTCAGGCAACGATGCCGCTGTCGTCATCTCGTGACGTGGCGGTATCGGGATTGATCGCGTGCTTGCGGGCGAATCGACGGCTAACAAAGAGTGCCGCCGCCGCCGCGCCGAAGAGAATAGCCATGGGCGGCGCTGGAACATCCGTGCCGCCGCTGGAGCTGCCCCCACTGGAACTGGTGCCGGAGGATGGAGGCAAGGAGCCGGATGAGCCGCCGCCCGAGGTGGATGACGTGCCGCCCGACGATGACGATGAAGAGATGGTGGTGCCGCTGGACCCGCCGGAACTGCTGCTGCTCGACGATCCCCCGAAGGAGGAGGAGCGATCACCGCCGGAAGACGAGCTGCTGCTCGATGACGACGAGCTGGAGCTGCCGAAGGAGGATGATCCGCCAAAGGACGAGGACGCGCCGAACGAAGAGGATCCGCCGGATCCACTGGAACTGCCCGAGCTGGACGATGATGACGAACTGCTGCCGCCCGGTTCCGATGGGAGAATGCCGCCCGAAGAGGAGCTCGATGACGAGGTGCTGCTGGATGAGGCGCCCGACGAGCCGGAACTGCCTGTGCTCGTGCCGGTGGACCCCCCTGAGCTGGTGCCCGAGCTGGTGCCCGAACTGGTGCTTGTGCCATTGGAAGAGACGACGATGATGTTGCCGCCGCTGCTTCCACCGCCACCGCCGAAGAATCCGCCCAGCATGCCGCTGCCGGGCATGCTTACGGGGGTTCCGCTCGTGGAGGCAGGCGTGATACTGGCGGGGCTTGCGCTGCCACCGCTCAGCACTGGCATTTCCGCGACGGGATTATAAGCAGGGAGGGGCGGAATCTGTGCGGCATAAGCCGAAGGTATGATCGCGACCTTGGGCGCCGCGCGGGCCATGCGCTGTGCGTTCCTTGCCTTGCGCGGTGTGCAGCGGCAGGTGGCAGCCCGCGCCACTGGCTTTCGCTTCACGGTCCTGCTCGCCTTGGCGGGCTTTGCAGCCAGGGTTCGGGCAATGGCAGGCTTTTTGATCTGCGCGACGTGAACCGCGCCCGTGCTCATGATCGCGCCACCACATGCGCATGCACATAACTTTGCCAGGGCCATTCGAACCGACATATCCGCCACTCTTCTTTCGTCATCTGGACTGAAGTCCCCGGCAGCCAGTGTCGATCTGCACATAGAGCGCAAAACAAAGCGTTAATTTCAAGGTGGTTTACCAAAACACATCAAAAATTTACTTTATCATTCCTATGGTGGTGGCGTTGATTTTATAAACGTACCTAAATGGGACATGGTTTAACTTATTTATTAACAATTGAATTTGTGATGCCGGGTGACGGGTCTGATCCATTGTCACCGTATCGGCATGTTTCGGTAGGGTCGCGGCGCTTGTCTCGGAGCGACGGCCCGATTATAGGCGCGCCAACACAGCCGATGCGGTCCCCATGGCCGCGAGATGCGGAAATCGATCTCAGAAATCGAATTCGCTCACGGCGCTTAGGATAGTGACGGAAAAGGCCATGAACGAAACAACTGGCCGGATTGAACTGCCAGTCGATTATCGCCCCGGCGCCGACGAGGAGTTCATGAACCCGCGGCAGCTCGAATATTTCAGGCGGCGTTTGCTGGACTGGAAGAAGCAGATTCTTTCCGAAGCGGAAGGAACGCTGGCTGTTCTCCAGAACGAGCCATTGCGCGAGCCGGATTTGAACGACCGGGCATCCAGCGAAGCGGACTGGTCGATCGAGCTCAGAACCCGCGACCGGCAGCGCAAGCTCATTTCCAAGATTGACGCCGCGCTGCGCCGGATCGAGGATGGCGAATATGGCTATTGCGAGGTCACGGGCGAACCGATCTCGCTCGGTCGGCTGGAGGCGCGTCCGATCGCGACCATGACGGTGGAAGCGCAGGAACGCCACGAACGGCAGGAAAAAGTCTCACGTGACGACTGACCGGTCGCGGGGCGGCACGGCTGGCGGTGGCCCGTTCGCCGTATTGCCCATAATGCGTAACCATCTCTACGCTTTTTAACGATTTTTCTAGTCTTTGAATGGCAGGTATCGGGCATGACCATGCCGGACGATTCCGACCAAACGGGGCCAAGCAAGCGCATCGCGAGGCGTGACAGCCTTTTCCTGCTGGCAAACATGCGCCGGGAGGCCGGCGGCCCGTCATGTCGGGCCCGTATCCGCAATCTCTCAGAAACGGGCCTTATGGCCGATTGCGAGCTTGGTCTGCGGGATGGGGACCGGCTCGTCGTAGACCTTCGCGGCATTGGCGAAGTGACGGGGCGTGTGGCCTGGGTGCGCGGTGATCGCATGGGTATGGTGTTCGATGAAAGCATCGAGCCACAAGATGCCCGGCGGCCGGTGAGTACGGGCCACGACTCCATGCCGGACTATCTCAGGCCGTTGATCGTGCCGCAGGTCTTCAAGCGGTAGAGCCGGGGCTCGTCTCCTCCGGGCAGGCCCGCTAGGATTCACGCCAGTTGGCTGGGCAGGGCGATATGATTCCACCGGATGTAAGACGCGAGATCGAGTTGCGGCTCGCCATGATCGAGCAGACCGACGAGGTCCGCTTGTTGCTGGCGGTTGAGTCCGGTTCGCGCGCCTGGGGCTTTCCCTCTCCCGACAGCGATTATGATGTCCGCTTCATCTATGTGCGGTCGCGGGACTGGTATCTGTCGCTGACGCCAGGGCGCGACGTGATCGAGACGCCCATTACAGATGATATTGATCTCGGCGGGTGGGATGTCCGCAAGGCGCTGGGCCTGCTGCTTAAATCGAATGCGGCCGTTGGCGAATGGATGGCAAGCCCGATCCGCTATCGGCCGGACGATCCGGTCATGGCGGAGATCGCGACGTTTGCCGATGCGCTGTTTGATCCGCGCGCGCTGGCGCACCATTATGCGAATCTCGGCCGGAATGCGGCGATGCGCTGGCTTGGCCGCGATGGCGCGGTACCAGTGAAGAAATATTTCTATGCATTGCGACCGGCGCTTGCGATCAGGGCCTTGCGGCGGGACCCGGCGCGTCGTCCGCCGATGAACATGTAGGCATTGATGCGCGTGGCCGGTCTGCCGTCGGCGCTCGCTGCTGCAATCGACGATCTGGTCGAGACGAAAGCGCGGACCAACGAGCTTTCCAATGGCACACGCCTGCGCGAACTCGATGTCCTGATCGCTGACGAACTGGCGCGCGCCGATAGCATCGCAGGCGTGCCGAGGCCAGCCGACGCGGTTGATCGAGCGAACGCCCTTTTTCGACGGCTGGTGAACAGCTAGAGCGGTTTCTACACGAACTGAATCGATGGGGATTCCTTTTTGATACGTCGATGTGATTCAGGCTTTCTGCTGGTGACAGGAGGCCAGCATGGATGGCACGAGCGCTTTCACAGGACCTTCGGGACAGGGTTGTTGCCGCGATTGACGGCGGCTTGAGTTGTCATGCGGCGACAGCCCGCTTCGGGGTTAGCGTGTCGAGCGCAATCCGTTGGCGACAATTTGCCTTGAAGCATGGTCAGGCTGTAGCCGGGCCGCGTGGCGGTGACCGGCATTCGGGCAAGATCGAAGCCCACGGCGGGTTCATTGGGGAACTGATCGCCGAGCAAGGCGACATGACGCTGGTCGAAGTTCAGGCTCGGCTGATTGAGCGCGGTGCCTCCGTGGGGATCGGCACGGTGCACCGGTTCTTCGTGCGTCATGGGACTACGCGCAACAAAACGGGCACGCGATCGAACAGGACCGTCCTGACGTCCTGAGGCAACGTCGGCGCTGGTTCGACGGCCAGATTGACCTCGATCCCGAGCGCCTCGTCTGCATTGACGAGATCTGGACCGCCACCAATATGACCCGCAGCCACGGGCGTTGCCCGAAAGGCGGGCGGCTGCGGATGGGCTTCCCGCACGGACATCGCAAACTACCGCGCTGGTCGCGGGCCTGTGCATGACCGGCATGGTCGCGCCGATGGTGCTCGACGGACCGATCAACGGCGACTGGTTCGAAGCCTATGTGGTGCAGATATTGGTACCCGAGCTCCGACCCGGCGACGTGGTCATCACGGACAACCTCTCGAGCCACAAGCGGCCGGCAGTGAAGGAGAGAGTCGAAGCGGTCGGCGCAACCCTGCGCTTCCTCCCGCCATACAGCCCGGACTTCAACCCTATCGAGAAGGCCTTCTCCCGCCTCAATGCCAGACTCCGCAAAGCCGGCGAGCGAACCGTCACCGGCCTGTGAAACCTCATCGGCAAGCTCGTCGACATCTTTCAACCCAACGAATGCGCCAATTACTTCTGATCGCGCGGCTATGAACCCGAATGAATGGAAAATGCTCTAACCTTGATGCTCATCCGCATGATGATGATAGTATATCGAACGGATGGGCGCTACATGGGGCCGGTGCCCGTGCCCCGTCGTACAGGGCGGTAGATCGGCCATGTTGGCGCTTTGCCAATAGAACATGTTTTTCAGAACCCAACTTGATTGACCGCGCGCCCCTCTCGGGCTAGGCGGCTGGCAGGCACCCGTAGCTCAGCTGGATAGAGCGCTGCCCTCCGAAGGCAGAGGCCAGAGGTTCGAATCCTCTCGGGTGCACCATTTCGGACTCATCGGAGTCCAAATCACCTAAACAATTGAAAATACTAAAAGGAATCGCCGTTTCGGCGGTTCTAAATCCCTCTTCGCGGTTATAGCGAATACGACCCTCAAACGTGAGTTTTAGAGTAGCGCGCTTGTCCGCGAGGTCGCCAAAAGTCCATATTTTACAAGGGCTTTCGAGGAATTGCATGGCGGTTCTATAAGTTGTGTCGAAGTCTGCAATCGGACGACCGCAATTTGCGATTTTTTCCTTCGCTTCGACCTTCGCAGCTTCAAGTGAACGAAGTCGATTCTCATACGCGCCGACCAGCGTTTCGGACTCGGCATTCACGATGCGATCTACCAGTTGCTCGATCTGCCGTTCGAGGCGAAGCACTTCGGCAGAAAGGTGCGCGCGATTGCCTTGTGAGCTGGCCACGCGCGCATCCCACAGATCGCGGAACATTTCAGTCGCAAGTTCGAAGAGTTCCGGCGACGGACTGATAGCGGCAAGTAGCGCCTCAAAGTCGGTTTCAAGCACATCGCGCTTGATCGACTTGCCGTAGGAGCAGCAGCCTTTCGTCTGACAGAGATAGTATGGATAGCGAGCATTACGCCCCTTCGTCCAACACGCCGTGAGCGGTTGGCCGCAATCATCGCATTCGACAAATCCGCGCAGCGGAAAATCGACATTGATGTCTTTGCGCGCTGGCAGTTTGGCATTGCCTCTCAAGCGATCCTGAACCGCATTGAACGTCGCTAGACTCACAATCGGTTCGTGCTTGGCAGCAAGCATGTGAATGTCCCACGCGGGATAATTCAAATAGCCCGCATAGTGAACGCGTTCGAGCAGTTCGAGGACGCGCTCGATGGTCATCTTCTCGCGACGTGACCGAGGCCACACCGGATGCGCTTCGAGATAGCGCATGATTTCAGCGGGGCCAGCGAAGCGACCCGCCGCATAGCCCTCGAAAATTTCGTTGATGAGTGAGGCGATAGGTTCATCGCGCATGAGGAGATTGCCGTGACCGGCGACACGCGCGAACTTGTAACCGATGGGCGCGCGGAATGACCAATAGCCATTCATCATGCGACCGCGCATCCGGTTGCGCGTCGTCTCGCGAATTTTCTGACGTGCATGCTGAGACACCGACGCCAGAACATGCTCCATCAAACTGGAATCGGAATCATCATCGGCAAAGTCGATGGATGGCGATTGCAGTATGCCGCCAGCTTTGCGGATTTTATCGCGCAGCGTCAGATGTGCTTCGAGACCACGCGCAAGGCGCGAGATGTCATCAATGATGACGACATGCGGGTCTTTGCGCGATTTGAGGAAAGCGATCATCGCTTTCATCGCAGGGCGATTGACGAGAGAGCCGGAGGCATCATCCCTAAAAATCTCTACCACGTCGAGGCCGCGATATTTGGCGAACTCTTCGCAACGCGCGCGCTGGCTTTCAAGCCCGTCGCCTTCGCGTAGCTGTTTCTGGCTAGATACGCGGCAGTAAATGACTGCCTTGTCTGTCTGTAGTTTCATCATGGCGCACATCCTTATCGGATTCTGTTTTGGTGATCGCGCCCTCTTGGTCGAGGTCAACTCGTGTCGCATCTTGGCGGTCGCCAAGATTAGCATGAGAAGCAGCGGTTTGGAAAGAGTCGGAAAGGCCGATTTGCGTTGCGAGCTGCACCGGATCAACTCCGAACGCCTTATCGATAAAGGCTTGCAGCAAATTCCCGACCGCATAGATAAATTGATCTTCGCGTTCCAAAGGAACGCCAAGCTTCTTGGCACCCGCGCGATAATGATTCAATTTATCGGGCCCGATTTCCAGCACGATACACCTACCCAAATCCACAGGCAGGCCAACATGACCTTGCCTTGGTTTTGGACTACTTTGTTTAGGTTGAGCCGATGGGGGAAACTCGCCGGTTTCCGTCCGATGATTGCCCCGCAATCATCCGCCACGACTTATATAATAATATTAGCAGAAATTGTTTGAAAATGTCAAGATAATGGCTGATTTCCGCCACTTATCGACCTAGTCCATCGCGCTTGCGACCAGCCATGCGATCCGCAGCGCGTTCGATCCGGTTCATGTTTTTCTTGTGCCGATGCACCGACATTTTTTCGGCAGCGCGCATGAGATGCGCGCTCCGATCATTCGCCGCCCATGATGGTTGCAGCGAAGGCGCATTGCCTTCGCGTTTCAGCAGCCGATCATAAAACTGGTTTGTCCATTGACGCTCGCACCGCTCGAATGAGCGTTGTGCAAATTCCGTCACTCGTTCGACTTTTGATTGCACCGATGCATCGCGCGCCGTCTGCGATGCGCGCGCGTTGAATTTCGACGTGACCTCACTCATTCAAATTCTCCCCGATGGAGCGCGCGCACATCGCCAATCTGATTGCGCCACGGATCGACCGCGAAAAACGGAACGCAGTCCGAAACGATCAAATGCGGCATGGTTGCGACTTTGATGATTTGGCTCGCAGGGCCGAGGCCGATGATGTCTTCGGCTTGCAAAACACTGCGCTTGGATTCGCCAAGATTGGCGGCAGCTGTTTCGACCGTGCCGCCGTTATGCGAGACACCGCGATTGAGAATTGTTCTGTTGCCCGACCAAAGTTCGAGGTCGCGGATCATATCGCTTTCGCCGATGGAACGCATCGTCACCACGCCGGCTTGTTCTTCGAATTCCTTTCCCAAGACCTCAGGGTAGCGTTCGCGAAGCGAGTATCTGCTCTGCGCGAAGAACCAGAGCTGGATTCCTTTAGACCGATACAAACGGGTGGCTTTTGTCACTGCCTCTATGGGAGGTAACTGGGCAAATTCGTCCAAAATGAAGCTCGTGCGCACCGGACCGCGTTCATCCGCGACCGTCTCAATCGCATTGTTGATTTGCAATGCAATCCACGATGCAGAAGCGGCCAGCTTCCTCGACGGAACAATCAGATAGATAGTGACAAATTCATGCTTGAGCCGACGCAGATCAAATTCGTTCGCCGAGGTCGAGATTGCGAGAGCACCCTCAGGGGCGAATGGTGCAAGCGCATCGGCAAGTGCGGATTTATACGCCTCCCACATTTTGGGAGCGTCGTGGCGGACAAAATTGAATCCAGCCGCACTGCCTTCAATTTCGGCAACGCCGCAGGTTTCCATCAGCGCGAATTGCGCGCCGAGATCGAAGCCGGATGAATTCACAAATGACCAGAGGCGAGAGGGTGTGCAGTTATCAGGATCGAAGATCGCCAGATATTTGAGCACTGTCGCCGTGAGGCGCAGTGCCCCATTGCGAACCCATGGATCATCGCCTTCTTTGGCTGGGCGAGGAATCAGAATGTGCGCAATCTCGGATGCTTCGGAATCGATGCGCGCACCACTGCGCACGATATTCACGAGCAGGTTGAACGGATTGATCTTCGTATCGGGGAAATGATCCCCATTGATGCCGTATGGATTGAGGAACACGACTTTGTGGCCGAGCGTGTCGCGACGATGCGCAGCAGACACGAATGCATTTTCGCCATCCTTCGGATCGCACACGATCAGCGAACGATCACGAAGATGCGCGAGATTCGGAAGGATCAAATCGCGCCCCTTGCCAGAGCCGGTGCGAGCATACGTCATGAGCGGGGCATCGCCCTGGTAAAACAACAGGCGGCCATCAAGGCCGCCCAGAAAAATTCCATCATCACCGAATAGGCCGCTGGCATCCACATCACGAAGCGTTGCCAATCGGCCATGACCGAGCGCGTCCGATGGTGTCGCGCGGCGCATGGCATCTTCCATCGCTCGCGCGCGTTCCCGCGCGCGAGCTGCATGATCGGCTTCGAGAGTTTGGCGATGCACGGACATGAAAAAATTCATGCCCGTGCCAAATCGACCGCCTCGCATTTTAGTTGCCACCGCCCATCGTGACAGGCTGTTCGCTCAGCACTGGCGGCGGCGGAATCGGAACCGGACGGAAGCGGCTCATTTCTGCGCGCACCGATTCCGGCGAGGGAATACCAGTGTTCCATCCCGTCACATCGATGCGCGATCCTTCCATCGCCGCCGTGGTCATGCGGTTCGAGAGATCACGCGACATCGCGTCAGAATAGGCCAACGCCTCATTGCCCGATCCGGCATCAAGCGCGTTCGCGCCATGCCCAAACAGGCGCACGAGATTGATAATTCCCGTTTCGCTGCTCGACTGCGCATTGGCCTGAGCCATGCGTATACGTGCATATTCACCCTG
Organism: Sphingobium sp.; assembly: GCA_035911355.1. Lineage (GTDB taxonomy): Bacteria > Pseudomonadota > Alphaproteobacteria > Sphingomonadales > Sphingomonadaceae > Sphingobium. The sequence continues at coordinate 441,264 of JAMHVU010000095.1, forward strand.
AATCCGCGTTGCGGCATCAGCATAGATTTTGGCGCGATCATAGACTGCTTGATAGTTGGCGTTGGTCGCCGCCATCATCGCGCGATAGCTCTCGGCATTTTGCTCGGTAGCGATGCGCGCTTCCGCCGCCCACGCATCGAGGCGCGCCTGTTGATTGAGTTCAGCAGCCTTCACAGCGGAGGCGACACGTGCATCAAACGTCCCGATGATGGTGGACGGTCGCCATGTGTCCGGCGCATATTTTTCTGCACCAGCAAGTGCGAGCGCGCCGAGCGCGAACACCGATGCGGTTTTGAGGATCGACGGAATCCGAAAGCGGCGCTTTGGCTCGTCGATCACTTCGACGTGGCGCGGACGCGATGCCACCGGAAGTTTTGAATGCGGCCTCGCTTGCCGCGAGCCGCCTTCGTCATATTCAATCTGATACTGAGTGCTCATTGTCTTTAACTCCCGCCGATGGATTCCGGCGTGGAGTCTTCAGATCAAAATCCCGCCACTAATGTGGGGGAAACGTCCGCGCTTCACGGAGCACATGAAAGCGCGGACGTCGGATCAATCTGCGATGATGCGTCGCGCGACGCTCGGGTATTGGATCGCGATTGCAAGATAGAGAAGCTCCAAACGCGGAACCACCTTTTCATGCGCCGCTTGATGGGGCGGGCGCACAGCGAATTTGAGAAAGTCGGACAACCACCGGAGGCTGCCGTCGCATTCGGTGCGCAGCACCTCATCCGGCTGGATTTCACATGAGGCGATCCGATGGCCATTGGCATCGACAATGATGCCCTCATATTGCCAGATCACATCGCAAAGCCAATCGACCATCACGCGGCGGCTGGTCGGAACGAGGTTCGCATAGACGATTGCGAGACGATGATAGGATGCCGGTGTCGCAAGCCTTGCCGAAGATGGCAGGCGGACAAAGCCCTCCGTATCGTTGTCGTTTGCAGGGTAGCAAATGCAAAAGCCCTTCGGACTTCTGCCACACTCACATTCTCGTCTCTCGACCATAAGCTGCTCCATCGCGTGGAGCAGAGAGGGCGGCTTGAATGACGCGCCTGTCCTCCACCTTCGAGTTATAGATTCCTAGCCAAAAATTTCTAGATTAACCGGACGAAGCGAGTGATATTGCCGACGAACTGAGTTAAGCAGAATTTGCTCAAAACCGTCAGTTTTCTGATTTTATGTGAATAAATCAATTATTTACCAATTTTTGAAGCTCATATATCCTAGTTCGATGATTTCCGCATATCACGCCTACCTCAATGACCCAGAAATTCACCGTCTCGACCTTGAAGCCGACCGCGCGCAGCACCGTGCCGACTTGGCAGGTTTAACATCGCTTCTCTCTCTCATTGCCCCGATCAAGTCGGCCAATTCGACAGCGCAGTCAGGCGGCTCTCACTTTGGTGCACTGGTTGGTGCCGTCGCGGCATTGCATGTTGATTTCCACTGAGAAGTGACCCGGGTAGGGCATAAATTTCCACTGAGAATTGACCCATGTTGAACTCGTCCCTGGCTTTGACAAGCGAGGGTATATGGAGTGTTGGACATGGCGTTATTGAGCGTTATCCGGCGCTGGCATTTTCGCGATCATCTACCGATCCGGGAGATAGCGCGGCGCACCGGACTATCACGCAACACGATCCGCAAATATTTGCGGTCCGAGACGATCGATCCGCGGTTCAAGGTGCCTGATCGACCAAGCAAACTGGACCCATTTGCTGAGCATCTGGCGGCCTGGCTGCGACGCGAGATGGGCCGATCGCGCAAGCAGAAGCGCACGATCAAGCAGTTTCACGCCGATCTGGTGAGCCTGGGTTATGAAGGATCCTACAACCGGGTTGCCGCTTTTGCTCGGGACTGGCGCGAAGATTATCGGCGCCAGCAACAGATTGGCGGGCGTGGGACATTCGTGCCCCTATCGTTCGCGCCGGGGGAAGCTTTCCAGTTTGATTGGAGTGAGGACTGGGCAATCATCGCCGGGGTTCGGACCAAGCTGCAGGTCGCGCATTTCAAGCTCAGTTACAGCCGGGCATTCATCGTGCGCGCCTACCTTCTGCAAACCCATGAGATGCTGTTCGACGCCCATAATCACGCCTTCCGCGTGCTGGGCGGCGTGCCGCGCCGGGGTATCTATGACAATATGCGCACGGCCGTCGACAAGGTCGGGCGTGGCAAGGAACGCACCGTCAACGCACGCTTCCTGACGATGGTCAGCCACTATCTGTTCGAAGCCGAGTTCTGTAACCCGGCTGCGGGATGGGAAAAGGGGCAGGTCGAGAAGAATGTCCAGGATGCGCGGCACCGTCTGTGGCAACCCACGCCGCAGGCCGAGAGCCTTGATGCGCTGAACCTGTGGCTGGAGGAGCGCTGCAAGGCGTTATGGGGGGACATCCCTCACGGGATCGAACCCGGATCGGTTGCCAATGTCTGGGCCGATGAATCTGAGTGTCTGATGGTTGCGGGCAGGCCCTTCGATGGTTTTGTGGAATATCGCAAACGGGTATCGCCGACCTGCCTCATCCACTTTGAGCGCAATCGCTACAGCGTACCGGCCTCTTTCGCCAATCGCACTGTCAGCCTGCGCGTCTATCCTGATCGCTTCCAGGTCGTCGCCGAGGGGCAGCCAATCTGCGCACATCAGCGCATCATCAACCGCTCTCACGACGGTCCAGGTCATACGGTTTATGACTGGCGCCATTATCTGGCGGTCGTGCAGCGCAAGCCCGGCGCCCTGCGCAACGGTGCGCCCTTCCTTGAGCTACCCGATGCGTTCCAGCGTCTGCAGCGACATCTGTTGCGCAATCCCGGCGGCGACAGGGAAATGGTCGAAATACTGGCGCTGGTTCTTCATCATGATGAGCAACTGGTGCTGACGGCGGTCACCATGGCGCTGGAGGCTGGCGTTCCGACCAAGACCCATATCCTCAATCTGCTCTATAGGCTGGTCGACGGAAAACCGATCTCCACGCCGCCGGTGACGGCGCCCCAGGCGCTCAAGCTGGTCAGCGAGCCGATGGCCAATGTCGAACGCTATGATGATCTGCGCAAGGAGAAGCGTCATGCGTCATGACCCTGCCAGCGGCGCCATCGTCGTCATGCTCCGCAGCCTCAAGATGCATGGCATGGCGCAGGCCGTCACCGATCTCATGGAACAGGGATCTCCAGCGTTCGAAGCCGCCATCCCGATCCTCTCCCAGTTGCTCAAAGCCGAGACAGCAGAACGGGAGGTTCGGTCTGTGGCCTATCAGCTCAAGATCGCGCGCTTCCCTGTCTATCGCGATCTGGCCGGCTTCGACTTTACCAGTAGCGAGGTCAATGAAGCTCTGGTGCGTCAGTTGCATCGCTGCGACTTCATCGACATCGCCGACAATATCGTGCTGGTCGGCGGTCCTGGCACCGGCAAGAGCCATGTGGCAACGGCGCTGGGCATCCAGGCCATCGAACATCATCGAAAGCGCGTCCGCTTCTTCTCGACGGTCGAACTGGTCAATGCGCTCGAGCAGGAAAAAGCACAGGGCAAGGCCGGTCAGATCGCCAATCGCCTCCTGCACTCCGATCTCGTTATCCTGGATGAGCTTGGATATCTGCCGTTCAGTGCTTCAGGTGGCGCGCTGCTCTTCCACCTGCTGAGCAAACTCTACGAGCGCACCAGCGTCATCATCACCACAAACCTGAGCTTCAGCGAATGGGCCACCGTGTTCGGCGACGCCAAAATGACCACGGCGCTCCTCGATCGGCTTACCCATCACTGCCACATCCTGGAGACCGGCAACGATAGCTTCCGCTTCAAAAACAGCTCTGCCAAGCAGGCCAGAACCCAAAGGAGAAAACCACGGGTTGACCCACCCGTGACACCCGAAACATAATCCGCAGACGGGTCACTTCTCGATGGAAAACCCGGGTCACTTCTCAGTGGAAATCAACATCCCGCACCGCCGATTGGCGCAATGCTGAGGCCGCATCACACCAACTCGCGCTCTTTTGAGCGCGAGTATCGCACACGAGAGAAACAGGGGCTTACGCCCCTTTCTCTTTGCTCATTTATGAGTGAGCATTTGCTAGTTTTTTGCTTATTTATATGTGTTCAAAATAGATTGCTTTGCTCACATATATGTGTCATATTGAATGAGAAGGATATGACACGATGAGTCCCGACCAAACCATTCTAGCCCGAAAAAGCCTTGATCGACGGCTCGCGCCGCTGCGCGCCGAACCTTTGATCGCGCCCCCAAATGGCTGGATCAAGGCCATTCGCGAAGCATTGGGTATGACCACGCGCCAGCTTGCCGCTCGTATGGGTGCAGCGCGTTCGCGCGTGACCGCGATCGAGAAGGCCGAAGTGACTGGATCGACGACGATCAAGACGCTTCGCGAAGCGGCGGAGGCGATGAACTGCACACTCGTGTATGCCATCGTGCCTACCAGCACGCTCGATGACATTCTGCGCGATCAGGCGGCGAAGAAGGCCGATGTCGAACTCGCGCGCCATCACCACACCATGAGCCTTGAAAATCAGGCGATGGATAAACGCGATCTTGCCGCCGAGCGTGAACGTCTCGTGGCTGACATGCTCGCCGGTTCACTTCGCCGCGTGTGGGATGAAGAATGAGCGATCCATTGTTCAATGAAGATGATGAAGCGAACACGCCTCTGGAAGCCGAGGAGCGTGAGCAGCTCATTCCATCCTACATCACGCTTCGCCGCGAGCTGAACGAAGCCGAGCAGATCAACATTGCCGATGCAGCGAAGTGGCTCGCATCGCGCAAGCGCGACGTGCTCGATGAAAAATTTCTGCGCAATCTGCACACACGCATGTTCGGCCAAGTGTGGAAATGGGCGGGCGACTATCGCAAGACGCCGCGCAATATCGGCGTCGAAGCATGGCGCATTCCGATGGATATTGCGCAAGCCATCGACGATGCAAAATTCTGGGTCGCGAACGGCACATATCCGCCCGATGAAATCGCCGTTCGCTTCTCGCATCGCTTGGTCGCAATCCATCCGTTCCCAAATGGCAATGGGCGTTTCTCGCGCATGGTCGGCGACTTGCTTGCCCAGCAATTAGGTCAGCCCCGCTTTTCGTGGGGCAGTGCCAATCTCGTTGATCCGAACGAAACACGCCAAGCCTATGTGGCGGCATTGCGCGCAGCAGATGCGCATGACCTTGAACCATTGATTGTCTTTGCGCGGAGCTAATGCATATTCGTGAGTGCGCGTCACCAGATTGATGCGTTCGATCATGGCGCGCGCGGTTTGAAGCGTCAGATCATGTTCTCCTAAGATCACCACCGAGCAGCGGACATTCCCACCGGCATTCATTCATGGGTTTTTGACCAGCCGCGTCTCGGATCAAGGCCGCTCGCTTCCGCGACTTTGTCTTGTGCAGCTCCGCGCGCGTGTTCGCTTCGCTCAGCCTTTGATCCTCGCCTCTAACGTCAGGTCACGAGTCTCCCCATGAAGCCGAGGGAATTGTCCTTCGGTGGAAACCAAGGAGAACTGAAATGTCTGACGCAAACTCAAACCGCCCGAGCCACCGCTTGTTCAACGTAACCGGTGACGGGGACAACGCTCGCTGGACTGACATCGGCGTTGCATGGGCAACCAAGGACGGCAAAGGTTTCACGCTCGCGCTCAATGCGATCCCGGTGAATGGCCGGATCGTCATGCGGATCAACGAGGAAAAGCCAGCCAACAAGAAGGGGAGCTAACGCTCCCCCCAATTCCCCTTGGCGGGGCTTCGTGAGCCAGCGTCGCTACGGCGCTGGACCACGGCGGCCAAGTTCGAGGCTGATCATCGCGAGAAGCGAATGTGCCGATGCGATTGCATCTTGGTTTGCCGCGATGGTGACCGGCCCCCACCGAGTGGTCCGATCGGATTGTTAGTGCATTGACGCCTCCATCGCCAGTGTTGGCCGTAGGTGGAGCGAAGCGGAACCGGAGGGCGACACTGGCGATGGAACGGCCTCTGGCGCCGGTGGTCGATATCCGAGCGAGCTGTGCGGCCGGACGGTGTTATAGTGTCGCCGCCACGCCTCGATCAGGATCCGGGCCTCGGCGAGCGAGTAGAAGATTTCGCCGTTGAGCAGTTCATCGCGCAGCGACCCGTTGAAGCTTTCGCAATAGCCATTCTCCCACGGGCTGCCCGGCGTGATGTAGAGCGTCTTCACGCCGATCCGGGCGAGCCATTGCTGCACCGCCGTCGCGATAAACTCCGGGCCATTGTCCGACCGTATATGCGCCGGCGGCCCACGCGTGATGAACAACTCGGCGAGGGCCGCCAGCACGTCATCGCTCCTGAGTTTGCGTGCGACCGGCAACGCCAGGCATTCCCGGCTCGCTTCGTCGATGATCGACAAGATCCGGTATTTGCGCCCGTCATGGGTGCGGCCCTCGACGAAGTCGTAGGACCAGACGTGTCCACGATATTCCGGCCGGAGCCGGATGCATGATCCGTCGTTCAGCCACAGCCGCCCGCGCTTCGGCTGCCTTTGCGGCACTTTGAGCCCCTCGCGGCGCCAGATGCGCTCGACCCGCTTGCGGTTCACATGCCACCCCGCATCGCGCAGCAACGCCGTCACCCGGCGATAGCCATAGCGACCATATTGCCGTGCCAGCGCGATGATATCCTCGGTCAGAGCTGCTTCGTCATCCGCCCCGCGGGGCGCCTTGCGCTGTGTCGATCGGTGCTGCCCGAGCACGCGGCAGAGCCGCCGCTCGGACACCGGCATCATCATTCTGATGTGGTCGATACAGCGCCTTCGGCGCGCGGGGCTCAGAAGTTTCCCCGAGCAGCTTCCTGCAGGATCAGCTTGTCGAGCGTCAGGTCGGATATCGCACGACGAAGCCGCGCATTCTCCTTCTCCAGATCCTTCATTCGACGCGCCTGATCGGTCTTCAGGCCGCCATATTCCTTGCGCCATCGATAATAGGTCTGCTCGCTGATCGCGATCCGACGGCACGCCTCTGCCGTCGTCGCCCCCTGCGCCAGCACAACCTCCGCTTCACGCAGCTTGCCGATAATCTCTTCCGGGCGATGCTTCTTGCTCGGCATTCCATGTCTCCTTCGTCATCCAAAATACCATCAATTTTGGACCACTCAGAAGGGGGCAGATCAATGGCTGTTGATGCTTGCTGGAACAGGGCAGCAAGCTGCGATGCTGATTTGGTCGCAAGATCGTTGCGGGTGAGATTGAAATTCATGGTTTCCTCCATTGTCTTGCGCCGCCCACTGTGGGCCGCGTTGGAGGACGCAAAACCGCGCGCCGAATGAAAGTGCATCACCTGTGATCAGAGCGAAGCTGAGAAGGCTGACAACGCCTTGCACTAACACGCATTCGCACGCGGTTAGGTTCGATCAATCAGCGGATCGTGTGGGCGGTGGAGAAATGGAGGACGGCAAACGGCAAAAGCCGCAAGCGATTAGAAGCCCTTTAGATCGTAGAACAGACTGCCGGTAGCTGTCTGCGAATATCCGTCAGTCAGAGCCCCAGAGGTTCCGCAAGGCCATGCATTGACTAATCCCATATAGGCGAGCCCATCATCAATTTTACGATCCACAGCACCGAACTTTTCGCATGATAGCGCGCCATATAAAGCAGGGCCGACAGCCGTATTGCCAGACGGAATTGTTCCGATCATCGCAATGGCACCTGACCAAAGCGGAAGTGAACCAGATACAAGGAAACGCCCGTTGTAGGCCACGAGGCGATAACCACTGATTGGACCATCCGGTGATCCTTCGCCAAAATTCATGTCCGTTGTATTCTTGAAGGACATGGAAACAAGATCGGCAGCTTGCAAATGGTGCCAAAAAATGAATCTTTCATCCGTCGCGGTAATGGCGTCATTGTAGCTCGTGAAATCAATCCGCCGATTACCATTCCCACCAGTCGCGCACGGGGCGACCGTACAGTTCGGCAGACGCGTTGACGGATTTGGAATATCACCAGGGATACGGCCATACGTATCCTTGAAGGTCAACGCAGCAGATTCTAAGGCTTTCAGATCCTGCACAGTCTTGTTGATCTGCATATTGTCGATTAGCTTCATTCCGCCGAATGTGCCGCCGATCAGCAACCCGATGATGATCATCACGATGGATATTTCGACGAGCGTAAAGCCGCCCTGATTTTTCTTATGCGCGCATCCCACGAAGACCCATTTGGTTGAATTAAAAATAGCAAATTTAGTAATTTAATTCAACTATGACGGATGCGGGTCATCCAAGATCGAGCCCACGGTCCCGTTTCGGGCGTGCTATGGCGGTGGACTGTCCACGATCCTTATCGCGCTCGGCTTCGCCCTCGCGCATCCGGCGGAACTTGGCTGCGTCGCGATACAGACCGAGGATGCGTTCAGCTTCCTTGCGGCGATTCTCTTTGATCAATTCTTGCAGGGCTTGGCGATCCTTGTGCTGCGCATGGATCAGAGCGTGCCGCTCATGGCTATCGCGCTCGCGCGCAAATTTGGTTTCCATTTCATTCTGTTTACGCACTTTGAAATACTTCCCCGTCAGGAAGTCCCATGCACCCGCAATGCCTTTGCGGAGACGTGATGCGCGAATGCGTTGCTCTTCGTTCCAACGGGTTTCGAGTTTGGTATCGAAGGCTTGGCGTTCAGCTTGATGCTGAACCTTGAGCGCTTCGCGCTTGGCTACCAATGGTTGCATATTGTGGTGAGCGATACGTTTGGCCTCCGCAATGTAGCGGGAGAGGCGCGGGGCGATTTGTTCCCCGATGAATTGTTTTGTCTCTTCAACACTGCGCAGCTTCGCGGGATCACCGAGGCGAGATGCGACATCTTTTGATTTTGCGTCGATCATGCGCGGAACCGCGAACACATCGCCGTCGATGGTGACGACAACGAAGCCTCTGCGATCACCGCGCGCGAGAAAGAGACCGCGCTCTTCGAGCGCAGATGCAAAAGCCGCCGCGCCGTCCGATTGCTTCCAGCATTCTTGCACGGTGGACTTGAGTTCGCGCGGATCGAGACCCGCGCGCTTGGCTTGCTGCCATTCATCCAATGTGAAATTGCGTGCATCGCGCAGCTTGGGATTGGCGAAGCCCTTCGGCATCGCCCAACCATTTTCGAGATAGAGCTGCTTTGCGATTTCGTTCAGCCGGTTTTTGAAGAACGGCAATTCCTTCGCCGTCATGGTTTCCGCATCGATGCGTGACCACACCGCATGGCAATGGCGACGGCCTTCCTGTTCATGGAAGACGACGACCCGCGGTTGTCCCGCAAGACCCAGCCTCTCTTCGATATTAGTGAGCGCTTTCTCGAACGTCTCGACACGCACAGATTCATGCGCGGGAGGACTGAGCGAAACCGAAAACAGATATTGTTTGCACTTCGTCCCGCGTGACGCGGCATAAGCTTCATTCATCGCGCCCATGACGGACTCGGAGACGAAGCCCGAGACTTCGTGAATCTCCACATGCTCATTTTCTTCGGTCTTGAGCAGGTGAAGCCCGAGCTGTTTGGCACCACTGCGCTGCGATGCCTTGAGAATCATGGCGACACGTCCACATCGAGCGCCTGAATGAGCAGGGCGCGCATGTTTGAAACTTCACGCACCGCCGTCAGCAACGCCTCTTCGATTTCAGGGGTGACGGGTAGGCTTCCCGTGTTTGCAGCTTTCGCGAGTTGGTTCACATTGTTCGCCAGACGCGATTGACCGAGCAGAGCGAGAAGCTGCGCAAGCGCCTTGTGATCTTTCACAGGGAAATTGCCGCGTGTGCGCGGCGGCGGCATATCCGGCGCGAACAAACGCCACCTTATATATGCGGCGAGGGACATTCCCGCCGCCGCCTTTTCGAGATTGGCCTTCTCCTCGAAGGTCATGCGGAGCGAGACGGGATGGAGCGGGTGCTTTATCATTTTGCACCTGCCAATTTCCGGCGACGACGCACAGGTGGAGACGGGCGCGCGGCCATTCTCGCGGATGGACTTTGCAGCCCTTCGAGAACGACATTCCATTTGTCGAGGGTCTCAAAAAGGCTATTCGAGTCCTTGATGGGGACTGGGTTCGAGTCCCTGTTTTGGTTCGAGGGTGCTCCGCCGTGGGGCGCCATTTCCATTCAGCTTTGGGTAACGCATTTGGTGATGTATTCAGCACCGCGCGGCTGATCGAGGCAATGTCGTTCAGAATATGGCCACTGCCAGACGTTAGTGTGTCCAGCGGCATCACGACATCATTACCAAAACCGTGGGAATTCTAGCGTGTGCGATCAGCCTGCATGTGGCCTTGCAAGGTCGTTGCTTAGAGAGCGTTGCACGAGGTCAACGGTACGCTGATTTCCTTTTTGCATGGCAGATGCAAGCGCGTGATCGATGAGTGCTGCTCCGGACTTCGGATCGCCTCTCTGGATAAGAATTTGCCCGATTTCCACCCGCATGGATATCTTGTGCAGGCTATGTCCGTATCGGCAGGCGCTGGATAACGCATCCGCTGCATATTGCAGAGCGGCATCATAGTCACCGCTGGACCGCATCTCGCGAGCCAGTGCTGCGCTGGCTTCTATGCGCAGTCGATAGATGTCGCTGCGTGCCGCATACTCCAGCGCTTCCCGGATTTCCTCAAGGGCCAGGCGACGACGCAACGCATCAGTGGACGGGTCTCGTCTGGCTATCGCGGCCCGGACAATCCTGGAGCGGTACGAAATGTCGAGTTGGCGTACGGATGCCGATGCTGCGATGCCATACTCGATTTCCTTCAACAGATCGCCGGCCCCTCCCGTGAAACGCCGCAGTGTGGCGTAGTGGCGTTGGAATATCGCGTAGGCTCGCTGTTCTCCCAGCCGTCGAAGGATGGAGATAGCCCTGACATAATGCTCTTGCCCCGTTCTGTAACGCCCTCGCATGTGAGCGATGAGGCCGCGATATCCCGTCGTCAGGCCGATCGTGAGAATCTCTTCACGAGAGAAGTCGGCACTCGCGCAATCATCGATCACCTGAGTTTGATTGCCGAAGATTCGCCTGATCGCTTCCACGCGACTGCGATCGGTACTGGTGCCGTCATGTCGCAGTGACGGATCGCTTTCGGTCGCGGCGGAAGCGAGATGTCCCCAAACGGGCGCGTTGATCGACGCTTCGATCTCGTCGATCCATTGCCCCGCACGCCTAAACCGGCCGCGTTCGATCAAAAGACCAATGGTATTGAGCCCAATTCGACGCCAGTTATGTCCTCGATGGCCGTGCTCAAGATGCGCTGCATTTTCTCGCTGAGCCAGGCTCAACGACCTTCGGGCATCATACAAATGCCCTTGTACCAGCTTCACGACACCGCGCTCGTTATGGAGCCAGATAAGATCGTCGGGATAGAAGGGCTCGGGTCCAAGATGCTCTTCGATGATTGCTCGATCGGTAAAGTCCTCAGTCAGTTCGCGGACCTTGGCCCGAGCCGCTGCTATGCGGCCGAAATTTCGCAGGAGACGGTCAAGGCGGACCGCATGATCGCTCAGGGGGGCTTCCTCGGAGCGCTGCAAAATTGGGTCACGATGGTCGAGCCCCAGAAAGCTTGCCGTGGAATAATAGCCGCGAAGGACCGACAAAGCTGCCCGCAGGTTCGAGGACGTGGCGTGGCTGTATAACCCAGGCTTATCTATGACCAATATCAAAGGATCTTCTGGATCATTCTTCCGAACAATATCCGCCAAATACTTCACCACGCGCTGGTTGAGCTTTTGCTGGAAATCTGGATCGGTATCTTCGACCCCGTCCTTGACGAGAGATTGGCGTTCGAAGGATCGAGCACGATTTAACGCGCTCGCGTCGATCTTAAGTGCGTGTTCGCACAGTCGGCAATGCATTCGCTTGTTGAAGGCTATTCCAATGTGGCCGGGTAGTTCGCCGAAGGGGTTGGCATCGTTCCAAGAACCGGTCAGCCGGTCAACCAGCTCTCCGAGTTCACCGTGAAAATCCGACTTGGGAACAAAATTTTCGCCCGGCTGGGCCGCAAACAGCGACATGTTGAACGTTGTTGAGAGCTTCGCTTCCGACAAGGGGACGCCGAGCCGTTCGCGGAGTTCGGTCGCGAGAGATCGATGGAGGCCAAATCGCGTCGCCATTGTGACGGGCTCACTCGCGGCGGACGTTTCATTCATTCGATGGTTGAACGGTGCGATCTCAATCAACAATCGCAGCTTGCTCAGCAGCCCCATGAGCTCCAAAAAAAACTGGTCGGTTTCGTCAGCGTTCGGATGCGTCTCGCGCAGCATCGCGTCCACGCGAGGCGCAAACCGGAGAACATGGGTTTCGACGGGTGTTCCGATATAGGCAAGCGTGCGCAGAATTTCGAACGCTAGCGGACTGCTGATGCCGAGGCGATCCAGAGTAACGGGCGAGAGATAGCCGGCATAAAATGCCCGACGAACAGCATCGCGATCCACGAGCAGCGCGGCTTCTATTTTTGCCTCTGCCGCTGCGCTAATAACGGATGCCGTCGGCCCGCCAGCCTGCATTGCCTTGCCAGCATGATCCATGAATGCGTTGCGAACTGAATCCAGATAGCATGATCCGATCTCGGCTTTCGACGCGCTTGGCCGCTGTAATGGCGACGTTGGCCAGCCAAGGCCGTCAAAATACCTTCGCACTCGGTCGGTGCCTAGAAGAACCCACTGGATAGTTGGATTAATGTCCGATGTTCTCAGAATGCAGCGGAAAAGATGATCAAGCTCGGCACTGAGGGGCGCGCCGTCGAACCCGAAGAACCGATCCACCCCATTCATGACGACCAAAAGATTGTCCCCAAGATAGAGGTTTGGATTGGCAAAAAGTCTCTCACGTGAAAATTTGCCTAGTGTATATTTTTCGCTGTCGCCGAAACGACGTCGTGCAAGGAATTGGGCAATGGCGTTGAGCATCGCGTCGCTGTCATAGCTGAAGCCGGCATTGATCAGCAGTCGGTTGCCCGGGGTCGTATGTTGGAGATCCCAGTTGCACTCCCGAACAAAGCCCCATTCGTCAGCGGGGAAATTGGCTTGCACGATTTCCTCCGCGAGCGCGCCTCGTCCGAAACCGGGCTCCGCCGTGCCAACCAGGAGCTTCTTGAATTCGGGGGATTGGTGCCCCTGTTTGGGCCGTGTCCATACCAAGCGCTCATTCTGATCGCGCTCTTTCGTGTGCTCGCGCAAATCGATGGTTCCCCAGAGCCGCACCGGCTCATCTGGTGTTGAGCCCCGATCTTCCCTGCGTTCCAGACGAAGATCGATCGAGCGCCAGAGGGAGGCAGTACGATTGGCCCGGAGGTTGATCCGCGTAACAATCGCAGGCAGGGCATCTATGGTAGCGGCTAGTGCTGAGAGTTCGTTGTTGCGCAGCGCCTCGCGCGCGGATGTGAGTTTTTTGTTCGCAGCCTCATCTGCGATCTTTGCCTTGTTAGCGGCGGCCTCTGCTTGGACCAGCTCTGTATCGCCCGGGCCATGGTCAAGCATAATCTTAGCATATATCGTTCGCGTGCGCTGCATTGCGCCTTCCGCACGCTTCCGGGCTTTTTCGAGGTTGCTGACGTTGGCCTTAAGGCTGGCATACTCGGCTCGCATGGTCGCCAACTGGAAAGCCGGCATGACGTCTTGATCAAAAATAACGTGAATGCCGAGCCGTTGCAGAAAATCAATCCGTCGTGCCTTGATTGCTGCGCGAGCGTCATCGTCGTCCGCAAAAGAAATGGTATTCCAAATCAGAAAAGCCGGTGCCATTCTGCGATGCGGACTGTTGCTGACGAAGTATTGCAGCTGGTGATTGATTTCAGCTTCGGACATCCCCAGCCCGACGAATAGAATAGGGTTACCAGCAAGCAACACTCGCAAGCCATGTTCGAAAGGGTTCCGATATAGATCGTCCAGTCGATAGAGTTCGTCATAGTCCCGCATGTCTACGATCATGGAATCGGGCAAGTCTGCGCGCCCATGAAGATGCAAAATATGCTTGGTCGTCTCCGGCGATCCGATCGCGAACTCAAACAGCCGATCAGGCCGCTCACGATCAAGAATATCGCTCTCGATCATGTCGCCATCACCCAATACGCGATGAAGACGCTTCAAACGATCCAGCGAGATTGGTCGTGCTGGTGAACTATGATGTTGGCGCGATTCTTCGTCATCATCGTCGTCACGAGTAACAAATTTCATGACGGAATGCGGGGGCTTGTCTTCCGAAAAATTGGTATCAAGAAGTGCGCTTTCGTCCCGTCGGAGCATCAGGGCGCGTTCAAGTTCCAGATCATAATTGAGCGTGGCAAAGCGAGATACTCCAAGGTTTTCAATCAGCGGTTCGATGCCCGCAGTCGAGGTTGTCGGACGGCGGGCGAGCGCCGTATCCGCGACGGCCTTATTAAACCTGGCGAGGGGGAGCAGGGTGTTCTGATCGTCAGCAGCCCAGCCCGGGTCGAATGCGTTTGAAGGGTGACGGGTTTTCAAGACGAGCAAGTCAAGCTCGGCAAGCGATTCCCGGATGACATTTATCTGTACACGTTTATCGATCGGCAGCTTTTTTGTAGTTTTCGGCTGTGAATTTTCAGCCTCCTGCTGCAATGCTTTTCCCTGCTCGATAATATTACTGATGAAACTTTCCATCCTTCTGGAATCATGTTGGTTGATATTATTTAAAAGAACTCTTGCTTCTTTACTTACCGAAATTGCCACGTCGCCAATTTTCTTGCAGAAATCCTTCCATGAGAAATAGCCCAATGCTTCTGTTGCCATCGATCCCGTGAGAGCGATCATTCGGTCAGTTCTCAGGTTGCGGGAAAGCTCTAGGAGAGCATGGTTGCGTAGCTTGGCATCGTCAAACATGTAGCGACGTGGCGTACCCAAAGACCTGTCCTCCACTTGGCGTTGACCAGATATCAGAAACTCAGCAGCCTAAAGATTAACAATTTTGTCGATTGCAGCTGTATGATTACGGGGCGATTATGGTTTTTCATTAGAATAATTCAAACGAAAAATGGTCGTCCGAACCTCATGTTTTCGTGTGGATGACCTCCGTTTGGTAAGGTGATTTGCGGACGTTAACGACGGACGGGCGCGTTTATCGTTCGTGTCTCGGGTCTTTGGCGCGGTCTGAAGTTCGCTACGGGTAGCCGCACAGTTCGAAGGAGGGGTGCATCGGTTCAGGGAGTTTTGATGTTCGTGCCCTGGATCGGTTTTCTCCCAGACGTTCAGCCTTCGACCCATATGTTGCGCCCGTTCGGCTGCGCATTGAGCATCGAAAGGGTTTCAATGCCTTCCTAAGGGGCCTGTTGCGTTCCTGGGCTTGCTGCCGCTGGATCGCGTGGCCCCCTTTCATGGCACGGATGTCGGTTGTCCACGCATCGCATCCTCTTTCCGCCAGTACCGTCCACCATCGCAGACTAAGCGTTTTTCACTCTAAAGTCGGGCGCTGCGCTGCCGTTTTAGATGGCAAAGGAGCGTCACTATGACAATCGGTCTGGTCTCGACAAGTAACCCGTTGGCTTCGTCGCTGGCAATGCAGGGGCTTACGTCATCCCAGATCGAACTTGTCGAAGCCGATCTGGACGAGGCCCTTAAGAACGCGGGCGTCGATTCAGGGCAATCGACCAGCGTTGACATGAAGTCAGTGAGAGCGGCCTTGGACGCTGCCATCGCGGATGACGTTAAGAAGGGCAATCTCAGCCAGGACGATGCAGGCAAGATCGGCAAGGCGCTCGACCAGATGGACGCTGCGGCCACGACAGAATCTGTTGAAGGCGGCGCTTCGACAGGTGGCGGTGCTCCTGCCGGAGGGGCTGGCGGTGGTGGAGGGGGCGGGGCATCCGGCTCCGAGAAAACCGAGGTTTCGCGAACCGTCACGGTGTCGGGAGGCGTCAAAACGACGGTGATCCTCTACTCCGATGGGACAAACGATACCGAGACGAGCGTTGACCTGAGCGCCAAGGACACCAAAGCGGCTAGCGATTCATCGTCCGAAACCAGCCCGTCCGAAACCAGCCCGTCCGAAACCAGCCCGTCCGAAACCAGCCCGTCCGAAGCCGGGGCCAAAAGCTCGGCAGCCACAGCAAGCGCTGCCCAATCCCAAACGGGCTCTGCCTTACCCAGTAATATCAGCGTTCAGGATTATCTGTCGACGATCCCGTCGGGGTCGTTGTTCAGTGCCTATGCATGAAGTCTTCACGCGATTGGCGGCTGTTATTAGGCTTGTGAGCAGCGAGCCTTGCAAATTGCGCCCGTGTTTTTCTGCGCCGGAGGTCGAACATCGTCTCGCAAGGCGTCCCGGATGACACGATCGAAGGGTTGATTGATACACCAGCGCGGGATGTGCTGAGTCGACGCGTTCCGTTGACGTGACGGGCGATCTGGGCTGAGGGAAACGCGCCGGATAGGCGCCTCAAGGTCTGTACTTGCATGAAACAACTCAACAAGAAGGCTGTTAAGTTGTTGAAAATATGGTCGGGGAGACAGGATTCGAACCTGCGACCCTCTGCTCCCAAAGCAGATGCGCTACCAGGCTGCGCTACTCCCCGACTGGGGCAAGCCCTTAGCTTTCGTGCCTTTCCAAAGGCAAGCAGAAAGCGCCCGCATCATGCTTCTCGCGGGTCTGGTACAATGGAGAAGGGGAGCGCACTTCTGCAGCGCGCTCCCCTTTCCCTGAAAATAACGCGTGATGCGATCGAAAGATCAGTGCGTCACGTTCGCCGCAGCGTTGCTGACCGTGTTGGCGGCGGCAGCAACATTGGCGGAAGCGTTGGAAACGGCGTTGGCGGCGTTGTCCACAGCGTTAGCGGCGTTCTCAACTTCGTTCACAACCACCTCGTTAACGGCGTTGTTGGCCTCGGCCGCCGGCTTCTCGCCACACGCGGCCAGCGCCATCAGACCAGCGGCGGCAAAAGCAACAGCAAACTTGTTCATCGTAAAGGGCTCCCATAGCGAAGTCTCGCACACGCTGCGGTGCACGAGAGGCCCCAATTAGCGGTTCCCATCCCGAAATCAACTTTTTTTTATCAACCGATCCACTAAGCAATGCGTGTTACGTTATGGTTTCTTCGCGTCGAACACCGCGAGAGTCGCAGCCCATGCCGCCACATTCTGCGCCAGTTGAGCAGGGTCGATCTTGTCCAGAGTGTCGTCCGCCGTGTGGTGAATATCGAAATACCGCGTCCCGTCCTGCTGCAAATCGATGACCGGCGTCCCCTGCTTGACGAAAGCGGTAATGTCCGCGCCGCCATTGGCTTTTGCTGCACCTGCGATAATGCCGAGGCTGGCCAGCCGAGCCGTGATCGCCGGTGCGATCTTGTCTAGGGGTGCCGGCAGGCCGAAGTCCACACGCCAGACCCGGTCCGCGCCGAAGTCCGACTCCATGACGAGCACGTGCGTCTCGTGATTATGCGCGGCGTGATAGGCACGGCCCCCCTGACCGCCAACTTCCTCGGCGCCCGCCATGAGCAGGCGGATGGTGTGTCGCGGCTGACCCTGCGCCTTGAGCTGGCGCGCCGCTGCCGTGATGATGGCCATGCCGGCGCCATCGTCGATCGCGCCAGTGCCCAGATCCCAGCTATCCAGATGTGCGGCAAGCAGGATGATACCGGCCTGTGGATCGCTGCCGGGTATATCGGCAATGACATTGCCCGACTCGCGCGTGCCGGGAAACTGGGGCGTGAGCACCAGCTTGACCCGAACCGGTGCCCCCTTGGCGAGCATGCGCTGGAGATTCTCCGCGTCCGGTATCGAGAGGGCGGCGGCGGGAATGGGCTGGATGCCCTCCGGCCAGCCGATAAGGCCGGTATGGGGCAGGCGATGACTGTCCGTGCCGATCGACCGGATGAGGATCGCGGCTGCGCCCTTGGTCGCCGCGATGGGCGGGCCTTGTCGACGCGCGGCGCCAAACGGGCCGTAGCCTGATCCGTCCTGATTGGCCTTCATTGCGTGGCTCACAAAGGCAATCTTGCCCTTGAGACTCCCGTCCGGCGCGGCTTTCAGCGCCTCGATCGTCGGGAAATAGACGACGTCCGCTTCGATCCCCTTCGGCCCGGTCGATCCGCTCTGCCCCAATGCGGTGACAGCAAGTGGTTGGGCATAGGCGCCGACCACGGCGGCCTTTTCTTCCCCGCGCACCCAGCCGGGCATCGAGAAAGTCTCGATACGGACGTTGGAAAAGCCCAGAGCCGTAAGCCGAGCGGCCGTCCATGCCCGTGCGCGCGCCTCCTCCGGCGTGGCCGCGAGGCGCGGGCCAACTTCCGTGGTGAGATCCGAAACCATGGTCCAGGCGGTATCGTCTGCCAGCGCAGCGTCGATGAGTGCGTCGCCGGTCACCGGCGGAGCGGCGAGAACGGGCATGGCGGTTGAGAGGGCCAGCGCGGCGGCGAAGGGGAGGGCGGTCCAGCGGATACTGATCATGAACCAAGGCTTAGCCGCCGCTTCCGCATTTGCCAATGCGCCGCGCCTCGGCTAACCGGGCCGCACTTCGCTTGCTCTCCTCGAATACCGGAAAGTCCTGATGGCCGTCCAATACAGCTTTGTCATGAAGGGTCTCACCAAGACCTTCCCCGGCGCGCAGAAGCCGGTGTTCAACAACATCCACCTCCAGTTCCTGCCGGGAACCAAGATCGCGGTGATCGGCGTCAATGGCGCCGGTAAGTCCACGCTGATGAAGGTGATGGCCGGTATGGATACCGAATTCACCGGCGAGGCCTGGGCGGCTGAGGGGCTGCGCGTAGGCTATCTTGCGCAGGAGCCGCAGCTTGATAACAGCAAGACGGTCATCGAAAATGTGAAGGACGGCGTGCGCGGCGTCGCGGATCTGGTCGATCGCTTCAACGAGATCAGCACGATCATGGGCGATCCGCCCGAAGACGTGGATTTCGACGCTCTGATGACGGAGATGGGCGAGCTTCAGGAAAAGATCGACGCGGTCGATGGCTGGACGCTCGATAACCAGCTCGAAATCGCCATGGAAGCGCTGCGTTGCCCGCCCGGCGACTGGTCGGTCGAGACCCTGTCCGGCGGTGAGAAGCGCCGTATCGCGCTGTGCCGCCTGTTGCTGGAAAAGCCGGATATTCTGCTGCTTGACGAGCCGACCAACCATCTGGACGCCGAGAGCGTGCAGTGGCTGGAACAGCATCTGATCAACTATGCCGGTAACGTCATTCTCGTCACCCACGATCGGTATTTCCTCGATAATGTCGTGGGTTGGGTGCTGGAGCTGGATCGTGGTCGCGGCATTCCCTACGAAGGCAATTACTCGGCGTGGCTGGATGCGAAGGCCAAGCGGATGGAGCTGGAGGAGCGCGAGGACGCTGGCCGCCAGAAGGCGATCAAGGAAGAGCTGGATTGGATCAGGCAATCGCCCAAGGCCCGCCAGACCAAATCCAAGGCCCGTATCCGCGCGTTTGACGAACTGGTCGAGAAGCAGGAAAATCGCGCGCCGGGCAAGGCGCAGATCGTCATACAGACACCCAAGCGTCTGGGTGGTCAGGTCATCGAAGCGCATGGTCTGACCAAGAGCTATGGCGACAAGCTGCTCTTCGAGAATCTCGATTTTCTCCTGCCGCCCGGTGGCATCGTAGGCGTGATCGGCCCCAATGGTGCGGGTAAATCCACGCTGTTTCGCCTTATCACGGGTCAGGAACAGCCTGACGAAGGCAGCATCAAGGTCGGTGAAACGGTACAGCTCGGCTATGTCGATCAAAGCCGCGACTCGCTCGATCCCAATCATAATGTCTGGGAAGAGATTTCTGGCGGGCATGATCTCATGACGATCGGCAAGCATGAGATCCAGACACGGGCCTATGTAGGGGCCTTCAATTTCAAGGGCGTCGACCAGCAGAAAAAGGTCGGTCAGCTATCCGGTGGTGAGCGCAATCGTGTCCACCTCGCCAAGATGCTCAAGGAGGGCGGCAATGTGCTGCTGCTCGATGAGCCGACCAACGATCTCGACGTGGAGACGCTGCGCGCCCTGGAGGATGCGCTGGAGAATTTCGCGGGATGCGCCGTGGTCATCAGCCACGATCGCTTCTTCCTTGATCGCCTCGCCACACATATCCTCGCGTTTGAAGGGGACAGCCACGTCGAGTGGTTTGAGGGCAATTTCGAGGCGTATGAAGAGGATAAGCGCCGGCGTCTTGGCGATGCGGCCGACCGCCCGACCCGGCTTGCCTACAAGAAGCTGACGCGCTGATACGGCGCCCGCAAGGCAATAGCCCGATCATGATAGGGACGTCGCATCAATTGATGCGGCGTCCATTATCATTCATGGGGTGGCGCAAGGGCGCTTAACCGGCATCTCCTGGAAACAGCGCCGTATTCTCATTGCGCTGACGCATCGGGCCGCCACCGCCAGGCGGTGGGCCGGGTGGGTGTGATCCGTCACGGCCCGGCATCTCTCGCGGCATTCCTCCCGGCGGAGGTGGTCCGCCCGGCGGTGGCCCGCCGGCCATGCCCTGGCCACTCTCACGCCACTGTGCCTTGGGATCGATGCCGACGACCAGCGCCGCGACATAGCGATCCTTCTGCTCCCGTATCGCGCAGTAGGCGCCTTGTCCTGCCTGCTCCGCGATACCGTCGATACTGTTGACGGTGTCGCGTACGTCGCCGCGAAGATAGGCTGCATTTTTGAGATAGACATATTCGCTCAGCGCGTCGGGAAAGAAGGTCTGGCTCGTCAGCACCGTCTTCTTGTCCAGAAACACCTTGTAGTGAATATGTGTGGTGCGCCCGCGATACCAGCCCGGATAGACGGTATCGAAGGTGACGATACCGTTATGATCCGTGACCTGGGTGCCGCGCAGAAAGGTCTGGCCGCTGGTATCATTGTCGCGCTGCGCGCCCATATTGGCATAGCCTGAGTAATCGCCCTGCGCGTCGCATTGCCAGATGTCGACACGGGCGTTCGCTACCGGGCGGCAGTCTGCGGTGACGACCTGAAGCTGCATCCGCAACTTGATGCCGGCTTTGCCCTCGGTGATGTCCTGTCGCACGAGCTTGGGGTCGATATAATAAGGCCCCTCGGTCGTTTCTGGCATGACAGCGCAGACATTGCCGGAGATCAGCCCCATGGTCGCAGCCGCCAGCGTCTGGCCCGCTGGGCCGGCGCCCGGGGCATTGGCTTCGGCCGCACGGGCGTGCCCTGCCATGGCGGGTAGGGCGACGGGGGCCGCGAGCAAGGCCTTGAGAAGGGTTCTGCGACCCCCGTCTCGGGTCGCTTCGGTGGAAATGCTGCTGTTCATGAACCTGACGTCCTGTGTTGTTGCAGGTTCGCCGACCGGATCGGCAAGGACGACCCGGTCGGCGATAACTCAATTCACCGAATCGCGCCCGTCACGACCAAGGAAATGATGTTGTTGCTGAGGCGAACAAGCACGGCATCCCGGCCAGACTGGACCCAGCGATAGCCCTTGGGCGCGGCCTGCAGCTTGTAAGCGCGCGGATTGCCGATCACCCGATAGTTGCTCGCTCTGTTCCGATCGAAGCGATCGCCACGCCGCCACTGATGTGCCTTGTTGGCGGCGGTCGCCCCCTTGGCTTTCTGGGGGCCCTGGTTCGGGCCCGATTGGTGCTGGGCGGGCTGCTCGCGGCGTGGCTGGGTCTGGTCAGGGTAGCCATGCTGGCTCTGCCCCGGCGCAGCCAGAAGCGGCGTCGCGGTCAGCGTGGCAGCGGCGATAGCGAGGATGAACTTCTTCATGATGCGTCTCCTTGAAAATCCGTAACGCCAGGTGGGCGTTGAGGAGAAAGTGCATCATCGCTGTCGTGAGAGTTTCCCCTGCGAGGGCTAAATTTGTCGCGGTTTGTCGCGAAGCCCGCTTTTACCCCTGAACCGGCAAGGTGATGATTGCCGCAAGACCGCCCTTTGCCGGGTCCGCCGGTTCGAGCCGCAGGGAACCGCCATGATTTTCCGCAACACTGCGGGCGATGGCGAGGCCGAGACCGGCGCCGCCGCTATGCCGGTTACGTGAGCTCTCCACGCGATAAAATGGCTCCAGTACGCTTTTCATCTGCTCGGCAGGAATGCCCGGCCCTTCATCGGAGACACGGATTTCGACGCCATGAACCGTGTTGGTGACGCTCACCGTTGCGCCCCCGCCATATGTGACGGCGTTATCGAGCAGGTTGGTCACGGCGCGGCGCAGCAGGTCCGGCTGTACCTCGGCAACGATCCGGGTCTGTGTCACCATGGAGACGTCATGACCCAGCTCCCGCTGTTCATCGGTGAGCGTTTCGACAAGCGCGGTGACATCCATCCGCTTCACTGGACCACGCGCGCGACCCGAGCGTGCCAGCACGAGAATTTCCTCAACCATGCCCGACATCTCGTTGATTTTCGCGATCGCCGCATCCCGCTCCTCGGGAGGTTCCATACCCTCTATGCGGATACGGAGCGAGGCAAGCGGCGTCCGCAGATCATGCCCCAGCGCGCCAAGCATTCTGTCCTTTTCGTCCAGCAGGGCGACGACGCGGCCGTTCATCGCGTTGAATGCCTCGATCGCATGGCGCAGATCTTCTGGACCGGAGGGCGCGACGATGGCGGGCATATCCCGGCCCTTGAATGCATTGGCGGCGCAGGTCAGATCACGCAGGGGGCGCGCAAGGCGGAGCGCGGCCCAAGCGCTTACACCCAGTACAATGCCATAGAGCAGCACTGTCGCGGCGGCGAGGCGCAGCGCGAGCCACTCGTCGCGGGGCGGAACCGGGATCTGGCCGATTAGCCAGGCCCCGTCCGCCTGCTGCACGGCGAGGACCAGTTTACGGGGCGGCGGGCCGGGCGGGCGATCGCGCCTGGTGCCGGCAAAGTCCGTATCCAGCACGAAGGCGGCCCGAACATTCATCGTCTTGAGGTTTTGCGCGCCAAGTGCGGTGGTCAGGCGCTGCTCAATCTCCTGTTCACGCGCGGAGGCCGCGACGCCGCTTTCGCGCTGAACGTAAAAGCGCACGCCGCGCTGCGAGAAATCGGCGAGAAACGCGTCACGCAGGCCGGGCGCCACGGTCTGAAAATCGGCCGCAATCTGGACAAAGCGCGTGATCGCCGGCCCCTCATTCTGGGCGAGGCTGAGTTTTTGTCGTTCGTTCAGGATCAGCGCAAAGTTGACAAGCTGCGCCACCAGCAGCGCAAGGCCGAGCACAACCAGCATTTGCGCGGCGAGGCTGCGGGGGAGAAACCGCTTCATATCCGCCGGACATCCGAAGCGAAGACATAGCCACCACCCCAGACGGTCTTGATGAACTTGGGGTCGGCCGCATCAGCTTCGATTTTGCGGCGCAGGCGGCTGACATGATTATCGATGCTGCGATCAAACGCCGCCTGTTCGCGGCCCTGGCTGAGATCCAGCAATTGATCGCGCGTCAATACGGCATGTGGGTGGGTGGCAAAGGCCAGCAGCAGATTATACTCGCCGGTAGACAGCGGCACGCTGACGCCCTCGATATCCACCAGCTCGCGATCACGCGTGCGGAGCACCCATGGCCCAAAGGCATAGCCGTCCGCGTCCGGCGCATGTACCGCGTCAATGGAGGATGAGCGGCGCAACACGGCCTTGATCCGCGCCAGCAACTCGCGCGGGCTGAAGGGTTTCGTCACATAATCGTCCGCGCCGATTTCCAGTCCGATGATGCGATCCATCTCCTCCGCCTTGGCGGTGAGCAGGATGATCGGGATCTTGGTGGTCGCGCGGATGAAGCCAGCGAGCGCCAGCCCGTCTTCGCCCGGCATCATGATGTCGAGCAGGACGAGATCGATCGCGTGGACCGCCAGCACGGCGCGTGCGGCGGCCGCATCCTCGGCTTTGGTCACCCGTAGCTCGTTCTTGCCCAGATATTGGGCCAGCGGATCGCGAATGTCTCGTTCGTCGTCGACGAGCAGGATATGGGGCTCTCGGTTCATATTTTCCCGATACGTCTCCAGGCCTTGCAGGGAAAGGGGCGGGCGCCCGTGCTCGTTAGCTCAGCAACGCCGGGCTGATGTCCGCCAGCGTCGCGCAGCCGGACTGCGCCATGGCGAGCTCCAGTTCCGCGCGCAAAATATGGAGCATATGGGCGACGCCAGGCATCCCCGCGACGGCGAGCGCGTGAAGCTGCGGCCGGCCGACGAGCACCGCGCGGGCGCCAAGGGCGAGCGCCTTGAGCGCGTCTGTGCCGTGCCGAACGCCGCCGTCGAGCAGAAGCGGGACGGCCCCGCCCACCGCGTCCGCGATTGCGGACAGCGCCGCCATCGGCGTGATCGTGCCATCCAGCACACGGCCGCCATGGTTGGAAATGATAATGCCATCCATCCCGGCTTCGATGGCGCGGCGCGCATCACTCGGCGCAAGCAGGCCCTTGATGATGATCGGCAACTGGGTTTCGCTGCGGAGCCATGCGATGTCGGCCCATGTCGGTGCATTTTCGACGAGCGGCGTGCGGAAGACAATGCCTCCGCCGGCCGCATCGGCACGCTGTGGCACAGGGCCTCCGCCGCGCAGATTGGCCGCGATCACTCCGGGAGGCAGCGTGAAATCCGCGCGCTTCACCGCCGCGTCCACGGTCACGACAATCGCGCCATAGCCCGCTGCCTCGGCGCGGCGGACAAGGGCGAGCGAGGCAGGGCGCGTTGGCTGGAGATAAAGCTGGAACCAGAGCGGCGGCGGCGCGGTCCGCCGCAGTTGCGTGGCAGCGTCGCGCGCGGCTCCGGCAATATCCTCCAGCGGGACGCTCGATAAGGTGGAGGCCACCATCGTCATATCCAGCGCTGTCGCGGCGCGCATTGTCGCCAGCTCTCCATCGGGATGAGCGAGGCGATGATAGGCAACCGGGGCGAGCAGCAGCGGCGCCGCATGGCGCTGGCCGAACAGGTTGAGCGCCGTCGTTCCGCCGCGCAAATCGGCCAGCATCCGGGGGACGAGTGACCAGCCGTCAAACTGGGCACGGTTGGCGACAAGGCTCTTTTCCGCATCCGCGCCGGACTCGATATGGCGCCATGTGTCGTGTGCCAGATGATTTCGCGCGTACCGTTCATAATCGGCAAGCGTCGTGATGTCGGCCGGAATCGCGGCGAGCGGCGGTCGCGGTGTGTCGTTCAGGTCTGCGACCATGAGCGCAGCAGATTATGATAAATGCCGGTGAGTGCCGCGATCGAGCCATGGCCGGGGTGATCGACGGTCAGCGTCTGGATCGTGCTATCCAGCTCGAAGAGGGTCCGGCGGTTCATTTCCGCCGCGACGAGGCTTTGCACCCAGAAGAACGAGACGAGTCGCGTTCCCCGCGTCACCGGCTCGACCCGGTGATGGCTGGAAGACGGGTAGATCACCATATGGCCAGCGGGCAACTTCACCCGATGATCGCCATAGCTGTCCTCAATGACCAGTTCGCCACCGTCATACGCGTCCGGTGCGCTGATGAAGAGCGTGCAGGAGATATCCGTCCGTAGATAATCGTCGGAGCCGGGCATGCGGAAAAGGGCATTGTCAATGTGATTGCCATAGGTCTCGCCACTTTCATAGCAGCTGAAACGCGGCGGCAAAATACGCATGGGCAGGGTGCCGGCAATGAACAGCGGGCTTTGGCCGAGCCGGGCCATCACGCTCTCACCAAGCTGTCGGGCAGCGGGGCTTTCCAGCGGGAGCTGGCGGTTGCTCTTGACGCTTGCGGCGAGATGCCCCGCTGTGGCGCGACCGTCCTCCCAATCCGCGCTTGCCAGCACGGCGCGACACGTGGCGATATCGTCGGCCGAAAGCACGTCGGGGATGGCGAGAATCATCCCGCTGGTCAGCCCCGCAGAACGAAGGGGATTTCAACGAGGCCGCGCACCATCACCGGCGTGCCGTTGCGTTGCGTCGGGGACCAGCGCCAGCGGCGCACGGCATTGAGCGCGGCCTTGTCGAGATCGTCGAAGCCGCTGCTTTTGGAAATGGAGATGTCCGCCACACTGCCGTCCGTACCCAGCAGCACCGTCAGCACCACGACGCCCTCCTTATGCTTGCGCCGGGCTTCCAGCGGATAACGAGGCGGCGTCGCCGAAATCATCTTGGAGGAGAGATCACCGGCATTTTCCACGCTGGGCGCCGGGACCGGGCTTGGCGCGGCAGGCGCAGGTGGTACGGGCAGGACGATATCGGGTGGTGGCGTGGGCGATGTCGCGATTTGTACCGGGCTCGGCAAGGTCGCCACAATTGGCGGCGGTGCCACAACAGGAGTCGGTGCCGCGATCTGGCGGACAGGATCGGGCGCTTTGCGTGGCTCGGGCGGTGGAGGCTCGGGCGCGCGCAGCATTTCGACGAAGGTAAGCCCAGGCTTCGCCTTCTTCACATGCATCGCGTTCATTGTGACGAGTGCGGCGAGCAGCGCGCCGAAAAGGCCGAGAGAACCGAGCAGCGCGACCGGAGCGGAGCGGCGGCTGGGCTGGTAGCGGGAGGGCTGCCATGTGGTTGCATCCGCCATGCCGGCAGATATCGCATGGAGCGCCGGTGCCGGCCTGCGCGGCAATGCCACGGCTGCATCGGCGAGCGTCATTTCCCTTGTCAGTCCCGGCGAGCCCACGTTGACGCCCCCAATTCGCTTGTATTGCGAGTTAATTGCATAGCTCCGTGGAGGCGTTGCGTCGAGGCGAAACCGGCATCAACTGCACAATGCCGGCCAATACGCCTGGTGCGGATCTCCCGGAAATGGCCATGCCCGTTCCACTGTGGAACGGGCATGGCCTCATGATGTTCTGTGAAACGGATCAGAACTTGAGCGCGACCGTACCGAACACCGAGCGTCCCGGTGCAATCGATGCGTAATGCGTCGTGTAGGTGCGATCATAATAGCGCTTGTTGGTGAGGTTCTGTGCGTTCACGCGCAGTTCCACATTGTCCGTCACGTCGATGGCAGCCGTTGCGTCAAAGCGCCAGTAGCCGGGGATCGAGCGGACAATCGTGCCGCCGCCCAGACTTGCCGCAGCCGTGCCGAAGCTGCCAAATTGCTTCGAATTATAGATAGCCCCGCCGCCGATCTGGAAACGATCGGCAATGTCGAAGGTCGTCCAGGCGGTGAAGCTGTGCTTGGGCGTGTTGGGGAAGGGCTTGCCATTGCTGACGTTGCCCGGTCCCGCATAGCGGATTTCCGAGTCCATATAGGTGTAGCCACCGAACAGGCTCCAGAAGGGCAGCGGACGGCCGTTGAAGCCAACTTCCACGCCTTGAATGCGACGGTCGCCGACATATTCCAGATTGCCGGCCGAATTAGTTGTCCGCGCATTGGTCGTGTCGGTGCGGAACAGCGCGAGGCTGGCGCCAAAGGCATCTTCAAAGAATGTCCACTTGGTGCCGACCTCGTAGGACTTCGTGCCCTCGGCCTTGAGATCGTCGAGCGTGATCAGCGCGGTCGGCGTGCTGATGGCGTTGCTCTCGCTGCCTTCGCCCACGAGGCTGCCGACCGGCGTGGTCGACTTGGCGAAGGAGACGTAGAGGCTGCCGTTCGGCACCGGCTTGAAGACGAGCCCGGCCTGATAATTCAGGAAGTCGTCATGCTTCTTGAGCACGGTCTTGGCTGTCGTGGAGAGCGTCGCCGAGGTCGTGCGATACCAGTCCTGACGGAGGCCGATGTTGAGCTTCAGCGCGTCGGTGATGGAGATGGTATCGAGGGCATAGAGCGCATAGGTGGATGCGTCTGTAATGCCGGTTGTGGCGGATCGTGTGATCGCCACGGCCGCGCCGCCGCCAGCCGGAATATTCTGCCATGCCGCATAGGGGTTGGGGTTGAACAGGCTGGTGCAGTTGAACGCGGCCTGATTGGCGAGGTTGCAGCGCTGCGCGGCAGGCGAGCCCGTCACGACATTGGTGCTGACCGCGAAAGAACCGCGACGTGACTGCTCCCAGCTGATTTCCGCGCCGGCCGAGAAGCTATGCTCGATGGACCCGGTGTTAAACGTACCCGAAAGGTCGAACTGGCCGGCCATCGAGTTGACGTTGCTCCAGCGGGTGTTGACGCGCCGCCAGACA
This sequence comes from Sphingobium sp., assembly GCA_035911355.1. GTDB lineage: Bacteria > Pseudomonadota > Alphaproteobacteria > Sphingomonadales > Sphingomonadaceae > Sphingobium. The sequence goes on from JAMHVU010000095.1 coordinate 469,168, forward strand.
AGCCCGTTCTGCACGTTGCCCTGGCTGTCGTCGGGCTGGGTGATGATATAGGCCTGCTTGTTGTTCGCATATTTCGCGGTGGTGCGGGTGCGCAGCGTGTCGCTGATGTCGTGCTCGAAGCGGAAGAGCATCTCGTCCACATTCGTCGTGCGGAAATCGCGATTGGCAAGACCGTAGAAGTTGCTGCGGTTGACATGCTGACCGTTCACGACCTCGGCCGGGCCAATGTTGAGCGTGCTCGCCGTCACCTGCGCAGCGGTCCGCTCGAAGGGCATGCCCGGATCAGGAATGTCGTCGCTCTGAAGATGGTAATAGTTGAAGAAGAGGCGGGTGGGGCCATCAAGCCCGATGCCGAGCGAGGGCGAGACGCCCCAGCGATTATAGGTGACGACATCGCGCTTGGAGACGTCCGCATCATGCCACATCGCGTTGAGGCGGACAGCCACCGACTCGCCGATCTGGTAGTTCGCGTCCAGCGTGGCACGCTTATAGTCATCCGTGCCGTAGGAGAAGTTGGCCTTCGCGCTGGTTTCCAGCCGCGGCATCTTGCTCACCATGTTGAGGCTGCCGCCGGCGCTGCCGCGCCCGCCCATGGTCGAGTCGCCACCCTTCACCACCTCGATTTGCTCGATGGCGAAGATTTCACGCGACTGGCCACCGATGCTGCGGATGCCATCGATATAGGTGCTGCCCTGCGCGTCGAAGCCGCGAATGAACGGACGGTCGCCTTGCGGATTGCCGCCTTCACCGGCGCCGAAGGTAATACCGGGAACCATGCGCAGCGCCTCGACGAAGCTGGTCGAGCCGCTTTCCTCGATGACCTGCGAGGGAAGGACGATAACGGTTTTGGGCGTATCGAGCAGGGGCGCGGTATATTTTGGTGATGCGGCCCGATCGACCTTGTAGCTGTCCTCATCGATTGCCGTATCCGTGACCGTTACGCCGCCAAGCCGTGGGGCGTTGGCCTCGCTCTGGTTTTGCGCGAGCGCCGGAGTGGCGGCGAGCCCGATGCAGCTTAGCGCGAGGTAGGCGGGCGCGGCCGATCCCGTGGATGGCCGAAAACGTGAGAAGGACATTGTTTCTATTCCCCTTAATGCAACTCAATTGCAATTCGGGTGGTTAATGCGAATGATTCGCGTTCTTCGCAAGTGCAAATCACCGTTCGATCCTGTTTCGCGGCGATGGATACAAAACTGTGGCGTTTTTGCCTCTTGCCAGGGCAGGTTCGAGAATGCTGGCAGCGCAGCGCGCGGATTCGGTGGGCACGCTACAGCGGATCAAGGTTCGATGTTTCGACCCTTGGCATACGTGCGCGGCGCACGCTGTCGCGATGATATGGGGAGGGGAGAGTGGTTCAGGCGCCTATATTCGCTCGGCGCCCGCCCGTTCGTGTCAGGATCGCGGGCGCAGCAGATGCAGTTTTGCCTTGCCGACCACCCGGTCGGCGACGACCTCAAAATCCTTCACGTCCAGCGCTTCCCGGTGGTCGGTCTCGATGCTGATCCAGCTTGCCTGGCCCGTCCAGCCGAGGCGGGCGAGCTTGTCGAGCGCGACGCCGCCTGCGCCAGACCCATAAGGCGGGTCCATGAAGATGAGATCGAGCGGGGCTGGTGCGCTGCCCAGTGCCAGCACGCTGGTCTGCCGAATATCCGGCCGTTCGATGCCGAGTTTTGTGCAATTGGCGCGTAGCGCGTCAACCGCTGCGCGGTCCTGCTCGACGAAGAGGCAGGAGCCCGCCCCGCGTGAAAGCGCCTCCAGCCCGAGCGCGCCGGAGCCCGCGAAGAAATCCCCCACGGACAGCTCGTCAAGTGCGCCGAGGCGGCTCAGCAATATGGAGAAGAGGGTTTCGCGTGTGCGGTCGGCGGTCGGTCGCGTGGCATCGCCTTTAGGGGCAACGAGCGGCCGGCCACGCCATGATCCGGCAATGATTCTCATGACGGGCTCTTTGCCGACTTAACGGGCTTTTCCAGCGTCTTGCGAAATCGGATGAGGTCAACACGCGGAACTTCGGCGACCTCGCCAGCGGCGGCTTCACCAAGGGTGAACGGGCCATAGCGCGTGCGGATGAGCCGGCTTACCTGAAGCCCCAGATGTTCCAGCACGCGCCGGACCTCGCGATTCTTTCCCTCGGTCAGCGTCATTTCGATCCACTGGTTGCGCCCGGTGCGCCGCTCCAGATTGGCATCGATGCGGCCATAGCGCATCCCGTCTATCTCCACGCCCTCGATCAGATCTTCCAGCTGTGCCTGGCTGACAAGCCCGAAGGCGCGGGCGCGATAGGTGCGCTCGACACCGTTGGATGGCAGCTCCAGCGCGCGCTTAAGCTCGCCGTCGGTGGTCAACAGCAGCAGCCCCTCCGTATTGAGGTCGAGCCGACCGACGGGCATGACACGCGGCAGCTCGGCGGGCAGCCGGTCATAGATGGTCGCTCGTCTCATCGGGTCGCGCGCGGCGGTGAGCAGCCCCGCGGGCTTGTGGAAGAGGAAGAGGCGAGCGGGCGCGGGCTCCTTCACAGGCTGGCCGTCCACGGTGATGCCATGCAGCGAGGTGAGCAGCGTGGCGGGCGTGGTGACAGGCGTGCCATCCTTCGCGATGCGTCCATCCGCGATCATCCGTTCGATATCGCGGCGCGAGGCAATGCCGGCGCGGGCCAGCAGCTTGGCGATCCGGTCCCCCTCGCGGCCATCCTCGCGCAGCTCTCCCTTCGCCGGTCGGGCAGAGGCGGCGGCCTGCTTCGGCCTACGCTCCCGACGGGCGGTCGCTGCGGGCCTGCCGCCCGGACGGCGGGGTGTCTCACGATGTGGCGGCACGGCGGCAATTCCTCGAATGGTTCACCCGGAACAGCGCACGGGGCCTGCGGATGGGAACCGCGCTGACCGACCGCCTGATGGCCCAACTGTGGCGTGGCGGCAATGCTTTTCCATCAGGCGCCCGGTCCTGTGCTGCCCCTGGAAAGGCGAACTGCGATTTAGCCCTTTCCTGTGCTGGCGGAGCCGATACTGTGCCCGCCAATCACAGGGTTCCGGGGATTGGCATAGACACGGCATGACACAGGCACTGATTTTCGCGCTCATCGTGGGAGCGGCCCTTTCCATTGGCTTTATCGTGCCGAGTTTCCGGCCTTATTTGCGACCCATGCCGTTCGTGGCCTTCCTGCTCGGCATATCGAGCGGCTTTCCGCTCACTCTGTTGCTCGCGACGATGACCTTCTGGCTGTCAAAGGTCGGAATCGAGAAATCCACCATCGGGTTCGCGATCGGATTGACGACGCCCTATACGCTCAAATTCCTGTGGGCGCCGTTGGTGGACAAGCTGCCTCTGCCGGTTCTCACACGGGTTTTTGGTCAGCGCCGGGCGTGGCTGTTTTTCATTCAGGCGCTGCTGTTCCTCTCCATCTGGCAACTGGGCGCCAGTGATCCGGGGCATGATCTTGCCCGTTTCGCGCTCTGGGCGATCGTCGTGGCCTTTCTCTCCGCGACGCAGGATATCGTGATCGACGCCTATCGCATTGAGATACTGGGCGAGGATGAGCTGGCGCATGGCACCGCGATGAACCAGTTCGGCTATCGGACCGGCAATCTGCTGGCCGGCGCCGGCACCATCTTCCTGGCATCGACGGAAGGCGCTGGATTGGGCTGGGCGGCTGCCTACGGGATCACGGCCTTTTGCGTGCTGCCGGGCGCGCTCGGTGCGCTGTTTGCCGGGCAAGGGCGCTATGTTCCGCATAAGGCGCTCGCACAGGGCGCGTCGATCGGCAATTGGCTGAGGGAGACGATCGTCAATCCGTTCCGTGAGTTCCTCACGCGCCATGGCGCCTTCCTGATCCTCGGTTTTGTGCTGGTCTACAAAATCGGGGATGCGATGGGACAGACGATGCTTGCGCCGATGATCGTCGAGCTGGGCTTTTCCGACACGGAATATGTGGCGGTGAACAAGTTCGTCGGCTTCGCGGCGCTTATCGCGGGATCGGCGTTTGGCGCGCCGTTCATCGCCTGGCTGGGCATGGGGCGGGCGCTGTTCGTCTCCGGGCTGTTGATGATGTTCTCGAACCTGCTTTTCTCGCTCCTTGCGCTGGCGGGGCATTCCACGCCGATGCTCGCGCTCGCTGTCGGTACGGAGAATTTTACCAGCGGCATCGGCCTCACGGTGTTCGTCACATATCTTTCCGGTCTTTCCAGCCTTGCCTATACCGCCACGCAGTTTGCGCTGCTCTCATCCTTTGCGGCGGTGGGCCGGACATGGCTGTCCACGCCATCGGGCTATCTTGCGGAGGCATTTGGCTGGGTAGGCTTCTGGGCCTTTACGGTGGTCGCGGCGGTGCCAGGCATGATCTTGTTGTGGATCATGTGGTCGCGCGGCTTCGTCGTGGAAACGGTGCGGCAGCCCGGCACCACGGACGATTGATTGCGCGCTCAGGCCGGTTGCTGATCGTTCGCGGTCAGGACCTGCCCGGCCAGATAGAGCGAACCGCAGATCAGCACCTCGCCCATGGGCGCGCCGGGATGATCTGCGGCGATCTGACGGATCGCCTCTGTGGGATCTGGGTGATGCACGTGCGGCACACTCCATTCCGCTGCGATGGCGGCGAAAACCTCAGGGCCGTGGCACTCATGGCCGGGCACCGGCACGCTATGGACGGCTCGCACCGAAGGGCGGATCGGGGCGAGAAAGCTCGCGACATCTTTGTTGGCGAGCATCCCGATCACCAGATCGATCCGCTCGTCCGAACCCAGCGCTTCACCCAGCCATGCGGCAATGGCGAGCCCCGCATCGGCATTATGTCCGCCATCCAGCGTCACATGCCAGCCCGGTGGCAGCAAATTCGTGAGTGGCCCCGTGTCCAGCCATTGCAGCCGTGCCGGCCATTGTGCCCAGAGCGGCGCGGCACGGAGCGCGGCCTCACTGACATCCAAGGCGGTCTGGTGCCGCAACATGGCGGTGGCAAGGGCGAGGTTGCCGAATTGATGGGCGCCGAGCAAGCGTGGGGCCGGAAGGTCCAGCCGGCCCATGCTGTCGCGATAGTGCAGCCGGCCGCGATAGGGCGCCATATCCCAGCCATCGCCGCGCGGTAGCCAGCGCGCGCCGGCCTCCTGCACCTTGCGGCCAACCACGCTGTTGACTTCAGGCGGATAGCGCATGGTGACGACGGTGCTGCCCGGCTTTGCGATGCCCGCCTTTTCTGCCGCGATGTCGATCATCTTGTCGCCGAGGAAGGATTGATGATCGATACCGAGCTGGGCAATGCCGCAAATGGCGGGCGCCTCTATGACATTGGTGGCATCCAGCCGGCCGCCGAGCCCCACCTCGATCACGCAGGCATCGGCGGAATGGTCGGCGAAGGCGAGGAACGCAGCGGCGGTGGTCACCTCGAAGAAGCTGGCGTTGACGTCCCCGGCAATGTCGAGCACGCGGGTCAGCTGCGCGGCCAGCTCATCATCGCCGATCAGCGCTCCGGCAATGCGGATGCGTTCATTGAACCGGCAGAGATGCGGCGAACTATAGACGTGAACCTTGCGTCCATCGGCTTCCAGCGCCGCGCGCAGAAAGGCGCAGGTCGAGCCCTTGCCATTGGTTCCCGCGACATGAAAGACCGGCGGCAATGCGCGCTGTGGATTGCCGAGGCGATCAAGCAGCAGCGTTATGCGTTCGAGCCCCAATATGTCGCGGCCCGGCGAAAGACTGTTCAGCCGGTCGAGTGCCGCCTGCACGGCGGGATGACCGGAAACGGCATGGTCAGCCAATGTGCCTTCTTCCCCCCGGATTCCTCGTCCTTAGCCTTGCCTCAGGCCGCCTTTGCGGCGGTCAGATAGTCAATGAGGCTGGCGAGTGTCGCCCTCAGTTCCTTGCGATGCTTCACCATATCCAGCATGCCGTGGTCGAGCAGATATTCCGCGCGCTGGAAGCCCTGTGGCAGCTTCTCGCGGATCGTGCTCTCGATGACGCGCCGGCCCGCAAAGCCGATCAGCGCATTGGGCTCGGCGATCTGTATGTCTCCCAGCATCGCGTAGCTTGCCGTGACGCCGCCCGTCGTCGGATCGGTCAGCACGACGATATAGGGGAGGCCCGCTGCCTGAAGCTGGCGGACGGCCACGGTGGAGCGTGGCATCTGCATAAGCGAGAGAATGCCTTCCTGCATGCGCGCGCCACCAGCGGCGGTGAACACGATATAGGGGCAATGCCGCTTGATAGCTTCCCGCGCGCCCTGCACGAAGGCGGCGCCGACCGCCATGCCCATCGACCCGCCCATGAAAGCGAAGTTCTGCACGCCGACCACGGCGGGGCGTCCCTCGATGGTGCCGTGGGCATTGATGAACGCATCCTGCGCGCCGGTCTGTGCGCGGGCGGCCTTGATCCGTTCGGTATAACGCTTGGAGTCGCGGAAGCGCAGCGGGTCTTCCTTGACGCGCGGCACCGGCATGACGGTGAAGCTCGCGGGATCGAGAATCTGTCCGAAGCGCAAGTCGGGGCCGATGCGGCCATGATGGTCGCAATGCGGGCAGACGGAGAGATTCTCCTCCCACTCCTTGGTGAAAACCAGATGGCCGCAGCCCGGGCATTTCTGCCAGAGATTGTCCGGCGCGTCGGCCGTCTGCTTTGCGATGAACGGAATGGCGTTGCGGACGCGGTTGAGCCAGCTCATGCGGTTGGGTCCTTCACGGTCGTGGCGGTACGCAGCGTGGCGATGAACGCTTTCACCGCGCCGGGCGCCTTGTCGCCCTGTTCGGCGATGATGTCGATGATAGCCGACCCGACGACCACGCCGTCCGCGACCCGGGCGATCGCGGCGGCCTGCTCGGGCGTGCGGACGCCAAACCCGACCGCGACGGGCAGGGTGGTGGCGGCCTTGAGGCGGGAGACGGCATCCTCGATACTCGCCTGTGCGGCCTGCTGAAGTCCGGTGATTCCGGCTACGGATACGTAGTAGAGAAAACCGCCGGCGCCATTCAGAACCGCGGGGAGCCGCGCGGCGTCCGTGGTCGGGGTGGCGAGGCGGATGGGGGAGATGCCTGCGGCGCGCAACGCGGGGCCGAGGGCGGCATCCTCCTCGGGCGGGATGTCGACACAGATGACGCCGTCGACGCCGGCCTTCGCGCATTCGGCGGCAAACCACTCCGGTCCACGCACAGTCATCGGGTTGGCATAGCCCATCAGCACCAGCGGCGTGCGCGGGTGGCGCTGACGGAAAGCCGTGGCGATAGCAAACAGCGCGGATGTCGTCGTGCCCGCGTCCAGCGCGCGCAGATTGGCGCGCTGGATAGCCGGGCCGTCCGCCATAGGATCGGTAAAGGGCATGCCCAGTTCGATCACGTCCGCCCCGCCCGCGACCAGCGCGTCGAGAATGTCTGCCGTTGCCGCCGGGTTCGGATCTCCCCCGGTGACGAAGGTGACGAGCGCGGCGCGCCCCTCCGCACGGGCACGCGCAAAAGCATCGGCGAGGCGCGCGCTCATATCGCTACCCCCAGCGCCTCGGCGACGGTGAAGATGTCCTTGTCGCCCCGGCCGGAAACGTTGACGAGGATGATCTCATCCGCCCGCATGTCCCGCGCCTTGCTCTCCAGCGCGGCGAGCGCGTGGGCACTTTCCAGTGCCGGGATGATGCCCTCCTGCGCGGCGCACAGGCTGAAAGCGGCAAGCGCCTCGTCATCTGTCACTGGCAGGTAGGTCACGCGGCCGCTCTCATGCAGCCAGCTATGCTCCGGGCCGATGCCGGGATAATCGAGCCCGGCCGAGATGCTGTGCGCCTCGGTAATCTGGCCGTCCTCATCCTGCAGCAGATAGGTCTTGTTGCCGTGCAGGATGCCGGGGCTGCCGCCGGTGAGGCTTGCGGCATGGGCGCCGCTCTCCATCCCGCGCCCGGCCGCTTCCACGCCGATCATCGCCACGTCGCCATCGTCAAGGAACGGATGGAACAGGCCGATAGCATTGGAGCCGCCGCCTACCGCCGCAATGAGCAGGTCTGGCAGGCGCCCTTCGGCGGCCAGTATCTGCGCCTTCGCCTCGGTGCCGATCACACTCTGGAAATCGCGCACCAGCTCGGGATAGGGATGCGGGCCGGCGGCGGTGCCGATGATGTAGAATGTGTCATGCACATTCGCCACCCAGTCGCGCAGGGCCTCGTTCATCGCGTCCTTGAGCGTTTCGGCGCCGCTCGTCACCGGGCGGACCTCCGCGCCGAGCAGCTTCATACGGAAGACATTGGGCTTCTGCCGCTCGACGTCCTTGGCGCCCATGAAGATGGTGCATGGAAGGCCAAAGCGCGCTGCGACCGTTGCAGTGGCGACGCCATGCTGGCCCGCGCCCGTCTCAGCGATAATCCGCGTTTTGCCCATGCGGCGGGCGAGCAGGATCTGGCCGATGCAGTTATTAATCTTGTGCGCGCCGGTGTGATTGAGCTCTTCACGCTTGAAATAGATTTTCGCGCCATGCCCGGGCTTCGCGTCGACGCGATAATATTCGGTCAGCCGCTCGGCAAAATAAAGCGGTGAAGGGCGGCCGACATAATGCGTCATCAACCCGTCCAGCTCCGCCTGAAAGGCCGGGTCGCCTTTGGCAGAACGATATTCGCGCTCCAGATCGAGGATGAGCGGCATCAGCGTTTCGGCCACATAGCGACCGCCGAACTGGCCGAAATGCCCCTCTGCGTCAGGCAGCGCGCGCAGGGAATTGGCCAGAGGGGGAGCGGACGTGGGAGACGAGGCGTTCATAATGCGGCCACCGCTTTGCAGAAGGCGTTGATCTTGTCCACATTCTTGACGCCGGGGGCATCCTCGACACCGGAGGATATGTCGACCAGTGGCGCGCCGGTTTCCCGGATCGCGGCAGCCACATTGTCCGGGTCCAGTCCGCCGGAAAGACCCCAGGGAAGTGGCGGACGATGGCCGGCAAGCAGCGACCAGTCAAAGCGCATCCCCATGCCGCCTGGCAGCGCCGCGCCGTCGGGCGTCTTCGCGTCGTAGAGCAGCATGTCGGCGGCGCCCTCATAGGCTGATCCAGCGGCAAGATCCGCGCGCGTCCGCACGGGAATGGCCTTCCACACGGCAAGACCGGTGCGTGCGCGAATCTCGGCGGCGCGGGCGGGCGTTTCCCGTCCGTGCAATTGCAGCGCGGTGAGGCTGCCCGCCGAGATCAGCGCGTCGATCGTGATATCATCGGCATCGACCAGCACGGCGACACGGCCAATCCCGGGCGGTACGCGCGGCGCTATGTTAGAAAGCTGGGCGGGGCTAAGGTGACGCGGGCTTCTCTGGAAGTGGACGAAGCCGATATACCGCGCACCGCCGCGCACCGCCGCGTCAATTGCCGCAACCGTCGAGACGCCGCAAATCTTGATGGCCGCCGGGGTCATTGAAAGCGCCCTAGTCGATAACGTCCGGCGCTTGAAGACTCTTGGCCAGTTCAGTCATGAAATAGGGTGGGTCGTGCGGAACAGGAAAATCAAGCCGCCGGCCGGTCGGCGCATAGCCACGACGCATATAGTAAGCGATGAGTTCCTCGCGCTGCTCAAGGACCGTCATAACCATGCGTGTGGCATGGAAATGCGTGCGCGCCGTTTCTTCCGCCGCAGCGATCATCTGTCGGCCGAGCCCGCCCGACTGGAGCGTCGGCTCGATGCAAAGCAAACCAAGATACGCGGTTCCTTCACCCCGGTCCTCGATGTTCACGCAGCCAATGGGGATATCGTCCCGTTCGGCCAGCAGCAGGCATGTGCCGCTATGGTCAATAATGGCTGCGAGCGTAGCAATGTCGGTGCGGTCGCCCTCCAGCAGGTCCGCCTCGCTGCTCCAGCCAGCCCGGGATGCATCGCCGCGATAGCTGCGCTCGATGACCGGCCAGAGCGTGGTGAGGTCGGCATGTGTGGCGGGGCGGATGGTCAGCAAAGGCGCGACCCCGGTGGTATCGTTCAAAGCGTTGCCTCGATTTCGCGTGCGGCGATATCCGGATCGGCGGCCTGGGTGATCGGGCGGCCAACGACAAGAATGGAGGCCCCCGAGTCGAGCGCTTCGCGAGGGGTGACGGCACGCTTCTGGTCGCCCATCGCGCCACCCGCCGGGCGTACGCCGGGCACGACGAAAAAACCCTCAGGCCAGAGGCGTTTGACCTGCCCGACTTCCCGCCCCGAGCAGACGATGCCATCCAGCCCGGATTCGCGCGCAAGCAGCGCCAGCCGCTCAACCTGCGCGAGCGGATCGCCGGCCATGCCCACATCGGTCATGTCCGTCGCATCGAGGCTGGTAAGGAGTGTGACAGCGACGACCTTGGTATGGACGCCGGCGGCGGCCTTGGCATCCTCCATCATCGCCCGCCCGCCCGCGGCGTGGACGGTCAGCACCGCCGGCTCCAGCGGATGCAGCGCCTGCACGGCCTTGGCGACAGTGTTCGGGATGTCGTGAAGCTTGAGATCCAGAAAGATGGGAAGGCCGATCTTGCGGACTTCATGAACGCCATGGTGCCCATTGGCGCAGAAAAATTCGAGCCCGAGTTTCAGCCCGCCGACATGGTTCCGCACGCGCCGCGCCATATCGAGCGCCTTGTCGAGATGAGGCGTATCTATGGCGACGAAGACGCTGCTGGTCATAGCGGGGTGGGGCTCGTGTCGATGGTTGTGGGGCTGTTGGCAGGGATCTGAGGCTGCGCGGCGGGCAGGGGTGGCGGCTGTGTCGCGGCCAGCGCACGCTCGGCGCTTTCGAGCTTGCGATTCATGCGCCAGCGCGTCGCCTTGTGAAACAGCCAGAGCGGGACTGAGCCGGCGAGAAACGCGACGATCACCACCACCGGCAGCTTGGTCTGGATTTCGTTGCCGCCCCAGATGCGGATGATGACATCCGTCCAGTTGGTGAAGGAGAAGAGCATGATGATCATCGCGATGACGACCCAGAAGGCGGTTCGTAGGAACTGCATGGCGTCCTCCATCAATCTGTCTTGAGGGAGAGGAGCATAGAGGCGCTTTTCCGCCTTGCCTAGAACTTGCCTAGAAAAAGCGCGTCTCGCTGCCGCGAGGGGCTCAGCTTTCGCCGAACACCCGCGCGAAGATGCCGTCCACTGCCTTGTAGTGGTAGTCGAGGTCGAACAAGGCCTCCAGATCCGCTCCGGAGAGCCATGTTCCGACTTCCGGGTCGGCCTTTAACAGGTCGAGCAGGGCAAGGGCGCCGTCCGATTCCCACACTTTCATGGCATTGCGCTGGACAAGGGTATAGGAGCCTTCCCGGCTCAGCCCGGCCTGGGTGAGCGCCAGCAGCACGCGCTGGGAATGAATGAGGCCGCCCATGCGGTTCATGTTCTTGAGCATCCGCTCAGGGTAGACCAGAAGCTTGTCGACCACGCCCGTCAGCCGCGCGAGCGCGAAATCGAGGGTGATGGTCGCGTCTGGCCCGATGAAGCGCTCGACTGAACTGTGCGAGATATCGCGCTCATGCCAGAGCGCCACATTCTCCAGGGCTGGCGTCACGGCGGCGCGCACCACGCGGGCGAGGCCGGTCAGATTCTCGGTCAACACCGGGTTGCGCTTGTGCGGCATGGCCGAGCTGCCCTTTTGCCCCGGCGAGAAATATTCCTCCGCTTCCAGCACTTCGGTCCGCTGAAGATGACGAATTTCCACTGCGAGCCGCTCGATCGAACTGGCGATGACGCCCAGCGTGGCGAAGAACATGGCATGCCTGTCCCGCGGGATCACCTGTGTCGACACCGGCTCGACCTCAAGGCCCAGCTGTTTTGCGACATGGGCCTCCACGCGCGGATCGATATTGGCGAAGGTGCCGACCGCGCCGGAAATGGCGCAGGTGGCGATTTCAGCCCGGGCGGCAATGAGCCGTGCCTTGCAGCGGGAGAATTCCGCATAGGCCTCGGCCAACTTGAGCCCGAAGGTGACCGGTTCGGCATGGATGCCATGGCTACGGCCGATGGTGGGGGTGAGCTTATGCTCGAACGCGCGGCGTTTGATCGCGGCGAGCAGCGCGTCGAGATCGGCAAGGAGGATATCGCTCGCGCGCGCGAGCTGAACGGCAAGGCAGGTATCGAGCACATCGCTCGATGTCATGCCCTGATGCATGAAGCGGGCCTCGTCCCCCACTTGTTCGGCAACCCAGGTGAGGAACGCGATAACATCATGCTTGGTGACGGCTTCGATCGCGTCGATCGCGGCCACATCGATCGTGGGGTTGGTCGCCCACCAGTCCCACAGCGCCTTCGCGGCGGATTTGGGGACAACGCCCAGCTCGCTCAGGGCCTCCGTCGCGTGCGCCTCGATCTCGAACCAGATGCGGAAGCGCGCTTCCGGCTCCCAGATGACGGTCATCTCCTTGCGGGCGTAGCGGGGCACCATAGGGGCGAATCCTTCTCGAAAGCGGTCTCGCGGAGCGCCTAGCAGCGGCGGGGGACACGCGCAAACGGCGGATTGCCGGACCGGTAATTCCCCTGGGAAGGGTCATTCGTCGTGGCCGATGCCCGGCATGCCCCCAATATGTGACGATGGGCGGACGGATGGTTCCGGGCATGGCTTACGGTCGGAACCCGGTTCGCTATCAGACTGTTCTGTCAATGCAATTTCAAGCCCGGACGGTGAGGCGCTGCCTTGCATGAGGGTGCAATCTAAAGAGGATGATCATGAAGAAAATTGCCTTACTCCTGTCGCTCCCGCTGATCGTGGCGACGCCCGCCGCCATTGCTCAGGAAACAACGCCCGCACCCGATGCGACGAACACGACGGCCCCTGCATCCGAACCTGCCCCTGCCGATAGCGCGCAGCCTGCCGCGACACCCGATGCCGCTACGCCGGCCAGCGCCGCGCCCGCCAGCGGCACGCAAAACGCGGCAGAACCCGCGCCGTCCAATTCGCCTTCGGCCGTTGAAACGGCGGTCAACAGCGGCTTTGGCAAATATGATACGGACGCGGACGGCAACCTCTCCGAGAACGAGTTCAAGACGTGGATCGCCGCGCTCAAGGCTGAGGAACTGAAAGCCTCCGGCCAGTCTGCGAGCGGCGCTGAGGTCACGGCTTATGCGAATGCCGCCTTCGCTTCTGCGGATGCGGACAAGGACAGCAAGGTCAGCAAGGCTGAAGTGACGCGCTTCCTCGGCGGCTGATTGCGAAACGGATTGTGCCTGGTCGGCTAAACGCCCTGGCCGGACAGGTTTCTTAGCCCGGAGTGCCCACACGCACTCCGGGCATTTTCGTTTTTCTTTGCCTTTATGCCGAGCTTGTCTGCTGGCGGCTCAGATCAGCCCCATTGTCCGCATGCTGCTGTGCCCTTCGCGCCCGATGATGACATGATCGTGCACGGTGATGCCGAGTGGACGGGTCGCCTCGATGATCTGGCGGGTGAGGCTGATGTCCTGCCGGCTGGGCTGGGGGCTTCCGCTCGGGTGATTGTGGACGAGGATGAGGCTGACGCTGCCCAGATCCATCGCGCGCCGAACGACCTCTCGCACATAGACAGCCGCCTGATCGACCGAACCGTCGCCCATATGGTCGTCGCGGATGAGCATGTTGCGAGCGTTGAGATGGAGCACCCGTACCCGCTCGACGATGAGATGCGCCATGTCCGCGCGCAGATAATCGAGCAGAGCATCCCAGCTTGCGAGTATGGGCTGGCTCATCGGCGCTGCCTTGAGCATCCGCAGCGCCGCCGCCTGCACGATCTTGAGCGCGGCGGTACTGGTTTCGCCCATGCCGTCCGTCGCGGCCAGCGCCTCCCATGGCGCAGTGAGCACGCCGCCTATGCTGCCGAATTGCGCGATCAGGCGTTTGGCCAGCGGCTTGGTGTCGCGGCGCGGGATCGCAAGGGCGAGAAGATATTCGATGATTTCATGGTCGAGCAGGGAGTCCGGTCCCTCGGCAAGGCGCTGGCGGAGGCGCGCGCGGTGTCCGGTGGCATCCGGCGTATCGGCCGCGCGCTTGCTCTTGCTCTCGCTTTCCGCTTCGCTCATGGATCGCAAGGCTAGGATCGAGCGCGGGCGGCCGCAAGCATCATGAACATGGACGACGAGTATGAAGAGGCGGAGCCTGTCGGGCCGGATCGCGCGGCTCGTGGCCGGCGCCGCCGGTTCGCGGCCGGCGCGGCAGGGTTTACCGCACTTGTGCTTGGCATCGTCTGGATGCAGCGCGCGCCGATCGCCGATTATTTTCTGACCCGGCAGCTTGCGGCACGCGGAGTCGCGGCAAGTTATGATGTCATGCGCATCGGCCCGCGCACGCAGCGGCTGGAGAATCTCGTACTGGGCGACCCCGCCCGACCAGACCTGACGGCGCGCTGGGTGGAGGTGGACGTCGGCTATGCCGGTTTGTCGCCTGCCATTACCGCGGTCCGCGCGCAGGGGGTGCGCCTGCATGGGCGCTATGGCGAGAATGGGCTGAGCCTGGGCGTGCTCGACAAGCTGCTAGGAGAGGGGGGCGGCACGGGACCCGTGCTGCCTGATATCGACCTTACGCTGGTCGATGGGCGTGCGCGGTTCGACACGGACTATGGCTGGGTCGGCGTGGCGGTGAACGGCGCGGGGCGGCTTTATGGAGGGTTTCGCGGCGCTGCCGCGCTTGCCGCGCCGGCGCTGACTGCCGGTGAATGCCGCCTTGCCGCAACGCTTGGCCAGCTTGGCATCGAGACCGGTAATGGCCGGTTGCAGGTGAAAGGGCCGGTGCGGGCGGAAGCGCTGGCGTGCGGAGAGCGGTTAGCGCTCACGGCGCCCGAGGCGGGGCTCGATCTGCGGTTTGCGAGATCATTCGATGGGCTGAGCGGCGCGATCACGCTGGCGTCGCCGGCTTTGCACATGGCCGGCACGCAGGTTACCCAGTTGTCCGGGCTGATCGCCATGGAGGGGCCGTTCACGCGGTTGGAGGGCAGCCATTCGCTCAGCGTCGCCTCACTCCGGACGGCCGATGCCCGCGCAGGCAAGGGGCGTTTCGGCGGCCGCTTCGCCTTGCGCCTTGAGGGGCAGGATAAGGCGGCGTCGGTATCGGGGGATCTCCGTCTGGACGATGTCGCGCCGGCGGACCCGGCTGTTCTCCAGCGACTCGAACGTGCAGCCGCGCAGACGCCCCTCGCCCCGTTGGCGGGGCAGTTCGCGCGCGCGCTCGGGAGAGCGGGCGCGGGCAACCGCTTGTCCGTTTCCGGTACGGCACGCTGGACTGGTCTGGGTGGCGAGATCGCGCTGAGCAAGGGGCGCCTCGTTGCCGAGAATGGCGCGCGCGTGGACATGGATGGGCCGGCGCGGCTCGTCGTCGATCAGGCGCGGGGGCGCTGGCAGGGTGAAGGCGCGCTCAGCATGGGCGGGGGCGATCTTCCAACGGCCGGGCTTGCGATCGCGCGCGGCGTGGACGGCACGCTGTCCGGCCGGTTCGCGATGGAACCCTATGCGGCCGGATCGGGTTCGGCATCGGCTCGTCTTGCGCTCGCGCCCACGCCGTTTCTGCGTCGGGCAGATGGCAGCGGCTATGTGCGGACGCAGATCACGCTTGACGGGCCGCTCCCCGGTGGCGCGGTGCGTGGCCTTGCCCTGCCGCTCGATGTGCAGTTGACGCCGGGCGGCGGCGCTCAGCTTGCTGGTGGTTGCATGCCATTGCGCTGGCAAAGCCTTACGATGTCGTCCGCACAGTTCGATCCCGCGACCTTGCGACTATGTTCGGATGGTGACCGGCCGCTGCTGGCCAGTGGCGCGCGGGGGCTTTCGGGCGGATTCGCGCTGAATGACCTTGCGCTTGATGGACGTGTTGGGGAAAGCCCCTTGCGGCTGCGGGCCGGCTCGGCGCGTCTCACTCTCGACGGGTTGCGGTTCGCGCTGGCTGACGCCGCCGTGCGCCTTGGCGATCCGGCCGCGCCGGTGATGATCGACGCTACGCATCTGGCCGGCGCCGCGCGTGGTGGCGGCTTTGGCGGTACGCTTGCAGGAGGGCATGCGCGAATCGGCGCCGTGCCGCTCGACCTTGCCGGCATTTCTGCCGGCTGGACGTTCGCGGCGAATCGGCTGGCGCTTGATGGCGCCATGACCGTCTCGGATACGCAGGCGGACCCTCGTTTTGTGCCGCTGAGCGTACCGGACGCGCATCTGGTGCTGATCGATGGCCGCATCGGCGCGTCGGGGACGCTGCGCCAGCCGCGCCGTGACCGATCGGTCGCCACGGTGAAGATCGCGCATGATCTGAGTGCCGGCCGGGGCAGCGCGACGTTCGATCTTGGCAAGCTTGTCCTCGGGCCCGGCCTCCAGCCGGAGGATTTAACGCCGCTCACACTGGGGGTGGTCGCCAATGTCGCGGCCGATATTGCCGGAGAAGGGCGCATAGACTGGGATGCGCGCGGTGTGACGAGTAGCGGCACCTTCTCGACCAGTGGCGCCAGCTTTGCGGCTGCGTTCGGCCCTGTGGAAGGCTTCGGCACGGTCATTCGTTTCGACGATTTGCTCGGCCTCAGAACGGCGCCTGGGCAGGTCGCGACGATCGCGAGCACCAATCCCGGCATAGAGGTGCGGGATGGCGTCATCCAATATGCGCTTCTCTCGCCGGAGCAGGCGCGGATCGAGGGGGGGCATTGGCCGTTTGCCGGTGGCGTGCTGGAATTGCTGCCGGCCACGCTCGATCTGGATGCTCGCCGGGCACGTCATCTTGCCTTCCGGGTGAGGGGTCTGGATGCCGGCGCTTTCATCAATACGCTGGATCTCAAGGATATTTCTGCGACCGGCACCTATGATGGCCTGCTGCCGATGATTTTCGATCATCAGGGTGGACGGATCGAAGGCGGAATTCTTGTGGCGCGCCAGCCGGGCTTGCCGCCACTTGTGGTAGAGGACGCCGCCTCGCTCACGGTTCAGTGCGATCCGGCCAAGACGGCCGGAACGCTCTCTTATGTCGGGGCGATCTCCAACGAGCAGCTTGGCGCGATCGGCACGCTTGCTTTTGAGGCGCTCAAGAACTTGCGCTACAAGTGCCTTACCATCTTGCTTGATGGTGCGCTGGATGGCGAGTTCGTCACGCGAATCGCTGTGAACGGCGTCAATCAGGGCACGCCCGCCGCCGCGCGGTCGCTTTTTGCGCGGCCTTTTCTCGGGCTTCCGTTCATCTTCAACGTGAAAATCGAAGCCCCGTTTCGCGGACTGCTCAACACGGCCCAGTCATTTATTGATCCCAGCAATCTCATTCGCGAAAATCTGGGTCCGCAATATCAGACGGTACTGGACGGCGGCGCACCGGGCGCGCAGGGATCAGTGCAGGGCGTTCAGCCGCCGGAAAGCGATAAGGGCGTAGTGAAGGATCGGAAATGAACAGAAGGGCGTTGACAGGATATGGATCGGCCATCTGCCTCGGATTGCTCGCCGGCTGCATTCAGGTTCGCGCGCCGGACAAGCCGATCGAGATTAATCTGAACGTCAAGGTCCAGCAGGAGGTGGTTGTCCGCCTCCAGCAGGACGCCAAGGACCTCATCCAGAACAACCCGGAGCTGTTCCCGCAATGACACGCAAGCCCCTCTTCCTCTCCGCCCTCGCTCTCACCGGCATGACGCTGGCCGCGGGTGTTGCCCTGCGCGCCACACCAGCTTTCGCGCAGGATGCCGCGGTCAGTGCCGCCATCGCCACCGGTACGGTTGGTGAGCAGGCGGATGGTTATCTCGGTATCCGGGGCAGCGTCGCGGGCGATGTGCGCGGCGCGGTGGACGCGATCAACATCAAGCGTCGCGCCGCCTATACCGATCTTGCCGCCAAGCGCGGGGTAACGGTCGCGGATGTCGCGGCGGCGACGGGGTGCCAGACGCTCTCGTCCCGCGTCCGACAGGGGCAGGCCTATCGCATCGGCGATGGTGCATGGCAGGTGAAAGGTACGGATGCCATTGCGCTGCCGGCCTATTGCGCCACTGCGGGCTAGGCGGAGGCTGGCGATTCGGGCCAGAATGCTGCGGTGTAGCAAAGTAACGGTCCCCGTTTTCGGGGCATTCCCGCCAGCGCCTTTCGCGCGGTTGACTTCCCGGCATCCCCTTTCTACACGGGCCGCGCCTTGACGGGGGCGGCAAAGGCGTTCCAAGGTTCGGTTCTATGATTGTCCACTGAGCAGGTGGGCGCCAAGAGGCCGAACCAATGAACCCAGAAACCAATCCCGGGCAGGACCCCATCGGTGAAGACGCGCGTGTCGTGTCGTTGCAGGAGCGGCTTGCCCGCGCCGAGCAGGCCGAGGCGGAGCGGACCGGAACCACGCAGGTGGGTGTCGCGGACGAGAATTATCGTCTCGGCAACCGTGTGCTCGGTGAGCTAGTGGGGTGTACTGCTGGTGGCGCGTTGATCGGCTGGTTACTGGACCGGTTGTTTGGCACGTCTCCCTGGCTCCTGCTGGCGCTGCTTTTCCTGGGAATCGCAGCGGCCTTCAGGAACATCATCAAGCTTTCGACCAGGCGCCCCCGTGACTGAGGGCGCTTTCGTCAGGTCAAGTGGCGTCAACGTAGGGACTGAGCGGTAACGTGGCAGAATCC
This sequence comes from Sphingobium sp., assembly GCA_035911355.1. GTDB lineage: Bacteria > Pseudomonadota > Alphaproteobacteria > Sphingomonadales > Sphingomonadaceae > Sphingobium. The sequence goes on from JAMHVU010000095.1 coordinate 487,608, forward strand.
GGCAAAATCGACCCGATGCATCAGTTTACCATCGAGCCGCTGCTCGGTACGGATCACTGGTCGATTGGCGGCTACAATATCGCCTTCACCAACAGCGCGCTGTGGATGGTGCTTGCCGCGGTTGGGCTCTGGCTGTTCGTCGCGCTCGGCATGAAGCGCCAGCTCGTTCCCGGACGCTGGCAGATGGCGGTGGAGACGATGACCGGCTTCATCGATAATCTGCTGATTGCGAACATCGGGCCCAAGGGCAAGACCTACCTGCCTTATGTGTTCTCGCTGTTCATGTTCATCCTGTTCGCCAATATTCTTGGCCTGCTGCCACTGGGGCTTGTCGGCAGCCATGCATTCACCTTCACCAGCCATTTCACCGCGACCGGCGTTCTTGCGGTCCTGAGCTTCTCGATCGTTCTCGTCGTGGGTTTCGCGCGTCATGGTCTGCACTTTTTCTCGCTGTTCGTGCCGCATGGCACGCCGCTGCCGATGATCCCCTTCATCTTCGTGGTGGAGCTGCTCTCGTTCCTGGTGCGGCCGTTCAGCCTGGGTCTTCGACTGTTCGTCGCCATGATGGCGGGGCATATCCTGCTGGAAGTGCTTTCGGGCTTCGTCATTAACAGTGCCAATGCCGGGCTGGGCTGGGGCGCGCTCATCGGCGTGCCGAGCTTCCTGTTGATGATCGGCATCTGCGCGCTGGAGCTTCTGGTCGCCGTCATTCAGGCTTATGTCTTCGCGCTCTTGACCTCGCTTTACATCAACGATGCCGTTAACCTGCACTGAGCAGGACTATTTCCAACATTTTCAAAGAGTTTAGAAAAGGAGTTATATCATGGACGCAGAAGCCGCAAAGCTGATCGGTGCTGGTCTCGCCGCGATTGGTGCCGGTATGGCCGCGCTCGGCGTGGGTAATGTCTTCGGTTCCTTCCTTGAGAGCGCGCTGCGCAATCCGGGTGCTGCCGATGGTCAGCAGGGTCGTCTCTTCATCGGCTTCGCCGCCGCCGAGCTTCTCGGTCTGCTGGCGTTCGTCGTTTCGATGATCCTCATCTTCGTCGCCTGATCCGCGACGACTTAATAATCTTCGTCTGAAGCGCTGGCCCTTCGGGGTCGGCGCCTGCGAAAATCCGTTTCCAAAGGGGTCCCATGCCTCAAATCGCCCAATTGGCCGACGTCTGGTCGTCCCAGGTCTTCTGGATGCTGGTGACGTTCGGTTTCGTTTTCATCGTCGTTGGTCTCGGCATGGTGCCCAAGGTCCAGTCGACCGTTGACCTGCGGGATAAGAAGATCGCTGACGATCTTGCCGCCGCCAAGGCTACTTTCGCGGGTGCGGACGCTCTGGAAGAGCAGTGGCGGGCGAACGAGAACGCCGCACGGGCTGATGCCCAGTCGGTGATGGCGGACGCCAAGGCAAAGGCCGGGGCCGAGCGTGATGCCGCGCTTGCCAAGGCGGATGCAGTGATCGCCGATCAGATCGCCAAGGCCGAGGCTGGGATAGCCGACGCACGTGGCAAGGCGATGAGCGATATCGAGACCGTCGCGGCCGACGCCGCGTCGGACATGGTTCTTCGGCTTGCCGGTACCAGCGTCACGCCGGCGGCCGCGCGCAAGGCAGTGAAGGCGGTAATCTGATGGCTGACCAGCATCTCGACAATGGTTCGGCGATGGTCGCGCATAATCTTGCCGACGCCGATCACATGCAGGCCATGGTGGAGCATGGCGCCGAAACGCACAGCGAACTGGCATTCATGGGTCTTGGCCCTGTACAGTTCGTCAGCCTGGCGATGGCGGTGTTCATCGTGATCCTGCTGGTCAAGAAGGTGCCGGCGCTCATCGCGCGGGGGCTGGACGGCAAGATCGCCCAGATTCGTGAGCAGCTTGATGAGGCTGCAAAGCTTCGGGCCGAGGCGGAAGCGCTGAAAGCCGAGTATCAGGCCAAGATCGCATCTGCTGAAAAGGACACCGCCGCGATGCGCGCCGGTGCTCAAACGGAAGCAAAGCAGCTTATCGAGGATGCGAAGACGGAAGCGACCGCGCTCGTCGCACGCCGGAAAAAGATGGCGGAAGATAAAATCGCTGCCGCCGAGCGCGCCGCCGTGGCCGAAGTCCGCGCAAAAGCCGCTTCAGCAGCAACCGCTGCGGCCGCAGCACTGATCGCGGACCATCATGATGCCAAGGCCGACAAGGGCCTTGTGGATGCCATGATCGCCAAGGTCGGTACCGCACACTAAGAGCCTTTTCACGTTGCTGTGTTGCAGAAGCGGGTGGACCCAGTCGATGGTCGCATCCGCTTTTGTCGTTATGGGCCATCGGGCCGCTGTGTGAACGCGGTGAGTGACGGGATGGCGGTTGCGATCCCTCTCCGGCGCTATCCAGAAGTGTGCACCCGGGCGGCAATCGCGCCTGAGCTGTCCCGCTTCGCCATGCCTGAGTACCGATTTCCGTGAGGCCATGGTGCTCTTTCGTCAGGTCGCTTTGACTAGGCCGCGCGAAAGTGCGCTTTGGTCCGCAGCGCAAGTCTATGCGCCTCACTGAACGGTGGCTCTATCAGACATTCTTCCGGACAGCACGAGGCTTGCATGAAAAACGGCGGCTGAGCCCTGAATGCTCAACCGCCGCTCCGTAATTTGTAGTTCCTACACGCTTTTAGAAGCGGGCGTTCAGGCTCACCCAGTAGCTCCGGGCTTTATCCTTGTTGTTGTAATGGTCGACATAGGTTGGCGTATAGGTGCCGTTGACCGGCTGGCCAAAATCGACATCATAGGCGCGAAAATCCTTGTTCAACAAATTGTTGACCCGGCCGCTGATCGTCAGAAACTCCGCGATCTTATACTGTGCGCCGAGGTTCAGTACTTTGTAGCCCTTGTAGAAGAGGTGGTTGCCGTTTCCATCGACGCCACGATAGCGCTTGGAGCGTTGCTCGGCGGACAGTTGGGCCGACAGGCTCTCGAAGACCTGCCAGTCCAGCGTGGCATTCGCCATGTGCTTGGCGGTTTGTGTCAGGGGCTGCCCCGCTGACGCGCCGCTCAACTGCTTGCTATCCGTATATGTATAGTTCGCGCGCAGGGAGAGACCCTGGAAGAACTGGTATCGCCCGGCGATTTCGGCGCCCTTGATCCGCGCCTTGTCGACGTTGATCGGTACGCTGATCGTCCGCCCCAGACCCAGAACGGCCCAGTAGTCACCCAGATTCGCACATGGGCGGACGAAGTTGGTGACCGCGCATGGCTGGACGATAGCCGTGGAGATTTTGTCCCTGAACTTGTTGTGGAACAATGTGACGTTGATACCGCTGTTCCTGGAGGGGTTCCAGTAGACGGCGATCTCGCTATTGACGCTGGTCTCCGGCTTGAGGTCCGGGTTACCGATCATGGGGCTGGTGCCTTGTCCGCCAAAGCCGCGAATGCCGTCATAGAGGTCGGTGGTCTTGGGCGTCTTGTAGCCGGTGCTGACGCCGCCCTTAACGGTAAGAGCAGGCGTGATGGCATAATTGGCATAAAGGCGCGGGCTGAAATGGCCGCCGAACATGTCGTGACGATCGTAGCGCAGGCCGCCGGTGATCGTCAGGCCTTCGATCAGGCTCCAGTTATCTTCAGCGAAGAGCGACCAGATCTTGTGATCCTGCACTGCCTGAATGCCGCCAACGGCCGCTTCCAGCCCGAACACGCCATCATCCAGCTTGCCGTTGATGTACTGGCCGCCGACCACGAAATGATGCGATCCAAAGACATTTTCGACCGGAATGTCGAGCTTGGCATCAAGCGTGTACTGGCTGCTCTCGAGCGTGCGTCGCGGACGAGGCAGGAATGTTTCCTCGGCGATCGTGCGCCGCTGGGCGGTCGACAAGCCCGCATAGATTCCGGTGCCTGACCACATTTCCTGCAGGAGCAGCCGTTCCGCCACGGAGAACGGCATGGTCCGGCCTTTGTTGTTCGTCTTCACATAGGCAAGAGAGACAAAGCTGCGGGCAAGGCCCCAGTCGCCATGATGCGTCGCGGACCAGTTCAGACGATCGAACACCTGACTTTCGGTATAGCCGACCTGAGGTGCGACCACCCCGCCAGACGCGCGCCAGATGCTGGCGATGCCATCAAGCGTGCCAAGCGGATAGCTGATGGCGCCCGTGTCTGGATTGACGATCGGCGTATTGTCGTAAACCTGCTTGGAATAGTCGATGTCGAAGACGAACCGATGCTCGGCAGACGGCGTGAAGTTCAGCGATCCCCCGATGCTCTTGTTTGTGTTCTTGACAGTCTTGCCGCCGCCGCCAAAGCCAAGGCCCCTGACGTGTGAAACGCCGCCTGGGTCCACGGCGGGCGCGAAGTCCGGCTCGGACGGATAGCGCTTGTAGAGCGAGCCGCGCAGTTTGACGCCCAGCAGGTTCGCGATGACGGGGCCGCTGATGTCGGCGTCAAAGGTCATGTCGTCGCCGAACTCGCTGTCTTCCTGGATGCTCCGGCCAAATGTGGCGGAGCCGGTCCAGCGGTCGAGCACGGGCTTGGTGATGATATTGATGACGCCGCCCAGCGCGTCCGCACCATAAAGGGTGGATGCAGGGCCACGGATGACCTCGATCCGCTCGATCGAGTCCAGCGGCGGGATATGGTTGAACTGGTTGCCGCCAAAGCTGTTCGGATAGATGTCGCCGTGATTATTCTGGCGCTTACCATCGATGAGGATCAGCGTGTATTCCGGCCCCATGCCGCGCAGGCTGATGGTGCGCTGCCCGGTCTTGTCCGCGGTTTCGCCAACATCGACACCCTCCAGATCGCGCACAGCGTCGATCAGCGTCATATAGGGGCGCTGTTTGAGTTCCTCGGCGGTGACCACACTGATGCTGGCTGGCGCATCCGTGATCTTCTGCTCAAAGCCGGAGGCTGTGACGACGATTTCTCGGCTGCTCGCTGCCTCACTGTCTGCATCTTCGGCCAGGGCGGGAAAACTTGCGGCTATAGCCATGGCGAAGAGGCTTGCGCCCGCGACCCTACGGCGCGAGCTTTGTTTGATGCTGTACATTATACCCCCAATTGATAATGCTACCAATTCTCAAAAGCGTTGAGCGCGCTTAGGGGGCTGCCCTTTGGGTGGTCAATGCCGGCGGCGATCGGATGGCTGCGAGCCATACTTTGTTACAATCTGTTGGGGCGGAAGGTTATCTGAAGGATGATGTCGGACTCGGTAGAGAGCGTGCGCCTGCCGCACCATGTCGTCGTCGTCGATGATGATCCCGGTGTTCGCACCCTCATCTGCCGGCTGCTGCGTGAATGCGGTTATGACGCGACCAGCGTTGCAGGGAGTATCGAGCTTGCCAGCGTCATGGAGGCACGGGCGATTGACCTTGTGCTGCTCGACATCATGCTGGAGGACGAGAACGGGCTTGATCTGTGCCGGACACTTCGGACGCGCAGCCGCGTGCCAATCATCATGATTAGCGCGCGGGGGCGGGAGGAGGACCGGGTGGCGGGTCTCGATCTTGGGGCGGATGACTATATCGCCAAGCCGTTTGGCAGGCAGGAAGTTCTTGCCCGGGTGCGGGCGGTTCTGCGGCGCGCGGTGCATCCGCATCATCCTTCGGACGTGCCCGCGCCGGAGCTGTTCGCCTTTTCAGGCTGGCGGTACTGGCCTCGGCGTTATGAGCTTCTGTCCCCGGCGGGGATCGAGGTCGAACTGACTGCGGCGGAGCATGAGCTGCTGCTGACCCTGCTTCGCCATCCCCAGCGCATGATCGGACGGGAGCGACTGCTGGAGCTTGCGCGCTCACGCATGGGCCATGGCTCGGATCGCAGCATAGACGTTCTTATCAGCCGGCTGCGGCGCAAGATGGGCGATGGGCGCCGTGGGCGCCCGATCATCCGGACCGTGCGCGGTGTCGGCTATATGTTCGCGACGGAAGTCGGCGTGGAATGATGCTCGGGCGCCTCGTGCCGCGTAGCATTACCTGTCGGCTCGCGGTGATCCTCGTGGGCGCGCTTTGCTTCGAGCTTGCGATCAACTCCTTCATCAACAAGTGGGAGGAGCGGGGCCTGCTGTCCGATGAGCGCGCGCACCGCATTGCCGAGCTTGTGGCAAGCGCGGACCAGCTCGTCACGCAATTCCCGCCAGAGCGTCGGCCCGCGATTGCCGCAAACCTTGCCATACAGGGCATGTCCCTGAATTGGGTTCCGGCGACCGTCATTACCGAATCCGGGCACAGACATGCCCAATTGGTCGAGATGCGCGCACGTATGGAAGCGCGCGTTCCGCGGCTGGCGGGGCGGGATCTCCGCCTCAATCTCATACAGGCCAGGGACGGGCAGGACCTGCTGGGCGCATTGCGGCTGACGGATGGCAGCTTCCTGACCTTTCGCGTGCATCCCTTCATGGGATCTCCGCCGCCCTGGGGGCTGACGACGGCGCTGCATCTGATTCTGGTTGCGCTGTTGCTCATCGCGGCCCTGGCGGTGATGCGGGCCATGGTCCGCCCATTGCGGGATCTCGCTCAGGCGGCGGACAAGACAGGGCGGGGATTGCTCCCGGAGATCGCCATCGACGGCCCTGAAGAAGTGCGCCGCGTGGCGACGGCATTCCGTGCGATGCAGCAGCGGTTGCTTCAGATGGTCGAGGATCATTCCCAGGCGCTCGTGGCCGTGTCGCATGACCTGAGAACGCCCATTCAGCGATTGAGGCTGCGCCTCGGATCGCCGGCTGACGATCTCCCGCGCGAGGCCATGTCCGCGGACCTTGCGGATATGGAAAAGTTCATCGCGTCCGTGTCCAGCTTTCTGGAGAGCGGGGCGGAGGAGGCTGATCGACCGGTGGACCTGGCGGCGATCGTGATGACGCTGGTCGACAATACGGCCGATACCGGGGCGGATATCACTTATGATGGGCCGGACGCTTTACCAGTCAGGACCAAGCCGGCGGCGGTGAAGCGGATACTCGGCAATCTTGTAGGCAATGCCTGCGCGCATGCCAGCAAGATACGCGTGACGCTGACCGATGGGGAACCGGTGGCATTTACCGTGGAGGATGATGGTCCGGGCATTCCCGCGTCGCGGCGCGAAGAGGTTTTCCTGCCGTTTCGCCGGCTCAGTACGAGCCGAAATAGTGGTGGGTCAGGTCTTGGTCTCGCGATCGTCCGTAAGGCGGCTGTCTCGATCGGCGCGCGCGTGACGCTTGAGGACGGTATTCTTGGCGGACTGACCGCACGGGTAGAACTGCCGGCAGGGTGCGTCGCCCTTGACCCTGACCCCGCGACGTAACGCGAGACGCGCCGTTCAGCCGCGCGCGGTCGCCGGATCGACGGGCGAGGGCGATTTGGGCTGCACGGATGGGATGTCCTCCTTCCGGTGACGGCGGAGTCTGGGCGCCTCCGCGAGATCGGCTGCGGACTTGATCTCGTTCCGCAGGTCTTCCCGCTTCTGGTGAATGGAGGCGATGATCGGCCCCATGGCGACGCCCAGGTCGATCAATGTGGTCTCGGCCAGAAGCAGCGAGCTTTCCAGCGCTTCCGGTACGACATCGCTCGCGCCCGCGCGGTAGAGCTGCGCGGCATGATCGGTGTCGCGGGCACGCACGATGATGGGGATGTCGGGTAGCCAGCCGCGTACCCGTCGCGTCAGGCGTACGGAGAGCACGGGGTCGTCCATGGTGATGACGAGGGCGCGGACATGGCCAAGGCGCAGCCTGTCGAGCGCGTCCGGTCGTCCGGCGTCTCCGAACATCACCGCATAGCCCTCGCGTCGTGCCTCGGTCACCATGTCGATATTGCTTTCGAGAGCGACGTAGCTCTGGCCATGGGCGACGAGCATATCCGCCACCATCCGCCCGATCCGCCCGAAGCCCAGGATCGCGACGGTCGGCACATTCTCGGCGTTTTCACTTGGCCCCTCTATATCGCTGCCACGCAACTCTATGCGGCGGGCAATATCGTGGCCCAGGCGCGCAAGAATGGGTGTGATGGTGAGGCCGATTGCGGTGGCGGTCTGCCAGAAGGATGCGGTGTCCGGTGAGATGAGCCGGGCGGAGACGGCGGCACCGAGCACGATGAGGGTCGTTTCCGATGGGCTGGCCATCAGCATGCCGGTTTCCAGCGCGACACCGTGCCGTGCGCCTGCGAGACGCAGTGCGCCGCCGACCACCACGACCTTGATGGCGATGACACCGGCAATGGCCGCGCATAGCTCGGGCCATTGTTCCGCGATGGCGACCGGGTCCAGCCCCATGCCCACGGTAATCAGGAAGACGCCGAGGGCGAGGCCCTTAAAAGGGGCGGTCATGCTCTCGACTTCGGCATGATAATCCGTCTCGGCGATCAGAAGGCCGGCGACGAGCGCGCCGACAATCGGTGAGAGGCCGGTAGCGGCGGTGAGCAGACTTGCCACCATAACCACCAGAAGGCTGGCGGCGAGGAAGACCTCGGGGCTTTTGGTGCGTGCTGCCTGCGCGAAGATGAGTGGCAGCACATAGCGTCCACCGATGAGAAGGGCGACGGTGGCGAGGCCACCGGTCAGCGCGACGGTGGCAAGGCCCGACCAGCCGGTGTCGCTTGCAACAGGCGCCATGGCGCCGAGTGCAAAGACGATGGGCACCAGCGCCAGATCCTCGAACAGGAGCATGGCGAAACTTGCCTTGCCGACCGCCGATCGCGTGCCGGCGATGGGGATGACCAGCGCGGTGGAAGACAGGGCGAGGGCGAGGCCGATGCCAATCGCCCCGGCAGGCTGCTGGCCAAGCGCGATCAGGCCAGCAGCGATAAGCGCCGCGCACAGCGTCAATTCGGCGGCGCCAAGCCCGAAGACGAGTCGTCGCATCGACCACAGGCGCCGGAACGACAACTCCAGGCCGATGGAAAAGAGCAGAAGGATGATGCCGAAGGCTGCAAATGGCTCGATCGCCTCCGGCCGGCTGATCGTGACATGGGTCAGCCAGGGAATGTCCCGTACGAGACTTCCCAGGCCATGCGGGCCGACCAGCATGCCCACAAGGATAAAGCCGATAACCGGGCTGATGCGGAGACGGGCGAAGGCGGGAATAACCAGTCCAGCCGCGCCGAGAATGACGAGCGCATCGGATAGGCCATGGACGGAGAGTTCGGCTGCCATATCCCCAACTTAACGGATGACGGGCCCCTGCCAACCATTGAGGTAGAAATATTCAGGCACGCGGTAGCCTGCCTGCCCGGCACGGCTTTTTGGCGCGCTGGCGCTGGAGATAATCTCCAATCATAAAAAATGCCGGGCGCGGCATGGGGCCGGCCCGGCATTTATATTCAGTCATGCTTCGGTGTTCCGGCCGGAACAGAAACACCACTCATATTCGGTCAACGGTCGTTTCAGGCCCAGCTGGCCATTTCGGCCTCAAGGTTGACGCGGATTTTCTCGAAGAACTGCTCCGTTGTCATCCAGGCCTGCTCCGGCCCGATGAGAATGGCGAGATCCTTGGTCATGAAACCATCCTCGACGGTCTTGATGCAGACCCTCTCCAGCGTTTCGGCAAAGCGGATCACGTCTGGCGTATCGTCGAACTTGCCGCGGAACTTGAGGCCGCCGGTCCATGCGAAGATGGATGCGATCGGATTGGTCGAGGTCGCCTTGCCCTGCTGGTGCTGGCGATAGTGGCGCGTCACCGTGCCATGCGCTGCTTCCGCCTCGATGGTCTTGCCGTCGGGGCTCATCAGCACCGAGGTCATGAGGCCGAGCGAGCCAAAGCCTTGAGCGACCTGATCGGACTGCACGTCGCCGTCATAATTCTTACACGCCCACACGAATTCGCCATGCCACTTGAGCGCGGAGGCAACCATGTCGTCGATCAGACGATGCTGATACTCGATGCCGGCGTCCTCGAATTTCGCCTTGAACTCGGCCTCGAAGACTTCCTCGAAAATATCCTTGAACCGCCCGTCATAGGCCTTGAGGATCGTGTTCTTGGTGGACAGATAAACCGGCCATTTGAGGTTGAGGCCATAGTTGAGCGATGCCCGGGCGAAATCCCTGATCGACTCATCGACATTGTACATGGCGAGCGCCACGCCCGCGCCGGGAAACTTGTAGACCTCACGGTCGATCACCTGGCCGTCATCGCCCTCGAATACGAGGCGCAGCTTCCCTGAGCCGGGCACCCGGAAGTCGGTAGCGCGATACTGATCGCCAAAGGCATGACGGCCGACGACGATCGGCTTTGTCCAGCCGGGGATGAGCCGGGGTACGTTGGAGATGACGATCGGCTCACGGAAGACGACTCCGCCGAGAATATTGCGGATCGTGCCGTTAGGCGACTTCCACATCTCCTTGAGGCTGAATTCCTCGACGCGGGCCTCGTCCGGCGTAATCGTCGCGCACTTCACGCCGACGCCATATTTGCTGATGGCGTTGGCGCTATCGATGGTGACCTGATCGTTGGTGCGGTCGCGCTCCTCAATGCCGAGATCATAGTAATGAAGGTCGATGTCGAGATAGGGCTTGACGAGGCGCTCGCGAATCCATTCCCAGATGATGCGGGTCATCTCATCGCCGTCGATTTCGACAACGGGGTTCTTCACCTTGATCTTGGCCATAGAGCGTGCGTCTTTCCTCAAGTCTGGGAGAGGGGCGCGGCGTCCGCGCCGGGGTCGGTCCCGGCTCTAGGCAAAGGCGCGGCGATGTTCAACCACGCCGTGCAGGGAAATCGCGTGGCCATAAGGGTTTTTTCGTGGATCGGGATGCCGATGCACTGATCGTATCAAGATTTCCCGGCGCGGCGGATTGTATGGTGCGGTCGCTCAGCCTACACATGCCCCCATGACAGATGTGACAGGTGGACAAGCTTCCCCGCCGCCAATGCGGCCGGATGTGAAATGGCAATTTCCCGGTATTCACCCCGAAGGCCGCAAGTTCGGGGCGATCGCGGCGGGCATCACAGGGTTGCTCGCCCTTGTCGGCTGGTCGACCGCGGCATGGCTGATGGCCGGGATCACCATATGGGTGCTTGCCTTCTTCCGCGATCCGGTGCGTGCCGTACCGCAGGACGATGCGGCGATCATCGCACCGGCAGACGGGCTTGTGACACTCATTCAACACGTGCTGCCGCCGCCAGAAATGGCAGGCCCGGACCGGTTGGGCGATGCGCCGATGACCCGCGTCTCGATCTTCATGAGCGTGTTCGACGTGCATATCAATCGCGCGCCGATTGGCGGCACGATCAAGGATGTCATCTATATCAGCGGTAAGTTTATTAATGCGGACCTCGACAAGGCGAGCGAGGATAATGAGCGTCAGCACATCCTGATGGAACGGATGGACGGCACGCGTATCGGCTTCACCCAGATTGCCGGGCTTGTGGCGCGGCGGATCGTGCCCTTCGTGAAACGGGGAGACATTGTTGCTGCCGGGCAGCGTGTTGGCCTCATCCGTTTCGGTAGCCGGGTTGATGTCTATCTCCCGGCCGGAACGGCGCCGATGGTGACGCTGGGCACCCATACGGTCGCAGGCGAGACAGTGCTTGCGCGGATTGGTGAAGGCGTGCCGGCTACGAGTGTTCGCCAGTAATGCGTTCGCGCCGGGCCACCCCGCTGCGCGTGCAGCGTGGCATCACGCTCCGGCAGGTCGCGCCCAATGCCGTGACTGCAATGGCGCTGTGCTTTGGTCTCACAGGTATTCGCTACGGCATATCTGGCGAGTGGGAGCGCGCCGTTGCGGCGATCATCTTCGCGGGCGTGCTGGATGGTATCGACGGGCGCATCGCGCGGCTGTTGCGCGGTGAGAGCCGGTTCGGCGCGGAGCTTGATTCGCTCTCGGACGTGATTGCCTTTGGCGTTTCGCCGGCCATCATTCTCTATCTCTGGTCGCTCGAGGCGATGCCACGCTTTGGCTGGATCGTGGTGCTTGCGCACGCGCTGGCCTGCGCCCTGCGCCTTGCGCGCTTCAATGCGAATCTCGATGTGCGGGACCAGCCCAGAAAAGCTGCCGGTTTCCTGACGGGTGTTCCCGCGCCCGCCGGTGCTGGCCTTGCCTTCCTGCCGCTTTATGCCTGGTTCGTCACCGGGATCGATGTCTTCCGGGACTGGCGTCTGGTCGCTCCATGGCTCGTAATCACGGCTTTCCTGATGGTCGCGCCCGTGCCGACTCTCGGATGGAAGCGTTTTCGTATGCCGCCTTCGTGGCGTATCTTCGCCATTTTCGGGGCAGGGATTTTTGCCGCGATGCTGATGGTCGCGCCATGGCACAGCCTGCTGGGCCTGAGTCTCGTCTATGTGCTGCTCATTCCCGTCGGCGTGGCGAGCTATGCCCGCGTCATGCGGCAAGCGCGCGCACTGGCTCCGGGCGGAGAGGTGCCGCCCGCTTGAACGCCGGGCTGGCGCTTTTCATGCTGAGGGACGTGCCGCCGGCAGGGGCGCTGTATGTTCCATGATAGCCATGCGGGGCGAGGTGATGCAGCGCTGCCCGGGCCTGTGCGCCGTAGCGGACGATCATCGCCGCGATCACCGCAAGGGAGCCTGCGAAAGCGCCAAAAAACAGAAGCGAGGTAAAAGCGGCATAGATCATCATCATGGCCTTTCCGAATCGGGCAAATAGCCGGTTCCCGTTAATGTTCACTTTTTGTTCCCATTTTCCCGGCATGTCAAGAGGGCGAGCGGGGGGTTGATCTCGCACTGTTTTTCGATTAGGCGCCCCCTCCTAACCCACATGGGACTCATCATATACCGGTGCTCGCATTCGCGGGTCACAGGGTCCCAGAGGCTTAACCGGAAGGAGTAAATCTATGGCGGCACCTGTCGTCAATCTGAACCAACTGATCGAGGCCGGCGCGCATTTCGGCCACCAGACGCACCGCTGGAACCCCCGCATGAAGCCCTATATCTTCGGCGAGCGGAACGGTATTCACATTCTCGACCTGTCACAGACCGTGCCGCTTTTCGCGCGCGCGCTGGACTTCGTCTCGTCGACGGTCGCGGCTGGCGGCAAGGTGCTTTTTGTCGGCACCAAGCGTCAGGCGCAGGAGCCGATCGCGGACGCTGCGCGTCGCGCGGGGCAGCACTTCGTCAACCACCGCTGGCTGGGCGGCATGCTCACCAACTGGAAGACGATCAGCCAGTCGATCAAGCGCCTCAAGACGCTGGAAGAGAAGCTGTCCGGTGCCACGCACGGCCTCACCAAGAAGGAAGTGCTCCAGATGACGCGCGAGCGCGACAAGCTGGAACTCTCCCTTGGCGGCATTCGCGACATGGGCGGCATTCCGGACGTGATGTTCGTCATTGACGCGAACAAGGAAGAGCTGGCGATCAAGGAAGCCAATACGCTGGGCATTCCGGTGGTTGCGATTCTTGATTCGAATGTCGATCCCTCGGGCATCGCCTTCCCGGTCCCGGCCAATGACGATGCGAGCCGTGCGATCCGTCTGTATTGCGAAGCGGTGGCGCAGGCCGCGACCAAGGGCAATCGCGGTGCACAGCAGGCCTCCGGCGTGGATCTTGGCGCGCTTGCCGAGCCGCCGGTTGAAGAGAGCATCGCCGAGCAGGCCTGATCGGGCCAGGCTAGGGATCTGGTGCGCCTTCGACGTGCCACATCATGATCGTACGGGCAGGGCGCCAGGCCGGATGAGCCGGGCGCCCGCCTGCTCTTATGGGCCCATTCACATTCCACAGATATGAGGAAGTAGAGACAATGGCTGAGATTACCGCCGCCGCCGTCAAGGATCTGCGTGAGCGCTCCGGCGCCGGCATGATGGATTGCAAGAAGGCGCTTGCCGAGACCAATGGTGACGTGGAAGCCGCCGTCGATTGGCTGCGCGCCAAGGGTCTGGCCGCCGCTGCCAAGAAATCCAGCCGTACGGCTGCCGAAGGCCTCGTTGCGGTCGCGGTTGAGGGGGCGAAGGGCGTTGCCGTTGAGGTGAACAGCGAGACGGACTTTGTCGCGAAGAACGAGCAGTTCCAGGATTTCGCCCGGGCCGCGGCCAAGGTGGCGCTGGAGGGTGGCATTGGCGATGCCGAGGTGCTGAAAGGCGCCGCTCATCCGGCTGGCGGCACCATTGGCGATGCGCTGGTTGCCAACATCGCCACGATTGGCGAGAATCAGACGCTGCGTCGTGTCGCTGCGGTTGCGGTCGATCAAGGCCTCGTCGTCGATTATGTGCACAATGCCGTTGCGCCGGGTCTTGGTAAGATCGGCGTGCTTGTCGCGCTGGAGAGTCCGGCTGGCGCCGATGTGCTTCAGCCGCTGGGCAAGCAGATCGCCATGCACATCGCTGCCGCTTTTCCCGTGGCATTGAACGCGGCGGATATTCCGGCGGACGTTCTGGAACGTGAGCGTAAGGTCGCGGCGGAAAAGGCTGCCGAATCCGGGAAGCCGGCCGAGATCGTGGCGAAGATGGTGGATGGCGCCGTGGCAAAGTTCGCCAAGGAGAACGCGCTGCTCTCCCAGCTCTTCGTGATCGATAACAAGACCCCGGTGGCCGACGTCGTCGCCAAGGCCGCCAAGGATGCCGGCACCACGATCACGCTGAAGAACTATGTTCGCTTCCAGCTCGGTGAAGGCATCGAGAAGGAAGAGAGCGATTTTGCGGCGGAAGTCGCGGCAGCTGCGGGCGTCTGACGCGGGGCCTGACATTTGCTTCCATGAGCGCTTCGCGGCGCTTGGAATTGCGGCGCGGGCGCTCTAGTGTCCGCGCCGTTTCCTCATTCCCTTGGCCTCTCAGGATATCAGCCCGCACATGCCTATTCCCTATAAGCGCATTCTGTTGAAACTCTCCGGCGAAGTGCTGATGGGCCAGGGCCAGTTCGGCATCGATCCCGAGACGGTGGCGCGTGTCGCGGCGGAGGTGAAAGGGGCGAAGGACGCGGGCTATGAATTGTGCCTCGTCATCGGCGGAGGCAATATCTTCCGCGGGATGGCGGCGTCGGCCAAGGGCATGGATCGTGCTCAGGCAGATTATATGGGCATGCTGGCGACGGTGATGAATGCGCTCGCCATGCAGAATGCGCTGGAGCAGCTTGGCGTGCAGACCCGTGTGCAGTCCGCCATCCAAATGGATGCCGTGTGTGAGCCGGTGATCCGTCGCCGCGCCGAGCGGCACCTGGAGAAGCGCCGAGTGGTGATCTTCGCGGCCGGGGTAGGCGCGCCTTATTTCACGACGGATAGCGGCGCTGCGCTGCGTGCGGCCGAAATGAATTGCGATGCGCTCTTCAAAGGAACGTCGGTGGATGGCGTCTATGATGCCGATCCGAAGAAAGTTCCCGGCGCGAAGCGCTATGAAACAGTGACTTACGATCAGGTTCTGAATGACAATCTGAAGGTGATGGACGCGAGCGCCGTGGCGCTTTGTCGCGAAAATGCCATCCCCATCATCGTGTTTAACATTCGTGAGCAGGGTAATCTTGCCAAGGTTCTGGCGGGGGAAGGCGTCTCCACCGTCGTTACCGAGGCAGCGTGAGCATTCGCGAACAGGCAGTATTAGAGGAAGAGGAGCACGGATATGCCCCAGTTTGACAAGGCGGATCTGGAGCGTCGCATGGCCGGCGCGGTCGAATCGCTCAAGGGTGATCTTTCCGGTTTGCGAACCGGCCGTGCCAGCGTGTCGCTGCTCGATCCGGTGACGGTTGAGGTTTATGGCGCGCATATGCCGCTCAGTCAGGTGGCGACGGTTTCCGTGCCGGAGCCGCGCATGATCTCCGTGCAGGTGTGGGACAAGAGCAACGTTGGTCCGACGGACAAGGCGATTCGTTCGGCAGGGCTCGGTCTCAACCCGATTGTCGACGGGCAGACGCTGCGCCTGCCGATCCCGGATCTTACTGCGGAGCGTCGCAAGGAATTGGCCAAGCTTGCCGGGCAATATGCCGAGAAGGCGCGGGTCGCTGCGCGCAACGTGCGCCGTGACGGCATGGACAGCCTCAAGACCGATGAGAAGAAGGGCGAGATCAGCGAAGATGATCGCAAGCGGAGGGAGACGGAGGTGCAAAAGCTGACCGACTCCACCATTAGCGATATCGATGCCGCGGCCGCTGCCAAAGAGAAGGAAATTCTTGGCCAGTAACATGTGTCGCGCGGGCGGACGGAAGGTGTTCGGGCAATGATTTTCGGCCGTGGCAGGCGCAAGGCGGATGTATCGCCGCCCAGTGCGGCGGCGCTGTCCGGCGCGGAACGTTCGTCTGCGTCTGGTGAAAACATTGTGCCGCGCCATATCGCGATCATCATGGACGGCAACGGGCGTTGGGCGAAAGCACGGGGTCTGCCGCGCGTCGCGGGCCATCGGGCAGGGGTGGAGGCGGTTCGCAGCGTCACGCGCGCAGCGCGCGAAATGGGTGTCGAATGTGTGACGCTTTATGCCTTCTCTTCGGAGAACTGGCGGCGTCCGGCGCAGGAGGTGAGCGATCTTACCAGCCTGATGAAGCATTTCATCAAGGCCGATATCGACGAATTTCACGCCAATAATGTGCGCCTTGCCATCATTGGCGATTATCGTGCCTTCGAGCCGGAGGCCGTGAAAGCCATTGACGGCGCGCTGGAGCGGACCGCTGGCAATACAGGGTCCACGCTTGTCGTGGCGCTCAACTATGGCGCGCAGGACGAGTTGACGCGCGCGGCGCGGGCGCTGGCCGTACAGGCCGCTGCAGGCACCATCGATCCCGAGGCGATTACCGCCGACGATCTGGCCGCCGGGCTCTACACTGCCGGGCTGCCGCCCCTTGATCTGATCATACGCACCTCGGGCGAGCAGCGCCTCTCCAACTTCCTGCTCTGGCAGGCGGCATATGCTGAATTTTACTTCACGCCGACACTCTGGCCGGATTTTGGCCCGGAGGAGCTGCGCCGCGCGGTCACGCATTTTGCGCAGCGCGAGCGGCGCTATGGTGGCCTTTAGGCGCTGACGCGGATGACACCAGAACTTCGCCTGAGGCTCATGTCCGCCACAGTGCTGATCGCGGTCATTGCCTTCGCGCTTTGGGCCGACGGTTGGGTGCTGACGCTTCTCATCGGTCTCGCCGGTCTGGTGCTTGTCTACGAATATTGGGGGCTGGTGCGACGGATCACCCGTGCGCCGGGCGACCGGTTGCTGTGGATGATGTGCGGTGTCGCCTATATCGTCCTTGCCTGTGTGGCGCTTGTTTCTCTGCCTCCCGTTACGCGGCTGGTCATCATTTGCGCGGTGATCGCGGTCGACAGCGGGGCTTATTTCGCTGGCCGGGCGATCGGCGGACCGAAGATCGCGCCGGCGATCAGCCCGTCGAAGACATGGGCCGGGTTGGGCGGGGGTATCGTGGGCGCGGCGCTCGTCCTTCTGGTGGCGTTTCCGTCATTTGATCCGGATGGCAATCTGCTCATGCGGAGTATTGTGGCGCTTCTGCTCGGCACCGGTCTGGCGGTGCTGGCGCAGGCCGGCGATTTCCTCGAAAGCTGGCTCAAGCGCCGCGCGGGCGTCAAGGATTCCGGCACGATCATTCCCGGCCATGGCGGCTTGCTCGACCGGGTAGACGGGCTCATGCCGGTTGCTATCGTCGTCGGACTGCTGTCCGGAGCGGGCTGGCTGTGATCCGGCGGACGATCAGCGTCTTTGGGGCCACCGGATCGGTAGGGCAGTCGACGCTCGATCTGATCGGTCGCGATCCGGATGCCTATGAGGTGCTGGCGCTCAGCGCGGCGTGCCGCGTGGAGGAGCTGGCCGAAGCTGCGATTGCGCACCGTGCCCGGCTCGCCGTTGTCGCGGATGAGAGCCGTTATACCGATCTCAAGGCTGCGCTTGCGGGCACGGGCATAGAGGCGGCGGCAGGCGCGCAGGCGCTGGTCGACGCGGCCGATCTGGATGCCGACTGGACCATGGCGGCCATTGTGGGGTGCGCCGGCCTTGCGCCCACGCTGGCGGCAATCCGCAAGGGACGAACCGTTGCGTTGGCCAACAAGGAGTCGCTTGTCTCCGCCGGTGGGCTGATGATGGATGCCGTGGCGGCGAACGGCGCCACGCTGCTCCCGGTCGACAGCGAGCATAATGCGATATTCCAATGTCTGGGCGTCAATCGCCTGGCGGATGTCGCGCGTATTACCCTGACGGCGAGTGGCGGCCCGTTTCGGACCGCCAGCGAGGCCGAACTGCGCGCCGCGACGCCGGAGCAGGCCGTGCGCCACCCCAACTGGTCGATGGGCGCCAAGATCAGCATCGACAGCGCGACGATGATGAACAAGGGACTGGAGCTCATCGAGGCCCATCATCTCTTTCCGGTGGGGCTCGACCGGCTGGAGATCATCGTCCACCCGCAGTCCATCGTGCATTCGATGGTCGAGTTTCAGGACCGTTCTACACTGGCCCAGCTCGGCAGCCCGGATATGCGCGTCCCGATCGCCAGTACGCTTGCCTGGCCGGAGCGCATGAATACGCCATGCCAACCGCTCGATCTGGCAACCATCGGCCGGCTCGACTTCGAGGCACCGGACGCGATGCGTTTTCCGGCACTGAACCTCGCGCGTGCAGCGGCAGAGGCGGGCGGCTCCAGCCCGGCCGTGCTCAATGCCGCGAACGAGGTTGCCGTGGCGGCATTTCTGGAGCGGCGCATCGGCTTCCTTGAAATCGCCACGATTGTGGAGGAAGTGCTTTCCCGGTCGCCTCATATTATGCCTGAGAACGTGGAGCATATCTGGGCGATCGATGCTGATGCACGGCGGCAAGCCGCGCATGTAGTGGAGGATGTGACCGTTTGACCCAGAATCCTGGCCTGTTGATGACCCTTTTGGCGTTCATCCTGGTGATCGGTCCGCTCGTTTTCATTCACGAGATGGGTCATTATCTGGTCGGCCGCTGGTTCGGGGTCCATGCTGAGGCCTTTTCCATCGGGTTTGGGCCGGAGCTGGCGCACTGGACGGACCGGCGCGGTACGCGCTGGCGCGTGGGCGGTTTTCTGCTTGGCGGCTATGTGAAATTCGCGGGCGACCTCCATCCGGCAAGCGTGGCAGATCCGGCCTGGCTGGAGTTGCCGGCGGCCGAGCGGGAACGGACGCTCCATGCCAAGCCGGTATGGCAGCGCGCGCTCATTGTCGCGGCGGGGCCGCTGGTCAATCTGCTGTTCGCGGCGCTGATCCTCGCGGGTTTTGTCGTTGCTTATGGCGAGAATGTAACGCCCGCGCGCGTTGCCTCGGTTTTGCCGGGGAGCGCAGCGGCTGCAGCCGGCATCCGCGCGGGGGACATGGTGACGGCGCTCGACGGGCAGCCGGTCGACCGCTTTGAGCAGTTGAGCCGTGCGGTCATTCCCCATCCCGGCGAGACGATGACACTGCAAATCGAACGCGACGGCGGGACGATGACGTTGCCAATCGTCGTGGGCACGCGGATCGAGAAGGACCGGTTCGGCAATGAATTTCGCCTCGGCCAGCTTGGCGTGCGCTCGGTGGTGCCGGTCGCGCGGTCCGTCTCCCTGTTCGAGGCGCCGGTCATCGCGGTGCGGCAGACCGGGCAACTCATTGGCATGATGGTTGAGGGGATCGGGCAGATCATTACCGGTCGACGCCCGGTGTCGGAGCTTGGCGGGCCGCTCAAAATGGCGCAGCTTTCAGGAGAGCAGGCGGCACGCGGGCCGGAAAGCCTCATTTTGTTTATCGCGCTGATCTCGATTAATCTTGGATTCATCAATCTCTTGCCAATCCCCATGCTCGACGGGGGGCACCTGCTCTTTTACGGAATCGAGGCAATCCAGCGCAGACCAGTCAGCGCGCGCGTTCAGGATCTCGCCCTGCGGTCAGGGCTGGCGCTGCTGCTTGGCCTCATGCTTCTCGTAACGATCAACGATTTGTCGTCATTCGGCCTCCTGCGGGGTCTCTCCCGCTTGATTGGCTGAGCCGGTTGGGGCAGGGAGTGCTGCCTTTGGGCATGCTGGCGGCCCAGCCAACCTCCAACCATTCTGCCAACCTTTTTGAACGCAAGGATTTTCAGGAGTGAGCGAGACGCGGATGATGATTGGCTCGGTCCGGCTCACGCCCATGCTGCTGGCGTGTACGATCCTTGCCGGCGCGGCGGCGACGCCGGCCGAGGCCCAGCAACGGCGGGCGGCCCCGGCGAGCAAGCCGGCTGCCCCGGCCCCTGTGCCGCCCGTGCTGGCGGCGGTAAGCACGATAAAGTCCATTACGGTGACTGGCGGGCAGCGGCTGGAGCCGGACACGGTGCTATCCTACACCAAACTGCGGATTGGCGAGCCCTATACGCGGGAGTCGCTGGATGGAGCGATCAAGGATCTGTTCGCGAGCGAGCTTTTCTCGGACGTGCAGATCCGTGACGACAATGGCGCGCTGACCATTGCGGTGGTGGAAAACCCGATCGTTAACCGGATCGTTCTGGAAGGCAACAAGCGCCTGAAAGACGAGAAGATCCTGCCTGAGATCAAGATGGCGCCACGCCAGATCTACACGCGCTCGAAGGTGCGCGCGGATGTGGCCCGCATTATCGAACTCTATCGCCGGCAGGGGCGCTTTGCCGCTGTGGTCGATCCCAAGCTGGTCAAGCTCGACCAGAACCGGGTCGACATCGTCTACGAGATTTCGGAAGGCGCCAAGTCCAAGGTTCGCCAGATTAATATCATCGGGAACGACCAGTTCTCGGACGGGGAACTGCGCAGTGAGATGGCAACCAAGCAGTCGCGCTTCTTCCGGCTGTTTTCATCGGGCACCACATATGATCCCGATCGCCTTGCCTATGACCAGCAGAAGCTGCGCCAGTTCTATCTAACGCAGGGCTATGCCGATTTCCGCGTGGTTTCCGCCGTGGCGGAGCTCACGCCGAACAAGCAGGACTTCATCATCACCTATGTGGTGGAGGAAGGCGATCGTTACAAATTCGGCGATGTGAAGGTGGAAAGCGATATTCGTGAGCTTTCGTCCGACACGCTGACCAAGAGCCTGCGCATGAAGAAGGGCGACTGGTACAACGCCAAGCTGGTTGAAGACACGGTCGATCAGCTTAACCAGACGGCGGGCCTGTTTGGCTATGCCTTCAGCGACATCAATCCCGATTTCAGTCGGGATAAGGATACGCTGACCATGGGCATTACGTTTCAGATTGCCAATGCGCCGCGTGTTTATGTCGAGAGGATCGACGTCAACGGTAATACGCTGACACAGGACAAGGTGGTGCGACGTGAATTCCGCCTTCAGGAAGGCGATGCGTTCAACAGCTTCCTTGTCCGCCGTTCGCAAGACCGGATCAATTCGCTCGGCTTTTTCCAGGAACGGCTGGAAGTAGAGCAGAAACCGGGATCGTCGCCCGACCGCATCGTGCTGGAGACCAATGTGGAGGAGCGCTCGACAGGCGAACTTCAGCTTTCGGCGGGATTCTCCAGTCTGGAGCGTTTCATTCTTGCCGGTTCGATCACCCAGCGTAATTTCCGCGGCATGGGTCAGGAGCTGCGGACCAGCGTCAATTATTCGACATATTCCAAGTCGGTTGAAGTGGGTTTCACCGAGCCCTATTTCCTGGACAAGAACATCGCGGTTGGCGGTGATATCTTCCGGCGGGACCTCAACAGCTTCAATTATCTTCAGAATAATGAGCGTAATACGACCTACCAGCAGGTGACGACGGGCTTTCAGCTGCGTGCCGGTGTGCCGCTCAACGAGTTCCTCGCGCTGCAACTTCGCTATGGTCTCTCGTTCGATAATGTGACGCTGGATCGCCAGTCCTATTATACCGACAATAATAATGACGGCATTCGTGGTAACAGCGCGGACGATACCTGTAGCGCGCTCTTCGCGGGGCGCTATCTGTGCGAGGCGATCGGTAAGCGCACGACCTCGTCGCTTGGCTATTCGCTGATTTATGACACGCGCGATAACCGCATCCGGCCCTCGCGCGGACATAGTGTCACGCTCAGTCAGGATTTTGCGGGTGTCGGAGGCAATGTCCGCTATCTGCGCACCGTACTCAGCGCCAATAAATATTGGGGTCTGGGCAAGGGCTTCGTCTTCTCCGTGCAGGGCGAAGGCGGCTATATTCACAGCTTCCAGAAGAGCTCCGTGCCAGGTGTCGATCCGGTCCGCCTCGTCGATCGCTTCTTCCTGGGTGATCCGCAGATTCGCGGGTTCGACATTCGCGGCATCGGTCCGCGCGTGGTGCGCCGCTATTATCAGACGGATGCGGACGGCAACGGCATTCCCGGTTCGTTCCAGGAAGATAGCAGCTATGTGCAGGACGATGCGCTTGGCGGCCGCGCTTATTATCGGGCGCGGGTAGAGCTGGAGCTGCCGCTCGGTTCCGGCGCGCGGGACATGGGGTTGCGTCCGTCCATCTATGTTGATGCTGGCGCTGTCTTCGGCGTGCGTGAACCCACTTATGCCAATGGCGGCCTCATCGACCTCCAGAGCCCACTCATCGCGCCCGTGGTGACCACCGATGGTCAGTGGCAGTGCTACACGCCGCCGGTAACGACGGGGGAGGACGGAACGACCACCAGCATCCCGATCGGGACGGCCTGTCCGACCGGGTCGACCCGCAGCGAATATACGCTGATGCAGCCTTTCAAGGAATTCTTCTACGGCAATACGCCTCGTCCGCGCGTTTCGGTGGGCTTCGGCGTCAACTGGAATTCGCCCTTTGGTCCGTTCCGTATTGATATTGCAAAGGCACTGATCTCGGTCGAAGGCGACGACAAGAAACTCATCACATTCAACGTAGGGACACAATTCTGATGACCAGCACTTTCAAGAAGGCCGCTCTGGCCGCCGCTGCGACCCTCGCCATTGGCGCTGCCACGCCCGCGCTCGCGCAGTCCCGTCAGGGTGTTGCGGTGGTCAACGTCGAGCAGGCGGTGTTCGAATCGAACGCCTACACGACGGCCCGCACCCAGATGCAGACGACCTATAAGGCGCAGATCGACCAGTTTAATGCGCGCAACACCGCGCTTCAGGCCGATCTTCAGGCCAAGCAGACCGCGCTCCAGACTGCGCTGAACGCGGCGGGCGGCAAGCCGACCCCGGCTATCGAAACGCAATATGCCGCCTTCCAGAAAGCGCAGAACGATGCGCGCGCCGAACTGGAGCGTCTCGGTCAGCCGATCCAGCTTGCTCAGGCCTATGTCGAGGAGCAGATCGGTGCGAAGCTTTCTGACGCGCTTAAGGGCGCGATGACGGCGGCCAAGGTGGACCTGCTGCTCAAGCCGGAGGCGACCGTCTCCTATCAGCCGACGGTAGACATCACCGCCCAGCTCAAGACGCAGATCAACGCACTCGTTCCCTCGGTCAGCATCACGCCGCCGGCTGGCTGGCGCCCTGGTGGCCAGCAGCAGGGCGCCGCACCTGCTCCGGCTGCGACGGCCGCGCCGGCCGCCAAGCCACAGGGCCGCTAAGGGAGACCGCATCATGACCGGGGAGGGGGGCATTCCTGGCGACGCCGTGTCGGATGAGATCAAGGGGCCGCTCGACATCAGGGCAGTGATGGCGGCTTTGCCCCATCGCTACCCGATGTTGCTGATCGACCGCGTGGTTTCATATGTACCGAACAGGTCGATCCATGCGGTGAAAGCGGTTTCGGTGAACGAACCGTTTTTTCAGGGGCATTTCCCGACCCGGCCGATCATGCCCGGCGTGCTCATCGTGGAGGCAATCGCACAGGCAGCGGGCGTGCTCGCGGTCGTGTCGCTGGGCCTCGCGGGTACAGGCAAGCTGGTCTACTTCATGGGTATAGAGGGCGCCAAATTCCGTGCGCCGATCGAGCCGGGCTGCCTTGTCGATTTCCATATCGAGTTCACGCAGATCCGTGGCGCGATCTGTAAATTCTCGGGCACCGCGACGGTCGACGGCAAGCTCTGTGCCGAAGCGCAATGCGTGGCGATGATTGCCGATCCGCCCAAGGACTGACGGCGACAAAGGAAGGAGGCGGGGCAGACGCAAAGGTCTGCCTTGCCTTTCTACCGTTGAGGCGTTATGCGCCGCGCTTTCCCGGAATGGCCGGAACCCTCCCTGGCTGGTCGGAAACCAGCCGCCATTGGAGCAAGCTCATGAAAACAGATCTGCACCCCGATTATCACTTCATCACCGTCCAGCTTACCGATGGGTCGAGCTTCCAGACTCGGTCGACCTGGGGCAAGGAAGGCGATACGCTCGCGCTCGATATCGATCCCAGCTCGCATCCGGCCTGGACGGGCGGTAACCAGCGTCTGCTCGATGCAGGCGGTCAGGTCGCTCGCTTCAACAAGCGCTTTGGCGGTCTCACGCTCAAAAAGAGCTGAACGCGAGAACGACGAGATCATGAGAAGGGCGCCCGCGTGGCGCCCTTTTTGTATGCGTGGGATTAGCGCTGCGGTTCAGGACCGGCGTGTGGCTGGGTGGCAGGATCGGGGCCGGGGCGTGGCGAGATCTGCCCGGCGGGGCCGGGGCGCATTTCGAGCGTCGGGGCCTGGGGAGTGCCATCCTCGCCGATTGGCACGCGCAGGCGCACCGTGCCCTCGCCCCCTTCGACCCGGATTTCACGGCCCTGCCGGCCAATGCTCACATTGCCGAGATTGCCGGGTAGCGCGATGTTGCTGATGGCGCCGCCTGCCGCATTACTCGCCTCCCTCAGCTCCTTTGCGGCATCCTCCAGCTCTTGCGCCGCAGGCTTGCGCCCGCTGCTGTCTTCCGCGCCACCATGCTCGACCGCGCGGACCATGATATCACGCCAGATACTCGCCGGGACGCTGCCGCCAGATACGCCGGGGAGCGGCGAGTTATCGTCATTGCCAACCCAGATGGCCGTTACCAGCCCTCCGGCATAGCCCACGAAGATCGCGTCGCGATTGTCCTGCGTGGTGCCTGTCTTGCCGAAGGTCGCGGTGCGCAACGCGGCGCGGCTACCTGTCCCGTCATTGGCGGCGGCGGAAAGCAGGTCACGCATCATCGCCAGTTCCTTGCCGGAGAAGCTGTGCCGCCGGTCGAGCAATGCGGCGAACCAGCTCCTTTCTTTTTCGGGCAAGCCATGGGCCTGAACCGGATAGCTATCCCCGGCGATCGCCGCATAGGCCTGGGTCAGCTCCATGAGGGACATGCCTGACGAGCCGAGCGCGCTGGAGAGATTATCGGCAATCGGGCTGGTGACGCCAAGATCGCGGGCGGCGCGGATCACCGCGCGCATCCCGACTTGCTGTGCCAGCCGCACCGCCACGACATTGCTGGAGACGGCAAATGCCTGCCGCATGGTGATGCGGCCGCGATAGCGCTTATGGCTGTTTTCGGGCCGGTAGTCTCCCTCGGTGATCGGCGTGTCATCCACCATATCGTCCGGGGTCATGCCGGCGCGGATCGCGGCGAGGTAGACGAAGAGCTTGAAGGTTGAGCCGGGCTGGCGACGTGCCTGGGTTACCCGGTTAAATGCGCTGTCCCGGTAGCTCTTGCCGCCGACCATGGCGACCACGGTACCGTCCGGTCGCATGACCACTGCGGCGACCTGCGCGCGGCCGAGTGGCGCGCGGCGGATGGCTCCGGCGGCGAAGCGCTGGATACCGCTGTCGAGGGTCGTGGTAACCGTCTGTGCGCCATAGACTTCACCGGCGCGGTCGCGCGCTTCGTCGAGCACCCAGTCGCTGAAGTAGGTGCCGCTCGTCGCTTCCTGCGTCGGCTGGACATCGAGCTTTGCGGGGGGCAGCGCGTCATGTTGGGCCTGTGTGATGAAGCCGGCATCCACCATCGCTTGCTCGACCAGCGCGGCACGGGCTTGCGATGCCTTGAGGTTCACGGTCGGGGCAAGGCGCGAGGGTGCCTTCAGCATTCCTGCCAGCATGGCGGCCTGCGGCACGGTCAGCTTCTCAGGGCGTCGATTGAAATAGTGCAGGGCCGCCGCGCGCAGACCATAGACATTATCGCCGAAATAGACGCTGGAGAGGTAGCGCTCCATGATCTCGTCTTTCGTCAGCCAGATCTCCAGCCAGAAGGATATAAGCAGTTCCCGTAGCTTACGCCCGGCTGTTCGATCAGCGTTGAGAAACGCGCCCTTGGCAAGCTGCTGGGTGATGGTGCTGCCGCCCTGCCGTACATGACCGGCCCGCAGGTTTGACCACATGGCACGGGCAATGCCGCGCGGATCAATGCCCCAATGGGTATAGAAGCGCCGATCCTCGATCGCCATGAACGCCTGCGGCACATGGGCCGGGAGCGTGGCGATCTTCACCGGATCGCCGATGGTCGCGCCCCGCCGCGCGATGAATTGCCCGTCGGCGGTCAGCAGGGTGATGCTCGGGGGAGCGGGTGGACGTAGCGAGCGGGAGAGGGGGGCCGTCACCGCGAGCCATGCCGCAGCCAGCATGAGCAGGGCAAGGAGCGCGGCGACAATCCATGCGGCAATCCGCGCCTTGCTCCGCCAACGGGGGCGCGGCGGAAAGGCCGATGGTGCCGATGCTCCAGGCTGGGTGGCCGGAGGAGAAAGCATCACGCGGTCAAAAGGCGGAGGTGGGATTTCGGTCATGTGCGGATATGATCGGACGTAAGCTGTATTATGTTTGCGATACAGTCAAGCGGGGACAGCGCTGGTCGGGGCATCGAATGTCAGGACGGGCCGTTGCCGGCGGCTATGCGGGCGAGGAGCAACGCGCTCAGCTGCGCGCGCTCGACCAGCGAGTCGACGATGAGATACTCATCCGCCGAGTGAATTGCGCCGCCGCGCACGCCCAGTGTATCGATCACGGCAAGACCATGAGCGGCGAGATTGTTGCCGTCGCAGACACCGCCCGAGCTACGCCAGCCTATATCCAGCCCAAGGTCGCGCCCGCAGTCCCGCGCCAGTTCAAACAGGCCCAGTTGCCGTTCGTCCAAAGGCTTTGGCGGACGGAAGAAGCCGCCGTCGAGATGAACGGAGACGTCTCGCTTGTTTGCCACCGCAGCGATGAGATCGTCCAGCGCGGCAACGAACGCGTGTTGGTCGTCCGGTTCCGCGACGCGTGCGTTAAAGCGCAGCACGGCATTGTCTGGCACGACGTTATTGGCGCTGCCACCGTCGATCCGCGCGGGATTGACGGTGAGGGCTGGGCGCGCGCCGTTGAGGCGCTCCAGCCTAAGCGCGATCTCGGCGGCGGCGAGCAAGGCATTGCGGCCATCTTCCGGGTTACGCCCGGCATGGGCAGAGCGGCCCGTGACCGCGAGACTGAAGTTGCCGCTGCCTTTCCGTGCGCCGGCCAGCAGGCCATCGGGCGTTTGCGCGGGTTCGAAGCACAGGCCGATCTGGGCTGTCCGCGCGACCTCCGCAAGCAAAGCGGCCGATCCACGCGAGGAGACTTCCTCATCGGCGTTCAATATGACGTCGATGCCGATGCTGGCTGCGAAGGGCGATGCTTCGAATGCCGTGAGTGCCGCCAGCATCACGGCGATGCCGCCCTTCATGTCGGCTACGCCGGGGCCGTTCAGCGTGGTGGCGTCGAGCCAGCGCGGCGTTTGAAACGGGTGATCGGGCGGGAATACCGTGTCCATATGACCGACCAGCATGACGCGTCGGGGCAGGCCGGGGCGCAGGGAGAGCTGGAGATTGTCGCCGTGAAAGAGTGGCGCGGCGCGGCCATGGGCGTCAATCGCCTGAACAGGCGTGGCGGGGTGGCGGACCATTACGCCAAGCGGCGCGAAGGCCGCACTGAATATATCCGCCATGTGGGAGAGACCGGGCATATTCCGGCTCCCGCTGTTTATAGAACTCCAGGCGATGACCTGGTCGATCATCATCGCGCGCTGGCTGGTGATTGCGTTGATCATGGCCTGTTCGGCCAAAGCAAGCGGTGCGGAGTCTGCGGCGTTCACACCTCAAGCATAGTGCGATTTGGCGGCAGATGGAATCCATTCGCCCGCATGCCCTATCTCACCAGGAAATCATTGGTGAAACTGATCCGCCCCGGCCCACCAAGGCTGCCAAATGTAAGAAGGGCTGCGCCACCCGTGAGTGGCACAGCCCTTCCGAATTAAGCCCGGAGGCGTCGCTGTCAGGCGAAGCTGACGGTGCTTGCGCGACGACGACGCAACGCAGCACCGGCAAGGCCGAAGCCAGCAATCATCATGGCCCAGGTGGTTGGCTCGGGAACTCCCGGCAGCGTTCCGACGCCGATCGCCGAATAGCGGATCGTGCCGCCTGCGTACAACGCCTCACCAAAGCCGTCACCCCAGAAGGTAACCTGCGTGAACGTGTCGGTGTCATCGAACGCCGCCACAAACACGCCGGCACCGCCATTGGTCAGGAACTGATCGCCATAGGCCGTGGATGCACCAACGAGGATCGGCGTATTATTGCCGAACTGGATATAGAGGTCGGACGGCTGGCAGCAGGTCGCCCAGTCGCCGACTTCGAAGCCGAGCGCATTGATGCCTGACGCGAAGGTGAAGGTAATCCCGCTATTGCGCGCGCCAATACCGCGACTCGAGCCTGAAGGCGCGATATCGATGACGCCGCTTGTCGTCGCACGTGAGGGCGATGCCCCGAGGAGGCCGTAAGTACCGCCAACACTGGCCGTCGAACCACTGCCTGCGCGCGTGATTATGAAATCGGTGTAGGTCGCGGACTGATTAGTGCCGAGAGCCTGCAGCTCAACACTGCCACCGGCACCAACAACAGTCGAATTGAAGGCGGCAAATCCATCGTCGAAATCATCAAACACCACGGCAATGCTGGCATTGGCAACCGACGAAACACCGAACGCGGCAATAACGCTTGCCGCGAGGAGCATCTTCTTCATGAAATATCCCTTTCTGCTATTCCCACAAGCAAGCCTTTCGACTTGCTCCACTTAGCAACCCGGAATCTTTTTTTGGGTCCTCAGACGAATCCGAAGCTTGCGAAAAATAATTAACAGAAACTTAACCCTTTGAGAACCACCATTTTGAAATGAAATTTGGCGCTGTCCCGAAAGCAAACAATGGCGGATTACTGCGGGGTATCGGGGTAATGAATGTGTCACATGCTGCCTGCCGACAGGGCGGATGATCAGAAATTTCCAGATATGAGCCTGTTGCGATATCCCCTAGTGGACGGGAGCACGAAGGAGCGAAAGCTGGCGCGAGGATGATGCTATGACCGACATTCCGCGGTCCCGGTGCCGGGGCGCCGCTGATCTGGCAAAGCTTGTACGGGCGATGCCCAAGGCGGAACTTCATCTCCACATCGAGGGAAGCCTGGAGCCTGAGCTGATGGTCGCGCTCGCGCGACGCAACAAGCTGAGCATTCCCTTCGCAAATGTTGAGGAGGTCCGCGCTGCC
The DNA here is from genome assembly GCA_035911355.1 of Sphingobium sp. GTDB lineage: Bacteria > Pseudomonadota > Alphaproteobacteria > Sphingomonadales > Sphingomonadaceae > Sphingobium. The sequence goes on from JAMHVU010000095.1 coordinate 516,716, forward strand.
TACCGCTTCTCGCGCCTGCAGGACTTCCTCGATATCTATTATGCCGGCGCCAATGTGCTCCGTACGGCGGAAGATTTTTGCGATCTTGCAAATGCCTATTTTGATCGTGTCGCGGCCGATCAGGTGGTTCATGCCGAAATTTTCTTTGATCCACAGACTCATACTGACCGGGGTATCCCGATCGGCATAGTGATGGAGGGACTGCTTGCCGGCATGGCCCAGGCGCAGGTCCGCCATGGTATCAGCAGTCGGCTGATTCTGTGCGTTCTGCGCCATCTCGATGAAGATGCCGCGTTGCGGACGCTTGCTGCCGCTGAGCCATGGCTTGATCGGATCGCGGCTATAGGGCTCGATAGCTCGGAGATTGGCCATCCACCGTCTAAGTTTGCGCGTGTATTTGCCCGCGCCGCAGAAATGGGCCTGCGCCGCGTCGCCCATGCCGGAGAAGAAGGCCCGCCCGCTTATGTGCGGGAGGCACTAGACCTGCTGCATGTCGATCGGCTCGATCACGGCAACCGAAGCCTGGAGGACGCGGGGCTTGTCACTCGTCTCGCCCGCTCCGGCATAACGCTTACCGTCTGTCCACTCTCGAACCTTAAACTCTGCGTGGTGAATGACATGGCGCGCCATCCCATTCGGGAGATGCTCGACAAGGGGCTGCGCGCAACCGTGAACTCGGATGATCCGGCTTATTTCGGCGGTTATGTGAACGACAATTTTCATGCGCTGGTCAACGCCGGCGTTGTGGACGCGGCCGACGTGCTCAGGCTCGCGCGTAATAGTTTCCTGGGTTCGTTTCTGGATGATGAAACCGTTACGACGCACCTTGCCGCTCTGGACGCCATTGCCGGGCAATATCTGGTTGAATGAAGACTGACTTTCCGCATGTTTATGCGATCGCGCTCGGTTCCAATCAGGCGCTTTCACGCTATCTGACGCCGCCTGCCATTTTGTACGCGGCGCTGGAGCGGCTCAATCAGCCGCCATTCCGCCTGCTTGCCGCATCGGATGTGATTGCCAGCCGTCCCATCGGCCCCTCGCGCCGCAGCTATGCAAATGGCGTCGCTCTCATAGAGAGCAGCCTTGCGCCACGCGCTGCCCTTGCCGCGCTGCAAGCCATAGAGCGTGATTTCGGCCGTAAACGGGCCCGGCGCTGGGGGGCGAGGAGGCTCGATCTCGATATCATCCTCTGGTCTGGTGGCCGTGTTTGCCACGGGCGGCATCTCATTATCCCTCATCCCCAATGGACCAAGCGGGCTTTTGTCACAGCGCCTCTGGTCCGGATCGCATCGCGCTGGCGAGACCCACACACGGGCCGCACGGTTGCCGCCCAATTTGCTCTCCTCGTCCGCCCCAAGCCGGTTGACCGCTTGCCGACCCGTCTCTAGGGAGTGCTTTCGCACGCGCGGGCCCTTAGCTCAGTCGGTAGAGCAACTGACTTTTAATCAGTAGGTCGCTGGTTCGAACCCAGCAGGGCTCACCATATATTTCAGTGGGTTAGGTGTGAGATGGGTACCCGGCCGAGTTCCCTTGAAGGGGCTAGGGCATCAGGTCCGGTCTCAGGATTGGGGGTTGAAGCTCTCCGTTCGACAGCTCCTCTCGTTATCGCGCGCCTTCAAATCTTTGCAGCGAGCAAGTTGGGATAGAACCGATTTCGTAGTCGCCGAGAAAAGCTTCTCGGACTTCCAATATGGTGGCTTCCGCGCTGCTGTCCGGTGGCAGCATGGCGCGCCATCCTTCCAATATTCCCGTGCCCTGGCGGTAGAGATCATAGCGGCGCAGCAGCGTGTAACGCCGCTGCCGCAGCGCCGCATCGGGCAATAGCCCGGTGCGGGCGTCCTCGAACGCTTCCGCAAGTGCAAGGCGATCATCGGCGGCAATGGCAGCGGGATTGACCCTTGCGCTCGCGAGGATCGCTGCCGCCCGGTCCAACTGTTCCTCTCGCGGCGTTCGCGCCGCTTGCAGGGCGGCTCGAAGCTCTGGCCCGTTCGGGACGATATAGCCCTGTTCGAGCGTGCCATAAGAAAGGCGCCGCATTTTTCCGTTGCGGAGCGTAATCAGGATCGCGGCGTCCGCAGGGGCATCGGTGACAGGTTCCAGATCGTCGGGATCGTTCTGATAGAAATGGCAGCCGATCAGTGCAAACCGGACCGCTGCTGCTTGGGCAGATCGCAGCGCACGAGCGACATGCTCGCCAAGTTCATCCTCATAGCTGTCCGTCACGGCCTTATCCCTATTCGCCGCAGACAAGATTAACGCTGCTGGGAATGGCCGCAACGCTAATGATTATTGTCTGCGTGCGAGTCTGAAGCGCACACCTTGGCACGACCCGCTTCCCAAAACTTGAACGGACCGAATAGCCGCATCGTCTTGGTTGAAGCCTGAGTATAGAGGCCGGTCGTGTTGACGTTCGCGTGTCCCAGCAAGATCTGGATGACGCGGATGTCGACACCCTGCTCAAGCAGGTGAGTGGTAAACGAATATCGCAGCGTATGTGGGTTCACCCGCTTGTGGTTCGGCGAGCTTGCTGGGGAGCACCTGCTGTTCCACGACCTACGACGTACCCTTTGAATCGGTCCGCGCGACGATTATTTGGGTCCACCAGTTCATCGCCGACTGTCAGTTCAAGAAACAGAGATCAACGACACGATGTTCAACATGCTGGCGCACTGCTGAGCAAGTAGTTTCAGGCGGGCATCGCCGCGTGCGTTGCCGGAGGCTTGGGACGCGACGCCAGCCTGCGCTGCAGGAGCCGGTCGATCCGGCTCACGCCCCACGCTATCAGGATTATGACTACGAGCGCGCCGGCCCACGCCAATCCCAAACGCCAGCCGTCAAGCAGCAAGGGCTGGATGAACGCAACCGCTATGTGGATCAGTGGATCGTGCGTCGCGTACAACGGGTAGGAAAGTTCCCCGACAAGGGAGGCGACCGCGGCACCGCGCGCGGTAAACCTCGCGGAGGCTGCGAACCAGATGATGGCCGGGAAGGCGGTCATGATGATCGCGGTATCGGAGATTGCGCTAGGTAAGCCCGCTGCCTGGGGTAGCGTGATGGCGGCTGCGGCCGCGATGATCGTTGCCAGGCCGCCTATATGCGGCCGTGGCCCTTTACCTGATCGCCAGAGCTTGAACAGCAGCAGGCCGCTGAAAAACCCGAAGATGACACGAGGGATGCCCCATAGGAACGTTACCTGATCGGCGCCAACATCGGCCTTGCCGAAATGGAAGATACCCCAGCCGAACGCGAAAGCCGCCACAAGCACGATGACGGGCATCAGGAACCGCGTTCGGTTAGGCGCAAGCCGGGCGTGGAGAAGGTTGGCGAGAATCTCGTAGAACAGGCTCCATTGCGGCGAATTGAGCGGGAAGACCATTTTCGACCAGAGCACCGGCATGAGCGTCATCTGGATGAGAAGGAAGGTGGTGATCGTGGAAAGGGGCTGGCCACCGATGAGGGCGTTAACCGACCCTATCAGCATGCCGACCAACATTACCGGATAAAGCCGCCGCAAGCGGATGCGCATATAGGCTTTGACGCTGAGCCGCATCATATTCAGGCGTTCGAGATAGGCTTGCCCTATTACGAACCCGCTCAACATGAAGAACAGGTCGACGGCCAGATACCCGCGCGTGAACAGCGGAAGCGCGAACGTCGCGCATTGGATATGCAGCATCACGACGCAGAGCGCGCCGATGCCCCGCAGGGCGTCCAGTCCCAGGATACGCTTTGCCTCGATCCCGCTCGTCATTCGCCTAGACTAATGCCGAAGCCCTAAGAATAGGTGGCATATTGATTTAATTGATAATCCGTCCATGACTCCCTCCCTTCCAGCTGTCGGTCGGAGGGTCTTGGAGTGATCGACATGGACTTACTCAGTGTGATCCGTCGATGGCATTTTCGGCAGGATATCTCCATTCGAGAGATCAAGCGCCGGACCGGCTTATCGCGCAACACGATCCGCAAGTATCGTCGCACACCCATCACGTCAGTGTCCTCTCCATGAACGGCGACAGCTACCGCCTCCGGCAGTCCGCACGCCGTCGCTGTGCCGTTGGGGCGGACCAATACCAGGCCACCGCCCCCGAATGACCCGCCGAAAACGGCAAATATGCAAAGGGGCCCAATCGGGCCCTTTGCATATCATTCGCGCGCGTCATCAGTCGCCCGCTTTTACTCTGCCACGCTGGCCGAAAATTAGACGGCCGTTGACAGGAAGGTTGCCTAGGATCGCTGAATATCCAACATTGTTGGCGGATCAACTGGTTTGACTAACCTCTCCTCCGCCACCGGGCTTGAGGTATCGACTGTAAAGCCAGCCGATTCCGATGAGGCTGAACCCTAGAGCGAGAAAAGAGGTGATACGCAGCAGGCCGTCGAGCCCGGCCGCGTCGAACAGGAAGACCTTGCCGACCGCCAGCAACATGAGCAGCAGCGAGGCGATGCGCCAGTCGCGCAGACCTTGGCGGATGCCCCAGACGAGGAAGCCGATGGCGAGCGCGATCGCCAGAACCGACCAGCCGATATTTTCTGCCGGGCCAATCGGGCTGCCGACCAGCAGGCTCCCCGCGAAGAGCTGGCGCAGGCTGGCATAAGCGAAGAGCAAAATCACTGTTATGTGCAACATGTCGGTCGGGCGGCGAAGATGCTGAGCCTGCTCCGGCGCTATGCGTGTGATGAGCAGCGGCGCGCTAAAGGCGATGCCGAAAGCCGGCAGCAACAGGTTGACCAGCGGCAGCGCACCCACGGCCTGCGCGCTCCATAGCGGATTGTGCAACAGCAGCGAATAGACGAGATTGTGGGCTAGCGCGGCACCCGTAAAGGCCAGGGCGGCGGCGCGTTGCCTCGACATCCGCCACAACGCCACACCCGTTGCCAGCAGCGCCGCCTGCCAGAGCGTGCGCTCGGCGAGCCCCTGCCGGATGAACGCCTCGACAGTGCCGATCAAGAAGATCTGCTTGTGGAGGATGTGGGCGCCGACCAGCGCGAGGGCACCGATCTGCCCCATGCCGATCATCCATGCGCGGCGCGGCAGACTGCCCTGCATGCGCCAGAGCGCAAGGCTCGCGATCAGCGCCGGCACGAGCAGCAGCCGGAGCGTCGCGGCCGGAGCGGGCAGGTCGCTTGCCAGCATTGGCTCGCCCGAAAGCGATGCGAGCGCGGGTACAAACCAGCGCGTGAACGGCACCATCGACCAGAGGACCATGATGGCGGCAATCGTCCCGAGAGCCGGCAGCAGCAGGAAGCTGGCCTTGCGTTTCATCCGCTCCGTTAGGGCAAGCAGCACTACGGACGATGTCAGCGCCAGCCACGGCGCGGCGATGATCTGCGCGACAAGACCATAGCCAAGCACGACCGTCGCGCCCTGCAGTGCGGCTCCCCGTGCAGTGCTCGCATGGCGCCATGCGAAGAATGCCGCAGCCAGTGCCGTGACACCCCAGCGGAGGACCGACTGTGCCATCAGTCCGTGCGGTTCCGCCACGATGAAGCGCGCGAACTCGATGTCGTTTGATGCGGTCACGCATAGCGCAACGACGGAGCCCGCCAGAAAGGCCAGCGCACTGTCCGGCAAACGGCTATCCTGGGCGAGGATGGCGATGGCGAGCAGGGCCGAGGCGATCAGCGCCGTCCCCACAGGCAGGCTCCAGCCCGGCAGTCCCAATATAGCGGCGATAACGAGCAGCAGGCCGGCGGCGGACGCCAGTAGGGTAAAACGAGAATCATCCCGGCGTTGCTCGTTTCGCCAGCCCAGTGCCGCTACAAGTGTGGGAACCAGCGCAAATCCGGTAGCGAGCAGTGCAAAGCGCATATCGTGGCCCGGCCCGTCGATGCGGAAGTGCCAGAGGCTCAGCGCCTGGCCGCCCAGCGCTATGGCGGCGATCGATCCGGCTTCAAGGAGGCTGCCGCCCGGCCGCCAGAGGCGCCAAGCGGCCGTACCGCCATAGATGAGCAGAATGCCTGCAATGACAGCGCTGAACTGCGCCAGGCCGGGCTCTGGCCAGAAGCCGGCCAGCAGCAGCGCCGCCAGCAGGGGAACCGCCGTAGCGGGGCGCAACGCCGTAACGCGGACAGTCAGCCAGATGAAGGCGATGGACAACAGGCCATAGAGCCCCCAACTCAGCGGCGCGAAATCGCCGGTCGCCACCAGCAACGCAAGTTGTCCGGCAGCCACGATTGCCGCGATTCCGCGCAGGACAGGCGTTTCACGACCGTCCGCCGCCAGCACCGGTAGGCCGATACCCAGTAGCAGGACGAGTAGGCCAACGGACAGCATGGAGAGCTGCCCCAGGCCGCCCATTAGGATCATGAGCAGGCTCCAACCCGCGCCGCCGACCAGGGCGCTGATGCCCAGCCACATCCAGCGCTGACGGCGAGAAAGCAGGGTCAGACCGCCAATGACCACGGCGATATAGCCCGCCAGCAGCGGCACGTTCGGCGCTGTGCTCTGAATGACAGCGGGCGTTGCAAGGCCGCCGATCAGCCCAAGCACTGCGCTGGGCGCGCCGAAACGCAGCGCCAGCGCCATGGCAAGGCCCGTGATGGCGGCGAGGCCCGCAAAGGCCGTGGTGGGTCCGATCAACACATATAGATTTGCTGCGGCCAGCGTCGCGGCATACAGGCTCCCAAGTCCGGCGCCGGCAAGCGCCTGGCTGATGCGGGCGTCCTGCACGATATCTGCGCGCCGCCGTGCCAGTTCGGCCCCGCCGATGAGCGACCCGCCGAACAGCAGGCCGAGCGCAATCCGTACGACGGGCGAGAGCAGGCCCGCGTCGATCGAATATTTGACCAGCAGCACCGCCGCGACGAGCAGAGTGATCCCGCCGGCCCAGATCGGCAGCTTGCGACCGAACAGATCCTCGAAGCTGAAGGCGAAGCGTGATGGCATGGTCGTTTCCGATACAGAAGCTTCGACAGACCCCGGTTCAGCAGCTTCAGTGAGCGGAGCAGTTGTATCGAGCGTGAATTTCGGCACATCCCGCGCCAGTGAGGGCTGTATCCTAGCCTGCTCGAGTTCGAGTCCAGGGGTCGTTTCGAGCGTTCCCTCGTCCATCCCACCACCCTGAGCGGGCAGCGTCCAGGGTGACGGCGCGGCGGGCGCTTCCGTAAGACGATCCACGATCCGCGCGCTACGCCATGTCGCGCTGTCGGTGACGGGTGCTTCATCGCGCAACTGCTGTTCCAGCGTCGTCAGGCGTCTGCGTGTATCCCGAAGCAGCACAGCCAGAATCACCACGCCAAGGAACAGAATTGCAGTCATGCGGCACCCTTTCCGGTCAGCCTGCCGGGATTGCTACTCCTAAATTGAACGGCGTATAAATTAAAAATTAGACACTGTTCAATTACGGCTCTAGAAGCACGGCATGGGCAGACGATCCGACCATAGCAGAGAAGAGCTGGAGGCTCTCATTCTCGGTGTAGGGCAGGAACTGATGGCCTGTGTCGGCTTTGCCCGCTTTTCTGCTCGCGAGGTCGCTAAGCGCATCGGCTATTCGGTTGGCACGATCATGCATCTGTTCGGAGGCGTGGATCAGCTGGTGCTGGCCATCAACAGTCGCACCTTCATCCTGTGGACAGACTGGCTGGAGGAGCGCCTGTCGGGTGCATCCGGCAATGATCGGATCCGAGCACTGGTTCAGGGCTATTTCGATTTCGCTGAGCAGCATTGCAATCTTTGGACCGCCATTTACGAGCATCGCCTGCCGGACGGCGCCGCCATACCCGAAGCGCAGATCGAGCAGCGCGCCCATCTCATGGCGGTGGTCGGGCGGGAGATCGGGCTCGTCCTGCCTCACATGGAGCATGAGGATGTCGCGCGGTTGGCCCGATCGCTGGTAGCGACCGTGCATGGTCATTGTGCCTTCGCGCTTGGCGGCAGCTTTGCGCTATTGGGAGAAATCGATCCTGTGGAACTGGCAATGCAGCGAGTCAGCGATGCGCTTCACGCCCATAGCGCATCGGCCCTATGACACTTGTCGGTCTGTGATCCGGTGGTAGCTAGAGGTGGCCTGGAGAATCTGGACAACGGGATAAGTGGATTTTCTGCCTGACGGGCGGCAATGATGCCGCGGACAGGAGCCGATATGAGCAGGTGAGGCTTGGTCTGTCGCGGCCCAGCGGCGCAGCTCGGCACCACAGGCGCACTCATCAATCTGCGCCATGGTGCGCCCGGTCCGCGACACATGCAGATCCCGCGCGATCGCTTTGATCGCCTTGCCCCCGGCATACTCGAGCCGGATCCGAACAACTGCCTCCAAAACTAGGCCGTGAACGCATAAATTGCGTAGGGCATCGCGGCGCAGAGCGTAGCGTGGCATAGACACGTTATGTCACCGTCCGCAGCCGCCATGATCAAAGAATTGAGGACCGCGTCTCCGTCGATGCGGCCGGTGCGGTTCGTGCCGATTGTGACGTTCAAGGTGATGAACCATTACAAATCGAAGCGGATTTCGCTGACAAGGATGACTGGACCAAGCTGCCCTCCGAGTGGCTGGATATGGTGCCGGATGGACTTGCGTCTGCGCCCAGCTTCCTCAGTGACGAAGCTATCCGCTTCTACATTCCTACCTTACTTGCAGCGGACTTGGCCGGCGCGCTGCATCGGGTCGATCCAACTTTCGCCCTCGTTCACGGCTTTGATGACATGTCGCGCGACCAAAGGATTTGGCCTCGAAAAGACGAGACGTGGACCGACTTGGCGTGCGCTCGATGGGGTAATATTATGCAGAATCAATCTTTTGCTATCATTGACTACCTTGAATGGCGGGTTGAGCGGGACGGTCTGGATATTGAGCGCAATGTCGTCGAGGCGCTGGCAGCCTATTGGTATTCCCGCGCAGCGGGCCATCAGCCGACCCTTTCCAAATCCCGAGACAGCTGATTCAGCATCGGCATAAGCCGATATGATCTGACTGACTTCGAATGGCGTGTGATCGAACCACTCCTATCGAACAAGCCGCGAGGCGTGCCGCGCGTCGATGATCGCCGCGTGCTGAACGGCGTCTTCTGGGTGCTACGATCAGGCGCGCCCTGGCGAGACCTGCCGGAGCGTTATGGCTCGCGCACCACCTGCTACAACGCTTTGTGCGATGGCGGAAAGCGGGCGTTTGGGACCGGATGATGGATGCCATCACCGTCGCCGATGACGGCGACATACAAATGATCGACAGCACTTCGGTTCGCGCTCACCAACAGGCTGCGGCGGCAAAGAAGGGATCGAGATCATTGTCTCGGTCGTTCCCGAGGCGGCCTCACGACTAAAATCCACGCCGTCGTCGATGCGCAAGAACTCTCGATCAGGCTCAGTCTAACGGCAGGCCAAGCACATGACGGGCAGGTTGCCGATACACTGCTCGGCCATATCCCACGAGATATGATCCTTCTGGCTGACAAGGCCTACGATGCCGATCGTATCCGTGCGTCTATGCGCAAGAAGGGCGCGATGGCCAATATCCCGCCAAAGTCAAACCAGCGATCCAAGCCGTACTTGAGCACATGGCTCTACCGCCAACGCAACCTGATCGAACGGTTCTTCTCAGAGCTGAAGCACTTCCGCCGTGTCGCCACCCGATACGACAAACTCGCCGCAAACGTCTTGGCTATGGTCCAACTCGCCTCAATGCGCCTGTGCCTCCGCTCTTATGAGTCTACGGCCTAAATCGCTGAGAAGGGCGCTTCGGGCATGATCTGGACCGGAATGCCTTCGATTGATTGAGCAAAGGCCACGGAAGACATCGCATCGTCCACCTTTGCAGACCATGCACGAATGCCTGCCAGATACGTCAGCTCGACATGATCGGTGAGCCGCTCACGCAACTGGGCGTCGATTGCGGCGCAGCGCGCAGAGAATTCGTTGGTCAGTTGCTCGGAACGCGCCTCAGCCGCTTGCAAATCCTGCCCGGACGGCAGGGGCGCGAAAGGATCAAGGCTTTCGCGCCAGCCGTCCGGTAGGACCGATTCGAGAGGCATGAGAAGGAAAGTGGTCACCCCCTGCCTATAGCCCGACCTAGGCGCGAATGCGACCCGCGCCGCCATAGTTGCGGTTATAGGGATGCGGCTGGACCGGATCGAGCGTGGACAGCAGACTAAGGAACAGCGCGCGGGGATGGCCCAGCAACGCGGGATTGGCGCTCATCCGCCTCGCCGCAATCCCGGTGACCAACGGGGTTGCCATTGAGGTGCCGCTCATGCGGGCGTAGCGATTGCCGGGAATGGCCGCGACGACGTCGACCCCTGGCGCCGATAGGTTGGGCACCGGATATTGGATGCGGCCGTCCGGACCTGACAACTGCCAGTCACTAAAGTTGGCGATCACATCGTTGGCATCGCTCGCTCCCACGCTCAATGTGGTGCGATAGTTGCCTGGCGAGCCGTGGAACCCAGCACCTCTGCGACCATCATTGCCGATGGCAGCGATCATCGAAATCCCGGCCGCCAGCCCGTTCAGCACCGGCTGTTCGAGATAATCTTGATAGCCCGAGCCCCCAAGCGAGGCGTTGACGACGTCGACACCGCGCCGCCCCGGTCTGAACTGGTGCTGCACCAGCCAGTCCATGCCGGCTGCGATTTGCTTGAGGTAACCGAACAGGCGGCCTTGCGCATCAGGCGTCGTTAGCACTGCTGCCACCGCCAGATCGGCATCGGGGGCTGCACCGCACCTCCGGCCTGCCGCGATCGAGCTGACATGGGTGCCATGCATGCCCGCATCCCGGGCGTTGCTGCCAACCACCTGCCCATCCTTGCCGAATTCGCGGAAGTGGACAACCTTGCCCGTGAATTCCGCGTGGGAATCGTCGATCCCCGTATCTAGCACCCCGATCATGATCCCCTGACCGCCGGACTGACCGGAGGAGAGGCCGACCTTCTTGAGGTGCCAAAATTGATCATCGACCGCCGCCGCAGCGCTCTCTGCCACGCCGGTCACGGCATCCATATCGGGATGAACCATGTGCACTTCGAGATTGGGAAAGACCGACACGCCCGGCTGGCTGTAGATCGCCTCGAGATCAAGCTCGTCGCGGTCGACCAGGATCGCGCCGACGCCCGCCAGCACCCGCATGTCGGCCGGCGGTTCGGACGCCGGTTCTATGCTCGCGATCTTGGGTAAGCCAAAGGTCGCGGCGTCGCCAGCTGAGCCGAGGGTATCGAAGCGCGTGGAAGGATTGTCTATCCCGCTGGCGATCTGGTTGAGCACCGCGCGGCGGCGGGACAGCAGCTCTTCGGGGGGCAAGGCCTCTGCGGTGGTAGCTGCGGCTTCCGCCTCGCTCGGCAGAGCTGCGAACACGCCACCGGCCGTGCCGAACATTTCGACCGAACCGTCGAGAACGCTTTCATCGACGAAAATGACATAGCCTGAATTGGTGGTGGACATAGTATTTCTCCTTTGAAATTGCTGGCTTGATGCAGGCAATGTGATGGGTGGGAGCGAACCAGGGCTGGTAGCGCGGGCCCTTGGCGCTAGCTGCCAGTCGCGTCCGCCGGTGCTGGCGCAGGCACGTCGTTCTTGGCTTCGGCTTCGATCAGAGCTTCGAGCGCATTGGCTTGCGTGCGCCTTTCGACTTCGCGCTTAGTCGCATTGACCTCCTGATCGCGCAGTTCGATCCCGGCAGCGACCGAGGCATCGACCACCCCGGCCAGTGCGTCAGCACCGCCGGTGCTGGTGTATCCGATCGAGGTCAATTCGCCTTTCTGATCGAAGGTTGCCGCGACCGCGCGCGATCCGAAAATGCCGCTGCCTTCGAAGGGGATGATTTTAAGCGTGCCGATCTGCGGCACCTTAACCGTTTCCTTGGCCTTGGTGTCCTCATACGCCGCGCGGGCACGTGCCTCGTCGACCCCAGTCAATTCGGGGGCCTTGAACACCGCTAGCGGTTCCAGAGTGACCTCGATCACGCCGGGCACACGATAGACCAGTGCCCGCTGCTTTGTTTTTGGTGTAGGCTTTGTGTCTCGCCCCATCACCGAAGTCACGGAAGCCTTGAAGGCGAGCACTTGCCCAAGGCCGACCTTTAATAAGGCGCTCTGCAAACCCTCCTTGGTCACATCATCGAACCAGGCCGTCAGATCAGCCAAGATTTGAGTAGAAGGCAGATCAATCGCTGATGTCGTCGGCGTCCAGATCACCGGTTTGGTGCTGACCGTGAGTTGAGAAGTCGTGGCGGCAATTGCAGCCTCTGTGCGGGTGATCTGCAAAAGCAGGTTTTCCGAGGTCCCCTGACTGACCAGGCTTTGCTTGAGGCGCGCCAATTCGGTTTCCAGACCCTCTTTCTGCTTGAGCAGATCGACGATCTTTTTCTTGCACTGAATCCAACGCTTGCTCGATCCCCCATCAGACGCAGGACCAGCGACCGGCGGCAGGCCCATCGCAGAGGTTGCGACAAAACTGACCGCCTTGATCGCGGCTGCGGCGATCTTCCCGCCCTGTCCGGTCGATGAGCCGTTGAAGCTCTTGAGCGTGCCGTTCTCGTGATACTCAAGTTTGACCTGCCGATCGACGAACAGGGTGCCCTTGGGATTGATCAATATCTGCTCACCTCTGCCATAGACCGGCTTGATTGCCGTAGCCGTGTCCATCGCAAAACCCTCGCCCTGCGCATTGGGGCAGGCCGTGATCATGTGGCTGACGGCAAAGCCGATCTTCACCTCGGGCAGGTGATAGTCGAGTGTAACATCGGCCGCATGCGCCGGCGCGACCCACACTAAGCTGGCGGTCGAAAGGATTGCAATGATGACATTGGATTTGCGCATTGGCGTTACTCCCGATTATGTTGCGGTATGTGTCGGATTATCGCGAGGCGATCAGCCGGGCCTGGAATCATAGGTGCCATTCCAAAGTCGCCTGTATGCGTGATCGCCGTCACGCTCGGCACGTCGTTCGGAACTATCGTCAGCGACCGTTGCTTCCTGCCAATTTCTGCCGCCGGAACCGCCGATGGAGCGGACTGAACGGCTGGCCGCGCTGGCATCTTTCTTTGCGTGCAGTGCCGCGGAAGCGGAGAGGCTTAGCGATGCCATGATTTTCGTCACCTATCGCCATGGCCAGACGCTAATCCATCAGGGTGATCTGGGTGCGAAGGTGTGGATCGTGCTCGACGGGCAGGCGCAATTGCAGGTGATCGGCAGCGATGGACAGGTGCAGTTGCTGATGACGCATGGTGCAGGCGAATTGTTCGGTGCTCTGCCGCATGAACGCCTGTTCGTGTCCGATGTCGTCGCCCTCGACCGAATCTCGGTGCTCGAGATTTCCACTGCCAGCCTCAAACGGCTGCTGCGGGAAGAAGCGCGGATCGGTAGCGGTCTCGCGATGATCCTTGCGCGGCAATATCATTCAGCGCTTGATCGGATGGCGGCGCGCATCACGCTATCGGCGACGGGCCGGGTCTGTGCCGAATTGCTCAACGCTGCAGGCGAGGGCGATGCCATTGCTCCGCCACCGGTGGTGGTAGCGCTTGGCCTGATGGCGCAGACCACTCGCGAGACCGCATCGCGCGCGATCAACGGTTTGGTGCGTCGCGGCATTCTCCGGCGAGACCCGGACTGCTTGACGATCGTGTCGCGCAAGCTCCTCGAAGACATGGTGATCTAAAGCCTGTGAGGATTCATCGTGAGTTGATGACGGCGGTGGCGGGGTAGATGATGGCCTCGAAGCTGCGGTCAGTTTTGCATGCATGCATGGCGATGCGTTTGAACTCCTTGAGTTTACAGAAGAAGTTTTCGATGAGATGATGCCATTTGTACATCTCGGCGCCGAGCGGGATGGGTATCGCGCAGCGCGGATGCTGCGAGATGACGATCTTTGCACCGCGATCATTGAGATCGGCGATGATGTCGCTGCTGCCGAAGGCTTTGTCGGCGATGAATGCCCCGAACTCGACACCATCGACCAGCGGGGCGACCCCCGCGATGTCGAAGCCGTGGCCGGGTATTAAATGAAAGCGCACTAGATTGCCCAAGGCATCGGTGAGCGCCAGGATCTTGGTCGTCATGCCGCCTTTGGAACGGCCAATGGCCTGGCTCTGAGTCCCCCTTTTGCGCCTTGGCCGTGCCGGTGAACCTTGACGATGGTGGCGTCGACCATGGCGTGTTCCATGTCGGGCTCCTCCGACAAAGCATCGAAAATCCGCTTGAAAACATCGGCTTCACGCCAATCGCGAAACCGCCTGAACGCCGTGCTCCAGTTTCCGAACATCGCAGGCAGATCACGCCATGAACTGCCCGTTCGGACAATCCACAGTACCGCCTCCATGCACAGCCGGTTGTTCCTCCTACTGCGGCCCGGGTCACTCTGGCTACCCAGACAATGCGGTTCCATATTCGCCCATTGGGCGTCGGTCAGTACAAAACGATCCATCCGAAGCGTGAATCACATCCACGCAAAGTGAGAATCCTAAACCCCCACTGGCCCTAGGCGGGGAGCACGCTCCAGATCGGCTCGCGGCCTGTTGGCAGAGGCAGTTCGCCCAGCTCCTCCACCGTGCCGATCCACCCGGCCCCGATCAGCGCCATTGCCGTGGCCTCATCGCTCACCACTGCCCCGGGGGTCGCAACCGCCGCGAGCGCGGCTGCGCGCCGCAACAAGGGCGGCTCAGGTCGATCCAGATTGCACGGCGTCAACAAGATCGCCACCCGTCTATCATCGCCGCTGCTTGCCAGAGCGCGCGCCTGCGCGCCTGCCGCCAGCAGGTCATCATGGATCGACCATGCCGCCTCATCGGCCCAGACCAACGTCTGCCACCGCTCACGCGGCGTTGCTGACGCGGTGCTGGCCCGTGCGGCACCGGACCGGACCCCTTCGATGATCGTCAGCGGACGGCCTCCATCGCGCCAGGATGCAAGTTGCGGGCGCAAAGCCTCCCCTTCGCCTACTACCGTCACCGCGCGGACCCGGCTCGCCAACACCTGCGCATTGCGCACAGCGCGCCCCATCGCGACCCAATCGGCGTATTCGACCGCTAGCGGCAGCGACGGATCATCCAGCCCGTAATTGGTCGTGCTTGTCGCCTGCGCCAGCACGGCATCGAACCGCGCGACCCAGTGATTCCCAAAGGCCGCGACCGAGATCTGGCGGAAGTGATCGACCGGGTAGGGCAGCACCACGTGCAGTTCTGCCGCAGGGCACTCCGCATCGCGCCAGGCGAGGAAGGTTTCGGCAAATACAAGGTCCGCCCCGGCAGCAAGAGCACCATAGGCAAAGCCCGGCCGCTCGCTGGCGATGTATTGGGCAATCGCCTCGGCGACTCCGCGTTCATCGGGTGCCAGCCCGGCAATGCCGCTGAAATGGCAGCTGGGCGGGGGGCGGTGTGGATCGAGCCAGCCCGCATCCCAGCCCTTCTCAGCGAGGATGAGCGCAAATTGCCCGATCGTCGCGGCATGATCCTCCCACGCGTGCGGCTGGCGGGCGATGGCCTTGCGGAGCGCCGCGCGGGCTTCGACCTCGTAACCGAGCAGCAGCAGGGCTTCGGCTTGGGTCGCCTCGCGCCAATAGGGGGTTTCGCCTTCTGAGGGATCGGCGGCGAGCAGATCAAGCACGTCTTGCGCAATGCGTTCTGCTTGCAAAGGCTTGCCAGCAAACAGCGAAAGCGATGCGGCATTGATCAGTGGATAGCTTGCGCCTGTGATACCTGCGGCCTTGGCATAGAGCTGCGATGACTGGTTGAACAACCGCGCTTGCTCGGCACCCGTGCCGGCGCGCTTGGCCAGATCCTTAACTAGCCGTGCCTGCAAGGTCAGCGCCTTGGGATCGCTGGCAGAATCGAGCAGGCCAAGCTGCGCCATCAAGGCCCTCGCCCGCTCCGGCGAACCGGAGCGGGCGAGGCGCAGGATGTGGGTGTGGGGAGTGATCAAGAGGGCGTGCGTCCTGTACCTAAGCGAGAATGATCAGACTTGAACCGCTGCTCGGATGTATGCCGCCGTGACCTATAAAAGAGCCCGACCCCCCCGCGTTATGCTTGTGCCCATCCTTGAACACGGGCGACATCCCATCGCTCTTGTCGATAAAATCGAACATGATCGGAAGACGTGTGACCTTGTGGCCAGCGTTAGAACGGGGAATTTTTGCCAATGTGTCTGGTATATCAAGTTCGAAGGAACAAAGCCGTTGCTTGCCATCTGGTGAGGCATAGCGACTGGGATTCCGAATGATATTGTTCGGCTTCGCACCTTCCACCTGTAAGTCCATCACAACGTTCTCTCCGAATTCGGTCTCGGTAAGCTCCCCTTGATCCGGCAAACGAACGAAGACGAGCGCTTTGCTGGATGCAGGAAGTCGCATGTCGAGGTCCTTAACCGCTTGTGTCCCTGTTACGGGGCGCCAATCCTTGGGCAATTGCGACCCTGTTATTTCCTTGAGAGCTTGGCCACATGTCGTGGGGGGATCACGAAGATAGACGTGAGCAAACTCGGCAAATCCGCCCGCGCCATTTTCAATCTCGAAAAGGTAGACGTCCATCGGACCTTTTTCCTCACTCATCTCTCATTCCTCCAGCCGTTTGCGAAAATCCTCTAAGGTCGATTTCCATTCTGCACGCTCGGGATCGAGCCGGGTCAACTCCTGCGCTATCTCCATCGCCGTGGTTAGCATCGTACGGCGGACGGTCGGCGCTTCAAATGATGCAAGATAGCCATAGGTCTCCATCCGCTGCGACCTGATCTTACGGTTATCTGGGTTTGCTGCGGCGAGCTGGTCGGTCAGCCGCAGGGCGTTCCGCCGCACATTGCGCGCAACATCGCGCCGGCCTGCCTGCTCCAGCGCAACGCTGTGCCACATCAGATTGAAGACGAGATCATACGGCGCGCGTGAGGCGACTTTGTCCTCGCTCGCCAGTTTCTTGCTCAGCTCAACAGCAATTCGGCACTTGTCGAGCGTTGCCGCGTCCACGCTCTTGCTCAGCGTGGCGATCGCGCACAGGTTGCCCGCAACCAGCGCCGTGGTACGCCGCCATTCGGGATCGCCGCTCTCCCACGCCCGAAGGTCCGACAACAGCGCCCAGCTCTTGCGAAGCTCGACCTCAGCCCGCGCGCCGTACCCTTCGGCTTCAGACAGGACAGCGAGTCGATTCAGGCTCAGGGCATGATCAAACCGGCGCCCTCGATCAGAGGGTGCGTCATCCAGCAAGCTACGGGTCGTGCGCGCCCGCTCCTCGAGATTGCGCCGCGCCAAGGCATAATTCTGACGGAACATCGCATCCTCGCCCAGCCTGCCGATCACGCGCGCTCGCCGTTCAAGACTGTCGGGCGACAGCGATGCGAGGTCATCTTGCCCCTCATAAAATGCGAGTGCGCGCTGGTTCACACGGGTCATCACGGCGACACCCGCCGCACCGTCGAGGTCTTCGCGAAGATCGGTCAGCATATACTCGATCAGCCCCTCCGCTGCCGCCTGCTGGCGCTGCGCTTCGCTGCGCGCTTGGAGGGCAATCACTGTCATGACCGCCATGACTAGCGCAACGGCGGTGATCAGGCCCGTGACAGCCATCACGCGCCGCAACTGCCTTTGGCTGTCGCGCTGCACCAAGGAATCGAGCGGCACGCCCATGACGCCGGCTACCACCTTGAGGAAGCCGAGCCGATAGCCATCACCGTCCTCGCGAAGGTCCGCCGCCAAGGGCTCGCCGCCGTCATGGAGCGGCGCGGGGAAGACTTCATCGGGCTCGCCGTTGAGCAGCGCGGCGAGGATCGGGCGGTCGGGGTGCAGTTCGCGGAACAGCGCAATTTCGCGCGCCACCCAGTGGGAATCCTTCGCAGCGGGGGAACACAGCACGATCAGCGCCTGCGAAGCGGTGAGCGCTTGCCGCACGCTTGCCGACAGATCGGTTGCTGCGGGCAGATCCTCGCGGTCCCGAAAGATCTTGCCAATCCGGCGATCGGCGCTGGCCTGCAACAGATGGCCGGGCAGACGATAGCTTTCGAGTTTGCGATGCAGCTGCTGCGCGGCCGCCTTGTCAGCGTGGCTATAGCTCAGGAATGCCCGAAAAGACGGCGTCGCCGTGCTCGTCCGCTCGTTTGCCTGCACGCGTTTGCCCCCGACGCGCGGCGACAGACCCGATGTGGCCGAGCAGCTCCGAATGGTAATTCATCTGCGCCTTGAAAGCTACAGGCCTTCATTCGACAGAATTGCTTACAATAAGGCTAAGGATGCATTTGTTGCTCTGCGGCGCCATTCAGGCAAACGCCGAATGTCTGCTCCAGAAAAGAGCTGACTTTCCACCCATCACTTTTGAACGGCTGGAAAGTCCCAAATCATGCCCCTTATTCCATCCAATTGGCTGTTGAACGCATTGCGGGCTCGTGTGAGTGAACCACGACCATCAGCGACGGCTTTGTTGATGAGCCGGAAAGGAAGTACGCGGGGCTGATGCTGTCCGAGATGCGGCGGCTGGGCGAGCACCTTGCGGCTGAACCAGTCGACGATGGCAACGAGATAGACGAAGTCCTTGGCCATCGAGATATAGCTGATGTCCATTGCCCAGACTTGGTTCGGCCGGATGATCGGCAGCTTGCGCAGCAGATAGGGGTAGATCTTGTGGCCCGACGCCGGCTTCGACGTGCTCGGACGCCGGTAGATCGCCTCGATCGCCATCTTCCTCATCAGCGTCGCGACGTGCGGCCGACCGATCTCGATCCCTTCCTGCCGTAGCAAATGGCGCAGCATCCGGCTGCCGGCGAACGGTAGTTCCAGATGCAACTCGTCGATGCGCCGCATGATCTTCAGATCCGCTTCCGATACCGGTCGGGACAGGTAGTAGACGCTGCCCCGACTGATCGCCAACTCCCGCGCCTGCTGCGTCACGGGCAGGGTGTGCGCATGATCGATCATCGCTTTGCGCTCGGCAGCAGACCGGCCTTCCGAGCGCGCCGGCCAAAAAATCGTGCGCCAGTGTCAGTTCACCGATCTTGGCGTGGAGCGTCTTCACGTCGATCGCCAGCTCCGCTGCTTCCGTCGCGCCGTCGTCGGCGCCAAAAACACTGGCAGCTCCGTCCAGCAACTGGCTGCGCCACGTCGTGATCCGGTTGCGATGGACGTCGAACTGCTGCGCCAGATCGGCAAGCGTCTTCTCGCCCTTCACGGCAGCCAGTGCCACCTTCGCCTTGAAAGCCGAACTGTGGTTCCGGCGGGATCGTCTGCTCATCTCGTCTCCCGTCCGCGGCATCTTCGCCGCCGTCAGGCAGAAAATCCACTTATTACATTGTCCAAATTCCCCAGGCCGCCTCTCCCACGGGCCGCCGACATCCAGCGAGACAATCGTGATACCATTGACGCTTGCCGGAAGGCTGCCGCAACCTCGCAGCAGCCAGTTCGATGCACCGTCAGGATTCGTGCGGCGCAACAGGCAAAGGGCAGATAATCGGATCAGCCAAGTTGAGTTGGCGTCCCAGCAAGGGCCGACAAGGCTCATCCCAACCCACACAAAATGTGGGAAGCAATGTGGGATCACATTTTCAGAAATTCCACTTTATCGTGTGAAAACAACGCGATAAAGTGGTTGACTGGTGCCAGAAGAGAACCGGAAGGTTCGATCCAAGCACTTCGAATAAAACAGCAAACTTCAACGGTCCGTTCGCCGACACCAACAATAACACCAACACGTCATCCGGGAAAGGCTCGCCGTGCCGGGACAGCGGCAAAACATGCCTTCCGGCAGCCGCTCAATAGTAACCATAAGGCGGGCGAAAGGCGTGATCATCATCGTCGCCAAACAGCCTGTCCTTCTCGAAACGCTGCTCAAGACCATCAGCCGAAAGCGCCGCTTCGCGCGACGCCAGCCGGCGCTCGGCAAGTCCCAGAAATTCGGCTACACGACCTGTGCTCACCGAGATATCCTCGCCGCGCAGGTTAGCCACCAGCCTCCTCAGTCGATCAAGGGAGGCCATCTCTTCAAGCACCTCGTCCAGTGCCTTGCCGCGGCGCTCGGCGATGTGGTCCCTGCGAAGAGCGAGTTCGCGCAGCCGTCGCGCTTCCTCGCGTTGCCGCTCCTGCTCCTCCCGTTTGACCTTATCGTCCTTCATGGCCGCCGCCAGCACAGCGATGCCGACCGCAATGTCGGTGGCCATGTTCTCGATCCGCTGGACCTTGGCGTCCTTGAAGGAACGCCGAGGGCTACCGCCAAGCAAGTATGAGTGTTCCAGTTCGAAGGCGAGCAGGCCGGTCGGATGATAATCCCATTCGGGGCCGCGCAGGGACGAGAAACTGAAATCGTCGTCATCCCAGCTGCCGGGGTTGTTCCAGCGCTTCGCACGACGTTTTCGGGCCGCCTCCTGTTCCGCTATCTCCCTCTCGGTCGGCACGTGCTTTTCGCGCCGGACGCCTTCGCTGATCGAAAAGCCGATCGTCTCGCCCTCGCAGGTGAATGCCGCGGTCTTCTCACCCCGCACCAGCTTGATGCCTAGCGCTTCCGCCGCTGCCGCGACACGACCCAGTGCGATTTCCAGGCGATCGATCGAGTCAGGCGCGACAGTGACCTTGACGACGTTCAGTCCCTCGACCGTGACGAGGCCGTTGATGGAGGACGGCTTCGCCTTGCGCAGTTGGGCGATTGTCCGATCGACGATCGGGTTTGCTGTCAGCGCCGTGTTCACATCGATGGATGATGCGAGCAGGCGAGCGTTTTCGCGCGCGGTCGCGATCACCTCGGGTTCCGGTCCCAACTGGCCAGCCGCGATCGTGACCCTGTCCGATATACCAGCCTTCGCTTTTGGCAGCGGGGTTTGCTTGACCGCCTTGCCTGCCGCCTTTTTCGCCCACCATCCCAGCGGCGGGTTCGGGATATCATGCTTCTTGCAGATCTTGTGGAGGGCAACGTCCGAGAGCGCGAACTCCTTCGCCAAGTGGGTCATGGGCTTCGACCACACCAGATCGTAGAATTCCTGACGCGTGAAGACCCTCGACATATCGCAAACCTACCTGACTGGACGCAATGACGTTTCGACCCGCTAGCGCCCTTTGTCCTCCCCTGACGTCATGCCTGTCTCCTCAATAAGCCGTTCTGTCAGCCCCTGAATTTCCGCGTTCAATTGGTCGAGGCGCAACCTCAGCGCGGACCGATCGACCGTCTCCCGATCGACTTCCAGGGTTGGGCTGCCTGACAGGGTCTGGACGACGCGCTCACGCTCGTCCTCAAGGTCGGATATGCGGTGACGAAGCGCATCGGCGTCCCGCGCCTCCTGCTGCCGCTTGCGCGCGCGTTCGTCGCCAAGCAAACTCTGTGCGACAACGTCCATCGTCTCCTTGATCTCCTGATGGCGTTCGCCGGCGACCCGAAGGAAGTTCATGAACTCGTAGATATGGAACTCCTGGCCCGAGACGGCCTTGAACTCCTCGACAAGCTCGGGCCGGGGACCGAGCTTTCGGCCGCGATGAAGCCACCACCAATCCTCCTTCACGTCATCTGAGATGAAGATGATCGGTTTCTCGTCGGCCTTCGCCTTCTCCATCATGTCGCGCCAGATTATCAGGTCGCCGAACTTGTCTCCGTCCCCGTCCTTCTTGGCGTCCTTGTACCCCGGCGGCACCTTTCGGGCGTAGCGATCCTCCCCTTCCTTCTTCAATGCCGCGAGCCGATCGGCGGGCCATTTCTCGCCCACATGACCCTCGAGGAGATCGGTCAGCCTCGTGACGGCCGCCTCGATGTCGCTCTTCGGGTGCTGACCAGCCGCCGCGTCCATGCGGCCTCGAAAACCAGTCAGGAAGTCGTCGATCGCGGCGATCTCCGCGTCGATGTCGATCATGGGATGCGCCCGCATCTGCCTTAGCTTCTCGCGTGCCTGGTTGAGGATGGTGTCGTATTCGGAGGTGAGCTTTCGATACATGTCCTCCGCGCCGAACTCGACGTCCAGACGGTTGCGATGAAACTCGAGCCCCACTTGGTGGGGAATCCATAGCGAAGCCCTCAGCACGGTGAAGACACGCAGAAGCTCGTCACGAACCTTCGCGGGATGCCGCACGCAATGCAGCAACACGTTCGCGTCGGGGACGAACAACGCATTCTCCCAAATCGCGCCTAGCTCATCCGAGCTCTTTGGATACCAGCCGGGAAAGCGCTCCTTCATTCGCTGTCCAGCCATCTGATGTGAGTGATTTCGAGCTTGGTCGCCGCAGCCCTTACAAGAGCCCGCTTGGCGGGAAGCTCGGTTTGGCCACTCTCAACCAACACCGCCCCGAAGGCGTTCGATTGAGGCTCGGCGGCGCGCTCGAACACCGCCAGAAGGATGGACTTCCATTCCCGACTCCGCCCCCAGCATAGAACACGGCCATCGGCCAGGCGCTGCCCATGCGGCTTGATGAAACGGTCTTGTATCGTGTCCACCTCGCTCAGGCCCAGCGCGTCTCGAACGACGCTCTCGCTATCCAGCAACCGCTCGCGGACATACGGCTTCACCAATGTGTCCTTGATGTAAACGCGCACCTCGCGCGGGTCCATCAGGTGAGCAAGCTGACCGCCTATCTTGGGATCCTTGGTCCAGCGCTCATAATATGGGGCTCGCTCGGCATAGGGCAGCGCAAGCCAGCCGAGGTCATCACACTCGGCCCACAACTTCGCCTGGATCGCGTCGCGGATGGCTGGCGGGAGCTTGCTCATTGGACGGTGCCTGACGGAGGAGGCGCGGGAAAATCGAAGGCCGGCAACTCAAGCGTCGGATCCCCCTCACGCGTGAACAGGTCCGCTTGATCCTTCATCCAATCCAGCATGAAGCTCCCGGCGCCCTCGTCCCGGAACTGGATGACACCCGGTATCCGTAGCCTCTCGACATCGCCCCGGACCGACTTCTCGAGCTCAACGACCTCGGCCAGCCGGCGCAGGTCGCTAACGAAATCGAGCACCACCACCTTGGTCTTGTTCGGGCTGGTCCGCAGGCCACGGCCTAGCTGCTGCACGAAGATGCGCCGACTATGCGTGACGCGCATGAACACGATCATGTCGACATCGGGCACATCGACGCCCTCGTTGAACAGGTCGCGGGTCGTGACGACGTCGAGAAGGCCCTTGCGGAAATTGCTCATCACCCGATCCCGCTCGCGAGCGGACATGTCGCCCGTGATCGCCTCGGCCTTGAAGCCAAACAGCCTCAGCGTACCCGCGAAGCTCTTGGCGTGGGTCACGGATGAGCAAAAGATGATCGCGCTACGCCGACGCTCCTTGTCGAACGTCTCCCTGATGGCACGTGCCGCCTCCTCATCGCGCGTGGGCATGAGGAGGAGCTTGTTCAGCTGGCTGAGCGAGTACCGGTTGCGCGAGCTCTGCCGCACGAAGTCCCAGTCGATATTGTCCGCGAGAAGGCGATAATCAGCCTCGCAAAGGAAACCGCGGCGCAATCCTTCCGCGATGCCGATGCGTATGACCGGCGGACCGAGCACGTGGTCGATGTCATACCCGTCCCCGCGCCATGGTGTCGCTGTGACGCCACCAATCATCGAACCGGCCAATCTATCCGTGATGCGATTGAAGCTTTCCGACCCGACATGGTGCGCCTCATCGATGAGCAGCAACCCGAAATCGGGAAGATCGTCAATGCGGGACACGGCGCTCTGAACCGTGGCGAATGTAATGCCCTCCCATTCGTTTGGGAATTCGCCGCCCATCATGCGATGCGTCCCGACCCATTTGGGAAGCTGGTCCCAAAAGGCGCGTTGCAGCTGATCCACCAGCTCGCGTGTGCCGGCGAGGACCAGGGCGCGTCCGCCGGGGATCGCTTCGTCGCGGAACATCTGGGCGATGCTTTCCGCGAGCACGACGGTCTTTCCCAGGCCCGTCGCGAGCACCACCTGCGCCCGGCCAGTTTCGCGCAGACCGCCGATGAATCGGTCAACGGCCTCGATTTGATAATCGCGAAGGTCGCGCCGGCGTGGAGGATACTCCGGGCTTCGCCGAGCCATTTCCAGGAGCATCGCCGGTTCGAGCAGCCCAATCTCGACCCCAAGCGCCGCCCATCGTCGCGTGGCTTCCCTCATGGCCGGTCCGGTGCGCCTGCTGGTCGCGACGAATATCCGGTTGGCCCCATAGAAGCGCGCGGCCTCGCCGACCTCGTCGACCGCCGCCGCCGACGGGTATCCATTGGCGGTGAACTTGCACTGGATGACCCACAGCTGCCCAGATTTGACACCCAACACGTCGGCGCCATTGTCGCCCGAGCCGCCCACCACCCTCACGTCCTCGAAACCATTGCAAATCAAAAGGCGCGCGATGTCACGCTCGAACGCTCGCCAGGGACCGAGCAGAAGGCGCCGCGCGTCGAGGAAGGGCTCGTCGATCAAATAGCGATGTCCGGACGCAACAGGCGCAGCGAACAGGTCGCGCGGATGATCGCGTCCCTCAATGCGCGGTCCAGGTCGGACGGCGTTTGCTCTGACAACCAAATGGCGTCACCAACATAGGCGTCGTATCGCGCCACCGTGGCGCTTCGGGCGTCTTGAGTAATGTCGGCGTCACCATAGTCGACAGACTCAAATGGCTCCTCCCAATATCGCCCATCGAAGAATATCTCAGGTCGGCTGTTGAGCAGGCCACGAATCATCGCCCCATCGGCATAATCCCAGAAGCGACCGTCATCGATCAGCGCCTTGGGATCGGAGACGCCGCGACCGGCCATTCGCCGCGCGATCGCCGCTCGCTCGCGATCATCGAGTGCTTCATGGGTCGCGGCGGCCTCGCCCGGAGGCACCAATGTGGTCGCCGCGCGACACAGGTCCGCCAGCACGTTCGTTGCGAGGGCGATGATCTCCTGCGGGTCGAGGCGGGTCTCCTGACTATAGGCCGCCCGAAGCTCAGCGAGCACCGACGCGAAGGTCGCCTCGAGGCTTTGTCCGCGAAGGAACTCCAACGTTCGATACGAAAGCTCGATCAACAGCGCGTCCAGAGGCGTCATCGTGGTCGAGCGAAACATGTCGTGCGACGGATCGAACAGATAGAGGTAGGTTCGAGTGGCGGTGTCCTCGAGGCGCATCACCCACGGCTGACCGGCGGGCAAATCATGGTCGCCCGTTTCCACCGCGAGCGCCTGCACCTCGAACTGGATGCGGTAGGTGGGGTGCTGATATCCACGAGACAGCTCGTGCATCGCCCGTCGAACCGGGGCAGGTGGCGCGGGCGGTGGCGGCTCAACGGGTGGCTCCTCTGGGCTGGGCGGCGTCTCGTCGAGAAATCCGTCTGGCACCGTTGGCGGTGGCGTGGTTGGGCCATCGCCAAGAATGCGTCGATCCTGCTCCTCGACGAGCTGCCACCAGCGGTCGTCCGAGAGGTACTCCGGATCGTCCTTGGCGAACTCGGCCGCCATTTGCTGGGCGCGATCATTGTCCTGGACCACAAGGACGCGCGACCAAAGGCCGTTCTTGCCCTGGGGACTGCTGCGACGGAACGCCTGAAACAGCTTGTAGAGGGGACTGGTGTTCGCCCCATATCCTTGTTGGCGGGCCGCGTTGGGACGTAACGGACCCTCACCCCTCACGATCCGGACCATCTCCGCCCACGCCGGATCATCGCGCTCGAAGCGGTTCTTGGTGTAGCTCACCTGGCAGTGGTCGAGATGAATCTCGCCGATGAACCGACCACGGCTGCGCGGGTCGTCAATGGGATACTCGGGCTCCACGATGTCGCCCTCGGTCCAGTTGAAGAGGTCCTTGTTGCCGATCTCGATCTTCCGGCCGTTCCGAATGAGGTCGAGCCCGAACTCACTCTTGTCGAGATAGCGCTGGAGACCAACCCACCCGCGTAGCCGTCTCTCGGTCTCCACGATCTCACAATGCTGGCTTCCGGTGGGGCATTGCTCCTCATCGGACGCGAGCGTTCGCATGCAGTGGTTGCAGAACCGCCGCGGCGCGAGCGGCACATCGAACCTTTCGACGGCATGCACCGTGGTGCCATCTGGCAGGTCCACGGAACGCTCCTCGCTCCACACGCAGGGCCGCAGTGGGTTGACCCGGGATCCGCCCAGCATGAGACGAATCGTGCCGACTTCCGAATTCGTCAGCAGGGCTGAATAGGCCCGCGCCAAATGGCGTCTGATCGCTGTTCGGTTCGCGCTCCGCGACAGCCAGGTTCGCTGCTCGGGCTTGAGCCGCGTGATGGTGATCTCGGTCCCGTGCCTCGACGCGTCAGGCTTGGCTCGGGTCTGGCGTGGAACACGATAATTCCCGGTCGCGCGGAGTTCATTGAGGTCGATGCGGACACCAACCCACTCCGGGTCTCCCGCGCGGGTCGTCCATACCTCTGTCACCAGGCCGAGGCGGGCCGTGGCGATATTGAAGCCCATGCCGAATAAGCCGAGCTTGGACAGGGCGTCGTTTCCAGACCAGCCCGCTCGAAGGGCGTTCTCGAGGGTCTCGATCGACATCCCTGGGCCATTGTCGCTGACCTGCACGCGGGCGCCCTCGACGTCGGAGGTAGGGATGCTGACGCTCACCTCAGGACGATCGATCGGCGCGCCGCCACGCGCGGCGTCGAGAAACCCATCGATCGAGTTATCGATCAGCTCCGCCAAGCAGCGCCATTGCTCGAGGTTGATCTCGCCAAGCATCTGCAGGACGCGCGGGGCGGGTGTGAGGTCGAGTTCCTGTGGCATTCAATCTCCGCCGTCGACTATCCTTTGGTTCGGCCAAGCTCGACGGCGCGGCGAACTTCCTCAATGATCTTCGCGAGGCGGGGCGCCGCGAGCTGGCATTCCCAGATCTCGATGACGCGCCATCCCCCCTGCTCGAGCGTAGCTCTAACCGCCTCGTCGCGCGATCTATTTCCCATCAACTTCGGTTCCCAGAAGTCGCGACGGGACTTCGGCATGCGGGCAAGTCGGCAATTGGGGTCTGGATGCTGGTGCCAGAAGCATCCATGGATGAACACGACTACCCGCGCCGTCCGGAAGACGATGTCCGGGCGGCCTGGCAGTTCCCTCGCGTGGAGACGATACCGCAGCCCCGCCGCGTGCAACGCGCGTCGCACGATCCATTCGGGCTTAGTGTCGCGACCCCTTATGAGCCGCATGCGCGCGCTGCGCTCGGGGCTCACCCCCTCATTCGTCTGGGCCACCTGCCTCCTCCTCAGAGGGGCCGGTCGCATCCGCCATGGGGGCCAGGCCCTGATCGGCTTCCACGCCCTCATCCTGACGAAAGCCGCGCAGCATCTCCTCCAGAAGCTCCGCGTGATCGCCTCTGGGAGGCACGCGTGCCAGCGTGGCGGCGATCCGTTCCGCGATCTCATTGGGTTCGATTGAGTTCACCAGGCGCCCGTCGAGCGCCCATTGCCGGCCAGGGTGAACGACATCCCAAGGGGAGCGCTTGTTCGCGCGGGTCGACGCCGCGTCGCCATGCTTGCTCATGCCCCAACAGGCCTTGGTCTCCGCGTTCCATACCGGCCAGAATGTCCGGATCAGGTGCTTCTCGGCGACGAGCTGGGCATTCGTCGCGCACACGAGACGGCGAGAGAGGAAATCCTCCAGTCGAATTGGATGGAGTCCTTCAGGCAATTGGCCCGCGTATCCAGCCGCCGTGGCGATCGTCCCCGCATGCTCCAACAACCTCGCGGTCAGCTTGGCGCCTTGCTCACGTGTGGTGCTGGCATCGTCGTTGGCTGGATCGGCCTTGCCGACATAGATGGGCGTCTCGGAACCGGCGATGCCGGCGTATAGCGGATGATCGCCGGTGTAATAGATGGCGTAAACACCCGAACCGTAGGATGGCCGAATGTCCGCCAGCCGAACGAGGGGTTGGGCGAGCAGCGCCAGCGAGACCATGCGGCCGACCACCTTCGGATCGGACGGGTCGAACGTGCCATTCGGCATTCGGACGGGATCGCTCGCCGACCGCGCGTTCTCGACCGCGCCGGCGTGCGCCGCGAGACCCTCACGAATTCGCCTGACAACCGCTTGTGGCGGATTATCGCCGGCTGCGGCGAGAACCGCGTCCAATGCCTCGTTGAGGGCCTTGATCGCCGCGCGATCGGGTGACAGTGCCATCTTACTTTCCGCTCCATTGGGCGAACGGAAGTCGAATCACACTGCCGCCATCCCCTGTCCCTTAGCTAAGCCGCGCGGCGACGAGGCGCCAGCGTTCGCGCTCCGCCCAGATTGGCGAACACATTCCTCCCGGCCGCGAGCGCCAATGGCACAGGAACCGCGTTGCCCATCTGCCGCATGCTCTCACTCCAGGAGCGCGGAAAGGCGAACGAATCCGGGAGCCCCACCAGGCGCGCGGCCTCGCGCTTGGTGAAATATCGAACCGACCCGTCATCGCGAACCATCATGTTCTCGCCACCCGGAACACCATGATCGCCCGCCTTCAACGCCTTGGCGGGCAGATCGAGCGGGCTGCCGGTGTGCCCGGGATACACGCGCGCGCCATGCTGCCGCACATGGTCTCGCTCACCGTTGGGCTCACCCAATCCCCTCAGCGCGTCCCGCACGGTGGTCCATGGCAGGCCCACTGGCTCTACTCCGGCCGCGCGAAGCGACTGAACGCGCCGCGAGTCATCCTGCCGCTGGGGGTTGGCGCGTCGCTTCAATCCATGTCGATCCCAATACTCACCAGTGACATACTGATCCCAAAGCAGGCGATCTCGGGAATGCGTAGCCGGCATTGGCACGGGTTCCACGCCCTGATCGGCGCGGAAGCCGAAGATGATCACCCGGTGACGAATCTGGGCCGCGCCAAGGTCGGCCGCGTTCACGACCTGCCAGCACACGCGATATTCGCGAGCGCTCTCGCTCGATTTCAGGCGCCTGGTGTGATCGATCAATGACTCGCCGGGGCGGCGCGTGATGGACGGACGCTCCAAATGAGCGACGATCCATTCGAGATACGAACGAAATCGGGGGCCGGCGAGATTGCGCACGTTTTCGAACATGAAGGCTCGTGGATGGCCCTCGCGAATCGCGCGAATGGCCTCGGGCCACATGTCTCGTGCGTCGGCCTGGCCCATCTTCTTGCCACCGATGCCGAACGGCTGGCAGGGAGGACCTCCGGAGATCAAATCCAGGCCTTGG
Source organism: Sphingobium sp. (assembly GCA_035911355.1). GTDB lineage: Bacteria > Pseudomonadota > Alphaproteobacteria > Sphingomonadales > Sphingomonadaceae > Sphingobium. The sequence goes on from JAMHVU010000095.1 coordinate 545,675, forward strand.
TGTAAGAACCAGTCGATGTCGCGCACATCGAGGCGCTCCATCGGCCAGTGAGCGACATGCTCGACACCAATCGAGCGGTTGTGACGCACGGTCTCGACCGCGTCGTGGTCAAATTCCGCCATCAGTTCATGACGAAACCCAGCGAGCGAGGTGCCCATCGCGAGTCCGCCGCATCCGGCGAAGAGTTCAGCACTGCGCATCCTCGCCTACTCCCTAGTCAAGCGGCAGCATCGGGCCACCAGCCTTCTGCTCAAGAAATTGTTCAACCGCTCGCCTGACAAGCCAGGCGACCTTCACGCCCTCTGCCTCGGCGAGGCGGTCAAGCTCGGCCTTTTGCCGACGGCTGAGTGTCGTGGTCACTCGCTCGGCATCTCGACCGCAAACCTCCGCGGCAATCCGCGGCGTTCCGCGGCAAAGGCAGTTTGCCTTAAATCGCCGGGCGACTCAAGAAATACCGATATAATTAGAACAAAGCAAGAACATTGACACCCTTTTCCGTTCAATCGCTTCGCTGAACGATGTAGAGTTGCGCGTTGAACTCGCGCAGGCCGATGTCGGCGAGGCGTCGCAGCTCCATATTTTCGGCTGGTACATCCGGCGGCGGCGCGACTGGCGGGAGGGCGCGAGCCTGCCTACGGAGGAATAGTTCCAGCGCCGTGGGCGCGGAGGTGTCAAGATAGGGCACGCCTTGATCGAAGGCGTCGGCGCGCGCCTTGTGATATCGGCGCGAGGCTAGTCGGGCGCGCTCGGCGCTCCCTAGCGCCTCCGGAAGAACCTGACGCAACGAACGCGGCTCCTCCTCCAACCGGCTCATGAGGACATCGGCGAGTTCGCTCGCGCCGAGTCCGGGGATGACGCGCGGTTTCGACATGACGACGAATGTCGCGCCATCAAAGGATATGTGGTGGGCGCCATCATCGTCGAAATAACCGATGTCGCCGGGCCGCACGAAGAAAGATCGATTGCGCACGGCGCCCGCCAGAAAGGCGTCATCGAACTCCTCCTTCAGGTGGAACATAGGGGCGGCATAGAGAACGATATTTGGAGGCTCGTCGAGTTCCAGCAGCATGTCGTGTTGATCGGAGTCACGCCTGGCGGTGATCGCAACCCGGAAGAAGGGCACTCCCAACGGCGCGCCCGCCTTGATTTCGCGGGCGGAGGAGCGCGAAAGCCGTTCCGATCGCTTGAACTGCAGGAAAAGCGGAATTCCGGGAGCCTCAAGCTTGACGTCATAGCCGCCGCCCGACCGACCTTCCTCGATTAGCGAGGGAAGGATTGGCGCCGCCACCAACGGTCCGAGCGAAAGCACCAACTCGTGGGTAAGGGCGAAGCCGTAGGAGAATTCGGAGATCAATGAGCGCATCGGTCGGCATCTAGGCCATGAACACTGCGGCGGCTGCATCGACACGAGCCGGTTCACCGATATTGTGTGCCATTTGCCCCCCAGTCGCCCGCGATACTGTTGCAAGTCGAGCTCGACCGCAACCGCCGAGCTACTCCGCTCGCTCGGAGTTGGCGGCCGTCCTAATCATCCCGGCGACGATCGGCTCTCGACCAGCCGGCGCTCGCGGGGCAAACTCGGCTCATGGCGCATTGCTTTACTAGCTTGGCCTCGAGCATCGAGAAGCTACTGGAGGCCGAGTACTTCCTCGCGGGCATGACGAGGAGCAACGGGGCGGAATTCGGCTACAACCTGAACGCGTTCCTGGCGGCGTGCCGAAGCGTGACCTTTGTGATGCAGAAATCGCTGTCAAAGGTCGCGGGCTTCGACGCGTGGTATGACGGACGGCGGCAACAAATGAAGGCTGATCCCGCCATCAAGTTCTTCCTCGAGCTCCGCAACATCTCGCAGCACGAAGGGCCGGTGTCGTACGTCGGCGGGCCGCTTCCGAATTCGCCGGGTTGGACCTACCGCTTCGCCGGTAATCGGGAGGCGGTCCCGTCGGTGCTCGTCGGCCGTGACATCGCCGCGGTATGCGCCGAGCATCTCGCCAAAGTCGCCGGTGTAGTCGACGGGTTTCGAACAGCGTTCCCGCACGAAAGCTGCATCCATGCCGCGTTAACGACCGACGGGTTGGCAAGGCTCGGCTACTCGCTTGATGACGTGGGCGCGCTGCTGGGCCTCCCGCCCGGATATCTCGATGTAGGCGAGACAATCGCGGTCGAGGATAAGCTTTGGACGCTCAGGCGCGAGTTCGACCCGATTGAGGCCGACGCGCTCGAGCGACTGGTCCAGGGTCGCTTCCAGCACCAGGGTGAGTATCTGATGTTCGCCACGTCGACCGGCAGGGACCTCACCGACGACGTGGCGCGGCTCTTGGAGGGCGGCGAGGAGGAACCGCTCGTCCCACGTATCGCGTTCCTAACGGCGATCGGCCGGCGCATTCAGGATATCGACACAGAATGAGGCGGGCGTCGCCAATTATTCGCGAGAGCATCACGTGGCCGGGCATCAACCAATCGAGGGGCCAGCACGGTTGCGGCCAAATTGCCAACTGATCCCGTCCGCGCGCATGATGCCTGACGCTGCCTTGCCGATGTTGCGGTCAAGGACATCGCGCCATGGCACCAGCGTGAAGTCCCGCGACCGTTCGACCAAGGCGTGAGGAGCGCTTTCGAGGTCCACACGCCGCGCGATGACGCCCTCGATTGCTTCGCCCACTTTCGCGGGCGCAAAGCGCTTGCCAAGCTCCTCGCCAATTCGCTCGCCAGCGCCCTCCAGCTCGCGCAGACGAAGGCTCTCCAACGCACCGCGCCGCAACTGGAACGCCTGCCCGTCGCCATTCGCCAATTGCTGCTCGACGAGCCATTGTCGCCGCGCCGCCAATGCATCGCGCACATCGCGCCCGAACCCCGTGTCGCGCACCACGCCCGATGCGCCCGACGCCAGCTCGCGATCAAGCCAGGTCGGTGCTTCCATGGCTACGAGATCGCCAACGGGCCGCGGAGACAAGATGGCAAGCGATACCGGCCTGTCGCGCTGCTGACGCTGGGCATAGACCTCGGCACGGGCGAGATGATCGCCCGGGATGGTCCAGCTGCCATCGGGCTGCCGTTCCGGGCCGGCGCCCGCGCGGCGCATTGCCTCCAGACGGCGGACATGGCGCTCCGCATAGGCTTGGCTCGCGTTCGCGTCATGGCGCAGATGCAGGTCGACCGAGTAGCGCCCATCATTGGCGCGGGCGACCGCATCGACGGCGCGGTCGGCATTGGTCAAGTCGGGCTTGGTCGGCTCGATCCGCACCGCCGCACCCTCCGGCACCGAAGGGGTCGCGTCGCCGCGCCCGATATCGACATAGTGAACTCGCCCGTCGACGCCATCGACTATCATGTAATGCCGGTCGCGATGCTCATCGGAAAAGCCGCGGCTGATGAGCTTCCCAACGATGGGTTCGCGCATCTCGGAAACGATCACCCGTTCGACACCAGCGCGGTCGAGACGGCGGGCGGTCAGCTCGCATTGCATGACGCGGATGATATCGCCGCGCTCGCCCATGCGGCGGAGCGTCTCCTCCATCCCGTCGGCGAGCCGGTAGCGGCCACCCCCGAGATCCTCCGCCAGCTCCATGCCTTTTAGCTTGCGCAGTCGCCCGGCCGCGATCGACTGCTGGAAAGGATCGTTGTCGGTCGCCGCCACTGTCCGCTCGATATCCATCCGCCGCAGCAGGCGCCGGTCGATCGCGGTCAGTCGCTCCTGATCGACATCGTGGCGCAAACGGTCCTCGATTTCGCGATCGGTTCGCGGCCCGAGATCGAGCGTCACGAGTTCGGACGCGCGTTCGCGAAGCCCGTGCGAAATATACTCCCGCGCGATGACGAGATTGTCGCCGCGATCGTCCATCCCGCGCAGCACAATATGGGTGTGCGGGCGCTCGGTGTTGAAATGATCGACCGCCACCCAATCGAGCTTCGTTCCGAGATCCTGCTCGACCTGCGTCATCAGCCGCCGGACATAGGGTTTGAGATCGGGATATTCGGCGCCGTCCTCGGCCGAGACGATGAAGCGAAACTGGTGACGATCACCGGCGGTGCGCTTTAGGAAATCGTCGCCATCGGCTCGGTCGGTTGCCGGGCCGTAGAGTTCGCCCGGCAAGCCCTCGCGGGTCACGCCATCGCGCTGGATATAGCGCATGTGCGCGCGAGCGACCTGACCGGTCTTACCCTGCAGCCGGATCAGGCTCGCCTTGACGACCGCCCGGCGACCCCGAAAGCCGGCCAGCCGATCGCGGCTAGACAGCAGCCGTCCCATGCTCGCGCCGCGCCCGATGCGACTCCCATCGAACCGCCGCGATCGCACCCCAGTCTTGCTGCCCGCAAGCCGGGCTGCGGCGAGGATACGCCCACCATATTTGACGACGCGCTTGCCGTCCTTGCCGGACTTCCGGCCGAGCTTGGGGGTGAAGTCATCGTCAGACATGACAACGCCACCGGGTCTCGCAATTTCGGTCTGATAATGGCGGATTTCCGCCATTCTTCAGGCCGTTGTCTCGCGTATGGCTTACCTTGTCTCGTAGAAAAAAGATGTGCAGACAATCACTTAAGCAGTGTCGCGAGACACTGCCTTTATCTTGTTTCCCCTTTTCCCCTTCCTCCCCACCCTCACGGCTCAAAAAAGGGGGAGAGACGACGCCGAACCGACGCCGCCTCTCCCCATGAGATGCCCTGCGATCAATGAGCATGGAGCATCGCATCCCGCGCTCTGACCAACGACCTGAACTGCCGGCACCCCATCATCCCGTGGGCCTGACCATCGCCATCCACGAGCATGGTGGCGCAGAACCATTTCCCGTCGAGCCGCCCGCAAATCGCTATCCGATCGAGTTCGAAATCCTCATCGTCGGCGCTCTCATAGGCTCCGATCCAGCGCTCCTCGACCCTCGCATCCCAGCGAAAATCCGCTTCCTCAGCCTCCAGAAACCGATGCGCCAAGGCTTCGCCGGCACCGCGCCCGAACTCCAGTTCAAGCCCAGCAACAAGCGCTTCCATCACGCGATCCGACGCCGTTCCGATGCTCTGATATATGCTCATGATGACCTCCAACATTCGCGTTCTCATCATCGAGAACGGCGTTCGTGGGACGGGTGGCGGAGCGGCTGTCAGGGCCGCGGAGCGAAGCGCAGCGCCGCGAAGCGGACGTGGGGGGAACCGATTTTCGTAGAAAATTGGGGGGCACCCGCGGGCCTTGATAGCCGTTCCGCCACCCGTCATGCTGGGTCTATCGAGACGAGCTTCCTCCCTCTCGATCACGCGCGACATCGCCTCAATTCCCCTGCGACATCGCCTCAATTCCCCTGCGACAGCGCGACGAACAGCGACGACGAGGGTGAATTCTCCTGCACCTCAGCCTCCGCCCGGCGCGCGTCATTGCGCACGACAAACAGCCTCGCCTGTGGCGTCTGAGTGCGGGCGATTGTCATCGGCGAAGGCGCAGTCGGCGCGACCTTGGTGAGGTAGGCAACGGTCTCGCCAGGTAGAGTGCGGCGACCGGCAAGGTGCTCAGCGTAGCGGCCAGGACCGGCATTGTACGCCCCGAAGAGACCGGGATAGCCGAACCGCTCATACATCAGGCGAAGGTAGAAAGTGCCGGCGAGAATGTTGTCGCGCGGATCGTCAGGATTGACGCCGAGACCAAGCCGTGCGCGCATGTCGGCCCAGGTCGCGGGCATCAACTGCATCAGCCCCATCGCCCCCGCCGAAGACCGGATCGGTCGACCATTGAGGGTTGTTTGACCATTGCTTTCAGCGCGCATGACGCGCTCGATCCAGGCGATCGGCACACCGAAACGCGCTGACGCTTGGGCGACATAGGGACGCCAGTCGGCGACCGCTTCGGCATTTGCAGGCGCGGCCAGCGCGACGCTGGCAGCAGCAACCGCGATCCTCAACGCGCCCACAGCAGCCGCGCCTTTCCGATGATGTCCGCGCTGCCGGTGGGACCGAAATATCGGCCGTCGAACGATGCCGGATTGTCCATCAGCAGGAAAAGCTGACCGCCGCGCAGGCGCACGCAGCCCGACCACATCGGCATCGGCCGTCCCTTGGCATCGGCCGTGCGGCGCTCGCTGATCCAGTGTCCGTTGATGAAGATTTCCTGCCCGAGCGCGCAGACGTCATCGCCAGCGGCGGCGGCGACGCGCTTCACCAGTGGTACGTTGGCAGGAAGATAATGACGGCGAGCGCCAAGGTCGCGCCACGGTTGCGGCACCCGCGCGATCACTATGTCGCCGGGGTCGGCGGGCAAACCGGGCGACACCGAATAGAGGCCGATCGGGGCGCTGGCGCTGGCATTCCAGACAAGGCGTGGAAGCGGCGGGAAGATCGCGGGAGACAGGGTCAACCCGACGAACACGCCGAGCGCGGCGATACGGCGATTGAGCTTGGCGCGGCGCACTTTCTCGGCGCGCAGGGTGTCACCCCAATCAAACAGCGGGCCGATCATGCCTCGATCCCCCGGGCGCTGTTCTCGCTGCTCCACGCGTCGAGGTCGTCGATATGATATTGGACGTAGCGGCTGTGCCGGCGAAATACCGGTCCTTTTCCCGCACGGCGCACTGCGCTGGTATCGAGATGGGCGAGCTGCTTCTCGATCGCGTCGGGGTTCCAGATACCCATTTCATTGAGCAGTGTCGCCGCCATGGCGCGGAAGCCATGCGCGGTCATTTCCTGCTGACTATAGCCCAGTCGACGAAGCGCCTGATTTACCGCGTTCTCGGACATCGGCCGCTTGGGATTCCCCATGCAAGGGAATAGATAATCGCGATGGCCGGTATGGTCGCGCAGCTCCTCGATCAGCGCCAGCACTTGGCGCGATAGCGGCACACGGTGCGGTCGGCGCATCTTCATCCGCTCGGCCGACAAATACCAGATAGCCTTGTCACAATCGAACTCGCTCCATTGCGCTTGCCTCAATTCACCGGGGCGGACGAACAGATGTGGCGACAGCTTGAGCGCAGTCAGCGTGACGAACTGACCTGCGTAGCCATCGATCGCTCGCAGGAGTTTGCCGACCTGGATCGGATTGGTAATCGCCGCCAGATGCTTGACACGGGGCGTGGCGATCGCGCCGCGAAGATCGGCGGCGACATCTTTCTGACAGCGCACGGTCGCAACACCATAGCGAAACACGCGACTGAGGACGCTCCGCATCCGACGGGCGCTTTCATATCTTCCATCGGATTCGACCTTGCGCAGCACAGACAATACTTCCTGCGGCGTGACGTCTGCGATCGGGAGGCTGCCGATCATCGGATAGGCCATACCCAGTAGCCAGCGAATCTTGCTGAGCGTGATCTCGGCGCGTCCCTCACGCTCACATTTCTGAACCCATTCCTCCGCGACATCCTTGAATGTGTTCGCAGCGGCCACCTTGGCTGCGACGCGCGCCCGCTTTTTCTCGACCGCAGGATCAAGGCCGGACGCGATCAGGCGCCGCGCCTCGTCACGCCGGTCCCGTGCATCGGCAAGGCCGACATCCGGCCACAGACCGAGATGCAGGGTCTTTTGCTTGCCTAGATGTCGGAAGCTTAGCTTCCAGAGTTTGGTGCCGTTGGGCTGGACCGTGAGGAACAGGCCCTGGCCATCGGAGAGGTTGAATGGCTTCGCTGCAGGCTTGGCGGAGCTGATTCTGAGGTGAGACAGCATGTCGATTTCCCAGCTAAGCCGGGTCAATCCACCACCAACAATAACACCAACAAATGTTGGTGTTTGGGCTGGAAACCGGTGGACGTCGCCGGACGGTTAATCGGCGATTCTCGGTCGAAATATGCTGTAAAACCAGCCTCTTGCTGGACGCTCCCGGATCGTTCCGGAAGCGTTTCTGGTGCCCACATACGGAGCACCATTGAACCAAAACAGGGACTCGAACCCCGTCCCGATTGAGGACTCGAACGTCCTATTCCGCACACTGGATCAGTGGAATGAAATCCTAGCGGGCCTCAAAAAATCGAAGGTAGTCATAGCGGGCGATAGGCTGCCTCCTGTCAAAGCGAGGCCAACGCCGCCCGTTCGTCGCCGTCGCAAGATCGGGGGTGCGAGATGAGCAAGCCCCCGCTCCATCCCATATCCCTTCGCATGACATTTGAGGAAAAGGCCAATCTCGAAAAGGCAGCGGATGGCATGTCGCTGTCCGCCTATATCCGCTGGAAGCTGTTCGATCCGACATCGCCGCCGCCGCAACGGCGCGGCGCATTTCCTGTGAAGGATTTTCGCGCGCTCGCGCAACTCCTAGCCATGCTCGGACAATCGCGACTGGCGAATAATATGAATCAGCTCGCCAAGGCCGCGAACTCGGGAAGTCTGCCCGTCACGCCTGAAACCGAAGCCGCATTGCTGACCGCCGTGCGCGAAGTGGCACACATGCGCTCGCTGCTGATTGAGGCGCTTGGTGTGGATGTGATGCCATGATTCTCAAAGGGTCGCAGCGCAGCGGCGGAAAGCAGCTCGGCCTCCATCTACTCAAGACCGAAGAGAATGAGCATGTCGAAATTCATGAAGTGTCGGGATTTATATCCGACACGGTGATGGGTGCGATGAACGAAGCCTATGCGCTCGCACGCGGCACGAAGTGCAAGCAATATCTCTTCTCGCTCTCGCTCAGCCCGCCCGCGCTCGAGTCCGTGCGCGTCGAGACATTCGAGAAAGCCCTATCCGACATTGAGGAACGGTTGGGCCTTGTGGGTCAGCCGCGCATCGTCGTGTTCCATGAAAAGGAAGGGCGTCGCCACTGTCACGCCGTTTGGTCGCGCATCGATGCGGACACCATGACAGCGAAGGAACTCCCCTTCTTCAAGAACAAGCTGAATGAGATTGGGAAACAGCTCTATCTCGAAAATGGCTGGGCGATGCCGAAGGGCTTTGAAAGCCCGAAGCTGCGGAACCCAAGCAACTTTACATTGGAAGAATGGCAACAGGCGAAGCGCGCGGGCATCGATCCGCGCGAACTCAAATCCGCCGTGCAGGATTGCTGGAAACATGGCGATAGCGTGAGCGCGTTCGCCGCTGCCCTCGAAGAACGCGGCCTGTTTCTCGCCCGTGGTGATCGGCGCGGATTCGTTGCGATCAATATCGACGGCGACGTGTTCGCCATCTCCCGCCTGATCGGTGGCAAGGCCAAAGATGTTGCCGCACGCCTCGGCGATCCATCACGATTGCCATCGGTCGATGATGCGCGCACGCGCATCGCATCCCACATTGCGCCGCGCCTTGTCCGCTATATCGCGGAGGCTAGGCGCATTGCCCGCACCAACATGGAACCCTTGATAGCCAAGCGCGAAGCGCTCAAGGTTCAGCATCAAGCTGAACGCCAAGCCAAAGATAAATTCTTGTCTGCACGTTGGGACAATGAGCAACGCGCCCGCGCCGCTCGCATCCGCAAAGGCGTTGCCGGTGCGTGGGACGTTCTGACGGGGCGGTATTTCAGAACCCGCAAACAGAATGAGATGGAAGCCAAATTTGCGCGGGAGCGCGACAGCCATGAGCGGCACACTCTGATCCAGCGGCAGCTACAGGATCGCCAAGCCCTTCAAGACTTCATCCGCGAGAACCGCCGCAAGGAAGCCGAACGCATCCTCGGCCTCTACCGTGATGCTGCCGCATATCGCCGTATGGAGGGCGAGCGCGACAAGGATCGTGGTCGCGGCTCGGCCGCTATGCGCCCCAAACGGGATCGGGGGCTAGACCTCGGATAGCATAGATTACCACAGTTGAATTAAATCACTGAATTTGCTAGATTTGATTCAACAAAAGGAACCGCATGAGGTGTGCTTATAACCCGTATCAGAACGGCTTTACCTTGGTCGAAATTTCCATTGTCATGATTATCATCGGCCTCCTCATCGGCGGCACATTGGGCGGGATGAAGCTCGTCGAGAATATGCAGGTAAACAAGACCGTGCAGGATTTGAAGTCATTCGACTCTGCCGGTCTAACCTTCAAAGATATATATGGCCGCCTTCCCGGCGACCTCCCCAATCCGAGCACCCGTTTACCGAGCTGCGCCGCAGCACCTTGTTCGGTGGGAGGTAACGGAAACAGAAGGATCGGGGACGATCCCTACGACACCGCTCTAACCGCAACGAGCGAGCGGTTCGTGTTCTGGCAGCATCTCTTGGCCGCCAATCTGATTTCAAATGTGACCCCCACAAACGATCTTCGCTTTGGCGAGGGCCAGCCCGCCAACCCAATGGCTGGAGGATACCGATTGATCGGCTTTCAACCGTATTCGATAATGGGAACGGGGCAAATGGTAGGCAAACATCTATTTTGGATTTCCGAGCGATATAGTGACGCGTTCCAAGCCGCACCCACTGGCACGCAAATTCAAGATGCGGCAGATTGCCGTCTCATTCAGCAGCTTGATATAAAGGGCGACGATGGGCGTCCGACAACGGGCCGAATTCAAAATTTCGTCTGCAATGACAATCCGAGTTCGACGTCTGCAAACTGGGCAAACCTAGATCTACAGGCTGCGATACTTTACACTCTCGCGTATTGATCTTGCGGCTTCGATCCTCGTTCGCCTTCCTCCCTTTCTTCACGGCTACATGATCCGCTGGTTGATAGAACCTATCCGCACTCGGTTGAACATGATGCAAGACGGTATGGCCATACCTAGCCTTCTCCACATTCGTTTCGATCACTGGTGATGCATCGACAATCGATGTGCAGATGCGCGTCCTCCAACGCGGCTCATGGTGAGCGGCGCATAGCAAATGGAGGAAGCCATGAACTTCAATCTCACCCGCAACGATCTTGCGACCAAATCAACATCGCAGCTCGCGGCCCTGTTTCAGCAGGCATCAAACGCCATCTCAGCAAACCAAGGTGCGATTGCATCGGTGCAATCGCTTCTCGCGATGATCGCGCAGGAACTCGGCCGCCGTGGTCCAGCGCCATAGCGGCGCTGGCTCAGGAAGCCCCGAAGGGAAGCGTTAGCTCCCCTTCTTTGCTGGCTTTTCCTCGTTGATCCGCATGACGATCCGGCCATTCACTGGGATCGCATTGAGCGCGAGCGTGAAACCCTTGCCGTCCTTGGTGGCCCATGCGACGCCGATGTCGGTCCAGCGGGCGTTGTCACCGTCACCCATGACGTTGAACAGGCGGTGGCTCGGGCGGTTCTTGGTTGTATCGGTCATTGTCTGTCTCCTTTGGTGTTCGCCGAAGGACAATTCCCTCGGCTTCATGGGGAGACTCGTGACCTGACGATGAAGGCGTGGATCAAAGGCTTCGCGCACGCGAACTCGCGCGGAGCTGCACAACCCCGCACTTGATGCGGGGGCGGAAGCGAGCGGTCTTGATCCGCGTCGCGGCTGGTCAAAATCCCATGAATGATTGCGGTGGGAATGTCCTTGCTGCCGGCGACACACGAAAAAGAGACAGCGCCGAAAAGACCTCTCGACAGTGCCTCCCTTTCAATGACGGCTTAGGGGTCCGTCATCTGTGTCACCGACACCGCCCTCGCTGGACGATCAAGGACCGGGACACGCGCCACCAAATGAAGGAGGTGGTGGCGGTGTCGGCGCGGTGCAATTTGAATTTGATCCGCCGCCCGAGCCGTTGCAGCTCCATGCCCACGGACCTGCGCCTGTTACGGCGCTGGCCGTTCCTTTGGAACAGAGGCCCGAGACGGGAGCCGATGCGGTCGGCGTATTATTGGATGGGCCGCACGCGCCGTTCACAATCGCTTGCGATGCGCATGAGGATGCGGTGCCGCCGTTCACGCCGTTACAGCTCCATGTGAACGGACCCGAACCCGAAACCACGCTCGCGGAACCTGCCGCACATAAACCGCTCGTCGGTGCCGATCCCGAATATTGTCCGTTTGCGGGACCACACACGCCGTTGACGATCAAGTTTGCGGAGCAGGATACATTATTTCCGCCGTTGATGCCGTTACAGTTCCAATCGAACGGGCCTGCGCCGATTACCGATGTCGCATTGCCTGTCGCGCATAAGCCCGATGTCGGTTTCGCATAGACGTTGCTGCCGTTCGCGGGACCGCAAGAGCCATGCACTTTCTGCGGCGCGTTACAGGTCGCAGTCGTGCCGCCATGAATGCCGTTACAGCTCCAATGCCATGCGTAGCTCGAATTGGTGACGGTGGTGGAATTACCCGCCGAACACAATCCCGTTGATGGCGAAGTGGGGGTGCTCACGCCGTTGGCTGTGCCGCAAACCCCGTCGATTGACTTGTTCGCGCTACAGGATGCGTTGGTGCCGCCGTTCACGCCATTACAGGTCCATGTGAACGGGCCTGATCCTGACACGGTAGTCGGCGATCCGACTGAACAAAGATTGGTTGAAGGCGGCGCGTAGAAGTTGCCATTATTCGCCGATCCGCACACCGCATTCTGGCGAAGCGGCGCTGAGCATGATGCGTTCGTGCCGCCATTCGATCCCGCACACGTCCATGTGAACGGCCCTGATCCTGATACGGCTGAAGGCGTGCCAGGTGCGCAGAGTCCTGACGATGGCGCAGAATATGCCCCGACGCCGTTCGCTGATCCGCACATCGCATTCACACGGAGCGGTGCGGAGCATGACGCATTGGTTCCACCATTCACACCGTTGCAATTCCAGCTCCACGGGCCTGATCCGCTCACCGTAGTCGCCGTGCCTGTTGAACAGAGATTTGAAGATGGCGCGGAAGTGACGCCAACGCCGTTCGCCGATCCGCATACGCCGTTTTGCATGAGCGGCGCGGAGCATGATGCGTTCGTGCCGCCGTTTGCACCGTTACAATTCCATGTCCACGGACCTGTTCCTGAAACAGCGGTCGGCGTTCCGTTTACACAAAGATTGGAGCTTGGTGCGGACATTGTGCCGACACCATTCGCGCTGCCGCACGTCCCGTTGATGGCACAAAGCGGATTGGCCTTCGAGCAATTCGCGGTGGTGCCGCCGCCTGATCCGACGCAATTCCATGTGCGCGTCGTGTTGCACGCGGTTGCGCCATTGTCACCTGACACCGATCCCGATGAGCACGCACCCGCTGTCGAGCTGCACACGCCGTTCACAACGCAAACGGGGTTTGTTTTTGAACAATTGGCTGTGGTGCCGCCGCCCGATCCGACGCAGTTCCACGTCCGCGTTGTGCCGCAGGCCGTCGCGCCATTATCGCCCGATACGGATCCCGTGGAACATGCACCCGCTGTCGAGCTACATGCACCGTTGACTACACATACGGGATTGGCCTTCGAGCAATTTGCGGTGGTGCCGCCACCCGATCCATTACAATTCCATGTGCGCGTTGTGCCGCACGCGGTAGCACCATTGTCACCTGACGCCGCTCCCGCTGAACATGTTCCCGCCGCCCCTCCGCACGCGCCATTAACGGGCGGACTGCCGCAGACGCGGCATTCAGAGGCACGCCACGTCGACTCGCTTGGCACCTGATTACACACGGCTGGTGCAGTATGCGAACCATAGGCTGCTTGGTCTGCTCCCTGCCCAGCTGGACAGGTGACGTTGATACTCTCAGTCGGCCCCGGACAGGACCAACCGAAATAGACCTCAAAATCCGGGTAGCATCCGCCCCCTCCGCCGCCGCAAGCCGCATTTGCCTTCGAGCAACTTGCATTCGTTCCACCACCCGAGCCGTTACACGTCCATGTCCGCGTCGTTCCGCACGCGGTCGCGCCATTATCGCCCGACATCGTACCCGCCGAGCAAGCACCAGCAGTCACGCCGCACGCACCGTTGACGGGCGGCGTTGATGAGCAAATTCGGCAAGGATCGCCTGTCGGTGGCGATCCGAAAAAGGCTTTCTTCGCACCCCAACCTACAGGGCAATCGGAGCCGCTAGTTTCGACAGGGCAACAGGTTTTGACTTCAAATGTGTTGTGGCAACCGCTCGCGACAGCCGTTTGACATGATGCGGTTGTGCCGCCTCCCGACCCCGCACAAGTCCACGCCCACGCATTGAGCACCGTCGCGCCGCTGACTGCCGATGGTGTTCCCGCCGCGCAAAGACCTGTTGTCGGCGATGAATCAGGATTGGAGCCGTGCGCGCTTCCGCAGGCGCCATTGACGCCGCCGCCGCCTGATGGCGGGCAGCATCTTATGGTATGGGTATATTCGCCATTCCCGCACAGCGTGTTGGTTGTACCCGTATCTACGTCGCCGGGATTGCAGGTCTTGCCGTTATAGCTGCCGCAAACCTCATAGGAGACATTGTAGCAACCGGCGGCGCTCGCCGCTGTGGCCGAGCCGAGGCCGACGACGAGGAGGCAGGCGATTGCGAGTTTAAACAGGTTCGTGCGGGGGAAGTTCCACATTCATTCTCCTGACTGTTAACGAGGTTTGGCGGGGGCGATACAGTTGACCGCATTGCTGCTCGATCCCGCACCGCATGACCATTGCCATGCGGCCCCCACCTTCTTCACCGATGATGGTGAGCCGCAGGTGCAAAGACCGATGGTCGGTTTTGAGGAATGCTGTTTTCTGGCGGCGGAGCCGCAGGTGCCGGGCAATCCCTGATTGCCCTTGCATCCTGAACAGGTTGCGAATTTCGGATTGGCTTTCGCCTTCCACTGCCCTGTTTTGGAATCGCAGGTAAGATCGCGCGCATCGATCCATCCACGAGAAAAGCCTATGCTATCTTCCGCATAGGCTCCGATTTTAGTGGTTGAGATTGCATCGCCTGAACAGGAGCAGCCCTCGACTGACCAGACGACGCCGTAGAGATTTACAGAATCACAGAGTTTGGCAGCATTCGAGGGGGGGGGTATGCTATGGAAAATGCCAGAAGGAGAACCATCTGTGCGGTTCGACGAAACAAGACTGATATGAGTTTACGACATGATCCCATGAATCCCCCGAGGTTCAGGAATCAATACTAGCACCAAATTCTTAATTTATTCAATAGGCCGATCAGTATCGCAATTATGATCGGCTTATTCACTTAGAAGAGTTGCCCTGTCGGCTCGCTTCGACATGGCTGCGCCACGCGGGCTTAGCCGCTTCCTCGTCCAGCCAAGCCGTGACCAGCGCGAGCACGTCGCCGCCATTATGTCCCGACACGAATGCAGCCGAGCCATGCCGATGCAGTTTGGCTCTGTGCGCGTCCCCGCGGACGAAATATCGCTGACCTAATCTCGTCTCACGGTGAGGTTTTCCGTATGAAAATGCTGCATTTTATGGCTCCAAACGCTCAATTGCTTGTTAGAAAATAACGTGCTATTATCTAACAAGAAGGATTGGAAAAATGTCTGCCGTAACCGACAAAATCATGAAGCGTGTGCGCGGGAAAGGGCGCGGATGGGCCTTTACGCCCAAGGATTTTCTCGACCTCGGCACCCGTGCGTCCATCGACATGGCGCTGACCCGTCTCGTGCAGGCCGACCAGATTCGGCGCATCGGGCGCGGTCTTTATGATTATCCCAAGCTGCATGACAAGCTCGGCGCGCTCACCCCCGATGCCGACACCATCGCGCAGGCGGTTGCGACGCAAAGCGGTGACAAAGTTTCCACGTCAGGGGCGCAGGCCGCCAACCGTCTCGGCATCTCCACACAGGTTCCCGCCAAGACAAGCTATGCGACCAGCGGACAAACGCGCGTCAAGAAAGTCGCCGGTCGCACGATCGCGCTCAAGCGGTCACGCGCCCCGATCCTCGATGATGCGTCACCCGATGCGAACGCGGTTCTGCAACTGCTCGCTCATGTCGGCAAAGATAAGATCGACGACGATCTTATCCAACGCCTGTCGGCACAGATCGATGACCGCGATTTCAAAGCCCTGACGAAAGCGCAGCCGCTTATGCCGGGCTGGATGAGCGATGCGGTGCTCAAGATAGGTTTGGTTCGACATGGATGAATTTGCACGCAGACCCGCCGATGATCGCCTCGCCTTCATCAACGAGGCGGCGGCGCGCCGCGATGTCACGCCGATCATCATCGAAAAAGATTTCTGGGTCTGCTGGACGCTGCGCCGTCTGAGCGAAGTTCCTGCACTGGCGGAGCATCTGACATTCAAGGGCGGCACGTCGCTGTCCAAAGCCTATGGCATCATCGAGCGGTTCTCGGAGGATATCGACCTCACCATCGGGCGCGATGCGCCTTTGATCGTCGATACCCTCCCGCCGATGGAGGACGGGATAAGTGGTAAGGAACGGGATCGCCGCACCAAGGCGCTGAAAACCGCCGCGCAATCCTATGTCGAATCCATCGCCCTTCCTGAACTCGCGACCGCGATTGAACGCGCGCTCGGTACAAAGGATGGATGGGAGGTGGTGCTCGATCCCGATGACCGTGACGTGCAAACGATCCTGTTCCGCTATCCGAAGCTGCTGAATTATGGTCGAGGCTTCGGGTCGGGACGTTTCGGTGTCGGTGCCTTCGGCGAAGGCGAAGATGGCTACATCAAGCCGCGCATCAAACTCGAATTCGGCGCGCGCGGTGAAACCGAACCTTCAGAAGCCCGAACGATCACGCCCTATCTCGCCGCCGAATTTCCCGCTGAACTTCCCGATGCGTCGGTATCCGTGTCAACGCTATCGGTGGAGCGCACCTTTTGGGAAAAGGTGACGATCCTCCACGCTCTCCATCACGGCACAAAGCTGCTGCCCGAAATGTCCCGCCACTATTACGACACGATGATGTTGGCGGCAAAAGGCATCGACGATGCAGCCAAGCAAAAGCCCGATCTGCTCGCCAAGGTCGTGCTCAACAAGAGCCTGATGTTCGCGGACAACAAGGCATCCTATGGCACGGCGAGACTCGGGACGCTCCGCCTTGCCCCGAATGAAGAACTGCGCGCGCGTCTGGCGGACGACTATGCCGCCATGTCAGAGATGTTCATGATGCCGCCGCCCTCGTTCGACGAGCTGATGGCTGCGATTGCCGCACTGGAAGCCAAGCTCAACGGATAACCCGCGCTCAAAAGAGCGCGAGTTGGCGGGATGCGACCTCGGCGTTGCGCCATACAGGCGTATTCGCGACCTCGGCGATCCATGCTTCGACATAGGCTTCGGGGCCACCAAGCGCATCGACACTGCTGCGGGGAATGAAGTGCGAGCGATAGCCGGTTTCGGTAATCGGCAGCGGCGCGCGGGCTGGCTTGATGCTCTGGACTTCGAGATGGGCCATTGATTCCCCATCGTCGAACGCGACGTAATCGGCGTTCCAGCGAATTTCGATTTCAATGCCGTTCCAGTTTTTGTGAATGATTGCGTAGTCGGTTTTCATGCCTGCCTCCTTTGGCGTTTGGGTTCGTCCGGTGGACGGGGAGGCAAACGGCAGGGTTTGAAGGGGCAGCGTCACCGAAGGGGAACGGGCAACACGGGAGCCTGATTGAAATGAGGGCGAATGGATCGGGCAAGCCGTTGACGATGCACCGGCCCTGCCAACATTCCCGTCATCATCACCGGATGATCCCAAACGCGGGGCAGGCAATGAAAAGGGGCCGACAAGCGGCCCCACATTAGAACGGTATCGATACCGAAAGGCGGCCTAAGCCGCCTCCCGTTGTTCGGTGTCGGCAAGACGGGTCAGGAACTCGGCGGCCTTGTTGGCTGCGCTCGCCGCCGTGAAGATCGCCTTGCTGTCGGCTTTGAGGATGCGGAGCCAGTGACCGATATATTCGGCATGGTCTGCGCGCGGCTCGGCGGTGATACCAAGATCGCCGCAGAGGAACGCCGCGCCAAGCTCGGCAACCATTTCCTCCATCGCATAGGCATTGTCGCCAAAGCGCTTGCCGAACGTGCGATCACAACGGGACGATGCACCTGACCAGTGGGTCAGCTCGTGGAGCAAGGTCGAATACCAGCCTTCGGATGCGCTGCTCGTCGCGGTGCCGACGAAGCGATGACGATCCGGCATCGTGATGCTGTCGCTGACCGTATCGTAGAATGCACGGGTGCCGCCGGTCGTGATGGTCGCGCCGGTAGCGTGGATGAACTGCTCGGCACGTTCGCGCGGGTCGATGCGGTCAACGGCGGGTTTCGAAGGTTCGATCTCGAAGCCATCGACCTGCGCCGCGTTAAACACCCGCGATGCACGGGCAACGAAGAAACGGCTTTGCTGCTCATCGCCATTGTCCGATGATGCGGACTCATTCGGATCAAGGTCACGATAGAAGATGATGAGCGAGGATTTCTCGCCCTTGCGGACTTGCGCGCCCTTCTCCTGCCACTGGCGGTAGGTTCCCCAGATGCCGTGCTCGAAGCCACAGGCATCGGCGGCCGCCCAAAGAGCGACGGTGTTGATGCCGCGATAGGCTTTGCGGCTCGCGATGTTGGTCGGGCGCTGGATCGATCCGCCATTGCGGTGCCACGGCAGTTGCACATTGTCGCCGGAACCGGCTTCGATGGCACTGATGATCTGGTTGGTGATGGCGGTGTAAACGTCGAAGCGTTCATATGATGAAGTGGTCATGTCCTGATCTCCTTTCGCTGTATCCTGAGGACGCGAAGGGATCGGGCTGGGGGTAAGTCGGCTCAGTCAGCCGCAGGCGAAACAGGCAACACGGGAGCGCAGCGAATGGATCGGGCAGCCTGTTGACGGGCAGACAGCCTCAGCCACATTCGCGGATAAATCTTAGGGTGCAGTGGATGGAGAGGCGAGGCCACAACAGGTTCGCGTTTAAGGTCGCCGCTATCAAGTTTGACATTGTTGGTAACTTTTTTCCGATGTTTGACATTTTGCGAATCTTGTGGCACATTGATCAAATCGGAGACACCAATGAGCGACGGACCTCACCGCAGTCTGCCAATGGGCAGGCGCTGGAAAAAGTTAGCAGAATGCTTGGACAACGCATCTTTCTCGGCTGAGGAGGTGCGTGAACGTCGGGACGCTGCAATCATCGGCGAATTTTCGCGCGAAGTCCCTGACACGTTGATGTCGAGCTTGCGGAACATCCTTTGCAGCTCTGATCAAGGGTCGTTCTTCGGCCCCTCTAGCGATGACATTGAATCCCTTCGCGTCCAAACGAACGGATCATCGGTCGGTGGATTGGTGCTCGATTGTGCAATCCATGCCGTCAATTCCGGCGTTGTCGGCGAAGCGGCACTTGCCTCGGCATATCAAGAAGCCGCCAACGAGATTCTCGACCGACAGGCTCGCGGTATGGCCGAGCATTATCAGCGGGAAACCGGAGCGAAACGTGCGTCACATTTTCAATCTAGAATCGGGACCGTTTTGCATGGGCAGTCGATGACGGACTTGACCTCGCGACTTGCGCAAGGTGGGCGGGCGATGGTCATTCGTGCGCCTACTCGCCATACGGGTCTTGATGATGGGGTTCGCTTCTGATGAACAACGTACCCCCTAAAGAACTCCCCAAACTTGAAGTCGTCGTCTCGGAGTCGCGAGGGAAAGCTAGCGCGCGCATTCCTTGCATCATTGGCGAACATATCCAGTTCAATGAAGGCAAGCTGCTTTCGTACTGCTTCGCCGAATGGAAGCCTGTCGTTTTCGATATGCTCGTGGTCGCCGCCGCCGTCGAATTTTGTGACCGGCTGCAACGGCGTCCGACCATTGGCTGGAGCCGCGACATTCATCTCGAAATTCCCGTTCACGAAAAATCCCTTTGGGAATCTCATGAGGTCAAAGCATCGCTAATTTCAGCTTTGAGCTTCTTGACCGGTGATCGGTGGAACTTATCGTTCGTCAGCCGCAAAGCCGCTGAGGCCTCACGGACGCAGGCGACCCTTGCGTTGCCAAGCGGCGCAAAGGCCATCGTGCCGTTCAGCGATGGAATGGATTCGCGAGCTGTCGCAGGCCTATCCGCAATCAAGTTCGGTTCATCGATCATCCGCGTTCGCTTGGGAAGCAAGAAGCACGACCAGCCCCGTAAGGATGGTCGCTTACAACCTTTCACGAACATTCCCTATAAAGTGAAGTCCCGCGAAGGTCGGTTTTCCGAGAGCAGCAACCGGTCACGCGGATTCAAATTCTCAATGATCTCGGGCATCGCGGCCTATCTCGCCAATGTCGATACCATCATTGTACCAGAGAGCGGGCAAGGCGCATTGGGGCCGCCGCTCATTCCGGTCGTGCAGGCCTATCCCGATTATCGGAATCATCCGCGATTCACCGAACGAATGGAGAAATTTTTCGCGGCGCTCCTTGGCCATCATGTGTCCTATAGCTTCCCGCGTTTGTGGTTTACTAAAGGTGAAACGCTCAAAGCGTTTGTCACGGATTCAGCCGAGCGCGATGATTGGAACGAAACCATCTCATGCTGGCAACAGAATCGCCATGTGCCTGTTGATGGGCATAGGCGGCAGTGCGGGATTTGCGCGGCATGTATGCTTCGCAGGCTGAGCGTCCATGCCGCTGGCCTGACCGAACCCACTGATCGCTATGTGTGGGAAAATCTTGGTGCAACGACGTTTGAAACTGGCGTGGCTCCGGGATTTACAAAGATAACTCCCGCACTGAGGGAGTATGCAATCGCAGGCGTCATGCACATGGATGACCTTGCGGGTCTGGTGGATTCGCCTCGACATGAATCATTGATCAAGCGGCACTCGGCGCAGATTGCGCAGCCGCTAGGCCTCTCGAACGAAGATGCAGAAATGAAACTGAACGCCCTCCTTCGCCGCCATCGCGACGAATGGCACGCTTTTGTAGAATCCCTCGGACCTCACTCATTCATCCGGCAGTGGGTGGCCAGCGTGTCATGAGTACGATTCTGGAATCATTCCCAACCGAAGATATGGGTGAACGGCTTCGGCTCGCGCGCGAAGATGTAAAAATGACGCAAGCAGTCGCTGCTAGCGAAGCTGGAATGTCGCGCACGACGCTTGTGGCCATCGAAAAAGGTCAGCGTCGCGTCCGTCTTGATGAACTGCGAACGCTGACCGGCATCTATCGCATCACGATCAACGAGTTGCTTCGGCAAGAGCCCATTCAGATCAATCTTCTTCCGCAATTTCGTAAGGTAACGGAATCCGAGGATGAAAGCGTTGACCATGCGGTAACGCTGCTCAATGATCTTGTGCGCGCAGAAGTCGAGTTGGAGCAATTGCTCGGGATATCCAGAGCAGCCACCTATCCGCCTGAAACCCCGATCCTGCCGGGCAATGTCCGCCAGCAAGCTGAACTGGACGCACTTGAACTTCGGCAATGGCTGGGTCTTGGCTTGAATCCGATCAACGACATTGTGAGCCTGTTAGAGCTGCAACTTGGTGCGCGCGTCTATGTGCGTAGACTCCCGCCAAGCATTTCGGGCCTGTTTGCGTTCGATGATGCTGTCGGCCCATGCATTTTGCTCAATGCAAATCATCCGCGTGACCGTCGGGCAAACACCGCTGGACACGAGACGGGGCATTTCATGTCCACGAGGAAATCAGCCGACGTGCTTGATGATGCCACGTTGGAAACGGCCCGCGAAGAGAGATATGCGAATGCGTTCGGCAGGGCGTTTTTGATGCCCGCCCGCGCTGTGAAGCAGAAGTTTCAGGATGTGACGGCGGGCGCATCATCGCTGAGCCGCCGCCATATCATTGTGCTTGCAAATTATTTTGGAGTGTCGCGTGAAGCGTTGGTCCGGCGTCTCGAAGAGCTGGGTCTGATAAAGCGCGATAGCTGGGATTGGTTTGTTGAGAATGGTGGAATCACTAATGAACAGGTGATCCAAGTGCTTGGCGCTTTGCCAAAAGATGAGCATAAGGATGATGCTGATCGCCCGATCTCGCTGCGCATGAGTATGATGGCGGAAGAAGTCTGGCGGCGTGGTCTTTTGAGCGAAGGCCAGCTCGCACGAATGCTTCGTCTTGATCGATTGGAGTTGCGCGCCTTGCTTGATGGGCTAGGCGATGAAGGGAGCGAGGCCGATGGGGCTCCCAAGTTGCTTGTTTGATCGGTCGTCACCTCTCGTTCTGGATGCAAGCGTCGCCATCAATCTGAATGCGACCGGCAAGTGCGCGTCCATCCTCGATGCGATCCCAAATCCTGTCGTAATTCTTGATGTGGTTTCGGGAGAGCTGGAAGCTGGGCGCATAAAGGGACGAACCGATGCGGACATGGTGGAGGCGCTGTTCCAATCGGGGCGGCTCGAAAAAGCATCGCTTTCACCTGAATCCGAAGGCAATTTTCTTGCACTGGTTTGCGGTCGCGGTTCCGCCACTCTCGATGATGGAGAAGCAGCGACCATCGCTTGGGCGGTAGCTCACGGCGGAATTCCTATCATCGATGAGAAGAAGGGCCTCACGATTTGTCAGGAGCGCTTCCCATCGGTGCAAACTGGGACCACCGTCGATATTCTTTCACATGCCAATGTTGTTGCGGCATTCGAGCATGACGTGCTGGGGGATGCGATTTTCAATGCCCTGACTCTCGCCCGGATGCGCGTCCACGACCAGCACATTCCGTGGGTCATCGAACAAATTGGGCCATCGCGAGCATCGTTGTGCCAAAGCCTTCCACTCGCTGTGCGCACTGCTGGCTGAGTAAGAGTTCAATCGTTCGGCTGCTCATCTAAGCATGGGCCTTGCTTCAAAGCCCCAACCGATCACCAAACCGCTCATCGAGCTTGGCGGTGATGTCATCGAAATACGCACGATCACTTTCGACAATCGACAAGATGGTCTGCGTTTGCGCGGAAAGCCCGACGATCAACCGTTCCAGCGGAGCGCGAAGCGTTGCCGCCTTCTTGTTTGAGAGCACGGCTCCGTGGGCAGCTTTCGCTGCCCAGTTAGAGAGCGCAAGATATTCGATGACGCGCTGCTGTTCTGATTCATCTTGCTCGACGGTGAGATTCTGCAACGCTCTCGCTGCGCCAAAATGCTGAAGCAACAGTCGCCCAATCAGGCGCGGCCAATCGTGACCTTCCGCCGTATAAACGGGCAAAACTTGCGAAGCAGAGAATGAGCCTGTCACCGGTTGTGCGTGGCTGAGAATGATCTGGATCAGTGCGCGCAGTCTGACCATTTCGGATGTCGTGATGCTCTTGTCCGCGAGCACCTTGCAGCGAGTTTCAAACGCAGTAACTGCTTCCTGAAACTTCTTGGCGGTCGCGCGACTTTGCGCGGAGAGCGATCTGCTTTGCGGCACTGTGCCGGGGCGCGTTTCACCACTTCCAGCATCATCGACGGATTGCGGTTCGGTTGTGCGGAAATCTATTGCGCCTAGCGCGTCGACATCCTCATCTTCCATTCCGCGAAGATCGGGGCCGACCAAGCCGATCATCTGATTGAGGCAGGCGCTCATCAAACTCGCGGCGCTATCGTTGCGACTATTCAGATAGAGGCCGAAGGATTTTCCCTGCGCGTTCGCATGTGTGCGTGCGCGGATGAAATCGTCATAGGAGAGAACGTCATAGGTGGGCGGCGCTGCGTCGGCAACTTGCGGTTTGGCGCGCGGGGTCTGATCGGGCCGATTTGCACGATCCTCTTCCTCTAAGGCTTCGAGCTGATTGAGCGTTTCGATCAGAACCAAATCCTCGTGGATGGATTCCACCAGTGTATCCATGAGCCGTCGTTTACGCCCGCGCTGCGCGGGCAAGGTCGTGACGGCAAGATAATCAAGATCGACGATCTGCACGGGCGCGGAGGTGGTTTCGTCCGTGAATGTCACGATGCCATATTTGGGGCGCTGCGCGTCGGGCAAAACAGCATAGTTCGCCGTGCGACCGCGCGCTTCCATCTGCGCGAGCGCAAGCCCGTCGCGATCATAAAGCTGGATCGTTGCCGATGCCGCCGGCGACGATGCTGGAGCAGTCCACGACAAATTACCCCCCTGCAAGATCAGCGTGCCGCCATCGACGGTCGGCTCCGCACTTTTGGCTTCTTCAAAGGTGTGCTGAAGCTCCGCGAGTTGTTCGCCCTCAACGCGAGCATCCTCATACTCGTCCAGTCCCAACGCTTCCAAGGCTGTGCCGCGCGGAACCCGCTTGTAGATTCCGGCCTCCGCATTTCCGTGCATGGCTGGCCCCATCAAAGCCGGAAACGTGCAATTCATGCTGCCGGAGATGACATGATCCCAGCGTTCGCCGTGAGCGATGATGAGCTTTGCGTGGAGGAATCGGCTTTCAGCGTGCGAGGTGACATCGAACAAACTCGTGTCCGAGAATCCGGAAAGCGCGCTCCATGGAAATCCATTGGCTTCGCTCTCGATCAATATGTCGGTGACGGGATTGCCGAGCGTGGCACGAAGGCGCGCCAAGCCTTCGAGCCGGACATCCCAATAGGGCGATACGACGACAAGGCGTTCAATCGGATCATTACCGATTGATGCGGCAATCTGATCGAGAAAACCGATCTCTGGACGATCAAAGAGCAGATTGAGATCGGCCTCGCCGCTCACGTCGAACGCCGGATCGAAACCATCATCCTGCAGCCACGGCGCGGAACGCATGGCGCGCTGAAGACTCACCGGAAACCACTGGTCATCCTGCGGCACATATCGGCGAAGATAGGCGAGCGCCCCGATGAAGAATTTCGCATTCTCGGGCGCATCTGCCGAATATGAGATGCTGGCGAGTTGTTCCTTGTTACCGCCTAAACCGAGAGCGGTGAGGTTTGCGGAGCCGACGATCAAACGGCCTTTCGTCTCACCAATCAGCATCGTGATCTTTGGGTGGAACGCACCTGGCGCATCAACCTTCGCGAGATGATAGCTGGTTCCGGCAAATCGCGGCGGGCCGAACTCGGAGAAAGCCTGATTGACCATTCCTCGGTCGGCCAGCACCGTGATGTTGCGACATCCAGCACCGCGCAGCTTTGGAAATGGGATATCCTCAAAGGCGAGCGATCCAAACGCATAGGTCGTCATGAACGCCGAATGGAAGCCGCCTTCCCCAAACGCTTCAAAATACTTCATGCGGTCGCCATTTCCCCGCGGCCGCGTTCCGTGATGCCGCCCTCATCGATCAACCTGATGTCGCGCAGGAACCGAAGCGCCTGATCGAGACGCGGGCTGCTTGGCGAAATGCGGAAGTGGCTTCGGTAGCGGAGCTGCCCTTCCTCGGGTTCCATGTGGAAGGTGTAGGCTTTCTGATTACGAAACTTGCGCGATGCCACCCAGAGATGCCGCTTCAAAACACGCTCGCGGATCACGTCCGCGATCACGCGGCTCGCAGGCGCGGAACGTGCTCGATCAAGAAACTGAACTTCGGTGCGGAGCGATTGGAAATAATCCGCGCCGCTCAAAGCCGCGTCGATCAGGTTGGTTGCATCCGCTGCCCTGACATACAGAATGGCGATGAGGGACGCGGCAAGGCGAACCTGCTCTGCGGTGTCGCCTTCATTCATGGCATCGAGCATGGCGTCAGCATGTTCGCGCGCGACTTCCGCGCCATCGCCAAAACCGAGCGAGAAATCTTCCCACGTTTGATCGTCCGCAACCTCTGCAAAGCCGATCAGTTCAGCGACGACATCGGCAAGCGACATGCGCCGACGCGGCGCAGCTTCAAGCTGTGACAGCGCGGCGGCGAGGATCGCCTCATAGGCAAGGCGCATGAGATCGCAGGCCTGATACAGAAACCAGAGATGCGCAACCTCGCTCGCGCTGCCGCCCTTCAATTCCGGCACATTCTCAAACCAGTGCCACTTCACCTCTTCGGCGCGTGGGATCGAGCGCGATGTCGCGGTCACATCGAGAAGCATCTGAAGCGTGCTTCGTCGCATCAGGTCTGTTCCGCTGCGCGCATCGGATTTGCCGAGCAGGATATCGGTCAGCAGAATATGCTCATCGCTGCCATCACGAAGCTGGTTGGGCTTCATCGCCTCGAAGGATTGCAGCGATGACATGGCGATCTTGCCTGCCGCCACCACGTCAAAAAACTCGCCCGCTGTCGAACCCAATTCTCGTGCAAAGGCATCAGCGAGCTTTAGCGCAAGATCGGAACACACGGGATTGGGATTCGGGTCGCCCGCACTTGGGAAATGGATCAGCCCCATCTCCGCCATCTGTGTGGAATAGATCGCCCCGAACGCGCCACCCTTGTTTCGAAGATAGCGCAGGCTCTCATCGGCATTCGGATCGGCACCAACGCTGAAATCGATAATTGCATCGCCTGATTGCGCTCGCGCCTCATTCAGCGTCCGTCCTGCCCAGTCGGAACCCGTAATGCCCAACTCCGGCTCGCCATAGGTGCAGATGAGCGCGAAGAGTGCTTCGCAACGGCGCTGAAACTTCCGAAACTCGTCAGGATCGGGATGCCGGATATTCTCTTCATAATGTTTAAGAATAAAGGGAAAGAACGAATAATAGCGATAGCGTAGCGTGATCGTACTGATCCCCGGCACAATCGATTGATAGATGACTTCGATTGGCCGCTGCATACCGAGCGGGTCTAGGCCGCTATCCTGCCCTAGCTCTGTCCATTCCGGGAACCCTTGTCCTAAATCCATCAAGCCACCAAATTTCATATGGTTACGGGCGACCGCATTGAACCGATCCGATTATCGCGGAACCTCAAGTCCATAGTCCGTTTCAAGCATGTCGATAATTTTGACCAAAGCGCGGTAGATGCTGAGTTCATTCGCCCCGAAGCGATAATGACCGGTGACCAATTCCTCAGCCTGTAAATCGTCAAAGCGAGAGCGGCGCTTCTCGGCTCCACCATTCCGCAAGATCGTCACGGGATAGCGGAAGGATCGACCTTCGCCCTCCCAGACGCCCCATGAGCTGTAGTTCTGGATGTTGTCGTTGTAGCATTCATCGCCGATGATCGCTTCCATGCGGGTCAGCAAATCACGGATCGGCGCGATCTTGGCGCGGGTATCGCGCACATAGCGAAAATGCCGGACACGTCCGTCCACATCGTCGCGCTGCGATGAATACCAATCGTGTTCAGCAGCAGCCTTCAGCTTCAATTCGTTGAAAAGGTCGGCGGGAATGTCCTCCGGACTTTCGCGTAGCTCGGCATAGGCTTCGATTTCTTCCTCGACGAACGTGGCCCGATCCTCCCACAGCTCGCTGTAATCATCGGCCCAAGCGAGAATCTGATCCCTGACCTCGGTTGCGTGGCCGAAATCAAGCTCAGCGATAGCGAGATACCCATTGGTTTCGGCCTCGACATAGTATTCTTGCATGTCGCGGTCGCCTGCCCACTCCTTCTTGGCGGCGGAATGGATCGCAGCGATGATGTCCGGCGGGATGTCAACCAACGGACACCTCCGGATTGGATTTGCCTGCTCCGCTATGGACCAGCCGCGCAGATTTTGGATCATAGGTATATTCGGTGATCGTGCCGTCCTTTATCCGCTCCACGGCGTCATCGACGACGAAGCGCGGCACAAGGAACCATTCGCGCGGGATTACGGGATTGCCGAAGCGATCCTTGATTTCGATGTCGAGCCGCGCGGGATCGAATATGCGGTGGATCAGATTCTCGAGCTTGGTGCGATTGATGTTGTAGAGCGTATAGGTAGCGACGATTTCCGCCTCGGCCATCAAGAAGGTAGGATCGAGTTTGGCGTTCGCGATGCGGCGCCGCACGTCACCGCCCGTCACGCCGATCTTGTGAAGCACGTCGCGGTTTGCCGCGACTACAGGATGATCGGACTTACTGCGCAACACGTAGATCGTGCCGCTGGCGGAGTCATCGTCATCAAGCTGCCCCGTGAACGGCGAAGCCTCCTCGCGCACAAACAGCGGCCCCGCCTCGGGATCAGAGATGCGACGGCCCGCCTCGTCCTTATGCAATGCCCGCTGTAGCGAGCGCATGAGCATATTGCTCTCGGTTCCGTTGTCGAACACCACGCGCAAGCGGGCATCGGTGCGCCCCTGCGCGTTGACGAATATCTCGTCCATGTCGGCGACATAGGCTTTCTGACCACCGACAATGAACCATGCGCCGGGGCGGATTTCAGCTTTCAGCTCGAACTCGCGCGATTTCCTGATCCCACCTTCAAGATCGCGCTGCACCTGCTCGAACAGCGGCTTGAACGTCTCGAAGTCTTCGCATTTTTCGCGATTGGCGATTTCCTCGGCGGCGCGCTTTTCCTCCGCCGTGCGCACATGGCGAAGATCGGCAATGTCCGACGAGCCTATCGCGCCCTCAAGCTCGGCAAGAAGCGCGTCGGTGTCCATATCGTCATCGGATATGGGAGCGGGTGTTTCTCCGCCCGCGAGCAATCCCTGATGATCCAAGGATTCAAGCAACGTCCGGCAATCTTCTTGTGCGCGCAGCCGATCAAGGCGTGTGGCATAGAGGCGCTCGAAGATGTCTCGGCTCTCGCCGTGGCGCGGCGCGTGTCCGTGCTTCTCGACAAATCGCTGGATCTCCTCAAATCCAGCGATGATGCGTTCCTCGCGTGGCCCGCGCCCGACCTTTTTCTCGGGCGCGGCGAAGTCGGAAAGCACATCGGCTAGGGCATCAAGGTCGAGGTCATCCGTCATAGCGGCCCTCTTTCTTGAAGCGCATGAATGCGGCTGCGCCTTCGGCCAATCGCCGTTCCCACGCATCGGACGATGTAATCGACGGCGGACGCTCACGCTCCTTGATGAAGCGCGCGGCCCGCACGGCAAGCTCTTTCGCATCGTCGGGCGACAGGCTGGTGCGCTTGCTGGCGATGGCGGCGGCGACCTGTTTCAGACTTTCCTCGCTCATGGTCTTGGCGAGAATGGCATAGGCTTCCTGAAACGGATTGATCCGGTCGATCAGGTCGATGTCGAGTTCGCGCACGTCCATCGCGAACTTGCGCACACCGTCGATCAGCGCCGTGTTCAGGCTCGGCTCCGCATCGTCCTTTTTATCGTCGCCAAGCGCAATGCGCGCGGCCTGCTGGGTGAGATTGAGGGCGGCAATGGCGTGCTGGCGCACGGCCTCCTGATCCTCTTCGTCCAGTTCGGGATATTTGTCCTTGATGATCTTGCCGAGGCGAAGCTGGGTCAGCTCTTCGGGAACCATCTCTTCATCGAAGAGGCCGCGCTCGATCGACGGCTTGTCCTGAACGAAGGTCGCGATCACCTCGTTCAAATCCTCCTTGCAGATGCGCGCCGCTTCCTTGCTCTTGGGTTCGGTCAGACCCTTGATCTCGATCTGGAATTGACCCGTCTGCTCATTGAAGCCGACATTGCACTTGTCAGGCTGATAGCCCTCGTCACCATAATCGAAACCAGGTTGCGGGCCGTTCTGCGGATTCTTGGGCGTGAAGTTGAAGCGCGGGGCGAGCACCTGTTCCATCAACAGGCTCGCGGCGATGGCTTTGAGCGTGTCGTTGATCGCCTCGGTCACAGCAGACTCGGATGCGTCTGGCTCGGCGATCAGGTTCGTGAACCGTGCGCGGGTCTTGCCCGGTGCGTCACGGGTGGCGCGGCCGATGATCTGCACGATCTCTGTGAGGCTGGCGCGATAGCCAACGGTCAATGCGTGTTCGCACCAAATCCAGTCAAAGCCCTCTTTCGCCATGCCGAGCGCGATGATGATGTCCACATGATCGCGATTATTTTTCTGCGCGGGGTCTTTCAGCGCGGCGGAAACGCGGTCGCGCTTCGACGGGTCGTCATCGACAAGATCGGCGATGCGCAGCTTTTTCCCATCGGGTGTCGTGACGATCTGGAAGCCCGTGACAGGATCGGCACCTTCCCACTCGCCCAGCTCGGTGATGATGTGCTCCACCTCCTTGATCTTGTCCTTCGTGCTCTCGCGCGAATTGACGTTGGGAATGTGGATGATGGTTTTCTCGGCGGGATTCAGAACTTCGAGAATGTCGTCGGTGTAGGAGCCGGAATAGAAGAAATAACCGATGTCGAGCTGCTTGAGATACTCATAGCCGTTGAGCTGCTCGTAATAAGTGTAGGTGACCGTATCGAACTTCGCCTCGTCGGTCGGCGCCAGCACGGCTTCGGCATCGCCCCGAAAATAGCTGCCCGTCATGGCGACGATATGCACCTTGTCGCGCGCGATGAACTCGCCAAGGTGCTTGCCCAGCACATTATCAGGGTTGGCGGAGACGTGGTGGAACTCGTCCACCGCGATCAAGCGGCCATCGAACGCCTCGACGCCGAAACGCTCAACGGCAAAACGGAATGTCGCGTGTGTGCAGACGAGAACCTTGTCATCGCTGGCAAGGAAACTGCCCACGCTGTTGACCTTGCCGCCATCCTCACCGGGTGCGTTGCAGAGATTCCACTTCGGCGCGACGGTCCAGTCAGCCCAGAATCCGAATTTGCTCAGCGGCTCGTCGGCGAAGCTGGAGCCGATGGATTTTTCCGGCACGACGATGATCGCCTGTTTCAATCCCTGATTGGCGAGCTTGTCGAGCGCGATGAACATGAGCGCGCGGCTCTTGCCCGACGCCGGCGGCGACTTGATGAGAAGGTAAGGCTCTCCGCGCTTCTCGAACGCGCGCTCCTGCATCGCGCGCATCCCGAGCGCATTGGATTTCGTGGAGCCGCCGTTGCGGGCGTAGGTCACGGAAACGGATGGAACATTCTTTTTGTCGATGGTCATGCGCGTGCCCCCGCCTTCTTCTTGGCCGCGCCTGATCCTGCGGTCATCTTGGTGTAAAGTTCGAACAGTTTTTCGAGCCGCTCGGTATCATTCCTGAATCGCCGCCCGATATAGATGCGTTCCAGCACTTCGTCGTTACGCTCATGCGCCTCACGCAAATCAGCGGGCATCTTCTCAGGATTGTATAGGTCGGCGATGGTCGCAGGAAAATGCGCCTCTCTTGCCAAGAGGATGCCTTCAGCGGATCGCGTTAGATCGTCTCTGTTTTTCTCAGTCAGCGTCGGCACCGGAAAGGTGTTCCAGCCCAGTGTGTTGGAATAGGAAAAGTCTGTGCGCATCCGCACGCATACCGTGCCGATCCACACCCAATGTAAGCGTGATGCAATCAGCGCCATGTTCCAGAGATGAGCGTCAAACAAGGCAAAGCACTTGTTAGACAGAACTGCGTCGTCTCCAAGGAGGTCAATAGGAAGAACATCCCTATTTTCTGACGACACTACAGGAATCGCGAACGTAGAATTGCGACCGTAATTCATTTCACGAAATTGGTGCGGGCGTTTCACCATGCCATTTGAAATGGCATCTTTAGAGGCGCTTCTGTTCGCAACACCCTCCTCCATTCGATTTTTTATGTCGGATAACTGAAGAACCTTTGAGTCTGGTTCTGTCTCAAACCAAAGGCAATACCTCGGCTTTGCGTTGATCACTTCGGTCGAGCCATAAAATCTCTTTATGAGATTCTGAGGTATGCCCTCCGATATCAGCCTGTCTTTCGATTCTTGATCAAGAAGGAGGTGGTCCGAGAGGCCATAGTAGTTACCTTTGACCATCGGCTGCACATCGGCAATCGGCTTGCTTCGAGCGGAAATCCAGTAGTTTGGTTGTGGAAGGAGATAGGCATTAATGTTTGAAGTTTGAATTTTCGTATCGCCATCGATCAACGTGGCGTTACCCGTTGATCGATCTCCACCAATTATTACTACCGTGACACCCGCATCGTTCTTGGCCAAATTTGACCACTTGAACGACCGAACGGCAAAAGAGAAGCGAATCCCATCGTCAAAAATAGGTTTCCAGAAATTCGAAACGTGCTGCCCTTGGGCGACGCTGTTCGTTGCAACGAAAGCAAATTTACATGTAGTAAATTGAGAATAATTTGCTGCCTTTACAAACCACCCACAAACGTAATCCAGAAGGCCCCACTTATCAAATCGTCCGCCTAGGCTCAGGACTCACTGATTAAAGCCAGAAGATCACGGTGGCGGCGAGGGCGATGGCCGAGAAGAAGGCGTTGGGGCATCGGTCGTAGCGCGTCGCGACCCGTCGCCAGTCCTTGAGGCGGCCGAACAT
Source organism: Sphingobium sp. (assembly GCA_035911355.1). Taxonomy (GTDB): domain Bacteria; phylum Pseudomonadota; class Alphaproteobacteria; order Sphingomonadales; family Sphingomonadaceae; genus Sphingobium. The sequence goes on from JAMHVU010000095.1 coordinate 577,365, forward strand.
GATCTCGATGCGGTTGCGCCGTTTGTAGCGGCGCTTGTCGTGTTTGACGGCCTTGTTCCGGGATTTGCG
>JAMHVU010000096.1:0-31035 GCA_035911355.1 Sphingobium sp.
GGGTGAGTTGGTTGCTGGTGTTTCGCCATGCGCGCATAAAAAGTCAATAGATTCTTAATATTTTGACGCGCCGACGAAAGTCACCCTCTTCGCGGCGCCTTCCAGATGGTACCGCGCACAGCGATCCACCAATTTGTGGATCTATCTCCCTGTTAAACTTGGGCCGGCGGGTTTTCCTTCCGGCCTATTCTTTTGCGGGAACTTTTGTCGTCATGCTCTCTTTTAGATTGCTCCTTCACTCGGCCCTTCCGCTCGTCTCCGCAGCCCGCGCCCGTTCGCTCTAGGGTCGCGGATCGCGGGCCTGAATCCGTGGCCGAAAGGTCGTCCACTGGATACCTCTGCTCAGCAGGGTTCCCCGGCAGCGTTGGAGTGGCCGGACCCGCCGGTCGCGTGATGCGTATGCGGAGCGATCAAGCTGGCCCGGTCCACCGCTTCGGTGGTCTGGCTCTGATTCATGACGCCGACGATGGTAAGGCAGGCAATCGCCGCGATCGCACCAATCAGAAGCCGCCGTCGAGACCCGACTATCCCGACATGCAGACGGAGCGCCTGCAGCGACGCGTAAGCGACGAAAGCGATCAAGAAAATCGAAAGCAAATTCTTCATTAAGGTCCGCCCCCCTGACATTGAATTAAGCCGAGCCCTGACGATCGGCAGACAATGGCAGTCCAGTTAAGCCAGGGCGAGGACGGATGGCCAGAGGCGGTCTGGGCTCAGCTTACCGAACGTCCGAGACATCCACCTGAGCAGGTGCCTCGCGCACTGTTCGGGGAGTCAGGCTCCACCGAGGTTGGGCGTCGGCGAGCATTCCGGGCGGAGCGATGGGCGAGAGGCGCGGGGGAGGGGGTAAGGGTGCAGGCGGAGCGCTTCATTCACATCGAAAGGGGTGGGAGTGCGGAGGCGGGGCCTTGCGCCTACCTCCGCGTACGCAAACTTTAGGCCGAGCGTTGTCCTAGACTCGGCGTATCGTAGCGGTTAGCTTCCGCCATTTTCTATGGGGATGGCATTGAGTATCGTTGTTGATATCAAAACCAGGGTTTTCGACGAAACGGACTTGGCCTACCGCCTTTTTCCTGGGAAAGCATATCGCTACTACACAACAATGCGGGATCATTCCGTTGTCTTTTTGGACAACCCAGGGATTCCGCTCCCGAGCCCAGCAGGATATTCGAAGGATCGAGATACGCTCGAGGCAATTTGCCGGTCTGAGCTGAAGCAGTCGATCGTCTATGCCGACAGCAATAACATCCGCGCGGATCTGGCCGAAGTTGATGCCAAGGACATGGGGAGCGTCCGGTGGTCGAAAAAGCGCGAGCTCTCCCTAGGTTGGCTCAATACACTCTATCTAGCGCCTGCAGGAACTCTCATCGTCATTCCCAGCCCCGGGATCATCAAAGATGGAGAAGAGTGGGTCCGAACGAAATCACTTATTGGTGAAATTATTGGTCCTGCCGAACGTTGGACACGAGGCGCGCCCCCAAACATTGAGGCGGGTCGTTATGTGGTGCGCCGCGTCAAGTGGCTCGCCCAGGTCGACGAGCAGGAACTTGAAGCCGGCGCCATACTGTCACTGAGAACGCAAAACGTGCTTGTTGCAATGCGCGCTAAGATCTTTCAAAGAAGTATTGGTGCGGCATACAAGAATATTGTTCTAGGCAATGAGTTTCTAGCTCGTTTTACTACTACCGGAGCGAAGTTCAGCGCCGCCGAAAGCTACCATTTCAACGCTTTTGCGATGGCAGTCGTTGCCGCCATGAGCGCGAGCGAGGTTGGCAAGCCGGCACTTCCAGCCAATTCAAGTATTTATGACATTGCCGCGAGTGTTCCGGAGAATGATCAGCACGTCCCGGAACAGGAGGCGAGCATCCATTCCCCAGGCTACACGACGTTGCGGGGGCTTGCGACTATCCCCGCCGTTATCTCGATTCTTTTTGCCCTCGCGCTAGTTCCGGATGCACAGCCGTTCGCTGCGGAAGGGCCAGAACAGGTGGAAGTGGTCAACTCGGAGTCGACGGCGTATAATCCTTGCGAAGTTGGCATCGAAGACTCTGTTAGGCAATCCCTTGTCATCCTTGGCTTTGAGCGATGGCAGCAAATGTGCCAAGCAGCCCGGAAAGCGAATGAGAACGAAGGGCTTAAGTCGATAACCACGGTTGAAACGGTTGATCCCGCCAAGGCCCGGGTGCCTGAACCCGAACATGACGATGGGGGGAAGCAGTGATGTGGGGATGGATAAAGCGATTCTTTCTAGCTACGGAGACTCCGCGCATATGGCTCATCGTAGGGGGTATTTTCGTGTTGGGAGCTCCGATGGTCTACGACCATTTTGCGTCTCAACAGGAACGGCAGCAGGAGATCGCCGACGAGGCGGCAGAGAAATTGTATTCTCGCGCTAATCAACTCCAGGCACAGTCAGTTGATTTCCAAACGTACGCAGCCGCTTTCGTGTCGTCATTGCTGGATGGATCTGCGGATGTGGATGTACAGCGCCAAAGATTGATAGAAAATATCGTCGCTCAAGATGCTGCAGTGGATGTTTCCAGACGAGTCATTGGTGATGAAGGGGCTGTAAAAGCTTATCGGAAAGCGCTTCAGAGCGTGAAAATTGCTACTGAAAAAGCGCATGACGTTAATTCTCTATCTCCATTTTGGAAAGCTACGTCGGATTTTCTTGTGGAGAGGAATGCTCTGCAGGATTCTCTGGAGCGTCGTGCTGAGCAGTCTGGGTAAGCATTGCCGCGTTTTGCTTGATGCTTTCATGGATTTTGTCCGCCCCCTCCCTCACTCCCCCTCGGGCTCCTCCCTTTCGCTGGGCCGCGCCGCGCCGGACGGAGCGCTCACTCCTTGTCCTTCCTTGGTAGGATGAGTGGGCGGGATGGCGCAACGTCTAGGGCGCGCTACATTGGGGCTGCGGCGCGCCAAACACTTAGGCAGCCTTTTTCTACATCGCTTGACCTTGCGGATTTTTTGGACCAACATGTTGGCATGAAAAATCCGCAAGGAGTTTCCGCGGTGCTTGAACACGTCGAAACGAAAGTCATCGAGCTACCTTGGGATGTGAGCCGGCGTCTGACCGGACTCTCCCTGACGCTCGATGGTCTGCTCCGGGTGGTGAGCATCTCCCAAGTGGAGCGTCGCAATGCGACCGAATTCCACCCCGCCAACTCGGCTGGCACCTTCTCCTATCATCATGGCGTTGCTGCGATCCGCCGCGAGTTCATCGGGCCCGATTGGGTTCTCGACCGCAGCGATGGGATTGAGTCGATCAGGAACGATAGGCTGAAGGTCAAGCTGACGTTCTGCAACGTGGATCAGGCCACCGGCTTGGACCACCCGAAGCCGAGGTCGGATAAGGGCGCCGGCGCAGAGCGGGCGAGCGGCCCCTCACTGTTTGACGATCTGAAGTCGTTCGCGCCGGAACCGACTGGCGAGTGGGCGCTGTTCTATCTCATGGTCGATCAGAAGGGCGCTGCGGAACTCACTCGTCCGGTTATCGCGCGCCGCACCTTCACCAGCGCGATCGAGCGGATTTTCCTTACGAAGGGCGACGACGACGAAACGTTCAAGCCGGTAGATCTCACTGACGGCATCGCAGACGGGTTCGATCCGCAGATCGTCCGCAAATAGGCACAGAATGTTCAATGGGAGGAGACTGGCCCTTGCCCGCATGCGGGCAGGAATGACGGCCAAGGCGCTCGCCGAGAAGGCAGGCGTCGACTTTGATACGGTTACCCGGCTGGTTCACGGATATCACGCGCCGGGGCCGGATACCGTCGCAAAGATCGCAAATGCGGTCGGCTATCCGGAGTCGTTTTTCACGCGCGATGATCCTGATGAGGTTGATGCCGGTGCCGTCAGCTTCCGAAGCTTCTCAAAGATGAGGGCGGCAGAGCGGGACGCGGCTTTATCCGCCGGCACCCTCGGCCTCATGATCGACGCCTGGCTCGATGCGCGATTCAGTCTGCCCCAACCGGATCTCCTTGATCTCTCTCACGAAACCGCCCCGAGCCTCGCGGCTTCTTACGTGCGGCAGCATTGGGGCTTGGGCGAGCAACCCGTCGGAAGTCTCTTGGCCCTATTCGAGACAAAGGGAATCCGACTGTTCTCTCTCTCCGAGAATACTGCGTCAGTAAATGCTTTCTCCTTCTGGAAGGGGGAGAGACCCTACATCTTCCTTAATAACTTCAAGACAGCGGAGAGCAGCAGATTTGATGCGGCGCACGAACTCGGACACCTTGTCATGCACCGACATGGTGACCCGAAGGGCGTTCGCTCAGCTGAACGGGAAGCGGATGCCTTCGCTTCAGCGTTTCTGATGCCAGAGTGCGATGTGCGGGCGAAGATGCCGCGCCCCTTCACCGTGGATGCTATTATTCAGGCGAAAGCTCGCTGGCGGGTCTCAGCAATGGCGCTCGCCTACCGGTTGCACTCGCTGCGTCTCGTATCGGACTGGCAGTACAAATCGATCTGCATTGAGCTTTCCCGCCGCGGTTACCGAAGCGGCGAGCCGGTGGGAATCGAGCGGGAGACGTCCGTCGTCTGGGGGAAGATCCTGCGGCACCTTTGGTCGGAACGGATCTCTAAGGAGGACATCGCGCGCGATCTCGATCTGCCTCTCGCCGAACTTGAGAGCTTGATCTGGAGCCTGACAGCGCCAGAGAGGGCAAAGACTGGGGCTGCTGCACTGCGCGTGGTAGAATAATCCACTAGGCAGCCTGCCTACCTCGATCCCACTTCATCCGTGCGTCGCCACCGCTGCCGCGCGCCGGGCCGCGGCGCGGCTCTCCCCATCTGTCCTCAGGAGGCGTCGGCGGCGAGGCCTACTTGTGCAGCGGCACCCAATCCGCCAACTCCTCGTCATACCGGTCGGGGGCGATCGACCATGAAGCCAGGCATGCGGTTTCGTTTCGTCGAACTCGCCGCTCACTTCCCCTCCGGCTCGCCCGGCGCGAGTGGCGCGCGCGCTCTCATTTGCCGTAGCTAGCCTCATATTCCTTCTGCCAGCCTTGATCCCAGAAATCGTGGAAAGGCGATGCCGAAGGGAAAGGATTGTCGTCGCGGCTCGTGTTTTCGCGGAAGGCATTTTGGCCCCTCTCAAAAACTCTCTGCACGGCCCCTGGATCATCAGGATCGTACATTTGAGCTGCGCGCTCGGCAGCGATCCGCTTTGCTCGTAGAGTCTCTCGGACCGCCGGTGCATCTGGCTCTGTTTTCGCGCGCTCGGTCAGAAGGTCGCGGGCGTCGAGGAGCAGCTCATGCTTCTCAGCATCATAGTGTGGATGGCGCGGATCGAAGAGCATGCTTTCCAAGGCTTCTTCGATGAGGTTCAAGACATCCGCTACGGAGGGGGCAGGTTCATCTGGAAAGCGTCGCCGCTCATTGGCAAAGATTTCTGAAATATGTTCCTGAGCCTGAAAAAGCCTTTCTTCAGACAAGATCGCCTTGTTACGCGCCGGAAAAGTAGTTGTCGCAACTACGCCGTACGGAAGCGGAAAGAATGGAGCTTGGGGATTTGTTGAAGCAATCCTCCGTACCTGATCCCGTACTCTCTCAAGCCTCTCCCGCGACGTAGCGCTAAACTCTGGATTCGACGGGTCGTGGTGTGGCGCGCGTAATGCAGCTTCTGTCAGATCGAGCATCTCAGAAACGCTCATGGCTTCCATCGGCGCCGGATACTGCTCCTCCAACGTCGCGATGAGTTCAGAATTCACTGATCGGCCGTTTCGATCCGCCGCCGCCTTAATCCGATCCCGAAGGTCCGGTGCAAGCCGAAGCGCGATCTGTACGGTCCCGGATCCTGCGCGGGGCTGCACCATGCCTGTCGATTCTCCATTTTGCTATTGCTGTAATTTTCCCGTTGACAGGTCAATGCAATCATCGCAATTGTAATTGCGGTAATTGTGTCCCAGAGGAGACATCAGGGTGGCTAACATCCAAGGCAGGGCGGGGGGAGGCACGGTCCAGATGTCGATCCGCATCCCGCCTGCGCTGCGCGACCGGATCAAGGATCAGGCGGATTCTCTTGGTCGGTCCATCAATACGCACGTGGTGATGACCATGCGCGAAGCGACCAAAATGGCGACGGGGGCCGAGCCGGCAAGCATCTCCCCCGCCGCCGGAGACGACGAAGCCGCCCTGCAAGGCGGCTCCCTCTAACATCCAAGGCATTGGACCCCTCAAATGCATGACCTATTCGATACCACGCCCGAGCCCGAGCGCCAACTGCCCATGATCGCGGGCGTCGAGATCACGACCGACGCGCACGGCCGGTTCAACTTGAACGCGCTCCATCGCGCCAGCGGCGGCGAGAAAAGCAAGCAGCCCTCGAACTGGATTCGACTTGAGGCGACCCAAGCACTGATCGCGGAGCTGGAAAACCAGTCCTCAGATCTGAGGAGTGCCCCGACCAGCACCGTGAACGGCGGCTCCGCGCCCGGCACCTTCGCTCACGAGCTCCTGGCGATCGACTACGCCGGATGGATCAGCCCGGCCTTCCGACTCCAGGTCCATCAGGTCTTCATCGACTTCCGCACGGGCAAGCTCGCGTCGGCGGCGCCGATCGACCTCGACGACCCAGCGCAGCTTGTGCCGCTTCTGACCTCCTACGCCCGGCGCACCCAGATCGCCGAGGCGAAGGTCGCCGAGCAGGCGCCGAAGGTCGCGGCGTTCGACCAGCTCATGAACGCGGACGGGCTCTACGGCCTCCAGAACGCCGGCCGCGCGCTCTCGGCCCGGCCGAACAAGTTCGTGGACTGGCTCAAGGAGGACCACCTCTTCTATCAGGGCTCGGCGTTGGTTGCGCGGGTGCAGTTCATCCAGCGCGGCCTCTTCGTGGTGCGGTCGAAAATCGTCGACGACGTGGCGCGCCCCACGACCTTCATCACCCCGAAGGGGCTCGACTACCTGCGGCGGATCATCCCCAGCCGGGTGCTGATCGGGAGGGTGGCATGACCGCCATGCCCGAGATCATCGACGTCGACGAGGACGGCTTCGACGCGGACGGCCAGGAGTTCAGCTTGGAAGGCTGCGCTGACAGGGTGCGGGCGGGACTGCTCGTCAACCAGCCGGTCAGGCTGCGGTATCCCGATGGCAGGGTCCGCGCCGGCAATCGCGTGCTGATCACGCCGGCCGGACGCGCGCGGATCGCCAGGCTGCTGAAGCGGCCTCTCCTCTGAGGAAGCAGCCTCCGGCGGCACGCCCGCCAGCCGGAGGCCTAACCAGACACCCGAGACACAGGACATCGAGAGATGGCTAATCCCAATGTTATCAGCCGTGAGGCTGACCCGAAAGTCGTGCTTGCTCCTCAGCCCTTCATTTCCGGCGCCGCGGTCATTCCGCCGGCGCTCCCCGCGCCCGACATCCACCAGATGATGCGGGACTACGACGCGGCCCATGAGGCTCACAGCGCCACGTCGCGGACCATGGACACCGTCGCGACCGGCCGCGAGCCGACCGAGTCGGAGGGCGCGACCCACGAGGCGGCGGAGGCGCGTTTCCTCGAGGCCGAGCTCGCGTTCTGCGCTTATGTGCCCCGGACGATCGAGGAAAGCCGGGCGAAGGCCGCGTTCATGGCCGAGCGCCGCAAGCGCGGACACTTCGATCTCTACGGCGACACCTTCGACGCCCTTCTCGGCTCCATGGGCTCGATGGCCCTGGCGTTGCCCGAGGAGGAGAGGCGCCAAAGCGAGTTCGACGACCTCTTCGACCGTTGGCTCGAGCTTCAGTTCGAGGCGGAACGGCGGATGAGCCAGGAGGAGCTCGACGTCTGCCAGGACGAGTGCATGGCGATCGAAACCCGCATGGCCAAGCTGACGCCGTCCACCGCGCGCGAGATGGCGCGAAAGGTCGCGGTCTGGCGGGGCATCGGCCTCTATGGCGCCGACCTCGGCGAGAGCGGCGCGCTGATGGGAACGGAGCGCCAGATCGCCGAGATCGCGGGCATCCCGCAGATCGTTCCAGCACGCGTGGCAGTTCCGCTGGAGGCGGAGGAGGGCAGTACGCGTGTCGGCGCCCCGGCCGAGGAGGTGGTGCCTGTGAGCGCGCTCCGGTCGCTCTATCTCCAGTGGGTCGCGGCCGGCGAAGCCTACAACGCGAGCCCGTTCGAGACCGGCACGCCGGAGGGAGATCAGCTCTGGAATCGCATCGCCGAGATTGAGGAAGCCGCGATGGCGATCGAGCCGGGCAGCGCGGAGGATCTGGCTTTCCAGATCCTGATCGCCGACGAGGACGGCTACATGGCCAGCGGAAGCCCGCTCTCGTATCAGCTGGTGACGACGGCCTACCGGATCACCAGCATTGACCCGGAGCCGCCGACCTCGAAGCCGGCCGACACCGTGCCGGCCGCGCGTCCCTCGCCGATCCTCGGCTTGCTCCGCGAGTTCTACGATCTCCACCATGCCGCGAGGCTTTTCGAGGCATCGGACGGACCGCACGAGGACGAGGAATACGAGCGGCGCTTCTATCGGCGGATCGATGTCATCGACCAGACGATCCTTGCGAATCCGAGCGTGAGCGTGACGGACCTCGCCGTGAAGGCACTGGTCGTCCACGATTTCGGCGAGCACTCCTGCCTGTCGGTGGACGATCCGTTCTGGCAAGAGGTGCGACGGCTGACCGGCTGCTATGGCGTGCCTGGGAAAGAAGCCTGGAACCCGGCTTGGCCAGCACCTCAGGCCGAGGCGTCGGCGAGCCCCATGTCGGACCGGACCTTCGCGCTGATCGAGGCGCACCGCGCGGCGGAGCAGGCCTGCGACGATGCGAGCACCGCGGCGGATCTCGTCGTGCTCGGCCGGCCCGCGACGGCCGAGGAGATGCGAGCGGCGGAGGATGCCCTCGAGGCGCTCGACGCCGCCGCCGTGGCGCTCTGCGAATACGCGCCGCCGACCCTTGCTGGCAGCAGGGCGAAGTCCGCGCGCCTGCTCGGCTGCTACCTCGTCGAGAGCCAGGAGGAGATCAAGGGCCCGATCGGCGCGCTCGCCCGCTCCATCGCGCAGATGGTGAGGGCGGACGCGGCGCCGGCCATCGCCCTGGAGACCCCGACGCGCTTCCACGAATGGTGGAACGAATGGCTGCGGCTCGACGGCGCCTGCGACGAGATGAGCGACGAGGAGCACGAGAGCGCGCTCAATGTGCTGATGGCCGTGTCCGATGATGTGCTGGCGCAACCCACGTTCACCGCGGGTGGCGTGGCGGCGAAGGTCATCATCGACACACGGGGCGGCGATTTTGGACTGGAACCGCCATTGCTGGCCGAGCTCTATGCCCTAAGCGGCCTGCGTCGGCCCCCATCCGATCCCGACGGCGCGTCCTCGCTGGCGCCTTGGGAGAGCAAGAACCTCCAGCTCTTCCGCGAGTGGGACGGGATCATGGCGCGCTACGCGGCGGAGAAGGACGACGACAAGAGCTTCGACATACTGGGAGAGGCCATCGCCGTGACCGATGAAATGCAGGGCGTGCCCTGCGCGTCGGGGCTGGATTTCGCGGCGAAGATCGTGGCGAACATCAACTGGGTCGACAAGCTCAGCATGTACGAGATCTTCTCCGACGCGCTCGCGGCTGATGCGCGCGACATCATGAGCCGGCTCGGCTTCAGCTATCGCGAGCACTAAGCCGGGGAGGGTGGCGGATTAGAAGTCCGCCGCTGCCCCCCCTGAACAACCACCACGCAGATCAGCGACCCGGGGCATCGATGCCGCCGGGTCGTTTCACGCCGGGCCTTCGAGCCCACCCCGGTGGGTGGTGGCTAAGCCCGAACTGGAAACCCGTAGGGGGCGAATTTCCAAAAAGGTCGAAATTCTTGTTTGATTTCAGAAGCGATTTTCAGGGATGGCGATCCCGGGTGGACTTGAACCACCGACCTACCGCTTAGGAGGTAAATGACTTATCAGACTTCTCTGTATAAGCCATTGATTCCATTGCGCTTCGGAATCGTCATTTGTAGCTTGTAGTCATTTTGTAGCAAGTCGAATGGCGATCCCGGCAGGACTTGAACCTGCGACCTACCGCTTAGGAGGCGGTCGCTCTATCCGCTGAGCTACGGGACCGATGTGGTTTGGATAACCCTCGGAAGAGTCATGGTCAACCAGCGTGGGGGCACGCCTCATCGGTCACGTCAATTAGCTCTTCATCGTCTTCAAGACCGATAAAATTTCTCAGTTCATCTTGGACCGCCTTCTCTTTTGAGATCGCCTGTTCAATCGCCTTATGCAGATCAATTTCGTCGTTCATTCGATTGCCTCGTTCACGTTGATTTAAAACAAAAAGGGCGACGCCAATTCTGGCGTCGCCCCAACTCACCCTTGAAGGATTGAGCAAGCTCGATCAGGAATTCACAACACTCCTGCATCGACATGACTAAGGAAAATCGATGCAGAGAACCTGACCTTGATCGCTCGATCTATTTATCAGATTACGATTCTCCACTTTACGCGAAGACACGGTAGGTCCTTCACGCTGGATCATAACTATCGATAAATGACATGCATACCTTCGCGTCTGCGACGCGAAGTGAGATGAACTCACGCTCATTTTAAAATCTATAACAACACGCTGTTGTATTGAATCGATTCCAAAACTGTCTGTTTTATCGATATAATCGAATTATATCCGAGTTTGCGATTTTGTCAAGGACAAAATGATGTATCTGTGCAATCATTTTGTAATGATGGAATCAAAACATAAATACAATCAGAGACAATATGAACATTTTAACATGGTGTAGCGGCTTCTCAACGAGGCGAAGATCGCATTTATTTAAAAAAAGAGGAATTACAACATGGCTATTGAGCACGCACGACTTTGCCTAGACATCGTGACTGACGATCATATGAGGGAGTATCCAGCCCGGAGCGCGCTGTTCCTGTTCGCAACCCTATACGATTTCCTGACCGAGCTCCAAATTTCCAACATCAAATGGAAGCACGTCGACCTGGAGGAGGGCACCGTGCGGATCAACGACAGGCTGACGCTGATACTGCCCGACCTCATCCACGAGCTGCTTGAGGATACCGTCAGGGTCGCAGGCAAGGGCAACGGCAGGGTGTTTCCACGGACAGGGCAGTATGTCACGCTCGTAGAGGAGATCAGGGAGTTCCGAACTCAGTTCGCGGAATATGCCAGGGAGAACCTGCTCGCTAGCGGAATGCGATCGCAGAAGCCAGCGTGACGCCAGCGGTGTTCGCCACGAGGGTATGATGGCTTGCCTTCTCGACCGCGTGGAAGCCCGCAGGAAGGCTGATCTGCCCAACCGCGGTATTCGCAACAGGGTCGTCTACCGTGACCGTTACGGACCCGCTCAGGACGTTCAGTCCGACGAGGGTTGCGCCGAACACGGTCGTTTCGGCATCGAGGTCATCGACCGATGATTTAGGTTTGAGGATCATGTTGGTGTCCTTCTCTGGTTACGTCGTCAAATGAAACGGAAGCTGGCGTCTTCTCGACAATCACGAGCTGTTCGATCACTCGGTCCCGCCGCTCACGCACCTGCACCTGCTTGATGAACGTGCGGCGACGACCTTCAAATGATCTCGAATGCGGCATCTTCCCTCTCATACTTGGCTGGGTCGTAACGAACGACCTTCATCATTTTCGGAAATACGACATCCGTTTCATCGATCACATCGTGTAAATGCCAGAGCGCATCTGCAATTACGTCATAGACGCCGCTGTTGTCGGTGAAGATATGAACCTCAGTGTCATTCGGGCAATCAGCCCAAACGGCGAATCCATTTTTCATAAGGGCTGATCGCCAAAGGTTCATTTCGCTGCTTGTCACGTCATCTGAGATGTAGAAACAAACGACTTTCTGTATCCTCATGATGTTAACCTCGTATTGGCGCGCCGATATATTCGTGGTCAGGTCGGCTAACATACCGAGCGTTTGCCCCGTCCCAATCACCTTTCGCGGCTTTACGAATGCGAAGGATTTCTTCCTCCATCATTTTCAGGATGACGCGAATGTCCCGTGTCTTTTGAGCCTCGCTCATCCGCTTCTTGGTTTCTTCACTGAGCTTGCGACCGCGAAGGGTATCTGAGATCTTCTTTTTGGTTTCAGGAGATCGAGGCTTTCCCTTGGTCCATCCGCCGCGCCGATTAGTCTTCTCTTCCTTGAGGAATTTGACGTATCCGACTTCCCGCAGGACGTTCATCGCGTGATCTATTTCGCGTTGTGTGTAGTGTATCATCATGTCCACGCATTCAATTCGTCAGGATAGGCTTCATGCGGAAGCTCGAATGCCGGACCTCGCTTGGTGACGTTGCGACGCGCACGCTGCACCTGATTGAGCGAGGCATGCAGGTCCTGCTCCATATAGTCAGCCACAGAACGAGAGAGGCGACTTCGAGGTGGCATCGCGCGCACTTTTGAAATGAAATCCTTGATTAGAACTTCCCACGCGTCGATCTCATCGGCGGATGGAGCCGGAAGCCGACTATCATCGCGCTCCATTTGATCATATATGGTCATATTGAATTTCCTTTAATAGAATTTATTTCTGTATCTAATATTCCGACGCTATCGTTTAGAGCATGTCATTCGCGATCATCCACGCTCGAATTCGCTTTTCGCCTTCCATCTCGCGCTGCTTCTGCGCTTTGATCGCCGCCCTGAACTGCTCGTCATTGACGGTCTCAGCGAGCGAGATGACCTCCCGCGCGTGATCAGCCTTGGCGAGTTTGATCTGGGTCCGTACCTCTCCATTCAATCGGTTCTTTGCGGCGCGTCCGGCAGCGGTTGCATCAACCCGACCGTCGATCCGTCGTTGCTCGCGTTCCCGAGGCTTGCCAGCCTCCCTCGCGGCTCGTGCTGCCGCGCGCACCTCAGCCGTTCGTGCGCCACCCTTCTTGGCTGACACCCGTAGCTTCTGAACGTGCAGTTCGCGCTGCTCGGCGTTTACCGCCGCCCAATACCGCTTCATGCCCTCGCTGACGCTCCTTCCTGTTTCGGGGTGCTCAGCGTGGTGCCTCTTCATGCGCTCACTCTGAGCCACGCCCCATTCCGGGTTCTGGGCATAGAAGCGCTTCTTGGCATCGCTGATCTTTCGACCCCGCTCGGCTCTCTCCTCGTCGGTCATTGATGCCCACGCGCGCTTTGAGCGTTCCGATCGCTCCTCTCTCGTCAACCTCATCGCGTCATCCCCAACTTCTTCTTGAATGCAGTTGGAAGTAAATATTTCTGCCCCTCTGTCTTAAAGGAGAGAGTATATTCGACGCGTCTCTTGATCCGATCATATACCTGAGAGAACAGGATAGACTTCTTGCGCAGCTCATGATCGAGGGTCTTGATCTGTATGTCGGATACGCCTTCAAGAACAACTTTGACGTCAATCATCTTTGCGCATCTCCGCTTCAAGGAAATTGCGAAGGCGTCGAGCTTCACTCATCATGAGTCTTCGGTTTGCGATGTCCTGAATTGACTTCCGAACAAGAGTTTTCTCCAACTGCTCGACGAACGGTTCGCGCTTCTGTTGCTCAGGCGTCAGCTTGGCAAAGCGGCGGAGACGTTTGTCTTCATATTCACGGTGACGACGAGCACGCTCCTTCGTCGCGATCATGTTGCGGTCATCTCGAAGATAGGCAGCCACATCACCCTCAGTGAGCAAATGACCTTGTCGAACGAGATCGTTCATTCCCCTCTCTTCCTGCTTGGACGCGGAAATGAGCCGCGAGATCAGTTCGATATCGAGATTGATGAAGGCTTTCTTGATCTTGTTTTTCCGAAATTTCGCGTTCTTCGTGAAATTCCGAAAAGATTTTATTTCGCGAGAAAACGGACCGCTCGATCTGTCAATGACCTCGTCTTCAATAGTTATAGAACCCATCGCATTCACCTCCTTGTTGTTTTATTGTATTTATAAATATCCGATCAAGACCTATCCAATAAGGCATTGATATGCGCGCAAAGCCTATCCGATAGGATTACTTAGATCTGTATAAAATCAACCAAAACACTCATACAGGAGAAATAATATGAGCAGCATCATCGTTCCGATTGGAGCAACGGTAGCCTTCACAGACCCAGAATCAGTAAGCGCGCTCGACAACGCTGAATACTTCGCCGTGACGTCTGATTCGCAGGTGATCGTTGGAACCTTTATCACTCAAGAGAAGACCGTAATCGCCATAGACGGCGCATCCGTCGAGACTTCTCATGAGGTTATTGCGAGCATCGCGGTTCCGCCCGGATTGACGATCCTTAAAAAGCGTCCTGAGCATCTCGTTGGGATCGACCGCAAGGCAAAGGTTTATATGACGAAGATCCAGCGCCCGAGCACTTCGTAATATGTCAATGGCGCATTTCCGCATCGCATAAGTTGCCTCCGAGCTTCCCATCCGAAATGGGTAGAGAATCCGAATCAGTTCGGCGATGCTCGCACTATCTGATAGCCATTATTGCTTCCTAAGTTAGAAATGAAATGCGTTGATAATATGTATTGACATTTGGCTGACTTCCAGCAGTCCATGTTATTTTGGTATGTTGTATAACTTTGGTACTCAATATTTCCGATACATGACCGCTGATTCCATTTATACAACCATAAGTGGAATTGGAGGCTTTCATGGCGCTCACCAAACAGGCGAGGATGCTCGCTCCCGAGGAGATCGAGACGGTCGCCGGCTGGATTGTCACGACCCGGCAGGACTCAGTCCGAGACCTCGCGATCCTTTACCTGTCTGTCTATGCGGGTTTCCGAGCCAAGGAGATCGCGAACCTGAGCTGGGAGATGGTGAACCAAAACCGAGACGGCTGCATCCACCTCACCAACGCGGCGTCCAAAGGATTCACGGGCGGTCGGGTGGTGCCGATCCATCCAAAGTTGGATGCTGCGTTGGCTGCCCTCGCGCGGTCTCATGCAGCGCCTCCAAGCGGTCGCATCATCAGGACTCGGCGAGGGGAGCCGGTCAGCCCGCACTACGTCGTGAAGAAGTTCGGCTACTGGTATTGGCTGCTCGACATGAAGGGTTGCAGCTCTCATTCCGGTAGGCGGACCTTCATCACCACCGCCGCCCGAACGATCGCGGCTCATGGCGGATCGCTGCAGGACGTTCGCGACCTGGCTGGGCACACAACGCTCGCCATGACGCAACGGTACATCGTGGTGAACGAGGAAGCGAAGCGGGGAGTGGTCGAGGGGATGTAGTGCCCCGTCAGACAAGCTGCTTCACGTCCGCGTAAAGCCTCCGCAGGTGCGCTTCACCCATATCGATAATTGGCTCATACATGAAAGAGTTCAGATGGATGTTCTCCGGGGTCATGAGAGCGACACGATCCAAAACCTTGATTGCATCATGCTCTGCGGCGTGGACCTCGCGAAACTTCGTCAGCAACTCCTGAGTCTGTAGCGACTGAATCCCACCCCAGAACACGTTGTCTGCGATCTTTGCGACCATGTACTTCTCAGCTTGCAGCCGAGCCGCCATTGCCAGAACGACCTTATTCACAAGCAAACCGTTCGCCTGTCCAGCCAAACATACCGCAGCAACTTCCTCGATAAGATCAGCAATCGGCTTTGCCTGATCAGGCGATGTACCGGGTATCCCGCATACTTTCGTGTAGATTGCGTCCAGATGCCCCACCGTGAGCCCGCCAGTGTCTGGCTTCCAGTGAACCATAGAGGTCAATGTGAGATAGTCTGCCTCCTTGTCCCCAAGGCTGAATTCGATCAGATTTCGCAGGAAGGGGATAGCAGCGATCTGCTTCGTCTGATCATTGAAAAAGTGCTTTCTCAGGTCATTCGAGAATATGTTCCGAATCCCACCCACGGCTTTTGCTAACTTGACCCCATCGTCCTCCTTGGACGCCATTAGGCAATACGAGTATGTAACGAATCGACTCTCAATGGTTCGAAGGAAATCAAAATTGTGCGTTAGTATAATCTGTTTAAAAATTGGAGTTTCAGATATCTCTTTAAGATACTGAATTATTGCATATTTGTTCTGATAGTCGAAAGAGTCAGCAATGTCGTCAATGACAAATAAGGTTTCTTGATTGGCGTTTCTGCGAGCCTCAACCTCAAATATCACATGAAGAATATAGAGCGCTTTCTTTTCGCCCATACTCAGTGACTCCAAAAGGCTGTCTTGGTCAACCTCAATCGAATCCGGTCCGTCGAAATAGGTAAATCCTAACTGGATAGCGCCCTCACCTTCAAGCATGACCTTAATTCTGTTCTTGGCAACCAGCTGAAATGGAACGTGAAATCTCTGATTAAAGATGTCAATGGCAGCTTCCCACTTCGTGGTTTGCTTGGCGGCTTCCTTCTCGATAGCCTCCTTTTCAGCAGCTGCCGCCTTGTACTTCGAGATCAGGTCATCGTATAGCGCCTGCTCGCTCTTGATATATGAAATTAGAACATCATCGCGGAACTTTTCAACATTATCCAAATGTGGTAGAATGAACATGTTCTCCAAGAGATATTTTTTAAAATCTCTTAGCGCTTCATTTTTATCAAGCTTGTTTGCAACCGCAGAAAATTTCTTTCGAAGCTTATCGTCAGCGATTATTGCTGCCTGCTCTTTCTCGATCTGCCCCTTCAAATCGGCTTCCGTCTTAATTTCAACGTCTTCCGTTTCAGATTTCAAGGTTGCAGTATGTCCCGCATCGAAAAATCCGTTCTTTTTGAGGTTAGATGAAATTTGGTCAGCATTGTAATATTCGAAAGTTCCGCGCTTGAAGAAAATAGAAGCATCCAATAGTTGATTGTATCTGGTAATATACTCTGATATATCCTTATGCAGATCACCGGCTTTCATTGCCGCGACAAGAGCGTCTGTGAATACGCGCTCATACTCAATATTTGCAAGAGGAAGTGGTTCAGAAGACAAAATATCGGTAGATATGCGCTCTAGGGCGAGCTTCAAGCTGCTCCGCTCTTTCGTGAATGCCAAAGAAATTTCGGCTCGCAAGTCAGCTTTCTTGACTTTTGCTCGCGCCTTTACAGCTTCAATTAGGAGCTTTTCCGCAGTCTCAATCTCCGAGTGAATTTCCTCGTATCTTTTTCGGAGGGCAGCGTCCACCAGAAGGGTGCACACCTTCTCAGATTGCCCAAACTCGTCGTCATATGGAAGCACCACGAGAACGCGGTCTTTCTCGATCGCCGCTCCAGCCTCATCAACCACAGAGAAAGTTGTCTTGCGGTTCCTGAAGAGGCGATCGCTGGGCTGTGTTCCCCGCGCTAGGTCTTGAAATGTGCGAGCGAAGGAAGATTTCATCGTCCCATTCGGGGCGTACACAGCGTACGCTCGGCGATTTCCCCCAAAATCAAATTTGTGCTTTAACGCTTTGATCCCGTAGCAATGTTCCAGTTCAACCTTGACCGTCTTCATGGAGCTCCCCTAGGCGTAATTCGCCGCATTATGAGGGGCGCAGGCAAGCCGGTAAAGCCATGCGGATCGCGAAGCGGAGGGGCGGTTCGGTGTGATCGGCAGACCTCTTGCCGGCGCAGGTAGGAGGCGGACAGGTGTCGCGTTGAAAGGGTAACCGTCAAACTTGCTTGACGACGATGCCCATTTTGGGGGCAATCGTGATCCGATGCACGTTGAGGTAAATCGTGAAGCTGAAAACAGTTGAGATCACAAACTTCCGATCTGCCGAAGAAAGCGAACTCTTCGAGGTGGGTCAGGTAACTTGCCTCGTCGGGAAGAACGAGGCGGGCAAGAGTGCCGTCCTTTTGGCGCTTGCCGCTCTCAATCCTCATCCTGCAACCCCTGCGACCCTCGACAAGGAGCGCGACTATCCAAGGCGCTTTCTGGCGCAGTTTGACCAGAGGCACAAAACTGATCGCGCTCGGGCGGTGACGACAACGTGGTCGCTTGACGACGAGGAGATTGCGGATATCGCATACGCGATCGGTGAAGGTACGTTGACCTCAAATGAGGTAACCATCTTTCGAGATTATGGATATTCGGTCGACACTGAGATATCGCTATCATTTAACCATGCGCTTGAATTCTTATATAGTAAATTCAAATTGGACGCTTCCGAGCGGTCAGTTCTTTTTGGCGTCGACACCACATCTAAACTTATAGAGAAACTCAAAAACATCGCCTCGCCCACTGAAAAGCACAAAGCGCTTCAAGTTCACTTGAGTGAGCATGGAATTGTTACTGCACAGGCGAAGAAGATTGTGCTCAGTATGCTCCCCAAGTTTATGTATTTTTCCTCTTATGATCGAATGGATGGCGCAATACAGATTGAGAATGCATCAGCGCTAATTGCCAACAATACGATTGGGGATGATTTAAATAGGGGGATTCGCCTTTTTACGGAGTTTCTTGATTATTCCAATGTATCAATGGAGGAGATCGTTAAAGTTGCGACATACGAAACATTCGACGCACGCTTGCAGGCGGCATCAAATAATATAACGGATCAAATACTTGAGTACTGGACGCAAAATCCCGACCTGAGTGTCGTCGTTCGTATCGAGGCTGCGCGCCCCGGTGATCCGCCACCGTTGAACACTGGCACAATAGCGCGCGCTCGAATTCACAACGACTTGCATCGCGTTGACACACCGTTTTCCGAGCGGTCAGCCGGCTTCGTTTGGTTCTTCTCATTCCTAGTGAAGTTTGCTCAGGTCAAGGACGAGTCCCATCCAGTGGTTCTGCTGCTCGATGAGCCGGGATTGACTCTTCACGGGAAAGCGCAAGCGGACCTGCTGCGGTTCTTCAGGGAGAAGCTCTCTCCCCATCATCAGATTATCTACTCCACTCACTCGCCATTCATGGTCCCCGCCGATGACCTTGCGTCGATTCGGATTGTCGAGGACCAAGTCGACACGAGCGGCGTTCGGCGGAAACCGCTCGGAACCAAGGTGCGCCAGGACATTCTGACGCGCGACCCGGATACCCTTTTTCCGCTGCAAGGGGCGCTAGGCTACGACATCAGCCAATCGCTCTTTGTGGGCAAAAATACTCTGCTGGTCGAAGGTCCCGGGGATATCATCTACCTCCACGCACTCTCCGATGCGCTCCGCCGTCGCAAGCGAACACCTCTCGATCCTCGTTGGACGCTATGCCCTGCTGGCGGCATCGACAAGATAAGACCATTCGTTTCCCTATTTGCGGGAAACACATTAAACGTCGCGGTTCTCTCCGATCAGGCAGTCGGAGATAAACGGAAAATTGAAGATCTGAAGCGGTCACAGGTACTAAAATCTGGTCACTTCTATTCCGTTGCAGATTTTCTCTCGCGCGGCGAAGCTGACATAGAAGACATCTTCGACCCTGAATTATATGCAAGCATACTGAATGGCTGTTACGACCTATCTGGGGCATTAACGTTGAGCGCTATCACGCTGCACGCTGCCGCGCCGGAGACCGTCCGCCTTGTTAAGCAAGCAGAGGCAGCGTTCGCCGTAATGCCTCCCACAGTTGATATTTTTGACCACTACGCCCCGGCGTTCTGGTTGCTCAAGAACCCGGCTACCCTCGACGAAGACTCAAAAGCGATCAACGAGACATTAGATCGCGCTGAAGAGATCATGAGGGCATACAATTCGCTTCTCTGAACCGTTGTTCTGGGCGCTCTGCGAGAGCGCCCAGAACAACGTCACCGTGAAATTTTTCACTCCAGCACTTCAACAATTGTTTCATATTGTTACAGGAGTTGCATCCGATGCAAAGCTAAAGTGCAATACTGACGAAATCAACATCGAGCTTTGCACTGGAGGAATGGCTAGGCAGAATCCGAGAAATCGTGAAAATTATAAATTCTATTGTAGATTTTGGAAAGACCCTACTCGCGTCTCAGATGCGTCGGCATACCGCATCTTCGTTTCGTCGGCGCGCCCCGCACCTACGACCTGTCGGCTCGGACAGCCTCCGTGGGTGGTCACCCCACGTCGGTGCCGACCGCCGCATGGATGTAACACATCCTCGGTGAGACACCTCGTATGTGTGGCGAAGCCGTCCTCCAAAGTAGTCCACTCAGGCAGACTACCTTCAAGGCAGCACCGAAGGTGCATGCTCCCTTATCCAGAACCCGCAGGGAACAGCCGTTCCGCTTCCGGGGTGATCTCAACGAAGCGGGAGCGGCGAAGCCGCTCCGCCCGATCTACTCCTCGAACTCCTCCTTGTCGAAGTCCTCGCGGAAAGCGGGGTCCTTCGAGCGCTTCGTCCGCTCCACCTGATCGGTAGGCTGCTTCGTGCCCTTGAAGGTCGCGGAGACCCGCTGCCGTTGCTTCTTGGTTGGCGTATGTCCGACAGCGCCGGGGTTCGCTGTCCTCATCACATTGTAGCATTCGGGATTGTCGCCAGCATTCATCGTCTCGAGGTGCTTCCGCCGCTCGGCGACATAGTCCGGACCCTCATAAAGGGTCTCGCGGATGAAGGCGTCGACGCCGAACTCTTTGACGGCGGCTTTGAGTCGCGACCCCATCCCGAACTCGCTAGGGCTGATGTCAGCTCTCGGTCGACCAATCGCTCCGATGTAGAACATTCCGTTCACGGTGTTGGTTGACAAGAACACCGTGCCGATGGGTTTGGGCTTAGCCATCATGAATACCAAAGAGGATCGACGTTTCTGCCGATCCTCTCTACCATGAGGCGAGTGCTCTGCCTAGAAGTTAGACGCCCTTGAGTCTCGCAACCTGATCGGTCAGGCGGGCGAGTACCGCTTCGGTGGCGGCGTCATCCATGATCTGCCATTCGCCGTTCTTCGGGCGAACCGAGAGGAAGTCGCGCGTTTGACCCGTCAGGATCCGAAAATTGGAGTCGCCAATGCGGAACGTAATCGCGTCGGATTTTGCTAAGTTCTTGCGAGCAGGCATGATGATCTCCGTTGGTTCTCGTTTCAACGGTTCTATTAGATAAACTGATTCCATAGTAACTGTCAAACTAATCGCCTATCACCTGAGCTTGGTGATCTGCTCCGCCATATCGGAGTTGATGATATGCCCATAGTGCTTCTCGATCATTTCGACGCTGGTTCCCATGTTCTTCGCTAGGAGATATGGGTTCGTTCCGTGCTGAAGCCGGAATGTCGCGTAGAGATGTCGGAGGCTGTAGATCGTTCGAGCGCCCTTCGGCACCTTCGCGCTCTCCAAGAGCGATGCGAAGGCTTTCTTGAGAGAGCCAATCGGCTCTCCGTCGGGATGACAGAAGACGAGGTCTTGGTTGCCCGTATACTGCTTGATGCGATCGAAGTAGGTCGCCGTTCCCTTCTGGGCGACGACCTCGCGCTCGCCCGTCTTGCCCTTGACGACGATGATCGTGAAGCCGTCCTTGCTGGTGCGAACGTCCCTCCAGCGAAGGGTTCGAGCTTCCCCGACGCGGATGCCGGTGTTCGCGAGGATGAGGAAATAGTTGATCGCGATCACCCGGTCTCGGATGTGAACCGGGTTGTGATGCACCGTCTTGCTTGTGAGCAGCTTCAGCCACTCGCGCATATGTCGGGTGATGATGCGCCATTCTCTCTCGGTGAAGGTCGGTCTTCGGGTCTTCTCCGGGGCGATCTCAAGTGGGTTCAGCTCGGGAATGAAGGTGATGTAGCCCTTCGCCTTCGCGTAGCGGAACAGCCCGTTCATGTAGGTGCATTCGCGAAGGAGGGTGTTGTTGGACGCGCGCCGCTTCAAGAAGGTTGAACGGCGATGCAGCCAGAAATCGGTCAGTCGCGCTTCGTTAATCCGGTCAATCGGATCCTTCGCGAAGAACGGCACGGAGTAGCGGTTGACGGTGTCGGTGATGCCGCGCCGCTTTTCGTAAAGGATCCATTCCTCGTAGACGGCTTTGTAGGTCGGGGATGACTTGAGCGCGCCGCCTTGCTTCACATGGTGATATAGCTCGTCGTAGAGAGAGACGGCGAAGGCGGTTGCTTCATGGAGCCGGTTCGTTTTGGTCGTCTTGATGACGAAGCCGGTTGAATTCGGAACCTTGATACGAGCTTGGTAGGTTCCTTTAGCACCTCGTGGGTAGAGAAGAATGCGACCGTCCCCACGAAGGTCGATCGTCTGTGCTGTGAACTTGCTCACAGTTTCTGGCATGGCATGTTCCATGACTGTTCCATGGTGCCATTATATCAGGTTGTAGCAGATTTGTAACAGGTGGATTTGGGTGGTTAACGGGACCAGAATCCATTCAAGCGGTTGATTTTATTTAATAAAATCTACATACCAAGACGGAATTTATGATAAGTCTGTATTTTAGGAGGCGGTTGCTCTATCCGCTGAGCTACGGGACCGTCGCCCCGCTCTAGCCCGGCGCGGGGCTCGCGGTCAACCGCGCTTGCCGGGTGGGCGCGCCGGTGCGATGCTCGGTGGGCGAAGGAGGCCCCCCATGGCGCAGCGTTTCCCCGAGGTCGATGCGAAGCTCGCGAAATTCATCGAAGCTCAGCGGATCTTCTTCACCGCCTCGGCCACGGCGGAGTCCCATGTCAATGTCTCGCCGCGCGAGATCGGCGCCTTCCGACTGCTCGGTCCGCTCGATGTCGCCTATCTCGACCGGACGGGGAGCGGCAACGAGACGGCGGCGCATCTCCGGGTGGACGGGCGGATGACGATCCTCTTCTGCGCTTTCGAAGGTCCGCCCCGGATCCTGCGCCTCTATGGCCGGGGGCGGGTGCTCCACCGCGATTCGGCGGAATTCGCCGAGATCCGCGCCGCGCATTTCCCCGATCCGCCGCCCGGCACACGGCAGATCGTGCGCATGGCGGTCGAGATCGTGCAGACGTCCTGCGGCTACGGCGTGCCGCTCTTCGACTATCGGGGCGACCGGCCGGTGCTGGAGAACTGGGCGCGGAGCAAGACGCCCGCCGAGATGGAGGGCTACTGGCGCGAGAAGAACCTGGTCAGCATGGACGGGCTGCCGACCGGCCTCCTGGACGACTGAGGAGCGGGGGTCCGCGCCTCAGGCCTTGCCGAGCTTGGCGAGCCGCGCGGCGCGGAGCTGCGCGAAATCGTCGCCGGCGTGGTAGCTGGAGCGCGTCAGCGGCGTCGCCGAGACCATGAGGAAGCCCTTGCCATAGGCCGACTTCTCGTAGCTCGCGAATTCCTCGGGCGTCACGAAGCGGTTCACCGCGTGGTGCTTCGGCGTCGGCTGGAGGTACTGGCCGATGGTAAGGAAATCCACGTCCGCGGCGCGCATGTCGTCCATAACCTGCGTCACCGCCTGCCGGTCCTCGCCGAGGCCGACCATGATGCCGGATTTGGTGAACATCGAGGGGTCGAGTTCCTTCACCCGCTGCAACAGCCGGAGCGAATGGAAGTAGCGCGCGCCGGGCCGCACTTCCGGATAGAGGCCGGGCACGGTTTCGAGGTTGTGGTTGAACACGTCCGGCTTGGCCGCGACGACGATCTCCACCGCCTCCGGGCCGCATTTGAGGAAGTCCGGCGTCAGGACCTCGATCGTCGTCGTCGGGTTCTTGCGGCGGACGGCGCGAATCGTCTGGGCGATATGCTCGGCTCCGCCATCGGAAAGATCGTCGCGGTCGACGCTCGTGATGACGACGTGGTTCAGGCCGAGCTTCTCCACCGCCACGGCGACGCGCACCGGCTCGAACACGTCGAGCGCGTTCGGCCGTCCGGTCGCGATGTTGCAGAAGGTGCAGCCCCGGGTGCAGATCTCGCCCATGATCATCATGGTCGCGTGGCCCTGCGACCAGCATTCACCGACGTTCGGGCAGCCCGCTTCCTCGCAGACCGTCACGAGCCGGTTCTCGCGCATGATGTCGCGCGTCTTCTTGTAGCCGTCCGAGGTGGGCGCCTTGACACGGATCCAGTCCGGCTTGCGCAGGATCGGAGTATCGGCCTTGTGGGCCTTCTCCGGGTGCCGTTGCGCGCGGTCCTTGATGTCGCGGCTCATTTCTCTCCCCTCGAACTGACTTTCGGGCAACATAAGCGCGGGCGGGCAATTTGTCAGTGGCGAATCGGCGGATATGATCACGCGGCCGCGGGTAGCGGCGATAACCTCCGCGCATGGCCGATCTCGGACGCGCCCGCCTCGGTCAGCAGCGCCGCGAGGTCGGAGAACCAGCCGTCGTCCGTCGAGCGCGCCCGGCGCACGAGGCCGATCTCGCGGGAGGGTTCGGGCGCCGAGAAGCGGCGGAGCGCGAGGCCGGGCGCCGCGCCCGCCTCCAGGCGCAGCGCGAGCTCGGGCAGGAGCGTCAGGCCGAAGCCTTCCTCGACCAGCCGCGAGAGCGTCGCGAGGCTTGAGGCGCGCAGGTCGAGCCGTCCGGCGCCGCGCGGCAGGGCGCAGGCGGCGAGCGTCTGATCGGTCAGGCAATGGCCGTCCTCGAGCAGGAGCAGCCGGTCGGGGCCCATCTCGTCGGGGCGGAGCGGGCGGGCGCCGAAGGCCGCGACCTGGGTCTCGGAGCCCGCGAGCAGGAAGCGATCCTCGAAGAGCGGTTTCTCGATCAGGTCGCGCCCGCCCACGGGGAGCGCCACCACCGCGGCGTCGAGCGCGCCGCGGCGCAGTTCCTCCATCAGCGCCTGCGTCTGGCCTTCGCGCACGCCGAGATCGAGCGCGAGGTCGCGCCCGCGCAGGAGCGGCAGCGCGGCGGGCAGGAGATAGGGGGCGACCGTCGGGATGATGCCGAGCCGGAGCCTTCCCCCGACGCCGCCGCGCCAGCGCGAGATGCGGCGCAGCTCGCCCAGTTCCTCCATGATCCGCCGCGCATGGGCGAGCGCCTCGCGCCCCGCCGGCGTCGGCACCACCTCGCGCGGGCGGCGCTCGAATAGCTCGACGCCGAGCGTGGTCTCCAGCTCGCGGATCTGCACCGAGAGCGCGGGCTGGCTGATGTTCACAGCCGAGGCGGCGCGGCCGAAATTGCCCTCCTCGGCGAGGGCGATGAGATAGCGGAGCTGGCGGAGCGTGATTTCCATAACCTGAAGTTATCAAAACGCCAAGGAAATACAACTTCCCACTATGGAGAACGGGGCGTATCAAACCCTCAGCCAAACCAAAGGCAGAGCCATTAGGGGGAGCGGACATGGACGCTATTGTTGACGAGAACGCGGGCGGCTGCCCGATGGGGCACGGGGCCCCGACCATAGCCTCGAATTCGGCGATGCGCGGCAACCGCGACTGGTGGCCGAACATGCTCAACCTCAAGATCCTGCATCAGAATTCGGCTTCGAGCCTCGCGCTCTGCAATCCGATGGATCAGGATTTCGATTACACGACCGAGTTCGCCAAGCTCGACTACCAGGCGCTGAAGGCCGATCTGGTCGCGCTGATGACCGACAGCCAGGCGTGGTGGCCGGCGGACTTCGGCCATTACGGCGGGTTCTTCATCCGCATGTCCTGGCACGCGGCCGGCACCTATCGCTCCGGCGACGGGCGCGGTGGCGCGGGCGGCGGCCAGCAGCGGTTCGCGCCGCTCAATTCCTGGCCCGATAACGTCAGCCTCGACAAGGCGCGCCGCCTGCTCTGGCCGATCAAGCAGAAATACGGCAACCGGATCTCCTGGGCCGATCTCATCGTGCTCACCGGCAATGTCGCGCTCGAGTCGATGGGCTTCAAGACCTTCGGTTTCGGCGCGGGGCGCACGGACACCTGGGAGCCGGAGGAGGACATCTACTGGGGCGCCGAGGACGAGTGGCTGGCGCCGAGCGGCAGCCGCAACAGCCGCTATTCCGGCGAGCGCGACCTCGAGAACCCGCTCGCCGCGGTGCAGATGGGCCTCATCTACGTCAACCCCGAAGGCCCGGACGGCAATCCCGATCCGCTCGCCTCGGCGAAGGACATCCGTGAAACCTTCGCGCGGATGGGCATGAACGACGAGGAGACCGTGGCGCTAATCGCGGGCGGCCATACCTTCGGCAAGACCCATGGCGCGGGCGACGCCGCCAACGTCGGCCCCGATCCGGAGACGGCGCCGCTCCACGAGATGGGCCTCGGCTGGCGGAGTTCCTATGGCTCGGGCGTGGGCCGCGATGCGATCACGTCCGGGCTCGAAGTCATCTGGACCTCGACGCCGACGAAGTGGAGCAACAACTTCTTCTGGAACCTGTTCGGCTATGACTGGGAGCTGACCAAGAGCCCGGCAGGCGCGCATCAGTGGCAGCCGAAGAACGGCGCCGGGGCGAATTCGGTCCCCGATCCGTTCGACAAGACCAAGCGCCGCGCGCCGACCATGCTGACCTCGGATCTCGCGCTCCGCTTCGACCCGATCTACGAGCCGATCTCGCGCCGCTTCTTCGAGAACCCGGATGAGTTCGCCGACGCTTTCGCGCGGGCCTGGTTCAAGCTCACCCATCGCGACATGGGGCCGAAGAGCCGCTATATCGGTCCGGAAGTGCCGGCCGAGGATCTGATCTGGCAGGATCCGCTGCCCGCGGCCGACCACCCGCTGATCGACCCGGCGGATCAGGCGGCGCTGAAGGCGAAGATCCTCGCCTCGGGTCTCTCGAGTTCCGAACTGGTTTCGACCGCCTGGGCCTCGGCCTCGACCTTCCGCGGCTCGGACAAGCGCGGCGGCGCCAATGGCGCGCGCATCCGCCTCGCGCCGCAGAAGGACTGGGCGGCGAACGAGCCGGAGAAGCTCGCCAAGGTTCTCTCGGCGCTCGAGGGGATCAAGGCGGAGTTCGAGGCTTCGGGCAAGAAGGTATCGCTCGCCGACCTGATCGTGCTCGCGGGGAACGCGGGCGTCGAGGCGGCGGCCAACGCGGCGGGCACGCCCGTCGAGGTGCCCTTCGCGCCGGGCCGGACGGATGCTTCCGACGCGCAGACGGATGCCGAATCCTTCGGCTTCCTGGAGCCCCAGGCCGATGGCTTCCGCAACTACCAGAAGAAGCGCTACAGCGTCACCGGCGAGGAGCTTCTGGTCGACAAGGCGCAGCTTCTCGGCCTGACCGCGCCCGAGATGACCGTGCTCGTCGGCGGGCTGCGGGCGCTCGGCAACAACGTCGGCGGCTCCGCCCATGGCGTGCTCACCGATCGCCCCGGCGTGCTGACCGCGGACTATTTCGCGAACCTGCTCGACATGGGCACGAAATGGGCGCCGGTCGATGCCGATGAGGAAGTCTTCGAAGGCGTCGACCGCGCGACGGGCGAGAAGAAGTGGACCGGAACCCGCGTGGATCTGGTCTTCGGCTCGAACTCCCAGCTCCGGGCGATTTCCGAGGTCTACGCGCAGGCGGACAACCAGGAGAAGTTCGTGAAGGATTTCGTGGCGGCCTGGACCAAGGTCATGAACGCCGACAGGTTCGATCTCGCGGCTTGATCGCGGGACGATTTAGGGACAGACGATGGCGCCGGGCGGAAACGTCCGGCGCCTTTCGCTTGCCTCTTGCAAGCCCGCGGGGGCGATGCGCTAGAAATCGCGCGAGACCTGGCGCGGAGGAAGAGATGGCGAAACGATCCGGTGGAGGGGCGCGGTGACGCCGCCCGAGACGATCGCGGTCGAGCGAAGCGACGAAGTGGCCGAGGCGATGGCCGACGGGCGGCCCGTCGTGGCGCTTGAATCGACCATCATCACCCACGGGATGCCCTGGCCGCGCAACGTCGAAACCGCCCGCGCGGTCGAGGCCGAGGTGCGCGCCGCGGGCGCCGTCCCGGCCACGATCGCCGTGATCGACGGCGCGCTGCGCGCCGGGCTGACCGCGGAGGAACTGGACCGGCTCGGTCAGGCCGAGGGCGTCTTCAAGGCGACGCGCCGCGATCTCGCACCCATCATCGCGAAGAAGGGCACGGCGGGAACCACGGTCGCGGCGACGATGGTGATCGCGGCCATGGCGGGGATTCCGGTCTTCGCCACCGGCGGCATCGGCGGCGTCCATCGCGGCGCCTCGGAAACCTTCGACATTTCCGCCGACCTCACCGAACTCGCCGCGACGCCCGTGACGGTGGTCTGCGCCGGGGCAAAGTCGATCCTCGACATTCCGAAGACGCTCGAAGTGCTGGAGACGCGCGGCGTTCCGGTGCTCGGCTACCGCACCCATGCCTTCCCCGCCTTCTTCACCCGCGATTCGGGCGAGCGGCTGGATTTCTCCTGCGAGAGCCCCGAGGAAATCGCCGAGGTGATCGCCACCCATCGCGCGCTCGGCTTTTCGAGCGGGATCCTCGTCGCCAATCCTATCCCGGAAGCGGCCGCGCTCGACCCCGGGCTGATCGATTCCCGCGTCGCCGCCGCGCTCGCGGACGCGGAGGCCGCGGGGGTCGCGCGCAAGGAGGTGACGCCCTATCTGCTCGGCCGGGTGCTGGACCTGACCGAGGGGCGGAGCCTCGAGGCCAATATCGCGCTCGTGCGCGACAACGCCCGGCTCGCGGCCGGCATCGCCAGGGCGCTCGCCGCGCGCGATGGCTGACATCGCCGTCGTCATCGGCGATGTCATGACCGACGTGATCGTGCTTCCCGAAGGCCCGACCGTGCCCGGCGCCGATCGCGCGGCGCGCATCCGGATCGGGCCGGGCGGTTCCGGCGGCAACCAGGCGGCCTGGCTCGCGCATCACGGCGCGCGGGTCCGCCTCGCGGCGCGGGTAGGGGCGGCGGATCGGGACCGGCTCGCGGCGGCCGCGCGCGCGGAGGGGGTGGAGCCCTGGTTCGCCGCCGATCCGGCGCGGCCGACCGGCGCGCTGGTGGCACTGGTGGGCACGGATGGCGAGCGGAGCTTCCTGACCGATCGGGGCGCCAATCTCGGCCTCGCGCCCGAGGACCTGCCGGAAGCGCTGCTCGACGGCGCGGCGCTCCTCCACGTCTCCGGCTACGCGCTGGTCGAGGAGGGTCCACGGGCGGCGGTCCGCGCGCTCATGGCCGCTGCTCGGGCGCGCGGGATCGCGGTCTCGGTCGATCCGGCTTCGTCGAGCTTTCTCGCCGGGATCGGCCCGGGTCGATTCCTTGACTGGGTGGCGGGAACGGATTTCCTGTTTCCGAACGCCGACGAGGCGCTGACGCTGACCGGCGCCGCCGATCCCGAAGCGCAACTCGCGAGCCTCGCGCCGCGCTTCGGCCATGTCGTGCTGAAGCTCGGCGCGCGTGGCGCCATCGTCGGCAAGGGCGCGTGGCGTCTCGCGGCTCCGGCGCCCGAAGTGGCGGCGATCGACACGACCGGCGCGGGGGATGCCTTTCTCGGCGCCTTCCTCGCGCGCTGGCTCGAAGCCAAGGCGCTGGGCGACTGCCTCGCCGCCGCCAACGCCGCCGGGGCGGCGGTGACGACCCGCGCGGGGGCGCGGCCCTCCGGGTGATTAGCGCCTATTCGCGCCGGATCCAGCCGCCGCCGAGCACCCGGTCGCCCTCGGGCGCGTAGAACACGCAGGCCTGACCGGGCGCCACGCCCTCCTCGGCGTCGAGCAGTTCCACCCGGGCGCGATCCGCTCCGAGCGGATGAACGCGCGCGGGCTTCGGCGGGCGGGTGGAGCGGACCTTGACCGCGACCTCCCATCCGCCCTCGGGCGCATCCCCGAAGCCGGTATCGCCGAGCCAGTTCACCTCCGCGACCGGGAAGGACCGGCTCGCGAGCGCGGCGCGCGGACCCACGATCACCCGGCGCGCCTCCGCGTCGAGCCGGAGCACGAAAAGCGGCTCGCCGCCGCCGATGCCGAGCCCGCGGCGCTGGCCGACGGTATAGTTGATGACGCCCTCGTGCCGCCCGAGCACCCGCCCATCGAGATGGACGATCTCACCCGGCTCGACCGCGCCGGGGCGCAGCTTCTCGATCACCGAAGCGTAGGAGCCATTGGGGACGAAGCAGATATCTTGGCTGTCCGGCTTGTCCGCCACGGAGAGCCCGAAGCGCGCCGCGAGCGCGCGCGTCTCGGCCTTGGATGCGAGCCCGCCCAGCGGGAACCGCAGGAAGGACAACTGCTCGGGCGTCGTCGAGAACAGGAAATAGCTCTGGTCGCGCGCGGGATCGGCGGCGCGGTGAAGCTCCGGCCCGCGCTGACCTTCCGCGCGGCGGATGTAATGCCCGGTCGCCATGCAATCGGCGCCGAGATCGCGCGCGGTTTCCAGCAGGTCGCGGAACTTTACCCGCTCGTTGCAGCGGATGCACGGAACCGGAGTCGCGCCCGCGAGATAGGATTCTGCGAATTCGTCAATCACGCTTTCCCGGAAGCGATTCTCATAGTCGAGAACGTAATGCGGAAAATTCAAGCTTTCCGCGACCCTCCTGGCGTCGTGGATATCCCGTCCCGCGCAACAGGCGCCCTTCTTCGCGAGCGCCGCGCCGTGGTCGTAGAGCTGCAGCGTGACGCCCACCACCTCGTAGCCCTCGGCATGGAGAAGGGCCGCGACCACGGAGGAATCTACGCCGCCGGACATGGCGACGACCACCCGGGTTTCCTCCGGGGGCTTCGGCAAACCGAGGCTGTTCAGCCCCGCGTGGGCGGCCTTGTCGAGCATGGGCGGTTCCTCTGGATGGGCTGCAATATAGTAAAAGCCTAAGCAATGACAAGGGTTTGGTTCACTCACGTTTAAGAGTTGGAGGCGCAAGTATTAACCCGGGTGAAGCGTGGGTAACGGAGTGAAACATGTATATTCGCCGTGAAAAGGGGCCAGTTTTTGTAATACTTCCTGATGGAAGCAAGATGACTCGCTCGGATTTGCCGCCGACCAACACGATGCGTTGGGTTGCGCGGCGTAAAGCAACGGTCGTCTCGGCCGTGGACAACGGATTGATCGACGCCGAAGAGGCCTGCCAGATGTATCGCCTGTCGGCCGAGGAGCTCGATCTCTGGCGCGAGGCGGTGCACCGCCATGGCGCGGCCGCGCTGCGCGTGACGGCGCTGCAGAAGTATAGACAACTGTAGGTTGTAGTGTTAGCGTGCAGCTATCGTAATCTGTCGTTAACCCCATCGCGTTTTAGTCTGGGCACGGTATTGGGGCCGGTCCCCACGGAACGGAGAGCAGCCAATGCGTATCCTGCTTGTCGAGGACGACGCCACTACTTCGAAGAGCATCGAGATGATGCTCCAGAACGCCAACCTGAACGTCTACGCGACCGATCTCGGGGAGGAAGGCATCGACCTTGCCAAGCTCTACGACTACGACCTGATCCTGCTCGACCTGAACCTGCCCGACATGACCGGGCATGAGGTGCTGCGCCAGCTCCGGATCGCCAAGGTGGATACGCCGATCCTGATCCTGAGCGGCACGGACGACAC
>JAMHVU010000097.1:0-1493 GCA_035911355.1 Sphingobium sp.
GGCGTGGCCCAGATATGATCGAGCCGCCGGCCCTTGTCCGCCGCCTCCCAGTCGGGCGAGCGATAGGACCACCAGGAATAGAGCCGTCCATCCGGGATATGCGCGCGTGTCACGTCGACCCAATTGCCCGCGCCCCGCATCGCCTCCATCGCCTCGGTCTCGACCGGCGTATGCGAGACGATCTTGAGAAGCGCCTTGTGGTTCCAGACATCGTCCTCGCGCGGCGCGATGTTGAGATCGCCGACCAGGATCGACGCGTGCGGCCTTTCGGCGGCGAACCAGGCCTTGAGCTCATCGAGGAAGGTGAGCTTGTGGTGAAACTTCGGATTGGCGTTCGGGTCCGGAATGTCCCCGCCCGCCGGGATGTAGAGGTTGTGGATCACGGCCCCGGAGGCGAGCCGGGCCGCGACGTGGCGCGCGTCCCCCATCGCACAGAAGTCGCGCTGGCCCGCGTCCTCGATCGGAACGCGCGACAGGATCGCGACGCCGTTGTAGCCCTTCTGGCCCCGCATCACGACATGCGAATACCCGAGCGCGGCAAAGCCTTCTAGCGGCACCTTCTCGACCGGGGATTTGATCTCCTGCAGGCAGAGAATATCGGGAGCCTCCTCGCGCAGGAGGCGTAACACCAGCCCCTCGCGCAGGCGAACCGAGTTGATGTTCCAGGTGCAGATCGTCAGGGCCATCGTATCGCAGACATGAAAACTCCGGGCATGGGCCCGGAGTTTCTAGCCGCCCGCGCGGGGAGGGCCAAGCCCTGTCAGGGAACGAGGCGATAGCCGCCCGGTTCGGTGACGAGGATGCGGGAATTGGTCGGATCAGGTTCGATCTTCTGGCGGAGGCGATAGATGTGCGTCTCCAGCGTATGGGTCGTCACGCCGGCGTTGTAGCCCCAGACCTCGTGCAGCAGCTCGTCGCGCGGCACCACCGAGTCGTTCGCCCGGTAAAGGTATTTCAGGATATTGGTTTCCTTCTCGGTCAGCCGGATCTTCTTCTCCTTGGCGTCGAGCAGCATCTTGGCCGCCGGCTTGAACGTGTAGGGGCCGACTCCGAAGATCGCGTCCTCCGACTGCTCGTGCTGGCGCAGTTGAGCGCGGATGCGTGCGAGCAGCACCGGGAGCTTGAAGGGCTTGGCGATATAGTCGTTCGCGCCCGCGTCGAGACCGAGGATCGTGTCGCTGTCCGCCACATGCCCGGTCAACATGATGATCGGGCATTTCACGTCGTGCTTGCGCATCAGCCGGCAGAGCTCGCGCCCGTCCATGTCTGGCAGGCCGACGTCGAGGATCACGAGGTCGTAATGCTGCTCGCCCGCCTTGGCGAGGCCCTCGGCCCCGGTGCCGGCTTCGAACACGTCGAATTCCTCGGTCATCACCAGCTGATCGGCCAGCGCCTCGCGGAGGTCCGCGTCGTCGTCCACCATCAGGATCTTCTTCAGAGTGCTCATCTCGCGCTCCCTTCGCGTCTTGATGCGTCTCAGTTGTTTCGTGCGC
>JAMHVU010000098.1:0-6321 GCA_035911355.1 Sphingobium sp.
ATGGTCTCGAACACTGTGTCCGGGACACCGTCCTTCCTCCCCCTCCTCTCCTCGGCCGTTCGCGCGCAAGCGCCATATCCGAGGCCCGCGTCCGCGGCCTCGGGACGATCCGGTCGATCCATGGATCGATCCGAACAGCCCCCGCCTGGTCCCGGCCTGATCAACCCCACCCCCGACGCCAATCGTCGGGCAGCAGATCAGACGCAGGAGATGATCGGCCATCGCGAAACGCTCGCGCGTCAGGCCGCTGGCTTTGGCGAGTTGGCTCCAGGATGCCGGAATTCGACTGGGCTTCTTCCGTGCGCAGCTATTCCGCAGGACCGCAACCTGGGATGGTGGCCCGTCAACGGCGGACAGTCGCGTTCAGGCGTAGTGCGGCCGGACCTCGGGAAAGGCCGGGGGCGCCGTCCATTCGAAGACGATGGCAGTATAACGGCCGCCATCATAAAGGACGGAATCGACGCGGCGACGATGACGCTGTAGCCGTTCGAGCAGGCGGTTGGCTCGGTCAGCCAACTGGATGGCCCGCGCTTCGGTCGGCGCCAGCGCGAGAAGGCGGGCCAACTCGCCGGTGTCGTACCACCAGCCACCCTCTTCTGCTCCACCATAGGCGCGGTCGATCTCATAAAGAGCGATGATGTAGCGCATGTGCGGCTCCTTCAGTTGAGTGGGGCCGGGAGCGCCAGCCATTCGGGCTGGTCGTCGGCAATGGGCGGATCGAAGTTCGCGGCCTCGGCCTCGGAAAACACCGTGGCGCCAGCAAGCGAGCCGAAGCCCGAATGGCTGTTCCAGAAGAGCAGGCCGGCCTCGGCGTCGCGCGTGACAAGGACGTATCCGTCGACACCTTCGTGGTGACCGCGCGCGATAGCGCGATCGAGGAGCCGGGACGAACCTGCGAACTCGAGCCCGTCTTCGCGGATGACGACATAGCCGCCGCCGAACTCACCAGGACGCAGGCGATCGCAATCGAGCGCATATTCGAAGCCAAACGGCAGAGCCGATCTCGCGGCGACCTGGATCAGCAGCGCGGCGGTTTCGACATCGACCTGGTCGCCGTAGAACCAGACCTTGCAACGGCCTGACCCATCGGACGGATCGACCTGCAGCGAGAAGCCGAGGCGTGGATAATCGGGATCGCTGAAGATCGCGCGAAATCCACCGAAGGGATCGGCCTCGATCGACGGGAAGCACGACGTGAAGGATTCGCCGAGCGCGGCATAAGCTGCGGCAAGTTCATCCTGCTCGAAACCAGAATCATCGAGAATTCCTGTAGCATCTTCGATCTGGCGCAGGACTTCTGCCTCGGCCTCGGTAACGGTGAGAACAAAGCTCGCTTTGACGAAATGGTTGGCCATGTTCGCTCCTCACGAAAAAATAGGTTCGGGACGGCCAGGTCTCCGGCCTCGGAGACATGTCCTGCCCCTTCCCCCTTCCCTGCTCCTCTTTGCGTGCGCGAAGCGCAGATGCGGCGAGGCGCGCGGAGGAGAGCCTCGGTCTCGGTCAGTGGCTTACAGAAGGCGTGGGCACCGTCAGCGAGTCCAAGCGTATCGCCGACACCAGCACGTCGGGAGACAAGGCCTGCGGCGCGCCGGGGAAGGTTTTGCTCATTCTGGCCGCTCATCCGATAATTTCTGGAAACTTTCACAATTTGGAAGTATGAGGAAATTCATGTCATCCTTGGCACAGCAGATCACGGCAGCAGGGCTGGCCGACCATATCCTGAGCGAACGCCAGCTTGGGCGGTTGCTGGGCGGCGGGGATGCGCGGCGCTACGGCCTCGTAAACCGTGCCCTCAAGGATGGCTCCCTGCTTCGGGTGAAACGCGGTACGTATCTTTTGGGACAAGGCTATCGCAGCCAAACCGTACATCCCTTCGCCATTGCCCAGAGTCTCGTACCAGGCAGTTATATCTCGCTCGAAAGCGCGCTGACCTGGCATGGCTGGATTCCCGAAGCGGTTTTCACCACCGCCAGCGTGACACCGGGACGCAAAACGCTGCACTTCGACACGCCGGACTTCGGAGCGTTCAGCTTCCACCCTCTCGCCATTGCCGATTATCGGTTCCTGACCGGCGTTGATCGGGTCCAGATGGGCAAACTCACCGCCTTCGTCGCCCAGCCTTTGCGGGCGCTGATGGACCTGGTTGCCCTGCGCAAGGAACAATGGAGCGGGATCGAATGGCTGACCCATGGCATGCGGATCGACCCGGACAGGCTCGTCTCGCTTCGACGAAAGGATTTCGCCAAGCTCAGATCCACCTACAAGCACAAGGCCGTGAACGCCTTTCTCGCCGCGCTCGAATACGCCGTCATGGCCCGAAAGGCTTCCAATCATGATTGACATCATCCAGGAAAAGCTGCGCAGCTACGATGCGGCCAACGCCCTCGAAGAGGAAAATGCCGTCAAGGAAATCCTCCAGGAGATCGCGCTTTATGCCCTGTGGCGCGGCGATTTCTTCGATGTCGCCCTGTTTCAGGGAGGCACCTCGCTGCGTATCCTTCATGGCCTGCCGCGTTTTTCAGAAGACCTCGATTTCCTCCTCCGCGCGCCCGATCCGGATTTCGATTGGTCGCCTTATCTCACGGTTCTGGTCGACGTGTTCGGCCAGTTCGGCCTGAAGCTCGACGCGCGGCCCAAGGCGAAAATGGACAGCGCGATCCGCCAGGCGCTCCTCAAGAATGATTCGATCGCCAGCCAACTCGACCTTATCTTTGCCGGGACAGGCAAGCCCCGGACGATCCGCATCAAGTTGGAAATCGACGTCAATCCCCCCGCCGACTCCGGCGAAGATGCGACCTATCTCGATTTTCCGGCCGACTATGAAGTGCGACATCAGGATCTGCCGTCCAACTTCGCGCTCAAGATCCATGCGCTGCTCTGCCGGGGCTTCCTCAAAGGCAGGGACTGGTACGATTTCTCCTGGTATGTCGCAAAGGGAACTGCCCCCAATCTGCCGCTCCTGCGCGCGGCGCTGATTCAAGCCGGACCGTGGGCCGGTGACGAGAGCATTGCCGTCAATATGCCCTGGCTGAAGGACGCGCTGGGCAGCACGATCGCCAGTCTCGACTGGAAAGCGGCAGCCGAAGATGTGCGCCGCTTCCTGCGTCCGGCTGAACTCAAATCGATCGACCTGTGGAGCGAGCGCTTCTTCATGGCGAAGCTGGACCGGCTGGTTCCGCCCCCCGAACAGAATGCGAATGCATGATTGCCCGTCGCCAGGGCAAGCGCTCGACGCCTGACTCAAGACCTATGGAACCGTGCGCGATGGCAACTCGGGTCATCTCCTGCCCGAGCAACAGCAGGAGATCGATAACGAGCGGGTTGCTCTGCACGTTGGAAAACTTCTAGTCGCCGAAATCCCGCCAGCGGCCGACCAGTTCGATCATCTCGGCCTTGCAGCCGAAGGCATCCGGATAGATCGCGCCTTCATGTTGACCGAGGAAACCGACGATCGTCGTGATGTGGGTCGCGATCGTCGCGTCGACGCCGAACAGATCGGCGATAGGGAAGTGCCCGCAATCCTCGCCGTTCCACCAGGCCAGAAGGAAGTTTGCGACCTGGCGTGATTGGCCGGTGTCGGATCGGGCAATTGCGATGAGACGATCGAGGGCGTTGTCTGCGGCGGCCTTGCTGAAGGGTCCCTGATCCATGAGATCAGGCTACAGCAGCGTTGGGTGCGGGTGAACCGGAAATAGCAGGATCCAGCCCCGGCGAGCCGGCGGGATTGCCGCGCAACATCCAGGGCATCGGCTGGATGAGCCGTGCCCAGTCGGCGAAAGACGGAATGCGCCCCAGATCTTCGGTGACGTGCGCCTCCCCGATCAGACGCACCGGCACCTGACGTCCGTCGCTGTTGCGAACGGTCACGCCAAAAATCGTCTCGAGCAGGAAAATCCCCTCGGCATGGTGCCTGAGCGCCCGGTGGCGCGGATCAGCGATGATCTTCTTGGATTCATCGAACCATTGATGAAGGGCGATATAGTCGCCCGGCACGCCGCCCCAGCGGCGCGCCGAGCTGAGCGCATGAAAATAGCAGTGAGACATGGATCACAGCTCCGTCTCGGTGGTGTCGTAGTCGATGAACCGGGCATTATGCGTGATGGTCACGCCTCCCGAGGCGACATCGATGACGATCTCTCCGTAGGCGCCCTCGCCATTTTCCCAGCCACCATGATGGTCGCAGACGGCATTTTCAGCAAAAGACGACAGGGCGTCCTCCAGTTGCAATGCGGAACTGCGAACGTTTCCACCATAGTCGACGGCGTAATGGTCGCACAGCACCGAAGGCAATTCCCGGACAGACTGGCCGCCATAGGCGGTGACATCGCCCATCATGCCTTCATCACCGCCACCATCATAGCTGATGTCGACGCGTGTGATACCATGCTCCCGCAGGATAGGCAGGAACGCGCTCTTGCAGCGCGCTTCGACACGCCGGACGGCGGCGGCATGCTCTGCGATCTCGGCCTCGATACGAGCCTGAATGGCGGCCTGGTCGGAGGTAAGTTGCGTCGGTATCATACTGGTGTCTCCTCAAGCGAGCGGTTCGCGGCCTCGGCGCAGCGGGGGTAGGCGGCGGCGAGATTGCGATGAAGGATCTCGAAGTCGGGAATGGGGAACCGTCCCAACGGGTCGGGCCGCGTCGCGAGCAACGCACCCATGACGATGTCGTCGATACGGTCCCGGTCGACCGCGGGGGCACGGCCGTCGTCGTAGCGGACCGGCGGCGCGAAACCGGCTTCGACCCAGCTGGCGAGACCGTCCTGGGCGGCCTCGACATAGGCCGCGACCGAGGGATCGCGACGATAAGCGCCCGCATCGACCTTGAGACCGAGCGTGCGATAGATGCCGAAGTCGTGCCGGTTGGTGATAAAGTCGAGGGCACACCCGTCCGGGGGCGGGCCGAAGCGGGCGATGACGGCGGCCCGATAGGCGGCGACCTCAAGCCGGTTGAGGCGCTCGAAGTCGGGGGTGTGGCCGAGCTGCGCGCAATCCTCGTGTCCGGGCGCGCCGCCGAGGTCGATGATGTCGGACATGGCCTTCTCCTGTTGCGTGAACACAAAGGCACACCCCCCTCCTCTCTTCGGCCATGAGGCCAGTGGATGGCAAAGGACCCCCGATCCGCTATGGAGCCGAAGGTCATCTCAAGGGTTAGGGTCGATCGCGAAGCGTGTGGCGGCGGCCCGCCGCTGGAGCGAGCCGATGCGCTAGACGAAAGCCATGCGGTGATTGCCCGGCATCCGGTCAATGAAGGTCGGCGATCCAGTTCTCGACTTTGAGTGCGCGTATCCGCGAGAAGTCTGTGATATTCGCGGTCACCAGCACCGCTTCCAGGGCATAGGCATGGGCAGCGATGAACCAGTCATTTGGCCCGATAGGCTTGCCGGCTGCTTCCAGCTCTGCGCGAATACCGGCATATTCAGTGTCGGCGGGGACATCGAGGGCAAGGATCTGGAGGCTGTCCAGAATGGCCTCGATCTGCGCCAACAGCCGCGGCGAACCCGCTCTGGCGCAGCCGTAGCGGAGTTCCGCCGCGGTGATGATGCTGACACAGATCGCATCCGGGCCCACTTCGGCGATGCGTGCGGCAACCGATCCTTGCGGATTGCGGGCAAGCTCGGAGACGGTATTGGTGTCGAGCATATAGAGCCCGCTCACAGGTCGATGGCCTTTATCGGGAGCAATGTGTCCTCGACATCGGGAAACTGATCATCGGGCCCGAGCGGCTGCAGGGATGCGAGGACTTCCAGAAGATTCTTGCGGCGTACCGGTTCGATAATGAGGCGGTCGCCATCGCGATGGATCATCACGCGGTCACCCG
Source organism: Sphingobium sp. (assembly GCA_035911355.1). Taxonomy (GTDB): domain Bacteria; phylum Pseudomonadota; class Alphaproteobacteria; order Sphingomonadales; family Sphingomonadaceae; genus Sphingobium. The sequence goes on from JAMHVU010000098.1 coordinate 5,822, forward strand.
GAAGTTCGAAATCGGCAGGGATGCGCAGAGCCTGACTCTTGTTGTTCCGGAACAGTTTGGCTTCTCGTGGAGGGACGGAAACTGCTTTTTTCCGGGCCATATCGACCTCCCTTGCATATGCATGAACATATGCATTGTACTGGGGAAATGTCAAGATTGTAGCCCATGCCGGGTGTTGCCGTACCAGTCACCGGAGCCGAGCGTGATGCGGCCCTCTGTCATGGAGAAATGCAAGAGGCCCCCGCTCCGCGATGGAAGCGAGGGCCTCTTGAAGCAACGACTGGACGGTGCTCAGCTTGCAAAGGCGTGCTCTGCCGACGACTGGCCGAGGCCGGCCTCGGCGCCCTGGGCCGGCGCGCCGGCGGTCTCGCCTTCGCCGGGCAGCGGCGGCAGCGCGTCATCGGCCTTGCGCGCCATCTCCGAGGCAAGGTCGCGCCGCCGCGTCGGACGCGACCAGACCACATTGTAGCTGCCGTCCTCCTGGCGGAACGCCGAGATGT
>JAMHVU010000099.1:0-5221 GCA_035911355.1 Sphingobium sp.
CGTCGAGCGCCGAAAGGGGCCCGGCCGCCCGCCGACCCGCGCGACAATCAAGGACATCGCGGACTAACGCTCCGCGACAATCAGCATGCGAAAATCCTTGATCGCCGTCCCAGACACCGCGATCATCCCAACTGTCGCGACACCTCGACTCTCATCCTGATTGTCGCGCTCAAATCACCCAGATTGTCGCGCCACATTTACCGACTTAACCACCTCGGGCGTGACTGAGATCGCGTCCTGGAGGGGTGATGCCTCCGTTCTGTCGGTAAAGTCGGATCTGTCGGGGGCTGTCTCTTTGCATTCCCGCGCGATCTGGAACCAGTCCATCAGATGCCCGCCACGCGGGGATTGACGACGTATTCGCGCGCGCGCCGCCCCCCCCTTCGGGCCGCTCGCCGAGGGGACCGGCCGGATCACGTCGCCGGTCTCAAGCGCTTCCAGAACCGGATCGAGTTCGGCCTTCTGCATGAGCCCCTGCATTTCGAACCGCAGCACGTCGCGGGAACTGAAGCGCTGCCAGCCTCGCTCCTTGATCGCAGTAACGAGGCGCCGCGCCGCGCGATCCTCCTTCGTGGAGCAGCCATCGGCATAAGCCCGCCGTGCCATGGGGAGCGCATAGTGTTCGATGAAGCCAGCGGCGCGGGCGAAATGCCTCACGTCGATCTCGAAGAGGTCCGGGCCGCCCTCGGCCCAATCGAGGAGGCCGAGGATCAGGGAAAGGCGAACCGCCATGCCGGGCAGCTTGCCGACGAAGGAGAGGATCAGCCCTTCCTGGCCCGCCTCCCAGGTCCGCGCCTCCTTGCGGAACGCATTGAGCAACTCGCGCGCACCATCGCTAAAATGCACGTACCACGGGCGGGGCTCGCCGGTCTCGGTGGGCACCATCGTGAGCGTGAGCAGGCGCCGGAGCGCGGTCTCGATAAAGGCGTCATCGATCCCCGCCTCGGGCCGCTTGATCGGCGCCGGGTTCGGGAACACGGGCAGGAAGCGGGCGAGAAGCCCGTCATCGTCGGTCTTGATCAGGAGCGACTTCAGCTTGTCCGGCTGGATGCCGCCCAGCACGCCCACGGAAAGATGGTCGATCCAGATCGACTCGCGGCCCATCCGCTCGACGTTGTAGCCCCGCCCCCCGTAGGCTTCGAGCCAGAACGGCCGATCCGAGCCGCCGCTGTAACGGCTCATGTTGCCGAGCCAGCCGGAAAGCTCATCGCGCGCCATCAGGGCGCCGCGCGGCTGCGCCGCCACGATCACCGCGAGCTTTTCCACGGTCGTGTCGGCCAGGGCATACCGGGGCTTGATCGGCTCGGGTCCGGCATCGGCCTCCTTCGGTTTCTCCGGCAGGGTGTCGCCGGTCTTCCGCGCGGCCTTCACCTCTTCCTTCCACGTCGAAGCGATGAGACGCGCCACCTCGGCCTTCTTCGCCCATTCCGAATGCTCGGCCTCGGCCGCCTGCCGCGCCTCGCGCTCGATGCGCTTGAGCGGGGTGAGCACGGCGTCGAGCCCGGGGCTCTTGCCGGCCGAAGGGTTGCCGATCGCCATGGCCCAGATGATCGGAACCTCGCTCCACCCATCCCAGGGCGTGGCCCAGCGGGTATTGCCGATCAGCGCGCCCGCCGTGCTCAGGAGCGCGGCCACGACATAATCGGCCGGGGCGCCCTTCGCCTCCGCCGCCGTCCTGATCCACCGCGCCCAGCTCGGCGAGAACACGTCATCGAGCGGGAGCGCGGGCGGCTCGGGCAGCACGGTGCGCAGGAAACGCGCGTCCGGCTCGGTCCATTCGTCGGTCGCCGTCTTGGCGCTCTGCTCGCCGCCCTTCCTCCCCTGTGAGGTCGAGGTCGCCTCCGCCTTCTCCCAGGAGCGGAGCAGCTCCTGCTCAAGGCGGCCAGCATACTTCCCCGCCGGTCCTTCGGGGTGCATCTCGAAGAAGCGCAGCGCGGTCTCGAAGCTCACGCGGGCGAAGAGGCCATTGACCGCCGCCTGGAAATCCACTGACTTGTCGCCCGTCCAGCCATGGGCGATGCGGACCTGAAGCTCATGCGGAAGATCGCCGAAGCCGTGGATCTGGCGATCGTCATCGAAGGCGAAGCCGGACTTTCCGCGCCCGTCCTTCTTCCCGCGGTTCGCGTTCTGCTCGCCGGTCTCGATGTCGGCGCGGATCTTCGCGATCAGGTCGTCGATCGGCCGCAGTTCGTCGGGCGCGTCGGGAAGGCGCTGGCCCGACACCGTGATGTATCGGCCCGTGCTCAAGTTGACGTAGAATTCGATTTCGCCGCCGCCGGGGTGGGATTTCTTCCCGTGCATCGGCAAATGCGTGGGCGACACGCGGCCCAGCACGCGGAGCCCGGTCCCGCTCGGCGTGATCTCACAGTAGGAGTGCCAGCGTGCGACTTCCTCGGCCCAGGGCAGGAGCATGCCCGTCGCGGGATCGCGCACGTTGTCGAGGTCGAGGGCGCCGAAGCCCGAGAGGGTGAGGAGCTGAAGGCCCGGGCAGTCGAACCGCTGCGCCGACTTCGCGATCATATCGAAGGTCGTCCAGGTCGAAGGATCGTCATTTCTCGCCAGGGCGCCGTTGGCCTGGCGCGGCGGCTTGGTCCGCTTGGTCTCGCCGTGTTTGTCCGCCCTCTCCTCCCAGCGCCAGCCGCACCAGCGGCGCTCGGTCATGAGTTCGGAGAGGCAGCCGGGCAGTCCTTTGAAGTCGGTCTCGTGGATCATCTGAATTCCCGAGGGGAGGAAGACCGGGGCGCCTTATCGCGCCATGCCGGGGTGGCTTCGGGGGGCGCTTGATCGGCCGCCCGGGTCAGCTCTGGGAGGTGCCGCGCTTCAGGCCGCCGAGCTTCTCGGCCGCCCAGCGATCGAGTTCGGTGGTGGGATAGAGCGGCGTCCGGTTCACCGACTGGAAGGCCGGGCCGCCGCCGATGCTGGCCCATTTCGCAAGCGTGGCGACCGCGACGGGGATGCCGTGGACGAGTTCGAGGTACTGGACAGCCTCCCAGCGGCGGAGGCGGGGCTTGCGGAAGCGGGGCGGCAGGCAAGACTTCTCCGTTCCCGCCGGCGCGGGTTCTTTCTCATTCACCTTCAGATTCCTTTTCGGCTGCGAAGTTAGGGCGGGCTGATCAGCCCCAAGGCGACACGCTTCATGTCTCGAATGGCGACAGTGGCGTTCACATCCAGTTTGGTCTTGGGTTGTCCCCAAGCGCGGCGGGCCAGCTTCTCTTTGGCATCGTCGCCACGGATCGGGGCCGAGGAGCGTTTCGCGATGTCGATCTCGGCGATCGGTTCGAAGTCAAACGTTACCTTCTTAGGGTCCAAGCGGCGGGGGAGATACAGCTCCGTTGCCTGAAAGGTATCGAGGACAAATTGCCGAGGATCGGGATAGGAGTAGCGCACCCACACCCATTTGGCATCGACAATGTAGAAATGATGATCCAGCGCGTCGTGGGCGTCGGGCTGATCGTTGCCGTAGTCGATCATGCCCAAAGGGTCGATCTCGGGCCGATACATTTGCTCGCCGAGCGGACGGTAGCCGGGCGGTAGTCCGTTAATCGTCGCTTCTGTGTATTCGGGCAGCCAAGCTATGTTGCCACAGGTGATCGGAGCTCCAATATCCTCCTGCCGGATGACCGGCCGGCAGCGTCTGTTGAAGATGTGGTCGGGAACAATGTCGGTCGTCTGCCAACCGCCGTCAGGCTGAACCACCGACAAAATGGCGATCCTGCCAATCGGGGCGGGCGCCGCTTCGAGCATGGACGGGCTGAAGTCGATCGTCTCGGTCGGAAAGTCGGCAATTACCGGAATGCTGTTGATCAGATCAGCGGCGGCTTCGATCGACATGCCGGCCCGGCGAAGGGCGACGACGAGTGCAACGGCATTGCGGGCTTTACGAGAGACGCGGCGCGTCGTCTTGCTGCCGCGCCCCCCGCCGGAAATTTCGTTGCGCATGAAAGGGGTATCGAAGATCAAGCGGATGTCGCGCTCGGACTGGCCCGTCCATCGGGCGAAGTCGGCATTGGCAATCCTGCCTGTCCACCACGCGAGTACCTTACCCTGATCAAATTCCAGTTCGGTAAAATCCATTGCTGGCGATGCCCGTCGTGTTGCACTCATCAAATGACATATGACTGTCTTTTGGTTGATAGGCAAGACAAAAGACAGCCGCATGTCATTTGAATTTTCTCGGATGGGATGCTGCCTCGGTATGCCCGCCTTGATCTCCTCGAAGCGCTCTCTGTAACTCTGCTCTCCTCTGGTTGGGGCTGCCAGTGCATCCCAATGGGATGCACCGCTTCGTCTGGTCAGGCTTGCCCGCCGTGAGCGTCGATGATGCCGAGCAGCGTCACAATCGCGCTTCCGAGCCTCTCCTCGATGGCGTCGCCGAGGGCGGCCATGGCGTCGGTTTCCCGGTCGCCCGGCGCGCGAGAGGCCATCGCCACAATGCGCGTGAGGCTCAGGACCTTGCTCAGGTCGTCGCTCAGGTCGACCAGCTTGCCGATGATGATGGGATCGCTCATGACGCGGCTTCCTCGCTGCCCTTCGCGACCATCGACTTCAAATCCGCCTCGATCTCCTCGAAGCGGTCTTGAGCGATCCAACTCAGTTCGCCGATGGCGCGCGCGAAGTCGCTCGGCCCCTCATCGACCATGAACCCGAAGGTTGAGCACAGATCTTTGAGGCGGGAGAGTTTGTCGCGGACAATGTTTAGGCGGGCGGTCTCGGCGCTCATTTCCCGCCCTCCCTCTCGTCGGCCAAATCACGGAACAACCCCGCCATCTCGGCGAAGATTTCCTTGGTAGAACTACCGGCGGCCTCGGTTTCGAGAACGTGAGCGAAGCCCCTCAGTCGCGCCGGGCTCATCTGCATGACGCTCGGGATGAACTTGGTGCTCACCCAAGTGCCCCATTCCGCTTTGGTCATGCGCTTACGCATGGCCGGCGTCCCTCGTGTCGGCCATGCGGCGCAAAATCACGGTTATCCCAGCGAAGCCCTCCCGATCGGCCTCTTCGAGCAGGGACGCGAATTTCCGGAGCCCGGCCGCGTTGAGCCTGTGGAGGTCGCGGATCAGCTTGTCTTCGGCGGCGTCCACGAAAAAGGCGTTGGGGGCCACTGCGGCTTTCTCGGCCGCCTCCTTCGCCGCCTTCTCGCGCAGGTAATCGGCGGTGACGGTGATCTCCTTATACCGAGAATAGACGTAGCTGATGGAGCAGGTCAGGTACTCCGCCACTCC
>JAMHVU010000100.1:0-1227 GCA_035911355.1 Sphingobium sp.
TTGTGGATACCCTTCGCGATGACGATGCCGAATTCGGACAGGTGCGCCCGGATCGCATTGACGATCTGGGTCCGCTGGCGAGCCAGGAACTCCCGCGCTTTGTGATCAACGAGCGCGGCCTGACGCTCGGCCGTCTTCACCGGCACGAAGCGCATCGTCGGGCGCCTGACCGCCTCGCAGATCGCCTCGGCATCCGCGGCATCGGTCTTGCCGCGCTTCACATACGGTTTCACATAGGCCGCCGGCATTAAGCGCGCCTCGTGCCCGAGCGCGGTCAGTTCCCGCGCCCAGAAATGCGCGCCCGCGCAGGCTTCCATGCCGACCAGGCAGGGCTCGAGATTTGCGAAGAAGGCGAGCACCTGGCCCCGGCGAAGCTTCCGACGGACAACGACCGATCCGGCGGCATCGACGCCGTGGATCTGGAACACATTCTTGGCGAGATCGATGCCGATGGTGGCGAGGGCATTCATGCGCGGGCTCCTCGATGGGGTGGATCAGCCCTCAACATCGCACATCGCGCTGTCGGGAGCGGGAGCCGCCCACCCCATCAATGGCGGACAATGGCTCACCGCGCAGGATCAGCTTCTCGAGCGTGAGATCCGAGACCGCCTTGCGTAGCCGCTCATTCTCCCTCTCGAGTTCCTTCAGCCGCTTGGCTTGGTCGGTCTCGAGCCCGCCAAATTCCTTGCGCCAGCGGTAGTGCGTGAACGGCGTCACGCCGATCAAGCGGATCGCCTCCGCGACCGCCCGACCCTGAGACGACAGCACGTCGACCTGCCTCAGCTTCGCGACGATCTCCTCAGGCTTGTGCGTTTTCTGCGGCATTCCTGGCATCCTCCAAAGGCTCAAAAGCCTACCTCAGGGAGGACCACTTTTCAGGCGGCAGACTAGGTGTTTAGTCCCAGCATGTCCTGGCGTATGTTTGTCGTCGCCAGAAAGGGATGCGCTATGGGCCAGGTTCTTCACGGGAGCGCCAAGACGACGTACGTCGTCCGAGCTGAGCTACAGCGATCGGAGGCTCCGGCCGCGGAACTCGCCCGGCGCTACGGGCTCAACGAAAAGACGGTGAGGAAGTGGCGGTCGCGCTCCTCGGTGGAGGACGCGCCGATGGGACCGAAGGAAAGACGGAGTTCCGTTCTGTCCACCATGGAGGAAGCCGCCATCGTGGCGCTCCGGGTCCAGGCCCGCCTGCCGCTGGACGACGTGTTCATCGCCCTGAAGGACGTC
>JAMHVU010000101.1:0-2713 GCA_035911355.1 Sphingobium sp.
GAAGACAACAGACGCATGAGCCTGCGGATTCGGCCGGAGCAAAAGGCTTTGCTTGCCCGGGCGGCTGCGCTCAAGCATACCGATCTCACGACCTTTGTCACACGTTCGGCGCTGCGCGAGGCCGAGAACGTGATCGAAGAGTCGGAGCGGACGAAACTGAGCGAGAGAGACAGCCTGCTCGTTCTTGATCTGCTCGAGAACCCGCCGCCGGTGAATGCGAAACTGCGCGCTGCCATCGCCGCGATGCCGAAGTTGGCATGACGCTTCCTTCATGGCACGAGGAAGCGATTTCGAAAGCGCATGACCGGACTTCATTCGACTGCGGCGACAATGATCTGAACGTCTACTTGCAGCGTTATGCGCGGCAAAGCCACGAGGCAGGCGGGGCGAAGACGTTCCTCGCCATCGACGACACCGACAGCAAGACGGTTCTCGGCTTTTACAGCATCGCTCCGGGCAGCATGGATCATGCGGATACGCCAGAACTGGCGAGGCGAGGACTCGCCAGGCATGAGGTGCCGGGCTTCCGGCTCGCGCGGCTAGCAACGGATCTGCGTGTGCAGGGGCAAGGGCTCGGGGGTCAGCTCCTGGGCGCGATCGGGCGCAGATGCATTCGCGTCGCGACCGAGGTCGGCGGGGTTATGCTGATCATCGACGCCAAAAACGAGCGCGCCGCGGACTGGTATGCCGGCTACGGCGCTATTCCGCTGCACGACAAACCGCTGACGCTCATATTGCCCTTTGCGACACTCGAACGTGAATTGAGAGCTGCAGGCCAGTTCTAGGCGTTCAGGGCGCGATGCGCCGTGCAATGTCGTTTGTCTTCGACGTGAGCTCCACACCGGGGTCACTCGCGCGACCATATCCACATCGGAACCCGAAGGCTGAGGCGCGCTCCAGATCGGCTTGCAGAGAACAGAATCAGCGGGGTCAAACCAGTGTTCCAGTGCGATTTGCCGCACGAAACCGGCTATGAATGATGGAACAATGACAAGATCTCTGCTATAGTCGGCTGCGAGGAACTATCGATGAATACCGCAGCCGACATGCCCCCAACCGATCCTGCAGCGCCGCGGCTGAGGCTAGCCGATTGGCTGTGGCGTCCGTGGTATGCAAAGGCGTGGTGGGCCACGATCCCGGTCTGGTGGATCGGCATGGCGGCGTCCACGAAGATCGCGCCGCTGGAGGCCTTCTACGACAGCGCGCCTGCCGGTTTTCTCAATGTGCTTTTCTTCCCGATGACTGCGCTCCTGGCGCTGGGTGTCGGTTACGCGCAGGATTGGCTGACGGCATTTGCGCCGCAGGGCGAGGGCGATCCTATATCCGATGAGGCGCGGGCTAGAATTGCCCGTCTGTGGGAAGAGCATGATCGCGCTATGGAAGATATCCGAGCCGGCAGCGATATCCACGATCCGCGCTCCGGGGCGCTATACATCGGCAATCCGATAAGCCCTAACAATGGCGCTCGTATCAGCGTTTTTTGAAGCTGCTGTCGCCATCGCCCGGGCTGCCCTCGATGTCCGTGGAGAATCTCCCGCCCTTCAGAACCGCGTTCTGTTCAACCGATGTGAGAGGGCCAGTAACGTCGAATGTCGCGCGCCCGGAATCCGCGTCCTGAAGGTAGCGGTTACGCATGCCATCCGGGCCAAGGATGCGATCTGACAGTTCGCGGGAGAAGGTTGCAGCCGGATCGCTGGACCGGGCCGCGGCACGTTCGGCGGCAGCAATTGCCTCTCGAACGTCGTAGTTCACGATATCCAGGCTCGACTGAGCATTCTCCGTTGAAATGCCAACATCACGGCTCTCGAACCCCAGACTTCCGCCGACACGTCCCGAGGTGGAACGGCCCTTCTGGGTGGTCGGCGTTTGGCTCGATTGCTGTCCCTTGCCGGCCGGTTGTCCGCGGCCGCCAATAGCTTCGGATTCCTGAGAGTCGATACTCCCTCCGACATGAGCACCGACAGACGTACCAATCGTGACCTGATCCTGCGCCGAGCGCGACAGCCCCCGCTGCCATCCGGTCTGCGCGATGATCGCCTGGACGTCCCTGGTGAGCGTATCTGCTACCTGCGGATTGAGCCGCCAGTTGCCGTGCCGGTCCATCTCGAACCCGCCGCGCAGCCAGTTCTGCATCATGGCCTGGCCCTGTTCGCCGCTGCTCAGGAAATGCTCGATCGTGTCGGGCCCGGCCTGTTTGCCCGCCTCGAAACGCGTACTGGTGTCGTTGCGCGCCGACTGTTGGAACCCGACCGAGCTCGATACCAGCACATCGTTGTCGGCGAACGAAAATCGCGCACGCCCGCCATTGGCGATCGCACCGAGCTGGCTCTCGTTGATCAGACCACCGCGCCACATCTGCGCTGCGGTCTCCGGCGTCAGATTGAGGCTCAGGTCACCATTTTGCGCCATGGCGATCTGGCGCTTGGACATCTGCACGCCATGCTCGCCCAGCAGTTGCTGCATGCGGGTCAGGCGCTCATTGTCGACAATGCGGGTCAGGCGCTCGTTGCGCGCGCGATCGGCAATTCCTTCCGCGCCGCCTTCGGCCATATCGACCTGATTGCCGGCACCCTGCGACAATGTGCGAATGAAGCTATCGAGGTGGGCCGCCTGCCGCACCGACATGCCCGCAGCCGCCGCACCCTCGGCAAAGCCGGCATTGTCGGCCTGTCGACGCTGCTCGCCGATCCGAGCCGCAGAGCGCGTTCCATCA
>JAMHVU010000102.1:0-1239 GCA_035911355.1 Sphingobium sp.
GGCCATGGCGAACACTGCGCGACGTCGAATGGCAGGCGCTGAAGTGGATCGACTGGTACAACAACCGACGACTGCTCGCCCCCATCGGCTACGTCCCGCCCGCCGAGGCCGAAAAGGCCTACTTCACCAACCTCAAAACCCTCGATCAAGCCCCCTGACCGTTGAAACAATCAGCCTCCGGTAGACCCGGGGCGGTTCAAAATGCCCGGACTAAACACTTAGGCTTCAATGCGACGGTGTAATCAACAAGCGAACTTGGCAGCGCCGCGACGCCGTCCGGAAAATGAGAATCACATCTCTTGCGGCCACGGCCACCGAACGTCTATAAGAACTTGGCGCGGGTGTAGCTCAATGGTAGAGCAGCAGCCTTCCAAGCTGAATACGTGGGTTCGATTCCCATCACCCGCTCCATGACCCGGCTCCACGGGTCTCCATGCGTTTCAATTTATTAACGAATTCAGTGAAATGCTCTCCATGCGTCTCCGTAGATTGCTATAAGGCGCGAGGAGACTTGGTAAGCCTCTTGGCAAATGGAGGGCTTACCAATGCCACTGAGCGACTCGCAATGCCGCTCCGCCGAGCGCCGTGAACGCCCCTACAAGCTGACCGACGGAAGAGGGCTTATCTCCTAGGGCGTCGACTCATAAGCTCTGGCACCAGATTCTCACCGCGATGAGTTTGACGGCTGCGAGGAAGTTCTCCGGGTCCTTGTCGTAGCGGGTGGCGATGCTTCTGAACTGTTTGATCCGGTTGAAGAACCGCTCCACGAGATCGCGCTGCCGACAGACCCATCGTGAGAAGGCGAAGCCGCCCTTGCGGTTCGCCTTCGGCGGTATGTTCGCCCAAGCCTTCCGGTCCCTGGCCTTGGCGCGGAGGGTGTCGGTGTCATAGCCCTTGTCGGCGATCAGGATGTTCCCTTCGCCGAGCGTTTCAGTCAGCGCATCGGCCTCCACGCAATCGGCGACCTGGCCGGCGGTCAGGCGCGGGGCGACGGGGCGGCCTTCCGCGTCGACGAGCGCGTGGAGTTTGCTGGTAAGGCCCCCGCGTCTCGGAGTCGCCGGCCTCCTCGACCGTCCCATGCCACCATCGTCGCCAGCCCATTTTTCCCGTGGCCCCGTGCTGGTGCGCGCGGACTTGAGGAGAAACGATCATGACGATGTCACCGTCGTAAGCCCCGGACGCCGCCCGGAGAAGCCGATCCCAGACACCCGCCTTCCGCCAGCGGACAAAGCGATTGTA
>JAMHVU010000103.1:0-4634 GCA_035911355.1 Sphingobium sp.
GTGCCCTCGAACGCGAAGCAGGGCGATTTCCTCGCGCTCCGCGAACGACAGGTAACGTCCCGACAAAGGAGCCGCCGAGACGGCCAGATGGGTGGGTGGCATGCCGCCGGACCTCCGGAACCACCGTGATCCCACCGGCATCGATACACCGACCGCCGCCGCCGCGTCCTCGCTCGAGCGCCCCGCGGCGATCGCCGCCCAGAACCCGACCTGATCCTCGCGCACTGCCACCGGCGGCCGCCCGGGCGATGACAATTTTTTCCGACCCGCCAGATCCGAGCGTCTCTTCCCTGCCATCGCAACCTCCATCCACTGGATGTTGCGACGACCGGTTGAGACCGCCCAATATGCCTGCCTGCTTAGCGTTCCATCGCACTACAGGTCACGGCTCGCCTCACCTTTCAATGAGAAGGAGCCGAGAGACGCAGATCTCTGAAGTGTTCGCCATCCTTTTAGATTGGGATCTTTAGCACGGCGGAGCGATACCCGGTAGCTTGCCCGGTGAAGGTGCAGATCCCGTATCGCCGTACCGATGGGATGCTGAAACTGCTCGTAGACAGTGTCCGCCGTCAGCGCCCGTGGCCCGGATTTGAGGTTGAGATTTAAGGAGGATCTGGGCTTCGTCGCAGTCACGAAGGAACGCGGATGAAGCCCAGATCCTCCTATTCGAAATCACCGGCGAAGGCCCCCGCGGAGCAGTTGGTGAAGGACATCCGGCGGGAGACCCGGCGGCACTTCTCGGCCGAGGACAAGATCCGCATCGTGCTCGAAGGCCTGCGCGGGGAAGACAGCATCGCGGAGCTGCGCCGAAAGGAAGGCATCGCCCGGAGCCTGTACTACACCTGGCCGAAGGAGTTCATGGAAGCGGGCAAACGCCGCCTGGCCGGCGATACGGCCCGTGCCGCGACAACCGGCGAGGCGCGGGACCCGCGTCGCGAAGCCCACGCCCTGAAGGAATGCGTGGCCGACCTGACACTCGAAAACCGCTTGCTCAAAAAAGCATGATCGCGGATGGGGACGCCGCCGCATGAGGTATTCCGCCTTCGAGAAACTCGAGATCATCAGGATCGTCGAGCAGTCTCCCCTTCCGGCGAAGCGGACCCTCGACCAGCTGGGCATCGCGCGACGAACCTTCTACCGGTGGTATGACCGCTACCTCGAAGGTGGCCCTGAAGCCTTGGAGGATCGGCCATCGGCGCCGAGCCGGGTGTGGAACCGTATCGCGTCCCGGATCGAGGCCTTCGTCGAGCACTACGATCACCAGCGTTACCACGAGAGCCTGGAGAACGTGACACCGGCCGACGCCTACTTCGGTAGGGCGCCGGTCATCATCCAGCAGCGCGAAAGGAGCAAGCGACAGACCATCGAACATCGGCGCTCGCGGCACCGCAAGCTCGCCGCCCAACATCAAACCCCAGACGAGGCCCGATATCCGCTAATCTACGCCCCGATCTGTGCCAAATGTTCTCACGGCGGACAATCCGCGCGCCGGAACCGGATGCTGGGACCTGCCATGGAATGAATTCGTTGCTCTCTCAGCAACGTTTGTATATACATACGTGATCACCGAAGAGGGGTTGCATGATCACGACCAAGGTGCGCCGCACCGGGAACAGCGCGGCGATCACGCTGACGGCGGAGGCGCTGGCGATCCTCGACGTGAAGGAGGGGGATACTGTGTTCCTGGTTCGCGACGACGCGGGCGGGCTCCGCATCCTCGCCGATGACGGACTCGCGCGTCAGCTCGAGATAATTGAGTCTGTGATGGACGAGAACCGTGACCTCCTGGCACGACTGGCGTGAGGTCGGAACCCGAATGGGTGCGCCTCGCGGTGGCGGTCGCGGCGCATGACCGGGCGATCAGCCGGCACGGCGGGGCTCCCGGGCTGCGGGACCGCGCGGCGCTCGAAGCGGCGCTGGCCCGGCCGGTCAACCGCTTCGCCTACGGCGATCCGCCGCCTGCCCTGGCCGAGCTCGCCGCCGCCTACGCCTATGGGGTCACCAAGGCCCATGCCTTCATCGACGGCAACAAGCGGACCGCGCTCACCGTGGCGCTCGTCTTCCTGCGTCTGAATGGCCAGCATTTTCGTCCGGAGCCGGACGAGGGCGTCGCCATGATGGAAGGGCTTGCCTCGGACGCGGTCGGCGAGGCGGCGTTCGCGAACTGGATCGCGCGGGCAATGAAGGCGCCCTGAACTCTCCGGCAGCTCATCTGGCTGAAGATCGCCCCCAGGATCACTGGTCTCGCATCTGTGGATCGTATCGGAACTTCATAGCCTCGAAGCAGCGCCAAACCGCCGCGCTCTGCCCGTCATTCATGCCCGGTAAGTCCGGGTTATTGGGCATAGTGAGTGACGAAGCCCAGCTGGTAGACGTGCCCGTTGGAATGTACCTTCGCCTTCGCTAGGTGATGCTTGATGCTTGATGTACTTACCGGAGCGATGCCATGCGCACGACGCTTTCCATCGACGAGGATGTACTGAACGCCGCGCGCGAGCGCCGCGCAGCAGCGCCGGAGTATCGGCGAGGTCATCTCCGAACTCACGCGTCGCTCTCTCGACCGCCCCTGGTCCCGAGGTGAGCGCAACGGCATTCCCCTTCTCTATTCGCGCCCGGACTCGCCGCCAATCACCCTGGAACTGGTCAATCGCCTGCGCGACGAGGCGCCGTGACCTTCCTGCTAGACGTTAATGTCCTGATCGCTCTCATCGATCCGGCCCATGTCGCGCATGATGATGCCCACGCTTGGTTCGCGGAAGTCGGTTGGCTCGCATGGGCGACCTGTCCCATGACGCAGAACGGCGTATTGCGCATTCCCGGCAACCCAAGATATCCGAATTCGCCGGGCGCGCCGGCGCGGATCGCCGGGATCCTGGAAAGCCTGCGAGCGCTGCCAGGCCATAAGTTCTGGAGCGAGGATTTCAGCGTCGTCGCCGACGCGCGTGTCGATGCCGGCAAGATCCTGACCTCGGCGCAGGTCACGGATACCTATCTTCTCGCGCTAACCCGGTTTCGCGGATGAGAGCTCGCAACCTTCGATCGCAAGCTCTCTACGGAGGCCATCGCCAAAGGCAGGTCGGCGCTATATCTGATCTCCCCGGCAAAGAGAGGCTGAACGACGGCGTGAAGGCCGGGGGTGCTCTGAGCCCAGAGAACTGGACCGCTCGAAGCTGGAATCCCGGATATCCTTTCCCCGGCCGGCGAAGGAGCGGAGATCCATGAAGGCGAGCAATTTTTCGGACGCGCGGAAGGCATTCATTTTGAAGCAGGCAGAGGAGGGCGTGCCGGTCGGCGACGTCTGCCGCGAGGTCGGTATCAGCCAGGCGACGTTCTACGTGTGGCGCAAGAAGTACGCCGGGCTGCTGCCGAGCGGGATGCAGCGGCTCAAGGCGCTCGAGGACGAGAACACGCGATTGAAGAAGCTTGTGGCGGAACTCAGCCTCGGCAGGGAAATGGCGAGCCATGGAAAGCCGCCATTGATGGGGTGGGCGTCTCCCGCTCCCGACAGCGCGATGTGCGATGTTGAGGGCTGATCCACCCCATCGAGGAGCCCGCGCATGAATGAGATCGTCACCATCGGCATCGACCTTGCCAAGAACGTGTTCCTGGTCCACGGGGTCGACGCGGCCGGCGCGGTCGTTGTGCGCCGGAAGCTTCGCCGGAGCCAGGTGCTCACCTTCTTCTCGAACCTCCAGCCCTGCCTGATCGGCATGGAGGCCTGCGCCGGCGCGCATTTCTGGGCGCGGGAACTGACCGCGCCCGGCCACGAGGCGCGGTTGATGCCAGCGGCTTATGTGAAGCCGTATGTGAAGCGCGGCAAGACCGATGGTGAGGAGGACCGTGGCCCCGGTGGGGCCGCGTAAGCCGACGAACGATGCCGGGGCCATCTGCGAAGCGGTCACGCGTCCGACGATGCGCTTCGTGCCAGTGAAGTCGGCGGAGCGTCAGGCGGCGCTGCTCGATCACAAGACCCGGGAGTTTCTGGTTCGCCAGCGGACCCAGGTGATCAATGCGATCCGGGCGCATCTCGCGGAATTCGGCATCGTGGTCCCCAAGGCATCCATAATATCGACCGCCTGCTCGCCACCACCGAGGAGGCGCCCGAAGCGGCCTGGCCCGGGCTCACGATGCTGGCGGATCAGTTGCGCGACACGCGCGATCGGATCGCGGCCGTGACCGCGCGGATCGAGGCCCCCCAGAGGGAAGACCCGCTCGCGCGCCGTCTCGCCAGCGTGCCCGGTATCGGGGTGATCACCGCGCGCGCTGGCGGCCACGACACCGAATGTCGAGGTCTTCCGATCGGGGCGGGATTACGCCGCGTGGCTCGGTCTCACGCCCAAGGCGCATTCCCCGGGTGGGAAGGAGCGGCTTGGCGGGATCTCGAAGGCGGGTAACCGGTATCTCCGCCGGCTGCTCTATCTCGGGGCGATGGCGCGCAGTGAGCCATCGCGCGCCATCGGTTCAAGCACGATGGCGAACGCGCGGCGCGGCAAGGAGCCTGGCACGGACTGGCTCGGCCGGATGCTTGGGCGAAAGCCGGTGAAGCTGGTCGCGGTCGCTCTGGCCAACCGCATGGCACGCGTTGTCTGGGCGCTGATCCGAACCGGAGAAAGCTACCGGGCCAACGCGGCCTG
>JAMHVU010000104.1:0-1118 GCA_035911355.1 Sphingobium sp.
AGGAGGCCGGTGGGGCGGATGACCTGCTGGACGACGACGCCGCCGACCTGCTGCATCTCGAAGTCGCCGGGCGTGGCCGAGACGTAGATCGCCTGCTTGATCTTGCCTGACCACTCCTCAAACTTAAGCGGGCGGTTGTCCATGGCGCTGGGCATGCGAAAGCCGTAGTCGACCAGGGTCTCTTTGCGCGCGCGGTCGCCCCTGTACATGGCCATGATCTGCGGCAAGGTCTGGTGGCTCTCGTCGACAAAGCACAGCAGATCGCTGGGGAAGTAGTCGATCAGGGTCGCGGGCGGCTCGCCGGGATTGCTGCCGCGCAGGTGGCGCGAGTAGTTCTCGATGCCGTTACAGTGACCCATCTGATCCAGCATCTCGAGGTCGAACATGGTGCGCTGCTCAAGGCGCTGGGCCTCGACGAGCTTCATGTTGTTTTTTAGCTCGGTCAGGCGCTCGCGCAGCTCCTCTTTGATCGAGGTCATGGCCTTGACCAGCGCGTCGGCGGGCGTGACGTACTGCGAGCCGGGGAAGATGGCGACGTACTTCATCTTGCGCAGGGTCTTGCCGCGCAGGGGGTCGACCTCGGCGATGGTCTCGATCTCGTCGCCAAACCACTCTAGGCGGATGGCGCGCTCCTCTTCAAAGGGCGGGAAGATCTCAACGGTGTCGCCGCGCACGCGGAAGGTGCCACGGTGGAAGTCGATGTCGTTGCGCTCGTACTGCAGCTCGACCAGGCGTCGTAGCACCGCATCGCGTCGCACCTGCTGCCCGACGTCCAGGGTCAGCACCATGCTGCGATAAAACTCGGGATCGCCGATGCCGTAGATGCACGACACCGACGCCACGACGATGACATCGCGCCGCGACACCACCGCATGCATCGCCGAGTGGCGCATGCGATCGATCTCCTCATTGATCATCGAGTCCTTCTCGATAAACGTGTCGGAGGTCGGCAGGTACGCCTCGGGCTGATAGTAGTCGTAGTACGAGACGAAGTACTCGACGGCGTTTTCGGGGAACAGCTCTTTGAACTCGTTGTAAAGCTGCGCCGCGAGGGTCTTGTTGTGGGCGATGATCAGCGTCGGGCGCTGGGTCTTTTCGATGACGCAGGCGGCGGTAAA
>JAMHVU010000105.1:0-16823 GCA_035911355.1 Sphingobium sp.
CCGCCGTTGATGGTGCAACACCGAACCGGGCCGCCGCAGCACGGCAACTCGATCCACTGTCCACCGCTGCCAACAGCCGAGTGCGCAAATCCATCGAAAGAGCCATCCATGCCGGCCTCCTTCACCAGCACGGATTCTGAATCAGAAATCGCGTCCGAAGGGAATCCCAGACCGATTCAGAACGGTCGAAAACCGCTCTAGCGCCTTCGAGCGTGATCGGCAGCGCGGTGAGCCCCGCCTGACTGATGCCGACCTGACGCGGCATTGCCGCCAGCATATCCGTATTCATGAGCAGCGCATGGTTGGTCAGGATCGACAGGGACTCGATGACGTCGTGCGGCGGCTCCAGACCCTCATGGCGAAAGGCATGATCGATCTGGCGGCGCAATGTCGTTTGCGGTGGCGGCACGACCCATGCCTGATCGACCAGATCGGCCAGAGCGAGCTTCTTCCGCTGCGTCAGCGGATGCCCCTCCCGGACCATGATGGAGACGACATCGAGGTAGAGCACCTCCTGCCGCAAGCCTTCCCGCTCGCGATATTCCGGCAGGCGACCAAGCACCACGTCTATGTCACGCGTGCGCAGGCCCGGCATAAGGCGATCGATCGTGCCCTCGGCGATGGTCACGGCGATCCCCGGCCGCTGCTCGCGCAGACGGGCCAGCGCGCGGGGCAGCAGCGAGGTGGAGGCAGCAAGCAGGGTCCCGACGTGGATGCGGCCCGACAAGCCTTCGTCGATCGATTGCAGCTCTTCGCTGGCGTGCCGGATCTGAGCCAGAATGAGCTTTGCATGCTTGACCATGACCGCGCCGAAATCGGTTGGCGTCACGCCCCGCGAGGACCGCTCGAACAGCTGAAGATCGAGCGCGTCTTCCAACTCCTTTATGCTCTTGGTTGCCGCTGGTTGCGCGATGTTGAGCATCTGCGAACCCTTGAGCACCGTGCCCTCGTCGGCGATTGCGGTGAGCAGGCGGAGTTGCCGGAGCTTCAAGCGACTGAGCAGGAAATTCTCGTGGAATTTGGACATGCGGCACCTCTCCCGTGGTGGCTGAGTATATCCATTTTGTAATAGCTACGGCAAGTCTATGGATTATAATTTATAGCACGCCGTGGCTAATCATCGCCGGGTGTCGCATGCATCAGCGCGTCTCCGACACCGCGACTGGCAAGGGTTCAACGAAGAAAATGGCTGACAATAGCGCGGAAAAACCTGTCGTGATCGACATGCACAGTCATTTCTTTCCGGCGATGGACGCGGCCTATCGTGCGGCCGCGGAGGCTGACGATCTGCCCTGGCTTCGCGATGATGGTCACGGCCAGGGGTTCATCATGCAGGGCTCCAAGGAGTTCCGCCCGGTCGACGATATTCTATGGAACCCCAAGCGCCGCATCGAAGCACTTGATGAGCAGGGCATCGACCTTCAGGTGATATGCGCCACGCCGATCATGTTTGGCTATTCGCGCCCCGCGACGCTCGCATTTGAAGCCGCGCAGCGCTTCAACGATGAAGCTCTGGCCTTTTGCAGCCATGCGCCAGATCGCCTGAA
Organism: Sphingobium sp.; assembly: GCA_035911355.1. Lineage (GTDB taxonomy): Bacteria > Pseudomonadota > Alphaproteobacteria > Sphingomonadales > Sphingomonadaceae > Sphingobium. Next base: position 1,548 of record JAMHVU010000105.1, read on the forward strand.
AGCTTTGGCGCAGGTTCCCCTGCAGGATATCGATTTATCCTGCGCTGAGGTCACGCGCGTGATGAAGGCGGGCCATCTGGGGGTGCAGATCGGCAATCATATGGGCCTTCGCAATCTCGACGATGAAGGCATTCTGACATTCCTCACGCATTGCGCCGATGTGGGTGCTGCGGTGCTCGTCCACCCCTGGGACATGATGGCACGCGAGCGGATGCCCAAATATATGCTGTCCTGGCTGGTGGCGATGCCGGCGGAAACGCAGCTTTCCATTCTGTCTCTCATTCTGTCCGGCGCGTTTGAACGCCTGCCGAGAAGCTTGCGTATCTGCTTTGGCCATGGTGGTGGCAGCTTTGCCTTTCTGCTTGGCCGGGTGGAGAATGCGTGGAAGCACCGCGACATTGTGCGCGCTGACTGCCCCAACCCGCCGTCGACTTATGTTGATCGGTTCTTCGTCGATTCAGCCGTGTTCGATTCCCGGGCTCTCACCTTGCTGGTGGAGGTGATGGGAGAAGATAATATCCTGCTGGGATCGGATCACCCATTTCCTCTGGGAGAGCAGGATATTGGCGCATTGGTCCGCAACCATGGCGGGCTTTCAGCGGCGCAGAAGGCGAAGATCTTCAGCGGTAATTCGCGGACATTCCTCAATCTTTGACGCGTGGTCGTGCGCTCGTTCGCAGATATGCGCGGTCCGGCCCGCTGCGCTGGCCCCGGCGCGCAAAAGCGGGGTGAGGGCGTTCCGCCCCACCCGCTCAAGCCAGTCGGTATGTGGAAACGGCTTATTCCGAAGGCTTGCCCTGGAAGCTCTCCGTTCCGGCCCAGCCGCGTTCCGACACGTCGACCATCACATTTTCCGGCCCGGTCATTTTATACTCGGCATTGTCCTTTGCCGGATTCTTCCCAAGCCCCTGAGCCAGATTGACATCATGGCGCGGCGCATAGCCTGAATTCTCGAAGCGGGTGACGACGTCATGGATATTGTCACACTGGAAGCCAATGTGATGCAGGCCGGTATAGCCCTCGGGAAACTCCATCCCGGCAGCGGGCCGGTTTTTGAAACACAGCAACGCGATGTTGATGTGCCCGTCCGTCACATAATAGCCGCGCGCATTGCGGCTATCGATCTTGCCGGCGAGGGTCCAGCCGAGCACTTCGGTAAAGAAGCCGACAGAATTGTCCGGATCAGCGGACGCGATCGCGACATGGCGTAAACGTGTGGTCATGGGTTCAGGCCTTTCAGCTATGGGTGAAAATCAGGTCCCGATGCGGATCGGACTGACGAGATCGTTGAGCGCGGCCGCGATGCTCTGCGCGGTGATCCGGCCGGTGCCGGGGTTTTCATCGGTGGGAATATTCTCGATGGCCAGTTCCAGCCGCGCGCTGTCCGACTCCACCACGATCCGGTGTGTATTGCGCTCCAGCGCCGGGTCGGCCCATATTTCGAGACGCGTCTTTTCAGGGCCGACGCCGGCCATGCCCAGAGCCGCCGCGACATTCACGTTCGCCGGAAAGGCGATGGCACCTTCGCGCGCATTGCCCTCGAATATGCAAAGCGGCTCGGCAAGCGCGGTCAGATCAATCTTGTTGCGTACGACATGGTCTGCCTTGATCAGAGATTTGACGGGTTTGCGGGTCACCATCGTCACCGAGTAAATGGTGCCGACGGCGGCGGCGCGGACCGCATCGAGGCCAAGCAGCGCGCCCGTTGCGAGGATGATGCGCCCGCCATATGTGTGCGCCAGTTCCGGTGCTTCCGGCCACTGCATCAGGGCCGCGCCGCTGACGGTGACCAGCGTTTTGCCCGCACGGAGCGTTATCTCGGCGATTTCGCGAAAGGCCGCGGTCGGGGCGCTGTCGACAATGACGTCCGACAGGGCGACAAGCTCCGCGATATCGACAATGGGCACGGGCGCATTGAGCCGTGCCATGGCATCCTCGGCGCGGCCGCGATCGCCCGCCGATACGCCCACCAGCCTGAGCGGCAACCCGCACTCTTCTATATGGCGCGCGACGGCGCGACCAATGGTGCCAAATCCAGCGATCCCGATCTTTTTCATGCTCATCGGCTATGCCGGCGGACATATCAAAGATAATATGAATTCATGGGTTTGATATCTGCAAAATAGCATAACGAAGCGTGCCGGCTCAGATATAATATATTAGTTATATCAAACCATATTTTGTATCTTTGACTGAATATCGTGGCATCCGCACAACAGCAGCAGTTGTTTGGGGGAGCCATGCACGAGCTTTTCAATCCGCAGTTGCTGACGCTGGCCGCCATGATGCTGCTCACGGGCGCTGCCGGCGGCGTCATCGCCGGGATGCTCGGCGTGGGGGGCGGGATCGTGATCGTTCCCGTGCTCGATCTCGTGCTCGCCTCGCTGCGTGTCGACCCGTCCGTACGCATGCATGTCGTTGTGGCGACCTCGCTCGCCACGATCATTCCGACAGCCATTTCATCGTCACGCGCTCATGAGGCGAAGGGCGCTGTAGATCGCGACCAGCTCAAGCGATGGGGCATTGCCATTTTTCTCGGGGCAATTGCCGGGGTCCTTATCGCATCACGCGTGACGGGCGATGTGCTCTCCGCCGTGTTTGGCGTTGTTGCCCTGCTCGTCGCCCTCAAGATGCTCCTGCCGCTCGAGGGCAGGCACATCGGGCAGACGATGCCGGGCGGCGTCATCGGGCAGGCGATCCCATTCTCCATTGGCGGCATTTCCAGCATGATGGGCATTGGCGGCGGCACGCTCAGCGTTCCGGTCATGACCCTGTACAATGTCCCGATCCATCGCGCGGTCGGCACCGCCGCATTATTCGGCCTGCTGATCAGCGCGCCCGCGACCGTGGCCTTCATCATCACCGGCTGGAATGTCCCGGGCCTGCCGCCGGGCAGTCTTGGCTATGTGAACTTGATCGGGCTTGCGATCATCGGCCCCGCCACCTTTGCCACGGCGCCCCTGGGCGCGCGTATCGCGCACGCGCTGTCCAAACGTCAGCTCAGCATCATGTTCGGCCTGTTCCTGACCCTTGTGGGGGTGCGGATGCTGATCCGGGCGTTTGGATGATGCTGCCGTGGCGGCCTTTCCCATCGATCGCCGCGCCGTGCTGGCTGCGCTTGGCGCTGTGGGCGCCGGCCTTTCCAGCGGGAGCGCGGCGCGCGGCCGTACAAGACATGTTCAAAAGGATGATCGACGCATGACCCGCTTTGCCCTTGCCACCCGAGCGACGCCCGAAGGCGCGCGCGCGACGATCCGCATCGAAGATGGTTTTCATGATCTCGAAGACGCCGCCGCAAAGCATGGCTTCACGGCGATTCATGCGGATGTCACCAGCATCATTCGCAACTGGGAGACGCAGCGGGACGGGCTGTTCGCGCTTGCCCGGACGCTGAGTGGCGCCGCGCCGACGATCAGCGAGCCGGTCCTTGCCGCGCCGTTTGAGCCGCGCCGGATTTTCGGCGCGGCCTCCAACTTCATTGAACATGCCGAGGAAATGCAGACCAAGCTTGCGGCGAAGGCTGACAGCGAGCCCTATATTTTCCTCAAAACCGTTGAAAGCGTGGTGGGGCCGAACGAAACGGTCGTCGTCCCCCAGCAGGTGTCGCGCCCTGACTGGGAGGTTGAGCTGGGCGTCGTGCTTGGCCGGGCGGGCAAGAATGTCACGATCGACGATGCCCACGCGCTGATCGCGGGCTACACGATCGTCAACGATGTCTCCGCGCGCGACCGGACCCGGCGAACCGACTTCCCCTTCTCCCATGACTGGTTCCGCGGCAAGAGCTTTGACAGCTTCACGCCATTAGGCCCGGTGTTCGTGCCGCGTGAGTGCCTTGGTGATCCCCATGACATTCGCCTCGGCCTCAAAGTCAACGGGGTTGCCATGCAGGACGGCAACACCTCGGAGATGATCTTCAACATCTATGAGCAGATCGCGTATCTGTCCTCCATCCTTGAACTGCGCGCGGGGGATCTCATCGCTTCGGGGACGCCGGCCGGGGTCGGCATGGGTCGCGGCATATTCCTGAAGAATGGCGATGTCATGGAGGCATGGGTCACGGGCATTGGCGAGCTGCGCAATCCCGTTTCTGCGCCGCATCTGGTGCGGACATGACGCAGATGGCCCCCTTCTCGCGCCGGGCGCTGACTTTGCCGTTGCTGGTGGTCGCCGCGATAGCCGCACTGACCCTGTGGAGCGCATTTGGCGGCACGAGCCAACGCGTGCAGCAGCCGGAGGGCACGCGCACCATAGGCTTCAACATGGCGTGGCTGCCCCAGGGCAGCATGGCTGGCCTTTTTGTCGCCATCGACAAGGGCTATTTCGCCGATGCCGGTTTGACTGTGGAGCCGATGCGGGGCTTTGGCGGCGTCCGCACCGCGAACGAGCTCGATCAGGGCATGTTCGAATTTGGCTATATCGACCCGTTGTCGACCGCGCTCAATCGGGCGAAGGGCGGCAAGGTTCGCATGGTCGGCGGCATTAACATGCGCTTTCCGGCAGGTGTCTGTTTCGTCAAGGAACGGCACAATGTCAAAAGTCCCGCGGATCTGAGCGGCTTGCGGTTTGGCGCGGGCCAAAGCTCGATGATCCAGACGCTGCTTCCCGCATGGCTCAAGGAAAATGGCGTCAACCCGGCAAGTGTCGAGCAGATTCAGCTCGATCCCGCGATCGTCGTCGCCTCGCTGGTGGAAGGGCGGATTGACGCGGCCGAATGCTGGGTCGGCAATTCCGTGGCGCTGTTTGACAAGGCCGCAAAGGCCAAGGGCGTCACCATCGGCCGCATCGCTTATGCCGATTTTGGTCTCGATGTGTACGGCAGCGGCTTCGCCACGCGGGATGACCTGATCGAGAAGGACCCGGAACTGGTGCGGGCTTTCCTCAAGGCCGCATATCGCGGCTATGCCGATGCCGCGCGTGACCCAAAAGGTGCGCTGGCGATCATCCGCAAACATTATCCGCTGCTCGATGAAGCGGTGACCGAGCGCCAGATCCTCGAAACCGCACAGTTAATGGCTGCCGAGGGCGGATCGCACCGCATCGTCCCGGACAAGATCGAACGGACCGTCACCTATCTGCAGGCCAGCGGTCAGCTCAAGGATTTTGACCAGACATCCCAGATTTTCACCAATGCCTTCGTGCCGATGGGGAAGCAGCCATGACCGATCCTGCCTCTTACCGCCCCCGCCCCGCGCGACTTGGCCATCTTGTGCTCAAGACCCGCGATATCGACCGCAGCCTCGCCTTTTACACCGAGGTCGTCGGCCTGGAGGTGTCCGACTGGATCGACCACCATATGGTGTTTCTGCGCGCGGGCGAGGATCATCATGATCTCGCGCTGCTCCAGTTGCCGCCGGGGCACATGGATGCGCCGGATGGGCACTATCCCTCGGTCGAGCATTTTTCATACCGGCTGGAGACAATGGCGGAGATGGAGCAGGTCGCCGCCATGCTGATCGCCCGTGGCATTCCGATCGATCGCGGCATCGGCAAGCATGGGCCGGGCGCAAACAGCTTCCTCGTCTTCCGCGATCCGGACGGCAACAATGTCGAGTTTTATACCGACATGACCCAGATCACCGCCGAGACCCCTTACACGCCCTCCGTCTGGGATGGGCAAAATATGGAAACGTTCGACAGGTGGAGCCTCGCGCACTTCGTCGTGCCGCCACCCGCGCGCATTCAGGCCTTGCTGGACAGAGGGGATGACGCATGACCAGAGTCTTCAACCGTGGCAGTGCGCTCAGCATCGGCTTCTTCCTGGCCCTTGGTCTCGCATGGGAATTTGGCGTGCGCTGGTCGGGCGTACAATCCTATCTGCTTCCGCCACCCAGTGCCATTTTTGAGGAATTGTGGCGGTCCCGCGTCGCAATCCTGTCCCAAAGTCTGGTGACGCTGACGGAGGTGTTCTGGGGTTTTGTTATCGCGGTGGTCCTTGGCGTGCCGATCGCCGCGCTCGTCTATTTCTCGCAGACGGCAAAGCGCACGGTCTATCCGCTGTTCGTTGCGTTGCAGTCCATTCCCAAGATCGGCCTCGCGCCGCTCATCGTGGTCTGGTTTGGCTATGGCCTGGCGTCCAAGCTCATCATGGCGTTTCTGTTCGCCTTCTTCCCGATCATCATCGCCACCCTTGGCGGGCTGGCAAGCACACCCGCGCATCTTGAGGAGCATTTCCGCGCGCTGCGCGCGACGCCTATGCAGAGCTTCTGGCGGCTGCGCGTTCCGGCCGCGCTCCCCAGCTTTCTGGATGGGTGCAAGGTCGCGATGCCCCTTGCGGTGATCGGCGCGGTCGTGGGCGAGTTCGTCGGGTCCAATGACGGGCTTGGGAACCTCATTCTCACCGCGTCCGGTTCCGGGCACACGACCCTCACCTTCGCGGCCCTTATCGCGGTGACCTTGCTGTCACTCTTCCTCTTCTATGGCGTTGCCTATTGGGAGCGCTTCATCTGGTGGCGCGCAGCATGACTATGATGATCTCCATCTCGAATGCCGGCAAGCTGTTCGATGACCGACAGGTTCTCGAGAGCGTCAACGCCGAGATTCATGCCGCAGAATTTGTGTCGATCCTTGGACCATCGGGTTGCGGCAAGAGTACGCTGCTGCGCCTGATCGCGGGGCTGATACCGTTTGAGCAGGGCAGCATCCGGTTCGGCGAAACCGAGGTGACGGCGCCAACGGCGGACATGGGCTTTGTCTTTCAGACGTCCAATTTGCTGCCATGGCTCAACGTCCGGGACAATCTGCTGCTTGGCGTCGATCTGGACCCGGCTGCCCGCCGCCCCGACGAGGCCGCCACGGCCGCGCTTGTGGAAACGTTGGGGCTCACCGGCTTTGAAGCGAGCTACCCGAACCAGCTTTCCGGCGGCATGCGTCATCGCGTCGCGATAGGTCAGGCGCTCGCCCGCGATCCCAAGGTTCTGCTCATGGACGAGCCTTTTGGCGCGCTGGATGCGCTGACCCGCGACAGGCTGAACATGGAGCTGCTGCGGATATGGCAGCGCGACCGCAAGACCGTCCTGCTCGTCACGCACAGCATTTCGGAGGCTGTGCTGTTGTCCGACCGGGTGCTCGTCATGTCCGAACGGCCGGGCACGATCATTGAGGATGTCCGCATCGATCTGCCGCGTCCGCGCGACCCCAGCGTGACGCGTCAGGACCCGGCCTTTGGCGATTATGTCGTGCAGATCAGCAAGTTAATGGGAGTGTCGTGATGGAAAGCGGGATACTGGCGACCAGGGGCGCTGAACTCTACTGGCAGGCGCATGGCGCCGGTCCGGCGATTGTCCTCGCGCATGGCATCGGCGGCAACCACGCAATCTGGTATCGCCAGATTGACGCGCTGGCGCGTGCAAACCGCGTCATCCTCTTCGACCATCGCGGATTTGGCCTGTCGCGCGATCTCGATGGGCAGGGGCGCGGCGCCTTTGTGGATGACCTGACTTCTCTGCTCGATCATCTTGGCGAGGAAAAAGTAGCGCTTATCGGCCAATCAATGGGCGCGGGCACGTGCATCGGCTTTGCCCATCGCGCGCCGCAGCGGGTCGCTGCCCTGGCCATTTGCGACAGCCTGCATGGCTTTGTCGAAACCGGCGAGGTCGCGGCAATCATGGAGCGCGCGCGGGCAACGACGAATGGGATGGAGCAGATCGCCCGCGTTCTGAGCGCTCAGGCACCGCAGGAGCTCGCCACGCTCTACCGCCAGATCGCAAGCTTCAACACCGCTGATCGCCACACGCTGCCGGGCAGTTTCGAACCGCGACCGCCGGAAGAGCTGGCGGGCAAGGGCTACCCGATCCTGTTCCTTTGCGGCGTGGACGATATTATTTTTCCGATCGAGGCAATCCGGCTCGTGCAGGCAGCCGTTGCTGGCTCCTTCCTGGTCGAGGTCAACGATGCGGGCCACTCGGCATTTCTTGAGCAGCCGGTCCAGTTTAACGATACTATCCTGTCGCTGCTGCAGATGGCGGGGCATGTCGGCAAGGGCGGGCCGGCCCACAGCAATGCCGCTGGCTATGTCGCGGTGGGAGCGGGCGCATGAACGGCTATCCTTTCGCGGAGCGTCCGCTGCTCAACTATGTCGATGGCGCATTTGTCGAGGGCGAGGGCTGGTTCGACAATGTGAACCCGGTCGACGGGTGCGTTGCAGGACGCGTTTCGCTTGCGACCGAAAATCTGGTTGAGCGTGCGGTTGCGGCCGGCCGCCGTGCGCTTAAAGGGCCGTGGGGCAAAATGTCACAGGCCGAGCGCGGCAAGCTTCTTGTCCGTATCGCAGAAGGCATCGAAGCGCGCTTTGACGCGTTTGCAGCAGCGGAGATCGCCGATACCGGCAAGTCGTTGCATCAGGCGCGAACCATCGACATCCCGCGCGGAGCGGCGAATTTTCGGGCGTTTGCGGGCATTGCGGACGCACGGGCGATGCCCAGCTTCCAGACCGAGCTGCCCGATGGCCGTCGCGCGATCAACTATGCGATCGCGCGCCCGCTTGGCGTCGTGGCGATTGTATCGCCGTGGAATCTGCCACTGCTGCTGATGACCTGGAAAGTGGCCCCGGCGCTCGCCTGCGGCAATGTGGTTGTAGTCAAGCCAAGCGAAGAAACGCCCTCGACCGCTACCTTGCTCGCCGAGGTGATGGATGAGGCGGGCGTGCCGCCCGGCGTGTTCAATCTGGTACACGGATTTGGCGCGGCATCGACGGGCGAATGGCTGACGGCCAATCGCGATATCGATGCGATCACCTTTACCGGTGAGTCGGCGACCGGAGGCGCGATCATGCGCGTGGCCGCGGCAGGTGTGAAGCCGGTGTCCTTCGAACTGGGTGGCAAGAATGCCGGGCTGATCTTTGCGGACTGTGACTTTGACGAGGCGGTGGCGGGCGCAGTGCGCTCGGTCTTTTCCAATTGCGGGCAGGTGTGCCTGTGCACCGAGCGCCTCTATGTCGAACGGCCGATCTTTGATCGCTTCGTCAAGGCTTTGGCCGAGCGGGCCGAAGCCCTGACGGTTGGCGACCCCTGGTCCGGCGCGGACATGGGCCCGCTCATTTCGCACGAGCACCGCAACAAGGTGCTCTCCTATTATGCGCTTGCGCGGGAGGAGGGCGCGACGATCGTCACCGGCGGCGGGGTGCCGGATCTGGAGGCACCGCTGGGCAACGGCGCCTTCGTTCAGCCCACGATCTTCACCGGGCTGGGGCAGGATGCGCGCTGTGTCCGTGAGGAGATTTTTGGCCCGGTTTGCCACATCGCGCCCTTCGACAGCGAGGAGGAAGCCGTCACGCTGGCCAATGACACCGACTATGGCCTCGCCGCTACAATCTGGACGCGCGATGTCGGGCGGGCGCATCGTGTTGCCGCGCAGATGGAAACGGGCATCGTCTGGGTCAACGAGTGGTTTCTGCGCGATCTGCGTACGCCCTTTGGCGGCATGAAACTGTCCGGAATCGGCCGTGAGGGTGGCGAACATTCGCTGGGCTTCTACTCGGAGCCGACCAACATCTGCGTGAAACTGTAAAGGGACTAGCAATGGCAGACATTGCCGCAATTGCCGCAAAGCTGGATCTGGCAGCACGCCGGGCCGTGGCAATTCCACAAATCACGGGCGACGGGACCGAGCTGTCGGTCGCGGATGCCTATGCCATCCAGCGCGCCGCGATCGACCATCGGGTTGCCCGTGGCGCGCATATCATCGGCGTGAAAATGGGCTTCACCAGCGAGGCCAAGATGGCGCAGATGGGCCTTAAGGATCAGATATGGGGCCGGCTGACGTCCGACATGGTCGTTACCCGGGGTGACGCGATAGACCGCGCGCGCTTCATCCATCCACGCGTCGAGCCGGAGATCGCCGTCCGGCTGAAGGCGCCGCTCTCGGGGCAGGTGTCGCGTGAAGACGCGATAGCAGCCGTGGATGCGGTGGCCGCCGCGCTTGAGATCATCGACAGCCGTTACGAGAATTTCCGGTTCGCGCTGGGCGATGTGATTGCCGACAATGCCTCGTCCTCGGCATTCGTCGTGGGACCATGGCACGCTGCTGACACCGATATATCAAACGTCGCCATGACATTGCGTGTCGACAATGCGATTGCGGACACCGGGACGAGCGCCGCGATCCTGGGAGATCCGCTGCGGTCACTCATGGCAGCCGCCCGGCTGGCTGGTGCCGACGGTCTCGTCCTGCAACCGGGATGGACCATCATGCTGGGCGGGGCGACCGCCGCCGCCGCAATCGGGGACGCGCGCTCCGTGTCCCTTGAGGCGGGTCATCTTGGCGATGTTGGCTTCACCATCGGGAGCCCTGTCCCATGAGCGGCGAGGGCAGGATCATCCCCGGCAAGGCCGTGCCGCGGGGGCGCTTTCCGCATTATCGCCGGGCGGGTGACTTTGTGTTCGTTTCGGGCACAAGCTCGCGCCGCGCGGACAACAGCTTTGCCGGTGCGACGGCGGATGAACTGGGCACGGTGACGCTCGACATTGCCGAGCAGACGCGCGCCGTCATAGAGAATATCGGCGCCATCCTCGCCGATGCGGGCGGCGGGCTCGCCGATGTTGTCGACGTGACCAGTTTTCTCGTCAGCATGAACGATTTCGGCCGATATAATGCTGTTTATGCGGAATATTTTGATGAGCATGGCCCCGCCCGGACGACCGTGGCGGTCCATCAGCTTCCTCATCCTCATCTGCTTATCGAAATCAAGGCGACCGCCTTCATCCCGCGCATTTTGAAAGGATAGCCCAATGCTGACCTATGGCCTGCCATTCAACTTTCGCGACTGGATAGCGGACCACCGCGATTTGCTGAAGCCCCCGGTCGGCAATGCCCAGATCTGGGAGGATGCGGACTTCATCGTCACGGTCGTGGGTGGCCCCAATCAGCGGACAGACTATCATGTCGACCCGCTGGAAGAGTTTTTCTACCAGCTCGAAGGCGACATGAACCTGCGCCTTTGGACCGATGACGGCCCCCGGGACATGGCCATTCGTGAAGGAGATATTTTCCTCCTTCCGCCCAATGTGCCGCATTCGCCCCAGCGGCCGGCCCCGGGCAGTGTCGGGCTGGTCATCGAACGCAAGCGCCCGGAAGGGGTGATCGATGCGTTCCAGTGGTACTGCGACACGTGCGGCCATGTCGTCCATCGTGTGGAGGTGCAGTTGCAAAGCATCGTGCGCGACCTTCCTCCGCTGTTCGGCGCTTTTTACGCCAGTGAGGCTCTGCGTACGTGTGGAAACTGTGGGACGGTCCATCCCGGCAGAGCCGCGCCAGTCACGCGTGCATAGGGCGAGGCAGGCGCCTTATGGGGCCGGGCGACAGCCAGTTAGCTCGTGAACCCATAAACTTGCGGACGCGCTGGTTGCGCGATTATGCTGCTGGTTCTCTCAGCCAAGCCGGGAGGTTAGACTTGGCGAGGGGATCAGCTGGGGCTCTGAGAAGAGCAGAGGGATTTCTCCCGTCCTCCCAGCACCAGCTTGCGCAACGCGCTCCGAGCTGATTCAGCATCGGCATGAGCCGATATATGACCTGACCGACTTCGAGTGGCGCGTGATCGAGCCGCTGTTGCCCAACAAGCCGCGAGGTGTCCCGCGCGTCGATGATCGCCGGGTGTTGAACGGTATCTTCTGGGTGCTGCGATCTGGCGCACCATGGCGTGACCTGCCCGAGCGCTATGGACCGCGCACCACCTGTTACAACCGCTTCGTGCGATGGCGGAAGGCCGGGGTATGGGATCGGATGATGGATGCCATCACCGCCGCGCACGATGGCGACATACAGATGATCGACAGCACCTCCGTTCGCGCCCACCAGCAAGCCGCGACGGCAAAAAGGGGGATCGAGATCATTGTTTCGGTCGCTCCCGAGGCGGGCTCACAACCAAAATCCACGCGGTCGTCGATGCGCAGGGGCTCCCGATCCGGCTCGGCCTGACAGCAGGACAAGCGCACGATGGCCAGGTCGCTGACACGCTGCTCAACCATCTCGGTCCGCGCACCATCGTGCTGGCCGACAAGGCCTACGATGCTGACCGCATCCGCGAACTGATCGAGGGACAAGACACCACGCCCAACATCCCACCCAAGAGCAACCGACGCTGGAAGCCGTGCTTCAGCAAGCGGCTCTACCGCGAGCGCAATCTGACCGAGCGCTTCTTCTCCACGCTGAAGCACTTCCGCCGCGTTGCCACCCGCTATGACAAGCTCGCCGCCAACTTCCTTGCCATGGTCCAACTCGCTTCAATGCGACGGTGGCTTCGCGCTTATGAGTCTACGGCCTAGCCCAAACATCTGTACCTGTTTCAGCCACCTTAGGGCGGCAGCTCCTGGCATGTGATCAAGCAGACGGTAAGTGCCAAGCCATACGCAGCTTAAGCAACTCAACCAGTTCCTGACCCTGGGCTCGACCATACAGCTTCCATACAGTCTCTGAGGAGCAGAACCGCTGCATGAGTTCAGGCTCCTTCAGCCCGGCAGCGATTGCCCTCAACCGCTTTGGCCTTGGCGCGCGACCGCAAGATATAGCGCCGGGTGATCCCAAGCATTTCCTGAAAGCGCAGTTCGAGCGGTACACGATCACGCCGGACGCCTTTGCGGCGCTTCCTGATGCCGGCAGGCTGTTGCAGGACTATCTGGCCGAGCAGCGTGAGATGCGTCAGGAGGCTCAGCCGCAGCAACCCCCGATGCAGGCGCCATCTGCGGAGGCAATGGCTCAGCCAGCGCAAGCCAAGCCTCTGCGCACCCTGGAACAGCTGGCCGCGCGCAAGGACTTTGTGCAGGAGGTTCGCGCTCTCTATCGTCAGGCCGTGCAGGCCCGCATGGCGAGCGCGCTTGCGACGGAGGCGCCCTTTGTCGAGCGCCTCGTTCATTTCTGGTCGAATCATTTCTGTGTCTCGGCCGACAACTCGCAGGTTACGGCTTTTACCGGCGCGTTCGAACGCGATGTGATCCGCCCGCATGTGCTCGGTCGCTTCAAGGACATGCTGCTCGCGGTCGAGCAGCATCCCGCCATGCTCGTCTACCTCAACCAAAGCCAGTCGATCGGGCCGCACAGCCCCGCCGCCCAGCGCGCCGCGATGCGGAACGGCAAGGCGAGAGGGCTCAACGAAAATCTGGCGCGCGAGATCATGGAATTGCACACGCTCGGCGTGCGCTCGGGGTACAGCCAGGCAGACGTCACCGAGTTCGCCCGTGCGCTGACCGGCTGGTCCGTCGATGGGTTCGGCGAGGGCGGGACGCAGGATGGTGCCCCTTCCGTCGGGTTCCGCTTCCGTCCGCAAGCGCATGAGCCCGGCGCGCGGACCATCCTGGGCAGGAGCTATGCACAGCCCGGCGTGGATCAGGCGCATGCCGCACTGGCCGACTTCGCGAAGGCACCCCAGACCGCGACCCACATCGCGACCAAGCTTTCCCGCCATTTCGCTGGCGATACGCCGCCCCCTGCTCTGGTCGATAGGCTGGCGGCCAGTTTCATAGCGACGAACGGCGATTTGAAAGCGCTCTATGGCGTGCTCATCGACAGCCCCGAATGCTGGGCGCCACAGCCGCTCAAGTTCAAGACGCCGTGGGAATGGTCCGTCTCGACGCTGCGTGGACTGGGCCTTACGGATATCGGCAAGATCCCGGTCGAAGCTGTGCAGCAGCAACTCGGCCAGCCGGTCTGGAAGCCGGGCTCTCCCGCCGGATGGGACGACATCGCCGCAAGCTGGGCCGCGCCGGACGCGCTCCTGCGCCGCGTGGAGATGGCGCAGCGTTTCACGGCTCAGGCGGCCGCCACCCTCGACGCACGCACGCTCGCGCCGAAACTGCTGCCCGCCTCCCTCTCGGTGCCGACCTCGGATCAGATCGGCCAGGCGGAAAGTCCGGCGGTTGCGCTCGCGCTCCTGTTCGTCTCGCCCGATTTCCTGAGGAGATAGCGATGTCCCGCACGATCATCGCGCGTCGCCGCTTCCTTGCCCTGTCGACCGCAGGCATGGGCGCGATGCTGATCGCACCACAGATGCTGTTGGCGACCGTCCCGACCGAACGACGGTTCGTCTTCATCATCCAGCGCGGCGCGGCCGATGGGCTCAACATCGTCATCCCCCATGCCGACCCTGATTATGCGCGCCTGCGCGGACCTCTCGCGATCGATCCGTCGGCGGCAATCAAGCTCGACGGCCATTTCGCGCTCCACCCGTCGCTCGCGCAGGTGGGCCGGATGTATGACCGGAAGGAAGCGCTCTTCCTCCACGCCGTCGCCTCACCCTATCGGGATCGCTCGCATTTCGACGGCCAGAATGTCCTCGAAACCGGCGGGACGCAGCCCTATGCGGTCAGGGATGGCTGGCTGAACCGACTGGTGAGCCTGATGCCACGCCAAAAGGATGAAGCGATCGCGCTCGCCGCAACGGTGCCGCCTGCGTTGCGCGGGCCGGTGACCGTCGCATCCTATGCGCCGTCCGCCCTGCCATCACCCTCGGATGATCTGATGGAACGGGTCAGCCTGCTCTACGGGGCGGACGCTCAGCTGCACCCCCTCTGGGCGGCGGCGCTCGATGCCAAGGCGGCAGGCGAAGGAACCCGGGCAAAGCAGGATCCGGCCGGGCTGGGCCGCCTCGCCGCAACGTTTCTCACCAAGCCAGACGGCCCGCGCATCGCGATGCTGGAGACGGGCGGCTGGGACACGCACACAGCGCAGAGCGGGCGGCTCGCAGCGCAGTTGAAGGCGTTGGATACGCTGCTCGCATCCTTGCGTGACGGGCTGGGTCCGGTCTGGGCGAACACGACCGTGCTCATCGCGACCGAATTCGGACGTACCGCTGCGGCGAACGGCACGGGCGGCACGGACCACGGGACTGCGTCGGCAGCGATGCTGGTGGGCGGCGCAGTACGCGGTGGCCGTGTCCTCGCCGACTGGCCGGGCCTTGCGCAAAGCGCGCTTTACGAGGGGCGGGATCTGAAGCCCACGACCGTGCTCGACGCCGTGATTGCCGGCGCTGCGGCAGAGAGCCTCGGCCTCGATCCTCAGCTTGCCGCGCGCAGGCTGTTCGCAGGAGCGGCGGTAAAGCCAGAAACAGGGCTTGTTACCTGACCGACCAATTTGAGCCGTTCCGAGGGACTAGAGCGGTTTTCGACCGTTCTGAATCGGTCTGGGATTCCCTTCGGACGCGATTTCTGATTCAGAATCCGTGCTGGTGAAGGAGGCCGGCATGGATGGCTCTTTCGATGGATTTGCGCACTCGGCTGTTGGCAGCGGTGGACAGTGGATCGAGTTGCCGTGCTGCGGCGGCCCGGTTCGGTGTTGCACCATCAACGGCGG
>JAMHVU010000106.1:0-3852 GCA_035911355.1 Sphingobium sp.
ATGGGGCACGCAGACGATGATCTTCGGCTTGCCCCAGCCGCGGCGATGCACCTTGCGGATGAAGAACTTGATCATCTCCTCGGCGACGTCGAAATCGGCGATCACGCCATCGCGCATCGGCCGGATCGCCTGGATCGAGCCCGGGGTGCGGCCGAGCATGAGCTTCGCATCCTCGCCAACCGCGAGCACGGTCTTCTTTCCATCCTTCACATGGAAGGCGACGACCGAGGGCTCGTTGAGCACGATCCCCTTGCCCTTGACGTAGATGAGCGTGTTCGCCGTACCGAGGTCGATCGCCATATCGGAGGAAAACATGCCGCCAAACATCCTTGCGCCGTCCTTTGCCTGCCTCGGGAGTGTTCTCGTTGCCACGCGCGAAGCGGGTTAACCACGATTAGCGGGGGGCAGAGCGGGCGTAAAGGCGGGAGGGAACGGGAGGCGCAAGTGGCACAACTATTGGGCGAGTGTGTGGCGTGAGGGCAACGGAGGTGTGACGCATTACGTCGTGCCAGTGATCGCAGAGCGGTTGAACCAAATTTTGTGTTCGACTCGGAAACGTCTGCGCTTCATTCCTGCGAGCAGTTACATAAAATATGCATGCTCATCTTGCTTTTGTGACGTAATCAGATGCTAGATTTTGTGATAATATTGTGATAATCTGTCATGAGCATAGATAATATGACTATCATATATTATATATAATTTAATAATTATGTTGTATGGTAATTATTAAAATTATTATATATATATATTATATTGATAAGTGGTATACATTTATATTTATGAATAATTAATCGCAATTGAGATCAGATCAGATCAGATCAGATCAGATCAGATCAGGTGAGCGATGAAAATACCATTTTTACATGGATTGCATTTGTTATTAATAATTATTACTTCTGGATGCTCCAGTATTGTAGGAGAGGATAGTACAAGACCTATCAGTGATCAATATATTGGAGCGGTAATAGCGGAGGTAAAGCGACAGGTTAGTATATATTATGATCGACGGAATAGATTCCTAAATGATCCAAAGGTGGATCAACCGCTACGTCGCGCGCTGGATCAAAATAAAATTTGTGACAGAGGTGAAGTTGATTTCAATATAGTTAGCGTAAATATGGAGATTACAACCACAGAATCGAATACAATTGGAGGTAGCGCTGGCGCTTCCTCGGGTCTGGTAGGTGTGGCTTTGATCAATTCTAGATCGGAATCGTCAACCAAAAAGTTGACGATTCCGATATATGTTGCCCCTGTTGGGAAAAGATTTGTTTATATCGATAAAACAGGTAGATTACAGGATGTAGCTGATACACTTTTTAATTTGAGACGTAGAATGATATTGGCGTCTACTCAGCCCGGTGTTTGCTTTACAACTTGGAATTTCCACAGTCCGAAAGACGACAAGGGTGGTAGCCTAGCAATGGGCTTTGCGATCGCCGATGTGCAGGGGGCTTCACTCAACTTGGTTCTGGCGCCGGTTTCAGGAAGTGTAGCCGCTGGTTTTACATCGAGTACCGGCAATGTTCTTACGTTCAATTTTCAACAAAGCGATGTTCCCGCGGATGGAAAACTCAAAAGGAATGCACCTCAGACAGGAGTTACTATATCTCCATCTCCAACTGGGCAAACTATAATTGAAAATAATTCTCAGGGGCCGAACGGCGTGTTCGATGTCGGGCCATTGATTCAATAAGATAAAAGCAAGAACGAGAATCTGAATGTTTGCGGTCGAGGCTCGGAGCAGTCCCGAGCCTCACTTTTCCTCACGCCCCCACCGCCTCCGGCGCCGTCTTCAGCCGTCGCACCATCAACCTGTTCACCGCGTTCACATAAGCCCGCGTCGAGGCCACGATCGTATCGGTATGCGCCGATTGCCCGGTTGAAATCTTGCCGTCCTCCTCGAGCCGCACGCTCACCGTCGCCTGCGCGTCCGTACCTTCCGTCACCGCGTGCACCTGATAGAGGTTGAGCCGCGCATTGTGCGGCACCAGCGCGCGGACCGCGTTGAAGGCGGCGTCCACCGGGCCGTCGCCAGTCGTCTCGGCGCGGTGGTCCACGCCGTCGATCGTCAGCACGAGGTCGGCCGTCTGCGGCCCCTCGGTGCCGCAGATCACGCGGAGCGACTTCACCTGGATGCGGTCGTTGGCGGCGTTGGTGCCAGTGTCCTGCATCAGGGCGACGAGGTCGTCGTCGTAGACTTCCTTCTTGCGGTCGGCGAGTTCCTTGAAGCGCACGAAAACGTCGTTGAGCTGGTTGTCCCCGATCTCGTAGCCGAGTTCGCGCAGCTTGGAGCGGAGCGCGGCGCGGCCCGAGTGCTTGCCCATGACGAGCGAGGTGGCGTTCAGCCCCACGTCCTCGGGCCGCATGATCTCGAAGGTCTCGGCGTTCTTCAGCATCCCGTCCTGGTGGATGCCGCTCTCATGGGCGAAGGCGTTCTTGCCGACGATCGCCTTGTTGAACTGCACCGGGAAGCCGGAGACGGTCGCGACCAGGCGGCTCACGTTCATGATCTTGGTCGTGTCGATCGACGTGTGATAGGGCAGGATATCGTTGCGCACCTTCATCGCCATCACCACCTCCTCGAGCGCGGTATTGCCCGCCCGCTCGCCGAGGCCGTTGATGGTGCATTCGATCTGCCGCGCGCCCGCTTCCACGGCGGCCAGCGCGTTCGCCGTCGCCATTCCGAGGTCGTTGTGGCAATGCGTCGCGAAGGTGATCGTATCGGCGCCGGGCACGCGTTCGAGCAGCATCCGGATCAGGCTCGCGCTCTCACGCGGCGCGGTATAGCCGACCGTGTCGGGGATATTGATCGTGGTCGCGCCCGCCTTGATCGCGATCTCGACCACGCGGCAGAGGTAGTCATGCTCCGTCCGCGTCGCATCCATCGGCGACCACTGGATATTGTCGCAGAGGTTGCGGGCATGCGTCACCGTGTCGTGGATCCGCTCGGCCATCTGGTCCATGTCGAGGTTCGGGATCGCGCGATGGAGCGGCGAGGTGCCGATGAAGGTGTGGATGCGCGGGCGCTTCGCGTGTTTCACCGCTTCCCAGCAGCGGTCGATGTCCTTGAAGCTCGCGCGGGCGAGGCCGCAGATCACCGAGTTCCGCGCCACCTGGGCGATCCGGCTCACCGCCTCGAAATCGCCGTCCGAGGCGATCGGAAAGCCGGCTTCGATGATGTCGACGCCCATCTCGTCGAGCAGGCTCGCGATCTGGAGCTTCTCCTCCAGCGTCATCGTCGCGCCGGGCGATTGCTCGCCGTCGCGGAGCGTGGTGTCGAAGATGAGAACGCGGTCCTGGGTGGACGGGGCGGGGGTGACGTCGGTCATGGCCGATGGTCCTCTGGCAAGTCGCTTGATCTTTAATGCTTCACGCGGCGCTCGGTTCGAACTCCTCTGAGCGCGCGCGCCGACCGGGCGGGCTCAGAGGCCGCTAAGCAGAAGAAGGCCAAAGGCGCCCCGGGCAGCGCCCGTCGCCGTGATTCCTTCGAAGATCCATGCCTCTCGCGTCATGGCGCGGAGTATATGCGGCGAGGGGGAAAGATAAAGCCCCAATCGCGGCCCCGCGCGAGCACCGCGGCTTCGGCGGCGAGTGGTCTGAACGCAAAGAAAAAAGCGCCCGATGCAATGCTCGGGCGCGAAGTTGGAACGAGGGACAGTGAGACGAGGCGGGGCAGTTCCAAGCACGCCGCCTCGCGACACAATGTAGTGCTAGCAGCGATTACTTAAAGGGGTGTGAAGCAATTGTGATCCGACGTGTGAATCGCGTGCGGGCTCATCGCCCCCGGGTCGCCGCGTAAAGCGAGACGGCGGCCGCGTTCGACACATTGAGCGAGCCGAAGGCCCC
>JAMHVU010000107.1:0-1872 GCA_035911355.1 Sphingobium sp.
ACGACCTGCGCGCCGGCGCGCCCTCCTATGGCAAGACCCGGCCGCTCCGCGCCGAAGATTTCGCCGGATTCGAGGCGGCGTTCGGCGCCGATCCGTTCGGCCATGCGCCCCGCGGGGACGAGGGCGAGACCGGCCGCTTCCGGCGGTTCAGCCGGGCGGACATCCGGGCACGCGGCGACAATCTCGACATTTCCTGGCTGCGCGATGGGGAAGAGCCCGAAGAAGGGCTGACCGATCCAGACGACATCACCGCCGCCATCCTTGGCCACCTGCGCGGGGCGATGCGCGAGATCGAGGCGCTGGTGGTGGAGATGGAGGGTGAGGAGCTCGAGGAGGCGCCGATCGTGGCGGCGGCGGAATGACTGATCTGCCCGCGACTTGGTCAAGAACCCCGATCGAAGAGCTTGTTCAACCTTCAAGCCCGGTCTGCTACGGCGTGCTTAAGCCGGGGAATTGGGATCCACAAGGCGTGCCTCTCGTGCGAGTCACGGACATCCGCGACAACATATTCCGCGTCGAAGCTATGAACCGAATAGCGAAGAGCTTGGACGTCGAATACCGGCGGAGCTGGATAGAGCCGGGCGATGTCTTGATTTCGGTTCAAGGTACTGTCTGATGTTCCCCTGTTTTCGTGGACACGGGTTTAGGCCATCTGCAATTCGGCCTGTTCCGGGGTTTTGTATCCGAGAGCAGAGTGGATCCGGCGTCGGTTATAGTAGCCCTCGATATATGCGAACAGGCCTCGTCGTGCTTCCTCGCGCGTTGCCCATCTCTGCTGGTGGACGAGTTCAACCTTGAGCGTATGGAAGAAGCTTTCCATGGGCGCGTTATCGTAACAGCAAGCCGTCCGGCTCATCGACTGCTTCGCTTTCATGGCAGCGAGGTGCTTGCCGTACGCCTCGGATGCGTATTGGCCGCCGCGGTCGGAATGACAGATGAGGCCTTCGGCCGGTCGTTGCCGCTGCGCGCCCATTATCAGCGCGGCCAGCGGCAGCTCGGTGCGTATGTGGTCGCGCATGGACCAACCGACGATCTTGCGGGTCGCCAGGTCGAGCACGGCGGCGAGATACAACCATCCCTCACCCGTCGCGATGTAGGTAACGTCGGCCAGCCAGACGCGGTTCGGCGCCGCCGCGACAAACTCTTGTTTCAGCAGATTCGGCGCGATTGGCAGATTGTGGCGGCTGTTGGTCGTGCACGGCCTGAACCGGCGGCCAGCGAGTGCGCGGATGCCGTGGCGCCGCATCAATCGCGCGACACGGCCACGGCTCGCGGTCCCGCCCTCCGCGCGCAACGCGGCATGCATCCTGGGGCTGCCGTAGCGGCCACGGTGCTCGGCATGGAGGCGCCGCACGTCAGCGAGCAGTGCGCGGTTGGCGCGGGCACGGGCGCTTTCCGGACGACCGCGCCAGGCATAGTAGCCGCTGGCAGAGACCTCGAGGATCCGACACATCAATCTGACCGGCCAGCGGCCAGCATGATCGCGGATGAATTTGAAGCTCATCTCGGCACCTCCGCGAAGATGCCGATCGCTTTTTTTAGCACATCGCGTTCCATGCGCGTGCGATCCAGTTCACGCTTCAATCGCGCGATCTCGGACGCCTGGTCCGCTGGCGACGGCAGTGGCGAGACAACCGACGCCCCCTGCGATTGCCCCACGTTTCCCCGAAACACCGCCCGCCAATTCCGCAACATCGACGGCGATATTCCCACCTCGCTCGCCACCCGCGTCAACGGCCGCCCACTGCTTTCCAGCAGCGCCACCGCTTCCCGTTTGAACTCAGGAGAAAACTCCCGCCTCGTCTTCGCCATTAAACACCTCCGTGCCCTCACAGGCTTAGCAAAGGTGTCCACCAAAGCGAGGGACCATCA
>JAMHVU010000108.1:0-1403 GCA_035911355.1 Sphingobium sp.
CCTCGCGCAGACCTTGCGCGAAATCCGAGAGCAGCGCGAAGGTGGGCACGCCGCGCGCACGAAGGCTCGCGACCGCCGCCGTCACGTCGTGATGATCCGCCCCCGTCGCGGCGACCGCCTGCACCCGCGCGCCAAGCCGCGTCAGCCGTCCGGCAAGCTCGCCCGGCTCGGGCGTGGTCGTAAATTCGATTGTAAGCCGCAGGTTCGCCGCCGTGTGCCGCCGCGCCGCTGCCTCCAGCTCGCGGGCGAAATCGGCGTAGAAGGCGTGGCGCTCCTTCTGCAGCACGACGCCGAGCCGGAGCACGGGCCGGTCTTCCAGTACGCGGGCGCGGATCGCGTTGGCGCCATGGAAGCCGATCTCCTCCGCCGCCGCCCAGACCCGCCGCGCCGTCTCCTCGCGCACCGCCCGCCGCCCGGTCAGCACCCGATCAACGGTCGCCACCCCAACCCCGGCGTGCCGGGCGAGATCAGCGATGGTCGGACGCTTCATCAACGGGTCTCCTGGCTTGACGGAGTGTCGCGATGGGTAGGTTGTATGCTTCGAGTCCGACCTGAGGCACGGTTGGCGCGCACACGCTCTGGTATGGTGCCCCATCACTAACGGATGGATCAAGGTGATGCTTGGTCGTGCCCCATCTGATGGTGTAGCTCATGGCGGCCGTCGCGCTGACTGGCGGGCCGAACTGGTCAGTCGCGCTGCGCGGCAGGCAAGCTGACGGTGAGATCATCGCGGACCGGCGCCAGCGTTTCCAGAGAGAGGTATCGGCCGCGCTGGACGGTCCATTTTTCGGTCTGCTCCATGAGGATGGCGTCAACGAACCGCCGGATCGATGCCTTGTTCGGGAAGATCTCCACGACATCGGTGCGCCGCTTGATCTCGCCGTTCAGACGCTCGATCGGATTCGTCGAGTGTCACTTCGCTTGGTGCCGCTGAGGAAAGGTCATGTAAGCGAGCACGTCCTCCCTGGCGGTATCCATCAGCGTGGCGAGCTTCGGCACCTTCCCGCGCACCTGGTCGGCGACCAGGTGCCATTAGGCCTTGGCGGCCGCGTGGTCGGGCTGGGCGAAGGCGGTGGCGATGCAGGCAAACACCACGCGGCGGCTGTTCTTGCCGGCATGGGCCAGCACATTTCTTTGAAAATGCACGCGGGGGCCGTTGAAGAATGCATGGTGATCAGGCGTTTCCGGCTACCGGCACCAGTCGCCGCCGGAACATCAGCATTTCAAACAGATCCGCGATTGCGCCGAGCGTTATGAGGAACGTGGCGATGAAGGCGGTGGCGAGCCGCTTCAGATTGAACCGCCCCGGTGGTGAGGAAGGCTTGGATACGCATGTTCTCGAGGCCGCGTCGGACGGCGCGTGCCAGGCCATGGCAGGTCTTTGCCTCCCCGTGATAACCCTC
>JAMHVU010000109.1:0-81389 GCA_035911355.1 Sphingobium sp.
CGCCGTTGATGGTGCAACACCGAACCGGGCCGCCGCAGCACGGCAACTCGATCCACTGTCCACCGCTGCCAACAGCCGAGTGCGCAAATCCATCGAAAGAGCCATCCATGCCGGCCTCCTTCACCAGCACGGATTCTGAATCAGAAATCGCGTCCGAAGGGAATCCCAGACCGATTCAGAACGGTCGAAAACCGCTCTAAAATAGGAATAGCCGCCCATGATCTGTAGCTTCGGCGAAATCCAGCTTCCATATTCGACGCTCACCCCGATTATCTCTCGGAATGGTTCGCTGCCCAGCCATGTCTGGCTATAACTTGGAAGGACCGAAAGTCAGGATTTGAGATTGCGGTATCGATAGCCAAGCCGCAAGGTTGCGGTTGTCTCGCGCCAGTCTCGATCATCCCAATAGTGATCGCCTTCGATTGTTCCATCCACGCTCAGGAAATGATTTCCAGAGAGGTTGAAGTTGCGATTCATATTGGCATAGTAGCTGATCGCGTTGGCAGAACGGGGAAGGCTTTCCGGGTTTTTCTCGAAGCGCAGGCCGCCGAGATAAATATAACGATCATCAGAGGCGTTATTTACGTTGTCATTATATTTATACCCAACGCGAAGCGTGCCGGTCCATTGGCCTTGTTTGCTGATAGCCGCAAGATACTGGTCGATCGCCTGCTGCGCTGCGGGTTTCACTTCAGGATCACGCTTCAGAAGCTCGAACAGTCTTTTCGCCTCTCGAAGCTGCTTGTCCTCGAAAAGCATCGCGGCGAGGTCAAGCCGCACATAGCTCAGACTTGCATCGCGGCTCAGCATCTCGCGATAGGCAGCGATCGCCCTTCCGTGATGCCCATCCTGCCGCTCCAACGCGCCCCGAGCGTAAAGCTCCAGGAGCGGATCGTAACCGGGAATATCAGCATAATAGGCCAGCACGCGCCGGACCGTGCGCCAATTGCGCGCCTGAACGCTCGTGCCGAGAATGAAACTGGCCAAGTCCTGATTGGCTTTCAGGTCATCGTCATCCAGCTTGACAGGCTCCTGCGTTTCTTGGGTGGGCCTAGACGGCTCGTCCGACGTCGGATCACCGATCCGAGGAACATCGATGGTAACTTCGGGCACACGCAGCACGCCATCATCGGGAGGGCGATCGACAATCTGTGCCGAGGCAGGGATCGACACCCAAAATGCCAATGCTGGGAGGCAGCGATAAATATTTCGCAAGATAGAGCGTCCACATCTGGAGGATAGCCAGAAAAAGGTCATTCCCCGACCATCGGACGGGGAATGACTGAGAAATAGACTTACTGTGCGCCAGCAATACCAATGTTCCCGATCGAGGTATTCAGCTTGATCACGCCAGCCACTTCTTCGGCATTGGGGCCAAATATCGCGAGATCATACTTCGGGACGACGCTACCCAGACCATAGACGAAATCAACCAAGGCATTTCCGGTACTGAAGCTCCCGTCACCGTCCCAAACGCCCCACGCGCCGCTGGTGGCGTCTTGGGTTATGCTTTCTCTGTCGAGAGTTCCATTGGCATTAGAGCGTTTTTCGACCGCCATGAATCGGGCGAGGATTCCCAAAAGACTGATTTTCTGATTCAGCCTTCGTGCCGGTGAAGGAGGCTGGCATGGATGGCTCTTTCGATGGATTTGCGTGTCCGCGTTTTGGCGGCGATTGACCAAGGCCTGAGTTGTCGGGCGGCAGCGGTTCGGTTTGGTATTGCGCCATCAACGGCGATCCGGTGGTCCGGGCAACGCCGGGTGACCGGCAACGTTGCCCCCAAGCCTCAAGGGGGCGATATGCGCTCGCGCCGGGTTGAAGAGCGGGCGGCCGACATTTTGTCTATCTGGGAAGCGCGTAAAGATATCACGCTTGAAGAGTTGCGCGCGGGGCTGGGCGAGATTGGGCTGACCGTCTCTGTCGCCGGTCTTCACCGCTTCTTCGTGCGCCGTGGCATGACGCGCAAAAAAAGACTGCTCATGCCATCGAGCAGGACCGGCCCGACGTCCTGAAGCAGCGGCACGACTGGTTCGATGGTCAGATTGATCTGGACCCGGAACGTCTCGTGTTCATCGACGAGACCTGGACCGCCACCAACATGACCCGCAGGCATGGCCGCTGCGCCAGAGGCGAACGCCTGCGCATGGGCTTTCCGCACGGTCACCGCAAAACCACCACGCTGGTGGCCGGATTGCGCATGACCGGCATGGTCGCGCCGATGGTGCTCGATGGCCCGATCAACGGCGACTGGTTCGAAGCCTATGTCACCCAGGTCCTTGTCCCCGATTTGAAGCCCGGTGATGTCGTGATCATGGACAATTTGTCGAGCCACAAGCGTGCTTCAGTGCGCGAACTGATTGAAGCAGCGGGCGCAACGCTGCGGTTTTTGCCGCCATACAGCCCGGACTTCAATCCGATCGAGAAAGCCTTTTCCAAACTCAAAGCGATGCTGCGAAAGGCCGAAGAGCGAACCGTCAGCAGCCTGTGGGATCTGATCGGTAAACTCGTCGGCATCTTCCAGCCAACGGAATGCGCCAACTACTTTAGCTCGTGCGGATATGACCCAGAATGATCGGAAAACGCTCTAATGAACATTTTTCGCGCCGATTCACAATTCTTGAACATTTCGAAGAAGTGGAAACCCGCATGAAGACTCGGTTTTATATCGTCGCCGATTCGCACATTGATGAGAAATGACAGACGCGACCGCGTGTCGGGATTTTCGGCAAGGCGCTTAAATAGCTCCGCAGCCGTGGCCGTGCTGGCAATCCGGGGCCTTAGGATCGGCAATTATCTGCCGATAAGTGGAATATTGATTCTTTAGCCGATCAGTTGGAAACGCTAGATTGGCAAGGCGTCATGACCTGCTTGCTTAGCCCAATGGGTAGCAAATCATGCGCTATTCTCATGCAGCCTCACATAATCGTCTACAGCCCGCCACTGGACACAGCTTCGGCATCGCGCCCCGATTATCCCGAGCCGATGCAAAGGGAAGGAGGGGGAAGGGAAGCGGAAGCAGCGGGCAGAGGGCTGTCCGCGGCTCCACTTCCTCAACCGCAGCACTGCCATGACAGGCGCTCGCTATGTGCGCATCAAGCGCTTCGCCGAGCTGACCGGCTACACCGAGAAAGCGGTCTATCGAAAGATCGCGGACGGCGTGTGGATCCACGGCCGCGAATATCGGCGCGCTCCCGATGGCAGCATCTGCATAGATATCGAAGGCTTCCAGAAATGGGTAGAAAAAGGCCAGGCACTGGCGTCGAGCCGCTGAAAAGCTGCATTCGTGTCCGCTTCCGCTGGAACGGCAAGCTCCATCGCGAAACGCTCCAACTCGAACCCACCTCCGCGAACATCAAGGCGACCGAGCGCATGATGGCGCGGGTCCATCAGGAGATCGACCTCGGCATCTTCGACTATGAGAGCACATTTCCGAAATCCGGGACAAAGGCATCGGGCACCGGCTTCACCACCTTCGCGAAACAGTGGCTCGAAACGCTTGTTGTCGAGAAATCGACGATGTCGGACTATATCGGGGCGATCAACAAGGTCTGGTCGCCGACCTTCGGCGAGCGGCCGCTCAAGAGCATCAAGCCGAGCGAGATCAAACGGATCATCGTCGAGCGATCGAAGCGGGTCAGCGGCAAGACGGTCAACAACAACCTCATTCCCCTGCGCGGGATTTTCGAACTCGCGATTGATGACCTGCTGATCGATCGATCGCCGATGGAGCGGATCAAGAGCCTTAAATATCAGAAGCGCGAGCCCGATCCGTTCGATCGCGAAGAAACTGAGCGCATCCTCGCCTATATCCGCGACCATTATGACGAGCAGGTCTGGAACTGGTACGAGTTCGCCTTCGGCACCGGCATGCGCCCCAGCGAGCAGATCATCGTCCAGTGGCGCGACGTCGACTGGAAGGGGCAGACAATCCGGGTTGAGCGTGCCCGCGTCCGCGCCGTCGTGAAATCGACGAAAACCCGAACCGTGCGGGACGTCGACCTCACCCCGCGCATGATGGCCGTACTGCAACGCCAGAAGATCCACAGCTTCATGCTTGGCCTCGATTCGCCGATCTTCCTCAATCCGGCCAGCGGCACACCCTGGCCTGATGTGCAGGACCAGCGGAAGCTCTACTTCCATCCCGCCCTGCGCGCGCTCGGCATCCGCAGCCGGGACGCCTACCAGACGCGGCATACCTACGCGACCACCGCGCTGATGGGCGGCGTGAACCCTGCCTATATTTCCCGGCAGCTCGGCCACAAAAGCGCGGCGATGCTGTTCAAGCACTATTCGAAATGGATCGACCAGGGCGATTTCGGTCGCGAGGCGGCGAAGCTCAGTCAGATCTACGGCTGAGTCGCGGCAAGCGAGGAGGGCCGCGAGCCTCGGGTGCCGAGTTACATTGAAAGGATTGACGATATTGAGCTCCCGCGTCACGAAGCCGTCCTGCATATCTTCGGACAGGAGCAATGTGCAGCCGGCTTCCGCGGCGGCGGTGACGATGAGTGCATTCCAAAACTGGAGCTTGTGGTCACTACGAGATTCGTAGCCGCCAGCGCGATTCTCGCCTCCGAAGCCGATGTGCCGAACGCTTCGAAAAATTCGAGCAGGATCGCGCGCGCTTCCTCGGCGCTGGCTCCGCTACAGCGCAGGACGCGACAAGTTCTCCGAGCGTCTGGGCGGGAACGACCAGGCTGGCGGCATCGCCAAGCCGCTCGATCAGTTCGCGCGCTTGCGCGATTTTGGCTTCATCCTCGGCCCCCGCGGCTTACGCCGGCAAGGTAGGCGAGGATGTTGCTGTCCACAGCTACGCGGGTCATTCGTACAGATTGTCGCGCGACCAGCCCCCCCCGAATTACGGACAGACAGGCCCGCGGCGAAAGCCAGCATCTTCTGGGTCGACTGCTTGTCCTGATGGCGGTCGACCGGCATCACGCGAGCGACGGGCCGCCGGCGCGACATCACGGTAAAGCTCGCTCCCTCGGAGACCTCGCGCAGGAGCTCCGAAAAGTGCTGGTTGGCCTCGCTGGCGCTGATCGCTCTGTCCATCCGCAAAATATGGTGGAAAACCCTCGTTTCGGCAACGGAGGATGCGTGCTCACCCGTGGGAAGGGGTTGTCAACGGTCCCGAAATGGGGGTGAAAATCCGGCCGGAAAACCTCAAATGTGCCACAAAAGTGCCACGAAAACCGAAAATTCCCGGTTTTATCCAGCAATTTCAACCACTTAAGTGGTGACCCCTACGGGAATCGAACCCGTGTTTCAGCCGTGAAAGGGCCGCGTCCTAACCGCTAGACGAAGGGGCCATGGGCGCCATGGTCGAAGACCGGGCGACAGGTCGCGCGCCTATGCCTCGGGCGGCGCGATGATGCAAGCGTAAATGGCAATGGGTGGCGCCGCGCGACCATGATCGGGTGTCTGCACCTTTCAGAAGAAGGCCTGCAGCCCCGTCTGCGCGCGGCCCAGAATCAGCGCGTGGATGTCGTGCGTGCCCTCATAGGTGTTCACCGTCTCAAGGTTGGAGACATGGCGCATCACATGATATTCGTCGGCAATGCCGTTGCCGCCGTGCATGTCGCGGGCGGTTCGGGCGATATCCAGCGCCTTGCCGCAATTATTGCGCTTGAGCAGGCTGACCATGTCCGGTGCGGCCTCGCCCGTGTCCATCAGCCGGCCGAGGCGCAGCGCGCCATGCAGGCCGAGGCTGATTTCGGTCATCATGTCGGCGAGCTTCTTCTGGAAGAGCTGGGTCTGGGCGAGGGGGCGGCCAAATTGCTGCCGGTCCAGCCCATATTGGCGCGCGGCATGCCAGCAGAATTCGGCCGCGCCCATGGCGCCCCATGCGATGCCGTAGCGCGCGCGATTGAGGCAACCGAACGGAGCCTTGAGGCCCTCGCCATCGGGCAGCAGCGCGTCTTCTGAGACCTCTACGCCATCCATAGCGATCTGGCCGGTAACAGAGGCGCGCAGGGAGAGCTTGCCCTCGATCTTGGGTGTGGTGAGGCCTTTCATGCCGCGCTCCAGCACGAAGCCGCGCACCTTGCCGTCGTGCGCGTCAGATTTCGCCCAGACGACCATCACGTCGGCAATGGGCGCGTTGCTGATCCACGTCTTGGTGCCAGAGAGGCGGTATCCACCCGCCACCTTTTCCGCGCGGGTCCGCATCGCGCCGGGATCTGACCCGGCATCGGGTTCCGTGAGGCCGAAGCAGCCGACCAGCGCGCCGGAAATCAGGCCCGGAAGATAGCGCATCCGCTGCGCTTCCGATCCATAGGCATAAATGGGGTGGGCAACGAGCGAGGATTGGACGGAGAGCATCGAGCGATAGCCTGAGTCCACGCGTTCGATTTCCCGCGCGACGAGGCCATAGCCGACATAGCTGGCACCCGCGCCGCCATAGCGCTCCGGCAGCGTGACGCCGAGAAGGCCGAGCGCGCCGGCATCGGAGAAGAAGGCGCGGTCGATCGTCTCGTTGCGATAGGCCTCTATGATACGCGGCATCAGCCGGCCTTGCGCGAAGCCGCGTGCCGTGTCCCGGATCAGCCGCTCGTCGTCGCCCAGCGTTTCGTCGAGCCGCAGCGGGTCGTCCCACGCAAACTGGCCGCCAAATGTATCGGAATGAGGGGAAAGATCAGCCACGGG
This sequence comes from Sphingobium sp., assembly GCA_035911355.1. Taxonomy (GTDB): domain Bacteria; phylum Pseudomonadota; class Alphaproteobacteria; order Sphingomonadales; family Sphingomonadaceae; genus Sphingobium. The sequence continues at coordinate 6,643 of JAMHVU010000109.1, forward strand.
CGCGCTCCGCTGATAAATGCTGCGACAGGCCCAAGCTGTGCGTCAGTGTGCGGCCGCTTGCAAGCGTCGTGATGTCGGATGTGCGACCGAACCGGTGGTCGTGCCGGCTATGCCTGAAGCCGGGGCAGGCCCGAAATCATGAAAATCCCTGGTGGAGCTGAGCGGGATCGAACCGCTGACCTCGTCATTGCGAACGACGCGCTCTCCCAACTGAGCTACAGCCCCACGAGGGAGCGCTGCCTATATGTCCGCTTTTTTGGGTTTGCAACGCCTTTCCGCGTTGCATCCCGCCCGACCTGGCTAATTGCCGAAACCGACAGAAAGAAAGCCCGGAGTCGGCCCATTCCAGCCCTCGTCGGGGCCGTCATTGGCGGTGTCGTCCGCGCGTGCGGGGCGCTGATCGGGGCGGGCATTGGCGCGCGGGTCCGGTCGGGGCGAATGGGGTGCGCGTTCACCGCGCGCGGGGGCCGCATCGCGAGGGGCATCGCGGCGCTCACGCGCTGGGCGGGGCGGGCCTTCCTGCTGCGGCGCGCGCGCCTTGTCTTTGGTGTCACGGTCTTTGGTGTCACGCCGCTTGCGCGGTCCAGCGGCGTCCGCATTATCGCTGGGCGCGGCATCGCTGCGGGCGCCGTCCACCTTGATGCGCTCAATTTTCGTGCCGATTAGTTTTTCGATATTTTCAATGGCTTCAGCGTCACTCTTCGTAATGAAAGTGAAGGCTGATCCTGTCGCGCCGGCGCGGCCCGTGCGGCCGATGCGGTGAACATAATCGTCCGGGTGCCAGGGCGCATCGAAGTTGAAGACGTGGCTGACGCCCTTGATGTCGAGACCGCGCGCCGCGACGTCTGACGCGACGAGAATGTTGATCGCGCCATTTTTGAAGCGGTCCAGCTCAGCCAGTCGGGCCGACTGGTCCATATCGCCATGAATCTCGCCGGAGCTGAAGCCGTGTCGTTTCAGGCTGGTGTTAAGTTCGCGCACCATCGTCTTGCGATTGCAGAAAATAATGGCGGTATTGACGGTTTCGGTCCGCAGTAATGAGCGCAGCGTTTCGCGCTTCTTGCGCTCGTCGACGGGAACCAGCCTTTGGGTGATGTTGGTGTTGGTCGTCGCGGGCCGTGCAACCTCGATAACCTTGGGATTGGAAAGGAAGCGGTCTGCCAGCTTCTTGATCGGCGGCGGCATCGTCGCGGAGAAGAGCAGGGTCTGGCGGCTGGCGGGCAGCTTCGTGCAGATATTCTCGATATCCGGGATGAAGCCCATATCCAGCATCCGGTCCGCCTCGTCGATGACGAGGAGCGAGCAGCCGGTGAGCAGGATATTGCCGCGCTCGAACAGATCCATCAGGCGGCCGGGCGTGGCGATCAGGACATCCACGCCCTTTTCCAGCGCCTTGACCTGATCGCCCATGGAGACGCCGCCAATGAGCAGCGCCATGGAGAGCTTGTGGTTCTGCCCATATTTCTCGAAATTCTCGGCAACCTGCGCGGCAAGTTCCCGCGTCGGTTCAAGAATGAGGCTGCGCGGCATCCGCGCGCGGGAGCGGCCGGAAGCAAGAATATCAATCATGGGCAGGACGAACGACGCGGTTTTGCCAGTGCCCGTTTGCGCGATACCGATGATGTCACGCATCATCAGGACGGAGGGGATGGCCTGCGCCTGAATTGGAGTTGGCTCATCATAACCCGCCGCAGCGACGGTATTGAGTAATTCATCGGATAGGCCGAGGTCGGCAAAGGGCATCGCGCATCCATCAAAACGGGCATCGAAACGGGAACGGGGCCGGGCGCGCGACACAATCGCGGGGCGCGCTAAGACAGCTGGGCCATGAGCAAAAGCAGCCCGCCTGTCAAGAAAATCCGGGTTTCATGCGGACTGCATGACGTCATGACTATGGGTCGGGCGCGGTTCAGTCGTCTGGCACCAGCCGTGTGAAGCGCTGCACCTCGCAGGTGGAACCGTTACGGGTATGAAGATCGTCTCGTCCGGCGCAGAGCGATCCGTCCTTGCTCGGCGCGATATAAAAGCCGGAATAGAAGTCCGCGCCCCGGCAGGAACGGCCGAAATGCGCGCGATAGCGCTCGCCCGGCGCGGAGAAGAGCTGCAGCGTCCGCTCGCCTTCTACAATGGCGCCCCGCAAGTTGCGAACGGTCAGGCATTTTGGCCCTTTGGTCTCCTTGAGTTCCACGGGCGGCGCTGGTGGCACATCCGCGGCCTGCATCGCCGCGGCGCGCGCGGCGCCGCCGCGCGGCATCACCGGCACGCGGATGATGACACGGCGTTCGATGGTGAGCTGGGCCTGAGCCAGTACGACCTCACCGCCACGCGGCGGCGCGTCGGCGGCGCCGTCCATGGCTATGGCGACAAGGAGGAAGGAAAAGGAGGCGGACAAAGCGGTTCCTGGCTCGGGATCGTCCTTCGCTAGCCGCCTTCTCTTGAACTGTCGATGAATTGTGGCGCTTTTCGGGCGGGCATGGGGTGGCTATAGGCACGGACATGGTTTCTCCTCTCCAGCTTTCCGCCTTTCGCGCCGTTGCCGGGCCGCGTGGCATCATTGAGGACCCGGCCGATATCGCGCCCTGGCTGGAGGATTGGCGGGGCAAATATCGCGGGGAGGCTGCCGCCATTCTGGTGCCGCGCACGACGCAGGACGTCGCGGCGTTCGTCCGTTGCGCGGTGGAGCAGGGGGTGGCGCTGGTCCCTCAGGGTGGCAACACCTCGATGGTTGGCGGCGCGACGCCGCCGGCAGACGGCAGCGCGCTCATCCTTTCGCTCCGTGCGATGAACGCCATCCGCACAATCGATCCGGCGGATAATCTGGCCATTTGTGAGGCGGGCGTCATTCTCTCGGCCCTACATGATGCCGCGCATGCCGCAGGCCGGCGTTTTCCTCTCAGTCTTGGCGCCAAGGGGTCGGCGACGATAGGCGGGCTCATCTCCACCAATGCGGGGGGGACGCAGGTGCTGCGCCACGGCACCATGCGCGCGCTTGTCGCGGGGGTGGAGGCGGTGCTGCCGGACGGCGCGATCTATGAAGGCATTGCCCCGCTCAAAAAGGATAATCGCGGCTATGACCTCAAGCATCTGCTGATTGGCGCGGAAGGGACGTTGGGCATCATCACCGCTGCCAGCCTGCGCCTTGTGCCGGCAATTGTCGATCGCGCGGTCGGCTGGGCGGGGCTGGCCACGCCCGAGGATGCACTCGCGCTGCTGCGGTTGCTGGAGGCGGAGCTTGGCCCCGTGGTGGAGGGGTTTGAGGTGATGGCGGGCGATACCGTCGGTTTCGTGCTGGATGTCGTGCCCGGCACGCGCGCGCCCATCGCCACGCCGGCGCCCTGGCATGCACTTATCGAGATTGATCTGGACGCCGAGGGCGGGGAGGCTGCGGCGGCCCGGCTGGAGCGTGGGCTGGTCCGCGCGCAGGAGGCGGGCCTTCTGTGCGACGCGACGATCGCGGGGAGCGAGGCCCAGGCCGATGCATTCTGGCGCATTCGGGAAAGCTGCTCGGAAGCGGAGCGGGCGCAGGGGCCGGCGCTTCAGTTTGATGTGAGCGTCCCGGTGGCGCGGATGCCGGCATTCATGACCGGGGCCGCCGCTGATGTGGTTGCCGCCTTTCCGGGCGCCAGCGCGGCGTCCTTTGGCCATCTGGGGGATGGCAACATCCATTTCCATGTCCGCGCGCCCAATGTCGGGGGCATTGACGCCGCGCGGGCGTGGCTGGCCCGGGAAGGCGAGCGGGCGACCCGCTTCGTCAATGATCGCGTCGTGGCGATGGGCGGCTCCATTTCAGCGGAGCATGGCATCGGGCAAATGAAGGTCGGCGAGCTCGCCCGGCTTGATCCGCCGGCGCGGCTTCATGCTCTGCGCGCGGTGAAGCAGGCGCTCGATCCGCATGGCATCATGAACCCGGGCAAGCTCCTGCCGCTTGCCTGATCCCGTCGAGGTCATTATTGCCGGCGCCGACCCGGCGGGTTGCCGTGCGCGCACGCCTTGAAGAGACCTTAGTTTCAGGAGAATGATCTTATGGCGAGCGTTCCGCCGGCCAACCTGCCACTGCTTTATAACGATCTCATACCGCTGAACAGCGAGCAGCATGGCGATTGGAAGCTGCGCCCCGCAGAGGGAGCCCCGGCGCTTTCGAAGATCCATGCCGTGCCGATCACGGCGGACGAGTTCATTCAGGCGCAGCACAGCCTGCCCATCGTTTTCGCGGCTGGCGGTGATCCGGTGCCGCTGGCGCTGATGGGCCTGAACGAAGGGGTCAACACGCTCATCGATGAAAACGGCCAGTTGCGGGCGCCGGGCTATGTGCCGGCCTATATCCGCCGTTATCCCTGGATGCTCGCGCGCCTGCGGCCCGATACGGATGAGCTTTCGCTCTGCTTCGATCCCAGCTTCGGCGTGGTCGGCGCGTTCGAGGATGGCGATCCGGTGTTTGTCGATGGGCAGCCGAGCGATGCGATCAAGGCCATTTTGACCTTTTGCGAGCAGTTCGAGCAAGCCGCGGCGCGGTCCGGGCAGTTCATGGAGGATCTCAAGGCCAGCGGCCTGCTGATGGATGGCGAGATGTCCATCCAGCCGGACGGGGCCCCGCAACCCTTCGTCTATCGCGGTTTCCTCATGGTCAATGAGGAGAAGCTGCGTGAGGTTCGTGGCGATACGCTGCGGAAATGGAACCAGAATGGTTTCCTCGGGCTGATCTACGCGCATCTCTTCTCGCTCAATCAGATGCGGGATATCTTCCAGAAGCAACTGGAGCTGAACCTGATGCCGCAGCCCGAACTGGGCTGACGGTACGGAACGGACATCCTGCTAATATAAGGATATCCGTCACTTACGTCTGATCTTCCTGATGGATACAGCAAGCATCGCCTCCCCGGATTACCGCCGGGGAGGCGATTTGCCATCCTGCGTCCGGCAGGTGCCATGCGTCCGGGGCGGATACATCTCCGTAACGGAATGTAAACTTTGCACTGGCCCCTTGTAACCGATTTCCGCCTGCCCTAGATTGTTTGGGCGAGGTTGCTTGTTCCCCCTTTCAAGTACCTCGCGGGCGTCCCGCCCTTTCGGGACGTCTCCTCCCTGAGCCTTGGCCACCCCGTGCGTTTGCATGGGGTGGTTTTTTATATGGCCAATGCTGTTGGGATTGATCGATTATTCAGCGGCTTGCAGAGCATTCCCGTCAAGCAGTTCGAGCTGAAGCTGGTGATCAAGCGCGGCAAGGCAGCGGTGCAGGCCAGCCAGTCCGGTATCGACCACTGAGTCGAGCCGGCTATCGAGATAAACTGTTCGGTCGACCTCGATCTGAAGCGCGTGGATGCCCCGGTCGGGCTGGCCATGCCGGTCCAGCGTATAATTGCCGGGGTAGGGCGTATTGATCGCGGGATGATAGCCGTGGCTGCGTGCGACATCGGCAACCAGCGCGGTGATGCGCGCGGCTGCGCTACGACCGAAGCGGTCGCCGAGCACGATGTCGGGCGGCCGGTCGCCATGTCGTTCGCCAAGGGGTGGCATGCTGTGCAGGTCGATAAGAAGCGCCGTGCCGAACCGCGCGCGGGCGGCGGTGAGCGCATCGGCCAGCGCGGCGTGGTAAGGCCGGTGGACGGTCTCGATGCGCCGCGCCAGCTCGGCATAGGGCAGCGGCGCACGCCACAGTTCCGCACTGCCGGCGATGCGCCGGGGAACAAGACCGATTCCGCCACGTGCCTTGGCGCAGGCCTGCGGCTGGATGCCATGCGGCAGGTCGGCGATCATTCCGGGATCGAAGGCCCGCTCATCCCGGTTGAGGTCGATCAGCGCGCGCGGCGTGCGGGCGATGAAGACAGTGGCGCCCGCCATAATCAGTCCGTCGGCAAGCCGATCGGCAAAGCGGTCCTCCAGACGTGCCAGTATCGCGGCTTCGACGCGGGCCTGAGCGAGCAAGGCGGCCGCATAGTCGCGCCCGGCATGAGGCACGGCATAGACGATGGGCGAGAGCGGATTGGCCGGCCCAAATCCCAGATAGGCGTCGTGAACGATGGATGCACCGACGGCGGAGGTGCTGGCCGGGGCCGCGCGGATGGTGGGTATGTCTCTGGCTGGCAACGCGTTCATGGCCTTCCTGACGACCATGGGCCGTTCGCAAGCACTGAGAGTGGAAAATCTTAATCGGTTCTCGCATAACTGGGAAAACGAATCTACCGGGCCGCGCGCGAGGGCTGGCCGTTAATTGAGGATAAGTCCGCCCATGATCCGCATCCTGCTCGCGGAAGACGATGATTCGATGCGGGTCTATCTCGCCCGGGCGCTGGAGAAATCCGGCTATGAGGTGGTCTCGGTCGATCGCGGGACGGCGGCGCTGCCGCTGTTGGAGACGGGGCGGTTCGATCTGCTGCTGACGGACATTGTGATGCCGGAGATGGACGGCATTGAGCTTGCCCAGCATGTCGCGCAATGCTCGCCGACCACGCGGGTCATGTTCATCACGGGTTTCGCGGCGGTCACGCTGCGTGCGGGTCGGGTTGCGCCGGAGGCGAAGGTGCTCTCCAAACCATTTCATCTGCGCGATCTCGTGTTGGAGGTCGACCGGATTTTTGACAGGACGAGCGCCAGCGGCCTTCCCGGAGAGCCCATCTGAGGCTGCGCAGGCGACGATTAGGCCTTGCGTGCGTCTCGAGCCATCGCTAATGGCCTCACTCCCAAGTGGGCGTGTAGCTCAGTGGTAGAGCACTGTGTTGACATCGCAGGGGTCGCAAGTTCAATCCTTGCCACGCCCACCATGACAAGCCCCGGAAAAGCGCATGCTTTCCGGGGCTTTCTATTGGGTCATTCGTTGGCCGGGTGCATGGCGAGAGAGCAGCCATCAGCGCGTTGATCGTCAGTTGGGGTAGAGACGCTTGCAGCTTGCCCACTGGTGCGTTATCGGCCTCACCGGATGAGCGGGCGTAGCATAGTGGTAATGCTCTAGCCTTCCAAGCTAGCTAGGAGGGTTCGATTCCCTTCGCCCGCTCCATCCTCCGTTCCAGACAGATCAAGCCCCGGGTGCCCTAGCGCCGGAACACCACGGTTTTGGCGCCATTGAGCAATACCCGGTCGGCAAGGTGCAGGTGCACCGCCTGCGCCAGCACGCGCCGCTCTATGTCGCGCCCCGTGGCGATCAGGTCCTCCGGCGTGTCATTATGACTGATGGGTTCGACATCCTGATGGATGATCGGCCCTTCATCAAGGTCGGCGGTGACGTAATGCGCGGTCGCGCCGATCATTTTCACGCCGCGCTCATAGGCCTGGTGATAAGGCTTGGCGCCCTTGAAGCCGGGCAGGAAGCTGTGATGGATGTTGATGCAGCGCCCGGAGAGAAACGCGGCAAGATCGTCCGAGAGGATCTGCATGTAGCGGGCGAGGACGATCAGCTCCGCGCCTGTTTCCTCCACGATCTCTCGCACGTGAGCTTCCTGTTCCGCGCGGGTTTCCCGTGTCACGGGGAGGTGATGATAGGGGATGTCGTCGATCAGCCCGGTGGTGAGTGCCGCGCGCGGGTGATTGCCGATGATGCCCGCCACATCCATGTTCAGCTCGCCGATGCGCTTGCGATAGAGCAGATCGGCGAGGCAATGGTCGAACTTGGAGACGAGCAGCAGTACCTTGCGTGGACGGGTCTGGTCGCGCAGGGTCCAGTCCATGCCCAGCTCGCCGGCAAGCGGGGTGATGTGGGCACGCACGGCATGTTCATCGGCCTGTGGCGAGGCGAAGACCACGCGCATGAAGAAGCGTGCCTGCGAAAGATCGTCGAACTGCTGGGATTCGTGAATATTCCCGCTGAGCGCGGCAATCGCACTGGTCACGCTGGCGACGATGCCGGGTCGGTCGGCGCAGGAGAATTTCAGGACGAATACGGGTTGGCTGGCGGCGTCGCGCATGTGGATGGCGTCCTTGAGTACTCAGGAATAGTCAGCCGGGCCTGTCTCTCAGGCGGGCGACCTCGTCAACCTCGCCCGATGCGCATGATCGGGAAAGGAGTCAGGCGGGTAAAGGCGATAGCGCGCGATAGGCCTGCGCCGCGATGGCAAGCGAATGTTGGCGCGCCGCCGGGTCGTGCATCGCGCAGCAGACGATGATTTCATCCGCCTGCGTGCGCGCGATGAACCGCTCCAGTGCCGCGCGCACCACCGGCTCCGTGCCGATGACGCTGGCCTGCATGATCCGCTCAAGCATCGCCTGGAGCGTTTCAGGCAGCGTTTCGCGATAGTTCGGCACCGGTGGCGGTAGCTTACCGGGATTGCCGGTGCGAAGCGCGACGAAGCTTTGCTGCATGGAGGAGGCGAGCAGCTCCGCTTCGGCCTGCGTGTCCGCCGCGAAGATGTTAAACGCAGCGGCGGTGTAAGGTTCGCGCAACGTGGCGGACGGGCGGAAATCGCGCCGGTAGATATAGAGCGCCTCATCCAGCGCGTCGGGCGCGAAGTGGGAGGCGAAGGCATAGGGCAGGCCAAGCGCCGCGGCGAGCTGCGCGCCGAACAGGCTGGAGCCCAGTATCCATATGTCCACCCGCGCCCCAAGGCCTGGCACGGCGACGATGCCGAGATCCGGATCGCCGCTGAAGAAGGCGCGCAGTTCCATCACATGCCGGGGAAACTCCTCCGCCTGCTGCATCTGGTCGCGCCGCAGCGCGCGGGCCACGCGCCCGTCCGAGCCCGGTGCGCGGCCAAGGCCGAGGTCGATGCGGCCGGGGAAAAGCGCGTCGAGCGTGCCGAACTGTTCCGCGATGACGAGCGGGCTGTGATTGGGCAGCATGATCCCGCCCGAGCCGACACGGATGGAGGTGGTCGCGCGCGCGGCCTCCGCGATGATGAGCGCTGTCGCGGCGGCGGCCACGCCCTCCATGCCGTGATGCTCCGCGATCCAGTAGCGGTGATAGCCGAGTGCCTCGACATGAGCGGCGAGCGGCCCCACGCGGGCAATGGCGCTGGCGGCGTCCTCGCCTTGTCTGACGTTGACGAGATCGAGAAAGCTGAGGCGTGTCATAGGGGGTGACACGTGGTGACATATCGCCCGCATTGCAAGCCGTGATCTGCGTTTCAGCCGGGCGCTGACGCGCGCTCTGTTTACCATGAGCAATTGAGCAGGCGTCCGTTTCGAATTGGCACGGCGGAGTTCTGGCGCCCGCAATCATGGTTAAACCGATATTACCACGCCGCATCGCGCGGTAATTCCGCCTCCAGCATCAATCGGATCGTGAACGGAGTGGGCGTCGTGCGTAATCTTTCAATCTATTCGGCCGGCGTGGCCGCGATTTCTCTGGCCCTGTCGGCGCCCGCGCAAGCGGACACGATCGATTTCAGCCAGTTCGCACCCAATTATACCAATGTCAGCGCGCTGTCCGGGACAACCACGGGCGGCGTGGGCTTCACCATCGAGGGCGGCGCGGATTATCAGGTCCGCGTGCAGGGCGTCAGCTGGCTCGGGACTTTCGGCGATGGTGAGCATCTCATCTTCAACACCGGCTCATTGCCCACGGTCATCAACTTCGCCAGCGCCATTTCGAGCATCAGCGACATTGGCCTCCAGATGGACGTCTATGGTGCCTATACCGCGACGCTGAATGCGTTTGACGGGCTGGGCAATCTGCTGGGCTCGGTGAGCTATGCCGGGACGAGCAGCTACACGCCCGATACGCAGCCCGGCTTCTTCTTCGCGGCAGACGGCATTCGGTCGATTACGCTGTCAAGCAGCGGCACGGGCGAGCATGCCGTGGGCTATGCGCCGTCCCCGCTGGGCGCGGTGCCTGAGCCGGCGACCTGGGGCATGATGCTCGCGGGCTTCTGCATCGCTGGCACCGTCATGCGTCGCACCCGGCGCCAGATGGTATCCTTCGCCTGAGGCTACGGGACGGATAGTCTACCCCAGCAATGGGGTATACGGAGGCGGCGCGCCAAAAGGGGCTCCCGTGGCGGGAGAGGTCGCCGCCTCCGACCAGATTGTGCCGCGGGGGCATCCCGCGCGGCCGCTCAGTCCTCCAGAATCCGGCTTGTTTTCTGCGTGTCGGCCATACGGAGATAAACGACGAGCGAGATGGCGATCATCGCCGTGACATACCAGTAGAAGCCGCGCTCCCAGCCATGCTCCTTGAAGGAGAGGGCAACCCATTCAGCGGTGCCGCCAAACAGGGTATTGGCCAGCGCATAGGGCAGGGCGACGCCGAGCGCGCGAATATGGGCGGGAAACATCTCCGCCTTCACCACCGCGTTGATCGCGGTGTAGCCCGTCACCATGATGAGGCCCGCCATCACCAGCAGGAAAGCGATCATCGGGTCGCGCGTCGTCTCCAGCGTCGCGAAGAGCGGGTAGGTGAAGAGCGTGCCGGCGATGCCGAACCCCACCAGCAGCGGCTTGCGTCCGATCCTGTCGGACAGCGCGCCGGCGACCGGTTGCAGCAGCATGAAGAGGAACAGCGTGGCGCCGTTGATGCGGGAGGCCGTCTCGCGGCTGAAGCCCGAGGTGTTGACCAGGAATTTCTGCATGTAGATGGAGTAGGCATAGAAGGCGAGGGTGCCGCCCGCCGTCAGGAGCATCACGATCATCGCCTCGCGCGGATGGTGGCGCAACAGCGCGAACATGCCGGACCGGTGCGCGCCATTGCCGGATTCCTGCGCTTTGGTGAAGCTCTCCGTCTCGGCTAGGCCGTTGCGAATCCAGAAGACCACGATGGCCAGTGCCGCGCCGATGGCGAAGGGGATACGCCAGCCCCATGCCTCCAGCGCCGCTTCGCTCATCGTCGATTGCAGGATGAGCAGCACGGCGATCGCGAAGAGCTGGCCGCCGATCAGCGTGACATACTGGAAGGATGCGTAGAAGCCGCGCCGCTTTTTTCCCGCCATCTCCGAGAGATAGGTTGCGCTGGCGCCATATTCGCCGCCGACCGAGAGGCCCTGCAACAGCCGGGCAATGACGAGGATGGCCGGCGCGATGATGCCCGCCCGCTCATAGGTGGGGGCTATGGCGATCAGCATTGATCCCGCGCACATCAGCGTGACGGAGAGGGCAAGGCCGCTCTTGCGTCCCTTGCGATCGGCATAGACGCCCATGATCCACGCGCCGAGCGGCCGCATCAGAAAGCCGACGGCAAAGACGGCCGCGGCGCCGAGCAATTCGGCGGTGCGGTGTTCAGCCGGGAAGAAATGCGGCGCGAAATAGAGGGCGAAGGCGGCATAGGCGTACCAGTCGTACCACTCCACCAGATTGCCGGTGGCGCCACCGACAATGGCCTTCAGCCGCGCACGGACGGGGAGGGCGGCGGGAGGCATGGGTGCGGGCATCGTGGAACCTTGTGAAAGGGGCGGGGCGACTCCGGGAGCCAAGCCTAGGGCAGGGCGCCTCCCTTGATAAAGTCATGATATCGCATTGTCGCATCCAGGACGGCGATGATGTCTTGCAGGGCGCTACAGAACTTGGCAGAAAAGCGTCGATTTAATCGGTTGCATGCGCCACGGTCGCCTGCCGCCTCCGTCCTTCCCGGGCGGCATGAATATGAGAGAGGGGACGCGATGAGCAGGCACGGTCAAACGACGATGCTGGCCTATGCCGCAGTGACGACATTGTTCTTCGCCTGGGGGTTCATCACCTCCCTGGTGGATCCGCTGGTGGCGGCGGTGAAGGGCATCTTCACGCTCAACGATATTCAGGCGCAGCTCGCTGCCTTCGCCTTCTTCATCGCTTATGGCGTCATGTCGTTCCCCGCCGCCCGGCTGGTCAGCCGGTTCAAGTCCGTGCGGTCGATCTTGCTGGCGCTGTGCATGATGATCGCGGGCTGCCTGCTGATGCTGCTCGCGGCGAACATCGCAATGTTCACTGTCGTGCTTCTCGGCCTGTTCGTGCTGGCGAGCGGCATCACCATCCTGCAGGTCGCGGCAAATCCGCTGGCGGCCGCGCTCGGCGATCCGCGTTTCAGCCATTTGCGCCTGACGCTGAGCCAGACGTTCAACTCCTTCGGTACGTTCCTTGGTCCGTTGCTCGGCGCACATCTCTTCCTCAACGGGCTGGAAGTGAAGGAAGGCGCCGAAATCACGCAGGCGGTCCGGGCGGAAGCGCTGGCCGGCATCGACATGGCCTATTTCTGGCTCTGCGGCCTCATCGCGGCGCTGGCGATCTTTTTCTATCTGGCGCGTGGCGTGGTGTCGCGCGCTGCGCCGCCCGTGGTCGATCATGGCCGCTCGATTGGCGCGCTGATTGCCGAGGCCTTTTCCTCGCGCTGGGCGTTGCTCGGCGGGCTCGCCATCTTCCTTTATGTCGGTGCGGAAGTGGCGATCGGCACGCAAATGGCGTTCTTCCTGCATTCCGATGCGGTCTGGGGCCAGTCGCAGGCGCCGTTTGGCGTGCCGCTTCTCGGCCGGGCAATGGGGAGCGACGGCGTGCCGGGTGTCTCGCTTCAGGAGGCGGGCAAGGCTGTCGCCTTCTACTGGGGCGGTGCGATGGTGGGTCGCGCGATCGGCTCGGTGCTTCTCGGCTTCGTGCGGGCCTGGATTCTCCTCGTGGTCTTCACTGCCCTTGCCGCCATCATGTGTCTTTATGTCGTCATGGTCGGCGGCGTGGACGCGGGCTTTGTCGCGCTCGCCATCGGTCTCTTCAACTCGATCATGTTCCCGGTGATCTTTTCGCTCACGCTGGAGCGGTCGACAGCCAGCGAGGAGGCGACCTCGGGTCTGCTCTGCACCGCCATTGTCGGCGGCGCGTTCCTGCCGCTACTGGTGGGTGCCGTTTCGGAGTCGCATGGTTACAGCACGGCGCTGGTCGTCCCGGCGCTCTGCTATGTGGCGCTGGCCCTCTTTGCACTGGCTGCCGGGCGTGCGGCACCCGTGCGGGCCGGAGGGGCCGTTGCGGCTAGGCATTAATAGGCATTAAACGGAGGGCCTGAGGAGACGGACATGGAGCGCCTGCCCGCCATCGTGGTGCTGACCGGCGCCGGCATTTCCGCCGAGAGCGGGCTGGAGACCTTCCGCACGGAGGGTGGGCTGTGGGCGAGTCATCGCATCGAGGATGTCTGCACGCCAGAAGCGCTGGCGCGTGATCCGGGGCAGGTGCATCGCTTCTACGATCTGCGCCGCGCCGCCGCGCGCGCCGTTTCGCCCAATGCCGCGCATGAGGCGCTCGCCCGTCTGGATGCGGTCTGGCCGGGCGATCTGCTCATCGTCACGCAGAATGTCGATGATCTGCATGAGCGTGCCGGCGCCCGCCGGATGTTCCACATGCACGGTGAGCTGTTCTCCGCGCTCTGCGCTACCTGTGGCGGGCGGGCAGATTGGCGCGGAGACCTGCCCACAGGCAGCCCTTGCGGTGAATGCGGCGCGCCGGCGCTGCGGCCGGATATCGTGTTCTTCGGCGAGATGCCGTATCAGATGGACCGCATTGACGCGGCGCTGCGCGGGTGCGATCTCTTCGTTTCCATCGGCACCTCTGGCGCGGTCTACCCGGCTGCCGGCTTTGTGCGGCTTGCGGGCGCTTATGGCGCGGATACGCTGGAGCTAAATCTGGATGCGTCTCAGGGCAGCAGTTTCTTCGCCGAGAGCCGCTTTGGCCGGGCAAGTGACCTTGTTCCGGCCTGGGTCGGGGAGTTGCTGGCGCGTCATGCGCTTGCGTGAAGCGCCCGTGATCGCCACATGGGGCGCATGAGCGAGACTGACGAGCCGCCGCTGCGCGCGACATTCATCCCCGTGACACCGCTTCAGCAGAATTGCACGCTGCTGTGGTGTACGCGCACCATGCGCGGCGCGCTGATCGATGCGGGTGGCGATTTGCCGCGTCTCAAGGCGGCGGTGGCCCAGCATGGCGTGACGCTGGAGAAGCTGCTCGTCACCCATGGCCATATCGATCATTGCGGGCAGACCGGGGCGCTCGCCCGGGAGCTTGGCCTGCCCATCGAAGGCCCGCATGAGGCGGACCGGTTCTGGATTTCGCGGCTTGGCGACGATGGTCGCTCCTACGGCATAGACGGCGCGCCGTTCGAGCCGGATCGCTGGCTTGTCGATGGCGATCAGGTCACCGTCGGCGAGCTGGTGCTGGATGTGCTCCATTGCCCCGGCCATACGCCGGGCCATGTCGTCTTTCACCATGCGCCTTCGCGCCTTGCCATTGTGGGCGACGTGCTCTTTCAGGGCTCGATCGGCCGCACCGATTTCCCGCTCGGCAATCATGATGATCTCATCAACGCCATCACACGCAAGCTCTGGCCGTTGGGCGGAGAGACGGTGTTCGTGCCGGGGCATGGTCAGCCGAGCAGCTTCGCGCATGAGCGGGCTACCAATCCCTATGTCGCCGATCGGGTGACCGGGATTGCATCCTGACCGGGGAGAGCACGCCGGATCGCGATGAATCCGGTTGCGCGCGTGGCAAAAAGCGCTATAGGCGCACTTTCTCGCACATGCCCCGGCCGCGCTGGCTGCGGCCCCTAGGGCCGTTGACTATAATGGTTCGGCGGTTGATGCGCGTGATCGGATTTTTAGACAGATTACGGATACAGGTGCCTCATGGCTGTCCCTAAGAGAAAAACATCCCCTTCCCGGCGCGGTATGCGCCGCAGCCATGATTCGCTGCGCGTTGAGGCGTTCCAGGAATGCCCGAACTGTGGCGAGCTGAAGCGCCCGCACAATCTTTGCACGTCTTGCGGACACTATAACGGCCGCGAAGTCATCGCGATCGCCGATTAAAAGCCTCTGAAAGGGGCACATCAGGGGGGGATGGCAATGACGTCGCCGCGGATCGCCATCGATGCGATGGGCGGTGACGAGGGAGTGCGCGTCGTGATTGCTGGCGCGGCTTTGGCTCGCCACCGTCATGAAGGGTTGCTCTTCACGCTGTTTGGCGATGAAGCGCAGATCAGCGCTGCGCTTGCCAGCCACCCTAATCTCGCCGCCGCTTCGGAGATCGTCCATACAGACGGCATCGTCGCCGCGACGGACAAGCCCAGTCAGGCAATCCGCAAAGCAAAGCGCAGCTCGATGGGCCTTGCCGTTCAGGCGGTGAAGGACGGGCATTGCGGCGCGGCGGTGTCCGCCGGCAACACTGGCGCGCTCATGGCGCTCGCCAAGCTTTCCTTGCGAACCATGCCCGGCATAGACCGGCCCGCGCTCGCCGCTTTCCTGCCCTCGCTCGGCGAGCATGATACGGTGATGCTCGATCTCGGCGCGAATACCGAGTGCGATGCGCGCAATCTCGTTCAGTTCGCGATCATGGGCGCGGCCTATGCCCGCATCATGCTGGAGCTCAAGAAGCCGAGCGTGCGCCTGCTTAACATCGGCACCGAGGATATGAAGGGCAAGGACGAGATTCGGGAGGCCGCGGCGATGCTGCGGTCCGCCAGGAAACTCCCGCTGCGCTTCGACGGTTTCATCGAGGGGGACAAGATCGCCTCGGGTGAGACGGATGTGATCGTGGCGGAAGGCTTCGCCGGCAACATCGCGCTCAAGACGGCGGAGGGCACGGCGCGGTTCGTGACCGATGTGCTGCGTCGCGCCTTCACCAGTTCGTTGCGGTCCAAGGCGGGCTTTCTGCTTTCACGTCCGGCGTTGCACCTCCTCAAGGTGCATCTTGACCCCAATAATCATAACGGAGCCGTGTTCCTCGGCCTGAATGGCGTGGTCGTGAAGAGTCATGGCGGCGCGGATATCAAAGGCGTGGCCAATGCCGTTCACGTGGCGGCAAGACTTCTGGAGGACAAGCTGGTCGATCGCATCGCCGAGGATATGAGTCGCGCCGGCTCGATCGGCCAAGAGAGTGTCGCCGCGCAATGAGTATCCGTTCTGTCATCCTGGGCACTGGCTCCGCGCTGCCCGCGCGCCGTGTCGACAATCATGAGCTGGCCGCGAGTGGTGTGGACACGACCGATGAATGGATCATCGAACGGACGGGAATCCGCGCCCGCTATCTGGCCGGCGAGGGGGAGACGACCTCCACGCTGGGGACCGAGGCCGCCCGCGCTGCGATCGCGGCTGCTGGCGTTCCGGCGGAGAGTGTCGATCTCATCATCGTCGCCACGGCAACGCCGGACCAGACCTTCCCGGCCACCGCGACCATCGTGCAGGCCAATCTTGGCATCTGCACGGGCATGGCTTTTGATGTTGCGGCCGTTTGCTCAGGCTTTCTCTACGCGATCACCGTGGCGGACAATATGCTGCGCGGCGGCGCGGCCAAGCGCGCGCTGGTGATCGGCGCGGAAACGTTCAGCCGTATTCTCGACTGGGAAGACCGCACGACCTGCGTGCTTTTTGGCGATGGCGCCGGCGCCGTGCTGCTGGAAGCGCAGGAGACGACGGGAGATAAGCCGGCGGGCATTCTGGCTTCCCGGCTTCATGCCGATGGGCGCCATAATGCGCTGCTTTATGTCGATGGCGGTCCGTCCACCACCGGCACTGTGGGTAAGCTCCGCATGAAGGGGCAGGATGTCTTCCGGCATGCCGTGGGCAAGCTGGCCGGTGTGCTGCGTGAGGTGCTGGATGACGCCGGTATCGAGGCTTCGGATGTCGACTGGGTTGTGCCACATCAGGCCAATGCCCGGATTCTGGATGCCACGGCGCGCAAGCTCGGATTGCCAGCGGAAAAGGTGATCGTGACCGTGGACCGGCACGCAAACACCTCCGCCGCGTCCGTTCCGCTCGCGCTGGACCTTGCGATCCGGGATGGCCGGATCAATCGGGGCGACCTCCTTGTGCTGGAGGCGATGGGCGGCGGTTTTACGTGGGGCGCGAGCCTGATCCGCTACTGAGGCAAAGTTTTTCGCGAATATGCGTCAAAATGAGGCGAATTCGCGACATGTCTTACAACTGCCTCCATCTTTGTAGCCTTGTATTGAAATGCATTGTGAACTGACGCAAGGAATTGACAGGCAAACGGACTCGGCAGATTCCGGGGCGTTGCCCGCGCTTCTACCGGGGGATGGAGCGTGGGGTTGCAGGGGGTGCTAGTGAGCGTGGAAGATACGTTAACAAGGGCAGATCTTGCCGAACTGATCAACAGGCGGATCGGCTTTTCGCGAGCCGAGTCTGCGGTGCTCGTTGAGCAGATTCTCGATACCATCGCGGATGCGCTGTTGAGAGGCGAGAATGTGAAGGTCTCTGGCTTCGGAACATTCGTGTTGCGAGACAAGAGCGGGCGGGTCGGCCGTAATCCCAAGACTGGCGTGGAAGTGCCCATCACGCCACGGCGCGTCCTGACGTTCCGCGCCAGCCAGATCATGCGGGACAGGATTACCGCGCCCTGAGACGGGGCGAGGGCGCTGTCCGGTTTTCTGGGTGCGGCATTGCGGGACAATCCGTCCCCCTGTCCATTGACCCGGGGTACGGATAGGCCGATATCCGCATGATGCAAAAGGCTGACGGCGCCTTTCTGACGATCGGTGAACTTGCTGAGGAGCTGGGTGTTCCCCAGCATGTGCTGCGCTATTGGGAAACGCGCTTTCCCGAGCTTAAGCCGCTTCAGCGCGCAGGCAACCGTCGCTATTATCGTCCGGATGACGTGACGACTGCCCGGCGGATCAATCAACTGCTCAACGTTGAGGGCTTCACCGTGCGCGGCGCGCAGCGGGCGCTCCGGGAACCGCAAGAGTCTGAAACCCAGGAAGCGCCGCCGGAGGCTTTAGCAGCGCCGGTTTCAGCTCCGGCTCCTGTACCAGTCGTCCCGGCTCCTGCCTCGCCGTCCGCGCCGGGCTTCACCGAGAGCGATATGATGATTTTGCTCACGCGGCTGCGCGCGATACGCCGGCACCTTGGCGAAGCGCTGGGCATGGAGGACTGACGGCTTTTGCCGTCCGTCTGCCCGTCAGATATCGACGGGGCCCAGCGCGGGGTCGAGATCACGCGGGCGCACGAATCGGCTTAGCCGGACGCCGGGCGCAATGGCGCGCCAGTCGGTAATGTCACATTCCAGCACGGCGAGTGCTGCGGTGGGGAATTTCTCCTCGACCGAATCGCGCAGCGCGGAAAGGCCATCATCCGGTACAAGGTCGAGGATCAGTTCCTCCAGTCCCGGATTATGGCCCACGAGGATGAGGCTCTCTATCTCAGACGGGGTTTCCTGGATGATGTCGATCAGCGTAGGCGCCGCGGCGAGATAGAGGCGCCGGTCCCAGATCGGCTCCGGGCAGGCGGGGCAGGCCGCGCGGAAGTGGGTCAGCGTGTCGACCACGCGCGCGGCTGGTGAGGCAAGCACCCGATCGAAAACCAGCGCCTGTTGTGCCGTCCATGCGCCCATCGTCTGCGCGGCGCGTTCGCCGCGTCCATTGAGCGGCCGGTCCACATCGCGGGTCACGGTATCGCTCCAGTCCGATTTCGCGTGGCGCAGCAGGGTCAGGGTCTTCATGCGGTCTCCGGGCCGGAACGGGCAAAGGGAATCGTCGACTCTTCCTGCCCGATATCCGTGTCCGAACCAAGTCGTCCGCGCACGGCATCGATCGCGATATCGAGCGGCACACGGCGGATTGGCACATCAGGCGGGAAGGCGGAGAGCAGGCGGCTGGGCATGGCGGGGGAGAGGATGACGAACTGGCCGGCATCGGCGCTGGATCGAATCAGGCGGCCAAAGGCCTGTGCCAGCCGGGCCCGCACCAGTCGGTCATCATATGCCGCGCCCTGGCCGCTGGCGAGGCGCCGTGCGGTGTGGAGCACCGAAGGCTTGGACCATGGCACGCCTTCCAGAACGACGAGGCGCAGCGAATCTCCCGGCACGTCGATGCCGTCGCGCAGCGCGTCTGTGCCGAGCAAGGACGCATGGGGGTCGTCACGAAACATGTCGACCAGCGTGCCCGCATCGAGCGGATCGACATGCTGGGCGTAGAGGCTGAGGCCCGCCCGGGCGAGCCGGTCGGCAATGCGGGCATGGACCGCGCGCAGGCGGCGGATCGCGGTGAAGAGCCCCAGCGTGCCGCCCTGAGCCGCCTCGATGAGCCGGGCATAGGCGCCTGCGAGCGCGCCGACATCACCCCGGCGGATATCGGTAACGATCAGCACCTCGGCCTGCCGGGCGTAGTCGAACGGGCTCGCCGCCGCGAATTCCAGCGGCGCTGCGGGCAGATGCGCGGCGCCGGTGCGTGCCTCGGCGCTCACCCAGTCCTCGCCGCCGCGCAAGGTGGCGGAGGTGATGAGCGCGCCGTGGGCCGGTTTCAGCACCACATCGGCCAGCGGCACGGTGGGGTCCAGCCAGCGACGGTGAATGCCCATGTCGATCTCGCGCCCTTCGATCCGGTCCAGCGCCAGCCAGTCGACGAAGCGCGGATCGGCGGGGCCGCCCAGCCGCAACAGCAGCGCGAGCCACGCCAGCAAGAGGTCGCAGCGCCAGCCCAGCGCCGAGATCGCGCCCTCGATCCGCGCGCGTGCCGGCCCGTCCAGCCAGTCCGGCGCATCCTCAAGCACAGCGGCCAGTCTGCGGGAAAGGCGCTGGAGCGGAGCATTGATCGCTTCCAGGGCCCGCGCGGCCTGTGTGGCGCTGTCTATGAGCGGACCATCCGGCGTGGTCAGGTCCGTTTCCAGCCCATAGCCCGGATCGGCCTCGCCGTCGGCCGTGCCGGCACGGGCATGAACCACGCCTCGCACCGTGGCGAGCAATGCCTCTATGGCGCCCTCCGGTGCGCCGTCATGAATGCGGCGCAACCAGTCTTCGGCGGGCAGGGCACGGGCGGCTTCGCGCGCCGCATCGATCGCCTCGGCGCCGTCCTCGTCATAGCTCGCCACGTCGGAGAGGCGCGCGGCAAGGCCCCGGCGGCGGCCCTTGCGTGTGCCTTCCGGTCCCATGATCCATCGGCGCAGCTCTATCGCTTCCTGTCCGGTGAGGGCGGCGGCAAAGGAGGAATCCGCGGCATCGAAGAGATGATGTCCCTCGTCGAACACCAGCCGCGTCGGTGCGCCCTGTTGCTCGCGCCCGCGCGCGGCGTTGATCATCACCAGCGCGTGGTTGGCGATCACCATGTCCGCCTGCTGGCTGGCGCGCGTCGCGCGTTCGATGAAGCAGCTGCGATAATGCGGGCAGCCGGCATAGACGCATTCGCCGCGCCGGTCGGTCAACGCGGTTGCGCCGGCCCGACGGAAGAGCGTGGGGAGCCAGCCGGGCAGATCCCCGCCGACCATGTCGCCATCGCGCGTATAGGCCGCCCAGCGTGCGACGAACTGCGCGAGCACCGCTGCGCGGCCGGAAAAGCCGCCCTGAAGCGCGTCTTCGAGATTGAGAAGGCAGAGATAATTTTCTCGCCCCTTGCGGATCACGACGCGTGCGCGGAACGCGGCGTCATCGGCGTAGCGCCGTCGCGCTTCCCGATCGAGCTGGCGTTGCAGGGCCTTGGTGAAGGTGGATATCCACACGGCGCCGCCGGCCTGCTCGGCCCAGAGCGATGCCGGGGCGAGATAGCCCAGCGTCTTGCCAATGCCCGTTCCCGCCTCGGCGAGCACCAGCTTTGGGGTGTCGCGCGCCTCGCGCGGATCAAAGGCATGGGCGGCGGCGCGGGCATAATCCGCCTGTCCGGGGCGGAGCTGATCCGCGTTGCCGACGAGCGATTCCAGCCGATCGATCACGGCCTCGGGTTCCAGCCGGATCGTGCGCGCTGGCGGGCGCGTGGGCGCATCCTCCCATTGCGGCAAACGGCTGAAGAGCCAGCGTTCCGCGGTGCGGGGCTGGGCGATCCTGTCACGCAGCAAGGGCGCCCATGCCCAGCGGTGCCGCTCCAGATTGCGCAGCGCCGTCCATGCGCCTTCCCGCTCGGGCCAGTCCCCGTCGAGCGCGCGGGCCATCAGGGCCTCGCACAGGCGCGGGATCAGCGCTGCTGCATCATGATCGCTTGCCGGGGGCTCCAGCCCGACGAAGCGCGCGAGCCCGGAAACGGTGGGGACGGCAAAGCGCGCGGGAAACAGGAAGGCGAAAAGTTCCAGCAAATCGAGCCCGGACATGTCGCCATGCTGGAGGCGGGCGGCGGCAAGCGGCGCATTGACGATGAGATGAGGCGTCGCGGCGGCCCGCGTGATGGCCTGCGTACGGCCGATCGCGGTGGGGCGGGCGGCCTCGCCCGCGGTCCACTCGTTCGTCACCCAGATGCCGCCATGCGTGACATGCAGGGCAGGCGGCAGACCGGGAAAGGGCAGGGATGGCTCCACCCGGCCCCTTTAGCGGAGACAATGGGGGATGGGAACGGGAAGTGAACGCAAACGCGGCGGCAGATATGGCCGCTCGCCACCGCTGACGGTCGAGCGGGGAGGCGTGCCTAGTTGTGCCGCCGCCCGAAGCCGCCGCCCGGCGCGCGGC
This sequence comes from Sphingobium sp., assembly GCA_035911355.1. GTDB lineage: Bacteria > Pseudomonadota > Alphaproteobacteria > Sphingomonadales > Sphingomonadaceae > Sphingobium. The sequence goes on from JAMHVU010000109.1 coordinate 27,886, forward strand.
CGGGTCCGCCAAAGCCACGCGGCTGGCCCTGACCGTCCGGCCGGCCATCGGCGATACCCGCCGAGCCGGGCGCAAAGCCAACGGCCTGCAACGGCGCTTTCGCAAGGGCCATCTGGAGCCGGTCGAACAACGGTCCTTCGGTCAGCGGAAAGGCGAATTTGACGCCCATCCGGTCAATCTCGGACCACATGCACTGCGCGAACACCGTCTGCCCCATATATTCGATCTGGAAGCGTGTCCCCTTCGCCAGTCCGCAACCGCCGATCTGGGCGCCGTGAATGCTGATGTCGACGATGATGCCTTCCAGCGAATCGAGCACAGTGGTGATCGTCACGGGAATGTCCGTGGCGAGCCGCTGGCTTTGGCGCTGGATCAACATATGGGTGACTCGGCTTGTCTGGACATGGGTTTTGTTCGGCTCCCGTATCTTGAGCCTGCAATGGTTAACAATTTCGGAAAGTGCGAGGCAGCTTTGGTCCGTTCTGCTTTTTAAGTTTAATTTTCATGACCCGGCAGGCTAGAGGCCCGCCTTATGACCGATAATGCTCCGTCCGAAGCGCTGCGCGCTGCCGCTCACTCCTCCAAGGCCTGGCCATTTGAGGAAGCACGCAAAGTTGTCAAGCGCATCGGCGGCACGGTTCCGCAGAAGGGCTATGCGCTGTTCGAGACGGGCTACGGCCCCTCGGGCCTGCCGCATATCGGCACGTTCAACGAGGTTTTGCGAACCACGATGGTGCGCCGCGCCTTTGCCGCGCTCAGCGATGTGCCCACGCGCCTCGTCGCGTTTTCGGACGATATGGACGGGCTCCGCAAGGTACCGGACAATGTGCCCAATCAGGCGATGCTTACCGAAAATCTCGGCAAGCCATTGACCAGCATCCCGGACCCGTTCGGCAAATATGAGAGTTTCGCCCATCATAATAACGCGATGCTGCGCGATTTTCTGGACCGTTTCGGATTCGACTATGAGTTTGTTTCGGCGACCGAGCGCTACCGCAGCGGGGCGTTCGACGCGGCGCTGAAGAATGTGCTGCGCCATTATCAGGCGATCATGGACATCATGCTGCCCACGCTGCGTGCCGAACGCCGTGCCACATATTCGCCCGTGCTGCCGATCAGCCCGACGAGCGGCGTGGTGCTTCAGGTGCCGGTCGAGGTGGTCGATGCCGAGGCCGGACTGGTCCGCTTCGAGGATGAAGGGCGCATGGTTGAGCAGTGCATTCTCGCCGGTAACGCCAAGCTCCAGTGGAAGGTGGACTGGGCGATGCGCTGGGTGGCGCTGGATGTGGACTATGAGATGTACGGCAAGGATCTGACCGACAGCGGCACCCAGTCCGGGCGGATCGCCACGGTGCTTGGCGGCCGCAAGCCGGAGGGCCTGATCTACGAGATGTTTCTGGACGAGAAGGGCGAGAAGATCAGCAAGTCCAAGGGCAATGGTCTCTCGCTGGAGGAGTGGCTGGCCTATGGCAGCGAGGAGAGTCTGGCCTTCTTCGCCTATCGCGAGCCCAAGAGCGCCAAGCAGCTTCACATCGGCGTCATTCCGCGCGCCGTGGACGATTATGAGCAGTTCCGTGCCGCTTATGCCGGGCAAGCGCCCGACAAGCAGCTCGGCAATCCCGTGCACCATGTTCACGCCGCGCGGGGCGAGCCGGTGCCGGCCGAGGGGCCGCCGGTCAGCTACGGGCTGTTGCTCAATCTTGTCGGCGTGATGGGCGCGGACGCGACGGAGGCGCAGGTATGGGCCTATCTCGGCAATTATGCGCCGGGCGCCACGGCAGAGGCCTATCCGGCGCTGGCCGGCCTCGTGCAGAACGCGCTGGCCTATAATCGCGATCTGGTGGCGCCCACGCTCAACCGTCGCAAGCCCGAGGGGGGCGAGGTCGCGGCGCTGAAGCGGCTCGACGCGGCGCTGGCCGCGCTGCCCGCTGGCGCGAGCGCCGAGGCGATACAGGATATCGTCTACGAGATCGGCAAGGACGAGACCTTTGGCTTTCCTGCCCTGCGGGACTGGTTCAAGGCGCTCTACCAGACCTTGCTGGGCGCCGATCAGGGGCCGCGCATGGGGAGCTTCATCGCGCTTTACGGTGTGGAAAACAGCCGCCGGCTGATTGCCGAGGCACTGGGCTGAGCCGGATCATGGTCGTGCCGGCGCGGGTCAGGACGGCGCGGCGGGTGAGGCGCGGATTTCGCGCTTTTCCCGTCCGCCGCGCTTGATCTTGTTTGCCCGCGCGCATATTTCCCACCCATGGCCATTCGCCCGATCATAGAGACACCCGACCCGCGGCTGCGGACGATTTCCACGCCGGTCGAGCTGATCGACGACGCGTTGCAGGCACTCATCGACGATATGTTCGAGACGATGTATGACGCGCCGGGCATTGGTCTTGCGGCCATTCAGGTGGGCGTGCCCAAGCGGGTGCTGGTCATCGATCTTCAGGAACCGGAGAGCGATGAGGAGGACGCGCCGCCCGTCAAGCGCCCGCGCGTGTTCATCAATCCCAAGATCATCGATGGTTCGCCTGATCTGTCGGTCTATAATGAAGGCTGCCTCTCGGTGCCGGATCAATATGCCGAGGTTGAGCGTCCGGCCACGATCCGCGCGAGCTGGATGGATCGGGAAGGGCGTATCCATGAGGAGCAGCTCGACGGATTGCTCGCCACATGTCTGCAGCATGAGATGGATCATCTCGAAGGCGTGCTCTTCATCGATCATCTCTCCCGCCTCAAGCGCGAGATGCTGCTCAAAAAGCTGAACAAGGCGCGCAAGGCGGCCTGATCGCGCGGAGGTGAGCGCGGGCGTAAACGGGCTTGCGCGCGCGGGCGTCCGCCGGTAAGTTCTCGCTTCGTTCTTGTTGCGGGATATACTCTTGGACCTTGCCGGATTTGCCTTTTTTCTGATCGCGCTGCTTGTCGGCCTTGCTGCCGGATGGATCGTGCGCGGGCGCATGGCGGCGCCGGCCGAAGCGGAGCGGCAGGCCCTGGCGCAGCGGCTTGCGACGCTGGAGGAGATGCGTGGCGCGGCCCTGCGCGATCTGGCCGTGATGACCGAGCGGGCGGCGCGTGCGGGCGATCTGGCGGCGCGGCTCGACGTGACGGACGCGGCGCGGGATGCCGCCGAGCGTGATCTCGCGGCGCTGCGGGCGGACCATGTCGCGCGCACGGAGGCATTTGCGGCGCAGATCAATGAGCTGAAGTCCGCGCGAGAGCAGCTTTCGGCGCAATTTTCCGAAACGGCGGGCAAGCTTCTGGCGGAGGCGCAGCGCGCGCTTGTCGAGCGGGCGGACCAGCGCTTCTCGCAGGCACATGAGAAGAGTGAAGCGAGCCTCAAGTCCCTGCTTGCGCCGGTGGAGACGACGCTCAAGCGCTATGAGGAAGGGCTTGGCCGGGTCGAGAAGGAGCGGGTGGACAGTTACGCGGCGCTGCGCGAGGCCGTGGAGCTGGTGCGTGCCGGGCAGGGGCAGGTGCGTGATGAAACCGCGCGGCTGGTCAATGCTTTGCGCTCCAGCCCCAAGGCGCGCGGCCGCTGGGGCGAGCAATCGCTGCGGAACGTGCTGGAGCAGGCGGGCCTCAGCCCACATGTCGATTTCCGCGAGGAGGTGTCGGTCGATACCGATGACGGCCGGCTGCGGCCGGACGTGATCGTGCGCCTGCCGGGCGGGCGGGAACTCATCATTGATGCGAAATGCTCGCTCAATGCGTTTCTGGAAGCCTCGGACGCGGTGGATGACGAGGCGCGCCGTCGCCATCTGCGCGATCATGCCAATTCTGTGCGGCTCCATGCCCAGCAGCTTGGCGCCAAGGATTACTGGTCCCGTTTCGGCAAGGCGGCTGATTATGTCGTCATGTATATTCCTGGCGAGCATTTCCTGTCCGCCGCGCTGGAGCAGGATGCGGGCCTGTGGGAATGGGCATTTGAGCGGCGCGTGCTGCTGGCGAGCCCGACCAACCTCATCGCCATCGCGCGAACGGTGGAGAGCGTCTGGCGGCAGGAGCGCATGGCCGAGGAAGCGCAGAAGATCGGCCGGCTGGGTAAGGAAATGTATGAGCGGCTGTCCGTTGCGGCGGGGCATCTTCGTAAGCTGGGGCAGGGGCTCAACGGGGCGGTGTCGCATTATAACAGCTTCGTCTCCAGCTTTGAGAACCGGGTGCTGGTGACTGGCCGGAAGTTTCGTGATCTCTCGGTGGAGACCGGGTCACGCGAGATTGAGGATATGGCCCCGGTCGAGGCGCTGGCGCGTCTGCCAGAACCGGCCGATGGCGAAGGCGCACCGTCCGCCGCGGAAGAAGCGGGGCTGCACCACGCGGCGGAATAAACGCGTCGCTGCCAGTCACCCACTGCGGTCCGCATGACGACTGCCCCTCAAGCCCTCTTCCCAAGCGCGTCTTTCGCCTTATGCTCGGGCGCAAAGGGGGCCATTCATCATGACGTTATCCATTTCCGTCGGACGCTTGCTGGCCGGCATTGCGGGGCTTGCGCTCGCACAGCCCGTCATCGCGCAAACGGCGGCCGATCGGGCAATTCCGGCTCTGGCTCCAGCTCAGGTTCAGGCATCGCCCACAGCGGAGACGCGCGCCGTCATCACCCGCATAGATCGCGAAATGCCGCGCCTCATGGCTCTGTACCGGGATTTTCATGCCAGCCCTGAACTGAGCTTTCAGGAAGTGAAGACCGCTGCGGCGCTGGCCGCGCGGGCAAAAGCACTGGGCTTCACGGTGACGGAGAAGGTCGGCCAGACCGGTGTGGTCGCGGTGTTGAAGAACGGGCCTGGCCCCGTGCTCCTCATCCGCGCGGATATGGATGGTTTGCCGGTGATCGAGCAGACCGGGCTGGCCTTTGCGTCAAAGGTCCGGGCCACCACGCGGGACGGCATCGAGTCCGGGGTGATGCATGCCTGCGGGCATGATACGCACATGACGGCGTGGGTCGCCACGGCAGAAACGCTGGTGGCGATGAAGGACAAATGGTCGGGGACGCTGGTGATGATCCTCCAGCCGGCCGAGGAGATTGGTCTCGGCGCCAAGGCTATGCTGGATGACGGGCTGTTCACCCGCTTTCCCAAGCCCGATTATGTGATTGCCTTTCATGATGCGGCTAATCTGCCGGCGGGGGTGATTGCCTATACGCCGGGCTTTGCACTGGCCAATGTAGACAGTGTGGACGTGGTCGTGCGCGGCGTTGGCGGACATGGCGCCTATCCGCACACCACGAAGGACCCGATTGTGCTGGCGAGCCGCATTGTCACGACCTTGCAAACGCTGGTCAGCCGCGAGAATGATCCGGCCGATCCGGCGGTGGTCACGGTCGGCAGTTTCGTGGCCGGCGCCAAGCATAATATCATTTCGGACGAGGCGAAGCTGCTGCTCACCGTCCGCAGCTATTCGGATGAGACCCGCAAGCGCTTGCTGGACGGCATTGCCCGCATCGCGAAGGGAGAGGCGATTGCCGCCGGCATGCCGGAGGACCGGATGCCGGTCGTCACCGTCGAGAAGGATTATACGCCCGCGACCTATAATGTGCCGGCATTCAGTGAGCGCATGGCGGCGTTGTTCCGCGCGCAACTCGGGCCAGACCGGGTGGTGAAGACACCCGCCGTGATGGGCGGCGAGGATTTCAGCCAGTTCTACCGTGCCGACAAGTCGATCCAGAGCCTCATCTTCTGGGTCGGCGGCGTCCCGGCGGATCGGATCAAGGCGGCGGCCGAGGGGAAGCAGAGCCTGCCATCGCTGCACAGCCCGTTCTGGGCGCCCGATGCCGAGGCGGTGATCCGGTCGGCAAGCGAGGGCCTCATAATAGCGGCGTTGGACCTGCTGAAGAAATCCTGATCGGGCTCCGTCTCAGGCGAGCGCGCGCTTAATATTGTGCGGCCTCGCCTGCCGCTGCCTCCTGTTGCGGCTGGCGTGTCGCCGCGGGAGACGGGGCGGGTGTCGGGACGACGGGGGCCGATTGTCTGGCGGCAATGGCATCGGGATCGATGCTGGCGGTCGGCTCCAGCGACGGCGCGCTCTCCATGCCGTTGAAGGCCGGCGGCGGAGAGGCGGCGGGCAATGGCGGCGGTGGCGTGTGCATGACGTGCGCTGTCGGGGCGTCGGACTGCTGTACTTCCGCTTGTGCGGACGCATGTCGATTTCGCCCTATGCTTGGCACCAGATGCGCTGCCGCGCTCGCAATGATCGGCGCGGCAATCAACATTGTCACGGCGAACTTCTGATACATTGCGGCGCAAACCCCTATCGACACATGCGCGCGGGGGACGAACCCGCAGATGAGGGCACAGCCGCGCTCCTTCGCGGCGAACCGTTCCCGGCGCGCTTCAATGCGCGGGCGACAATGCGCGACAGTTAATTTAACATGTGTTAACGCGGAGCCGCCGGGCGCGGTTCGGCACAAAAAAACTGCCGCTTCAGCAAATCTTTGCCATTCTGATGGACAAGGGCTGTGAGAATGTCGGTCGCATGCGTTCGCACGGTGCGGGGCCGATCCGATTGGGTTTAAGGACGCGTTCACCACATGATCCGGCTCTTTAAGCATTATATTCCACATGCGGTTCTGCTGCTGGGTCTGCTCGATTTCCTGCTGCTGCTCAGCGCGGCGGAAATCGGCTGGATTTTGCGCGCGCAGCAAATTTCGATGAGTATCGATTCCATTTACAGCCGGCTGGGCCCGCTGCTGTCCTTCGCGGTCGCGCTCCAAACGGCGATGATCGCGGTCGGCGTTTATAATCCCGAATCGCTCCAGTCGATCCGTTTCGCCATGGCGCGGCTGCTTGTCGCGGTGTCGCTGGGCGTGATCTTCCTTTCGGTGTCGCACTTCCTGCTGCCGGGCATCACCTTGTGGCGGTCCAACTCGCTTTACGCCATGGGTCTGGCCTTTGCGATGCTCATGACGCTGCGTGTCCTGCTGGGCTCCATGCTCGGCGGCGAGGCGTTCAAGCGGCGTCTGGTGGTGCTAGGCGCGGGCAAGCGGGCGGATCGCATCCGCCAGCTTGAGCAGAAGCGCGGCGCCGGCTTTCTGGTCGTTGGCTATATCCAGATGAACGATGGTGAGCAGCTCATCCCGGAGGCGATCAACCGCAGCGCGATCTTCAACCTGGCCGATTTCGTGGTCCGCATGGCGGCCAGCGAGGTTATTCTGGCGCTGGAAGAACGGCGCAACTCAATCCCCATGTCCGATCTCGTGCGGATCAAGACGACCGGCGTGCATGTGAATGACCTGTCGACCTTCCTTGAGCGGGAGACGGGGCGAGTCGACCTTGATACGCTCAATCCGAGCTGGCTGATTTTTTCGGATGGCTTTTCCTCCGGCCAGCGCCTCTCGGCTTTTGCCAAGCGCATTTTCGATATCGCGGCGAGCACGCTGCTGCTGATCCTCACCAGTCCGTTCATCCTCATCGGCGCGATCCTTGTCGTTCTCGATAGCAAGGGGCCGGCCTTCTATAAGCAGTTGCGCGTCGGTCTTTACGGTGAGGAGTTCTATATCGTGAAGCTGCGGACGATGCGGACCGATGCGGAAGCGGGCGGTAAGGCCATCTGGGCGGAGAAGGACGATCCGCGGATCACCCGCCTCGGGCGCTGGCTTCGCAAGCTGCGGATCGACGAATTGCCGCAGAGCTGGAACGTGCTCAAGGGCGATATGAGCTTCGTCGGGCCGCGCCCGGAACGCCGGACGTTCGTGGAGGATCTGGAGCAGCAGATTCGTTTCTATGGTGAGCGGCATATGGTGAAGCCGGGCATCACCGGCTGGGCGCAGATCAACTATCCCTATGGTGCGTCTATCGAGGATGCGCGCCACAAGCTGGAATATGATCTCTACTACGCGAAGAATTATTCGCCCTTTCTCGATCTTCTCATCATCCTCCAGACGCTGCGTGTGGTCCTCTGGCCTGACGGCGCGCGCTGAGCGGGAGGGCGCGGACGGTGCCCGGATTCTGGAATCTTGTCGGTTATGGCGGCCATGGGCTCGCGGCCTTGCTGCTTGCGGCGCTTGCCATCATCGTCTCGCGCCGGCGCGATGAGCCGGGCATGGCCCGCCACATCATGGTGGCGGCGCTGGCGATCTCTGCCTTGTGGTCGCTTCAGCAGTTGCTGGGCGGCATCGCCAATGTGCGGACCGTGGGCGGCGCGGTGGCGGAGACGGTCCGCAATGGCGCGTGGCTCGCCTATATCGTGGTGGCAAGCCGGGAGGCGGCTCAGGGCCAAAGCGGGCCACTCTCCCGCCGGATCCTCGTCACCGTGCTGCTGCTGCTATTGCTGGCGCAGCTGCTGCTCGACATGGGCATCGGCGGCCATCCGGTCATGGATCGGCGGATCTGGCCGCTTTTTGAGCTGAGCTGGCTGTTCCGCTGCATGTTCGCGCTTGGTGCGCTTACCCTGCTCAATGCGCTGTTCAGCCGGCCCACGCGCGATGGCGGGCGGGGGATGGACGGCTGGGTGGCGGCGGCGCTCACCTTCATGTGGGCGTTCGACTGCAACCATCATGGCATTGCGCTGATGACCGGCGCGGAAGTCGCCGCGATCGGCCCGATGCGCGGGCTGGAAATGGTCGTGCTTGCCATCGTCGTGGCGATCGGCGCGCAGGCGGGCTCGGGCCGGCGGCTGCGCCTGTCGCGGGTGGTCGTGCACCGTGCCGCCGCCATGGCGGTTTGCATCATATATCTGCTGTGCGTGTTGCTGCTCGTCGCCTTCGCCAATGCGGGCGAGGGCTACGATGCCGGGATCGTGGCGATCGCCGCACTGTTCGCGGTCGCCGTGGCGGCCCTTGCCATTTTGCCCTCATCCAGTCTGCGCTCATGGCTCAAGGTGGAACTGGCGAAACATGTCTTTGCCTACCGCTATGATTATCGCGTGGCGTGGCGCTGCTTTACGGATGCGGTGTCTCAGGCGCCGGAGGCCGCACCGCGCCCCCTGGGAGAGCGGATCGCGCGCGGGGTCGCGCAGATCACCGGTTCGTCCGGCGGGTTGTTGCTGTTGCGTGATGCCGGTGGCGGCCTCGCTCCGGCGGATGGCTGGCGCTGGCCGATCCCGCGTGACGCATGCCGCGGTATCGGGCCGGATGCCACGGCGGCCATTGCCGGCAAGGGCTGGATCGTCGACTTTACCGATCGGGAAGATCGTGTGGCGCGGACGCTTCCATCCGCCCTGCGGGATGACAGGCGCCTCTGGGCACTCATCCCGGCGATGCACGATCAGCGCCTTGTCGGCGCGGTGCTGCTGCTGGCGCCGCGTACGCCACGCCGGCTCGACTGGGAAGATCTGGACATGATGCGCGTGATCGGGGGGCAGGCCGGCGCCGCGATCAGCGAAACACTGGGCCGGGAGGCGCTGGTTGAGGCGCAGCGTTTCGAGGAATTTAACCGTCGCTTTGCCTTCATCCTTCACGATATCAAAAATCAGGTGAGTCATATGTCGCTGCTGGCGCGCAACGCTGAGCGGCATGCGGAAAATCCCGCTTTCCGGCAGGATATGGTGGTTGCCCTGAAGGAGACGGCCACACGCATGACGGACCTGTTGCAAAAGCTCAACAAGCCGGTTCCCGCCGACGGCGTGGGTGGCGCAGCGCTGCCGCTCGGGCCGGCGCTGCGGGCATGGGCGCCGGTCTGGTCGCCGGATCGGGCGCGGCTGAACGTCGTGGATGATAGTGCCGGTGGGCTTGTCGTGCATGCCGATGACGAGACTCTGTCGCGCGCGCTCGGGCAACTGGTCGATAACGCGCTTGAGGCGAGCGGCGAGGATGCGCCCGTTACGATCCGCCTGCGTGCGGACGGCGCGGATATGGCGATCGATATCATCGACACCGGCCCGGGGATGAGCGCGGAGTTCATCCGCTCCAGCCTGTTTCGCCCGTTCGCCTCGACCAAGGCCAGCGGCTTTGGGCTTGGCGCGCAGGAGGCCAGAACATTGATAGAAGGCATGGGCGGCCGGCTCGATGTGACGAGCGAGGAAGGGCGCGGCACCATCTTCACGGTTCGTCTGCTCCGCGCGCCCCAATCCGAGCCTCAGCGGCTCCCCCTTTCCGACAATGCGCCATCGCGGCGCAGGAGCGCCTGATGAAGGATAACCGCCCCAGGCTGCTTGTCGTGGAGGATGATGTCGGCCTTCAGCGCCAGCTCCGCTGGGCCTATGATGGCTATCAGCTCTTCATCGCACCCAATCGCGCGGAAGCGCTGGCGATCATGCGCGAGAGCGCGCCGCCGGTCGTCACACTCGATCTTGGTCTGCCGCCGGACCCCGATGGGATATCCGAGGGCATGGCGACGCTGCGCGAAATCCTGGCGCATGCACCCGCGACGAAGGTGATCGTCGCCTCCGGCCATGGCGAGCGGTCGAGCGCGCGGGAGGCGATCGCGCAGGGTGCGTGGGATTTCTACCAGAAACCCATAGATTTTGATTCGCTCGGTCACATCGTCGGCCGCGCCTTCCATGTCCATGCGCTGGAGATGGAGAATGCGCGCCTTGCCGAAGCTGGCACCGCGCCGGCAAAGCCCGGCACCGGCCTTGCCGCCATCGTCACGGCGGATGCGGAGATGCTGCGGCTCATCCGCATGGCTGGACGCGTGGCGCAAAGTGGCGCGACGGTGATGCTGCGCGGCGACAGTGGTACCGGCAAGGAGTTGTTCGCGCGCGGGGTGCATGAGGGCGGGCCGTGCCCGGACGGGCCGTTCGTGGCGATCAACTGCGCCGCCATTCCCGACGCGCTGCTGGAGAGTGAGCTGTTCGGCCACGAGAAAGGCGCGTTTACCGGCGCTGTCCGCAGCACGCCCGGCAAGGTGGAGCTGGCCAATGGCGGGACGCTTTTTCTGGACGAAATCGGCGACATGCCGCCCGCGCTTCAGGCCAAGCTGCTGCGCTTCCTTGAGACGCGCTGCGTCGAACGGATCGGCGGGCGCCGGCCCATTGCGGTAGACATCCGGGTCGTGTGCGCCACGCATCGCGATCTTGAAGGGATGATCGGCACCGGGCAGTTTCGCGAGGATCTCTATTATCGGCTTGCCGAGATCGTCCTCGACATTCCATCGCTGGCCGCACGGGTGGGCGATGCCGTGCTGCTGGCGCGGCATTTCCTGCGTGTCTATGCCGATGCGCTGGGCTCGTCGGTACGGGATCTGACGGATGATGCCATCGCCGCCATCGACGCTGCGCCATGGCCGGGCAATGTGCGCGAGCTTCAGAACCGGGTGAAGCGCGCCGTCATTCTGGCGGAGGGGCGCTCGCTCACCGCTGCCGATCTCGACCTGACCACCATGGCGGACGCGGCGGACGGCGCGGTCGTGGACCTTAAAGGGGCGCGCGAGCAGGCGGACCGCGCGGCGATTCACCGGGCGATGACCCGGAGCGAGGGCAATGTCTCCGCCGCGGCCCGTCTGCTGGGTGTCAGCCGGCCCACGCTTTACGATCTCATCAAGACTTATGGCCTATGAGCGGAGGCCATGAAGAGCCTCCCTCGCTATAGTTTTATCGTCGCGGCGCTGCTCGGCGCCACGACCGTGCCGCTCTATCAGGTCGCTTTCGGCGAAAGTGCCGAGGCGCGTGAGGATGATATGCTGGCCCGCGCGCGCAGCGCGATCGATGCGGGCCGGGTGAGCGAGGGGGCGGATATTCTCGCGCGGACTATCGCGGTGTCTCCCGCCGATCCGCTGGCGCATGAGCTGCGGGCATGGCTGCTGACCCGCATGGGCGACTGGCGGGGCGCGCAAGCCGAGCTGGACCGGCTTGCCCGTCTTGGCTGGAGTGATGACCGGCTGCGCGCAATGCGGGCCGAGGCATGGCTGCTGCGCGGTGCACCGGAAACGGCGCTCAAGGAACTGGCCGGCGGCGGCATCGTCAAGGGAGACGAAAGCCAGGCCATGCGGATTGGCGCCGCTGCGCGTGGCGCGCTGGGCGATCCGGCGGCCAATGCCGATTTCACGCACCTGCTCGCGACCTATGGCGAGGACTGGGAAAACTGGGTTGCCTTTTCCCGCTACCGGCTGGCGCAGGGAGATCGTGGCGGGGCGATCGTCGCGATGGACAAGGCCTTGTCGCTGGAGCCGGAGGCCGTGGAGATCGTTACCGCGCGCGCCGGGCTGGTTCGGTCGCAATATGGGCTGACCGATGCGCTGGCATGGTATGACAGGGCGCTTGCGATAGACGCGCAATTCGCGCCCGCGCTGGTCGAGCGTGCGGCGACACTCGCTGATCTCGGGCGCGGGGCGGAGGCCGGCGAGGCGCTGGTCGCCGCGCGGCAGGCCGGAGGCGATCCCGGCCGGCTGGCTTATGTGGATGCGGTGCTCGCCGCGCGTGCCGGGGATGTCGAGCGTGCACGGCTCCTGCTCGCCGGCACGGACCCGGCCACACGGGAGAGCGCGGGCGCGCTCCTGCTCGCGGGCGTCCTGGATTTAAGGAGTGGAGATGCCGCCGCGGCGGCCCGGCAGTTCGAGCGATTGCTCGGCCGCCAGCCGCAGAACCGCGATGCGCGCCTTCTGCTTGCGCGCGCATGGCTGGATGCGGGCAGGGGAGAGGCCGCGCTGGAGGCGGTCGCCCCGCTTGCCGCTCTGCCCGATGCCAGCGGCTATGTTCTGCGTCTCGCTGCCCGGGCGCACGAGGCGGCGGGGGATCGCGCGGCGGCGCTGCCGCTGCTGGCGCGCGCGATCAATCGCTCATCTGGGCAGGACGATGCCGCTTCCCCGCTGGCTGCGGATGACGACGCGGGCGGTGCCTCGCCAGTCTCTCCTCTCCGGCAATTGCTGGCGGCGGGAGACAAAGCAGGTGCGGTGGAGCGCGCGCGTCTGGTCGCGGCGCGCGCGCCCGGTGCCCCACAGTCCTTCATCGCATTGGGCGACACGTTGCTGATTGCCGGGCGCTTCATGGATGCGGCCGGCGCCTATCAGCGCGCGGCAAATCTGCGCTTTGATGAGCCGACGGCGCTGCGCCTTGTCGATACGCTGGTCCGTGCCGGGCAGGCCGATGAGGCGCGCAAGACGACCGAAATTTTCCTCGCGCAGGCGCCGCGCACCGCGACGATGCAGCGTGTTGCCGGTATGGCGGCGCTGGATCGGCGGGATTGGAAGGCGGCCATCGCCCATCTCGATGCCGCGCGCGCGCTGGGCGGGGAGGATGCGCTGCTGCTGGCCAGCCTTGCCCGTGGCTGGCGCGGCATGGGCGATGCGGCAAAGGCGCTGCCATTCGCGCGCCGCGCCTATGCGCTGCTGCCGGGCAATGCCGCGATCGCGCATGACTATGCCGCCATTCTGCTCGCCAATGGTGATCGGTCCGCCGCGCCTGTTGATCTGCTGGAAAAGGCCGTGGCCCTCGCGCCGGGCAATGTGCGCTATCATCGCGCGCTGGATGCCGCGCGTCGCGCCACCAAAGCATAGAGGGCGCGAGGGCGAAATCACCCTTTACCGGCGGGGGTCTCAACAGCAGCGCGATACGCGGCTTCGTCGTGGTCCGGTGGCTCTGCTCAGGCGCGTTCGCGCGTGCCGTCGGTCAATTCGTCTATGCTGATGCCAATGCGCCGCATCTGCGCGGCAACCGGCGGCCAGATGTGGACAAGAAAACGCTCGCGCTCCATCGCGCGCAGCCGGCGGGATGCGCCGTCCGCGACGAACATGCCGACCCCGCGCCGCACCACCACCAGCCCGTCATCCTGAAAGCTCTGATAGGCCTTCGCGACAGTCAGCGGATTAGCGCCTTGTTGTGCGGCAAAGGCGCGGACAGAGGGCAGCATGTCGCCATCGCGATAGTCGCCATCCAGAATCAATCCGGCGATCATCTCGCGCAGGCGCAAATAGACGGGGCGGCTGTCTTCACTCATGATGGTGCATCAGTGCCATAATACAGCGATCCGCGTCAATCGCTGGATGCCAAACTTTCCTTGGACGTGGGACAGTTCCGCTTTCAGCCCTGCCAGATCGAGCAGACGCTCTCTGGCTCCGGGCGGGGGCGCTCTTCCAGCGCGTGGCCCGGCGTGCCGATGAAGATGAAGCCGGCGATCACCTCTTCAGGCGTGCCGAAGGCGTCGCGGACCATGTCGTTGAAGCTTGGCCAGCCAGTGAGCCACCCGCCGGCAAAGCCCGCCGCATGGGCGGCATGGAGCAGGTTCATGCACGCCGCGCCCACGGAAAGCTGCTGTTCCCATGCCGGGACTTTGGCGCTTGCCCGCGGCGAATAGAGCGCGACGACAAGGGCGGGCGCCTGTCGTGCGAAGATTTCCATCGCTTCCAGCTCCAGCCGCCCGGCGTCCGGCTTTTCCGCGAGATATGCGCGCTTGAGCAGCGCCTCGAGCGCATCGCGCTTGTCGTCCGGGACGATGATGAAGCGCCATGGCGCGAGCTTGCCATGGTCTGGCGTTCGGGCGGCGAGTGCCACCATCGCCTGCAATTGCGCGATGTCCGGACCGGGCGCGATGAGATCGCGCGGTTTGCCCGAGCGGCGCGTGGAGAGATAGGCGGGGAGGGAGGAGAGGTCGTTGAACATGAGCCATGCCTAGCCCGTCGCCCGTCCGGCGCCAAGCGGGCATGGCGCAATATGGTGCAACATTGCGCTTCACAGCGGCGTGATTCTCTTTAGGTTCGACCGATCACGCGGCGCGCATGCGCCCGATCAGAGTTATGAGGGGGATCGGCTCACAATGGCAAATGAACAGGCGGCCGGTCGACCGGCCCATGATGAGCGGCAATGGTTCGGCCACCCACGCCAGCTTGCGCGTCTTTTCACGACGGAGATGTGGGAGCGCTTCGGCTTCTACGGCATGCGTGCGCTGCTCACGCTCTATCTCGTCCAGCATTTCTTCTTCTCGGATCAGACGACCGGCGGCCTTTATGGCGGCTTCACCGCGCTTGTTTATCTGACGCCGATTGTCGGTGGTCTGATTGCCGATCGCATTCTGGGCGCCAAAGGCTCGGTCAAGTTCGGCGCGTTGCTGATGAGCGCGGGCTATATGATGCTCTGCTTTGGCGGGCCGACCGCCAAACCCCATGCGACGATCGACGGCCAGCGCTATGAAGTGGTGGTGAAGGACGAGGCGGCGGGCAAAAGCCAGTTCGTCGTCGATGCCGGGCGAGAGCTGCGGATTCGCGGCAATGATGACAAGAGCGTCTCTCTGCTCGCGGCAGACGGGACGGAGGCCCGGCGGATCGAGGCGGGCGGCTTTGTTTCCGGTGCGGATCGCAATCCTTTCTACACCGCGCTTCTGCTCTTCGGCCTCAGCCTCGTCACGATCGGCAATGGTTTCTTCAAGCCCAATATCTCGACCATCGTCGGCGAGCTCTATGAAAAGGGGGACAAGCGTCGGGACGCGGGCTTCACCATTTTCTACATGGGTATCAATCTTGGCTCGCTCTTCTCGCAGCTCCTGTGTCCTCTGCTCGCCGTGACAGTGGGCTGGTGGGCCGGCTTCCTGCTGGCTGCGCTAGGCATGATCGTGAGCTTCTGCCTCATCCAGTTCGATGGCGGCAAGCTCAGCGGCTATGGCGAGCCGCCCGCCGGCGTGCCGTCCTCGCGCAATATGATCGTCTATATTTGTGCGTTGCTCGCCGTGCCGCTCGCCTGGCTGCTGTTCACCAATCTCATGAATACGCCGGCGCCGCAGGCAGGCGCGGGGCTGCTTGGCTACCTCGCCGGCCTGCCGATCATGGGGAAAATTCTTTTCACGACGTTCCTGATCGGCGTACCGGCAATTCTCGTCTGGTCATGGAAGGCGGGTAGCCGCGTCGAGTTCCAGATGATGGGCGCCGCGATGATCCTCATCACCTTCAACGTGGTGTTCTGGACCCTCTTCGAGCAGGCGGGCTCCTCGCTCACGCTCTTCGCGGACCGCAACACCAACCTGTCCGTCTTTGGCCTGTTCTCGATCAGTGCCGGGCAGACGCAGTTCTTCAACGCCTTCTTCATCGTCGCGCTGGCGCCGCTCTTCTCCATCATGTGGAGCAGTCTCGCCAAGCGGGGCATGGAGCCGGGCATTCCGGTCAAGTTCGCCATTGCGCTCATGGGCGTCGGCGCGGGCTTCCTGCTGCTTGTCTGGGGCGCGCAGTTTGCCGGGGAGGATTTCAAGGTCGCCTTGTGGTGGCTCGCGGGCCTCTACTTCATCCACTCGGCGGCGGAGCTTTGCATATCGCCGGTGGGTCTGTCGATGATCACCAAGCTCTCCATCGCCCGTATCGTCGGCATGATGATGGGCGTGTGGTTCCTCTCCATCTCCGTGGCGCAATATGTGGCGGGCGTGGTGGCCACCTTCGCCAGCGTGGAGACGGTCGGCGGGCAGGTGACCAATCTCAAGGTCAGCCTGGATACCTATGTGAACGTGTTCTGGACGATTTCGCTCATTGCGATCTGCGCCGGCGTGCTGTTGCTCGTCGTCTCGCCGTTCATCCGTCGCTGGATGCATGGGGTGACCTGATCCCGGCACGAGACGAAAAACGGGGTGTGCGGCGTTGACAGGCGCCGCGCGCCCCGGCAGGCGAAAACCCATGGGACGGAAATTTTTCGGAACGGACGGCATCAGAGGCCGGACCAACACGTCACCGATGACCGCGGAGATGGCGATGCGGGTGGGCATGGCGGCGGGCCGCCATTTCCTGCGCGGCGATCATCGCCACCGGGTCGTCATTGGCAAGGATACGCGCCTCTCGGGCTATATGATTGAGAATGCGCTGGTTGCCGGCTTCACCAGTGTCGGCATGGACGTGGTGCAGTTCGGGCCGATCCCCACGCCGGCGGTGGCGATGCTCGCATCATCGATGCGCGCGGATCTGGGCGTGATGATTTCCGCCAGCCACAATCCCTTTTACGATAACGGCATCAAGCTGTTCGGGCCGGATGGCTACAAGCTGTCCGATGAGGATGAGGCGCGGATCGAAGCGTTGCTCGACAGCGATATGCCGCTTGCCGATGCGGCGGCCATCGGCCGGGCGCGGCGTGTGGAGGATGGGCGCGGGCGCTATATCCACTTCGTCAAATCCACCTTTCCGGGGCATTTGCGGCTGGATGGCCTCAAGGTCGCGCTCGATTGCGCCAATGGCGCCGCTTATCAGACCGCGCCGTCCACCTTCTGGGAGCTTGGCGCGGAAGTGGTCGCCGTCGGCGTCACGCCCAGCGGCACGAACATCAATGATCGGTGCGGGTCGACCTCACCCCAGCTCCTTCAGGAGACGGTTGTCGCATCCGGCGCGGACATCGGCATCGCGCTCGATGGCGACGCGGACCGGCTGATCGTTGTGGACGAGGCCGGCACGATCATCGATGGCGATCAGATCATGGCGCTTATCGGATCGGATTGGGCACGGCGCGGCACGTTGCGCGGCGGCGCGGTGGTCGCCACGGTCATGTCCAACCTTGGCCTCGAACGGATGCTGGCGGGGCAGGGCATTGATCTCAAGCGGACGGCGGTGGGTGATCGCTATGTGCTGGAGGCGATGCGCGCGGGTGGCCATAATGTCGGCGGTGAGCAATCGGGCCACATGATCCTCTCGGATTATGCGACGACCGGGGATGGCACCATTGCCGCGCTTCAGGTGCTGGCCGCGCTGGTCGAGAGCGGAAAGCCGGCGAGCACGCTGCTGCGCCAGTTCGACCCGGTGCCCCAGCTCCTCAAAAATGTCCGTTTCTCCGGCGGCAAGCCGCTTGACCATGCGCGGGTGAAGGCGGTGATCGCCGATGCCGAGCAGGAGCTGAACGGGAGCGGCCGCCTCGTCATTCGTCCGTCCGGCACAGAGCCGGTCATTCGTGTGATGGCCGAGGGAGACCGGGAAGATCAGGTGCACGAGGTTGTCGAGCGCATCTGCGCGACAGTGGCGGAAGTCGCCGGCGGCGATGGCCGATAGGCGGCGGCGCCATGCTTGAGATGCGGCCAGATTGCGAGCGCTGCGGCGCCGATCTGCCGGCCGATCAGGGCGGGGCGTTCATCTGTTCGTTTGAATGCACATTCTGCGCGGATTGCGCCGATGCGCTGGATGAGACATGCCCCGGTTGCGGAGGCGAATTGCTGGACCGGCCAGCCCGAGTCGGCACGGCGCTCCAGCGCGCGCCGGCATCGAAAGAGCGTAAGTTCAAAGGCTGATCGCCGGATCGCCTGGCGCTGTCCGGCGTGCCTTCTCCCATGGGCCATAGCCCAGGGGGAGAAGGCAGGAGGAGGTCAGATTTCCTCGAGAATCATCGCGCCGAAACGCCAGCCAAGTACCCAGCGCACTTCCGCGCTTACCGTGCCACGATCGGGAAGCGTGGCTTCCACGATCGATCCCAGACGGACTTTCTCCTCGCAGTCGGCCATGAAGCCGCCCTCGGAGATGTTGCCGAGTCGCCCGAGTATCTGGGAGCCATTCTCATCGATCACGATGACTTTGGCGTTGGATGCCCAGCGCGGTGGACGGGAGGTATACTCGAATTTCGGCGCAAGCTGGCTCATGTCATTATCCCCGATGCACGGCTCTTTAGAAGCGGAAGGAAAGGCCGGCCGTCATGGCTAGCGGGTCGGTCTTGGCGCGGCCCGTCACCGGGATCGTGCCCAGGCGTCCACTGGCCTTCGGGCGGAGCAGCGCCTTCTTGACGTCGAGGAAGACGCCCACCTTGTTCGTGGCGAGCACTTCCACGCCGGCCTCAAAGGCAGGCCCGATGTCGTTGGAGACCTTGAGGTCCTGCATCGCGGCATCCTTCGTCTTGAAGACGAGCATGTAGCTGATGCCCGCGCCGACATAGGGGCGCACGCGGCCGGTGGTGATCGGGTGGTACTGAAGCGTGAGCGCCATTGGTCCGTACGTCAGCTTGCCCACTTTGTTATCCGCGCCAATCGTGGCCGGGCCGATCGAGCCGGCACCATAAATGTCGATCTTGGGCGGAAGGCCACCAATCGCGTTGACGGCGATATTGGGTGTCAGGAAGTAGCCGAGCTGAACGGTGGGCGTGCCATGCTCGAAGGTGGAGAGGCTGGCACCGGCCAGCGGCGCGCCGCCTGCATTCAGCTTGGCCTGATCGGCGAGGCGCAGGGCGGTCATGCCGAGCTTGACCACCAGCCCGCGATTTTCAGCGGTGACGGGCGGCTGATTGTCCGCAGCGCCCTTGCCGAACCGGGCGGTCATGCCGATCTGGAAGGTGATCGGATCGAGCTGGGCCTTCGCATCCACGACGGAATAGGGATGGGCGGCGACGCCCGTTGGCAGAAGGCCGCCGGCGTTCGTGTGGTAGAAGGCCTTGCGGACCTCCGCGAACACGCCGAGCCGCTTGGAAAGCGCGACGTTGACGCCACCCTTCACATAGGGGCCGTTGGCGTTCGGAATGTTGAGGCCGACCGCATAGGCATCGCGTTCCTGCGTGGTGATCTGAAACTGCATGCCCGCGCCGACATAGGGCGAGATCGGCCCTTTGATCGGGTGGATGGATGCGCCGACCGTGGCCATGATGAACTCGTCATCGCCAAGATTGGGAACCCCGTGCAGCGAGCCGGCGGGCATGTTGTTCGTGGTGGCCGGTGTCGAGATCGACGCATCGAGCGCGACCCGGTCCATCACGAAGTAGCTGCCGCTTACTTCGCCGTGCCATGATTCTCGCGTGCTGTATCCGGCATTGGGGTCCAGCGCGCCGTCGGCGCGGACCTCGCCTTTATCTACCAGCTTGGTGCGCGCTATGCCCACCCGCAGATTAATGTCCCCTGCCTCCTGGGCGAGTGCCGGCACCACGTCCAATCCCATGGACATGGCGAGTGCGGCCACGAGGATACGAAACCTTTTCATGCTGAATCAATCCTTTCGACCCGCAGGCTAACCCGCTAAGGTAAAGGCTCCGTAAATCGTCAGGCGGCGCGGCCGGTCTGACGACGGGGAGCTTTCTCCTGCCGGTTGTTGGTGGCGGCACGCTCGTCCTGTTCCTTGACCTTGCGCGGCATGTTCACCGGGCGGTCCTGTTCCAGCGTGGCAAGCGTGGTGGCGCCCGATTCGAGCGCGGCGAGATCTTCATTGGCATCGGCGATGCCCGTCGAGAGACGGTGCACGGCATCGATGATGTCATGCTGGCTATGCTTGGCCATCACCTGGAGGCGGAAGCGCGCCTGACCCTTGGGCACGGCGGGGAACTCCACCAGGTTGGCGAGCATGCCAAGGCCCGGCAGACGGCGGCTGACAAGGCGGGCAAGCGCTTCGCTGCCCATCTTGACGCAGACGATCGCGGACGGATCGCCATAGGTTTCGAGGCCGCAGCCGTTCAGCAGGTTGCGGAGCATCACGATGTTGCTCATCAGCTCCTTGCGGAGCTGATCGCCCTCGGCCGACGAGATGATGTCGAACGCCTTGCCGACAATCGCTGCCTGCGCGGGGGAGAGCGCGTTGGAGAAGGTGTTGGGCGAGGAATAATAGCGCATATACTCCTTGATCGCCCTGCCACGCGCGGCCACGAAGCCGCCATTCGAGGCAAAGGTCTTGGAGAAGCTGCCCATCACCACGTCGACCTTGCCGAGCATGTTCTGGATTTCGATGAAGCCGCGACCGGTTGGGCCAAGATTGCCGAGATCATGGGCGACGTCGACGACCAGCGTGGCATTATACTCATGGGCGAGCGCCTGCATGGCAGCGATGTCCGGCGTGTCGCTGTCCATCGAGAAGAGGCTCTCGGTGACGACGAGAATGCCGTTTTCCGTATCGGTGGCACGGATCTTGGCCAGTTTGGCCTGAACCTGATCGACCATATTGTGGCGGAAGAGGTGGATGTTCCGCGTTGCCGCCTGCGCGCCTTCCTGAAGGCAGGCATGGGAGAGCGCATCCATCACGATATGATCGTTCGGGCGGACGAGGCCCTTGATGACGCCGAAGCCGGCCGCCCAGCCGGTGGGAAAGAGCGCGACATGGTCATAGCCAAGGAACGCGGCGATCTTGTTTTCCAGCGCGAGCGAAAGCGAGGTGTTGCCGACCAGCGCCGGCGATCCGGCGGAATGAACGCCATAGTCGCGCATCGTCTGAACGGCGGTTTCCAGCACTTCCGGGTGCGAATTGAGGCTGAGATAGTCCTGGCTGGCGAAATTCACGCCCTCGAACAGCACGCCGTCGTCCGTGCGCGCGGTGGCACGGCTGAAGGCGCCATGCTCGGTGGAGCGGCCGAGCGGCCAGGTGCCCGTGGCGCGGCGGGTCTGCTGCCAGTCGTAAAATGCCTCGACGCGGCCCAGCAGATTGGCGCCGGGAAGAAAGCGGAAATCGCGCATGCTGCCGCCCAGCGCGTCGAAAGAAGGAGTTGCAGTCGTTTCGCTGTCCATTGTCTGTTCCGTTCGGGTCATTGCATCGGCCTTGAATAATTATGAGATATGGAAAATAACTTACTGTTTTACAGTATGAATATCTATTTTTTCGAGAAGCTGCGGAAACTGGATCGGCTTGGTTTCGAAGTCGACGCAGCCAACCTCGATGCTCTTGCGCCGGTCGCTCTCCAGCGCATGGGCGGTGAGCGCGATGACCGGGATATGTGCGGTTGCGGGATTGGCGCGGATCGCTGTCGTCGCTTCCCAACCGTCCATCTCGCCGAGCGCGACATCCATGAGAATGATGTCGGGCATCTCGCTCGCTGCGCGGGCGATGCCCTCCGGGCCGTCGACGGCGCTGACCACGAGATGCCCCTTGCGCTCCAGGCGGCGTGTCAGCATGTCGCGGTTCATTTCATTGTCTTCGACAATCAGGATCTTGCACATGATCTTTCCAAATTCTGGGGTCAGGCCGCGCGGGCGCAGTCTGTGGGAATGGGGGTCATCGTGGGGACGGTCAGACGAACCGCCGGGGCGCCGCTCTCCGTCGTGCTGCGCTCGATCATGCCACCAATTAGTTGTGCAAACTTGAACGAGAGCGCGATCTCGATGCCGGTTCCTCCATATTTCGAACCGGAAACGTCGCCACTGTGCTCAAAAACTTCGTTATTGATTTCAATCTCATGAAAGTCGCCATTGGGATCCTGGTCGAGAATCATGAGCTGAAGGTGGCTGTCGGAGAAGACGGAAGCATGCACTGTCACCAGCCCATCGGACCGCTGGTTGGCGATTCCGGTGACGAGATGGCGGATTGCCGCACCGGCGGCGATCCAGTCCGTGACGACCGTGGCGCCGGGTTCGCTGGCGAGGCGCGCTTCGATCGTTCGGCGATTCGAGGTGACGAGGCTGCTGGCGGCGCCGATCCACTCGTCAAATAGCGGATCAGCGGCGGCGATGGTGGGGTTCACGGGCATCTTGCCCGCTTCGATGCGCGAATAGTCGAGAATATCGTCGATCAGGCGCAGCAGGTCGGAGCCGGCCTGATGGACATGGCCGAGGTCCTGCACGGTGTCCTCGTCATCTTCCTCACGGGCTTCCTCAAGCAGAAGCTGGCTATAGCCGATGATCGCGTTGAGCGGCGTGCGGAGCTCATGGCTCATGCCGGCGACAAAGTCCGCCTTGGCCGCGCTGGCCTGTTTTGCCGCGGCGGTAAGGTTCATAATGTTATCAGAAGTCGAAACCAATGCATTGAGGTTCTGTGTAAATTCTCTTTGTTCTCGATACATTTTCGCGAAGTAGAGTGACATCATGGCGAAATAGATGGCGACCGATCCCATGGAGATCATGCCGATCACCTGGAGGTCTTCCAGCTTCACCGCAGGGAACGGAAAGCCCGATATGCTGAGGTGAACGAAACCGAACACGCTGCCGAAAATCTGCGCGAGCAGGACGTTCCGCACCCAGCCTTGCGGCGGGAGATAGAGGAAGGCCAGCAACGGGAAGATCAGGATCCACGGCAGGAATGGGGATGTCATCCCGCCAAAGGCGTAGCAGGCCCACAGCACGCACAGGATCAGGTTCTGGATCGAGATAAACGCCAGGAGCTGGTAGCGCCGCGTCTTCTTGAGAACGAAGGGGTAGATCCAGAAGGCGAGGATCAGCGCCATGAAGACGCCGGTGCGATAGTCGCGGGCGATATCGGCCACGATGAGATAGATGGGCAGGGTGTTGCCCAGAATGGGGCCGAAGACATGGCTGAGCATGAACATCCGCGCGCGCCGGTGCGCCTCGGAGTTCACCTGGAGGTCCTCGGGAATGAAATAATCAAGGAGGCGGGCGAGGCTAAACCTCCTGGGCCCCTCTTTCACTCCGTCCATCTGCGGCTCCAATCAGCATCGTTACGATGAAATAACAACAGGGTTATCCCGCCGGCCGGGTTAACGTGCATGACTTAAGTCTATGTAAAGACGTGCTTCACGATGTCTTAAGCCGCGCCACCTAAGCAGGGGCGAAGCGCAAGAGGCTCTATGCACACGAAATTTAACCGCCTGATCGACTGGTTCATCCCCGCATCCATCCGGGAAACGATGTCCGACCTGATGATGGCGCGGACATTCGTGATGCTGCATCTGATGGGCCCGCTCATGGGCCACAGCGTCACGGTTTTCCTCGCCGGCACGCCGGCGGGTGACACCTGGCAGTTCTGGGTGATCGAGACGATCGTCGTTGCCTTCTTCGCGACGCCGTTCATCCTGCGCGCGACGGGCAATCTGGCTCTGGCGGCGATGTTCAGCGTTCAGGCGCTGGTTGGTCTCAGCCTTTTCGGGTCGTTCTACTTCGGCGGCATCAGCTCGCCATTCCTGCCCTGGTTCCTGATCGCGATGGTGCTGGGCTTCTTCTACCTGTCCGATGCGATTTCGGGCGTGCTTATCGGCATCGCCGCGCAGCTTACGGCGTTTATCGCCGCGCGCTTTCTGCTTGGCGGTTTCCCGACGATGCTGGACCCGGCCAGTCTCGATCTGCCGAACATCTTCTCGATCGTCGCGGCGCTTTGCTACATGACGATGCTCGCGCTCTACTATGACCGGGTCATGCGTATCCGCATGAGTGTCGAGCAGGAGATGAACGACCAGCGCGATCGTCTCCAGCAGCTGCGCGCGGCGATGGAGGCGGCGGAGGCCGCGAGCCGGCGCAAGTCCATCTTCCTGGCCAAGATGAGCCATGAGCTCCGCACGCCGCTCAACGTGGTGATCGGCTATGCCGAGATGCTGCGCGAGACATTCGAGGATCGCGAGGAGACGCATAAGACCGAGGATCTGGATCGCATCCATGCGGCGGGGCGGCATCTGCTGGCGCTGGTGAACAATGTGATCGATCTTTCCAGCATCGAATCGAATCGGCTGGAGCTGTCCACGGAGCCGGTGCGCGTGTCCTCGCTCGTCGACGAGGTGGTCGCGACAGCCTCTCCACTGGTTGCCAAGCGGGACAATCGGCTGGTGGTCAATATGCCGGAGGATATCGGCACGATCGAGCTGGACGCGCTCAAGGTGCGTCAGTCGATTCTGAATCTGCTGAGCAACGCCGCGAAATTCACTACCAAGGGCACCATCATGCTGACCGTGCTCAGCCGGGCGACGGCTGACAATGGCGCGATGATGGTCATCGAGGTGACGGACAACGGGATCGGCATGACACCGGAAGGCGTGAAGCGCATTTTTGAGGATTTCGCCCAGGCGGAGAATGATACGGCCAGCAAATTCGGCGGCACGGGCCTCGGCCTCGCGCTGACCCGGCGCTTCTGCCAGATGATGGGCGGCACCATCGGTGTTCGCTCCGAGCGCGGCATCGGCACCAGTTTCACCATCGAGATTCCCATTCGCGCGGTTGGCAGCGCCGGCGCGCCGATGGAGGCGGCGGCATGACCCAGACGAACGACATTATCCACGGAAGCGCATCATGCGGCATGTAAGCATCGATACGGAGCTGACGACGGGCGGAGCGCTGCTCGAGTCGACCATGGCGACCTTCCGCCGCCGGGCGGTGTGGATGTCGGTCGTGGCGGTTTCCGCTTGGATCGCGGTGGCGGTCCTGCTGATCCATATCGTGCTCGC
Organism: Sphingobium sp.; assembly: GCA_035911355.1. Classification (GTDB taxonomy): domain Bacteria; phylum Pseudomonadota; class Alphaproteobacteria; order Sphingomonadales; family Sphingomonadaceae; genus Sphingobium. The sequence goes on from JAMHVU010000109.1 coordinate 52,687, forward strand.
ACCCGGTCTGGCGCAGCTTGCGCTCATCGCGGGTGGCATGGCGGTCGTCGCTTTTGGCTCGGCGCTTGCCGTCGCGGTCAGCTGCGCGCGCTGGGCGGCGTCCATCGCCGCCGCGCCGGTCGAGCTGGCGCTGCATCATCTGGAGGCGATGGGGGAGGTGCCAGCCACCTCTCCGCACTGGAAATCCGGTCAGGCACGCAGCGCCAAGGCGCTTGAAGAGGATTTGCGCCTCATTGACCGGCTGTTCCGCAGCGCCCAGCGCCGCTCGCGGGTGATGCTGACCGATCTTGCCAAGGCGCAGAGTGTTGCCGAGACGCAGAATCAGGCAAAATCGCAGTTTCTTGCGACGATGAGCCATGAACTCCGCACGCCGCTCAACGCCATTCTGGGCTACTCCATGCTGCTTCAGGAAGATGCGGAGGATGCCGGGAACGATGCGGCGGTGGCCGATCTCCAGCGCATCCAGCAGGCCGGACGCAATCTTCTGGCGCTGATTAACGATATTCTCGATCTTTCCCGGATCGAAACGGGCAAGACGGTGGTGCGGCGGTCGATCATGGACCTTGCCGCGCTGATGAACGAGATCGCGGCCGCGAATGAGGAAGATGCCCGGCGTAACGGAAACCGCTTCGTCATGGAGCGTCCGGACGATCTGGGGGTGATCTTCGCGGATCGCGCCAAGCTTGGCCAGTGTCTGGATAATCTGCTGTGCAACGCGTTCAAGTTCACCAATGGCGGCCTCGTCACGCTCAGTGTCCGCAAGGAGCATAAGGGTGCATTCCCGGCGATCGTCTTTTCCATTCATGACACCGGCATCGGCATTGGCGAGGAGGTGCTGAACGAACTGTTCGAGCCCTTCGAGCAGGCGGAAGATGTGCAGACCCGCCAGTTTGGCGGGACCGGCATTGGCCTCGCCATCACCCGGCGCCTTGCCCGCATGATGGGCGGGGACTGCTGGGCGGAGAGCCAGCCGGGTGAAGGCTCGACCTTCTATCTCATGATCCCGCAGGACGGGCATGACGACGACAGCCTCCCGGCCACGCGGGAGCCGGTCGCGCATTATCTCGCCAGCCATGGCAAGTCGCGCAACAAGACGATTCTCGTCATCGAGGATGATGATGATTCGCGGCAGCTCATGCAGCGCTGGCTCGATCAGATGGGCTTTAACATGCTGGCGGCGAGCGATAGCGAGACAGGCCTTGCCTGCGCGCGGGACGCTCTGCCGGACCTCATTCTGCTCGACGCGCTGATGCCGGGGCAGTCGGGCTATGACGTGCTGCGGGCGTTGCGCGCGGATGATAGGACGGCGAACATTCCGGTAGTGATTATCACGGTGGACGATGATGCCCGGCGCGGGCTGGATGCCGGCGCGTCGGATTATATTCGTAAGCCGATATTGAAGGACGAGCTGCGCTCTCTGGTCGAGGTCTATTGCGGCAAGGTCAGCGGTGAAGTGCTGGTCATCGACGATGACGAGGACGCCGCGGACCTCATCGGCCGTTCGGTGCGTGAAGTGGGCTTCACGTCCCGCCATGCGCTGAGCGGGCTGGATGGTCTGGCGATGGCGCGCGAATCCTGTCCACGGGCGATCGTGCTGGATCTCACCATGCCGGGTCTCGATGGTTTCGGCGTTATCGATCGGTTGCGGAACGATCCGGGTCTGCGCGCGGTGCCGCTCATCGTCCTGTCAGGACGGCGGATTAGTTCGGAGGAGCACCGTCAGCTCGTGGCCTCGGGTCATCGCTATTTCGTGAAAGGCTCGTCGACCCCGCGCCAGATCGCCCAGACGCTCAAGGAGTTGGTGGCATGAGCGCGCAGCCCGTTCCCGCCGAGCGCCAGAAGCTCGTCCTGATCGTCGACGATGTGGAGGACAACCGCGTCTTGCTCGATCGCGCGTTGCGCGCCAGCGGCTATGCGACGGCGCAGGCTTGCGGTGGCCGCGAGGCGCTGGCGATGATCGCCGATCAGGTGCCGGATATGATCCTGCTCGACTGGATGATGCCTCAGCTTTCCGGCATTGAGACTTTGCGCGCGATCCGCGAGCAATATCCCAGTTCCCGCCTGCCGGTCATCATGTGCTCGGCCGTGGGGGAGGAAATGTCGGTCGTCACGGCGATCAACGCCGGCGCCAATGATTATATGACCAAGCCTGTCAGCCTCCCGATTTTGCGCGCGCGCATGGCGGCGCATCTGGAGCAGCGTGCGGTCATTGATACGCTGGGGCAGGAGAAGCAGCAGGCCGAGCGAAAGCTTGGCGAGCAGACCCGCGCCCTGTTCTCCCGCATGGAGAACGAGGAGCCGGGGCATGACCCGGCTTGACCCCGTGAAGGCGGCGCTCCGTCAGGACCCTCATGGAAGCATCGCGATTGCGCTGGCCGGGGCTGCGGGCCTCTATCTGCTCGGTGGCGCGGCCGGTATCGTGCCCGGGGCCAATGGCCTTGGCGCGGGTGCCGCTGGCCTGGTCGCGCTCGCGGCCGGCGGGGCGGCATGGGCGGCATCCCGGCGGCTGGCCATGCGTGAGCAGGCTCATGTCGCGGCGCAGGGCGCGCTGACCACACGGCTCGGCATTGATAAGCTGACCGGTCTTATGAACCGCGATGCCTTCTCGCAGGCGCTCGACCATCTGGGTGATCGGGAGCATGAGTGCAGCCACATCGTCGTTTTCTTCTTCGATCTCGATCGTTTCAAGGAGGTCAACGATACGCTGGGCCACAAGATCGGAGATCTTCTCCTCGCGGAAGTCGCGCGCCGGTCGCAGGGTATTTTTCCGAATGGGGCGAGCGTCGCGCGCCTTTCCGGTGACGAATTCGCGGCGATCGTGCCGTTGGAGGATCATCAGCGGCCCGAACATCTGGGCGATCGGCTGGTAGAGAGCATTGCCGAGCCTTTCCTCATTGAAGGGCAGGTCGTTCAGGTGAGCGCCTCGGTCGGCATGGCGGCGGGCGATCCGGCGCTGGATGACGGGCACGAGCTGCTGCGCCGTGCCGATGTCGCCATGTATGAAATCAAGGGGACGTCGCGCGGCGGGTGCCGCATTTTCGACGATGTGCTCTCCGGCCGGCAACTGCGCGAGACCTCGATCCGGGTCGATCTCGGCAATTCATTGGCGGAAGGGGAGTTTGCGCTCCATTATCAGCCACTGATCGACGCACGAACCGGCGTGGTGGCAAGCTGCGAGGCGCTGCTGCGCCCGCAATCCGTGGGTATGCGGGACGTACCGCTCGGCACGCTCATCATGATTGCGGAAAATAGCGGGCAGATCATGCCGCTGACGGAGTGGACCTTCGGCACCGCGCTGAAGGCGATCAGGACGCTGGAGACAACGCCGGTGTCGGTGAATGTGTCGCCGATCTATTTCCGCCATCCCGAATTTGTGCACCGCATCTTCGATATGCTGCTCCAGCATCGCGTACGGCCGGATCTGCTGGGCATCGAGGTGACGGAAGGCGTGCTGATCTCGGAGATTGATGCGGCGCGCAACGCCATTCACCGCCTGCGGGAAGTGGGCGTGAAGGTCTATCTCGATGATTTCGGCACGGGCTATTCCTCGCTCAGCTATCTCCAGCATTTCGAGCTCGACGGGCTCAAGCTCGACAAGTCCTTCCTGCGGGAAGCGAGCGACAAGTCCCGATCCACCCAGATCATCCGTTCGATGATTGATTTCGGCCATAGTCTCGGCATGCGGGTCGTGGTGGAGGGCGTGGAGACGGACTGGCAGGTCCGCCTGCTCCAGCTTCTCGGCTGCGATCTGCTGCAAGGCTATGAAACGGGCATGCCGATGCAACTGGACGAGCTGGTCGCCTTTCGCGAGACGCTGCGCGCGCGCGTCGATGCGCTGGGCGGGGTCGATGCCATTGTCGGCAAACCCGGTAGTCCGGACGCGGCGGCGGCCTGAGCGGGGTGACCTGAGCGGGGCAACCTGAGCGGGGCGGCCCTGGCGAGACCGAACAACCGGCATGCCATTTGCGGGGTGCCGTGCAGGTGGCCGGACAGCCGGCATTTTCATCCCTCCCGGGAAAGGCTAGGCAGGCGATATGATCGTTATCATTGATGCAGGCGGCACGATTTCCGCCATGCCTTCCGGGGCATCTGGAGCCCTTGCGGGCGGGGCGGGCGGCGATGCGCTGCTGGCGCTGCTGCCGGATGCGGCGCGGACACGCTGTCGGGTGGAGCGGGCCGGCATTGGCCTTAGCGAGGATATGAGCCTGGCGGACGCGCGCCGTCTGGTTACGATGATTATCGAGGCGTGCCGCCGGCCAACGACGCAGGGCGTGATCGTCGCGCATGGCACGGACACGATGGAGGAGGTCGCCTTCCTATGCGAGCTCCTGAACGATCAGGATGTCCCCGTTGTCTTCACAGGCGCGCAGCGTGCGCCCTCGGTCGCTGGTTTCGATGGTGGAGCAAACCTGCGGGATGCCTTTGCGGCGGTGCATGATCCCGCGAGCCGGGGGGCGGGCACGCTCATCGTCTTTGGCGGGCGGATCATTTCCGCGCGCCACGCCACCAAGGTCGATTCCGCCGCGCCCGATGCCTTCGGGCCGGACTGGGCGGTGATCGGTCGGGTCGATCCGGGCCGGGCGCGCTTCTTCTCCCGCCCGCTACGTTTGCCGGCGTTGGTCTGCGCCACGCCAGATCCGCATGTGGAGCTGGCGATGATCGGCATTGGTTCGAGCGGGCGCGTCATCGAGCGGCTTGCCGCGCCGCCCGTGCGCGGGCTGGTACTACGCGCGCTGGGGCAGGGCAATGTGCCGCCGGCGGTGCTGGAGGCGGCGCGTGCCGCGCGGGCGCACGGCATCGTCATTCTCGTCTCTACCGGCGCCGGGGCGGGGGGCACTGGCGCTGCCTATGACTCCGGCGCCGCGCTGGCGCGGATGGGCTGCCTCTTTGCGGGGGATCTCGCCGCGCGGCAGGCGCGCATTTTGATGAGTGTGGCGCTCGGCGACCAGCGCAGCCCGCAGGAGGCGGAGGCGCTGCTTCGCGGCTGGCTCGTCGGGGGAGGATGAAGGGGGGCGCTGCTGAAGGAGAACGGGCGTCAGTCTGCCGCGCGCGCCTGTCTTACCATCTGACGGAGAATCTGGCCGCGTGAACGGGTGATCTCCGGGCCGAGATCAAGCAGTTCATCATCCCCCATGGTGGCGACCCGGATTTCAGCCTCGTGGAAGCCCTGCGTCCAGCCGTCGAGTAGTCGGCCATGGTCGGGTGGCGGGGTCATGTCGAGCATCTGGGTGATCTGCCTGCGGGCGCGGCGGGCGCCCCAGTCGATCATTTCGCGGCGATGCCTGGCGAAATGCCGGGCGGCGCTGGCCAGCGCATCTGGTGTCGCCTCCACGCCGATCGACTTGAGCATGGTTTCGGCCGCCAGCCTGTCTACATCCCAAATGGCGATCTCACCCATGATTCCAGCCTCCCTGCCCGGCGGGGAAGATCGCCTCATTTCCCCAGCAATGTCAAGCTGGTGGCGTGCCTGGCGCGAGAAGCGCGGGGCCGATCAGCATCAGCATCTTCACGTCCATGGCATAGCCTTCCGCGCGCCGGTCGGCGATCCATGCGGCAATGCCGGCCAAGGCGACACGGTGCACAATAATGCCTTCGTCGGCCACGCCGCCGCCATCACCGATCTTCACGAGATCATGCGCGCGGAATAGAGCGAAGCTTTCCGAAACCATCCCCGGTGAAGAGAAGAACCGGCCGAGATCGTCCATGCGGCCAGCGCGATAGCCGGTTTCCTCTTCGAGCTCGCGCGCGGCGGCGTGGGCGGGGCTTTCGTCATGTCCGGCATCGTCATCGCCGACAAGGCCGGCCGGCAGCTCGATGCACCGGCAGCCAAGCGGCACGCGATATTGATCGACGAGAATGACATGGGGGCCGTCGGCCGCCTCGTCGATCGCGAGAATGACGGCGGCGCCGATATTGCGGGCACGGCTGACATACTCCCAGCGGCCGCGCCGTTTCGCGATGATATAGTTCCCCTCCCACATGACCTCTTCGGGCAGGCGGGTGTCGTCGGGGCGATCATCGGGCGTAACGGGCGGCATGGATGCTCCGGGGTGGCTTAAAGCTCGATCAGCCGGTCCGGCAGTTCGTTGCTGTCATCCTCGCGTCGCGGGAAATGCGCGGCGAGGAGCGCGCCCACGTCACGCACGGCCTGCGCCATGCCTTCGCCGGTGCGCCCGTCGCGAATGTGGGGGATGAGGCTCGCCATCGCGTCTCCCCAGACTTCCGCCGGCACTTTGGCGGAGATGGTCTCGTCGGCGACAATTTCAGCGCGATGCTCGGAGAGCGAAAGATAGATGAGCACGGCGGTCCGCGCCCGTGTGCGGCTCTCGGCGGCGGCGCGGAAGAGCAGCACCGCACGGCGATGGACGCGCCGCGTCTTGGTGCGGCCCGGCGTCAGTGCCATGCGTAGCGGCCAGATCGCCAGCAGATAGCGCGTCGCCAGAAATTTGACGATGAGCGCGCAGAGCAGCACGCTTAAAAACTCCCGGTCGGTCAGGCTATGCTCCCAGCCGCCGGCCAGTCTCAGGATGAGGCCGCGATAAAAATCCGGGAAGGCGGCATAGACCGCCATGGCCAAAAAGGTGACGCCCACGGCCCAGTGCAGGCCGACGTCATGATAGCTGTCCGATCGGTCGGCGACCATGGTGACGATCTCACCATCGGTGTGCCGCTCCGCCTCGGCGACCGCCGTGGTCACGAGGTCGTGATCGCTCTCAGACAGGCTCGCCCGCTTCACCAGCTTCCTCCCGCTCCGCCGCCGCCAAAGCTGCCACCGCCGCCGGAGAAGCCGCCGCCGCCACCACCCCAGCCGCCGCCGCCACCGCCCCAGCCACCCCAATGGTCGTCATCATCATTGCCGCCGCCAAAGCCCGGCCCCCACAGGATGATTGGCCCGGAACCGCCGCGCCGGTGGCGTTTGCCGCCTGCCGCGCGGGCCATGGGCAGCACGAAGAAAAAGAAGATGAAGGCGATGACGATGATCGCGCCCAGAATATTGGGGTCGTCCTTCTTCCGCTGGCGCTCGGCGGCTTCGGCCTGCGCGGCGCGGGCGCGCGCCTCGTCGGGTGGCAGGCGCAAAAGCTCGGAGAGGGCATCGACGCCTGCTTCTATGCCACCGGGATAATCCCCGGCCTTGAATCGCGGGGTGATCTGGTTGCGGATGATCTGGGAGGCAAGCGCATCGGTGACGGTGCCTTCCACGCCATAGCCGGTGGCGATGAAGACGCGCCGCTCATTGGGCGCTACCAGCAGCACCGCGCCGTCATTGCGTTCCTTGTCGCCAATGCCCCAGGCGCGGCCAAGCTGATAGGCATAGTCCGATATGTCATAGCCCTGGAGGTCGGGCACGGTCGCGACGACAAGTTGCCGGCCGCTCTGCTGCTCCAGTTGCGCGAGCTTGACGCCAAGCGCGGCGGCCTGCTCCGGCGAGAGCAGCCGTGCCTCGTCCACCACACGACCGGTGAGTTGCGGAAAGGTCTGGGCGATCGCCGCCTGCGCCAGCCCCGCGCAGAGCAGGGCCAGGAGGAGAAAGAGAGGGCGGAGCGCCTTCATGGCCGTTTATCCCTCGTGGCGGGAGGAGGGGGCCGGGGCGTGCTTCATCGCCGCCGGCCGGCCCTCCGTGCCGTTTACTTGCTCTCGAACATGCCACCGACATTCGGCGCGTTCTCGGCGCCTGCCTTGGCCTCGAACGGGGCCATGGGCTGCGCGCCATGGATCAGCTTGGCGCCGATCATGTCCGGGAAGGTGCGGATGCGGGTGTTATAGACACGCACCGCCTCGTTATAGTCGCGCACGGCGACGGCAATGCGGTTTTCCGTGCCTTCAAGCTGGGACTGGAGGGTCAGGAAATTCTGGTTGGTCTTGAGGTCGGGATAGGCCTCCACCGTCGCGAGCAGGCGGCCGAGCGACTGGGAGAGCGCGCCCTGAGCGGACTGGAACGCGGCGACCTTGGCCGGATCGGTCAGGTCATCGGCGGAAACCTGCACGCTGGTGGCCTTGGCGCGGGCCTCGGTCACGCGGGTCAGCGTGTCCTGTTCCTGTTTGGCGGCGGCCTTCACCGTGGCGACGAGATTGCCGACGAGATCGGCGCGGCGCTGATATTGCGCCTGCACGTCGGCCCATTTCGCCTTGGCTTGTTCCTGTGCGGTTGGCACCGAGTTGATGCCGCAGGATGCGAGCGAGAGGCCCGCGAGGAGGACGAGCGCGGCGCGCAGCAGGGAGAAACGCGGAGCAATGGCAGCCATGGCGGGAAACATCCTTGCCTTTTAAAAACGGGCGGTAACGCCCCAATACGGGTTAGATAGGCGGTTGCTTCCGTGCCCGCAACGGGTTTACCTCCCCGTTTTGGCGCTGTTAGCCATGGCAAGAAGGGATGCGTTCATGTTTTCAGAGTTCAAGACGTTCATCGCGCGGGGCAATGTGCTTGACCTCGCGGTCGGTGTCATCATTGGCGCGGCCTTTGGCAAGATCGTTGCCTCGCTGACCGATGACATCATCATGCCGGTCGTCGGCGCGCTTTTCGGCGGGCTGGATTTCTCGAACTATTTCATCGCGCTGAAGGAAGTTCCCGAGAATGTGCCGCATACGCTGGCGGCGGTGAAGGCGGCGGGCATCCCGGCCTTTGCTTATGGCAGCTTCATTAGCGCTATCATCAACTTCCTGATCCTGGCGTACATCATCTTCCTGATCGTCCGCTCGGCCAACAAGCTCATCCGTCCCGCCGCGCCTGCCGCGACCGAGGTGGATCTGCTGACCGAGATCCGCGACGAACTGCGGAAGAAGTAAGCGGCGCTCCGGCGCGGTCGATCCTTCGGGAGACGTTCTGGGCCGTCTGCCTTTTCGGGCAGGCGGCCCTTTTCATTCCGCGCGACATGCCTATATGTGATCTCGCTGGTTTCGGCTGGCTATGACGATAAATTGTGGCGTGCAATAGACGCAGCGGACCCGGGGGCGGTACCCGGCGGCTCCACCAGAAACGACCGGACGCCTTGCGTGTCCGGCCAGTCCTGACGGGGCCGAACTAGGATCGACGTGTGTTGAAAAGCGGTGCTTTCGTCCGGGCTGAGTAACCCGTTAAAGGCTCAAAACCCATAAGTGCCAACGATAACGAAGCACTTGCTCTTGCTGCGTAATTGATGGCCTAACGGCCTGACATTACCCAAATAGAACGCGGTTCGGACCGGACCGGGCAACAGAATCGGATACCAGCGGCACGGGGAGCGCCGGGCAACAGAAGCTCCCCACTTCCCCTTTTCTCGATGTCCGGGTCTCTGCCCGACCCCGTTCCTGTGCGCGCGTTCGCACCGGGTGGGCGCGGGTGCCATTTCGGTACTGGGGAAAGTCCCGAATCAGAAATGTTACAATATTATGACAGTTCTTCGCTGTGCGGCTTCTACGACTGGCAGAGCATGATTTTGGATCATAAACTCAACATGTTGGTAACCATAAAAATATTTTTACGGTGACTTGCCGCATTGTCATCAAGGTGCAACAATACTTCCAAGGTCAACAACGACTCGGGAGAGGTTTTGATGACAGGACGCATCGCGTTTGCCGCTCTGATCGGCATGTTTTCCTCGGTGGCCATGGCCACGCCAGCTCAGGAGGTCGGCTATCCCGCAGGTTCGCTTGCGGTCGCGCCGATCGGGGCGGGTGATTACGCCACGGCAGAGCGCATATTGACGCCGGTCAATCGCGAGGACGCGCTGGACCCGGCACGGCTGATCAATGCCGCGCTTCTCTATTCACGCACCGGTCGCATCGCGGAAGCGCGTCAGGCCGCGCTCGCGGCGGAGACGGCGCCGGATGCGCGATTGATGCTTGCCGATGGACGCGAAGCATCGAGCCGGGACATCGCTCGATCCTTGCGGCGCACGCTTGATGCGCGCATCGCCGCGCGCTGAACGCGGCCGGTCCATTTGCATTGGGCATTTATGGGCCCATTTTGAATGGCGATGAATAGTCTCGGATAACAAGGGCGGGCCGCGCGACTGTCGCGGCCCTTTGCCGTTTACCGCCTGATCGCACGCTGGATTTGCCGGTGTGAGACGATCTGACCGTCACATAAACGTCATATCTCTGTCACGTTATTGCAGCCTGATTTGCACGGGGCTGTCACAGGACTGGCCTAGCTGCGCTGCACAACGGCGCAGGGGGCAGCGCAGAATCATCGTCTCCCTCGTCGGGTAAACCACCCCGGACGAACCGGCAGCGGAGACGACCCATGAAATCGAGCAAGTCACGTTTGAGGATCATTCTCGCCGGCGCGGCGCTGCCCGCGCTTGCAGGCTGCGGCGCCAGCGACATTGCGTCGCCCGGAAGCGGCGGCAATGTGACGATCAACTATCCCACCCCGACGCCGAGCCCCACGCCGACGCCGACCCCGACGACGACGAAGGTGACGGCGGCGAGCGGCTGTCCCACCATCGCGGACCCCCAGGGCCTGGCCGATGAGGGCACGATCGAGGGGCCGACCGGCACCTATCGTGTCTGCACCCTGCCTTCGATCATCGCCAAGAGCGTGCAACTCCCCAAGATTGCGGGCCTTGTCTACCAGATCAAGGGCCGGACCGATGTCGGTTGCGATGGCGGCTTCAACGTCCCCACCGCGAGCGCGAGCCATGTCAGCACCACCAAGGGCTGTACTGCTGCGAACGGCTTCACGCTGACCGGCGGCGCGCTCACCGCGGACACGGCCGTCACCCTGACGATCGATCCGGGCGTCATCCTTTATGGCGGCACCGGCACGTCCTGGCTCGCGGTCAATCGCGGAAACAAGATCATGGCCAACGGCTCGGCCACCCAGCCGATCATCTTCACCAGCCGCGACAATATTCTGGGCCTCGTCGACGACAAGTCGATGGGCCAGTGGGGCGGTGTCGTGCTGATGGGCCGTGCGCGGGTTACGGACTGCAACAGTGGCGGTTCGGTCGCGACCAACACCTGTGAGCGCCAGACGGAAGGCTCTTCGGATCCGGCCGTGTTCGGCGGTGTCACGGATACCGACAGCAGCGGCAGCATGAAGTTCGTGCAGATCCGTTATTCCGGCTATGTGCTTGGCGCCAATGTCGAGCTTCAGGGCCTGACGACGGAAGGCACCGGCAGCGGCACGGTGTTCGACTCGATCCAGAGCCACAACAGCTCGGATGACGGCGCGGAGTTCTTCGGCGGCGTGGTCAACTTCAAGCGCTACATCGCGACCGGCGCCGATGACGACAGCCTCGACATCGATACGGGCCTGCGCGGCAACTTCCAGTATGTGCTGATCGTCCAGCGCCCCGGCGAGGGTGATGCGCTCATGGAAGTCGACAGCAACGGCTTCGAGAGCGACACGCCGCGCCACAAGACCAATGTGGTGAACTTCACGGCGATCCAGAGCCAGTCCAGCCGGAACAATGACAGCAACGATCTCGCATCGATCCTGCTGCGCGGCAATGCGGACCTGACGCTGGCCAACGGCATCGTCATCAGCCCGAACAACGAGTGTCTCCGTATGAACGGATCGGGCACGACTCCGGCAACGCTGGTGACCCGCTCGGTGGTGATGCAGTGCAACAGCACCAAATATCTGGGCAGCGGTTCCTACACGGCGGCGCAGGTCGCGGCGGCGTTCGGCGCGGGCACGAATGACAATAGCGACAGCTTCACGCCGAGCCTGACGCTGGTGTTCATCAACGGCGCGAACGAAACCGCCGTGAAGGCGATCGATCCCAAGACGCTCGACGCGTTCTTCGACACGACCGACTATATCGGCGCCGTCAAGGATGCGAACGAGACCTGGTTCAAGGGTTGGACCTGCAACTCGTCCACCGCGACCTTCGACGACGGGGCGAATGCCAACCGCGCCTGCACGTCGCTGCCGATCACCTGATAGCGAGCCAGGAACAATGACGGGCGGGGGAGCCGGCTGCCATGCCGCTTCCCCGCCTGACGGCCGCACATAGCGCATTCAAGGGGATATTCCGATGTCGACGCCGCAAACGCTCGCGGTCCTGCTGCTTGCCACCAGCGCGCTGACCGCGCCATCTGTCGTTTCCGCGCAGGAGAGCGCGGCGCCCGCGCCGGATGCTGAGTCGGCAGCGGAGAAGGGCAGTTCTCAGATCCGGTCGACGCCTGCTCCTGTGGAAGAGGACGTGCCGGAGATTTCCGCGCCCGGCGCTGGCGACATCGTGGTCGTCGGCCGGCGCGACGCCAATATCGTGAAGTCGGCTCCCGCAGTCATCTCCGTCCTCTCCAGCGCGGACATCGCGCGCACGGGTGAGGGCAATATTGCCGGCGCGCTCGGCCGGGTGACGGGCCTCAGCGTGGTTGGCAACGGCTTCGTCTATGTGCGCGGCCTTGGCGATCGCTATTCGCTGGCGCTGCTCAACGGTTCGCCACTGCCGAGCCCGGAGCCGCTCAAGCGTGTGGTTCCACTCGATATCTTCCCCACCAACATCGTCTCTTCCTCGCTCGTGCAGAAGAGCTATTCGGTCAATTATCCCGGCGAGTTTGGCGGCGGCGTCATCAACCTGACGACGACGGCCGTGCCCAAGGAGAGCTTCGTCACGCTGAGCGGCGGCATCGGCGCCAACACCGAGACGACGGGCCGTATGGGCTATGTCTATTATGGCAGCGGCAGCGACTGGACCGGGTTTGACAATGGTGCGCGCAAGCTGCGGCCCGCGCTGTCCGCCTTCCTCTCCAGCGGCCAGCGGATCAGCGATGGCACGGTCGATACGCAGGCCATCGCCGGCGAGCTGGTGACGGCGCAGAACGCGCTGGTCCAGCGCTGGGGCCATGTCGCGCCGAATTATTCGGCGACGCTTTCGGCCGGGCGCGCCTTTGATCTGGGTGGCGACACCACATTGGGCGTCATCGCGACGGCGGGCTACAGCAACAAGTGGCAGACGCGTGAGACGATCCAGCAAAAGTCGCTCAATGCCGATCTCGCCCAGCTCGAATCCGATTATCGCCGGGTCTCGACGGACAACCGTATCGTGGTCAACGGGCTTATCGGCCTCGGCCTTGAGTTTGGGGATAACAAGGCGCGCTGGACCACGCTCTACATCCGCGACACGCTGAAGAACACGCGCATGGGCATCGGCAAGGAAAACCAGACCAATGCCGACCATCTCCGGCAGGATACCGCCTGGTATGCCCGCCAGCTTTTCGACACGCAGGTCGTTGGCGAGTTCCGCCCCATGGACGGGCTGAGCGTGGACGTGCGCGCGGGCTATGCCAAGTCGCAGCGCAAGGCGCCCTATGAGATGTCGATCGAATATCTGCGGTCGAACGCGGAGAGCGATCCGTTCGGCAGCTATTTCATCAATCGCCTCAACAACGGCAATAATGGTGATGCGACCATCAGCTTCTCGACCCTTGACGAGCGGCTCTGGTCGGCGGGGCTGGATGCGGGCTATTCGCTCACGCCCGATCTGCGGGTCTCGGCGGGCTATGCCTTTCTTGATACCAAGCGGGACAGCACGCGGCGCGACTTTCAGTTTTCCGCGCCCAGCACGCTGCCCGCTGGCGTGGACATGATGCGCCCGGACTATCTGCTCTCCAAGAATGTGATCGACGCGTTCAAGATCGCCCTGATCGAGACGAACGAGGGCGCGCCCGCCTTCCGCGCCACGCTTCGCAACCATGCCGGTTATGGCAAGATCAACTGGCAGTTGACGCCGACCGTCTCCATCGACGCCGGCGTGCGCTACGAAACGGCCAAGGAGCAGGTTGCGCCGTTGCAGGTCTTCACGATACCCAGTTCGTCCACCGCGTCGACCAATCTGAACAATGATTACTGGCTGCCCGCCGCCACGCTGACCTGGCAGGTGGCGACAGACATGCAGGTCCGCCTCAACGGATCGAAGACGATCGCGCGGCCGCAGTTCCGCGAACTGCTCTACCAGTTCTATTTCGATCCGGACACGAACCGCCAGTATCGTGGCAACCCCATGCTGCAGGACAGCGAGCTGACCAATGCGGAGGCGCGCTGGGAATATTATTTCGCGCGTGAGCAGCGCGTGTCGGTCGCCGGCTTCTTCAAGCGGATCAAGCGGCCGATCGAGACCTATATTACCGGCGGCGATTTCGTGACCAGCTTTGCCAACGCGCCCAAGGCCAATCTCTATGGCGCGGAAGCCGAGGTGCAGAAATATTTCGATCTTTCTGGCCTGTCGGGCGCGGATATGTTCGTCTCGCGGCGGTTCGTGACGATCGCCAACTACACCTACACCAAGTCCAAGCTGAAGGTCGGCGCGGACGACACGACCACGGTCTATGGCGCGGCCTCGAATCGGGCGAGCGACTATTTCCGCGATGGCGCGCCGCTCACCGGCCAGTCGGACCATCTCGTCAATCTGCAACTGGGCCTTGAGGATACCGACAGTCTCTCGCAGCAAACCTTCATCCTCTCTTATGCAAGCAAGCGCGTGACCAGCCGTGGCCTTGCGAACCAGGGCCAGCCGGATGTCTTTGAATATCCCGGCTTCAATCTGGATTTCGTGGCGCGGCAGGGCATCGCGGTGGCGGGGCTGAACCTCGACCTCAAGGTTGAGGCGCGCAACATCACCAATCGCCGCTATCGCGAACAGCAGACCACCGGCACCAACACCGTCTATTATAACCGCTATCGGCCGGGCGCCTCGTTCAACTTCTCGGTCTCCGCCAAGTTCTGACGAGGGCCTGATCGGGCTCGGGATAGTTGCATATCTGGCGCATGGGGCGGGTCGTCATGTTGAGGATGGCGGCCCGTCTTGTGTTGCGCGGATGGCACGCGCAGTTGCGCGGATCAGAGGCAACGCGCATGATCCGCTTTTCGATGCGATGGGCTTTGTCCGCTGCCGTGCCTATCCCGTCCAGGGCAATTCCCGGTACCATTTGGTGATCACATATTTGGTGCCGGCGCGCACTTTCATGCCGTGGTGGATTGTGGCGGGGTTGAGCGTGCCGTCCGGCTGGCGGTTGTTCCAGGCCAGCAGCTTGCCTGTCTCGGGCTGGATCGTTTTGCCGACGCGGGTGAAGCGGGTGGCGCCACCGGCACCGGGCTGGTTGAGATAGACCATCAGCGTCCAGGTGCGGTTGCCTGATCGGCCGCAATAGCGCTCATAGTCAGCGCCATGCGGCTCGAAATAGTCGGTATGCGCCTTGAACTCCTGCCCGACGGCATAGCGCTGGCCCTGGAGCGGTTCCCCATGGGCGTCCGGCAGGCCGATGAACGCCGCGAGTTTGGCATCGATTGCGGCGACGACCGGATCGGTGCCGTCGAGATCGCAGGTTTCGCTGGTGCGAAATGCTTCATAGCCCAGATCATCGGCAATGGTGGAAGGCCGGCGTTCCGCATCGATGCGGGTAATGAGCGCGGCGCACTCATCCGCGTCCAGAAAACCCTTACGAATGAAGAGCGACAGGTCCCGGCTCGGAAAGCGCTGGACACCCGGCCAGCGGGCGGGATCGGGGAGGGCGGAGAGCGTGGCCATGATGATCGTCATCCTACCAAAATCCGGCGGAACCGATCAACCGCGCCGTTCCGGCCGCGGATTCGGTCCGACCGCATCCATAGTGACGGGGTGATTGTCATTTTTTGGTAACCAAAACGCCACAGATTGGTAAAAGAGCCTACCTAGGCAGCGTCGCAGGGACTGGGGTAGCGAACAAGATTATGCGGTGGACGGGGCTCAGCCGCGCGACGGCGCGGAGGCGATCGCGCCAGTCTGCCGGCTTTGGTCGGTGGTTGGAATGGGGTCGGTGGCTGGAATGGCTGCTTGTCGCCATCCTGCTCATTCAGCTTGCCCGACTCGCGTGGGCGCTGGTGACGCCGGTTGGCCTGTTTGGCGACTGGCGCGGGCGCCAGCCGGTGATTGTCGGCGCCGATGCGCGCCGGGCATTGTTCGCCGGCTTTGATCCGTTCTTCCGCGCTGCCTCGCCGGCGCCCGGCGGATCGGTGGCGCAGGTCACCTCGCTCGCGCTCCAGCTTTTCGGTACGCGGATGAACGAGGGCTCGGGGCAGGGCTCGGCAATCATCGCGGGGAGCGACGGGGTTCAGGCGAGCTATGCCGTGGGGGACGAGATCGCCCCGGGCGTGCGGCTGAAGGCGGTCGCGTTTGACCATGTGGTGATCGACAGGGGAGGGTCGGAAGAGAATCTCTTCATCGATCAGTCGAGCGGCGCCGTGGCGGGCAGCGAGGGCGTGCCCGATGCCTCGGGCGCCATGCCGGACCCCGGGCCGAACCCGGGCAAGACCGCGCTCTCCATGCCATCGGCCGGGGGCACTGGCGCAGAGCCGGGTAGTGGCGCGCTGAGCGCGCAGGATTTGACGGCGGGCGCCAGTTTCGCGCCGCGCACCGAAGGAGGTAAAGTGACCGGTATCGTCGTCAGCCAGCGCGGCCAGAGTGGCGCTTTCGCCCGGGCCGGGCTTCGTCAGGGAGATGTCATCACGCAGGTCAATGGCCGCACGATTTCCTCGCCGGCGGATTTGCGCGCCATGCAGGATCAGCTTGTGCCCGGCGCCCGTCTTTCATTGATGGTGGAGCGGGGCTCGGCCACCGTGCCGGTCGCCATCATGCTGGAGGGTGGCCGATGAAACGCCGTCTCGTCGCCTCGCTCGCCCTTGCGCTGACGCTTGCCACGCCGCTCTCCGCGCAGTTGACGCTGAACGTGCGGGATGCGGATATCCGTGCGTTCATTCAGGATGCCGCGCGGGTCACCGGCCGCACGTTCATTATCGACAGCCGGGTGCAGGGCAAGGTGTCCGTCGTGACGGACCGGCCGCTTACCCGCTCCGAATATTTTGAGATCTTCCTGTCCACCCTGCGCGCCAACGGGCTGGTCGCGGTGCCGGCGGCGGGCGGGGCCTTCCGCGTGCAGCCGGCTGAGGGCGCGGCGGGGCAGCCGGGCCTTGTCGGCAAGGCGGCCAATCGCAATCAGTTCGTGACGGAAGTGATTCGCCTGCGTTCGATCGACGCGCAATCGGCCATGGAGACGCTGCGGCCGCTGGTGAGCAAGGACGGCTCGATCACCGCCAACCGCGCCGGTCGCTCGATCGTGGTGGCCGACTATGCCGATAATATCGCGCGCATCCGGCAGGTGCTCGCGCGCATAGATACGGACGGTTCGGCGACGGACATGATCGTGCTGCGCAATGCCGGCGCGCGGGAGATCGCGACCTCGCTTCAGGCGCTGATGGCGAGCGGCGAGGGGCAGGCCCCCAATGCGACCGTCGTGGCGGTGGACAGTTCCAACAGCATCGCGATTCGCGGCGATGCCATGACTGTGTCCCGGCTCGCGGGGATGGCCCGCGATCTGGACAAGCGCGCCGGGGTCGGCACGGAAATCCGGGTCTACTGGCTTGAGCATGCCGATGCGGACAAGATGCTGCCGGTGCTCCAGCAGCTTCTCGGCCAGAATGTGACGAGTGCTTCCAGCGTGACGGCGGCTTCACCGGCGGCGGCGCCTGCCGGAGCCGGATCTGGTGCTGCGCCTGCTGCCGCTGCCACGGCGGCGGCGGTCACCAGTGGGGACAGCGGATCGGGCATTTCCCGGCGCGGACCGGCCGTGGTCACCCGCTATGAGGGGGCGAACGCCATCGTGGTCGCTGCCAATGGCGATGTGCAGCGGATGCTGGGCGAGGTGATCCGTCAGCTCGATACCCGGCGCGATCAGGTGCTGGTCGAGGCGATCATCGTGGAGATTGGCGATAGTGCCGCCCGGCGGCTTGGCGTGCAGTTTCTTCTTGGCAGCACGAGCACGGGTTTCGCCGCGACCAACTATTCCAATGCCCAGCCCAATATTCTGACACTGGCCGGCGCCTATGGCGCGACCAAACTGGGTACGTCGAAGACCACGGTGGTCGCCGCCGATGGAACCACGACGACGACCGAGACGGTGACCAACAGCGGCCTGGCCAGCCAGCTCCAGTCGGCGGCCGTCGATGCGCTGTCCAATGCGACCGGCGGCTTTGGCGGCATCGCCACCAGCCTTGGCCGCAACGGCATTTTCGGCGCGATCATCAATGCCGTGAAGTCGGATACGGAGAGTAACATCCTCTCTACCCCCTCGGTCATGACGCTGGACAATCAGGAAGCGAAGCTGCTCGTCGGGCAGGAAGTCCCCGTGACGACCGGTGAGGCGCTGAGCCAGAATTTTGATAATCAGTTCCGCACCGTGCAGCGGCAGAATGTCGGCATCCTGCTGGAGGTGAAGCCGCAGATTAATTCGGGCGGCGCCATCAAGCTGTTCCTCAAACAGGAGGTTTCCAGCGTTGCCGGGCCAGTGTCGAACAATTCCAGCGATCTCATCATCAACAAGCGCCAGATCCAGACCACGGTGACGGTGGATGACGGGGAGATTGTGGCGCTCGGCGGCTTGCTGGACGATAATGAGCGCCGCACCATCGAGAAAATCCCGCTGCTCGGCGATGTCCCGCTGCTCGGCGAGCTGTTCAAGTCGCGCAGCCGGACCCGCTCGAAAACCAACCTCATGGTGTTCATCCGCCCCACGATTCTGCGTGACAAGAAGGACGCGAACGAGGTTGCGGCACGGCGCTATGGCTATGTGCGGAGTATGCAGCAGACCAATAATCCACAGGTGGAGCCGTCGATAGACGTGCTGGTCCGCGATTATATGGGCGCCACGCCGCCAGTGGCGGCAGATCCGCAGGCGGGCGATCAGGTGATTGACGGACGGGTGGTGGAGCCGGTTTCCGCGACCAGTTCGCAGAGCGTGGTGCGCCCGGTCGACGTGCCGCCCAGTGAAAAGCCCCGCAAGCGATGAGCACGGGCGAGGACGCCGCCGCCACGTCTGGCGCTGGTAAAGGCGCAACGCCGTCCACCCCGCGCGGCCGCGCGCGCAAGCCTGCCGGGGTCAAGGCTGTTGGCGCGAGACAGGCCGCGCCGCTCCCCTCGCCAGCGGCCGAGGTTGCGGGTCAGGCCGGCGCGGACAGCGCGGCCCCGGTTTCCGTGCCCGATATTCCTTATGGCTACGCACGCCGGCATGGCGTGGTGCTCGTTCCGGATGCTGCTGGCGGGGCACTGCGCCTTGCGCTGCGCGAAGGGAGCGATCCACGCGTGCTGGTGGAGGTGCGACGGCATCTCGGGCGCAGCTTTACGGCGGAAATGGTTACGCAGGCAGCGTTCGAGAAGCATTTGTCGGACCATTATGCGATGGGGGATTCCGCCGCCATGGCCGGTTCCCTCGCCATGGGCGGGGATGAGCTGGATCTGATCGCCGGGGATATGCCCACCGCCGAGGATCTGCTTGATTCAGGCGATGACGCGCCGGCCATCCGCCTCATCAACGGCATCATTGCCGAGGCCGCGCGCAAGGGTGTCTCGGATATTCATATCGAGCCTTATGAGACCGGCCTTATCGTGCGGATGCGGATGGACGGCGTGCTGACCGAAACGCTGCGGATGCCGCCGCATGTGGCGCCCGTGGTGGTCAGCCGCATCAAGGTGATGGCACGGCTCGACATTGCCGAGCGGCGCGTGCCGCAGGACGGCCGCATCGGTCTGACGCTGGGCGGCAAGCTGCTCGACGTGCGCGTCTCGACCCTGCCGAGCCGCGCGGGTGAGCGCGTGGTGCTGCGTATCCTGGACAAGGAGAATGCCGGCATCACGCTCGATGCGCTGGGCCTGACCGGGCAGGCGGACGCGATCCTGCGGCAGGCATTGGGTGAGCCCAATGGCATCATCCTCGTCACCGGCCCCACAGGTTCGGGCAAGACGACGACGCTCTATGCCGGTCTGCGCCAGCTCAATGATGGCAGCCGGAATATCCTGACGGTGGAAGACCCGGTGGAATATGCCATTGAAGGGGTCGGCCAGACGCAGGTGAATGCCAAGGTGGGTCTCTCCTTCGCGGCGGGGTTGCGCGCCATTCTGCGGCAGGACCCGGACGTGGTGATGGTCGGCGAAATCCGCGATCGCGAGACGGCGGAGATTGCCGTGCAGGCCAGCCTCACCGGCCATCTCGTGCTCTCCACGGTCCACACCAATGATGCGGTGGGCGCCATCACCCGTATGCGGGACATGAAGGTGGAGCCGTTCCTCCTTGCGTCCACGCTGCGCGCGGTGATCGCCCAGCGGCTCGTGCGCCGCCTCTGCCCGGATTGCCGTGCCCCGGTCGAGGCGGAGCCTGCCGTTGCCGCGCTGATCGGCCTCCCGGCGGGCACGCCGATCTATCATCCGGTTGGCTGCGCGACATGTGGTGGCACCGGCTTCAAGGGCCGTATCGGCGTGTTCGAGTCCATCCGCATCGATGACACGCTGCGCCGCATGATCAACGAGGGTGGCGATGAAACGGCGATCGCCCGTCACGCCTTTCGCGCCGCGCCCAGCCTCTCGGTCTCCGCGCGCGATCTGGTGAGATCGGGCGAGACGACCGTGGAGGAGGCGATCCGCATCCTGCGCCGCGAAGAGCCAGAGCCTGTCGATGCCTGAGTTCGATTATGTGGTGATCGATCCGGCCGGCAAGGAGCGGCGCGGCCATCTGCGTGCCGAGACGATCGAGCAGGCGCGCGAGACGCTGGTCGGCCGCCGCCTGTTCGTGGTCCGCATGGCGGAGGGGCGGGGGAGCGTCTCCGGGGCATCGTCCGGCGCGGCCGAGACGGGCGGCGTCACGCGGGATCGCGCGCTGTTTTTTGGCCGTCGCACGCGCCTTTCCGCCAAGGAATTGACGCTTTTCACCCGCCAGCTCTCCACCCTCGCGCAGGTGAGTCCGCTGGAGGAAGCATTGCGGACCATCACCCGGCAGAGCGAGCGTGGCCATGTCCGCGCCATTGTCGGCCGCGTCCATTCCGGCGTGCTGGAGGGGCGCAGCCTTGCCGAGGCGATGACCGCCGAGCAGCGCAGCTTCCCCGCGCTCTACCGCGCGATGATTTCCGCCGGTGAGCGTTCCGGCAGCCTCGCCACACTCACGGAGCGGCTCGCCATCCTGCTGGAGCGCCAGTCGATCATGCGCTCGAAGGTGATGACCGCCCTTGCTTACCCCACGGTCCTTGCGCTTTTCGCGGTCGTCGTCGTGGCGGCGCTGATGATCTTCGTGGTGCCGCTGGTGGTCGAGCAGTTTGATACTCTGGGCCAGCAGTTGCCGCTGCTCACCCGCATCGTCATGGGGCTTTCCGCCTTTCTGGCGGGCTGGTGGTGGGCCATTCTGCTGGCGCTCGCATTGGGCGCGGTCGGCGCGTGGCGCGCGCTCAGGGTGGAGCGTTTGCGCTATCGTTTCGACGGGATGCTGCTGCGTCTGCCGTTTCTTGGCCGGCTTATCCGGGATCTGCACGCGGCCCGCATGGCGCGCACGCTCGCGACGATGGTGGAGAGCCGCCTGCCGGTGATGGAGGGCCTGTCGCTGACCGTGCCGACCGTCCACAATCGGGTGCTGCGCGGCGCGACGGAGGACATTGTGGAGGCGGTGCGCGGCGGCGGCAGCCTGTCCACCGCCATGCGGCGGGCCGGGGTCTTCCCGCCGCTTCTCGTCTATCTCGCCGCGAGCGGTGAGAGCGCCGGCCGGCTCGACGTGATGCTGGAGCGGGCGGCGGATTATCTGGAGCGCGAGTTTGACGGGTTCACAGCCGCGATGCTCTCTCTGCTTGAGCCGCTCATCATCATCCTTATGGGCGGGGTCGTCGCCGTCATCATCCTTTCCATCCTGCTGCCGATCATGCAGTTGCAAAACCTCACCGGAGTTTGATCCATGCCTGTCGCCACCCCGCCCACCCCGACTGACATGCAGGAGACATCGCTTGCCCGGCGCGCATTCCCGTTGCGCCGGCGTTCCGCCCAGCAGGGCTTCATGTCTCCGTGGCGCTTCGCCCAGCAGGGCTTCACTTTTAGTCGGCGTTCTGCCCAGCAGGGCTTCACGCTGGTCGAACTGCTTGTCGTCATCGTCATCATTGGGTTGCTCGCGACCATCGTCGCGATCAATGTGATCCCGGCGGGCAACACCGCGCGGGTGGAGAAGGCCAAGGCCGATATCGCCACGCTGGAACAGGCGCTGGAGCAGTACCGGCTGGACAATCTCACTTATCCCAGCAGCAGCGACGGGCTCAACGCGCTGCTGTCCCCGCCGCCCGGCCTCGCTCAGCCCGAGCGCTACCGGCAGGGCGGATATATCAGGAAGTTGCCGGATGATCCCTGGGGCCGGCCCTATCAGTACACCGCGCCGGGCAAGAAGGGCGCGTTCGACATTTTTTCGCTGGGCGCCGATGGCCAGTCGGGCGGCGAGGGCGATAATGCGGATCTATATTCGAGCGAACTCTAGGCCACGCACGAGCGCTTCGCGGCCGGCTTTCGCGCCTTTCGTTGGGGTCGCCCGGCGGGGCTCAGGAGCGGGGTCGCGTTCCGCCGTAAACGGCTTCACGCTGCTGGAAATGCTTGTCGCACTGGCGATCTTCAGCCTCGCCGCGCTCGCTCTGGTGCGGCTTCAGGCTGTCTCGGTGCGGACCGCCGCCGATCTCGATCAGCGCACGCTGGCGGAGATCGTCGCGCGTAATCTCGCCTTCGAGCGTATCACGGATCCACTGCCTCCCGGTGAGGGGGACACAAGCGGCACGGTGGAAAATGGCGGTCGCAACTGGCACTGGGCGCAGGCCGCGCGGCCCACAATGGACGGGCGCCTTATGGCGATTACCATTCGCGTCGATGCGGGGGCGGGCCAGTCCCCGGCTGTACTGAGCTTCGTCAAGCCCGTGCCCATGCCGGGACGTGGCGGGCAATGATGTCAGGGCACACGGCTTCCCGTTCGGGCGCCCGGCGTTCCACGCGTTTGTCGCGCGCCGTCGTCAATGGCTTCACGCTGATCGAACTCATGGTCGTCATCGTGATTATCGGGCTGATGTCGGCGACGGTGGTGCTGACCATGGCCGATCCGCGCGGGCAGGTCGGCACGGATGCGGATCGGTTCAGCGGTCGCGTTCGGGCCGCGCGGGATAGCGCGGTCATCAATGCGGAGCCTGTGTCGCTGTGGGTCTCGACCACCGGCTACGGCTTTGATCGCTGGCGCAAGGGGCGATGGGAAGCGTTCACCGAGGGGCCGCTGGTTGCGACCGACTGGTCTCAGGGTACGCATGTCGCGCAAGGTGCCAACACGCAGACGCGCGCTATTTTCGACACGCTTGGCCGCGCGGACCAGTCCCTCGATTTTGCGCTGGAGCGCGATGAGCGGCAGATCCGGGTTCGCATGGATCTTGACGGCAAGGTGACGACCGGTGACTGACCCGGCCGGCCTGTCCCCGCCACGTTTCACCGTAAACGGCTTCACGCTGATCGAACTGCTCGTTGCGGTGATGATCTTCGCCATGCTGGCGACCGCCGGCGTGCTGCTGCTGCGTGGCAGTGTGGATGCGCAGGCCGCGGTGCGCGGCCACCTCGATACATTGGGTACGCTCCAGCGCGGCCTTTCCACATTGGATGCCGATCTGGCGCAGGCCACCCCCCGGATTAGCCGCACGCAGACAGGCACGCTCGCGCCCGCCTTTTTCGGCCGCGCCGCCCAGCATGACATGCCGGTGATGCAGTTTGTCCGCGCCGGCTGGAGCAATCCGGGTAGTCAGCGCCGCGCGACACTCCAGAAGGTTGAGTATTGGTGGCGGGAAGACCGGCTGGAGCGGATTGGCTATATGTTCGTCGATGGCGCCGTCCCGCCCGATCCGGCGCCGGTCGCGGACGGGGTGACGGGCCTTGCCATGCGCTATCGGGCAGCGAGCGGCGAGTGGCTGGATGTCTGGACCCCCGCCAACCCGCAGGACATGCCGGTCGCTGTGGAAATGACCCTGACACGGGACAAGGCGCCGCCGCTCACGCTGCGTTTCCTTGTCGGCGCGGGCGCGGGCCAGCTCCCCGATCCGGCAGACCGGCAATCAGGGGCGACAGGAGGGCTGGGTGCGCCCTGATCGCCGCTTCGCCCCGCCTGCTGGCGAGCGCGGCGCGGCGCTACTCACCGTGCTGCTACTCGTCGCGATCCTGTCGGTCGTTACGGCGGTCGCGCTGGAGCGGCTGACGCTGGCGAGCCGGATGACCCGCAACCTCGTCTCGGCCGATCAGGGCCGGGCCTATCTGCTGGCGGCGGAGCAGGCGGCGGCTATCCAGCTTGGTGATCTCATCAAGGCGCGGGCGGATCGCACGACGCTGGCCGGCGGCTGGCTCGGTACGCCGCAGATTGTGCCGCTGCCGGGCGGGCAGGCGATCGCGCGGGTGCGGGATGCCGGCAATTGCTTCAATCTCAACAGCGTGGTGAAGAGCGCTGGCACCGGCTCGGCCGCGCTGGCGTCGATGCTTGCCGCGCGCGCGGGCGAGAGCCCCGCAGCGGGGGATGGCGGGCGCTACAGCGGCCGGCCGGAGGGCATCGCCCAGTTTTCCGCGCTGATGCGCTTGCTCGGCATAGAGCGCGCCGTGGCGGATCAGATCGCGGTTTCCACGGCGGACTGGATCGATACGGACGATGCGCCCGGCCCCGGCGGCGCGGAGGACAGCTATTATAGCCGCATCGATCCGCCCTATCTCACCGCCGGCGGCCTGATCGCGGACCCGAGCGAGCTGCGTGTCATCAACGGTGTCAGCGCGGATGTGTATCAGCGCGTGCGGCCGTGGATCTGCGCGCTTCCCGTCACGGATCTTTCGCCCATCAACGTCAATACGCTGCTGCCCGATCAGGCGGTGCTGCTCGCCATGCTCGCGCCGGATGCGCTGCGGATCGAGGAGGCGCGGCAAGTGCTGGCTCTCCGCCCGGCGGACGGCTATGGCAGCCTCGTGGCGTTCTGGGGCCAGCCCGCGCTCGCGCGCGCCGGCCTCACGGAGGCGGTGACGGAGCAGGTCCGCGTGACCAGCCGCTGGCTGGAAGTGGCGCTGAGCATCGATCTTGGGGGTGACGAGATGAGCGAGACCGTGCTTTACGATGCAGGCCAGTCTCCCGCGCGGTTGATCCGCCGGGTGCGTGGCGAAGGGAGCTGAGAGACGCCGTGTCGGTCGATTATGTCATCATGCCCCGGCCCGAGGGGGACGAGAATTGCCGCTGGATGCGCATCTCGGACGGGAGGATCGTGCGGCGCGGCCGTGGGACGGACTGGCTACCACCGCTCGATGACGATGATGAGGGGGAGGAGACCGGACGTGTGCTTCTCGTCGTTCCGCCCGCTGAAACGACGCTGCACTGGATTGCCTGCCCCGGCATGACCGCGCGCCAGGGCGCGGCCGCCGCGCGGCTCGTGGCGATCGAGGCGAGCATTGGCGAGGGCGGTGCGCTCCATGCCGCCGCGACCGAGGATGAGGATGGGGAAACGCCCCATCTGGTCGCCGTCGCCAGTCGCACGGCCATGGATTTCTGGATGGACTGGTGTGCTCGCCATGGCGTGCCGCAGGCCAGCTTCGTGCCGGCCGCCGCGCTGCTTCCGCCACCGGCGGACGAAGGCGTGGTGATCGGCAGTTTCGGAGGGAGTGCCGTGGTGCGCGGTGCTGATTTCGCGGTGGACGGGCAGGAGCCGTTCGCGGAACTGCTCGTTGCCGATCGCCGGATCTCCGAATTGACGGCCGAGGCCGCGGATACCGTGCTGCTCAATGCGCTCAGCCTTCCGCCGCTTGATCTGCGGCAGGGCGATTATGCGCGCCGCCCGCCGGCGCTGTTCTCGCCCACGCGGTTGCGCCGACTGGGCGCGCTCCTCGGCGGCATCCTGTTTGTGACCCTGATGGTCTCGCTGGTCACGGTCATTCGGCTGAATGCGGAGGCCCGCCGGCTTGACCGGCAGACGGTGGATCTGGCCCGCACGGTTGTCCCCTCGGTGGAGACGGCGGAGGATGCGGACGACAAGCTTGCCGCGCTGCTTGCCCAGCGGGGCGGGGCGGGTGGCTTCACCGGCACCATGGCCGGGCTGATGACCGCGATGCAGGCGAGCCCGGCGGTGACGCTCACGGGTGTCAACCAGCTTGCCGATGGTTCTTTGCGCGTGCAGCTCTCGGCCACGAAGGCGGACGATATCAACGCGGTGCTGCTCTCCATTCAGGATGCCGGCTGGCGGATCAGCGCCAACAGCGTGCAGCAGCAGGGCGCGCGGCTCGTTGCGGATATAAAGGTGGTACGGCCATGATGGGATCCCTGCGGCACTGGTGGGTCACGCATAGCGAAAATGAGCGGCGCTTCATGGCGCTGCTTGGCTGTGCCATGCTTGTCGTCGTGCTGTGGCTCGGCATCTGGCGGCCGATCAACGGCGCGCTGGCCGCTGGTTGGGAGCGGCAGGGCGCCGCGCTGGATCGGCATGCCTCTGTTCGTGCCCGGGTGGACGCGCTGCGCCGGCTTCCGGCGGGGGGCAATGGCGCCAGCGCGCCGATCGATCAGCTTGTCGGCCAGAGCGCGGCCGAGGCCGGCTTCACGCTCGATCGTGCCGCGACGCAGGGTACGGGGCGCATGGCCGTCACCATTGCGTCGGCGCGCATGCCCGCGCTCATGGGCTGGCTCGCCGTGCTGGAAGGGAAGGGCATTCTGGTCGAGACGATCAGCATTGCGCCCGGTGGAACGGAGGGGACGGTCGCCGTGCAGGCGTTACTGCGGGAGACGGGACGATGACCTTGCTGCCCCGCACGTCCCGTGCGCGCCTGATGCTCGCTCTCGCCGCGCTGCTGGCGCTGCTTATGGTGCTGCCGCTGCGCGCGGTTTTTGGCCTGCTACGGCTGGACGATATGGGCGTTGCCGCGCGATCGCTGCGCGGCCCGGTCTGGTGGGGCGGGGCAGAAGAGTTGCAGATCGGCGGTGTGCGGCTCGGCTCGGTGGATGTCTTCCTTTCGCCTGTGCAACTTCTCACCGGGCGGGCGCGGCTGGATATCCGTCGTCAGCTCGGCGCGCCGGATGATATTCGCGGGGCCGTCACCGTCGGCTGGGGGTCGCGGGGGATTGATGGCGTCACCGGCAAGCTGCCGCTGGCCGCCGCGCTTGCGCCGTTACCGGTCAGTACGGTCGATCTCGATGATTTCTCGGTGCGCTTTGCGGGTGGACGCTGCGTCAGCGCGGATGGGCAGGTGCGCGCGCGGCTCATGGCGGTGATCGCTGGCCTCAATCTTGCCAATGGCCTCAACGGGACGCCGCGTTGCGATGGCGCGCAGCTGCTTCTCCCGCTCGCCAGCCAGTCCGGCATGGAGCGGCTCGACGTGCGGATCGCGGCGGATGGGAAGCTTCAGGCCACGATGCGCGTGCGGACGACCGATCCGCTGCTTGGCGGTGCGCTCGGGGCCAGCGGCTTCCGCGCCATTGGCGGCGAGCAGGTGCTTCGTATCGATAGTGCGCTTTAAGGGCCGCATTGGTCATGGCTGAGCCGGTGGCGGTGCTGATCGGCGCGGGGGCCGGGCTCATCGCGGGGAGCTTCCTTGGCGCCATCGTCATGCGCTGGCCGCGTGGCGAAAGCATCGTCTCGGGGCGGTCCCGTTGTGATGCGTGCGGGCATCGGCTTGGCGTCGTCGATCTGGTGCCGCTGCTCGGCTGGATGCTGGCACGCGGCAAGTGCCGGGCCTGCGGTGTCCGGATAGACCCCGCCCATCTGTCGCTGGAGGCTGGCTGCGGGTTGATCGGGGCGCTCGCCTTTGCGCTCGCGCCGCCATTCCCCGCCTTCGTTCTCGCGCTTGGCGGCTGGCTGCTGCTCGCGCTGGCTTTGCTCGACTGGCGGCATCACTGGCTGCCGGACGCGCTGACTCTGCCGTTCGCCGCCATCGGCCTCACCTTGGGGGAATGGCTTGGCCTGCCGCCATTTGCCGATCGTTGTATTGGCGCGGCGGCTGGCTATGGCGGGCTCTTTCTTCTTGCGATGGGCTACCGGGCGCTGCGCGGGCGGGACGGGCTGGGGCTGGGCGATGCGAAGCTTCTGGGCGGCATTGGCGCCTGGATCGGCTGGGCCGCGCTCCCGCTGGTGCTTCTTGTCGCAAGTGTCGGCGGCCTCGCCGTCGCCGCTGTCATGGCGGCGCGTGGCGATCGGATCGATAGCCAGACCCGGCTCCCGTTCGGCACCTTCCTGTGCGCTGCATTGATCCCGGCTATCTGCGCCGCAGTCATGCTCGGCCTGTTATAGCCCTTGTCACGCGTCGAATTCGCGGACGCCCTTGACCTTGCGTGCGTGCTCGACCCGCTCGCGCAGTTCCTCGCGGATAGCGCGTGCGTCGGGAACATTATCGGCACGAAACGTCGCACGGCGACCATGCGCGGCGCCAGTGGCATCGGATGAGATGATCTGGATCGCGCCCACGCCGAAAAACTGCTGGACGATGGAGAAGTCGGCTCTCACATCCTTTATCCGATAGAGCTCAATCTCCTCCTCGCTGCGGGACAATATGCCCCGCCGCATGAAAAGACGATCGCCGCTCAGTTCGAAATGGGTCATGCGATACCGCAGAGCCGTGATAGCCACGAAAATAAGCGGAATGCCCCACAGCAAAACGCTGAACAGCAGCACCATCCATCCCGTGAACGACTTAAACAAAAATGCCTTCATGGACGGCTTGAATTCAATCAAATGGCGTGTGCCGGATGACATGGCGCGGATAGCATTTGTGGCCATCGATATTCCCCAAAATTTTGGGAAATGAGTAGGTTCGGAAGTTTGATACTTCGTTAAGCGAGGGGCTTGAGCGTTAGAGGGCACCGCTAAAAAGCGCGGCGATTCACCCGCGCGCCTGCCAAGGCCCGCACCACTAAAAACAAGCCGCTTTCGCAGAGCGCATAACAGTCTGAAACATATAGGTAATTTTGGTCAGTAC
>JAMHVU010000110.1:0-17548 GCA_035911355.1 Sphingobium sp.
GCCCCAGACAAAGGTGAGGTCGAATACGACCCCTTCTGCGATCGGCATTGCTCTCACTCCCCCGGATGGGCGGCGTCCGGGCGCCGCATGGTTTCCTCGATGGCCGGCGTGATGCCGGCCGTGCGAGTTGGTCCCTTTGTGACGTCCTTGAGACGCGGTTCGTCGAAGACCGGCGGGCGGCTCATCAAACGCATGATGTAGAAGGTGCCTGCGCCGAAGACGGCGAAGTAGACCACGATGAAGGCGACAAGCGAGGTGCCGACGGCAGCCGCGTCGAGCGGTGCCGCGCTCTCGGCCGTGCGCAGCATCCCGTAGACCGTATAGGGCTGGCGTCCGACCTCGGTGGTGATCCATCCGGCCAGAACCGCGATCAGCCCAGAGGGCGCCATCGCTAGAGCGGCGCGGTGCAGCCACGGCGCCTCGAAGAGACGACCTCGCCAGCGCGCCCAGAGCGACCAAGCCCCGATGCCCAGCATGGCGAAGCCCAGGGCGACCATGACACGGAAGGACCAGAAGACGATGCCCACGGGTGGCTGCTCGTCGTCGGGGATCGTGTCGAGCCCAGCCAGCGGCGCGTTGAGATCGTGCAATAGGATCAACGACGACAGCCTCGGGATGCCGACCGCGTAGTCGAGGGTTTGCGTTTCGTCATTGGGGATCCCGAACAGGTAGAGCGGCGCGCCCTCCGGATGACTCTCGTAGTGGCCTTCCATGGCCATGACCTTGGCGGGCTGGTGTTCCAGCGTGTTGATTCCGTGGAGATCCCCGAGGAAAATCTGTATCGGCGCCACGATGGCTGCCATCCACATCGCCATGGAGAACATTGTTCTCGTGGCTTCGGACGCCACCTCGCCCCGCCTCCGGCGACGCAAAAGGTGGAAAGCCGCCACGCCACCCACGATGAATGCCGTTGTCAGATAGGCGGCCGTCACCGTGTGCATGAGGCGATAGGGGAACGAGGGATTGAAGATGATTTCCCAGAAGTTCTCCGGCAAAAACTGGCCCGTGTCCGGGTCGATGGAGAAGCCTGCGGGCGTCTGCATCCAGCTGTTCACGCTGAGAATCCAGAAGGCCGAGAAAAACGTACCGAAGGCCACGGCCGCCGTGGCGGTCATGTGCAGGCCCGGCCCCACGCGCTCGCGCCCGAAGAGCATGATCCCGAGGAAGCCGGCCTCCAGGAAAAAGGCCGAGAGTACCTCGTAGGCCATTGGTGCGCCGATGACCGGCCCGGCCTTGTCGGAGAACACCGACCAATTTGTGCCGAACTGGTAGGACATCACGATGCCCGACACGACGCCCATGGCGAAAGCCAGCGCGAAGATCTTCACCCAGTAGCGGAAGAGATCGAGATACTTGTGGTCCTTCGTCCAGAGCCACAGCCCGTTGAGCACCGCGAGGTAGCTCGCGAGGCCGACGGTGAAGGCCGGAAAGAGAAAGTGGAAGCTCACCGTGAAGGCGAACTGAATGCGGGCCAATAGGACTGCGTCGAAGGAGGCGAGCATGAGGTGGTCTCCGGGGTTGCGGTAGGACGGGCGGCGCGGCCGCCCGCTGGGCGCGGCTTAGAAGGACAAGATGCGCGCGTTCGGCGTCAGCAGCCGCGCGGCCATTGCCGCAGGGTCAGCGGGGGTGATTCCGTCGAGCAAGACCTCGGGACCTGCGCCCTTGTTCGGCAGGTAGATCGCGCAGACCTCGACCTGGGTGCCGGTTTCCATGATCTTCTGCATCAGCCCTTGGGGGCTCATGCCCTGCGGCTCCTGCGGGGCCGTAGCCGAAGGGGGCGCGTCCCTCAAGGCCAGGTCGCCGGCCGGGCCGCAGAGCAGGATGTGTGCGTCGGCACCTTGCTGAACCGCCTGCATGGTCAAAACCATACCCATCAGCTGAGTTTGCGCGTCCTCTGAGGCGAGGACCGTCACCAACTCCGGCGCTTCCTGCGCCTGCGCGGCTCCGGCGAGACCCACCAAGGCCAGCGCCGCCAATGCGATACGTCTCATGTCGTCTCTCTCCTCTTCATCCGTGAACAATAATCAGTCTTGCACAAGCGTGGTCCGCAGGTAAGGGCGGTGTGTCGTCCAACCCTGCGGGAACAGACCCTTCGCCGCGACGTCGTCGATCGAGGGCGGGATGATGACCTCGTCGCCGGGTCGCCAGTCGGCAGGCGTGGCAATCTGGTGCCTGTCGCCCGCCTGCAGGGCATCGACTGCGCGCAGAATTTCATCGAAGTTGCGCCCGACGCTCATCGGATAGGTCATCGTCAGGCGCAGCTTCTTCTTGTTGTCGATGATGAAGACCGAGCGTACGGCAGCCGTTTCAGACTGGGCGGGATGGATCATGTCGTAGAGGCGCGCGATCTTCAGGTCGGGATCAGCGACGATCGGAAACCGCAGCGTCGTGTTCTGGGTATCGTTCACGTCGTCGATCCACTTCAGATGCTCGTCGACGGAGTCGGTGCTGAGCCCGATCGGTTTGACGCCACGCTTGTCGAATTCTGCGCTGAGCTGCGAGGTCCGGCCCATCTCGGTGGTGCAAACCGGTGTGAAGTCGCCCGGATGGCTAAAAAAGAAGGCCCAGTCGTCGCCGATCCAGTCATGAAACGAGATGGGGCCGGTCGTCGTGTCAGCGGTGAAGTCCGGGACGACGTCTCCGAGAAGCAGAGGCATGGTGTTTCCTTTCAATGAGTTTGGCCACCAATTACCGTGGAGGGGGCGCGGGCTCAGTGACATTGTCACCCAGCCTGCAAAAAGTTATACACCGAGTAGAACTTTCACCGGGAGACATAGATGAAGCTCACGGCATATTCGAATTACGCGTTCCGATCGCTTCAGCTTGCCGCGCTCAGGTCACCCGAACTTGTCCGCGTGGATGACGTGGTCAGGGTGCATGGGCTGGCCCGACCGCATATAGTGAAGATCGTGCACGAACTGGGACAGGCTGGACTTGTGGAAACAAGGCGGGGAAGAGGCGGCGGATTCAGGCTGGCACGTCCTGCGGAGGAAATCGTCGTGGGGAATGTCATCCGGCTGACCGAAGGACCGCTCGATGTGGTCGAATGCTTCAACCCTGAAAAAAACACCTGTCCGTTGATCGGCATCTGCAAGCTATCGCGGGCACTGAGCGAGGCGACGAAGGCATTCATGGCGGTGCTCGACGACCTGACGCTTGCGGATATTGCGTCGAACAAGAGCGAGCTGTTGTCCCGCATCACGCCAATAGAAGAGGGCATCGTTTGGCCATCGCGGAGGGCGCGATGAGCACTGGAGACTGGACCGAACGATTTCAGGGGACCAGAGCCCTACCGCGCGGTGTGCGGGATCGGCTGCTAAAGGTCGCGCAGATCCGCAATTATCCCAAAGGTCAGGAAGTATTCGGTCCGCGCAACATTCCCGATAGCCTGTTGTTCCTGCTGGAGGGGACGATCCGCGTCTCGCAGACTTCCGAGAACGGACGTGACATCGTGCTATACCGCGTCGATGCGGGCGAAAGCTGCGTGCTGACGACGGCCTGCATGCTGGCGGAAGAGGCTTACAACGCTGAGGGTCTGGCGGAGTCCGAGATCAGCGTCGTCGTCCTTCCGAGACCTGCCTTCGACGCCCTCGTTGCCGATGAAGCGGCCTTTCGCAATTTCGTGTTCGCAGCCTATTCGCGGCGGCTGATCGACCTTCTGCGCGTTGTGGACGATGTCGCGTTCGGCCGGATCGACGTTCGGCTCGCCGAGCGCCTCCTCGCCCTGGTAGGCGGCGACAGGGAGATCGCGGCGACCCATGCGCAGATCGCAACCGAACTGGGAACGGCGCGAGAAGTCATCTCGCGCGTGCTGCACGATTTCCAGAAGCGCGGCTTCATCGCGCAATCGCGCGGACGAATCGAGCTCACCAACAAGCCGGCCCTGCGGGAGCTTGCCGACAGCGCATAGCTGATCGCCAAAGAAAAATCGCCGCTCGGTGACAATATCACTGAAGCGGTGCCGCCAAACTTATACGTCATGGTCAACTTTCAAGTCCGGAGGACGCCATGACGACCAATGTCGGAACCCTCGACCGTATCCTGCGCGCCGCGTTGGGGCTGGTCCTGCTCTATCTCGCCTTCTTCAGCGGTCTGCAGCTCTTCGCCGAGCCTCTGTTCAAATATGGTGCGGCCGTCGTCGGCGTCGTCATGCTCGCGACGTCGCTGATGAAGATGTGCCCGCTCTACTCAATGCTCGGTCTCAAGACATGCCGGGACTGCTGAGATGGAGACTGCGTTCACACCCGTCACATCGTTCGGCGGCGGTCTGCTGATCGGCCTTGGCGCGGTCCTTCTGATGCTCGGGCTCGGCCGGATCTTCGGCGCGACCGGCATCCTGTCGGGCGCGATCTTTGCGGAGAGCCGGGAGGAGATGAGCTGGCGGCTCGCCCTGATCGCCGGAATGATACTCGCACCCGTGCTGATCTTCGCCATTACAGGCGCGATGCCGGCTCTGACAGTTCCGGTCAGCCCGGCGATGATCGCCGTAGGCGGCGTCATCGTGGGGCTGGGCGCCAGCCTCGGCTCCGGCTGCACGTCGGGACACGGGGTCTGCGGGCTGTCGCGTCTGTCGGTCCGATCGCTGGTCGCCGTGCCAACCTTCATGGCAACGGCCGCAATCACCGTCTTCCTCGTCCGCCACGTGTTCGGAGGCTGATCCATGAAGCTTGTCTTTGTACTCTTCACGGGTGTCGTCTTTGGCACCGGCATCGCCCTCTCGGGCATGATGGACCCGGCCAAGGTCCTGAACTTCTTCGACCTCGCGGGCAGTTGGGACCCGAGCTTGGCCTTCGTCATGGGCGGGGCGCTGCTCGTGGCGGCGATCGGTTACCGCCTGGTCTGGCGGCGCGGTGCTCCGCTCTTCGGCGGACGCTTCCAGGTTCCCGCCGGGACCGACATCGACATGAAGCTCGTCGGTGGTTCGGCCTTGTTCGGTATCGGCTGGGGCATCGCCGGCTTCTGCCCGGGCGCGGCCATTCCGGCCCTCGGAACCGGGCGCTGGGAAGTTGCCCTGTTCCTGGCCGCAGTCATCGTCGGTTTCTGGCTGCGCCGCGTCTTCGCGTCGCTGGGGCAACCGCGCGTCGCATCCTGAGGCACCGCACCATTCAAGGAGAGAAAACCATGACATACCCCGTGGACATGACCATCAAACCCGAGGTCCAGGCCTTCTTCGACGAGGCCACGAACACGATCAGCTATATCGTCAAGGACCCGTCCTCGTCGGCCTGCGCTATCGTCGATAGCGTCATGGACATCGACTACGCCGCCGGGCGGATAACCTACGACCATGCGGACGAACTGATCCGACAGGTGCAGTCGCAGGGGCTGAAGCTGGAGTGGATCATCGAGACCCACGTCCACGCCGATCACCTTTCAGCCGCTCCCTACATCCAGCAGAAGCTTGGTGGAAAAATCGGTATCGGCGCGAAGATCATGGTCGTGCAGGAGACCTTTGGAAAGGTCTTCAACGAAGGCACCGAGTTCCAGCGCGACGGCAGCCAGTTCGACCGCCTGTTCGACGACGGCGACACCTACATGGTCGGAAACATGCCCGCCTTCGCCATGTACACGCCCGGCCACACGCCCGCCTGCATGGTGCATGTGATGGGCGACGCGGCCTTCGTGGGTGACACTCTGTTCATGCCCGATGGCGGGTCGGCGCGCGCCGATTTCCCGGGTGGAGATGCGGCGACACTCTACGACTCGATCCAGAAAGTCCTGGCCCTGCCGGACGAGATGCGGCTGTTCATGTGCCACGACTACGGGCCGAACGGGCGCGACATCCAGTGGGAGACCACGGTGGGGGACGAGAAGGCGCACAACATCCATGTCGGCGATGGCAAGACAAAGGAGGATTTCGTCAAGTTCCGCACCGAACGCGACGCGACCCTCGCCATGCCCAAGCTGATCATCCCGTCGCTGCAGGTGAATATGCGCGCAGGCGAGGTGCCGACCGACAAGGATGGCAATCCGATGCTCAAGGTGCCCCTGAACGGTCTTTGAGAGATAGTGCGCTTACACATCGAAAGGAGAAGACAATGTCGAACAACGCAACGGTGGAGAACCTGAACAAGGCGCTTCAAATGGAAATGAGCGCCGCGCATCAGTATCAATTGCACGCGCATGTCCTCGACGATTGGGGCCTCAATTTGCTGGCAGACAAGATGCGTGAGGAACAGGCAGAGGAAATCGGACACTCCGACCTGTTCATCGAGCGCATCATGTTCCTGAAAGGAACGCCCGAGATTGCTTTCGCAAAATCGCCCAAGCGCGCGGAAACCCTGCCGGATATGTTCAAGGCCGACCTTGCCGATGAAGAGGAGGCCATTGAATTCTATCTCAGCGCGGCCCGACAAGCCTATGAGGCCAACGATGTCGGATCGCGCATGCTCTTCGAAAGGATCGCCATGGATGAAGAAGGCCATAAGGCCTGGTTGGAGCTGCAACTGGAGTTGATCGAACGCATCGGCGACCGGGCGTACAGCGCGAAGATGGTTTCGGTCATACAAGACGAAGACCCATCCACTTGAAGAAGTCCGCAGGTGCGATGGCGGCGCTTCGGCGTCGGTGAACGGTCTTTGATCTAAACCAACAGGGAGGAATGCGACGATGGAACTGAAAAAGATCTCGCCGAAAGTTACGGTGTCCCCGCAGATCGCAGCCATGGACATGGCCGCGATCAAGGCTGCAGGCTATCGTGCGATCATCTGCAATCGCCCCGATGGGGAAGGCGCTGACCAGCCAAGCTTCGAAGAGATCGAGGCCGCTGCCAAGGCCGAGGGAATCGAGACGCGCTACGTCCCGGTTGAGTCGGGGATGGTGACCGATCAGGACGTTGCTGCCTTCGGCCAGGCGCTGGCAGAGGTGCAACGCCCGGTCCTGGCCTACTGCCGGACCGGCACACGCTCGGCGACACTCTGGTCGCTGCACGAGGCGAAAAAGCGACCCGTCTCCGAGATCCTCGCCATGACGAAGGCGGCATGCTATGACATGAACGGTGTCGCGCGCCGCGTCGCCAACGGCGGCAAGACCCCGACCGACACCGGCGATGCGCACTACAAAGTGGTCATCGTCGGCGCGGGTGCCGGCGGCGTCGCAGTCGCGGCAAGCCTCAAGTCGCGCAAGCCCGGCCTCGAGATCGCGATCATCGATCCCGCCGAAATTCACTATTACCAGCCCGGCTGGACGATGGTCGGCGGCGGCATATTCGAGGCACAGGAAACCGCCAAGACAATGGGCAGCCTGATCCCGAAAGGGGTCAAGTGGATCAAGGCCGCGGTCGCGGCCTTCGAGCCGCAGAACAACGCGATCATCCTCGATGGTTGCCGTGTCGTGAAATACGATCGTCTCGTCGTCTGTCCCGGTCTCAAGCTCGACTGGGGCAAGGTCGAAGGCCTTGTCGATACGCTCGGCCGGAACGGGGTGACCTCGAACTATCGCTACGACCTGGCGCCCTACACCTGGCAACTGGTGCAGGAGATGCGCGGCGGCACCGCGCTCTTCACCCAGCCGCCGATGCCAATCAAATGCGCCGGCGCGCCGCAGAAGGCGATGTATCTCTCGGCCGACCACTGGCATCGGTCCGGTCGTCTCAAGGACATCGACATCCACTTCTGCAACGCGGGCGGCGTGCTCTTTGGCGTGAAGGACTACGTGCCGGCACTGATGGAATACGTGAAGAAGTACGACGCGACGCTGGACTTCTTCCACAATCTCGTGGCGGTCGACGGGCCGGCGAAGACGGCCACCTTCGAGGTCAAGGAGGCCGAGAAGGAACCCCGCCGCGTCGAGATGGAGTTTGACATGATGCATGTCTGCCCGCCGCAGACAGCGCCGGACTTCATTCGCGTCTCGCCGCTGGCCGATCCGGCGGGTTGGGTCGACGTTGACCAGGCGACGCTGCGCCACAAGAGCTTCGACAACATCTGGGCGCTTGGCGACGTGATGAACGCACCCAATGCCAAGACTGCGGCAGCGGCGCGGAAACAGGCGCCGACCGTTGCCGAGAACATCGTCGCCGACATCGCCGGACGCTCGGCCGTGGCGCAATACGACGGCTATGGCTCGTGCCCGCTGACGGTCGAGCGCGGCAAGATCGTGCTCGCGGAGTTTGGGTACGGAGGGGCGCTAAAGCCGAGCTTCCCGGCCTTCATGATCGACGGAACGAAGCCAAGCCGCGCCGCGTGGTTCCTGAAGGAAAAGATGCTGCCGCCGATCTACTGGCAAGCGATGCTTCGGGGCCGCGAATGGATGGCAAAGCCCGAAAAGCTCGAGACCGCGGCCAAATAACCGAACGGCGCGCCGGCAACTCCTCCCGCCCACCGCGCGTCCGCGAGCGGGGCGCAAAGGTTGCGCCCCGTTCCCCAATCCTGAGAGAACTCGATGAAGCTACGATTTGCCCGATATCTGCCGGTCCTTACATGGGGCCGACAGTATGATCGATCCGCGCTGACGAACGATCTCGTTGCGGCGGTAATCGTGACGATCATGCTGATCCCGCAGTCGCTCGCCTATGCGCTTCTGGCAGGCTTGCCGCCAGAGGCGGGAATCTACGCCTCGATCGCACCGATCCTCCTCTACGCGGTCTTCGGCACCTCACGCGCGCTCGCGGTTGGGCCTGTGGCAGTGGTCTCGCTTCTGACAGCCTCCGCCGTCGGTCAGGTCGCCGAGCAGGGCACGGCGGGCTATGCCGTCGCCGCGCTGACGCTTGCGGGGCTTTCCGGGGGCTTCCTGTTGCTGCTCGGCGTCTTCCGCTTGGGGTTTCTGGCCAATTTCCTCAGCCACCCGGTGATCGCGGGATTCATCACCGCGTCCGGCATCCTGATCGCGACAAGTCAGCTCAAGCATATCCTCGGGATCGAGGCGGGCGGCCATACGCTGATCGAGATGGTCGGCGCGCTTCTGTCACATCTGGGGCAGATCAACCCGATAACGGTGGTCATAGGCGTCACGGCGACGGCATTTCTTTTCTGGGTGCGCAAGGGACTGAAGCCGCTCCTGCGCAGGATGGGCGCAGGTCCGCTTCTGGCCGACATCGTCACCAAGGCTGGGCCCGTGGCGGCGGTCGTGGTGACGACGCTCGCGGTATGGGTCCTTGATCTTGAAGGCCGCGGCGTCTCCATCGTCGGCGAGGTGCCGCAGGCCCTGCCGCCGCTGACCCTTCCGGGTTTCGCGCCCGACCTGATCCGTCAACTGGCGATCCCGGCAATCCTGATTTCCATCATCGGCTTCGTGGAATCCATTTCCGTCGCGCAGACGCTCGCCGCCAAGAAACGCCAGCGCATCGACCCTAATCAGGAACTCATCGGCCTCGGCGCCGCCAACCTCGGTGCGGCCTTCACCGGCGGCTATCCTGTCACCGGTGGCTTCGCGCGTTCGGTCGTGAACTTCGATGCGGGCGCCGAGACACCGGCCGCCGGCGCTTTCACGGCGATCGGCCTCGCGATTGCGGCGCTCGCCCTGACGCCGCTGGTCTATTACCTGCCCAACGCGACGTTGGCCGCAACCATCGTCGTCGCCGTGCTCAGCCTCGTCGATTTCTCCATTCTGAAGAAGACCTGGTCCTATTCGCGCGCCGACTTCACAGCGGTCGCGGCAACGATCTTCCTGACCCTGACCCTGGGCGTCGAGATTGGCGTTGCCTCCGGTGTGATCCTGTCCATCGCGCTACACCTTTACAAGACGTCGAAGCCCCATGTCGCCGAGGTCGGGCTCGTTCCCGGCACGAACCACTTCCGCAATATCAACCGGCACGAGGTCGAGACCGATGCGCATATCCTCACCCTGCGCGTGGACGAGAGCCTCTACTTCGTAAATGCCCGGTTTCTCGAGGATCTGATCCAGGATCGCGTGGTCGACGGCGGCGCTCTGCGCCACGTGATCCTCATGTGCTCCGCGGTGAACGAGATCGATTACTCGGCCCTCGAGAGCCTGGAGGCGATCAATCACCGGCTCACGGATCTGGGGGTCGGACTGCACCTCTCGGAAGTGAAGGGTCCGGTGATGGACCGCCTCAAGACCACACACTTCCTCGACCAGCTCAACGGACGCGTCTTCCTGTCCCAGCACGACGCCTGGAAGGCGCTTGCCCAACCACTCGCCGACCCGGCCAAAGCCGCAGAATGACCGAAAAGGAAAGGACTGCATGACAATCCCATATTCGAAAAGTTCATCCCGTGGGCCTGGAAGCCCGGATGTCGTTGGCTTCTACGACAAAGCTTCAGGAAGTTGCCAGTATATCTGCATCGACCCGGCAACGAAAAAATGCGCACTGATCGACGTGGTTCTCGACTTCAACTCGGCCCGCGCCCGCACCTCGACCGAGTCTGCCGACTGGGCGCTCGACTGGATTGAGCGCGAGGGTCTGACGCTCGAATGGATCCTCGACACGCACCCTCATGCCGACCACCTGATGGCCGCGGCGTATCTCAAGCAGAAAACCGGCGCGCCGAACGCCATAGGCGAGAAGGTTCGGGAAATCGCGGGGCTCTGGCGCGACTTCTACAACACGCCGGGCGCATTCGACCCGGAGGCCGATTTCGACCGGCTTCTTGCCGACGGCGACACGTTCCGCATCGGCGATCTTGACCTGCGCGTGATGCTCTCGCCAGGCCACACGCTGGGATCGATCACTTATGTGGTCGGCGATGCTGTCTTCGCCCATGATACGTTCATGCAGCCCGACAGCGGCACCGCGCGCGCAGACTTCCCCGGCGGATCGGCGGCCATGCTCTACGACTCGCTGATGGCGATCCTGGCGCTGCCCGATGAGTTCCGGATCTTCATCGGACACGACTACGGCGCGGAAGGCCGCGACGACCCGGCGTGGGAAAGCACGGTGGCCGAGCAGAAAGCCTCGAACAAACATCTGGGCGGCGGCGTCGAAAAGGACGACTACGTCAAGGTGCGCGAGGAACGCGACGCGACGCTCAACCTGCCCGACAGGATGCTCCACGCGCTCCAAGTCAACCTTCGAGGCGGTCGACTACCGGAACCGGAGGCTGATGGAAACAGCTACTTCAAGATACCAGCGAACAGGTTCTGATCATGGCACAACTCGAAAACTGGACTCCCGAAAAGGTAAAGGTGGCGCTCGACGCGCAGGAGATCGTGTTGATCGATGTGCGCACCCCGCCCGAATACATAATGGAGCATATTGATGGGGCGCTGTTGATGCCCATGGCGTTCTTCCGTCCCGAGGCGCTGCCCACGCAGGACGGAAAGCGTATCGTTCTACACTGCGGTTCGGGCGCCCGGTCCGGCAAGATGGCCGAGATTGCCCTGAAAGCCGGACTGTCGCCACTCGCGCATATGGAGGGCGGCTTCGGCGCATGGAAGCAGGCCGGTCTGCCCTACACCGGCACCGATATGGCCACGGGTGCGCCTAAGGCGATGAATGCGGACTCATGAACTGGGATGAACGCTTTGCCGGAGAGGAATACCTCTTCGGCACCGCACCTGCGCACTTCATAAAGAGACACGCGCACAGGCTTGCTCCCGGCTCCGAAGTCCTCGTCGTGGCGGACGGCGAGGGCCGCAATTCGGTCTGGTTGGCCGAAATGGGACATACAGTTACCGCGTGGGACAATTCGGCTGTCGCGATCGAGAAGGCACGCAGACTTGCGCGCACTCGCGATGTCGATGTGACCCTCTCGGTTCAGAACGCCGCCGAGTATCCGTGGCCCGAGGCGCGCTTTGACGCGGTGATAGGAATTTTTATCCAATTCGCGCCCCCGAAGCTGCGCGACGAGATGCTCGCCGGGATGATCCGAGCGACGCGACCTGGCGGTTTTGTAATGCTTCACGGCTACACCGTCGAGCAGTTGAAACACGGCACGGGGGGCCCTCCCGTCGCGGAGAATCTCTACACCGAAGCGGTTCTGCGAAACCGCTTCGCCGGAACCGACATCCAGCACATCGAGAGCTATGAGGCGGAAATTTCGGAAGGTACCGCGCACCTTGTCGAGGAGATCGAAGAAGGCTGCCCCGTGATGGGGTTCGGCCACGTGGCAGAGTTCGTGGGTGATCACATAGTCGATGGCATCGACCGGCGCCTGCACGAGGCGGCGGTTTAGTAGCAGACGTCCGGCCGGTGACATGGACCCCCATCGCTGCCGGGTCTGACGTACGATGAGCCCCTTCGGCCTGAATGCCTCGGGATCCGGGAACAGACCGAGACAGAGTTCGATCCGTTCCGGAAACTTGATGTGGGCCCGGTCTCGATACCATGCCTCGACCAGTTCGCGTGTCACCTCCGGCCTAGTCGGCCGGTGAGTCTGCACGACGATGAAGCCGCGGATCAGCTTCACGCTTTCCTGGACATGCGGGACGACCTTCAGCCGGTACTGGCGCCCTAGGTAAAGATGCGTTTCTCCGGCGACGAACCTGCGCTCCGGCGTCCGCGGCAGGAATTGGGCAAAGTACCGTTGCTGCCTCGTCACCCATGCCGCGCGCTTCCGCAGCTTGGCTTCTATGGCGTCTAGTGTCGCGTCTTCCGGGGCCGCGATCACCACCGACGCATCCGGCTCGACGGCGATCTCCAGTGTCTTCCTTGGGCGGCGGACGATTTCGTATCGGATCTCCTGCTCACCGTACTGCAGGCAATGCAATTCCCGCGTCATGCTGCGAACCGGGCCCGGGCGAGGTCCATGATCTTCAGTTCGAGCTCGTCGAGCACCTCCACGGGCAGGTCGACGCCCTTTTCGTCGCGCAGGACGTCGAAGAAGTAGTCATCGATGGCGTTCCGCAGATTGTTCTGGGCCACCTCGTTCGACCAGATGTCCACGATCAGGTGGGACTTGATGATGTCGATGATCTGTTGAGCGATCGCTGCGGCATCGTCGCCGGCTACCAGCTCATCGCCTTCGGTCTTCAGCTGACCGTCCAGGATCCCGAAGAACGCCTGCGCATCCTCATCGCCCCGGATGCTTTCCGGAACATCGCGGCCGCGATCCTTGCGCGCGACCTTGCTCGCGAGGTCCACGACGCTGTTCAGGTATTCGCGTTCGGACAGCCGCTTCTCGCGGTAGGCGCGGATGGTCTCTTCGAGCAGCTCGGAGAACTGTTTGTAGAACGTAGGGTCCTCATCCATCTTCTCGGTGATCGCCCGCCGGGTCGCGCTGGCGATGCGATATTGCATTTCTGCAGGAGCCGCCCATGCCGTTTGCAGGGCCCTTCATGGTGCATGCCGGAGGCTACGATCATACGATCCACGAGTTCGGCTATATACGGCACGGCAACGGCGAGACGATCGCGGGCTTTCAGATCACTCCTCAAGTTGCGGCCGAGATCGCAGGCGCTTCGGCCATCGGCGGTAAGTTCTTTAATATGGATAAG
Organism: Sphingobium sp.; assembly: GCA_035911355.1. GTDB lineage: Bacteria > Pseudomonadota > Alphaproteobacteria > Sphingomonadales > Sphingomonadaceae > Sphingobium. The sequence continues at coordinate 13,336 of JAMHVU010000110.1, forward strand.
AGCATCTCCTACGGTTTTGCCGGGGAGGTGGTGGACCCCAAGATCCGCGACATGGTTGATGGCTGCATGCGTCGCTTCTTCCGAACTGCTCCCCCTCCGCCTCCGCCTACGCCGGCTCCAATGCCGCGCATGACTCGACAAAACGGGCTCGATCTACGTGGGGCAGATCTTCTGGCCAACGGCATCCGTGGCATCTCTCTGGATGAATGCGAACGCCAATGCTTGGCCGCTTCCAACTGCGCAGCGGTGAGCTACGTTATCGATATGCAGTGGTGCTGGCCGAAGGGCTATGGCGGCAGGCCAATCCAGAGTTCGGGCGTCATCTCCTCAGTCAGGTGAGGCGGGACCGCAGTCATTTGCTGCAGGCGCAGCTTCACTGGCCTAAGGGTTGCAGGCAGTTGAAAAATTTCTTGATCAATTTTTTGTTATCTGCTTTATGCAACTATAAGGATGTGCTCTTAGGGAATGTAAAAGAATGCATATATCAATTAAATATTTGGCTCCAGCATCTTTGTTGATAGTGCTTGCTAGCTGCGCAACCCCTGAGTACCAAGCAGCAGAAAGTGGTTGTCGAGCCGTATTTAACTCGAAAATACCACCTAGATTTGAACAAGAAATGTATAACCAGAGTCAGACGCGCCAAGTGCCTACTGGTCAAACTACCTGTACGGGCTATGGAAACATGGTGAGCTGCCAACAGGTTATGAGAACAGAGTACTATACTATTCCTGCTGTGCGAACAGTAGATAGGAATGCTCCAATGCGTAATGCTCAGATACAAGCATGCACTAGAAGCAAGTGCATACAACAATACGGCAATGCTGAGTGTAAGGCTACTTCTAAGTAATTGAAAAATAAAACATTAAATGCTACTCACATAGCAAATTCCGAATATCGCTAAGGTCAGTCCCGGATTCATAGACCGATAAGATGTGAAGTGGTCCGATAGCGTTCCAGCCGGGGACACTGGAACATTCCGTGCCGTCCGACGCTGAATCAGTTCAAGGTTCCCAATTCGCACGAAATCGGGGTCCCGCACACCGGAATTCTTGCAATGGAGCCCATGCCTTAGGATCCACGGCACATTGTTGACGTGTGTGATCCTGAAGATAAGCGATCTTTCGGCGGTCAAGTTGTTTGCCATGTCTTGATATGGATACAGTTCGCGTCAACTTCCCTCAAGATGCTGTATAGTGGCCAGCGCCCAATGTTCGCACTTGTTTATAGTGCCGAACCTTTTTGCACCCGCAGCGAACGACTGCTTTCCGCCCTTCGGTGCAAGCCGCTTCGGACCGGCTGCCCAATGCGTTGGTAGGCGACAGAATGTCTTTAATGACCTATCCGAGCCTCCCGGCGATACGGAGCGCGTTGGTCTCGATCAGTTCAGCGGCTTGCTCGACATATCCCGATGTGACCCCCGGCAGGCTGGCCACGGCCCCGGCAACCGTGACACGATTGGCGACCATGGCGTCCACCAATTCCTGCACCCTTTGGCGCAGGTCGGCGGGGCGGTAGCCCATGTCCCCGGCGATGATGTCCCAGTGGCGTCCGGCCATGGCCTCGGGGCGGCGGCGCTTCGCGGCAAGGTTCTGCGCGAAATACTGCGTCACATGCGGCCAGGGCAGCACTGTCGAGACATCGTAGAGCGGGGCGAGCCTCGGTTCGCCGCCGACCGGCAGCAGGATCGAGTAGTTCTTTGCGTGGGCGTCGGTATTCGCGACCAGGATGTTGAAAATCACCTGGTCCAGCAGCGCCAGCGCGTCCATGGGTGGCAGCGCATGCCCGGTGGCCAGCAGCGTCCTCAGATCGGGGCCGGCTATGGTGCCGCGCTCGTATTTCCGGCCGGGCGGGATGCCGTTCGCCTGGGCGAAGTCCTCCTGGTGAACCCGCTGAAGTTGTCCCGCCCGGCCGACGCGCCGGTCATAGCGCAGCGCACAAATGGCCGTGCGCTTCCCTGTCGTCAGGATCGTCGTCTGCGCAGCTGCGATCCCGATGGCCTGGGCCAGATGCAGGCAGAACACCTCGTTTTCGGTGATGCCGGGCAGGTTCGGATTGTCGGGCTTCACGATAACGGTGGAGGGCGCGCCATTGCGTGGCACGGCCAGCACGTCACCCGGCTGCGGCAGCCGCAGAACGGGCGTGCCGTCGGGCGAGAGCACTGCCAGCGCCGATTTCTTCTGCCCGCCGGCTAGCGATTGGCGGACCCCTTCCTCGCCGACGAGAAAGGGGCGGCGGCCGAGATCCTCGAAATGCCGCTCCAGCGCCGCCTGCGGATCGGCGGTATCGTAGAGGTCCGTCAGGGGTGTCCAAGCCCAGGCGTTAGGGTCCGTCGGGGAACTGAACGACAGGGCGCCGGCGGTATCGCCGCCGATCTCAGCCAGAACGGCGAGCGTGTCGGCCCGGTCGAGCCCCAGGGATCGGGTCAGGATCTGAAGCTGTTCCTCCTCGGGCAGCAGGTTCGCGAGCCAGGGCGAAATGATCTCTGACGGATAGGGCGCATCGGCAAGCGGCATGGTCAGGGACAGCGGGAAGGCTCCCTGGGTCGCAAGCCAGCGAGCAGCGTAGCGGAAGGATAGGCTGCCATCATCGGCAACTGCCACGTCGCCGACATGGAGCGTGTCGAACCAGACCGGCACCGTGCCGTTCACCTGTAATCTCCGAGATCGTAGCCCTCGTCTTCGGGTGAAGGAGGTTGCTTCACCCTTGCCGCGCCCGGCGGACCTTCCAGGAGATCGGCCAAGGGAAGCCGGAGGGCCGCGGCAATCTTGCCAAGCGTCGTCAGGCGCGGATCGCGCTTTCCCGTCTCGATGAGCGAGAGGGCGGGGGCGCTTATGCCGGTCAGCCGTGCCAGTTGATGCAGATTCAGGCCGCGCGCGAGGCGAGCCTGACGGAGCTTGTGTCCGACCTTGGCGAGGATCTGGCTGTCTTGGCCTTCCATGATGCGGCGCCTTTACTGAATACGGTAAATATAGGCGGGGCCGCAGGCGCAGTCAACGATTTTATCGAAAAGGGTAAATGTCTCTGCGAGCATGCTGCTGATCGATGGATTTTATCTAATAAGGTAAATCCCCGGCTTGCGGTCGACTTCTCTTCGAGGCAGATTGCTTGCCGTGCCATTGCTGGAGGATCGAACGCAATAAGGGGCTATCTGATCGCAGCGCAGTGCGGATCGGGGATGGTCACCTCAGGCCAGAATGAAAGCTGATGGGGCGGGTCCAATGAGGTATACCGGGCCGACCTCAGCAACTTAAGAAAGCCGTGTGTAGAGCATATGTCTGAGCATGGCTATTGACAGATCGGCACATTCAGTTCCTGATTGACTTAACGGTCGCTGGTTTGGGGCTTGTCTGGCCAAACTGCATTACGGGCGGTGTGAGAGAAGTGACGAATCCGACCATTTATTGTTTTTAAACAAAGACTTCGAGCGAGTGTTGGTCTCGGTGGTTGCGGGCCCCCGCAACCAAGATCTACACCACAGTATCCTAAAGTAGCCCAAAACTACGATCTCCCACTCGAGACTATGATTTCCTACCATGATCGGCAGCACACAAGCCGCCCGCCTCCCTACTCGCAGAGGTCGCGATACGCGGCTTAGCACTTCCCTCTGGTGCAAACTTCGTAGGCCTCCGCCGAAGGCTCGCCGTGTTGGTCGGCGTGAAGTGTTTGAAGCCGATCACGAGAGCCTTACTTTTCTCGCAATCAGTTCCGCAAATCGCTCGGGAGTTCTATCCTTTAGCGAAATATACCCCGTGGTGCTTGGAATACCGTCGATCGTCGTCTCGTCAAGACGGGCGGGTAAGATATGCTCTCTCGATTCTCGAAACACGCGAGCTTCGGCTGCCTTCAGCTCATGACTAGCCCAAAGTTTTCTCGCGTACCAAACGGATATAAAGACGATCGTAAAGCGCGCTCTATTAGAGTAGACGTTGCTCAGATAGCTATACAAGTCTTTTCCCCACAGCCCAGATTCCTCAAAATGATCGTAGAATACTGAAATCTTTGCTCGCACGAGCGTGGCCTGCCCCCATTGGGTGGCCCGGTTCAAGTCTAATGCATGATGGGCTTTGCGGCCACGGTTGAAGAGGCCGGAGCTCCCGGCCAGAGCAGGGCGGCCGGCGCGGGCGGCATGTAGCCGAGGCTCGAATGCGGGCGCAGGGTATTGTAGTGCCGGCGCCAGCTTTCGATGACGATCTTCGCCTCGGCGAGACTGTAG
>JAMHVU010000111.1:0-5867 GCA_035911355.1 Sphingobium sp.
GGCAGGACGACGACGACGTCCCGCAATCCGGGCAGCGACCGTGCGAGCCTGCGAGACGACCCGAAATCTCCACCACGCCATCGACGAACGACCGGCGCTCGACCACCAGCCCTGGCGGGTTCAACCCACAGTTCCATACGCTCCTGCCCACCCGCCGCTGCCTCCTGGCCCAAAGCGCTCAAATCGCACGGCCAGCAGACGACCTCCCGGCAAATCTGCACGGAATTTGAGTCAGCCCCAGGATTCCATGCCGATTGACATCCTGCCTATGTTCGCGAACGGGTGATTGGTCGGAGCTCGATTCATCGTGCGAGGTAATGCCAATCAATCAACCAATTATGAATCGAAATTTTGTTGATTTATTTAATTTACGATAGCATAAAATATTAAGGATATTTGATAATGTGGTTTTATTGCTAAAAATAAAACAAATATTTTATAATTATATTTATGAAAACTGACCAACCCCCGACGGCGTTTGGTATAGTGAATACATCCCTCTCCCCCGCTCCAGGGTGTCTTGAGACATCCCAGCCGGCTTATTTGAGCCGATGGAGGTGTTGAGATGGACGATAATGAGCGCGAAGGAGCCGCGGGCGCGGAGACCTCGGATATCGGCGTTGCCCCGGCCCCGGCTCCGAGCCGGGATCGGCGCATGACGGCGGGGCGCGAGCGGGAGGCGGTGCTTCGGCTCCTGCGCGGCGAGCCTCTGGAGATCGTGGCGCGCGAGCTCTCGGTGACGGCGGCGGATCTGAGCGGCTGGCGGGACACCTTTCTCGAGGCCGGGTCCGCGAGCCTGAAGTCTCGGGCGCGGGACGATCGGGACGAGACGATCGACCGCCTTCGCACCAAGGTCGGCGAGCTGACCATGGACACTGAGCTGCTCTATACGAAGATCGAGCGGCTGGAGGCCGGCAGCCCTTTCGCGGCGCGGAGGTCGAAGCGATGAGCACCGTCATCTCGATCTCCACGCGCCGTCGCTACGGTGTCTCCCGGGTCTGTCGCGTCTGGGGTTTTGCCCGGGCGGGGTTCTATCGCAGCCGGCGCGCGGCGGCCGGGTCGCTCGTACCACGACGCAGGCCGGGGCCGGAGGGACCGATGTCCGACGCCGCGCTAGTCGAGGCGATCCGGCAGGTGCTCGTTGACAGCCCGTTCCACGGCGAGGGCTACCGGAAGGTCTGGGCACGGTTGCGCCGTGCGGGCCTGCGCACCTCGAAGGAGCGGGTGCGCCGCGCGATGCGGGAGAACGGCCTGCAGGCCGCGACACGCATGGGCCGCCCGCGCGGTCCGCGCAACCATGACGGCACGATCATCCCGGAGATGGTCGACACGATGTGGGGAACCGACATGACCGCCGCCTTCACCGTCGAGCACGGCCAGGTCGCCGTCTTCGTCGCCGTTGATCACTGCTCGGCGGAGTGCGTCGGCATCCACGCCACGCTCCACGGCACGCGTCACGAGGCGCTGGAGCCGATCCGGCAGGGCGTGATCGAACGCTTCGGCGGTGTCGAGGAGAAGGCGGCATCGGGCCTCGCCATTCGCCATGATCACGGAAGCCAGTACATGTCCCGCGATTTCCAGAAAGAGATCGGCTGGCTCGGAGCCACGTCCTCGCCGGCCTTCATCCGCGCGCCCGAAGGCAACGGTTGCGCCGAGCGGTTCATCCGGACGCTCAAGGAGAACCTGCTCTGGGTCCGGTCCTTCCGCACCGTCGAGGAACTCCGCCTCGCCCTGATCGACTTCCGGCGGACCTACAATGAAAACTGGCTGATCGAGCGGCACGGACACCGCTCGCCGGCCCAGTTCCGACGCGACCAGAGGGACACGATCCCGATGGCCGCGTAATCGCAATCGGGTGTCTCAGATTCCAAGGGCGGTACACCTCTCACATGGAAGATCAAAGAACTCAGATCCTACCGGGTGCACGAGTAACCGGCGGGATTACCGCTGCTCCGCGATCGCGGTCGGTGTCGCTCACGCAACTTCTGAAAGGGCCCTCTCTCAGGCCTCTATCCCGAGAAGCTGGTCGCCGACACCGCCTATGGCTCGGCCGAAACGCTTGGATGTTTGTGGCGAGCGAGGGGATCGAGCCGCACATCCCGGTGATTGACAAGTCGCAGCGCAAGGTCGGGACGTTCTTGCGGGAAGACTTCACCTATGACCGCATGACCGACCGCTACACCTGCCCGGGCAGCAAGGAGCTGAGCTAGAGACCCATCAGGGGCGGACCGGCAAGCTTGCCGAACACCCTTCCCGCCTCGATCTGCTGATCCTTGATGAACTCGGCTACCTGCCTTTTGCCCGTACCGGCGGACAGCTCCTGTTCCATCTGATCAGCCGGCTCTACGAGCATACCTCGGTCATCGTCACGACCAACCTCGCCTTCGGCGAATGGCCGGCCGTCTTCGGCGATGCCAAGATGACCACCGCGCTGCTCGACCGGCTGACCCATCACTGCGACATCATTGAAACCGGCAACGAGAGCTGGCGCTTCAAGCATCGCGGCTGATCCCCGATGGCGAAGGCGTCGATGGGGTGGTTCGGACGGTTCCGGGCTACGCCCTCCACCACCCGAACCACCCCATCGAAATCCGCATCACCCCAGTCCCCGATTCCACGCCGATCCCGGACCCCGGTCACGCGCCGATTGACAGCTCAAGGAATGGCGAGCCGTCGCCACCCGCTACGAAAAGACCGCCCAGTCCTTCATAGGCATCCTCTGTCTCGCCGCCGCACTCGGATGGCTCAGGCCATAACAGGCCCTAGAACCCGATGCTTCAGAGGATGAAATCGCTTGCCATATAAGCCGCGGCCATTGTCGCCCCGTCTCGGATAAGCAGCGCGAACTCAAAGTCGGCGTCGGCATCGATATTGCCCTGAACGAGCGTATCGGTACCCTGATCGCTTAGGAACAGCCCATGGATACCCCGGGATCCGAACGTAAAGGTCTGATTGCCGGTGGCAACGACATCCGCGTCGATTCTTGACAGATCGACCCTATCACTCACCGTCGAGCCCGCCCCTTCGAAATCCAACACGACGTCACGCGAAGCCTGACCGGAGTCCGTTGCGAGATCAACGCGGAAGATATCGCTACCAGCTCCGCCCCGCAGCTGATCCGTTCCGGCGCCCCCGATCAGCGTGTCGTTGCCGGCGCCTCCATCCAAGACATCCACTCCGGCGAGACCAGAGAGCAAGTTGGCGGCGCCGTTGCCCGCCATGCTGTTACCCATAGTATTCCCGGTGCCCGCGACCGCCGCGGATCCGGTCAGCGTGAGATTCTCCAGCCCCTCCGCCAAGATCCAGCCAACTGCGGTCTGCACCCGATCTGCGCCGCCGGTCGTGGCGGTCGATTCTACGATCACATCGTCGCTGTCCGCCACATAGGTGTCGTTGCCACCGCCTCCCGTAAGCGTATCGATACCACCACCGCCGGTCAGCGTATCGTTGCCGTCTAGACCTTCGATCGCATTCGCAGCCGCATTGCCGCTCAGCCGGTCGCCAAAGGCCGAGCCGCGCAGGTTCTCGAAGCCCGACAAAAGATCGTTGCCCGCGCCGCTCGTTGTCTGCGAGGTGGAGATTGCGAGACTGACCGCGACGCCCGCGCCAGCACTCGCATAGCTCGCCGTATCCCTGCCTGCGAGCCCGACAAGGCTATCGTTGCCGTCGCCGCCCTCGATGATATTGGCACCGATGGTTCCCGTCAGCGTATCGTTGCCCGCGCCACCAGTCAGGTTCTCAAAGCCGGACAACTGATCCGTGCCGGCGCCGAGCGTGTTCTGCGCGTTGGCGTTTCCAAGGTCGACTAGGAGCGCCGTCGTCGCGCGGGTGTAGGCGGCAGTATCGATGCCGGATCCACCGGCCAGTGTGTCGTTTCCGACGCCACCTTCGATCATGTTGTCGCCAGCATTTCCTGTCAGCCGGTCATTACTGGCCCCACCGATTAGATTCTCGATGCCGCTCAGGACATCTGTTCCGCCTCCGCCGGTCGCCTGGGGACCCGTGAGCGCCAAACTCACTGCGACTGGCTGGGAAGCGCGTTCGTAGCTGGACGTATCCGCGCCCAAGCCGCCTTCGAGCGAGTCGTTTGCGGTCGAACCTATAAGCAGGTCATTGCCGTCCCCGCCACGCAGAGTGGCGCCGCCGCCCGCGACGAGGGTGTCGTTGCCGGCGCCGCCATCGCCGATATCGCCGGTCGAGAGCCCGAGATAATCGTCGCCGCCCTCGCCGAAGAGACGGTCGACCGCGCCATCGTCGTTGAGCTCGTAGACGCCCACGATATAGCCCGAGAGCCGGTCCGCCCCGCCTCCGCCACGCAGGCTGTCCGCGCCCATGTCTCCCGAGAGGATCCCGATCGCGGAAGCGGTCGCCAGCGTGACATTGTCGCTGGCCGTCGAACCGTCGATCGTGACGCGCTGAACCGAGGTGTCGATGGTCGCCGTCCCGGTTCCGCCGGCGGTCAGCTTGAGATGCAGGTCGCGGATGCCGTCGAGCCCTGCGATCGTTCCGAATCGGCTGAACTCCGTCGCCGTCATCTGGCTGCCGAAAACGCCGTTCGAAACCTCGAGGCGCTCGATTCCGTTGATGACGCTTCCCGCGATATTGACTCCATTCCCTACTCGCAGGACGTCGCCGCCGGTGCCTCCCGTGAATGTCCCGGCTCCGCCCGCGACGAGGGTGTCGTTGCCGGCGCCGCCGTCGCCGATATCGCCGGTCGAGAGCCCGAGATAATCGTCGCCGCCCTCGCCGAAGAGCCGGTCGACCGCGCCATCGTCGTTGAGCTCGTAGACGCCCACGATATAGCCCGAGAGCCGGTCCGCCCCGCCTCCGCCACGCAGGCTGTCCGCGCCCATGTCTCCCGAGAGTGTATCTGGCCCCGAACCACCGATATAAATATCATTTCCTGGGGTTCCGCTATAGATCGCCATGCCTATCACCAAAATTAAATTTGCATCACTAAATAATTAATGCATTGATATCATTGTCAATCAATATCATGTCATTGATATATTATGTCATCGAAAATTGTATCATGCGTTCAACATCTTACATGCTTGTTGATTGAAATTAGAGTGGCCTGCTCCCATTAGATGGTCCGGGTCAAATCCAATGCATGGTTGGCTTCGCGGCCATGGTTGAGGTGGTTGGGGGCTCCGTCCAGAACACGGCGGCCGGCGCGAGCGGCTTGTAGCCGAGGCTCGAGTTCGGGCGCAGGGTATTGTAATGCTGTCGCCAGCTCTCGATGACGATTCTGACCTCGGCGAGACTGTATAACAGCTCCCCGTTCAGTGGCTCGTGGCGGAGCTTCGAGTTGAAGCTCTCGCAGTAGCCGTTCTCCCAAGGGCTGCCCGGCTCGATGAAGGCGGTCCTGGCCCCCACCGCGTCGAAAATCAGCGCGGCGACGCCGGCGGAGACCACTCCGAGCAGGAGTCTCCGAGCGGCCCGCCCGCGCCGCGGCGATCGCCGTGGCGCGGGCGGGCGAGGCGTCATTGCTCCACCCGCATGGTCATGCGGGCGTCCTCGCCAAAGAGCCTCGTCCAGCGATCGAGGATCGCGCGCATTTCCGTGTAGATGCTCTGATGCTCCCGCCCGAGGCAATTGATGTAGGCCTCTGCCCCGGCCAGGTAGTCGCGATACTCGGTGTTGAGGAATTCCCGAAACTCGGCATTGGCCTGCCCCCATTGGGTGGCCCGGTTCAAGTCTAATGCATGATGGGCTTTGCGGCCACGGTTGAAGAGGCCGGAGCTCCCGGCCAGAGCAGGGCGGCCGGCGCGGGCGGCATGTAGCCGAGGCTCGAATGCGGGCGCAGGGTATTGTAGTGCCGGCGCCAGCTTTCGATGACGATCTTCGCCTCGGCGAGACTGTAG
>JAMHVU010000112.1:0-2715 GCA_035911355.1 Sphingobium sp.
CGGCTCTGGATCGTTCGCGGATTATCGAGCGCTCGAACTCGGCCAACGCCCCGAAAATGTGGAAGATCAGCCGACCGCCAGCAGTCGTGGTGTCGATCTGCTCCGTCAGCGACCGAAAGCCGATTTCGCGTCGCTCCAGGTGCTCGACGGTCTCGATTAGCTGTTTGATCGAGCGGGCCAGCCGATCGAGCTTCCAGACCACGATGGTGTCGCCCTTGCGGACGTAGTCGAGTGCGGCGGCAAGCTGCGGTCGAGCGCGCTGAGCGCCAGACGCCGTCTCCTCGAAGATGCGCTCACATTCTGCTTTGCGGAGCGCATCGAGTTGCAGCGCGTGGGTTTGATCACGTGTCGAAACCCTGGCGTACCCCACCAACATGCTGTTCTCCTCTCAAAACACTTAGAAACGTAGATCGGTGAGAGATCGGAAGCGAGAGGCAGTTTTGAGAGACCTTCAACCTTCGGCAGACTGTCGGCTTTGGTATCTCTCATAAACGGATGTTTTTGAGAGAACTATCTTCGGCCTTCACACGCACGAAAGGCGGCGAAGCTCCGCCGTTAATCCGTCCGCCGGAGATCTCGCCCAGGCAGGCTGAAGGCCGAGCAAGCCTGACAGGCCCGAAAAGCCCGGCACGGGCGTCGGCGGCGATGACGGCGGCGGCATTATCCAGGGTTGATGATGGAAGTGGAGGATATCGACAACCTCTCGCGCAACCAAGACATCGCGGTCGGACTGCAAGTGATCTTGAAGCCACGGGCCCGTCCCACCCCGACATGGACCTCGATGCCCGAACGGACGTTAGATTTCGAGTTCTAGGCGTTCTGCGATGAAGGTTGGATCCCAGCCGGGATTGAAAGTGTCGACGTGGGTGAATCCGAGCCGCTCGTATAGGCCACGCAGGTTCGGGTGGCAGTCGAGCCGCAGCTTGGCGCACCCCTGCGTTCGCGCGGCATGGCGGCAAGCCTCGATCAGCGCGGAGCTGACACCCCGGCCCGCATGTGTCCGTCGCACCGCGAGCTTGTGCAGATATGCGGCCTCCCCCTTGAGGGCGTCGGGCCAGAACTCGGGATCCTCGGCCGACAAGGTGCAACAGCCGACGATGCCGTCGCTGCAACTCGCGACTAGGAGCTCGGATCTCAGGACGAAGGTCTCCGCGAATGTCCGGTCGATCCGCGCGACGTCCCAGGCGGGCGTTCCCTTGGCGGACATCCACGCCGCAGCGTCGTGCATCAGCCGCACAACCTCGTCGATATCACCCGAGCAGGCGACCCGAACGTTCGGAGGCTCCTCGCTGTCCATTCGCTCCCCTGGCGCGGTATGAACCGCCGCCTCATAGTGCAGTTTGATCCTGACGAGCCCAGCATGTCTGCGCCCACCTTCGCGGAACCTGACCAGGGTCCGCTAGCGGGCGGCCGGAAGGTGAATGCTAGGCATGATCTAACCCTCGGTCTCTGGCGTCGCGACTGCGAAATTTCGCGAGGGTTTCCGAGAAGGTGATTGCGCTTCGCAGATCTCCAGGCGCGTGGGTGCGGACGTAGTCAGCGCCATTGCCGATCGCGTGAAGTTCCGCCGCAAGGCTCGCTGGACCCAGATCCTTTACAGGAAGGCCAACGGTGGCGCCCAAGAAGGATTTCCGCGACACCGAGACCAATAGCGGAAGCCCCAACGCCGACTTCAGCTTTTGAAGGTTCGACAGCACGTGCAGCGATGTTTCCGGTGCGGGGCTCAAGAAAAATCCCATCCCCGGATCGAGGATGAGCCGGTCGGCAGCGACCCCGCTCCGTCGCAAGGCGGAAACCCGCGCCTCGAAGAACCGCACAATCTCGTCGAGCGCGTCTTCGGGTCGAAGGTGACCGGTGCGGGTGGCGATGCCATCCCGCTGCGCTGAGTGCATAACCACCAGCCTGCAGTCCGCCTCAGCAATATCGGGATAGAGCGCAGGGTCAGGAAATCCTTGGATATCGTTCAGGTAGCCCACGCCGCGCTTGAGCGCATAGCGCTGGGTTTCCGGTTGGAAGCTGTCGATTGAAACACGGTGCATCTGATCGGACAGGGCGTCTAAGAGCGGCGCAATACGTCTGATCTCATCGGCCGGCGATACAGGCCTCGCGTCCGGATGGCTGGCGGCCGGTCCGACATCCACGACGTCTGATCCGACTCGCAGCATTTCGATCGCCGCGGTGACAGCGCCGGCGGGGTCTAGCCGCCGGCTCTCATCGAAGAAGGAGTCCTCGGTGAGATTCAGAATGCCGAACACCGTCACCATGGCGTCGGCCTCCGCAGCGACTTCCACGATGGGGATCGGGCGAGCAAAAAGGCAGCAATTATGAGCCCCATACCTACAAAGCCCCACGCATCAAGCTTTTGCCCATGAAGCAACCAGGCAATGGCTGTAATTATGACGACGCCGAGTCCCGACCAGACTGCATAAGCAACACCGACAGGGATGGATTTCAGAACCAGAGAAAGAAAATAAAATGCGATGCCATAACCGATTATGACAACGGCGGAAGGGGCAAGCTTAGTAAAGCCCTCGCTAGATTTTAATGCGGATGTTGCGATTACTTCGCCAACTATTGCGATAACAAGAAAAAGCCAGCCTTTCATGATATATCTCCCAATTTGTGTAGGGCTTATTATGCACGCTTAAAAATAATAAAAGCAGACTTGACCTGATAGTTTGGCTGTGAGCAATTATGTGCTTAGTGCATCTAACG
>JAMHVU010000113.1:0-8346 GCA_035911355.1 Sphingobium sp.
AGCGGCCACGGTTTGGCGGGGTCGGCTCTCCGGTCGGGCTACGCCCTCCCTCCGACCCGACCCCGCCAAACCGGTCTCATCCTGATCGACGCGCCCGTCTCATCCTGATCGACGCGCCAGACAGCAGCTCTCCAAGACGCCGCTGGAACAAAGCCGTCTCCTCCGAGGGGGTGTTCGGGTAGAGTTCCTCGCCTTGATCAATCGGGATCACCAGGAGCGGTGGGCCGAGGTCAGGATCGCCGAGGTCGACCGGAGGCTTAGCCTGCGCGCAGAGGTCCCGCGAACTCGGCGAACGCGTCGCCGCCCTGGCATACGGCCTTGCGGACCTTCGCCCGGTCGGTGCCATGCTTCCGCGCCAGGTCCGCCAGCCCGCTGACCAGCCCGGCACGGCCGTCGATGGCGCCGAGCGCCACTCGGATCGGCGGCATGACGAGAAAGCGCTGGCCGTCCCGTCGCAGGCGCGGCATGAGGCCGGCGCGAAGAAGCGAGGATTTCCCCGCGCCCGAGGCCCCGACGATGGCGAAGATCCGCGGCGGCGCTGCCTTCTGCAGTCCGCGGACCGCCGCCACCGCGCGGGTGATCTCCGCGTCGCGCCCGAAGAAGATGCCAGCGTCGACGTCGTCCAGCGCTTCCAGCCCGCGATAGGGTGCGCGGTCCGGCTCGGTGTTGGGAGGCCAGGGAAAGTAACCGGCATCCAGCCCGGCCTTTGCGAGGCCGGCCTTCAGGCGGGCGAGACCGGACTGCGAGAACGAGACAAAGTGCTTGGTCTCCCAGTTCGCGAGCTCGACGACCTCGGCCCTGTCATCCCGCCCGGCGGCCAGATCCACAGCCTGCCAGTACGACCGAAGCCTCTCCGGGATCATCGGGATCTCGACGCGAGGGTCGATGATCACGCCGAACATCTGCTTGTTCAGGCTGTGGGCGAGGATCAGCTCCTTCTCGCACCACTCGGAAGCGAGCCACTCCAGGCTGATCAGGAAAAGCACCACCTGGCAGCGGTCGGCGGCCTGCCGAAGCGCCTGCTCCCAGCGCTCCCCGGCGACGATGCCACGCTTCGGATCGAGATCGAGGAACCAGTCGTCCCAGTCTTCGCGCGTCAGCCATTGGGAAAGTGCGATGGCCTGATCGTTGTTCCTGCTCGAATGGCTGATGAAGATGCGGCTCATCGGGCTGGCCCATCCCTCGGCGCGAGCGCGGCTGCTCCGATGCCCCCGGCGCGCGGCTGCTCCGAAATGGGGCCCGGCGCCTGTTCAGGGGACGCACCCGGGAGGGAGCGCCGCAGCCGGTCGGCGACGGCCTCGAGCCTCGCGCGAAGCTCCGGGTCCGCGACCTGCGCCGCGCTCGTTGCCAGGTCGCCGATGGTGGAGGCGACCTTGTAGGGCGCCGGACCGAGATCATCGATCGCGTCGGCGAGCTCCTCGGCCTTGTCGGCGTCGGCGGCGTCGAAGGCGGCGTTGAGCAGGGTCGGTCGTAGCCACTCGTCCGTCGTTCCGCGCGCGATCGCACGGTCGCAGGACATGATCACCTGGCCAAGCACCCGCCGCGCCCGTTCCTCGTCGCCTTTCCGGCCTCGAGCCCGGTAGAGCCGGGGCAGGTTGCTGGCGCAGTAGTATTCGTTCAGGTCCAGATCCATGCCGCGCTCGTAGGCTCTGATCTGGAGGTCGCGCAGACGTCTCCGTTCGGCTTCGTCCGGCGCCTGACCAGCGAGGCGCTTGTATCGTCCCCCGAGCAGGCCGAGGCGCTCTGGCGTCGGACCGAAGCGTTCGATCAGAGTCTCGAGTTCGGCGGCCGAGGCGTGATGCTGACCGGTGTTGGAGAGCGCGAAGGCCCGGTGCTCGTGAAACTCGGGCGTGTCCGCGAGGTCCCCCGGCAGCGTCCCGATGAACTCGAGCACGACCGACCAGTCGTCGGCCGGACCCACCGCCTCGCGGAGCATGCGGACCAGCGCGATCGCCACCGAGGGGCGGATCGGAGGTGTGCCGTATTTCGCGGCGAGCGCCTTCGCCTCGGCCATTCTGCGGGCGGGCGGCAGAAGGCGCACGGCGCGGATAGCGCCCTGCAGTTCAGCGAGGTCGCGCAGGTAGTCCTGCATGCTGCTCGCCGTCGCGGGATCGACCTTCCCGGGATATCCCCTGAGTGCCTCGAACATCGGAGAAGCGCCCCTCGCCAGCGCGGCGACCGGGCGCTCCACGGCCGCCTGGATGGCCTCGGCGGTCGCTGGCTCGATCTCGCCTTCGGGAAGCGGGTAGCGGACGGTCCGCATCTGCGCCGCGTCGAACAGCGGCTTCGACCAGTCCGCCGCCAGCAGCACGCAGCCCGTCTTCTGGGCGGCGTGGCGGATGCCGACCTCGTAATAGACATTGCCATTGGCGATGGTCATGTCGGCCAGTACGAGGTCGGCGAAGTAGAGCCGTTCGAGCATCTGGGTAATGATCAGGCTGCCCACGTCCTGATCCGCCCGCACCGGCTCGTAGCCAAGCTTCCTGAGGACCGGGACATAGGCGCGATCCCAGAGCGCGTTGAAGTCGATCTCGCCCGGGCCCTTCCCGGCCTCCACCTGGGAGGGCTTGCGGCCATAGGGCATCACCATGAAGCAGAGCTGGGGCATCGCTGCTCCTCCTTCGCAACGCACTATTCGTCGGTCCGAAGACTCGCGGGCGAGAAGATGTCCGCGTCCCCGATGGCTTCGGCGCGTCCGACAAGATCGGCCGCGCCGCCGGGGCCGTCGCCACCCTTGCCGTCCCAGAGCGCGATCAGATGGACCGTGCCGTGCTGGCGCGCCCGGTCGATAAGATGGAGGTTGCAGAGCGCGTAGGCCTCGGGACTCACTGGCAGGTCCATGACCTCTCGCGCCGCTTCGTCCAGCCCGTGCCAGAGGCGCCAGAAGCGCTCGTCCCAATCGCTTCTCGGCAGCTTCACCGAGGTGCCGACAAACAGCTCCGGCGAAAAGGGCAGGATCAGCGTCGTCGGGATGCCGCTGGCCTGGCAAGCCTCGTGAAACAGGATGTCGCCGCCACGCGCCCCGCTCGCAAATCCCCGCGTCGCGCCTTCATGGAGGCTGGCGTAGGGCGCGACGGCCTCCAGGAGCCGGCGCTTCGCCGCAGGCTCGAGCGTAGGCGGGAATCGCGGCTCGAGCCGATCCGGCTTGTCGATCATATGTCCGGTGAAGAGCAGCGAAACCATCAACCGCGCGACCCCCTCTTCGGTCGAACTTTACCGCACAACCGGGCAAGGAAAACTTGATTCTTTTCTCCGATCTCGGGATATTTCGACTCAGGGTTTGACTGCCGCAGTGCCGCGATCGAATTGCTCGGTATGAGACGGAAACCGCGCGCAGACACCGTTTGGAAAATGACTCGCACAATCCGGCTCTTCCTGTCGTCTCCGTCTGACGTCTTGTCAGTGCAGCGGTCGGTGATGGCTCTAGCCGCCGAGACGAATGACGTGCTCGCCTTCCTCGCTCCGCAGCTCGATGTTCGGCTGGAAGTCGTGCGATACCAGGATGATGTTTACCCTGACGTCGGTCGACCGCAGGAGGTAGTCGACAGACAGATCCCTCAGGATTATGATATTCACCTAGGTATAATGTGGATGCGCTGTGGCACCGCCACGGCGAACGAAAAAAGCGGCACGGTTCACGAGTTTCGCCAAGCGATGAGGCGGCGAGAGGCGACTGGACGGCCCTGCATCATGTTCTATTTTTCGGATGAAGCGCCACCTAGCCTGCCACGAACAGATGAGGAGCTTGATCAGCTTCGAGCGGTGCTGAATTTTCGAGAGGAACTCCAACAGATCGGCCTAACGATGTCGTACCCCGGGCGGGCGAGCTTCCGAGAGCGCGTGCGGGTTGGTTGGTTGAGAGCAGTCGCGGACGTGGCGAAGTCGTTGGAGGCCGATGGCAAAATTGCGGCCCAGGATAAGGAAAGTCTCGAAGGCCTTGAAGTCCCCAAGGCGTTGCTAACGTTGGCCGCAGACTACGATAAGGTTCGTCGCGATCAATCTTCGGGCTGGCAACGTACGCGAAGGATGACGGCCATTTACGATAGCATGGTTTCCGAAGCTCCCAGCGCAGCCAAGGCGCTTGGGCGTCTTGTTGCTAGCGGGTCAGCGGGGATGCGTCTCGCGGCGATCGCGGTTCTTTTCGCGTTCCCGGACGCGCGATACCTTGACTGGCTGGCCGAGCGCCTTGATCCAGAGCTCGAAAAGCCGTTCGTTGGGTTTCAGGCCGCAGTGTCCCTTCTTCAGGCTGTGCGAAGTCTCTCGAACCAGGCCTTCGATCATCTGGACCGCGCAACCGCCGACGCGATGGAGTTGGCGGTGAGGAATCCGAACGATCCGCCGCGGATCAAGTTGCTCGAGCAGGCGAGGCGTGAGTTGGATGGAAGGAAGAGGCGACCGCTCGCGTGATCGACGATCCCGACGACACGCTGCAATTCTGGCCGGGAACGTGATGGCGAGATTCGCTATTCAAGTGCGGGACCAAGGTTGGCAAGCGTGAACAGCATCGCGGTCACCGCGCTCACCTTCGCTGCGGCGGTGGATTCTAACTGATAGTACGAATTTGGACTGCACGCTATGGGGGCATCAGCAATTTAAATATTAGTAATGATAGAGCGAGCTGCGTATGACACGTAAATCTATCAACAATCGCGTCCTTCATGACTTAGTGCTTGAGTACGGACAACTCTCTCCTGATTCTGATGGCACCAATTATGCGGGGCGTGTTGAGGCTGCTCTGGAGAAAGTTCGAGACGAATCTCTACAAGCGCCCCTTCACTTCTTGGCTGCGTCAGCACTGTCATTGCAAGGCAGTTTGGCCAAGGAGGATTCGGCCCGCCGGGCGCTTGCACACTTGGACAGCTGCAGGGCTACATTGATCAACAACTCTGCAATGGCTGCGGAGGTCGCCATGATGCGGGCGACCCTGTGCATCAAAATTGAGGACCCTCGAGATCGGAAGAGCGTAGTAGCCACAGTTCGGGCCTGCGAGGACGCTCTGGCGACCCTTGACCCCAAAGAGAGTGACGCTGGGACGGTGGCTGCCCTTGCATTCAATACCGCCAAGCGAGTCGTCGCACTTGAAGGCAGGTCCGCAGACATTCGCGCCGAATCCCTTTTGCGCCTCGCTTTCGAGCGATACCAATCCGTTGGGCGGAAAATGGAAGCGTCCGACGCGGCGGCAGAACTGGCTGCTCTCGCGCTCGCTCGGCTCAAGGGGGGAGCGCTTTCCGAGGCTGATCGACAAGAGACGTTCGCTGAGGGATTGCGATTCGTCGAATATGCTATGTCCGCTGATGACGTTTCAAATCTGACCTGGGCGCAACGCAATGAAATTGCCGCAGATCTGGTTCGCTTTAACCTAAGAAGATCTGCTGATGAAACCGCCAGCGATGCGGTCGCTTATCTGGATCGTGCGCTTATTCGGTATCAGAGATTAGGGGATAGTTCATCGGCGTCGGCCTGCGCCGCCAGCATTCTTAGAATTATGTACGAAATCCGCCCTCCATGGACCTCGAATCTTGCTGAGAGATATGTATATTATCTGAAAGAGTTTGCTAAAGCTGACTCGAACAATTCATCAGATAGCGAAGCAACGATAGCACTGCTTTCGGCGGGCGCTTGGGCAAAGGTGGAGGATTCCCTCGACAGCCTGCAGCGTATGGGCGAATTCGCCTCAAACGCGCTGGCCGCCGCGCAGCAAGCGAGCGCAGATGCGCTCTGCGCCTCCGCGCAGATGTTAATCGGCAACAGTTTGCTTAGAACCTCCGCCTTCCTACGGCAAATTGACGTTAGAACTGGCTACGAGCCTTCGGGGGCGAGAGGCAGCCCTAGTAGTCTCCAAGATGCCTGCCGAGCCTTTGAGGAGGTATGTCGGTACGCCGAACGCAGTCGTGATACCAACCTCCAAGCGCAGGCGCTGCGACTGCTTGGCGTGGCGCTCGGCAGGCGCGTCGGCGAGTATGGCGAATGGAGCGCGTTTGATCAGGCAGTCCAAGTTCTACGTGAGGCGGCCTCGCTGAGCCAGGACGGCGACCGTGCGACGGCCTGGCTCAATTTGGGGAACATGCTACTTGCTGGTCGGCGTAATGGACTCGGCATGAAACTTGATTCAATTAATGAGGTCATCGACGAAGTCGAAAACGCATCATTTTTCAATATCCAAATAATGGAACGGTTGCAACATCTACGTTCTTGTGCTTACGAGCCTTCGCCTCTAGAGGAGGGGGATTTTCCACAATATTTGGGTTACCGGCGATATAACATGGGAGAAGGCAGCCGATCTGAAATTGATGATAGTCGCATCGTTGCATTATTACTATATCCGGCCAGTGACGAACTGAAAGAAGGCATCCTTCACCTTTCCCGGTTCGGGACGCAGATTCTAGGAGACTTTGACCTTCCCTGTCCATCATGCGGCAAAACTCAACACTTCGAACTTCCGATAATCATTGAAAATCAGAGCGATAGTCAGTCAGGACTTGAACCGCTTCTGAAAATATCGGAGGGTAAGAAAACATGTAGATTTTGCAATGTAAAAATTGTTATGCAAAATTTCATTGCCATTCGCTCTCAGAATAAGGAAAAGCCTATGTTGGTTTATCCTGATGTGTTACTTCCAAATGTAAAGCGTGCTGATGGGCCAGACGGTTTGGTGCTTAGTCAGGTTGGAATTATTAGTAAAATTCAAGAGGCTTGGATTGGAGAGCCATTAGGGCGAGGGACATTGATTCCTTTTGGCGGAATCGCAGCTATTGATTCCGTTGACCCGGCATTTATGCTTGACGTTCAGAGGAAGATAGCTCTGGGTTTTATTGCGTTCGGCTTGCTAAATCAGACCAGAGATCAAATCTCACTCGGATTGCGCACGTGCCCTGATTTGATTAACGGACCCAACTACGATGTCATCGAAATCACGCACGTATTGCGGGAGCTAAACGAGGCCGCAGGTAATAGTGAGCCGATCGACCCAAAGATTGTCTCATTCCTAACCGCGCAGATCAACGGTCTCCTTCAAGAGGCTCGTTTGCATGGCCCCGAAAGGGCGATTGAAGAGTTCGAAATTGGGTGGAAGCGGACCAGTATGCGGATGCAAGATGCTGAGAGCGCGATACGGGACGCGTGTAATGCGCAGAAGAGATGTAATTTATTAAATAATTATATCAATACAACTTCAGATTACAGCTCCGCACGTCAACAGGCCATCACAGATACCTTCCTTTCTGGGGCTGAATTGGAGTACGAAGCGATGATAGCTGCTGGCATCCGAGAAAGTGATCCGATCCGTTTTGCTGGGGCTGAAGCCGCGCTCAAAGGTGCGCGGAGTTATCTTAGGACACACTTGGCTGAGGATCGAAAACGAAACTCGGCGGCGCCCGGCAAAGCTCTGCTTTCAGCGGCGCTGCACGAAAATCGTCCGTTCGTGCTGCTGCTTCGCGCATTTTCCGGCGATCAACAAACGGTGCCCCTCTCTAGTCTGCCGCCAGGGGTAGGTATTCCCGGTGACAATCCTACGATCGGGTGGAGGAGGATGTCGCTGAACGCTGACTACGTCGGGCATTCCACAGCGCGGATAGCCGGTTGGCTGACCGGTACCGTGGACATCCTCATGGTGGCAAATGTATTGGATCTAGAGCCACCGATCGGACCCGCCAAGCTCTTCATGACGGATGTGGAGTGGCGTGGCTTCGTTTTTCCGCTCATCGCGGAAGCATCTGCGATTCTGCTGCTCCTCCCTCCTTATGAAGACGCTCTTACCAGCGGGTTGCAGGATGAACTGTTTGCGTTGGGAGCGCTGGGCAGGAATGCCGATACGGTTGCAATTTTGCTGAAGCAAGAAGAACTTGAGGACGATATTTTTGATTCATTTTGCGAAAAAAAGAAAGTCGAGAATGCGAAACTGCTTTCGATAGATGATTTTGCGAAGTACGGGTTTGCACAGATGTTCGAAGAGAGTGATCTTTCAGATCATCCGCAATTGCTGGTCAACACGTTGATGGAGAGAATTAGGCGGTAGATTCACAAACTCTCTTGATTTTCTTCGGTTAGGGTGATTCAAGGTTCCGTTTGGACAAGCCGAGCCACCCCTGATCACTCGGTTGCCCCAGTGCAAGCCGCTGGTAATGATCCGAGTCGTGGGTGGGAAGGATTGGCCTGCCCCCATTGGGTGGCCCGGTTCAAGTCTAATGCATGATGGGCTTTGCGGCCACGGTTGAAGAGGCCGGAGCTCCCGGCCAGAGCAGGGCGGCCGGCGCGGGCGGCATGTAGCCGAGGCTCGAATGCGGGCGCAGGGTATTGTAGTGCCGGCGCCAGCTTTCGATGACGATCTTCGCCTCGGCGAGACTGTAG
>JAMHVU010000114.1:0-17776 GCA_035911355.1 Sphingobium sp.
TCGCCGTGACCGTTGCCATCCGGCCGGTAAACGGGGTGGCGGAGACGGTGGTCATCGTGAGGTCCTTTCTGTTCGTTTTCGATCGTTTCCTTGTGTCCTCGAATATAAAGAAGGCTGTTCGCGCCACAACGAACATGACTTCAGACCCGTCATGCATACACCGCGGGTCTCGCGGACCGAGCGCGGCGAAGGCCCCGCCGGAGCGCGACTTGCCGCCGATCCGGGGCCGTGCTCTATGCCGCCCGAAGCTGAGGGAGCACGCGGATCGTGGCGGGCAAGCGATGCCGGGCGCCCCGCGTGGCCGGCCATTTCGGAGAGCTGATCCAGGGGAGGCTTGGGCCGGATGGCCCGGTCGCGCTCGTCACCCTGCCCTGTTCCGCCTTCGAGACGACCTGCGATTGGCGCCCCGGCCGCTTCGCGCTCCAGCAGGCGCCCGGGGGCGCGGTGATGACATTGGGCGCGGCGCGCAGGCTGCTCGACCGGCTGAGGCTGCCGGCGCGCGGCGCGTTCCGTCTCTCGGGCGGCCCGCCGCCCGGCGGCGGCGGCGGCGCCTCGACCGCGGCGCGGATCGCCCTCGCCCGCGCCGCCGCGCAGGCGGCCGGCCTGCCCCAGACTTGCCCGGAGGCGCTGGCCCGCGCCTGCCTCGAGAGCGAGGGAGCCAGCGATCCGCTGATGTTTCCCGAACCCGCGCGGCTGCTCTGGGCCTCCCGTGCCGGGCGCGTGCTCGCCCGCCTGCCCGCCCCGCCCCGGTTCGACCTGATCGGCGGCTTCTTCGGCCCGCCCCGACGAACCGATCCAGCCGACAACGCCTTCGCCGACGTCTCCGATCTCGCCGATGCCTGGCCGGCCGCGACCGCCGATCCCGCCGCCGCCGCGCGGCTCGCGAGCGAAAGCGCGCGCCGGCTGCTCGCGCACCGGGGCCTCGAAGATCCGACCGAGGCCCTCGCCGCGCGGCTCGGCGCCCTTGGCTTCGCCGTCGCACATACCGGATCCGCGCGGGCGCTCCTCTATCACCCCGGCACCGTGCCGAAGGACGCCGCGGTGGAACTGCGCAAGGCGGGTTTCGCGCGGATCGTCCGCTTCGACCTCGGAGGCACACCTTGTTCGCCGCCGCGATGATCCTTGGCCTCTGCGTCGACGCCCTGCTCGGCTGGCCCGGGTCCGTTTTCGCGCGGATCGGCCATCCCGTTACCTGGATCGGCCGGCTGATCGGCGCGCTGGATCGGAGCTGGAACCGCGGCTCGCCAAGGCGGCGGCGCCTGGCCGGGGTCGGTTGCCTTCTCGTGGTGGTCGCGGCGGCGGTGCTGCCCGCGATGGCGCTGACCGCGGCGCTACCGGACGGATGGCTCGGCATCGCGCTGATCGGAATTCTCGCCTGGCCCCTGATCGCGCACCGGTCGCTCCACGACCATGTCGCCGCCGTGGCCGGGCCGCTTCGCCGGGGCGATCTCGCGGAAGCGCGCCGTCGCGTCGCGCTGATCGTCGGGCGGGATCCGTCGAAGCTCGACACCGCCGGCGTGGCGCGCGCCGCGATCGAGAGCCTTGCCGAGAACGCGTCCGACGGCGTGGTCGCCCCGGTGTTCTGGGGCGCGCTGCTCGGCCTGCCCGGCATCGCCGCCTACAAGGCGATCAACACGCTCGATTCGATGATCGGGCACAGGACGCCGCGCCACGAGGCCTTCGGCTGGGCCTCTGCGCGGCTCGACGATGTCGTCAATCTTGTCCCGGCCCGGCTGACCGCCCTCCTGTTCGTACTCGCCTCGCTCCGACCCGGCCCCAGCCTGCGCGCGATGTGGCGGGACGCGCGCGCGCATCGCTCGCCGAACGCCGGCTGGCCCGAAGCAGCGATGGCCGGGGCGCTCGGCATCCGCCTCTCCGGCCCCCGCGTCTACGGCGACCGGCGCGTGGAAGAGCCCTGGCTGAACGCCGACGCGCCCGACCCCGATCCCGCGGCGGTCGGGCGGGCGCTCGCGCTCGCCGGCCGCGCGGCGATCCTGCTCGTAGCGGCGCTGGGCGTGATGACGCTCTGGTGAAGAAGCTTGGCGGCTCGAGAGCGGCGGCGGACCATCTGCTTTTCTCGCTTATTGGCGATGCTACTGACGCCCATCGATACGGTGACGGTGCCCCCGGTGACGTGGCTGGCGGGCGCGACGGGGCTTGATCATCGTTCGGACCCTGCGCCGCGACAGACGGATACGCCGAAGCGCGCCGCGGGCATGGCGTCTCCGCGCGCGCTCCGCCCGACGCGGCGCCACCTCCCGGAGGGATACACTCGGTGCTTCATACCGGGTGGCGGCCCTGCTAAGCCGAGCCACGAGGCAGGGAGACGACGATGCGCGATCACGGCGGTGATCTCGACGCCGCGGTTCGCCGATATGGCGGCGCGATCGAGGACTGGATCGACCTTTCCACGGGGATCAACCGCGTCCCCTATCCGCCCCCGCCGCTCTCGGAAATGGCAACACGGGCTCTCCCCACCCGGGCGGCGATAGCGGCGCTGGAGAAGGCCGCGCGCGGCGCCTGGGACGTGCCGCCGGACGCGCCGAGCGAAACGCTGGCGCTCGCGGGCGCGCAGGCGGCGATCCAGGCCATGCCCCGGCTGCGGACGCCCGGCGCGGCGCGCATCCTGGCTCCAACCTACAACGAATACGCCGGCGCGCTCGCGACCGCCGGCTGGCAGGTAAGCGAGATCACGGCGCTCGCCGATCTCGCCGGGGCCGAACTCGCGATCCTTGCCAATCCCAACAATCCAGACGGGGCCTGCCATCCACCGGCGGCGCTTTGCCAGCTCGCCACCCGGGTCGGGCTTCTGGTGGTGGATGAGAGTTTCGTCGATACCGCGCCCGAACTATCGCTGCTGCCCGGACCCGCGGCACCCAACCTGCTGGTGCTGCGCTCCTTCGGCAAGTTTCACGGCCTCGCGGGCCTCAGGCTTGGCTTCGTCACCGGCGCAAAGGCCGAGATCGACGCGCTAAGGGCAATCGTCGGGCCCTGGCCGGTATCGGGTCCCGCGATCGAGATCGGCCACGCCGCGCTCGCGGATCGGGAATGGGCGGACCAGACGCGCGCCCGTCTCGCTGATGAGATGCCGCGGATCGACGCTCTGGCCGCGGGCGCGGGATGGCGCCTCGCTGGCGGCACAGCGCTGTTCCGGCTCTACGAGACCCTGGACGCGCAGGCGGCGCGCGAGCGTCTCGCGGAGCGGCGGATCTGGTCGCGAATATTTCCCTGGTCGCCGCGCCTGCTTCGGCTCGGCCTCCCGGGAAGCGAGGCGGAGTGGGACCGCCTCGCCATTGCGCTGGGGGCGCCCTGATCATACCGAGCGCAAATCCGCGCGGAAATCTCCGCGCACAGCCGGGTTAACGGCTGAGAACGGCGGTCAGCGGCGGCAGACCGAGAAGCCGTCCTGCGCGCCGCCGCGGCTGGTGTTCAGCCGGGTGATCGCCACCACCTTGTGCCAGCCGGCCTTGCCGAAATCGAGCGCGACGCGAAGCACGCCTCCATCCCGCGCCGGGGCCGGAACATCGACCTTCTGGCCGTTCACGGTGAAGCTCTTGAAATGCTTCGTGTCGCCGACATCCTGGAACGCGATCACGGCTTTGCCATCGGCGTCGGCCTTGACCGCGAACTTGACCATTCCGCGGCCGCCGTCATCGAAGCTGCCGGCGCTCCGACCCTCATGGTCGGCCTCGTTTCCAAGCGCCGCCGGATTGCGCCACTCGCTCGTGGTGCCACCGCCGCGCTTGAAACCGCGGGTCGCCGAAAGATCCGGCGTATACTCGGACAACGGCACGCTATCGGCAAAGCTCGCCGACGCGCTGGCAAGCAGGGCCAGCATCACCAAACACTTCATATTAACTTCCTCACACAACGTCGACGCGAGTCGCATTCCCCAGTTCAGATTGCATGAGGCTCGGGGCAAATCGAGAGGTGGATTGAGAAATGGTTAAAATATCGCCGAAACCGTGGCAAACCTGCCACGAAACCGGCCGGAGAGGCCCCAAAACGGCGGATCACCGCCGAAGAGACACTCCGTTGCGAACAACTTTAACGGGAATCACTCCGCGCGGCGACCCGTATAAGCCCCTCGACGTCGAGGTGGAGCTCGAGATGCGCGGCGAGGCGGTCGAGCGTGTCCTCGACGTCGGAGGCATGCCGTCCACCGCCAGGCAAAACCCCGAGCGCGGCGACCCAGGCGGCGCGGAAGGCGTCGTCCGAGAACATGCCATGGAGGTAGCTTCCCGCGACCCGGCCATCGGCTGAAACCGCGCCCTCCGGGCCCTCGTCCGAGATTTCGGCGAAGGGGCGTGCGCGATCAGCGCCATCGGTCCGACCGATATGGATCTCGTAGCCGCGCATCGGGCAACCGGTCGCGACATGCCGCGCGCGCACCTCGCGCAGCGTCTTGTCACCCCGCATCACCGTGGTCACATCGAGCAGGCCGAGGCCCGGTGTCTCGCCGGGCGTGCCTTCGATCCCCTCCGGATCGGCCACGCTTCGCCCGAGCATCTGGTAGCCGCCGCAGATGCCGAGAACGCGCCCGCCCCGCCGGTGATGGGCGAGGAGGTCGATGTCCCATCCCTGGGCGCGGAGAAAAGCGAGGTCGCCCCGGGTGGACTTCGTGCCGGGAATGATGACGAGCGCCGCGTCGCCAGGGATCGGCTCGCCGGGGCGGATCATCTCGACGGCGAGGCCGGGCTCGGCGGAGAGCGGGTCGAGATCGTCGAAATTGGCGATGCGCGACAGTGTGAGGCAAACGACCCGCAGCCTGCCGCCCGGCTCCCGCAGGGGCGGCAGGTCGAGCGCATCCTCGGCGGGAAGGCGGGCGGCGTCGGGGAAGAAGGGAAGCACGCCGAAGCCCGGCCAGCCGGTTCGCGTCTCGATGAGCCGGTACCCATCGTCGAAGAGGCTCGGATCGCCCCGGAAGCGATTGACGAGGAAGCCTTCGATCCGGGCGGCGTCCTCCGGATCGAGCACCGCTTTGGTGCCGACGATCTGGGCGATGACGCCGCCCCGGTCGATATCGCCCGCGAGGATCACCGGAACCCCGGCCGCCGCCGCGAAGCCCATGTTGGCGATGTCGTTCGCGCGAAGGTTCACCTCCGCCGGGCTGCCCGCGCCCTCGACGATCACGAGATCGGCGCGGGCGGCGAGGCGGTGGAAGCTCTCGAGCACCGGCGCCATGAGCGAGGGCTTCAGCGCGGCATAGTCGCGGGCGCGCACGGTGGCGAGGCGCCGGCCCTGGACGATCACCTGCGCGCCGGTGTCGGTCTCCGGCTTCAGGAGAACCGGGTTCATGTCGGTATGGGGCGGGAGGCCGCAGGCGAGCGCCTGGAGCGCCTGGGCGCGGCCGATCTCGCCGCCATCCGCCGTGACGGCGGCGTTGTTGGACATGTTCTGCGGCTTGAACGGCGCGACGGAGAGCCCGCGGGCGCGGGCGGCACGGCAGAGGCCGGCGACGAGGAGGGACTTGCCGACGTTGGAGCCGGTACCCTGGATCATCAGCGCGGGCACCGGCGCTCCCCGGGCGAACGGCGGACCGAGGTCCGCCCTACGAAAGAGGCGCGGCGGCATCGTAGGGCGGACCTCGGTCCGCCGTCCCTCGCGCAACGCAAGCGACCCACGGCCGCGCTCAGAACTCCACCCCCGGCTGGGCCTTGATCCCGCCCCGGAACGGGTGCTTCACCAGTGTCATCTCGGTCACGAGATCGGCGGCCTCGATCAGCTCAGGGGCGGCGTTGCGGCCGGTGAGGACCACATGCGTCAGAGGCGGCTTCTCGGCGGCGAGGAAGTCGAGCACCTCGGCGAGGTCGAGATAGTCGTAGCGCAATGCGATGTTGATCTCGTCAAGCAGGACCATGCGGATCTCGGGGTTCCGGATCAGCTCCTTCGCCTTCTCCCAGCCCGCGCGGGCGGCGGCGATGTCGCGCGCCTTGTCCTGCGTCTCCCAGGTGAAGCCCTCGCCCATCGCATGGAACTGGCAGAGATCGGCGAAATTGGTGGTGAGCAGGCGGCGCTCGCCGGTGTCCCAGGCGCCCTTGATGAACTGGACCACGGCGCAGGGCATGCCATGGGCGACGCAGCGCAGGATCATGCCGAATCCCGAGGAGCTCTTGCCCTTGCCGGAGCCGGTATGGACGATGACGAGGCCCTTCTCGCCCTCCTTCGTCGCCATCATCCGGTCGCGCGCGACCTTGATCCTGGCCATCTTCGCGGCGTGGCGGGCGGCTTCGGTTTCGGCTGTCCCGGTCTCGCTCATCGCGCGCTCCTTGGTTGACAAGCGGCGCGGTCTCACCTCAGGTGGGGGCCGCACTGGTTCCTGTCTATGACTGTCATTCATCGTGGATTTTTTGTATATCATACAGTATGTTACAATATCAACGATGGTCGCGTTACACCGGCGTTGCACTCATCCACAGGGGAAATTGCATCATGGCGGACGACGATATAAGCGAATGGCTTCCTGTGGAAGACCGGATAACCGATGCGATAACCGAGCTTCGCCGCGTGGTCGTTCACACGACGATCAAGGATGCGATCAAAGCGGATGGCACGTTAACCGGCGCAGGGTTTATCATCCATGGAGCCGACATTCTGGCAGGGCGTCCGCGCGATTGGTTGCGTGAAGCTATCGGTACGCAGCGGTTCGGGGGTAACGCCGAACAGCTAGTCGAGGCGGGCTTCACGCAAATCGCGCAAGCATGGCTGTTCTTCAACGAGTCGAATGTGAAGAACTTCGCGGCATGGTCGGCGATGAACGGTCGCAGCGACGCGAAGGTTGGAATTCGTTGGACGGGAAACGGCACTATCCGAGCGAGCGCGGTCAATGCGTTCGGTGAGTTGATCGCTTCGGCCACAGTGAAGGTTCCCGATACGGAATGGTCGGCGAAGCTTGACGACGTGTTGCGCGGTGAACCGGTCCGCACTGGTAACGGCGCAAAGTTCTGGTAACGTCCCTTCACACTCAATTACGAGTGAACGAGGGGAAACATGCGTTCAATGATTCTGGCGGCGGTGCTCATGGCGAGTGCCGCCGGTTCCGTTCAAGCGGCAACGATTGACTACACATTCAATCTGGATCGCGTGTCGGGCTGGTTGGAGAATATTAGCTCGGCCGTCCGCGTTGTGGTCGGCATCGACGCGAAGACCAATGAACTAACCGACTTCTCGGTCAATGGCGTTTCGTACAACAACGCTTATGGTCAAAGGGGAAGCGACGACACCGACCCGAAGCAATGGATTTCGCAGTATAGCGAGTTCGGTGGAGATAAGGGCGGCTTCAAAGCCGAATTCGAAACAGGTTGGGCGGCCGGTAGCGAGGAAGAACCGGGGGCCAGGCTGTGGTCTGCAACCCTAACGTTGTTCAATGACGCCATAGGTTTCGCTATGGCGTCGTCGTCTGATAGCTCGGCACCGGTCGGCGTCTGCCGTCAGTAGCTGGCGTCAGGATCGGCCCGAGGCGGGGAGTTTCGGGCCGATTTGCATTAGCTTCACAAGGTAATAGGCTGAAATATAAGGATTTTATTGTTGATTAGAGTCTGATCCAAATATAGATTCAAGACACGTTAATATTTTTAATTTGTATTACAGTAATAATTACTATTATTTAATACATACAGACAACTATTAATAAATTTATAGCTAGTGAAATGCTGCGCTGGCGCGTTACCCGCGAATGATTTGCGGCTGACAGTACCTTGACCATTTCGAGAGTCGGCTTGCGATGTTGTTGGGCTTGGTTATCTTATTTGCTCATATCAGGAATAAAATGACAGACTATCTTTATCCACCAGTTCAGCAATGCATCTATTGCAAAACAAAAACTCTTCCGGCCGGGGTTGCTCGATTTACCGATGAGCACATTATACCACTGGCCTTTGGAGGAAGCTTAATTTTGCGGCAAGCCTCGTGCGCTGCGTGTGCGAGGATTATTAACCAACAAATAGAATCGCCAATTCTTTTAAAAGAATGGATTAATTTGCGCATTAAGCGCGACTGGCCAAGCAGAGGAAAGAGACGTAAAACTAAAAGATCGACTCATGTAATCGTAAATAATATTGATGGAACTCAAATGAAGATTCCAATATCCGAATATGCTTGTCCAGTTCCTTGTTATTTATTTAAAGAAGCTAGGATTTTTACTAAAGAAGAGAGAGGAGATGATAACTTTAGATGGACAATGAGAATTTATTCCGATGAAAAGGATGACGCCACAATGAAAAAGAAGTATCCATTGTGGGATGGTAATTATAATATTTTTACGAGACCTTTTATATTTGCAAGAATGCTCGCTAAAATAGGATTTTCGTTTGCAGTTGCAGAGTATGGTTTGGATAATTTTAATGATAATATTTCAAATATTGTATTAGGTTATAATGATGATGTTTTATATAATGTTGGAAGCAATATGGATGTTGAGAGACCACTTTTGGGATCAAGTCATATTCTAGAGATGTACATATTTCATGATGGCAAATCATGTCCTCTGTTAGTGGTCGAGATAAAATTGCTGGCAGAAACTTCTTCTCCCAGATATCACGTTGTAGTTGGAGATATTGATATTAAGAACACGCGGCACGTTTCTGCCCTGCGTCAACATTGTGCTGAGGGTAAAATACCGTCATCTGCTCTAAGCCTAATTTAATGCACGCGGTCGCCCAAAAGCGATTCTGATTGGGCGTTCAGATTTCCAAATGATTCTATATACTTACATAGAATCATCGCCCAATCTCCCAAAAACTCCCTCTTTTACCATTTCCGCCACCACAGAGGGGGTGGTGGGTGTAATTACTATAATTAACTCCATGCTGATGTTTCTGTCTCTGATATACGTTCTTTTGGGCGATTGGGCGATAGTGAAGAAATATAGCGCGTTTTCAGTAACTTAATGATCGCCCAATGACTTCCGTTTTGGGCGATCATTGGGCGATTGGGCGATCTTCACGCTTTGCCGGGAAACTGAAAAATCGACGGCGGAAATCCTACTGTGGTCGGAATGCCCTGCGCCGTCATGTATTCGTCCGGTGCGATCCGCGCTTCCCGATCAGCCGGCTTCGATAGCCCGTACCGGTACAGGCGCGGCTCCCCTTCGCTTTCCGTCATGATGACGCGCGACGAACGCCCGGCGTACAGATAGCCGAGCGCCGCGAGCGCAGGCCGCAACGCTCGCGGGCCGGGCCGCTTCTCCCGCATTTCCTCAAACAGCCGCGTCACCGCGGCGCCGCTGATCCATCCGCCTCGGAAACCCATGCGGTGTTCCTCGATAGCGTCGGCGATTGCTTGTTCTATCGGCCCACGGGAAGCCGCGATCGCATCGGCCGTGCTCGACGTATCGGGCGCGGTTCCGGGGAAGCCTATCAGGGCATAACCGGTGAGATACGCCGCGACATGCTCAAAGCCGCCATTCTCGGCCCACGACCACAAGCGATCGAAATAGGCGCCATCCAGACCATCGCGGGCATTGTCGGCGGCGGATTGCTGCGCGGTGTGAAGGATCATGAAGCGCCGATCGTTGACAGATTTCGGAACGCCGCCCTCATGGTTGGTACAGAACAGCCAATTCAAGTGATTGGTGATCGTGACCGAGTCAGTTCTCATTGCGCGGACATTGATTGCCGGGTCGGTGATCCATGGCTTAAGGATTTCGATCGTCTCCCGCCGGGTGAACAGGTCGATTTCCTCGACCTGTGCGAAAAGCTTCCCGGTGATCCATCCGTTATGGGTCGCCGACAATTCACCCGGCCGCACCATGTGGCGGTACTGTTCGCCGAGCGCCCAGGCAATGCACGCGCCGATGAACGATTTTCCGTTTCCGGGCGTACCGACCAGCACGGGCGCCCACCGGGTGAGTTTACCGGGCCGCTGCACGACGTGCGCCATCCATAAGAGAAGGGAACGCCGGTCGCCCACGTCGGGGATCAACTTCGCCAGATGCACCAAGAACGGCGTCACGTCGCCCGGCGTCGGCGCTGGCGGCTTGCGGTAGACGTTCACCGTGTCGCCGACAATCTCGCCGAACGGCCGATCGGGATGGATTCCCGTCCGCTTTGCCTTGGGGAACCGAACGCCGCGATTCTCGGTGAACGCCTCGAATGCTTTCTTGGTCGTACCGCTATTCTCGCCTGTCGAGACAATGAACCGATGCCCGCCGTAGACCGCGTTAAATTGTTCGGGCGCGAGCAATCCATGATCGGGCGTCAGGACACGGTGCTGTTCGACCACATAGACGCATCCGGCAAAGTGCTCCTGTTGATCGGTTATCGTCAGATACTCGCCGAGCTTGCCGCTCGCGGTCGTAGTCGGTTGCGCGTGCCAGTTGTAGAATTCAGTTCGGCCCGAGAGTGCCTTGCCGAGCGTTTCGTTGCGGTAGTCCGCTCGATCCCATTTCGCTCCACCATCACCACGAAGTCGGAACAGCGCGGACGAGCGGTATATGCTATCCATCTGAATCGGATCGCCGCCGCACCAATAGGTGAGCGCGTTCATGAAAGCCAAATCCGCGCCGCTGTGGTCGATCATCTTCCCCTGCTTGATCGGCGGGAAGAACCGGGCGAGCACGGCAGGGTCGGCCTGCCACAGGTCGGCGAAGGTCGCGGCCTCGCCGAAGCTGGCACGGGCACGGCGGTCAGGAGCCGCGAGCGCGGTGGTGATCACCACGGCATCGGGAATGCCCGTAGGTGGCCGGAAGGCGAGCGCAGGAGCGCCACCCTTGGGGGCGTTCCGTGGCGGCACCAAGGCGATCAGTGCCGCCGTGTGGTCGGTCTCGATGTTGCCGTGCCATAGATCGGGGCGTGCGCCCCCGACCGTCATCACGCGCTTGCCGGTGTAGAACTCACAGGGATACCCGCCCGTCGTGGTGAACTTATTCTGGTGTGTGGTGCCCGAAATCACGCTCTTGTCGCACCGTCCAACCACATGATAGCCGGTGCCCGACAACGACACTTCTATATAGGCGCCGGGAAACAGCGACAGGACGCGCAACGCCTCGGGTGTCGTCACGCCTGTCGATGCGTCGCGGCATTTGTCCAAGTCGATCAGGAAAAACGGTTGATCGTCGGTAAGTACGAATCCAACATACTTACCACAAGAGAAGGCTTTAGCGCACGTCATCCATGCGGATGGTTGGTGCGCGTCAATATTGACGCCAGTTGAAGGGTCACACGGTATTTTGTCCGGCTCGCCGGTTGTTGGATTTTGGATGAGTTTCACGCAAACAAACTGTTGCGGAAGGCGTTCGATCATGCTATTCATTATGTGTCATCTCGTTTCGTTTGCGGGGTGGTTGCTCGTTCATGACGCCCGCCGGGTTGGCTCCCTCGGCGGGCGTTTTCTATTTCTTCGCGCGCCGTTTGAGCGCCGCGAGCGTCCGCTTCGCCCGGCGGTTCACCAGTGCGCCCGTAGCAGGATTAACACCCAATTCGATCCGATCCGCCCGCGCGGGGCGATCAGCCGCCATTGCCTGTATGACCCGTGCATCAGCGGGCCGGCGGTAGGGCATCCATGTTCGCGCGGTCATCATGCGCCACCCCTGGGTTGAGCGGACATAAATATGTATCCTCGATAAACAGTCATAGTTGCTCCACAGTGAATTGAACCGGGTCTCGGACGAACATTGATCGCCCGTAGTTGAGATTTATTTCTTCCGTTCCGGCTTTATAACGATGTATTCTCCGAAACTCGTCATCTGGCACCACGCCTTCATCGCAGAACGCCACGCTTGCTTTCTGATCGAACGTAACACTGAACGTTCCCGGCCCGTCGGCCACATGCCACCACATCACAGTTGTTCCTGAGTGCGGCGGGACGTAATGCCCCGCCGCTCGCCGCCGTTAGGCGATGATGTCGACACACTTGACGAACGCTTTCGGCTGGCGCACGACGCAATCCCACGCGGAATGCACGGTGATACGAATGTTGCCTTTCGCCGACTCGGTAGTATCGTCAACGATGATGTCGAGCGGGCCGAACTGTGCGATAAGCAATTCGCGCCAATTTCCGAAGATCATCGCGGAAAGGTTCGTTCCCGTTCCTTTCGTCAGGTTCTTCGGCATATTGCCACCGAACGCGATGTTGTATCCGGCCAGCTTCTCAACGTCGCCCGATCCGGCATCGTCAAGAATATAGCGCGGACTTGTCGCCTCGCGCGGTTCGGTCATCATCGACGCTTTGACGCGAGCGTTCGTCGCGAACGCCAGTCGATCCCCGCCCGCGTTGGCGTCTTCGACTGCGGTAAAGAACCGCGGAATGTTCGCCCACGCGAGTTTGGCGCCGTTCGGCCCGAGCGCGAGCGTCGGCACCGCCGCGTCATTCAGGATGCCTTTCGGCTGACCGAGCGTGCCCGTACCGGCCAGCACGGCCTTATCGACCATGACCGCGATCTCGCGAAGTATGTCCATGCGCGCCGTCGTCTCGATAGACGGATCAGACTGGTACCAGTGGCGCCGACCGTTGCGGATTGTCGAGGACAGCCCGTGCCACGACAGAGCTATGGTATCGCCAGCCGGCGCGGAGTCGGCCGGCGCCGCGTCTTCGTCAACCCATTCGCTCGTCGTGCCAGTCGTCCAGCGCGGGATAGACACATCGGCCGTCCGGTGAAGGAACGTCGAGCCGAGCTTCATGGCGACTACGTTCGGTTTGAGCGCCTGTGCGAACAGCGAGCCGACATGCTCGACGCCGACCATCGCTGAGAAATTTTGCGTGGTCAGAACCGCGCGGGATACCAGCGCGTCGGGCGGGATCAGGATACTTCCGGCGCTCCGGCCGAAAGCCGGATACTTGGCGCGCATCTCCTGCGAAAGCTCGCCTTCGACGCCATCAAGTTGCCGGCCGCTCGCCACCATCGTCGTAGCGCGCTGTAGGCTGAACTGTGCCCCGGCGTCGGTCAGGATCGCAGGAGCGGCGAGCGGCTTGTCATCACCATGCATTGCCAAGATGCGAGCGCGCACTTCGCTATTGGAAAGTCCCTTGACGATCCAGTCATTGCGGATGGCGGCCGAAATTCCCCGCTGATCGCACACCGCGCGGATTTCAGCGGGATCACTCTCGTCGGGCACATCGACCACAAGAGAAGGGTTTTGACGGTTTTTCATAGATGCACTCCTTCCAACGCCAACGGATTTGTCAGCGGGTATCGAAACGATTGAAATTTCCTGAGGCGCCCAACGGGTAATTCGATACCCTTCGTCGTCGTCGCCGAGTTTTTCATAAGACGAGATGTTGTAACCGACACTGGTATTGCATCGGATACCGTTGCGAATGTCGTCGTACACTTCCGACGCCTCGCGAGATTTGCCGAACCGAACGACTGCGCGAAGAACCTTATCGGCGTCTACGGTGACGGATTCGACCACACCAACCTGTCGCGTCGGATCATGGTCCATCAGCACAGGCGCGCGACCCGACCCGAAGAATCCAAGGTCGATAGCGCCCGCGCTGTGGTCGAGAACTTCGGCGCCATACCAGCGTTCAACGGGCGTCTCGGACGAGCACGCGACTTGCACCGTCCGCGAGTCGTCGCCATCGGCGCGCTCGATACGGGCGGCGCGATGGCCCTTGGTGCCGAACGGCGCGCTCATTCCGCGCCCCCATTCGACATGGCCGCGATCTCGCGAAGCATATCCTGCCGAGCCGTCGTCTCAAACGACGGGTCAGACTGGTACATCTGGAGGCGGCTGATGTGAACCGTCGTCGCCAGGCCCTTCCACGACGGTGTGGTGGTATCGACAGCGGGCGCGCTCATTCCGCGCACCCGAGGTATTCATCCACAGCGGAGTGAATGTCGGACGGGTTGCGCGTCATGGTCAGTATGGTGTGGCCGCGACGTTCAGTGAGTCCGAAGGCGAGCCGTGGGGCGGGCGTGTACGGGCCATTGACGATTACAACCTCGCCGCCCTCGGCAATCGCGAACGCCAGCGAGTCATCGCTCTTAGACGCGGCAACGAGCCGTTCATGCTGCTCGGCGAGCAATTCGCGGATTTTCGGAGTGTCGTAGCCACCGAGGAACGCGAAAATGGCAAGCTCGGACTGCAACGCCCACAGAGTGGCGGCGGCGCTGCTGGGGAAATTGCCGACGTGCTTTTCAAGCTCACGGCCAGTGAGGCGGTATAACGCTACGCCATCCTCGCCCCGCATACCGGCCATAATATCGGCGACGATCAGGGACGCGGCGCCTTGGACGTTAACGATGCCTACCGGATCGCGTTGCAGCGGCGAGAGCGCCATAAGCGCGTCAAGCTCGTCAGATTCATAAACGACGGTCCCGTCCGACGCGATGTGTTGCAGCAGTTTCGGTTTAAAGCGGCGATAGAAGGTGGACTCGGACACTCCTGCCCGCTTCGCCGCCTCCTGCGTGTTTAGAAGCATTCCCATCTCCTGTCAGGTATCAGTGACAGGAGATGTGTGACTCGAATCCCAAGTGATTCGCAAATGGAATCTTATATTATTCCTTGTTGATCAATTGATTGACTTAAATTTCAACGTCGTCATCAACGTCAAAACGAACGATCCACAAAACAGCGTCTGATTTAATTTGAACGCCGATCACCGTTTCGTCGCCATCGTTGATTTTTTCGCCGATCATATAAATCGGCGCGGCGTTGCGCGGGAACGAGTGAATCATCGTCCCATCTTTCTTGCCGAGCCAACTGCCATGCTTCGGCATCGGAACGCGGTGGTCGATCGGGATCATTGTGGCTCGCCCTTGTGGTTGTACGGTTAACGATTCGCACTATTCGTGCCAATTCATTATTTTTCAACAAGTATTTAAATCGGTCCTATTTAATTGAGCCAATCGAAACCGACATATTTATCTCCGGTTTGTCGAACGTGTGTGTAGCGTTGCAACGATTGCCACGACCGATGCCCCGACACGCTCGCCGCTTGCGGTATCGTTTTACCGATTTCGAACAAGCGCGATATTCCGTCGTGTCGAAGATCGTGAAAACGTAAATCATTGATCCCGAGCAAGCGGCACGCATTGGTGAACTTCATCCCGACCGCTTGCGGTGAGAACGGGAACACGCGCTCGTTCACCCGTGGCAGTCGGCTCAACACCGCTTCCGCTTCGGCCGGCAATTCACACCACACGTTGTTGCCGACCTTCTCGCCCGGGTGTTTCATGTCGCGGACGAGCACGCGGCCAGGCTCAACGTCCCGCCACAGGATCGACAGGATTTCCTCGCGGCGCCTGGTCGAATAGACCGCGAACGCGAGGATCGCCCGCATTGGCGTCATGGTCGGATACGCCCGCTCGCGCTCGGCGAAGTGCCCCACAAGCGCGGCCATCTCGTCCAACGTCGGCCGGCGCGAGCGGGCTTTGCTCTTGCTGACGAGCCCGAGCCGCTTGACCACAACCAGCGCGTCGCGGATGGCGTCAGGCGCGAGCGGCACGCCCCAGGCTGGCCCCGCGAGCGCCCACACTGCGGCAAGATGCGTGACGTAGTTATAGACCGTCTGAGGCTCGCGACCGCCGGCTAGAAGCTCCTGGGCCATCGCAACCACGTCGGCGCTTGTGGCCGAGGCGCACTGTCGATCAGCGATCCCCATGGCTCGGATTGTTCGGAGTGTTTGCGCCTTGGTTTTGCCGAACCCGACTCGAGCCTCGCCTGTGTAGCGGTCGATAACCTCGCCGATTGTGGTCGTGTTTTTGGGCGCTATCGCCGCTTCCAGCGCGCCCGGCTTGGATAGCTGCGCCTCAACACGGGTGATCCACCGACCCGCCGCGCGTTCGTCGTTAAACGTCGCCGAACGAGACAGCACGACCTTGCCATCTCGTTTAATTCGGACAATAGCGGTGTAGCCGACCGAGCCATTGGCCCGGCGGCGCTGCAAAATGCTTCCCATGGTGTAACATTCCCTATGTTCAGGGTAACACTGTTACACCGAGCGGTGTTGAACCAGCAAGAACGAACGCAAACCGGACCAAATCCGACAAGCTAAGATGTTGAGAACGTTAAATTAGGTAGGGAAAACAATCACGGCGTGCACGGTCTATGACAGGCGAAGAGGGAATGCGCTAGGGGGCCACCCCCCGAGGCCAGCCGCCCCCGCGACCGTGACCGGAGAGAGCGCCGATCCACTGGCCCGCCGATTGCCGGGGCCGGGAAGGCCGGCGTTCGAAGGGGCGACGCCCCGGGATCCGCGAGCCGGGAGACCTGCCAGGGCATTGCGACGGGTGGGCGGGGTGTTCCACGATCCGGCACGGGTGGCGTCGTGCGCCGCCCCGCTGGCCATGCCCCGACCGGAACGAGGGAGCCTGAGGGATGGGCGCGGAGGCCGGAGGCCGAACCACGCTGCTGGTCTGCGTTACCTGCCGCCGGGAGGACTGGGCGGGCGGGGAGGCGCGCCCCGGCGCGACGATGCTCGCGGCGCTCGAAGCCGGCCACCTGCCCGCCGGGATGGCGCTGCGCGGGGTGGAATGCCTCTCGGCCTGCTCGCGGGGCTGCGCGATCGCCCTGGCCGGGCCGGGACGCTGGACCTACGTCTATGGCGACCTCGATCCCGCCACCGATCCCCCCGACATTCTCGCGGGCGCCGCGGCCTACGCGGCGACCTCCGACGGGCTCATGCCCTGGCGCGAACAGCCGCTCGTCTTCCGCCGCAATTCCATCGCCCGCGTGCCCCCCCTCGAAACGGAGACCCCATGACCGATCTCGCGAAAATCCCCGTCACCATCGTCACCGGCTTCCTCGGCGCGGGAAAGACGACGCTGATCCGGCATCTGATGACGAATCCCGGCGGGCGGCGACTCGCGGTGCTGGTGAACGAGTTCGGGTCGGTGGGAGTCGACGGCGAGCTTCTGCGCGAATGCGCGGATGCGAACTGCCCGGAAGCCAATATCGTCGAGCTTGCGAACGGCTGCATCTGCTGCACGGTCGCCGACGAATTCATTCCGACGATGGAGCGGCTTCTCGCGCTGCCACAGCGCCCGGACCATATCGTGATCGAAACCTCGGGCCTCGCGCTGCCGAAGCCGCTGCTGAAAGCCTTCGACTGGCCGGCGATCCGCTCGCGCATCACCGTCGACGGCGTGGTGACGCTCGCCGACGCCGAGGCCGTCGCTTCGGGACATTTCGCGCCCGACACGACCGTGCCCGCCGACGCGCCGGAGCATGAGACGCCGCTTTCGGAGGTATTCGAGGACCAGCTCGCCTGCGCCGACCTCGTTCTGCTCACCAAGGCCGACCTCGCAGGCCCGGAGGGCGTGGCGGCGGCGAAGGCCGCGATCGAGGCGGAACTGCCCCGGCCGCTGCCGATCCTGACCGTGACCGAAGGCGTGGTCGACGCGCGGGTGATCCTCGGGCTCGACGCGGCGGCGGAGGCGGATCTCGCGGCGCGGCCCTCGCATCACGACGGCGAGGAGGAGCACGAGCACGACGATTTCGATTCCGTCGTGGTCGATGTGCCCGAGGTTTCCGCGCCGGAGGTGATCGCCGAGGCGGTGACGCGCCTCGCGCGGGAGCGGCGCATCCTGCGGGTGAAGGGCCATGTCGCCGTCAAGGGCAAGCCCATGCGCCTTCTCGTTCAGGCAGTGGGCGAACGCGCGCGGACGCAGTATGATCGGCCCTGGGGCGCGGGACCGCGCGCCTCTCAGCTCGTGGTGATCGCGGAGCGCGGCGATATCGACGCCGAGGCGATCCGGGCGGCGCTGAGCGGCGTGGGAGCGGAGGTCTGAGGCGAGGATGCATGTCGTCTTCCGGGAAAGCCACGGGCTCGACGAGGCCGCCGTTCCGACCGATCTCGGTCAGGATCCGGCCGATCTCGTCGTGCTCTCCTTTTC
>JAMHVU010000115.1:0-4591 GCA_035911355.1 Sphingobium sp.
CTGGCAAGCCGGACGAAACTCCATCGTGCATATCGGCCAGGTTTACCGCGCACCGGCGCTGACCAGTCCGCGGAATCGCCGGGAGACTCAACCCCATAGTCTGCTGCGAATCCGCCATTCGGGCGGTGGCCGGTGGTATTTCACCGGCTCGGTCAAAGCCTTCACTTCGCAACACTCCGACTTCCGGATTCTCGAAGTCGAAGGCACGACCGAACCGCTCTGGTTTTACGCGTTGAATCCCGAGCATCTCACGGGGCCCGAAGCCTATGTCGAATTCAAGGATGCCAGCAATGTTCGCATCTATTCCGTAAAGAGCGAATTCAGCGGAATCGACGGCTGGGATGACAAGAGTGTGATCCTGCGTTTCGAACGTGTCGCCAACGTCGCTCTGTTCGGACACGGAGCGCTGCGCAATGCCGTGCAGGGCCGGGGCGTCGTCGAATTCATCGAATCCGATCGTGTGCTCGCGACTCTGATCGCGCCCCAACTCGATCGACTGAGCGCAACCGGCGACACGCTGCGCGAGACGTGGCGGGGGGCTCGTTCGGGCATCGCCTACCCCAATGTCGTGGCCCTCTACAAACGTGGCGCGATCACCGAGGCCGACGAAGCCGTGATGCGC
Organism: Sphingobium sp.; assembly: GCA_035911355.1. GTDB lineage: Bacteria > Pseudomonadota > Alphaproteobacteria > Sphingomonadales > Sphingomonadaceae > Sphingobium. The sequence goes on from JAMHVU010000115.1 coordinate 623, forward strand.
CTCACCCCTCCGATCCCGTTGTCCGACACCGAGCCGGCGCGGCTCACGAATCTCTCCACGCGCGCCGCCCTTTCGACGGGTGACGACATCCTCATCGTCGGCTTCTCAATCGCAGGATTGGGCACCAAATCGGTGCTCCTGCGCGGTGTCGGCCCCGGCCTTTCCGGCTTTGGCGTGCCCGACACGCTCGTAGATCCGAAACTCTCGTTGTTCGACGCCAAGGGAACCAAACTCGCCGAAAACGACGACTGGAGCACCGACAACCGCAACGCCCTCGCCAACGCGTTCGCCGCCCGAGGCGCGTTCCCGCTCGCAGAGGGCAGTGCGGACGCTGCACTCATCGCCGGCGTAGGCGCGGGATCTTATACGGTGCATCTCTCCGGGGGGCGCGCTGCCGGCCGCATCGGCCTAATCGAAACCTATGAACTCGACCGCGGGACCGCTCAACTCGTCAACCTCTCGTCACGGCTCACTGTCGGCGCAGGCGCCGCGACGGGCATCGCCGGCTTTGTGGTGAGCGGCACGACGCCACAAACGCTGCTCATTCGCGGCATCGGTCCCGCCCTCGGACGCTTCGGTGTCGAGCGCCCGCTTGCCGACCCGGTTCTTCGCATCGGAAACTCCTCCGGCACGGTCGTCGCAACCAACGACAATTGGGGCGTCACCAACGCGGCAGCCATCGCCGGCGCGACCGCTGCCGTGGGCGCGTTCGCACTCACGCTAGGTTCGAACGATGCCGCCGTGCTGGTGACGCTGCTTCCCGGCAGCTACACCGCAGCAGTCAGCGACGCAAACGGCTCCTCCGGCGTCGCGCTCATCGAGGTCTATGTCGTGCCGTGAACCACCGGTTCACAAATCGCACGGCAGGGGAAAATTCGGGTTGAACCGGTGGGCCTCCGCCATCTGCCGCCTCATCCTTTCCACGATTAACGGCTGTTCGCTCGCGACATTGCGCGTCTCGCCCAAATCGTCCGTCAAATTATATAACTCGAATTTCTCCGACTGCTTCACACTCGCAAACGTGCGGATCGCTTTCCACGGACCGGCGCGCACGGCCTGGCAAGGCGCTCGTTCCCGGAATTCCCAATAGAGATACGCATGCTCCTGTTGCCCCGGCTTTCCAAGTAGCGTGGGCACGAGTGAAACCCCGTCGCTCGCAGTCGGTGTTTTCAGGCCACCCAACTCGGCCAGCGTCGGCAGAATATCCCAAGCCGCGAAGGGCGTGTGGACCACGCTCCCGGCCGCGATCCTTCCCGGCCACCGCGCGAGCATTGGCACACGAATACCGCCCTCGTAGAGATCTCGCTTGGTGCCGCGCAGCGGACCGCTGCTCGCGAAGAAATCCGGATCGTGCCCGCCCTCGGTGTGCGGACCATTGTCGCTAGTGAACATTACGAGCGTGTTTTCCGCGATCCCCAGATCGTCGAGAAGCCGGAGAAGCTCGCCCACTTGTCGATCCAGTCGCGTGACCATTGCGGCAAAAGTCGCCCGTGGTTGCGCCTGGGCCGCGTATCCGCCGGGCGCGGCGCGCGGTCCGTAGTTGGCTTCGCCACCCCATGGTCCCGGCACAATCCCGGGGAACGGCTTCTCAGGAAAACGGCCTCTAAAATCGGCGAGAATCTCATCGTCTGGGGCCTGCATTTCGGCGTGCGGAATCGGCGTCGCCACGAAGAGGAAGAAAGGTTTTTCCCGATTCGCCCGGATAAATTCCAGCGTCTCGGCATGGAGCACGTCCGGCGCATAGGTGGACTTGGCCCGCATGTCGTTGCCGGGCAGAAAAACCTGCAGCCCTCCGTCCCAGAGGTAAGGCGGATAGTAGCGGTGCGCGAAGCGTTGGCAGTTGTAGCCGAAGAAGCGGTCAAACCCTTGTGCGAGTGGATCCCCTTCGGTCCCGACGAATCCCAAGCCCCATTTGCCGAACGCGCCGGAGACGTAACCTGCGCGATGTAATACCTCCGGAATCGTCACTGCCGCGGCCGGCAACGGCGCCTGCCCCTCGGGCATCACCTCCGCATTGCCCCGCACCGGCGTATGGCCCGTGTGCTGTCCGGTAAGCAGCGCGGACCTCGACGGCGCGCACACCGTGCATCCCGCGTAGAAGCTCGTGAATCGCAGCCCCTCGCGGGCCATTCTATCAATGTTCGGCGTGGCGAACTTCTTTTGGCCATAGCAGCCAAGGTCTCCGTAGCCGAGATCGTCCGCGAGAATGTAGATGATATTGGGCGGACGCGCCGATGCGGTCGCTGCTGCGCCGATCTGCCCCGACGCCAACGTCAGGGTTACTAAGAGCAACAAGGTGTTTTTCATCGGAGAATGGTGTCAGGAATCTTCGTCCTAAAAGAGTCGCTCGCGCATCGCCTTGGCGACGGCACCGCTGCGCGAGTTGACGTGGAGTTTCTCATAAATCGCGCGCGTGTAGCCGTCGGTGGTGTGCGCGCTCAGCCCGAGCCGGTCGGCGATTTCTTTGTTGGTCAGGCCGTCGGCCATGCCTTCGATGATCTGACGTTCGCGTGGAGACAGACCGACGTCATTCGACTCGCGTGGTGCCAGTTTCGAGAACATCTCCAGCACGCGGCGGGCGACGCGCGGCGTCATCGGCGATCCGCCCCGGCCGACCTCGGATAGAGCGGCAGCCAACTCATCCAGCGGCGCCCCCTTCAACAGGTATCCCGAGGCCCCCGCGCAGATCGCCCGGTAAATCTTATCGTCGTCGTCGAAGACAGTGAGAATGACGATCTGCACGTTAGGCGCTGCCTTTTTTAACAAAGCAATGCCGTCGATGCCGCTCATCCCCGGGAGACCGACGTCGAGCACAAGGATGGCCGGCGCCGATTCGGGAAATTCACCAAGTTGGGCCAGCGCATCCTCGCAACGCTGAAATTGGGCGGCGCATTGAAAGTCCGCGATCGCAGAGATTGCGCGCGCGACGGTCTGCCGCAGCGTGGGGTTGTCTTCGATGAGCCAGACGGCTTGCTTGGTTGAAATTGTCATGGGGACGGTTTGGGGCCCGTGAGAAGAGAGCCGTTGAGCGATACTTGGGTGCCTTTCCCGGGACGGCTTTCGAAATGGAGTGCTCCGCCGAGCAGCTCTGCGCGGTGCCGGAGACTCATGAGTCCATGGCCATCACCTGACGACGTTCCTGCTCCGCCGCGGCCGTCGTCACGCACCTCGAGCACGAAACGTTGGTCGCATACGGTGAGGCTGATTTCGACGCGGTGTGCGCCGGCATGGCGGAGCACGTTGTGAAGCATTTCCTTCAAGGCGAGGAGCAGGTGCCGTTGCACATCAAGCGACGGAGCCTGCTCCAATCCGACAATTTGAAAGTTCCATTCCACCCCGTTGAGCAGCCGTTTGGCCGCTGCGCGGAGCCGGTCGGCGAGGCGTGGCGCGTCATGTGGCCCGGGCTGAATCAACCACACAATGTCGCGCATCGCCGCCGCCGATTCGGTGGCCAGACGGCGGATCTCTTCGATGTCTTGCGCCGGAAGCCCCGCACTTTGTCTTTGGCTCAGTTCGGTGAGCATCGCGATGCTGGCGAGGTTACTCCCGATTTCGTCGTGAAGATCGCCTGCGATCCGCCGTTGCAACGCCATGACGGTGCGGGCTTGGATGCGGCGCGCGCGGTAAAAAACGGCCAGGGTGCCCAGCACGACAGCACCCATCGCGCCCGCCGTCGACCAAGCGATTGTGCGGGCCAAAGCCGGTTGGCGCGCGGCTAGGCCGGCTCGCGCTCGCTCGATTTCAGCCAATACTTCGCGCCGCCGCGAAAGCGACGCGAGCCATTCCGGCAATTCGACAAATTTCTGCGTTCCGCGCAGCCCATCGGTTAAGAACGCCGGGTTGAAATTGACCGGCAGCGGCGGAGTGACGCTGTTTGCGCTTACAGATGCCCCCAAGGCTACGTTCTTGTCGCCCTGATATACCTGCAACTCGCCGAGGGCGAAAACATAGATCCCTGACTGCCGTTGC
>JAMHVU010000116.1:0-27923 GCA_035911355.1 Sphingobium sp.
GCGGGGATTCCTGAACGCCGCGCCAGCAAAGACGGCGGCGGGAGCCGCCGGCCAGCGGCCATCCGGCGCTGGCCGTGATGGCGGGACTGGCAGACGGCGTTCACCGTCTGCCAGCCCGTCGCGGCTTTAATCGTCGTCCGGCCCCCAGGTTTCGGGATAGGCCCGCGCCTCCAGAACCGCCACCACATCCCACAAGGTCCGGCCGTGGATTTCCATGCGCTCCTGGGCGACAAGGATGCTCACCGCCGTTTCGTTTGCCAGAAGCCGCTGGATAGCGTCCTCAAAGTCGTCGCAGGGTTCCAGGTTCTCGATCGGGATCACGTCCCCGTCCTCGTCGTAACCGCCATGAATATAGAGCGGCGCGTTCTTCATGCGCTCCCCGGCTTCCTCTGCCTCGCGGATCAAGGCGAAGGCTTCGCGGCGCTCCTGCCAGTATTGGGCGCTGCCACCGTCGCCGTGCCTGATATTGTCCATGACTGCTTTCCTTTCTTCAAATCGCCAGCAGGGCGATGGCTGGGCCATCGCTCCTGCCTTCGCGTCGAGCAGCCGGGGGTGTGGGGGGCAGCAAGAATCTGCCGGAGTGGTGCGGACGGGCGCCCTGGCGCCAACCCGGTCCGGCCGATTGTTGTTGCTGGGGAGCGGGGGCGGAGCGCCCTGATTCCCACTCAAGAAAATGATCGCCGGGATACCGGCTCGGCCACCGGGCCGACACGACGGTCGATGGCGCACGCTGCTTTATGAAAGAAGAAAGCGCCCCGCCATCGCTGGCGAGACGCTCTTGCAGTCTGCCGGTTATTCCTCGATCTCGATCTCAAAGACAGTGTTCCATGGAAGGCAAATGGCTACATGCCTGTGCTTGACCGCAAGGACGATCCCGAAGCGATCGACGGCGACAAGGGTGGCCGCCTCATACATATCGTCCAGCGTTGTGACGTTGACGGTGGTAATCGCAAATTCGGCCAGCACCGTGCGGAGATATTCGAGCATCTTGTTCGTCCTTTCCTGCTTCGGGACCGCTCCATGCGGCCTCGTGGCGGTTCAGGGACCGGGAACATTCGGCGGCGCACCGCTGGCTCGGGGTTCCTGTCGCGCTCGCGCGGCGGGGTGGGCTTGCGGCCATCGGACGGCCGAAGGGCCGCTTTTTTGCTTCGCGATGCAAAGCGCGCCAGCACGGCGGAAAAAAGCGGCCCGGCGCCGTTGCGCCGACAGGTGGCCCCGGTCAGAACAGCCACGAGAGAGGCCGCGAGGGGCGGTCACGCAGGCAGGACGGGAGAGATGACGCTCCCGGCAAAGCCCGAAAAATCTGCCATCCGGTCTACAGTGCGCAAGACCACATGGAGGCTGTCCCTGGCGACGATCACGCCGTCATGGCGACGCACAGGAAGCTGCCGCATGGCGCCGGCGCGGCCCCAAGGCCGATCTCGCTTTCGATCGGTCCCGCCAGATCACGACGGCCGATACGGTTTCACCCGGCGCAGATCCTTTGTCGAAAATTGAGAGCGCCCCGCCTTACTGACGGGACGCTCTCGCGATCAGTCGACTTTCAACTCGAACTTGCCGGTTACCTTGGTCGAGACAAGCCGAAGATGAACGTCCGGCGCTAGGACCGGATTGAGATTGAATGAAGCGTAAGGCTTTCCGTCCCTGGCGGACTTGAGCCAGCCGACACCGAACTCGATGCTCTCATCGTCGGCGGCAACGATGCGATAGTCGGGCGACTTGTCGCTCGCCTTGTCGTCGACCCGGAGGATTTCCACCTTTTCGCTGGTGCCGAAAAACCGGATTTCACCGTGGAAGCCGCGATCGGTTGCCTTGAAGTTTCCGCAGATCATGTCGTTAGTCCTTTCTTGCTTCGGGACCGCGCCCATCGCGGCCTCGATGGCTGTCACCCGGACGAGGGACGACCGGCCCGCACCCGAAGGGCGGAACGAAGTGGCAGACGGCGGCGGACGGCTTTTTTGTTTCGCGATGCAAAGTCGGCTTGTCCGGCGGCGGAAAAATCCGTTCGATGCCGTTGCGGGAAGATGGGTGGACCCCGACCAGACAAGCCATTGGAGAGGCCCCGTGGGCGGCGATCCCGCGCAAGATCAGGGGTATGGTGAGATAATCGGAGGCGCTTTACGGTCACTGGTCGAAGCAATGTCAACGACGGTTCGGTATCACGAAGGAGCGTGAAAGCCGGGGCTTAACCAGCCCTTCGCCGATGCTACCGCACTGCTCCGATGAACGACTTTGGGGACTCCGGCTCGCTCATACCTTGGAATGCGTTGTAGCCCGGTTGTAGCCCAGCCCAAAAATGAAAGAAGGCCGCTTTCGCGACCTTGTATAACCCACTGATTTTCTTGAAGTTTTTGGAGCGGGCGAAGGGATTCGAACCCTCGACCCCAACCTTGGCAAGGTTGTGCTCTACCCCTGAGCTACGCCCGCTCTGGCGGTCGCGCGGGCTGGCCGGCGACGGGTGAGGCGCGCAACTAGCATCGCCCTTGTAGGTCGGCAAGCCCCTTTTCCGCATCAGCGGCAAGATTTCGTCCCGCTCTTGCGGAGGCGGGGCAGCCTGCCCCATATTGCGTGCTTCCCGCATGGACATCAGCCCGTGCGAGTAGTTTTGGAAGGAGACGACAGGTGGCGACGCTGGGGCTTACGGAACAGGACAAGCAGGCTGTCGCCGATTTCCGACGAGATGTGATCGACCCGTCGCAGAATGCTTTAGTGCTTGTCGATTTCTGGGCGGAGTGGTGCGGCCCCTGCAAGCAGCTCTCGCCGGTGATCGAGAAGATCGCAGCGGAATATGCCGATCGCGGTGTCCGTCTCGTCAAGATCAATGTCGATGAGAATCGCTTCATCGCCAGCCAGTTCCGCGTGCAGTCCATCCCCACTGTCTATGCGGTGTTTCAGGGCCAGCCCGTCGCCGATCTCTCGCAGGCGCGGACAGAGAGCCAGTATCGCCAGATGCTCGACCAGATCCTCACCCAGCTTCCTATCGAGAGTGAGGCGGGCCGGGCCGAGCAGGATCTCGCACCGCTCATCGCCATGGGCGAGGAGGTGCTGGCCAGCGGCGATGCGGAGCGCGCACTGGGCATATTCACCCAGATCGGTGCGATGGCGGCGGACAATCCACAGGTGGTTGGCGGCCATGTCCGCGCGCTCGCCGCGCTCGGCCGGAGCGACGAGGCCGAGACCCTGCTCGCCACCTTACCGGAGGGCGTGGCCGGCGACCCTGCGATCGATCGCGCCCGTGCCGCCATCGCCCTCGCCCGTTCGGCCATACCGGCGGAGGATCTCGCCCCCCTCAGGGCACGCCTGGACGCCGACCCGGATGACCATGCCGCCCGTATCGAACTGGCCGGCGCGCTGATGGCGGCGGGCGACCGCGATGGCGCAGCTAATGCGCTGCTGGAGAGCATCAGGCGCGATGTCTCCTGGGAGGATGGCAAGGCGCGTGCCCAGCTCCTCCAGCTTTTTGAAGTGGTCGGGCTGGAAGACCCCTGGGTCGCGGCGCAGCGCCGGCGCCTTTCGGCAATTCTCTTCGTCTGAGCCCTCCCGGGAGCCGCACTCATCCGCAAGCTCGCCATCTTTCCGCTCGGGGGCGTCATTCTGTTTCCGCGGATGCACCTGCCCTTGCATATTTTCGAGCCACGCTACCGCGCCATGATGCGCGAGGTGATGGCAAAGGACCAGCGCATCGGCATGATCCAGCCGCGCGAGGAGGAAGACCCCTCGCCACTGTTCGACATCGGCTGTATCGGCCGTGTTATCGAGGTGGAAGCGCTCGACGATGGCCGCTTCAACATCATTCTCGCCGGCGAAAGCCGCTTCCGCGTGCGACGAGAGCTGGATGTGACCACGCCCTTCCGTCAGGTCGAGGCTGATCCAATGCCTCCGGAAGAGGATGATCCCGGCATTCTCTCCATGGCCGAGCGCGCGGATCTGGAGATGGAGGCGCGACGTTTCGCCGATCATCTCGGCTATGCGGTGGATTGGGATGCGGTCGTTCGGCTGGACGACGAAACATTCGTGAATGCGATCGCGCAGGTCGCGCCGTTCGATCGCGCCGCCAAGCAAGCACTGCTGGAAGCCGACCGGTTAACCGAACGATGTGCGCTGGCAGTCCAGCTCATGCATTTCTACCGGCGCGGTGATGGCGGCAAGCAGGCAACCCTGCAATGACAAGTTCACGAGGCTAAACGAAATTCTGCCAGATCAGCCGCGCGGTTAGCGCGAGCGAGACGAGGATGAGCAGCGGCCGTATCACTGCGGCACCATGCCGGATGGCGACATGCGCGCCGATCCACGCACCCGTCATCGACCCCGCAGCCATGATGAAGCCGAGCAGCCAGAGCGTCTTGCCCGAAGCCGCGAAGATGAGGACGCTGGCCCCGTTGCTGGCCAGGTTGAACAGCTTGGTATGGGCCGCCGCGCGTCGCAGGCCCATGCCGCGCAGCGCGACAAGGCTGGTGGTGAAGAAGCTGCCCGCCCCCGGCCCGAAAAAGCCGTCATAAAAACCGATCGTGCCACCGACGGGGGCATAGCCCCTGATACCGAGGCGGGGCCTATGCGCGTCTTCATCCGTCATGCGCGGGGACAGGAGCATATAGAGGACAACGCCGATGATGAGCACCGGCATGATCTTGCCAAGCGCAGCAGAGGGAACGCGCTGCACCAGCCATGCGCCGGCCATCGCGCAGAGGAAGACGAATGCGGCAAGGTCGAGATAGCGCCGCACGTCGATCAACCCGCCACGCAGATAGCGCCAAAAGGCGGCCACCAGCGAAAAGACGGACTGAAGCTTGTTGGTCGCGAGCGCCTGCACGGGCGGAACGCCACTCGCCAGCAGAGCCGGCACGGTGATGAGCCCACCACCGCCTGATATCGCGTCGATGAAACCGGCCAACAACGCCGCGGCAGCCAGCAGCGCATATGTCTCTGGCGTGAGGATCAAGACTTATTCAAAGCGGATGGCCAAGGAGCAGGCGCGGGCGCGGGCCACTTTCGCCACGGGCCTCGGCCATGAAGCGGCGCTTGAGCGGCCCCAGCCGCTGGACCGCGCCAAGGCCCAATGCCCGTACCCGCGAGGGAAGCCGGCCGGGCATATCGAACAGGCGCACCAGCCCATCCATCATCAGCGTGACACTCATCGCATCGAGCGCGCGCCAGCGCTGATAGCGGGCGAGAAGCTGCGCGTCACCGGGCTCCAGCCCCATCCGCATTCCCTCCACCACCACTTCGGCAAGCGCGGCGGCATCCCGATAGCCCAGATTGACGCCCTGCCCGGCAATGGGGTGAATGGCATGAGCCGCATCGCCAACCAGCGCCAGACGATCATCGATGATGCGCGCGGCGCGATGATAGCCGAGCGGATAACTCTGCATCGGCGCGGCAAGACGAATGTCACCGAGAAAATCACCCATGCGCTTCTCCGCTTCGGCCAGCCATGCGGCCGGCGGCAGCTTGAGCATCGCGGCGGCATGGCTCTCCGGCACAGTCCAGACGATCGCCGAGCGCGTGCCCGGTTGCATCGGCAACAGCGCGAACGGACCGCCGGGGTAGAAGATCTCATAGGCGGTGTTGCCGTGCGGCCGCTCATGGTCAATCGCGGTCACCAGCGCGCGGTGCGGATAGGACCATTGTGCGACGGTGATGCCCGCCAGTTCACGTGTGGGGCTGCGCCTGCCTTCCGCCGCAACGAGCAGGCTGGCAGTCACATCCGCGCCGCCGGCAAGGCGCGCCGTGACGCGATGGGCATCACGCTCGATGCTCATGATCCGGTCCGGCTGGAAGCGCGTGATCCCCGGCGTGGCGGCGGCGGCCGCCGCGATGGCCCGGCGCAATTCCCGGTTCTCCACCATCTGGCCAAGTGCGCCGTCATCGGCGTCCGGCGCAAAGTCCAGCGCGCCGGCGCCCAGCCCCTCGCTCACCCAGATCCGGTCGATCGGGCAGGTTTTGCCCTCCAGATGCTCCGCGATACCGAGCGCGCCAAACATCCGCCAGCTCGCGCTCGCGATCGCCGAGACGCGTCCGTCAAAACCGGGCGCCATCGTCTCCGCGGGATCAGCGGGATCAACCACGGCGACAGCAACACCATAGCGCGCGAGGGCAATGGCGAGTGTCAGGCCGACAAGGCCGCCGCCGGAAACAAGAACATCAAAGCGCTGCATGGAACGCTCCCTTAAGCCACGCATCACGCCGGGGGAAGCCGCTGGCGCGGCCCGGGCTCATTCCCCCTCGCGGGAGAAGCGAAATACTGTCGCCGGCGGAAAATTCCGCACGATATGGCCCACCCGACGCACTGAAAGGCCAAGTGGTTCGTAGACCTCCGCCGATATGGGCGGGCGGATCGAGTAAGTGAACTGGATGAGCGCGCCGCCTGGCATCAGCAGCTTGAACGCCTCGCTCATGATCGCCCGCTGCAACGATTTGCTCATGGAGAGCATCGGCAGGCCGGAAATGATCGCCTGATAACCGCCCTGCCCGCCCCGGGCATCGGCCGCGACGGCCTGTGCCGGCGTTTCCAATATCGACACAGCGGGGAAGGCGCGGCGCAGATTATTTGCAAAGGCCTGATTGATCTCGACCACTTCCAGCCGCTCGGGCGGGAGGCCGGTGGCAAGAATCTCCCGCGTGAGCGCGCCCGTGCCGCCGCCCAGCTCCATCACATTGCCGCCCTGCGGATCAATCTGCGCGGCCATCATCCGGCCGAGATACTGGCTGCTCGGTACTATCGACCCGTTCTGTCGCGGCCGTCGCATCCAGGCCTGGAGGAAGCGGACATAGTCGGACGCACGAGAGGCCCGTTCGATAATGGCGGAACTGTGCTGGCGCATAACCTCGAAGCGGCAAATCAACTGGGTAACCCCTCCCTAATTGCTGGCAGGCGCGGAGAAAAGGGGAAATGGAAAATGCTGTGCGAACAGGCCAATTTCCCGATGGTTCCGGGAGAAGAAACCGCATCGCCCGCTCAGATTTCGGCGGCAAGCACCCAGTCATGGAAGATGCGGACCGCACGCTGCTCCAGCGCTCTGGGGCGGCACACGAAATAATAGCGATAGGGGCTTTCTACCCGTCGTTCGCCAAAAAGCTGGCCTATGCGCCCATCCTGCGAACGGTGAAGATGGCGCCCATGCATTACCGCGATGCCAATGCCCTGCGCTGCCGCTTCCAGCATCAGCGGGCCGCTATCATAATAATCGAACGCCGCCGGCTGGAGCTCGGGCAGATCGAACGCGAGCTTCCAGCGATCGAAATTGGTCGCCATATCGCGGTGGATAAGGATCGTCTCATCGGCGATCTCGGCTGGATCGTGGAGCGCACGCGGCCCTTCCAGCCGATCTCGCGCGGCGATCAGCATGATTTCGTCACTGTCGAGCGAGCGGGTATAGAGCAACGGATCGGAATCGATGGCGAGCACGATTGCCGCGTCGAGACCATCGCCCAGCCGCGTTACCGCGTTCGGGCTGGTATCGATATCGAGATGGATAGCGGGATGCGCCGCGCGCAGCTCACCCAACCGGGGCATCAGCCGCTGCGTGGCGAAGAGCGGCATCACACCAAGGCGCACCCGCATCGGCCGCTGCGGTCCGCTCATCGATTCGACCGCCGCGCCCAGCGCGTCAAGCGCGGGGGCAATCTCCGCAAGCAGGCGGCGCCCCTCCGGATTAAGCTCAATCTGTTGATGTTTGCGATCGAACAGCACCGTGCCGAGATAGCGCTCCAGCGCCTGAATCCGGCGGCTGAGCGCGGGTGTGGAGAGCGCCAGCTCTTCCGCCGCGCCCTTGACAGAGCCAGTGCGCGCGACCTGCACAAAGGCCTCCAGGGCCGTGAGAGGCGGCAATCGACGCATGATCTGTCTCTGTCCCTCCCGCTTCGCTGCGTTGCACAATCATGCACGATACACCCGCCCTTCGCCAAGCCCCTTCGCGATGAATAGATGCAATCCTTTCATGAGCTTCTCCGTCCCCCGCAGGAGAGACCGTCCGAGTGGATTGTCATCCTCCCGACACTCCCTATCTTTGCACCTGTTCAGTAGCGGGCCGGATCGACAGCCGGCCCCGACCAAGCCAGCAAGGAGCGGACATGGCCGACGGCGAAGCCACCCCGACGAAAGGACGCAAAATCCAGGTCGCCAATGCACGCCCCGAGGATAGCGGGCGCGGCATTGCCCGCCTGCCGCGCGGCGTGATGGCCGAGCTTGGCCTTGCCGAGGGCGATGTGGTGGAAATTGCCGGCAAGCGCACCACCGCCTCCCGCGTCGTCCACTCCTATGAGGAAGATGAAGGGCTGGACGTTTTGCGGCTCGATGGCCTTCAGCGCGCCAATGCCGGCGTCGGCTCGGGCGACTATGTCTCGGTGAGCAAGGCGGAATCGCGCGTCGCGCAGCGCGTTGTTCTTGCTCCGGCGCAGGAGAATCTGCGCCTCCATGGCAATCCCGATGGATTGAAGCGCGTGTTCGCCGGTCGACCCGTGGTCGCTGGTGACGTGGTGGCGACGGCGGGCCAGCAGCAGGTCAACCATGGCGAGATGCCGCCCGGCCTGCGGCGGATGATGCCCGCGCCCGCCTACGCGCTGCAGGAGGTCCGGCTTGTCGTTGTCTCCACGGTGCCTCGCGGCATCGTCCATATCGACGCATCGACCGAGGTGGAGCTTCGCCCGGAATATGAGGAAGCGCGCGACGCCCGCCGGGCCGATGTGACCTATGATGATATTGGCGGCATGGCCGAAACAATCGATCAGCTTCGCGAGATGGTGGAGCTGCCGCTGCGCTATCCCGAGCTGTTCCAGCGCCTCGGCGTGGAGCCGCCGCGCGGGGTGATGCTGCACGGCCCGCCGGGCACCGGCAAGACACGCCTTGCCCGCGCCGTCGCCAATGAGAGCGACGCCGCCTTCTTCCTCATCAACGGGCCGGAGATCATGGGATCGGCCTATGGCGAGAGCGAGAAAAAGCTGCGCGAGATCTTCGAGGCGGCAACCAAATCCCAGCCGTCCATCCTGTTCATCGACGAGATCGATTCGATCGCGCCCAAGCGCGGTCAGGTGCAGGGCGAGACGGAGAAGCGCCTTGTCGCCCAGCTTCTGACGCTGATGGACGGGCTGGAGAGCCGCGCCAACCTCGTCGTCATCGCCGCGACCAATCGGCCGGAGGCAATTGACGAAGCGCTGCGCCGCCCCGGCCGGTTCGACCGCGAGATCATCGTAGGCGTGCCGGACGAGCGCGGCCGTAAGGAGATTCTGGGCATCCACACCCGCGCCATGCCGCTCGACCCCGGTGTCGATCTGGGGGTGCTGGCCCGCGTCACCTACGGCTTTGTCGGCGCGGATCTTGCCGCGCTGACCCGCGAGGCGGCGATCGAGGCGGTGCGCCGCATCATGCCCAAGCTCAACCTTGAGGAAGGCACGATCCCGCCCGAGGTACTGGAGGAATTGCGCGTCACCCGGGATGATTTTCTCGCGGCGCTCAAGCGCGTGCAACCCTCCGCCATGCGCGAAGTGATGGTGCAGGCACCCAATGTGAGCTGGGAGGATATTGGCGGCCTGGATGACGCGCGCCGCCGGCTGCAGGAAGGCATAGAACTGCCCCTGAAAGACCCGGACGCGTTCCGCCGCATCGGCATTCGTCCGGCCAAGGGCTTTCTGCTTTATGGTCCGCCAGGCACCGGCAAGACCCTGCTGGCCAAGGCTGTCGCGCGGGAGGCGGAGGCAAACTTCATCGCCACCAAGTCGAGCGATCTGCTCTCCAAATGGTATGGCGAGAGCGAGCAGCAGATTGCCCGTCTGTTCGCCCGTGCGCGGCAGGTGGCGCCCACGGTCATCTTCATCGACGAGCTGGACAGCCTTGTCCCCGCGCGGGGCGCCGGGTTTGGCGAGCCGCAGGTGACCGAGCGGGTGGTCAACACCATCCTGGCGGAGATGGACGGGCTGGAGGAGCTGCAATCCGTCGTCGTCATCGGCGCAACCAACCGGCCCAATCTCATCGATCCCGCGCTGATCCGCCCCGGCCGGTTCGACGAACTCGTCTATGTGACCGTGCCGGACGAAAGCGGCCGGCGGCGCATTCTCGCAATCCACACCGCGCGGATGCCGATCGCGCAGGATGTCGATCTGGATGAGCTGGCGCGCGATACGCCGCGCTTCACCGGCGCGGATCTGGAGGATCTGGTGCGCCGCGCCGGCCTCAACGCGCTGCGCGAGTCGCTGGATATTGAGGCCGTATCCATGGCGCATTTCCGCGCCGCGCTGGAGGATACCCGCGCGTCCGTCACGGAGGAGATGGAGGCGGAATATGCCGCCATCGAGGCGACGATCCGGCAGAAGGCACTGGCGACCAACCCGCTCGGCTTCGTCGTGCCGCCTGGCACAACCGCACGGGGCTGACCGCCACACTCATGTCCCCACCCCTTGCAGACAGTGCCGGCAAGCCTGTTGACGCGCCACCCGCTTGGGCGACGCTCAGGCGCTTCCTCCCTTATCTCTGGCCAGAACATGCGCCGGGAATGCGGGCGCGCGTCATCATCGCAATGGTGCTGGTGCTGATCGGCAAGGGTGTAGGGCTGCTCATGCCCTTCGCCTACAAGGCCGCGGTCGACCGCATGACGCCGGGCATGGAGCCGGCCGTCGCCCTCGCCATGGCACTGGTCGCCGCTTATGCGGCGGCGCGCTTCGGCTCGGTATTGTTCGAGAATCTTCGCAACGTCATTTTCGAGCGCGTGGGGCAGGATGCGACGCGGCGCCTCTCCGAGGCTGTTTTCCGCCATCTTCATAGACTCTCGCTGCGCTTTCATCTCGATCGCAAGACCGGCGGCGTCACCAAGGTCATCGAGCGCGGGACCAAGAGCATTGATACGATGCTCTATTTCCTGCTGTTCAACATCGCGCCGACCGTCCTGGAACTGGTTGCCGTCTGCATCATCTTCTTCGTGAAGTTCGGCCCCGGCATGGTCGTCGCGACGCTTGCCATGGTGGCCGCCTATATCTGGTTCACCCGTGCCGTTACCGAATGGCGCAACCAGCTCCGCCGCGACATGGTCGATCTCGACACCAATGCCGTTGCCCATGCCGTCGACAGCCTGCTGAACTTTGAAACGGTCAAATATTTCGGCGCGGAAGAGCGCGAGGGCAATCGCTACGGCGCGGCGATCACCGCCTATGCGCGCGCCGCGCTGAAAAGCGAGAACAGCCTCGCCTGGCTCAATATCGGTCAGGCGTTCATCACCAATCTCATGATGGCCGGCGCCATGGCCTACACCGTCTGGGGCTGGAGCCGGGGCGTTTTCACCACCGGCGACGTCGTGCTGGTCAACACCATGCTGGCCCAGCTCTTCCGCCCGCTGGACATGCTGGGTTTTGTCTACCGCACCATCCGGCAAGGGCTGATCGACATGGAGGCGATGTTCCGCCTGATCGATACTGGCGCGGAAGTGGTGGACCCGCCCGGCGCCCGTCCACTCGTCGTCGCGCAAGGGGAAATCCGGTTCGAGGATGTGCGTTTTGGCTATGATGCGGAACGCGAGATCTTGCGCGGAGTCAGCTTCACCGTACCGGCGGGGGATACTGTCGCGATCGTCGGCCCTTCGGGCGCGGGCAAGTCCACCATCGCGCGGCTGCTCTATCGTTTTTACGATGTGAATGCCGGCCGCATCCTTATCGACGGGCAGGATATCGCGCAGGTCACGCAGGCCTCGCTGCGTGCCGCGATCGGCATTGTCCCTCAGGATATGGTGCTCTTCAACGACACCATCGGCTATAATATCGGCTATGGGCGAGACGGCGCGAGCCGGGCGGACATCGAGGCGGCAGCGCGCGGAGCGGCGATCGAACCGTTCATCACCGCCCAGCCGCTAGGCTATGAAACCCGCGTAGGCGAGCGCGGGCTCAAGCTCTCGGGCGGGGAAAAGCAGCGCGTCGCTATTGCCCGCACCCTCGTCAAGGACCCGCCCATCCTGATTCTCGACGAGGCCACGAGCGCGCTGGACAGCCAGACGGAGGCCGCGATCCTCGACGTGCTGGACGCGGTCGCCGCGCGGCGCACAACGCTCATCGTCGCCCACCGCCTCTCCACCATCGTCCATGCCGACCGTATCATCGTCCTTGAGCAGGGTCGGATCGCGGAAAGCGGCACCCATGCCGCGCTGCTGGCTCAAAACGGGCTCTATGCGCGCATGTGGTCGCGTCAGGCGGCCGAACGACGTGCCGCGGCGCGCGCCGACACGGCGGAAAGCACACATATACCGGTGGAATAGCTTGCCCGGCGCGGCTCCTCCGGCTTAGGGCATAGGCCTCGTCAGACGGAGAACAGCACATGCTCAAGCCCCTTACCGATGCCATCTATGTCGCACCGCAAATTGGTGTCGATACGGTCGCGGACGCGCGGGCGCTCGGCGTCACGCTGATCGTCAACAACCGGCCCGAAGGCGAAACGTCCGACCAGACCCCCGGTGAGGATATCGCGGCGGCGGCACAGGCGGCGGGCATCGCCTATGTCGCCATTCCCGTCACGCATGCAGGGTTCGCGCCCTGGCAGATCGACGCGCTCGACAAAGCGCTGGCGGAGAATGAAGCAGGCCATGATGGGGGCAAGACGCTATGTTATTGCCGCTCGGGCACGCGCAGCACCTTGCTCTGGGCCCTCGCCCGTGCCCGTGCCGGAGACGATCCGGAGGACATCGCCGGCATCGCGTCCCGAGCAGGCTACGACATATCCCCCATCCGGCAGATCATGGATGCGCTGCGTGCCGGGACAGGTGCCTGAAGCGCTAGCGCTTGCGGGCGGCGCCCGGCACGCGTAGTCCTCCCGACATGAAGCTCTTCATCGGCAACAAGACCTATTCAAGCTGGTCCCTGCGCGGCTGGCTCGCCGCCCGCCAGTCCGGCCTTCATTTCGATGAAGCGGTGGTGCCGCTCTATGATGCCGACTGGGACCGGCGGCGCGAGGGCGACGAATTCGCGCCGTCATCGGGCAAAGTCCCGATCCTGTGGGACGGCGATACGGTGGTGTGGGACAGCCTCGCCATCATCGAATATCTGAACGAGAAATCGGGCGGTGACCGCTTCTGGCCCGCGGATGTCGAAGCGCGCGCCATGGCCCGCTCCATGGCGGCGGAGATGCACTCCTCCTTCGCTGCTCTGCGCCGCGAATGCGGGATGAACATCCGCGCCATCTACCCCCCGAGCGAAAAAAGCGCGGAAGTGATGGCCGATGTCTCCCGCATCCTGGAGCTCTGGGCACAGGCCCGCGCGCGTTACGGGCGGGATGGCGAGTTTCTCTTCGGCAGCTTCGGCGCGGCGGACATCATGTACGCGCCGGTGGTGACACGCTTCATCACTTACTCCATTCCCGTCGCGCGTTTTGCACTGCCCTATATGCAGGCGGTGGTCTCACACCCGTTCATGCAGGAATGGATCGGCGGCGCGCAGGCCGAGGACTGGGTGATCGAAAAGTTCGAGCTGCCTGTTCAGACCTGAGTTACCTCACCGCAACTCAGGCAAGATCAGCCACCGTCGCGCTGATAGATATCGTTGAGGAACGCCACGCGGCCCTTGTCCTCGATTGCCGTTAAATAGGTCACATAGACCGGTACGGGAACGCGCAGCGCAACCGGATGCTCGGGGTTCTTGGGCGATGAAGCGGGAATGGGCGTGCCCAGCAGCCACTGCCCAAGCTCGCGCGCATTCTCCAGCCGGATGCAGCCATTGGAAAAATGCCGGTCCGGCTTGGTGAAGAGATCCCGCGCCGGGCTATCGTGCAGATAGATGCCCTCATCATTGGGGAAGATGAACTTGACGCGGCCCATGGAATTGGCCGGCCCCGGCAGCTCGCGCACACGTGGCACAACCGAGCCATTGGCCACCGCACGCCAGTCGATCGACCGCTGGTCGATGACGCGGGCATTCTGGGTCCAGTCCGAGAGAACTTCCATCTTCAAGGACTTCAGGGACTGGCCCGCCAGAACTTTGGGCGCAATCTTGTTCTGCGTCAGATAGTCCGGCACGTTCCAGTAGGGATTAAGAATCGCCCAGGTCATCATGCCGGCCAGCATTGGTGTCTGCGTCTCATAGGTGCCGACCACGACCCTCATCGTGCCCTGCTGTTTGCCCCCACCATAATACCAGAGCCGCCCCGAGGCGGAATCGACGACGACATGGTGAACATAAGGACCGGGCAGCACCCGTGCCCGCTCGCGGTTGAGCCGCAGCCGCTCGATCACGGCGCGGCTCGCGCCCTGCGCCTGCGCGGTGGCGATGAGCGCGCGCATCCGCACATAATGCGGACTCATCCACCCCATCGTCGCCACATAGTCACCAAATGAGACAGGGATCGAGGCTGCCCGAAGCGCGGCGTCGGGCTTGATCTTCCGAGGCTTCACGGCGGCGTCGGCGTAGATCATGTCGATACGCGGCGGTTTACGCATGTCGCGAATATAGCGGCCCAGCGCATCGGACAGCGCCATTTCGGCACGGGCGATGTCCGCCTCCGTGCCTCCCCGCGATGCCGCAACCAGCGCGCGCAGTTTCTCAGGCTTATAGCTGGAAGGCTTCAGCCCATCGAGCGACGCATTCTCGACATCCTCGATAAAGGCATCGGCAGCGGGGCCGATGCGCCCGCTCGCCGCCCATAAAGGCCGATACCCGCGCGCAGCGTATACACGGCCGATTGCACCCTTCGCCTGCGTGCGCACGGCAGCGATCAGGGCAGGCGACGCGGTTGGCGCCGGCTTGGTCACGACGGGAGGCTTGCTCACGGCCGGACGGGCCGCTGGCTTGGCCACCGCCGGTTTCCGGATCGGCGTCGCCTTTTTCTTCGGCGCAGCTTTAGAGGCCGCAGCCTTGGCCGGCGCAGCCGCACTTGCCGGCGGCGCGAGCAATCCCGCCGCCCCGGCAATCATGAGTAAGGCGGGAATGCGACGCAGCCGCATTCCCTCACAACGTCCCGTCAGCCGCGCTCTCCCCGACGCGTGGGCGCTGGCGGCGGCGGCGGCGGAGCCGGCGGCGCATAAGGATGGTAGATGCCATCGGAGGTGTAGTAACCGTCGATAATGCCGTCACCATCACGGTCAGCGGCAGTGCTGCCGGCAACCGAGCCCGGAGGCGGCGGGGGCGGCGGCGGAGCTGGCGGTTCTTTCTTCGCGCACGCGGCGAGCGTCACAACGCCGAGCGCGAGCAGTGGAAGGGCTGACAAACGCATGGAAATCCTTTCTTCGCGATGCGTCCTGCCGCGCGGAAACGCGCAAGAGAACAGGCGCGGAATGGCGCTAACGCCCTGCCGCGAGGCGGGGAATCCCTAACGGGGAGAGTGTCGACAGACTGTGCCGCAGGCGGGGCGGCATGACACCGATTTGAGTCCAGTCCTCCTTTTCGTCCGTTGCAGGGCAACCCACTGCATGATTGCTCTCTCTCTCATAGCGGCGCTTTCCTCCCGCCTGACGACGCGCTAACGCCAGCACATGCACGAGCCCTGCGACCTTGAACTCACCGATCCGCTGATCCTTGCCGAAGGACTGATCGCCTGCCCTTCGGTAACGCCGGCGACAGGCGCGGTGTTCGATACGCTCGAAGCGATGCTTCGCCCGCTCGGTTTCACCGTGGAGCGCTTCTTGGATGGTGAGGCGCCGGACGGGCCAGTTGAGAATCTGCTCGCCACGCGCGCGGGAGACGCCGCGAAGCATCATCTTGCCTTCGCAGGCCATGTCGATGTCGTACCGCCCGGCGATGGCTGGACAAGTCCGCCATTTGCACCCGAACGTCGCGGCGACCTGCTCTACGGACGGGGCGCAGTCGACATGAAAGGCGCAATCGCGGCCTTCGTCGCAGCTGTGGCACGCGAAAATACGCCGGGGGGTTCACTCAGCCTCATCATCACGGGCGACGAGGAAGGCAGCGCCGTTCACGGGACGCGCACGCTCATCAGGCACATGGCGGCGCGCGGCATTGCACCCGACCTCTGCATCGTTGGCGAGCCAACCTCAGCCCTGCGCCTCGGCGACATGGTGAAGATCGGCCGGCGCGGTTCGGTCAACATGTGGATAAGCGTGGCTGGAGTACAGGGCCATGTTGCCTACCCGCATCTCGCGCGAAACCCTATTCCGCCACTTCTTCGTATTATGAGCGCGATCGAAGCGATCACGCTCGACGAAGGTAATGACTGGTTCCAGCCGAGCAATATCGAGTTCACTGACGTGATGGTCGGCAATGGCGCCACCAACGTCATTCCCGCCCGCGCGACGGCGCGCCTCTCGATCCGCTTCAACGACATGCACCGGGGAGCAGATCTCGTCGCGCGCATTAGGGAGATAGTCGAGGCGGAAGGCGGAGAACTCGAAGCAAAGATCAGTGGCGAGGCC
This sequence comes from Sphingobium sp., assembly GCA_035911355.1. Lineage (GTDB taxonomy): Bacteria > Pseudomonadota > Alphaproteobacteria > Sphingomonadales > Sphingomonadaceae > Sphingobium. Next base: position 16,329 of record JAMHVU010000116.1, read on the forward strand.
TTTTTGACCCCCCCCGGCGCTTTTTCGAACCTTGTCGCGGCGGCAATCTCTGCGGAAACCGGACTGGTTCCTGAACTCTCCACGACTGGCGGCACGTCCGATGCGCGTTTTCTCGTCGCCTTATGCCCGGTCGTCGAATTCGGCCTGCTCAACGCTACCATGCACAAGCTGGACGAGGCCGTCGCCGTGCAGGATCTCGAAACGCTGACTCGTATATATACCCGCCTGATTGCGACAGTTTGATCTAATCCAACTGTCGCAATCAGGGCTTTCCATGCAAAGAAAAGCCCGCCCGGATCGCTCCGGACGGGCCAATCTCTTGCGAGAGCGCTAGGCTCAGGCGAATGCAACAGCCGTCTTGCGACGACGCAGCGCCGAACCAACGAGGCCGAAACCGGCAATCATCATCGCCCACGTGGCAGGCTCGGGGACCGCACCAGTGCTGACAACGACGTTGTCGAGCAGCGGACCCTTCTGGTCCGCGCTGTTCGTGCCGAACGCAACGTTGGACGAGCCAGCCGCACCGGTGATGACGAACACGGAGTGCAGCTCCCAAGGAGCGAAAGGCGCGACCATCGAAGCGAACGCGCTGGCGTCATAGGCACCCCAAGTGATGTGATCACCCGAGCCATCGCTATAGCCATAACCAACGAAGTTGCTCTCACCGCCAACGAAGTTGACGTAGAAATCGTCACCGATCACGTCACGGTGCGAACCCGAAAGGTCGAAGTTCACGCGCAGGATTTCGTTCGCCGCATAGGCAAAAGCCGTCTTGCTGGTGATTTCGCCCGGTCCCGGGGTGCCGTCGAGATCGACGCAGCCGCCCGAGTTGCAGTTGAGGCCGAACACATCGCCGGTAAAGACGATGTCGACATTGCCCTTCGTGACGTTCCAGTTCGTGAACCCGTTATAGTTGAGGGCGTAGACACCGCCATTCTCACTATCGAAGTTATCCGTCAGCAGTACGCCCGCCTGAGCCGGAGCAGCCAGCGCGAAAACGCTAGCCAGAAGAATTCCCACACTACGCATTGCAATCTCCCATTACGAAACGAAAATCCCACACGACCTCTTTTCGTTAGGACTTTAGTAACTTTACAGGTCGCGACCGTCAACGCCTTGTCCAACACATCGTCCCGAAATGGGAAGAGAAAAGGGCCGGAAACCCGCACAAATGCTGGATATTCCGACCCCGAGTGCAGCCTGTGAGCCGATCCTAATGGTTAACCCGCGCCGTGCCCGATCGCCGCGAGAAGAAGTAACGCGACAATATTCGTGATCTTGATCATCGGATTGACGGCGGGACCGGCCGTATCCTTGTAGGGATCGCCGACGGTGTCACCCGTCACAGCGGCTTTATGCGCCTCACTGCCCTTGCCGCCGTGATGCCCATCCTCAATATATTTCTTGGCATTATCCCATGCGCCGCCGCCCGATGTCATGGAGAGCGCCACGAACAGGCCACTCACGATGACCCCGAGGAGCAGGGCGCCGAGCGCCGCAAAGCCGTTGGCCTGCCCGGCGACGAGCGCAATAACCAGATAGACCACGATCGGCGCCAGAACCGGCAAGAGCGAAGGAATGATCATTTCCTTGATCGCCGCGCGGGTGACGAGATCAACGGTACGGGCATAGTCCGGGCGTACGCTGTAATCCATGATGCCGGGATTGCGCGCGAACTGGTCGCGCACGTCCTTCACGACATCCCCGGCCGCACGACCTACCGCCGTCATGCCCATCGCCCCGAACAAATATGGGAGCAATGCGCCAAGCAGAAGACCGACGATAACATAGGGATTTTCAAGGCTAAAATCAACCTCCAACCCGGGGAAGAATTCCCGCAAATCGGTCGTGAACGCCGCGAACAATACAAGAGCAGCGAGGCCGGCGGAGCCGATGGCATAGCCCTTGGTCACGGCCTTGGTGGTGTTGCCGACTGCATCCAGCGCATCCGTCTTTTCACGCACCGAGTCGTCGAGTCCGGCCATTTCCGCGATGCCACCAGCATTGTCCGTTACCGGGCCATAGGCATCGAGCGCCACGACCATGCCGGCCAGCGCCAGCATGGCGGTGGCGGCAAAGGCGATCCCGATGAGGCCAGCCCACTGAAACGCGAGAATGATACCGACGCAGATGACGAGCGTGGGTAGCGCCGTCGCCTCCAGACTGATGGCGAGGCCCTGAATGACATTGGTCCCGTGGCCCGTCTCGGACGCACGCGCAATGGAGCGGACCGGACGGTAATCCGTGCCGGTATAATATTCGGTGATCCAGACAATGAGGCCGGTGACCGCGAGCCCCAGCATCGCGCAGGCAAAGAGCTGCATACCGGTAAACCCGCCCTCACCGGCGAGATCAGCGCCGATCACGGCCGTCATATCGCCCAGTGCCATGCGCGCGGCGATCCAGATGGCAGGGATGGAGAGCACCGCCGTCACCAGAAATCCCTTGTACATGGCGCCCATGATGTTCTGCCCGCCACCAAGACGGACAAAGTAAGTGCCAATAATGGATGTAATCACGCAGACCCCGCCGATAAGCAGCGGCAGCGCCATAAGCGGCAAAAGCAGTTCGCCAGCGCCCTTCACCAGCAGCGCGATGAGCACCATCGTCGCGCCCACCGTCACCACATAAGTCTCGAAAAGATCGGCTGCCATGCCGGCGCAGTCGCCGACATTATCGCCAACATTATCGGCAATCACGGCCGGATTGCGCGGGTCATCCTCGGGTATGCCCGCCTCCACCTTGCCAACGAGATCAGCACCGACATCCGCCGCCTTGGTGAAGATTCCACCGCCAAGACGCGCGAAAATGGAGATAAGCGAGGCACCAAAGGCCAACGCGGTTAGCCCCTGCACGACCATGCGGTCATTGGGCGCGTAGCCCGCTACGCTCACCAGATACCAGAAAAAGACGGAGATGGCGAGCAGGGCCAGCCCCGCGACCAGCATCCCGGTGATAGCGCCGGCCCGGAAAGCAAGGGTCAACCCCGCCTGCAGGCCCGATTGCGCCGCCGCCGCCGTCCGCACGTTGGACCGCACGGAAATATTCATGCCGATGAACCCCGCAACGCCCGAGAGCACCGCGCCGATCACAAAACCCACCGCCGAAATCGCGCCAAGGAAAACGGCAACGAGGATAGCGACGACCACGCCAACAATAGCAATCGTCAGATATTGCCGGCTGAGATAGGCGCGGGCACCTTCCTGAATGGCCCCGGCGATTTCCTGCATCTTCGCATTACCCGCCGGCGCCGCAAGCACCTGACGACTCGTAACAAACCCGTAAAGCACGGCCAACAGCCCGCAACCGATGGCGATAAGCACCAAGTCCATGGCAACCTCCCCCTGCTCCTGTCCGCACGCTGGCGGGCCGCCCGCGTGGCGGGTTCGTCGGCATGAGGGAGACTATCGAGGGACAGCGGGCCGTCAAGCAGTTAAAGAATCAGGTTAAGCTGAAGGTCAACGCCGGTTGACGGTCAGTCATGCATCCAGCCGAGCCGCGCGGGAAGCGCGACCGGCGCGCCATCCAGGTGCAAGGTGATGCCCGCACCAGCCATGCAGCGCCCGATCAGGATCAGCTCATCCGGCACGTTTTCTTCAGGCGGTAACGCGGCAAGCAGCACATAATCGTCCCCCGCCGTCGCGGCGGTCAGCCGGCTCGCGACCGATCCGCCACGCAACGCCAGTAGCGCGGAAGACAACGGAACGGCATCAAGCGCGATGGCGACACCGCTGGCATTTGCCATGCGCGCAGCATCAATGAGCAGCCCGTCGGACACATCCATCATCGCATGGGCGCGCGGCGCGATCCGTTGACCTAGCGCCAGTTGCGGCTTTGGTTCCCGATAGGCCGCGATCAGCGTTTCCGGTGTCAGCGCTCCAGCATCGAGCAAAGCGAGCCCGGCGCCGGCATCGCCCACAGGGCCGCCCAAGTAGAGCAGGTCTCCCTGCCGCGCACCGTCACGCGCGGGCACACGGGAATGAGCCACCACCGCGCCTATGGCGGTCAACGACTGGACTCGTGGCGCGCGCTCCGGAAGATGCACCGTATCGCCGCCGACAAGCGGCATTGCATAATGCTCCAGCGCGCGGTGCAACCCGTCGAGAAAACCCGCATCCCAGCCCGCATTGCCGGTCAGCGCGTGTGTGAGCAGGCAGGCGCGCGGTACCGCGCCTTTGGCGGCAAGATCGGAGAGGTTAACCGCAGCGAGCTTCCAGCCCACCGTTTCCGGCGGGTCATCCGGCCGGTAGTGGACGCCCTCAACCAGCGTATCGACAGTAAGGACAAGCTGTTCGCCGTCCGTCGCGAGCAGTGCAGCATCGTCCAGCAGGCCGCGCGCCGGCCCGGTCATCGCGCGCGCGCGCAATGCCGCGAGAAATGCCTCCTCGCCGCTCAGCGACGCACCCCCTTGGCAATGGCATCCAGCAGACCATTGACGAAGCCGGCTTCGCGCTTCTCGTAAAAAGCGTGGGCGACATCGACATATTCGCTGATGACTGTCCCTACCGGCACGTCCGGCCGGGCAATCAGTTCGTAGGTGCCTGCACGCAATATCTGCCGCATCGGCCGGTCCAGCCTGTCGAGCGACCAGCCACTGGCGAGCTTGCTACCGATCAGCGTATCGATTTCCGCGCGACGAGCATCCACCCCGGCAACCACATCATCGAAGAAGGCGTGCTCGGCCGGCGCGTAAGTCACATCCTCAATGGTTGCACCAAGGCGATGCTGATGGAACTCATGCAGCAGCATGGCGAGCGCCGTGCCCTCCATCTCCATCTGATAGAGCGCCTGCACGGCGGCGAGCCGGGCGGCGGAACGGGCTGCGGAACGGTCGTTCATGATTCTCGGTTCATTGCTGAAGTCGCAGGGCGACACTCGCCCCATGGGCAGGTAGCCCTTCGGCGGCGGCGAGCGCCACGGCGGCAGGTCCGATCTGGCGGATCGCGCCTTCATCCAGTGCGATGAAGCTGGTTCGCTTCATGAAGTCGAGCACGGAGAGGCCGGATGAAAAGCGCGCGCGCCGCCCCGTGGGCAGCACATGATTGGGGCCGGCGACATAATCGCCGATCGCCTCTGGCGTCATCCGGCCCAGGAATACGGAGCCGGCGTGGCGCACCCCGGCGAAGAGCGCGTCCGCCTCATCGGGCTCGCAGGCGATCTCCAGATGCTCCGGTGCCAGCCGGTCGATGAGCGGCAGCGCGCTGGCAAGGGTGGGAACATGGATGATCGCGCCGTTCGCGGCCCAGCTCATTCTTGCCCGTTCGCCCGTTGCCAACCCTGAGAGTTGTACCTCGACCGCGCTGGCGACAGCATCGGCAAAGGCGGCGTCATCGGTGAAGAGGATCGACTGGCTGGTCGGATCATGCTCCGCCTGACTGAGCAGATCAGCGGCAATCCATGCAGGATCATTACAGCCATCGGCAAGCACAACGATTTCCGAAGGCCCGGCGACCATATCTATGCCGACCCGACCATAGACCTGCCGCTTGGCTTCCGCGACCCAGGCGTTACCCGGTCCGACGATCACGTCCACAGGCGTCACCCGCTCTGTACCATAAGCGAGCGCGGCAACGGCCTGTGCGCCACCCAAACGCCAGATCTCGGTTACGCCAGCGATATGTGCTGCGGCAAGCACCGCGGGATTAAGCGCGCCACCCGGCGTGGGCGACATCATGACAATGCGCTCCACGCCCGCGACTCTGGCAGGAATGGCATTCATAAGGAGTGACGATGGATAAGCGGCGAGCCCGCCCGGCACATAAATGCCGGCCGCCTCGACAGCACCCCAGCGCGCGCCCAGCGTCACGCCGGCTTCATCCCGCCAGCGCGCATCCTGCGGCTTCTGCTTTTCATGATAGATGGCAATGCGCGCCGCCGCGAGGGTCAACGCGTCTCGCAACGCTGGGTCTATACTCTCATAGGCCCGCGCGCACGCGTCCGCATCGATCGACCAGCCTTCGGCGGACAGATCGAACCGGTCAAAACGGGCAGTGAGATCGGCCAGCGCCGCATCGCCCTCCTGCCGCACCCGCGCAATAATCCCACGCACGGCGTGCGCCACATCCTCGTCCGCCTCGCGCCGCGCATCCACCAGCGCGGCAAAGGCGGCCGGGAAGCCCGGATCACTGGCATCCAGCCTAAGCGGCATCGCCACGCTCCGCAGCCACGATCGCGCGGAAGCGCTCAACCAGCGGTACAAGCTCCGCCGCGCGCATCTTCATCGCGGCACGATTGACGATGAGGCGGGCGGACACGTCCATGATCCGCGCCGTCTCAACCAGCCCATTGGCCTTGAGCGTCGCACCTGACGAGACAAGATCAACGATACGGCGCGAGAGGCCAAGCGAAGGCGCCAGTTCCATCGCGCCATTCAGCTTCACGCACTCGGCCTGAATGCCCCGATCAGCATAATAGCGCCGCGCGAGATGAGGATATTTGGTCGCGACGCGGACATGGCTCAGCGCCACCTCGTCCTCATTTCCTTCCCCGGCCGGCTGCGCGACGGAGAGTCGGCAATGGCCGATGCCAAGGTCCACCGGAGCGTAAAGCTCGGAATAGTCAAACTCCGCGATCACGTCCGAGCCGACAATGCCGATCTGCGCGGCGCCATGGGCCACGAACGTCGCCACATCAAAAGCGCGCACGCGGATGATCGATATGTCCGGCCGGTTGGTGGCGAAGCGGAGCGCGCGGCTCCCCTTCGCGAAAAACTCCGCCTCCGGCTCGATTCCCGCGCGCGTGATGAGAGGCAGCGCCTCGTCAAGCACGCGCCCCTTGGGAATGGCGAAAGTGATCGGCCGACCGGTCATGACGCGCGGGCCTTAAGCGCTTGGCCCCAAAAGGGCAACGGCGCGGACACATTGAGATGGCGAGATTTCAAGGCGCCGCACCGTCTTCCGTGATTCGCCACTGGCGACGCTCAGCCTTCGAAAGGATCGCGCACGAGAATCGTGTCGTCCCGCTCCGGCGAGGTCGATACGCTGGCGACCGGGCACTCAATCAACTCCTCGATGCGGCGGATATATTTGATCGCCTGCGCCGGCAGATCGGCCCAGCTTCGCGCACCGACGGTCGTACCAGTCCAGCCCTCCATTTCCTCGTAAATGGGCTCCACCGCCGCCTGATCGGCCGCATGGGCGGGAAGATAGTCCAACACCGCACCGTTCAGGCGATAGCCCGTGCAAATGCGGATCGTCTCGAACCCATCCAGCACATCGATCTTGGTGAGCGCGATGCCGGTGACGCCCGAAAGCGCGCACGTCTGCCGTACCAGCACTGCATCAAACCAGCCACAGCGCCGCTTGCGCGCCGTTACCGTACCAAATTCATGCCCGCGCTGACCCAGCCGCTCGCCGGTCTCATCTGTCAGTTCGGTCGGGAAGGGGCCAGAGCCGACCCGCGTGGTATAGGCCTTGACGATGCCGAGCACGAAACCCGCCGCGCCCGGCCCCATCCCAGACCCCGACGCAATCGTGCCGCTCACCGTGTTGGACGAGGTAACAAAGGGATAGGTGCCGTGGTCGACATCCAGCAGCACGCCCTGCGCGCCCTCGAAGAGGATGCGCCGGCCGGCCTTGCGGACATCGCGCAGCCGCTTCCACACCGGCTCGGCATAGCGTAGGACGAACGGTGCGATCTCACGCAGCTCCGCCACTAGCGCGGCGCGATCCACCGGTGGCTCGCCAAAGCCGGCGCGCAGCGCATCGTGATGGGCGCAGAGCCGGTCAAGCTGGGGTTCCAGCGCATCGAGATGGGCAAGGTCGCACACGCGGATGGCGCGGCGGCCGACCTTATCCTCATAAGCCGGGCCGATACCGCGCCCTGTCGTGCCAATCTTACCCTTGCCCGCCGCCGATTCGCGCAGCGCGTCCAGATCGCGGTGAAAGGGGAGGATCAGCGGACAATTGTCCGCGACAGAAAAATTCTCAGGCGAAACGGAGACGCCCTGCCCCTCCAGCTTCTCGATCTCCGCCTTAAGCGCCCATGGATCGAGCACCACGCCATTGCCGATTATCGAGAGTGTGCCAGTCACGATGCCAGAAGGGACAAGGCTGATCTTGTAGACCTGACCATCCACCACCAGCGTGTGGCCGGCATTATGCCCCCCCTGATACCGCACAACACAATCCGCCCGACTTGCCAGCCAGTCGACGATCTTGCCCTTGCCCTCGTCGCCCCATTGAGCGCCGATCACCGTCACGTTTCCCATGGATACAGTTCTCCGCCCTGCCAGCGCGCGCTCCGGCCGTCCTTCGACAGGACTCGACAGCCGGGCCGGATCACAATGAACACGCCGAACATTCGCCCGCATCCAGTCCGGCGGCGCGTTAGCCCCGGCTCGTCCGCCAAGTCAAGGCAGGCTATCCTCCGACCGTTACCCGAGCGCGACAAACAGGGTTACAATTTACGACCATTTGAAGTCTGGTCAGCACCACCCCATATGAGGCATAAGATGTCCACGAACGAAGACACAGACACATAGACCGACAATCTCCCACGTCAGTCTCAGGCGGCAGAAATGCCGCCTTGCGAGGAAGGCGGGAGAAGACAGGGCAAACGGGTCCGGCGCATTTCCCCCCACAGCGCGCATGGCCCACAGCCTGATAGGGCCGTCCAGCGTGCCTCCCACCACAAGGACGCGCCCTCTTCTCCCCGCCGACCTCTCTTTCCCTCGTCGCTCGTATCCCGCATGACATTGCCGGTTTTGGCGCTATCATCCTGATAGATATCGCGGTACGCCCGCTTTAGGCCATTACCGGAGACAAGCCGATGCGTCTGACCTTCTTCTCTCTGGCCGCGCTCATGTTAACCGGGTGTGGCGCCGGGTCAGAGCAGCCATCTGGCATGGCCATGAATGCGGCAGACAATGCTGTGAGCGAGAACGCGGCGACCAACACCGTCGACTATGTCGCTGCAATCGATGCCCTGTCGGAAGACCAGCAGGCAGCGGTGTTTTTCCGTGCGATCCGTGATGCTGGCGTGCCGTGTCGCGGTGTTACAAAGGTAGAAAAGACCAACCCCTGGCAAGGCATCCCCTCGTGGCTAGCCGATTGCGAGGCTGGCAACCAGCATCTGGTCCAGGTAAAACCGGACGGGTCAGCCGTGGTCGTAAGCCGAACGACACGATAGGGCAGAAAGCGGCATCAAATCGGCGTCAGTGGCATCCCACCCTCTCGTTCGAAACATATTCTTGCCTTACCGCCGGGTCTAAAATACCTCATGAACTGCGGATTAGGCGCGCCCGGCTCAGGCGAGGACAGGCGTCGCGCTGCGCGTTTCAGCGATCCATCCGCCGCCCAGCACCCGCTCGCCAGCATAGAAAACCGCTGCCTGCCCCGGCGCCACGCCCAGTTCCGGCGTATCGAAGATCAGCCAGTCGCCCTCACGCCGCGCCGGCACCGGTCGGGCCATTGAGCGTACCTTGGCCTGTATCGAGCCGTTGTGATCGCCGCCGATCCAGTTGATCTCATCGAGGCGGGCAGCGTTCACCGCCAGCGCGGCCTTTGGTCCCACAATCACCCGCTTGAGCATGGCATCAAGACGCACCACGTAGAGCGGCTCGGCAAGGCCGCCGATTTCCAGACCCCGGCGCTGCCCCACGGTATAGTGGATGAGCCCGCGATGCTGACCCAGCACTCGCCCGTCGATATGGACGATCTCGCCGCCATCCTCCGCGTCGGGCCGCAACTTGCGAACCACAGCGGCATAATCACCGTCCGGTACGAAGCAGATGTCCTGACTGTCCGGCTTCAGGGCGACTGCGAGACCCGTCTCTCTCGCAAGGGTGCGCACTGCGCTCTTCTCCATGCCGCCCAATGGAAAACGCAGATAATCGAGTTGCGCCGTCGTCGTTCCATACAGGAAATAGCTCTGATCGCGCGCCGGATCGATCGCCCGGTGAAGTTCGGCACCCTGCACGCCCACGATCCGGCGGACATAGTGGCCGGTCGCCATGCAATCGGCGCCAAGCTCCCGCGCAAAACCCAGCAAATCGCTGAACTTTACCCCCATATTACAGCGCACGCAGGGAATGGGAGTACGTCCGGCGAGATAGTCCTCAGCGAAGCGATCCATCACCGACTCGCGGAATCGACTCTCATAATCAAAGACATAATGCGCGATGCCAAGGCGATCCGCGACGGCACGAGCATCACGGATATCCTGACCAGCACAACAGCTCCCTGCGCGGCCGACCGCCACGCCATGGTCGTAAAGCTGTAGGGTAACGCCAATCACTTCAGCGCCCGTTCGCGCAGCAAGCGCCGCAACAACGCTGGAATCCACACCGCCCGACATGGCAACGACAATCCGCTGCACGGCGATCGGCCCCGAAAGCTGGAATAGGTCGACTGGGTCCATCATCAGACCTCCTATAGTGCGGCTTGCGGCGCGGAGCCAGACACCTGCAAAGACCTGGTTAACCTCTTTGAACAACGTGATAAATTTAGTGACCGGGGAATGACCGACGCCTTTACCGGGCTTTGACCTTTCATCGTTAGGCCAGCCCCATGGACATGAGTTCGCCTGTACGCGCTCTACGGAGCGATAGAACACGCCCGGTTGGCGGAGGCACGCGCACGCCCGATCTCGGACGGACGCTCGCCATCCATGGCGCAAGGCAACGCGGATCACGCATGGCCGCTCTGATGCGTCAGGGCGATCCACCATGCCTTAAGCACGACGACCCCGCCAGAATGCTCGCTTTTTATAGCGACGACACGACCCTTTCTGCCCAGCAGCCCTGGGCGCGCGGTGCATTCAACATCACTGTCGCTGCAATTCTGGAAGGCGCCAAATGATAGTGAAAGGCGCGTTTACCCTTCGATTTAGCCAAGCCGAAAAGCTTTGCCTCCAGATTGATCCTCGCAGGTCAACACAAGCCGGATCATCAACCGGCGATCGAGGACGGACATGATCGAGAACCAGAAGATTCGCCCGGCGCAGGTCGTTGGGCCGCTTGGCGAGCCCCTTACGTTGGATACGTTACCGCCCGCCTCCACCACGCGCTGGGTCGTCCGGCGCAAGGCGGAAGTGGTCTCGGCCGTCAATGGCGGGTTACTTAGCGTTGACGAGGCGTGCGAGCGCTATTCACTGACGCTGGAGGAATTCGCCGGCTGGCAGCGCTCCGTCGATCGCTCCGGCATGCCTGGCCTGCGTGTCACGCGCATCCAGCATTACAAAACTCTCTACGAGCGCCAGCAGCGCTATTGAAGCCGGATAACGGCGCGCCTCCATCATGGCGCGCCCCGGTTCCAAATCCCAAATGGCCGATCAGATCAGCCGCATTGCGCGCGATGAAGCAGAAACTGATCCGCCAAAACAAACGCAACCATTGCTTCCACCACCGGCACGCCACGAATCCCGACACAGGGGTCATGTCGCCCCTTCGTATGAAGCTCGGTCGCCTCGCCTAAACGACTGATGGTTTCAACGGGCGTCAGGATGGAACTCGTCGGCTTGAACGCGGCGCGCACGCGCACGGGCTGCCCGGTTGAAATGCCCCCCGCAATACCACCGGCATGGTTGGCAAGAAAATAAGGGCCATTTTCATCACCCGGTCGCATCGGATCGGCATTTTCCTCACCGGAAAGGCGG
>JAMHVU010000117.1:0-1723 GCA_035911355.1 Sphingobium sp.
TGCCGACCTCGATTCCTTCGACGCGCGCATCCAGATGCGCTTCCGCTACCCGATGCTGCGCCCGTCGCTCCGGAGCGGGCTCGAAGGTTACCAGTATTACGACGTGGCGCTCGAAGTCGTCCGTCACGGGCGCGAGACGCAGCGAATCCTGCATATGGACTACGTCTATTCCTCGACCTGCCCGTGCTCGCTCGAACTTTCCGAACACGCGCGTGAAACCCGCGGACGGATCGCCGTGCCACACGCGCAGCGGTCGGTGGCGCGGGTTTCGGTGGAACTCACGGGCGAGCGGCTGTGGTTCGAGGATCTCGTGGACCTCTGCGCCCGCGCGATTCCGACCGAGACGCAGGTGATGGTGAAGCGCGAGGACGAGCAGGCCTTCGCCGAGCTGTCGGGTGCCAATCCGATCTTCGTTGAGGACGCGGTGCGCGTGCTCTGCGCTGAACTGGAAGGTGAGTCCCGGATCGGTGATTTCCGCGTGGTGGCGAGCCATCAGGAATCGCTGCATTCGCATGACGCTGTGTCGATCCTGACCCAAGGCGACACCTTCCGCCAGACGAGCTACGATCCCAAGCTGTTCGATACGCTCTATCACGTCGGGTAGGGCGGACTTCGGTCCGCCATTCCGAGCAGCGCGATGCGAGGCATTCTACAGGCCGCGTGTTCCGCTTGACGCGCTCGCGCGGCGCCAGCATCCATGGCGCATGCTTGACCTTCGACCAGTGGGATACGTCATCGGCTGGCTCGTTGCCATGTTCGGCGGGCTCATGGCCGCGCCCGCCGTCTTCGACCTCATCGATGGCGAGGCGAACGCCCGCGCCTTTCTCGGAGCCATGATCGTCACGATCTGCTCGGGCGCGACCGTGGCGCTCGCCTGCGCCGACAGCTGGCATTCCGACCTCGACATCCGCCAGGGGTTCCTCCTGACCTGCGCCGCCTGGGTGAGCTTCATCCTGTTCGGCGCGCTGCCCTTCGTGCTCGGGGTGCCGGGGCTCGACATGGCCCAGGCGATCTTCGAAACCACCTCGGCCCTCACCACGACCGGCGCCACCGCGATCGCGGGCCTGCACGAGCTACCGCGCGGTGTGCTCGTCTGGCGGATGCTGCTGACCTGGGTCGGCGGCATCGGCATCGTGCTGATGGCGCTCATTCTGCTGCCGCTTCTCAATATCGGCGGGATGCAGATTCTGAAGACCAGCGATTTCAACACGCTCGGGAAGGCGATGCCGCGCGCCAAGCAGATGGTGCTCTCCTGCGGCGCGGTCTATGTCGTCTTCACCCTCATCTGCGCGCTCGGTTACCTACAGGGCGGCATGTCAGGATTCGACGCGATTCTGCACGCGATGGCGACGGTCGCGACCGGGGGGATGGGCAATTACGACAGCTCCTTCGCCGAATTCAGCGCAACCTCGCAATATGTCGGCACGTTCTTCATGCTGCTCGGCGCGATGTCCTTCATTCGTTTCGTGCAATGCGCGCGGGGTGAACCCCAGGCGCTCTTCGCGGATTCGCAGATCCGCTGCTTCCTCGCGATTTACCTCGCGCTCTGCGCCGGGCTCGTCGTCGCGCGGCTCCTGAACGGCGAGGAGCTCGGCGAGCGCATGTTGCGTGAGATCGCCTTCAACATGGCCTCCGTGCTCACGACGACCGGCTTCGCGAGCACGGATTACACGCTCTGGGGCCCGATGGCGCAGGTGCTGTTCTTCTGCGCGATGATGATCTG
>JAMHVU010000118.1:0-2120 GCA_035911355.1 Sphingobium sp.
CGTGGATGATCCCCGAGATCACCCGTCTGTCATCCACCCGAGGTACACCGCGTGGCTTGTTCGGCAGCAGCCGCTCCAGACGCGCGAACTGCGCTTTGGATAGCCAGAAATGGTGGTCAAACATCACAAACTTCCCAGATTCCGGGAGTTTGAACCACATTTCAGGACGCACGGGAATCCAGTTTATGGGTCCTGACCCTAAACCCGTGTCCACGAAAGTGGGGGAACATCAGCCATCGTCTCCGTAAAATCCGCAGCCTGGACTTCGTATACACCTGCCGTCACTATCGACCGGTTATAGTGGCGCGCGATCCTCGACGCCGGCCGGCGGGGTACCCGCCGAAGGTGCGCCTTGATGAACCGCCGAACCCGCGGCCTGCTCGTCGAGGAGGGCGAGCAGGCCCTGGCCGAGCTCGAGATACTCGGACGCCCGGTCGAGATCCATCATCGCACCGAACTGCTCGTTGAACGACAGGGGGGAGAAGGGCACGCGCGCTGCCATGCTTGCGAAGGTCAGCTCTGAAAATGCCAGTCGTCCGTCGCAATTGAGAAAATCCACACGCACATGCATGAAGAACTCGGAAAGCCGTCTCGCTTCGTCGAGCAGCCGACCGAAGTCGGGGGGCGGGGGAACGTCGCGAGAGTCATTCATGCCCGCCATCCATCCGAAGTCCATCCGCCGCCATTCGATGTCGTACACCGCGTATCTCACTCCGCGGAGACCGGCTCGTCCCCCGACGTTGCGCTCGGTGATGACTGAGATGAAGACCGGCTCCCCCATGAAGCAGTAGACCTTGTATTCAAGCAACGCTTCCCGCGGGGAAAGAAACTCCTCGGCCAGCCATTGTTTCTTGATCGAACGGTAATGAAACTCGCCCGTTTCACGCCATTGATCAAACTTCATCCAATCCCTCACCTTGGCAATCAGCTCCTGGCGCGGGGTGTTCATTCCCGGCTTCTCGATATGGTTCTGACCACTTCCGAAATTGGATTTGAGCACGAAGGATTCGGGCAGGTCCGCGTTCTCCAGTTCGTCGGGATCAGAGCCGGTCGCGAGCAGGCGGGGTGGCGGGATCGTCGCGCCCCTGAGCCGCAGGTAGTCGCGGACCGCGATCTTGTCGGCGGCGTAGCTCAGCAAGGGGTTCGGGTGATTCAGGAACTGCCATCGGATCTTCTCATCCAGCCAGACGGGATGATCGAGGTCTGGCAAATGATCGTTCACGCGCGCGTAATGAAAGGCCACCGCCTCGGCGTCCGAGCGGAAGGTCGCATCGTAGAGCGCTTGCTGGAACGGACGCTTGTCCGGGAGCAGGGCCCGGCGTGCTCGCAGAAGTATGCGCGACCACCTGCGGCGGCGCTTGATGCCTGCGACGAAATCGTCCCGGTTGATGTCAGTTCTGGGCATCGCAAGCTCTACTTTCGGAATGTCTCGGCGCCGAGACCTGTGGTCCGGGGCGCGGCGCGAATGATCGGCGCCCCTTGGAGGGGTATTTTTGGAGCATTTCGTGGATCGTCCGCGGGGCCGTGCGCCGCGCCATTCCGGCTCATCGCCCAGGCGCGGGCTTCGGCGCGCGAGCCTGGCCCAGCGTACCGAAGAGCTTCACGCACTGATCCGAGAGTTCCGCCGCGTCGCCGCCGAGATGGCCACGCGCGCCGGCCAGCAGGCGCGCGAAACCCTCCTCGTCGCCCGCGGCGCAGATTTCGTCCAATCTTTGCAGCGCGGCGATCAGCCCGCGTCTGGCCTCGCCCGCGAAGGGGTTCGAGGTCTGGATCTTCCAGTAGACATGCGGCTCGCCCGTGAGGATGCGCGCGGCGAGCAGGCGCAGCGCGAGGTTGGGCGGCGTGTCGATCACCATACCCTCCGCGCTCGCGGAAGCGGCGAAGCCGAGGATGGTGGCATGCACCTGCGCCTGGGCTTCGGCGGCGAGGCGATCGTGCTGCTCGGCGTCGAGCCGGATGATCCTGAGCCCCGACACTTCGAGAAATCGGGTTAACCTTTCGGGGACGCGCGGAGCGCGGAGTTCGGTCACCACGATGGACCGGCCAGCCCAGTCGAGACCGGGCCCGAAAAGCGGATTGACCGAGACGAGGCCGCAGCCTTCGAAATTGTCCACGGCCGC
>JAMHVU010000119.1:0-7129 GCA_035911355.1 Sphingobium sp.
TACGACGACCGTCTTTCGGGCAACGCGCTCGCGAACCGGATCGGGGGCCGCGACGGCGACGATCTCCTGCGTGGCCTCGATGGCTCCGACCGCCTTGTCGGCGGCCTCGGGGATGACAGCCTGAGCGGCGGCGCGGGGGGTGACAAGCTGCTCGCCGGCGCGGGCGATGACACGCTCAACGGTGGAAAGGGCGGCGACGAACTACGCGGTGGCGCGGGCGCGGATCTGTTCGTGTTCGGCCGCGCCTCCGACTCGGAGAGCGGACACCGCGATCTGTTGCTCGATTTCCGCCGGAGCGAGGGGGACAAGATCGATCTGTCCGATCTTGCAAGTTCGAAGGTGGCGCTGGCCTTCATCGGGTCGGAAGCGTTCTCCGGCACGGCGGGAGAAGTGCGCTTCGATCACCGCGCCAGCGCCGGTACGCGAATCCTGGCCGATCTGGACGGTGATGGAAGCTCCGATTTCACAGTGGCGCTCGCGGTCGACTTCGCGATCCGGGAGGGAGACCTGATCCTCTGAGCCAGCGCCCGCGAGCGTCGTGGTTGACGCGGCGAGGGCGGCCCCTTGCATGGGCCTCCCCGAAGGTCTAGCCCGGTTGAGCCAGTGACGTCCCGTGTTCAAGGGGAGGGATACTCCGATGGCTACGACCAAACTTGGCGCTCCGGATTGGGTACTACCGCTTTGCTGGGTGGCGGTAATACTCGACGGGTTCGATCTCGTCGTGCTTGGGGCGATCATTCCAACGCTCACCGCCGTGCCCGAAGGCGGCGCGCCCTGGATGACACCGCCTGAGGCGACCTTCATCTCCACCATCGGGCTTGTCGGGATGACGCTCGGCGCGCTCGCGATCGGGTGGCTCACCGATATCATCGGCCGGCGCAAGGCGCTGATCGGCGCCGTTCTGGCGTTTTCCGTCGCGACGCTGCTCTGCGGCATGGCGAGCGGGCCGGGGCAACTCGCGCTCTGGCGCTTCGTCGCGGGCGTGGGGCTCGGCGGCTGCCTGCCGACGGCGATCGCGCTCGTGACCGAGTTTTCCAAGGGCATGGCGGGCAAGGCCTCGACCACGCTGATGACCGGCTACCACGTCGGCGCGGTTCTGACGGCGCTGCTCGGCCTCGTGCTGATTTCGCAGTTCGGGTGGCGCTCGATGTTCTACGCGGGCGCCATACCGGGCTTCATTCTCGTGCCGCTCATGTTCCTTCAGCTCCCGGAATCGCCCGCCTTCCTGCTCGCCAAGGGCCGGGCCGACGAGGCTGAGGCCGTTGCGCGGCATAACGGCGTCCCGTTGGAGCGCCCCCAGGTCGCGCAGGCGGCGACGGTCGCGGGGGCTTCGCCGATCAGGACGCTCCTGGTCCAGCCCTTCCTGCGCAATTCGGTCGCGATCTGGGTAACGTCCTTCATGGGCCTCCTGCTCGTCTACGCGCTCAACACATGGCTGCCGCAGCTCATGGTGCAGGCGAATTACGGGCTGTCGCGCGGCCTCTGGTTCCTGCTGCTCCTCAACGTCGGCGCGGTTATCGGCCTGCTCATCGCGGGGCAGATCGGCGACCGGATCGGGCTCAGGACCGCGGCGCGGCTCTGGTTCCTCGCGGGCGCCATCCTGCTCGCGCTGCTCGCCGTGCGGATGCCGATCGCCGCGCTCTATTTCATGGTGTTCCTGACGGGCTGCTTCGTCTTCTCGGCGCAGGTGCTCGTCTACGCCTTCACCGCTTCCAGCCATCCGCCGCATGTGCGCGCCACGGCGCTCGGCATGTCGGCCGGCGTGGGCCGGGTGGGAGCGATCTGCGGGCCGCTCATCGGCGGCATTCTCGTCTCGCTCGGTGTGGGCTACCCGTGGGGCTTCTTCGTCTTCGCGGTCGTAGGGCTTCTCGGAGCCATCGCGATCTCGGCCACGCGAGCCATCCGCTAAGGCGCTGCGGGCCGTCCGCCCCGGGGCAACACGAAATGTTACATCGCCCCGGATCAATTGCGTGTGAACCGGGCCAGGTGATAATATCCCACATCGTCAATGCGAGCGGGACAGTATTATTGTCTCGCCCCCATTGAGCCAGCCTGTCCCGGCCCGCGCTCAGGGAGGACAAGATGTACAAGCAAGTACTCGTCGCGCTCATCGTCGGTATGGGCATGGCGTCCGGGGACGGCGCGACCGGCGCGGAGCAGGTTCTGAAGTTTCGTCTGGTGGCGCATGATGTCGCGGCCAACGAAAACGAAACTCCCAACGGGGCCGAGCAATTCATCGGTTCCTATGACGCCGCCGGGGTTGCGATCTTCGACGATGGCCGTGTCGCCTTCAAGAAATTCGTCCGGATCGCGAACGGCGGCGGCGAGTCCGGGGACTTCCTCGGCTACAGCGTCTATACATTTCAGAATGGCGACTCCTTGACCGCGAGCTTCACCGGCGGCTGGTCGCCGGATGAGGAGCGAGGCGAATACAAGGTACTGTCCGGCACCGGCGCTTACGCCAACGTCACGGGCGCGGGAGAATTCGTTGGTGTCGACGCCGCCTGGGACAATGCGAGCATGCTGGAGGGCAGCTTCACGCTGGACGTTCCGACCGATTGAGCGCCCCGCGCGCGGCGGCTGACCTTCCGGCATTGTGATCCTGAAGTGGTCTCAGGCGGGCGGCAGCACTTCGAAAGCGGCGTCGCGTGGAATCATGTCGGCGCCGTTGATCGGAATCATGTCCTGCGGACAGGCTGAGAGCACGATGATCGCCGGCAGAACCGCGCGCAGGGTCACGTAATCCCCGGGCTTCGCCACCGGAGGCAGCCATGAAACCGCGCCCGCCGCGTCGACGGGGATGTTCATCCAGAGGTTCAGCGGCGCTGGGCAGCAAGGGACCTCCAGCCCAAAGGCCGCGAGCGCGCCGTCGAGATTGTCTGCGCAGCTGTCATGATAGCCAGCACAGCCGAGCCCCTCGTAGCGGTACTGATCACAGGCGGCGATCAGCGTGTCATGCACGCCGGGCGACGTGTCTTCCTCGAGCATCAATATCGGCCTGCGGTGGTTCGTCACGAGCGCGTCGCCCACCTTGGGATAGATCCCGCCAAGCGCGGCGCGCAGGTGCTGCATCGAGAGGTATTCGGAGAGATCCTCGGCATGGAATGCCCAGGTATCGACCACCTGCGTCCCATGGGTATTGATGACGCGAAGCGCTTGCCCCGGTGCGAGGCGGATCGCGCGGCCGGAACGGGCGTGGAGAATTTCACGACGGAGCATGGAGCTTCTCCCCCGATGCGAAGCGGCCCGCGCGAGGGGCGCGGGCCGGATCGGGATTACTTGTTCTTGATCGCCTCGAGCGAGACCTTGAGGATTTCCTCGGCCTCGGTCTTGTCGCCCCAGCCGATGACCTTCACCCACTTGCCCTCTTCGAGATCCTTGTAGTGCTCGAAGAAATGCTTGATCCGGTCGCGCGTCTTCTGGGGAACGTCCGACAGTTCCTTGATATGCGCCTGGAACGGGTCGACCTTGGCGACGGGGACGGCGATCAGCTTGTCGTCCATCCCGCCATCGTCCTCCATCTTCAGGACGCCGACGGGGCGGCAGCGGATGACGACGCCCGGCTGAAGCGGAAAGTCGCAGATCACGAGCACGTCGGTCGGGTCGCCGTCCGCGTGGAGCGTGTTCGGCACGAAGCCGTAGTTGCAGGGGTAGAACATCGGCGTGTTCACCACGCGGTCGACGAAGACGGCGCCCGACTCCTTGTCGATCTCGTACTTGATCGGCGCGCCGCCGGCGGCGCCGCCTGGGATCTCGATCACGACATTGATGTCTTCGGGCGGGTTCTTGCCCGCGGGGATCGCGTCGATGTTCATGTCCGTCTCCTCGTTCGTTCGTTCGGAGTGGTCCAATTCGCGCGCCCGACTAGCACGGCGCCGCCCGGGGCGGAAGGGGCACGGGGTCGGGGGTCAGGCTATGCGGACTGACCGGGTGCTTGCTCGGATGTTGATAAGATTGGCGACGACGATCAGCGCCCCGCCCACGGCGACCCAGACGCTCACCGCCTCGCCATAGATGAGCATGCCGAGAGTAGCGATGATCGGCAGGCGCGCGAAATCCATCGGTGCCACGATAGTGGCGGGCGCCCAGGTCAGGGCCGAGGTGAGCGCGTAATGTGCGCTGACGCCAGTCACGCCGACGACGCCGATCCAGATGAGGTCATGCGCGGACGGGATCGGAATGCCGCCGGGCAGCGAGAGCGCAAGGCTCGCGATCCCTTGCATCAGTGTCATCCAGAAGATCACCGTCAGCACATGGTCGTGCCGCATGATCTGCTTGGTGTAGATGGTATTGAGCGCATAGAGGAGGGCCGCGAAGGCGACCGCGACCTGTCCCGCGCCGAAGGCCGAGGCGCCGGGTTGGGCCACGATCAGAACACCGGCGAAGCCGAGAATCGCCGCGAAAAGCTTTGCCCGCGTCAGTTTCTCGCCCAGCAGGAAGGGGGCTAGCAGCGCCACCCAGATCGGATTGGTGAATTCGATCGCCACCACCTGGCTGAGCGCGATCACGGAGATGGCGTAGAACCAGAGGTTTTGCCCTGTGAAGTGGATCACGTTGCGCAGGAGGTGGAGCCGGATCTGACGTGTCGACGCCAGCGTGAAGCCGCCGGGGCGGGTGGCCATGATCGCGCAGACGATAAGGAACCCCATGGCGGAGCGGTAGAGCATCAGCTCGAAGGTGTTCATGTGGACAAGCAGTTCGCGTCCCGCGATGGCCATGGCGGAGAACGAGAGAATCGCGGCGCCCATCCAGAGGGCAGCCCTGAGCGGATTCTGCTGATGCATTGATCAAACTCCTCACGCGCTCTCTATCCGGGCGGCGCGCGGGGGACAAGCGTTGGCGCGGCCGATCGTCGTGCGACCGGGCGGGAGTGATCAGTGCGTAAGCCGCACCGACAGTTCACGCAGCGCCCGGCGATCGGCGGGGGAAAGCTTCGGCAGATCCGCGGTGGTTTCGTGGAGTTGACCCAGCAGATCTTCGAGTTCGTCCATTTCGAGATGCTCGTAGTCGCGATCGGCGCGCGCGAAGCTTGCGATCGTGCGCGTGCCGCCGCGATAGAGTGCCACGGTAATGCCGTTCATGAGCCCGAAGTCCTTCGCGGCTTCGAGCACGCCGGCGCTGTCGATTCGTTCAAGATCGCTCCAGCGGATCCGCCCAAGGTTCTGTACGCCCCAGTGGACGGTAGGATCGTTCACCACCATGCCATGCTCGGAATAGTGGTCCATCCAACGTTTCGGATAGGTCTGGAACAGGTAGGCGGGCGTGGTGAACCGTATGTGCAAAGCTATTGCGAAGCCGGCCGGGCTGCGCTGGTCGAGCTCCCGCAATAGTATGGCGATGCTCGTCCGATGAGCCATTTTCCCCACTCCGCTCGCGACATGGTTGCGTAGGGCACAGTTTGCCCCTACGTTCTGCAAATGCGAATCTAATTCGGAGAGGGCGAGGGAGAAAGCCTCTTTTCGCCGACGGGTCAGTAGGTTGAATGACGCTTGAGAATTTTCATCAGCTTGCTCCGGGTGGATTCTACCTGGCGTTGCATGTAGGTTTCGCCTTCCCAGTCGCGGAACATAATTATTTGCCCGAGACTTGGGTGAAGGAATATACCTTAAGCGGGTTGATGGTTCACGACCCTGCTATGGTCTGGGTTTATCGTAATGAGGGTGTCGCGCGCTGGCGTGATCTCGGTATCGAAGACCGGCTCGGCGTGCTGGATCTGGCCAAATGGCACGGACTGCGATTCGGCGCGGTAGCGAGTTGCCGGAGTCCCCACGAGGCGGGCCAGCGCAGCTTCGGGTTGTTCTGCCGTTCTGACCGAGATTTTTCCGATGCGGATCTCGCTGACCTCAATTCCTCCCTGCGCGCGGCGCACGCGTCTCATGAACGTCCACGCAACTTGACCGCGGCGGAACTCCAGACGCTTGGCCTCGTGAAGAACGGCTTGCTGATGAAGGAAATGGCCTGCGTGCTCGGCATTTCCGAGAGCGCGATCAAGCAGCGGCTCCGGAGCGCCCGTGTAAAGTTGCAGGCCAAGACCGGCTCGCAGGCCGCGGCGAAGGCGACGATGCTCGGAATGATCTGATTTTCTCGCCGGAATGCCTACGCCGCGCATTTTTGGACCGCGAGAGAGATTAACAGCGGGATTGGCGAAGGCATAGCTTGACTCATCCATAACGAGGATGAGTCATGCGCAACATCACTTTCGACTTTCTCGGCCAGCACCGTCACGGCTCGGCCTTTCACGACTTCCTCCGGCTCCGTAAGACGTTCTTCGTCGACGGGCTCGGCTGGGACATCCCCCACGACAACGACGTCGAGATGGACCAGTACGATAATCCGCTCGCGCACTATTCGCTTGTGTTGCGCGGCGGCAAGGTGATCGGCGGCGCGCGCTGCATGCCGACGACGGCGCAGTGGGGGGCGCATACCTACATGCTGCGCGACGCCTTGCGGGGCGAACTGCGCCATATCCCGCCCGAAGTAATGCCGGCCGATATCGCTACTCCCGAGGTCTGGGAATGTACCCGACTTGTGATGAGCGATACCGTCGCCGGTCATGACGAGCGGTCGACCTGCCTTTCGCTGATCGTGGACGGGCTTGTTGAAATCGCGCGCGAGCAAGGCGGCGAGGCGCTTGTTTCGCTCTCGCCGTTGCCGCTGATGCGTGGCCTGCGCCAGCTCGGCTACGACGCTCAACGTCTGGGCGATCCCTATTTAAACGAGAACGACGGGCGCAAGTACGCGGTCTTGCAGATGCGGGCCACAGCGGCGCCGGAGCGGTTGCTCGCGGCGGAGTGATCAACGGAGGTTCTGTACAATAGGACAGGTTTTCCGCCCAAGTGCTAGGCAGGATAACCAATCTCATAGGGAGCGCGGAGGCGGGCTATCGCCTCCCGACCGGCACCTGAAGGCGCTGGGTCGGCGGGGCAATGCCTCGCGCAAGATTGTGGGGCAAGCAGATGGAAGAAGCCAGGATTGGGATCAGCCAGTGCGGTCTTGTCGACGCGCATGTCGGAAGGCGCATGCGGCAGCGGCGCGAGTCACTTGGCATCAGCCAGAGCCGACTTGGACAGCAGCTGGGCCTCACCTTCAGCCAGGTGCAGAAATACGAGAACGGCTCGAACCGCATCGG
>JAMHVU010000120.1:0-176601 GCA_035911355.1 Sphingobium sp.
AAAATGCGCTCTTCGCCGGATCCGACGAGGGCGGAGACAACTGGGCCGTCATCGCCACGCTCATCGAATGCTGCAAGCTCAATGCCGTCAACCCCCACGAATGGCTGACCGATACGCTCACCAGCCTCGCCAACGGTCATCCCGCAAACCGCGTCGGCAACCTCATGCCGTGGACCGCCGTGGCCTGAAAACACCGCTTACTCTTTTAGCTATGATATGCCTTGATCAGAACCGCAGACGCGCACCGGCCGAGAAGTAGCGACCGATCTGGTCATAGTGAATCTGGCCGTAGGTGGTGAGCGGCGGATCGCGATCAAACACGTTGTTCACCGTGCCGTAGAAGGTGAGCGGCCCGACCATGAAGCGGGCACCCAGATCCAGATAGGCCCGTGCCGCGATCCGGTTGTTGGAAATATCCAGCGACCGGTCGTAAAGCCCGCCGCTCACATAGCGCACGCGTGCATCCACGGCTACAGTCTCGCCCTCATAGGCGATGCTGCCATTGGCGCGCCAGCGTGGCACGCCCTGCGAGCCATCGCCGACATTCCCAACCGTCTCCAGCACCGTGAGGCCATCATCGCTGGTCCGCGTATCGGTGTAGGTCGCGAGCGCGCGGAAGCGCAACGTTCCACCGGCCGACCCGCCAAGAATAGCCGAGACCGGCACAGTGTAGCTGCCTTCCAGGTCTACGCCGCGTGTCTTGAGACGCGCATAGTTCACGTAGGTCGCATAAATAGTCGTGATCGGCCCGTCAGGCGCGCTCCGCACGATTTGGCTGCACATAGCGGTATGACCATTATAGCAGCGCGTCACGATGTCCTGGGATGTCGGTGCGACGATGATGTCATCGATCTTGATGCTGTAGAAGTCCACCGAGAGCTTGAGGCCCTGCACAAACCCGGGCGAATAGGTGATACCCGCGGTCAGAGTCTGCGCCACTTCGGGCGAGAGATTGGCGTTACCGCCGCCATAACGCACCACGGAATAGGTCTGGCTGGTGCCGGGTATGGCGATGGTATTGAACGTCGTGGTCAGCGTCGTGAACAGCTCGTTGAGGTTGCCCGAGCGGATGTCGCGCGAGCGCGTCACGCGCAACAATATGTCATCGACCAGACGGGCCGTACCACCCAGCTTCCACGACCAGATACCGCCGGTATTGCTATAGTCGGAATAGCGAGCGGCACCATTGAAGCCGATCTCCGCCGAACCCTCGGCATCGAGCAGTGGGACGTTGATCTCGGCAAAACCTTCCTTGACGTTGAACGAGCCGTTGAGCGGCGCGAAGTTGAGCTGGGTGAAGCCGCGCTGCGCCGAGATCGGATCAAGGGCAATGGTCTTGATGCCCTCGCGCCGCGCTTCACCACCGATAGCAACCGCGACCGGTCCGGCCCAGAGCGAGAAAGCCTCGCCACGCAGGCTGACGCCACCGCTGTCCAGCGTCTCCTTGGTCGTGCCATAGGCGCTGGCAAAGGCCCATGCGACCGCTTCCTTCGAAGCCGCGCCCGAGCCGAAGATGTTGAGCGGCCGGCAGCCCGTTGTCGGATCGGTCAGCGCCACCCGGCAGACGATATTGCCGCTACCGTCCCGCACGGCATCAAGCGCCTGGGCGAGATTGGTGGTGACGCGCTGATTGTCATAGCTGCGCGCGTCGCGCGTCTCGCCATGGCTGTAGAACAGGCTGTATCGCCAGCGCCCGTCGGCGAAGGAACCATCGAGCCCGGCTCCACCTTCCCATGTCTTGCGACGATAGCCGAAGATGCGCTGGCCATAGTCCGTAAAATGGCGGCCGACGGTAAAGGTCTGCTGACCGGCGGCAATCAGCGTGTCGCGGATTTCCTGTCGCAGGAAGGGATTGTCGCGCGAGATGGTGAAGGCGCCGGTGCCGCGCGCATTTTCCGAATAGAAGAGATATTTCGCCGAAATATTATTGTAGAGTCCGTCCACCCAGAGTGTCGCATTATCCGTCACGTCGAAGGACAGGCGGGCATAGCCGTTGTAGCGCTCATAGGGCGCGGAGAGCGGATATTCGTCGGTCGTGTGCAGGCCTTCACCGCCGACCATCACCGCCGAGTCACGCGGCGTGCCATAGACGAAGGGACGGAGCGTACCGTCGGGATTGAAGGTGCGCCCGGCGAGCGCACCATTGGTGATAAGACCGCCAGCACTGGCATTGGAAAAGTTCACATCGCGATACAGCGTGTAGCGCGATGCACTGCCTGTGGGATTGGCGAAGAGTTGCGTCGAACCGATATTCGGCCGACTATCGCGATCCAGCGCGCCACGCTCTTTGGTGAACCCACCGCCGATGGCGAGATGACCGCGCCCATCGGCGAAGGTAACGCCATAGCTGCCATCGAAGCCATAACGGGCTGCGTCACCGCGACTGGAAATGCCGGACTGAACGTTGAGATTCAGACCGTTCGCCTTGCGATCGAGCAGAATGTTGACGACGCCGGCCACCGCGCCGGAACCATAAGCTGCCGAGGCACCGCCGGTTACCACCTCGACCCGCTGGACGAGCGACATCGGGATGATGTTGAGGTCACCGGCGCCGAGCGAGCGGCGCCCGTTGAGCAGGGTGAGCGTGCGTACCGCGCCCAGGCCGCGAAGATCGGCCGTGGTCATGCCGGAGCTGGTGTTCGCGACGGTCGACTGCGGCGTAGTGGTCGCGCGGAACTGCGGCAGATCGTTCAGCACCTGCCCTATGCTCGGGCGGTTGCCAAGGCGCAGCTCGGCAACGCCAACGACTGTCGTGGGGGTCGGCGCATCAAACCCGCCGACATCGATGCGTGAGCCGGTAACGACGATCTCGCCGCTCCCATCGTCATCGGTGTTTTGGGCGAACGCGGCGTGCGGCACGAGGAGACCGCCAAGCAACGAGAGCACCAGCGTAGACATGCTGGTGGTAGCGCGAAGACATATTGTGCTCATTTTGTTCCCCCCAAATCCCTTTTCGAGGGGCAGTGTTTACATTCCTGTTGCATCGCACCAGCAAAAGGAAATGGGGCGCCTATAGCCAGGAGCTATACGATGATGCGGTTGCAAAATGGCTGCCTGCCCGCATGCGCCCACGCCAAAAGCCGGTAAACCGGCGCGCAGCCTCAGTTCAGAACTCTCTGAACAGCCTCATGGTGAACCGTCTGGGATGACTGCCATAGACCTCGCCGGTGGAAAACGCGCTGGAGGATATTCGCGTCGCGCCTGCTGCATCGAACAGATTGTTGCATGAAAGCATCAACTTCCAGCCATTCTTGGCCAGCTCCACCCCGACATCTCCCAGCATGTGAGATGGCAAATGCTCATAATAAGGCTGCGACGTGTTGAACTTCGAATCCGCGCCGTTGATGCCATTGACGCCAATGCGCACCGCTATGCCCAGACCGGAGGGGATCGTCCTGCGCCATGTTGCCGCCATCGCCCAGCTGATCGGCGATATGTCGGGAAGCCGATTCCCCGCCTCTCCGCCAGCCGATGCGAGCTCGCGCCCCACCAGACGTGCGTCGACATAGCTCAGCCGCCCGCTAATCGAAACAGCGCCTGTCAGCCGATAGTCGCCCTCCACTTCGACGCCGTTGATCCGCACCCGGCCGATATTCGTGTTATAGGAGAACGCACCATTCGCGCTGTTCGCATAATAGATCATGTCGTCCCAGTCGATGTGGAACACAGCCGCCTGCATGCTGCCATGATTGCGTATCCGGCGTTTCAGGCCCACCTCGTAGCTCCACAACCGGTCGGCCTTATAGCTACGCTCCTCCTCACGGAGACTGGGTGTGATGTTGACGCCACCAGGCCGGAAACCCTGCGCGATCTGCGCGTAGACGAGCGCCTCGGCAGTGGGACGATAGCTCAGCCCGACCTTGAGCGACCCTCCTCCTTCCCGAGCCTCATCTCGCCCGGTCCCCAACGCTGCAGTGCCGGTGATGATGTTGGGAATGGGCACTTCACCCGTCGCCATCACCTTGTAATGGAAGCGACGATAGCCGAGCGTCGCCGTCCAATCCCGCGCAAACCGGTAATCCGCCTCGCCGAAAACAGCGCGCTGGCGCAGACTCATCGCGATGGTTCGTAGCCCGGTAATATCTAGCGGCAGAAGCACTCTGCCTGTGCGACCATCCGCACGGACTGCATAGCTTTGCGTTGAATCGTGTCGCTGCTCGAAAAAGACCCCCAGCGTCCAGTCCAGCGGGCCTGAACCGGCCGAGGAAAGCCGCGCTTCCCCACTCGTGCTGGAAACGATCATCGGTTGGTAGAGCAGGGCAGGCAGTCTCGCGCGTACATAAGCGCCAAAATCCGCCATCTGGGCAGGATCGCAGACCAGACCTGTCGCCTCCAGCCCGAAAAGCCGCGCACAGCCCTCCGCGCTGCCTTGCTGATTGTCGAGCACGGCGGAGAAATCATTCTGCCGCAACAGACGCCAGCCATAATGCGATGCCGTCATCGTCAGTTGCATGCCGGGCCGCACCTCGAACTCGCCCGTCAGACTGCCCAGCCGCAGCCTGCTGGAATAGGGCGTCACCGTTCGATCGAGATTGCGATATCGGCCGGCGGCGCTGTTCCAACTCAGCCCATCATCCACCGACAGGCGATGCGACAGCGCTGTTGCGACAAGGCGCAGTCGCGCATCGGGCGTCCAGGCAATGCTGAGCCTTTCTCCTCGCCGCGTGATGGCCCCGCCATCGCGCCGGTCGAGCAGGGGTTTGTCGATGTAGGAGGATGAGCGACGCCGATAAGCGACGAAGCGCACCGCCAGCCGGTCTGAGACGACGGGCGCATTGACGATCACCGAGCTTTCATAGCCCGGCTTTCCGCCCTCGGCGATCGTAGAGCCACCACCAATGATCGCCTGCCAATGATGGCTATCGGGTTGATTGAAGAGAACGCGCAGCGTCCCCCCCATGGAGCTCCCGCCATAGAGCGTGCCCTGCGGACCATGCAGCACCTCCAGCCGATCGACATCGACCAGATCGATATCCGCCGTCACACTGCCCGGATCAAAGGTCGTACCCGACGGGCCGCTGACCGGCGTCTCGCCATAATAAACACCGACCGTCGGCTGTCCGGTGCCGTAAATCCCGCGAATGGCGATGCGTTGCTCACCGGTGCGCGTGCCGATCACGGCGAGGTCGGGGAAGCTGCGACCCAAATCCTCCAGTCCCGTAACCCCCTGCGAGCGAAGGTCCGCGCCCTGTATCACGCCCACAATGCCGGGTGTTTGAGTAAGCAGGCTGGGCCGCTTGAGTGCCGTGACGGTGATGTCCTGCCCCGGCAGCGCGACCGGCGCCGCATAAGCCGAGATCGCCGTCGCGGCGTCCCGCCGGACAAGCGCAGGTATCCTTTCGATCAGAATCATCCCGTCGCCGATGTCGCGCGCGCGCAATCCGCTGCCACGCAGCAATCGCGTCAGACTGGCATCATGATCTAAACCCGGAGGCACGCGCTTGCCACGAACAAGATCGGGCTCGAAAATGATCTGACGCCCGGTGCGCGCCGCATAGTGCCGCAGCGCGCTACTCAAATCCTTCGATGCAAGCGACGCCGGGCTCCTGGCCTTTGCGGCATTCCATGCCATCGGACTCATGATGGACAGCAGCATCACCGGCGCCACGAAGCCAGCCGCGTGTCGCCACGGACGCTGCCCTCTGGGCCCTCTTGCCGTTGTTCCGGCACCACGCCGGACACCTGCATCCATCATGCGCCTCGCCCCCGCCATGCGCTGTGTCCCGATGTCTCCCTATTTCGTCTTTCCCGTTCGCTGCACCGGCTTGGCTCGCGATGCAAGCCACCTGTGGGGTCTTGACGGCGAGGCCGCAAAATGATCGGTTGGCGACCAAACAAGCCTGCAAAAATAATGAGCAGGGGGAAAGGGGCAACATGCGCAGAGACGCAATGACTGCCGGACAGGCCGCGTTTTCGGGGGTTTCTCCGTCCGACGAGTCCATCCGATCCTATCTTTCCGCCGTCCGGCGATTCTTCGCCTGGCGCGTTCAGGCGGCTGACGTGGACGACATGGTGCAGAACGTCGCCCTCCGCATGGCAACACGCGTGGACGATCGGAAGGTCGAGAATATCGACAGCTACGCGTTCCAGGTTGCGCGAAGCGTGATGATCGATCAGCGACGCCGTGACCAGAGCCGCCATATGCAGCAGCATCAGGCGCTGGAGGAATGGCATCATCCCGTCGACGAGCTTTCCCCCGACCGAATCGCCGAAAGCCGCGACGAACTCGACCTTGTGCTCGCAGAACTGGAGCGGCTGCCGGAACGGACAAGGCAAGCCTTTATCCTTCACCGTTTCGAGCATTTAAGCTATGGCAACATTGCCGAGCGTATGGAAATTTCCGTCAGTGCCGTTGAGAAGCACATTATGAGAGCGATCCGAAAGCTGAACTGCGTACTGGACAATGACGGATAACGACATTCCGCGCCGCGCGGAGGACGATGCTGCCGGATGGTATGCGCGCCTGAATGCGGCTGATGATCCGGCGGAGCGGCAGCGCTTCGCCCTGTGGCACGCAGAATCGAGCGCGAACGCGCGGGCATGGGCACGGCTTGAGCGCACAGCCACTCTTCTTGCCCGCGCGGAAGGGCACCCTGCCCTCGCGGCCATGCGCGCCGAGGCCCGGCAGCCGCGTCTGCCGGCCATGTCGTCAGCAGCCTTCGCGCCATCGCGCCCGTCCCGTTTCTACGGACGGCTCGCACTGGCTTCACTTGCGCTGATCGCCGGCGTGGGCGCACTCTCGCTCTGGCCCCATGTGCAGGCCGGCTTCGCGCCGCAGCAGCAGGGCGTGACGCCGTCTGTCACGCGCTACGCGACGGCCGTCGGCGAGCGCAAGACCGTGCAGCTACCCGACGGCTCGACGGTCATGCTGGACACGGACAGTGCAATAAGCCTGCCGGCATGGGACAAGAAAGCCGGCACGAAGCGACATGTGACGCTGGAACGTGGCCAAGCCCTCTTCGCGGTTGCGAAAGATCGCGCGCATCCATTCGTCGTTACGAGCGCAGGGCGCGCCGTCGAAGCGCTTGGCACGACATTTACGGTCCGCGACGATGAGGCGCGTTTTTCCGTCGCGCTGCTGGAAGGCAAGGTGGCGGTAAGCTTCGCCAACGCCGTCAATCGACCCGCCATTCTCCAGCCCGGCGACACGCTGGTGCAAGAGAGCAGTGCTATCACGCTGCGGCACAATGCGGCGGCAGACATGGTCGACTGGACCAATGGCCGGCTGATTTTCGATGAAGCGCCGCTGCGCCAGATCGTCGATGAAATGAACCGCTACTCGTCGCGGAAGATCGAACTTGCCGACGACGCACTGGCCACGCGCCCGTTCAGCGGCACGTTCGCCACCGATGGCACCGAAGCGCTGATCGAAGCGCTCAAGGCCTATAAGGTGGCCCGCATCATCACGGCAGATGCCAACAGGATCGTGATCGGCACGCGCTAAACGCTCATGCCTTCGATGCTGCCCGATCCATAATATAAAAGGACGGCCGACCCGGCTGGCGGATCGGCCATCCTCATAATTTTAGCGACCGCCTTATTTTCCGGAGGCGGGCTTGCGATAATCGAGCGGCGGAGCGCGATCTCCGACCAACGCCTGATATTTAAAGTCCGCGCCACGCCGTTCGATCAGCTCAGCTTTGGCCGCGCTGATCGCCTCGGGCGTGCGGAAAATATCCGCGGCCGCGAGCGCCAGTGTCTTGGCCGCGAGCATCGCACCCTTGACCCCCACGCTCGATCCGGCCGCCGCCGTGTTCTGCCAGCTATGTCCGGGGGAGCCGGGCACGAACGTGGCCGTGGATAGTCCGACGGTTGGCACCACCCAGCTCACGTCGGATACGTCGGTCGAGCCCCCGATCGCTTCCGTGCCCAGCCGGGCGGGCTGAATCTGCCCCACCGTGTCGAGCGAGGGCGCACGGGTCGCGAAGCTCTGCTGGATTTTCGCGCCGAACGCCTTTTCTTCAGCCGTCCAGGTGATCCCCCCTACATGCTGGAGATTGCGATCCATGATCTTCATCAGCACTTCATTGGGCATCATCGAGTAGACGCCACCGGTCTGCTCGAACTCGACCGTGGTCTGCGTGCCCATTGCCGCGCCCTGCGCCGCCAGCTTCACCCAGTCCATGACGGAGCGCACGATTTCCGGGTCCTGCTGGCGCACATAGTAATAGACCTCGGCAAAGTCCGGCACCACATTGGGCGCCTTGCCACCCTCGGTAATCACATAGTGTATGCGCGTGCGATCCGGGATGTGCTCGCGCAGCATGTTGACCATCGCATCCATCGCCTCGACACCGTCAAGCGCGGAACGCCCCTTGTCCGGCGAACCCGAAGCGTGGGACGATTTGCCGCGAAACCGGAATTTGCCGCTGATATTGGCCATGCTTGGCCCCTGCGACGCGCTGTTCGCATTGCCCGGATGCCAGTGCAGCGCGATATCGACATCGGAGAACAGGCCGTCTCGCACCATATAGGCCTTGCCCGAGCCGCCCTCCTCGGCCGGCGTGCCATAGACGCGCACCTCACCCTGAATGTTGTTGGCGATCATCCATTGCTTGACCGCGATACCGGCATAAGTGGAGGCCGCGCCGAAGAGGTTATGACCACAGCCATGGCCGCCTTCCTGACCCGGTATCGGCTTGTGCTCGCCCACGCCGCCCTGCTGGGAAAGGCCGGGCAGCGCATCAAATTCCGCCAGCAGGGCAATCACAGGCCCCTTGCCATTCTTGTAGCTGGCGATGAACGCGGTCGGCTGACCGGCGACACCGGGCGTGATCGTGAAGCCGGCATCCTTTAGCCGCTGCTTGAGAAGCGTGGAGCTTTTCGTCTCCAGATAGCCCAGTTCCGCATAGCTCCAGATGGAAAGCGCGGTCTCCTCCAGCGGTTTGGCGTCCTTGGTGACGGTCGCGAGAATCTGGGCCTGATCGGTTGGTGTAAGGTCCGCCAGCGCAGGCGCAGACAAGGCTGACGCGGCAACCAGGGCCATTTTCGCGAGACGTTTCATGTTACTCTCCGTCATAAGCGTTCATATCAGGACCAGCCTATAAACATGGTCACTCGGGCTCGTCATAAGGTCAATGACGCGGAACAGTCGAAGCTGCCCGACCCCTTAGCGAGGCCGGGCAGCGTTCTTCACCGTCAGAAGGATTTCTGTACCCCGATGAAGAAGTAGCGACCCATCACGTCATAGTTCTGGGCATCGTAGGTGCCTTCCGTATCGCCATATTGCGGTGGCTTTTTATTGAAGAGGTTGGTGATGCCAAAGCGCATCTCCATCTCGGTCGGCAGCTTCACCCGGGCGTTGAGGTCAAAGATGTTATAGGATGCCACACCCTTCGTCGTACTCGTGGGAGAGACGACCAGCGCGGAATTCTTCATCTTGTCGATGAAGCGCCACCGGAAGCTCAGGCTCCCCTTGCCGAGATTGTAAGTGATCGACGTATTCGCCTTCCACTTGGGGTGCGCGATACCGGCATTCGCCTCAACCGCCGTACCGATGCTGCCGGCATAGTCATAAATGGATGCACCCGGCAGCGCCTGAATCTTGAAGCTATCCAGATAGCTGATCGCCGTATTGAGATCGAGCCGGCCGCTGTTCTTGCCGATACCAATGGATTCCAGATCAATCCGCCAGTCGACCTGTACGTCAACACCGCTCACGTCGAACCGGCCGAGGTTCATCAGCGGCTGGCTCGGATTGAGCGGAACGCCGCTGTCCGGATTACGCGTGATGAGCTGGCAATATTCGTTCGTAGGGCTGAACGTCGGGTTGTTACCGCCCGAGTTGAAGCAGAACTGGAAGGCCTGCGCGATGGACAGCGCGCCGACGGCATCCTTCACCTTGATCTTATACCAGTCGACCGAGAGCGAGATGCCACTCAGCATTGGCGTAGAAAATGGCGACTGGATGACACCACCGAAGGAGAAGGTATCGGCAGTCTCTTCCTGAAGATTAGGATTGCCGCCGGTCAGAGCAAAGACCTGCGCCGTGCCGAGCTGGTAGGTGTCGATAATCGCCGACGGGACACCCTGCGCCAGACAGAGCGTGCGGACTTGCCCCGCGCTGCTGCCGGTGCGCCAGGACGAGCGCACGTCGCACGGATCGCCATTGGTACCCGTCGCGGTCGGGCTGCCAATCGCGACGCTGCCGGTTGAGACCGGCGCGTACAGCTCGCCCACGCTGGGCGCGCGGATCGCGCGGTTGTACCCGCCACGCAGGCGCAGCCAAGAGCCGGTCCGCCAGTCGATATCCGCCTTATAGGTGTGGATGCTGCCAACCGAGCTATAGTCCGAGAAGCGATAGCCAAGGTCGAGGTTCAGCTCCTCGATCAACGGGATATCCTTCAGCACCGGCACCAGCAGCTCCGCGAAGAACTCCTTGGTGTTCACCGAGCCGCCAGCGGCACGCAGCACGCTGTAGCCCAGAATATCGCTGACACCGTTCTGATCGAGCTGGCTGTCGGGCTGGAAGTTATAGGCGCTGTACCGATAGTCCGCGCCGAGCGCGAAACGCACTTTCCCGGCCGGCAAATCGAACAGTCCGCCCTGAATGGACCCTTCCACGATCCGCTGCTTGAGCGCGTTGGTGTTAAGCGTGCGGCGGGAAATATAGTCGATGCAAGCCTGAGACGGCGTGAGGTTACCGAATGGATTGAAGCCACCCGCGCAATATTCCGTGCCGCCGGTCGGGCTGTAGAGCAGGTTCCGCAACGCCGAGGCGCTGGCGCCGCCCGTCTGCTCATTCTCAAACTTGGCGCGGGAGAGGCTTCCATAGGCCTCCCATGTGAGGTCTCCAATACCCAGACTGCCCGAAAGACCCGCGATCATCTGATAGACGTCATAGTCATAGCGCTGATAGCGCGGGCCCAATATGTTGAACGCCTTGTAATAAGTGAGGTCCGCCCCCGGATTGGACCGCGAGGCGAGAATCCTCGCGAAATCGCTGGAAATAAAGGGGTTGGTGACGGGAACACTGAGACCGTACACATTTGACGCCAACGTCGGATTAGTGACGCCGAGCGTGCTGTAGGTCACATAGCTGAACTGCGCGAAGGCCTTGATGCTATCGGTAATCTCGTAATCGACCTTGCCGAAAATAGAGTAGCGATCGAGATCCGACTGTAGCGACGATCCACCATAGCCGAAATTGATCTGCTGGCTATTGGTCCCGCTGTTAACGATATAGGCCTCGTCCGTTTGCGGATCGCGGAAGTTATAGACCGGAACGCCAGAGGTGCTGAACAGCGTCTGATCAATGTTGAAACCGATCTGGCCGTTGTAGAAGGCATTGGTGCTCGTCAGCGCCGGAACGCCATATTGCCCGAATACGGAGTTTACCGTCGCCAGCGTCGGGCGGTTCGCGCCGAAGACGGTCGTGCCCTGTGGGATCGTTGAAAGGCCCGGCGTGGTCGAACGGAAAAAATAATAATCGCGGTCCTTCTGCAAGGCGCGCCAGCGTTTGGTATAATCGAAGGACAGCACCGCATTACCGCGGCCATCCGCAAAATTGCCGCCCAGCGTGCCATTGATGCGGAAGGAGTCGCCATCACCATAGTCGCTGACGCCATATTGCATCCCCATGGTCAGGCCGGAGAAGTTCCGCTTCAGGCGGAAGTTCACCACACCTGCCGTCGCATCCGAACCGTAAGTCGTGGATGCGCCGCCCGTGATAACCTCGACATTCTCGATCAGTGCTTCGGGAATGATGTTGAGGTCGATCGAACCGTCCGGGTTGGAAGGCTGCATGCGGCGCCCATCAAGCAGGAGCAGCGTGCGCTTGGCGCCAAGGCCACGAAGACTGGCATAGGCCTGACCACCGTTAAGCCCGGTACTCGTGCTGCCGGTGTTAGACTGACCGAATGAGCCCGAGAATTGCGGCAGCTGGGCCAGCGCGCGCTCCACGGTTAGCTGACCTGTGCTCTCGATCGCTTGTTCACCCAGCGAGACAATCGGGCTGTTCGCCACATAATCTGGCCGCGCAATACGTGACCCGGTGACGACGATATCGGACGGGCCGCTTCCTTCGGACGTACCGTCGTCCTGGGCCATGGCGGCATGGGTGAACAGAGCGCCATAAGCGCTGGTGCACAAAAGCAAGCCGCGACAGGCTGGTTTCAGGATTTTCATGAAAGAGTCCCCCTTCTTCTCGTGAAAAGCATGCGTCACCATGGATGACGCACACATCGCCCGGCCCCTCACCTCGCTTGTGACATTTTTATGCTGCTTTATGCGGTGGCACGAAAAAGGGCCGGACAAACGCCCGGCCCTCCTGCATTCTCAGGCGTCATCCCGCCCCGTCATTTCCCAGCCTCGGCAGGTCCATAAAACAGGCCGTTGAACAGGAATTTGAAGGTGGCGTATGGCTGGGCGCGCTGCGTCACCTCCGGGCCCATCATGAACACTTTGCCCTTGCCGATGCTCGCATCATAGACGGCAACAGTGTCCTTGAGCTTCTCCTGACCAAGCGCCCATCCGCTCCGAAG
The DNA here is from genome assembly GCA_035911355.1 of Sphingobium sp. GTDB lineage: Bacteria > Pseudomonadota > Alphaproteobacteria > Sphingomonadales > Sphingomonadaceae > Sphingobium. The sequence goes on from JAMHVU010000120.1 coordinate 12,483, forward strand.
CGGCGTGGCACTGTCATACCAGGAAATCGGCGTTGCCCCGCTCCCCTTGGGGCGGAACGACTGGCTGTTCGCGAAGAACAGGTCCACCCGGTCGGGCATGCCATAGGCCAGCGGCTGACGATTATCGACCTTCGCGCTCAGCAGCGTGCCGGGGATGAAGAACGCTTTACGATCAAGCGGCTTGCGGACGCCGCCTTGCTCGCTGGCGAGCGCAGCTTCCACTGGCGCGCCGATGAGCTCGGCAAGACGGTTAGCCGACCCTACCGTGATGACCGTCCCTCCGGCCTTGGCGAACGCGGCCACTTGCGGCACCGTCTTTTCCGGTGAGATGAGGCCCAGCCATGAGCGATACTCGGCCGGAATGTCCTCCGCCTTGGGCTGCGACATGGAGCGTCCGGCGCGATAGAGACTGCCGGCATCGCCCGGGACTGTGCCATCGGCAAACAGCAGGACATCGAACTTGGCATTCAGATTGCCGGCATCAAGCTCCTGAGGGTAGACGACGGTGAACGGGAACTCATGCTGTTCCAGAAGCCAGCGGGTCCAGCCCGACGGCATGACACCGCCATATTGATCGACCAGACCGACCCGGGGCGCCTTGAGCGCAATTGTCTGCCCCGCAGGCGCCGCCTTCATCGCATAGGCATCGATGCCGAGCGCCGCCGTCCCGGCGCGCAGCACGGTTTCCGCCTGCTCTGAATAGGGCACCCAGATCGCACCTGCGCCAAGGCTGCGCGCGCCAGCCTTGACCGGCTCCTTCAGCCAGGAGGGCTTCACCCCCGCAGCCAGTAGCCGGTTGGTGAGGATGAAGCTGTTATTGGCCTCATGTCCGATCAGCCAGCCAGCCTTCGTCGTCCCCACAATCTTGCCTGGCTCCACCGTCATCAGATCGGCGACGGGAGCAAAGGGTCCGTCAAAGCCCTCCAGCACACGATCGAAGCCGATGCCCATCTGATAGGCGAGAGTATAACCGGTGATGTCATAGGGCGCCTTGGGCGGGCCACCGGGATATTCCAGATCATGCGGATGATCCTGCGGCTCGAACATGTCGATCACATGCGGGCGATATGCCTGCGCCGCCTTCACTACAAAGCTGCCCGCCGGGTAGCTCTTGCCACTGACGGTGAAGGCCTTGGTTGCCTTTTTCACGTCCACACCGGTCTTGATGAGCGCGTTCAGGAACGCCACCACCGTCGGCATATCGCCCTGCCCGGCCGGGATAATATAGCCGCGCGGGTCACGCTGGGCCGGGTCGCGCAGCACCTTGTCATACAGGTCGGACGATACCCGCTTGCTGGAACGGAAAGGGCTGAGACCATCCTCGGCGGGCGGCGGGCCATCGCCCGCCGCGGCATTCAGCGCATCGATATGCTTGGGCGTGATCGTCCAGCTATCACTGTTACCCTTCGCGATGTTGTTCGCGCCCATCCGCCAGATGTTGAACAGCAGCCGCTCACGGTTACGCGACGCATAATCCAGCACGGCGCGATTGAGCGACCATTGATATTCGAGACTGTCACGCAGGTGCCACATGCGGGGGCTGATCGGCATCGGCTCGTCGTTGCGGGCAAGCTGCGTCTCGGGCACGAGCGGAATGCGCTCCGGCGTAGGGCCGCCGATGATTTCGGTGAGCAGGCCAATGCTGTTATGGAAGTAGGCAATGGAGCGCTCCATGCCGTTATGCCAGGTCGAATAGGGCGCGGCCGAGCGCATGCCCGATCCGGGTTTGCCTTCGGCTACCAGACGGCTGTGCATCGCAAAGCCCACTTCGCTGAGCGCCGTCATGACCAGCGGATCATAGTTGTAGTTGAACGGATCACGGAACGGCGGAACGAAAACGACCATCCCTTCCGGGCCGGTCTGATGCTGGTTGAAGATGATTTGCGGAAACCATTCGCGGAACAGCATGCGGTTCACGTTGGTCGTTTCAGGCATCTGCGACATGAAGGAATCGCGGTTGTTATCGTGCCCCACATATTTCTGGTACAAGCGGGGAATAGAGTAGAACTCCCGCTGCTTGGGATCTGCCTTTCGCATGTACCAGTCCGCCACCAGTTGCTGGCCGTCGGGATTGTCATGGGCGAAGAGGATGATGACATCATCCAAGATGCGCTTCGTCTCCGCGTCGTTCTGCGTCAGCATGCGATAGAGCGCATGGATCTGGCTCTGCGTCGTTACGGTCTCGGTGGCATGAAGTCCGGCATCGATCCACACAACGGCCTTGCCCTGACCGGCCAGATCCTTCGCCTGCGCCTCGGTCAGCCCCTCGGCCTTGGCAAGGCGGCGGGCAATATCGCGATAGCTGTCCAGCTTGGCCAGATTGGCCGGCGAGGACACAATCGCCATCCACTGCGTCCGTCCTTCCGCGCTCTTGCCGAAATCGACGAGCTTCATCCGGTCAGACTCGCCAGCCAGCTTTTTCAGATATGCTTCATAGGCATCGTAGTTGGCGAGATAATAGTCGGTGCCGGGCTCTTGCGGGAAGGCTGCGGCGGGCTCGGTAATTCCCTGCGTGTTGGAAGGGGATATCTCGCCGGCGAGGCTGCCGCTGACGGGCGCCAGGATCAGTGCGAATGCGGCTGTGCCGCGTAACCACAAGGATTTCATCATCTTCCCCCTGATTGTTGATGGCCATCGACTTCAAACGCGTTTGGAAACAAATTTGGACAAGGATGCGAGGGATGACGCACGAAAAGCTCGTCCCCTCACCCGGTGCCGAAATTATTTTTCCAGTCAGGCGGCCGGGAGGATATCGAACGCCACCGTGAGACGCGTCTGATCGCCGGAGAAAGGCTCGGTGCCATGCCAGAGGTACGAGGGGAAAATCGCGATCATCCCCGGCCGTGGCTGCAGAGAACGGATTGGCCCAAGCTCCGGTCGCGTAGGGATGCCGGGGCGTCCGAACGCCAGCCAACCCTGTGTACCCTCCTCGGCCACGGCATCGGGCAGATCTACATAGAATGCGCTGGAAAGCCAACCTTGCGGATGGACATGATCCTTGTGAAAGCCGCCCGGTCGCAGCCGCACAGACCATGCACCTCCGAGCCGAAGTCCTTGCCCGGCGCGGCCCCGCACAGGGTCATCGCCCGGCCCCATTTCCACAATATGATCGGCAATGACCCGCTTTAGCGCCGTGAACAGCGCGCCAAGCACCGGATCGTCAGCCCGGGTCAGGTCTTCCTGCGTCTGGCTGCCATGGCGCAGCGACTGTTCGAGCGGATGCGTCTTCCAGCGATGGCGCGCCTCCAGCGTAGCCTTGAGATCACCCAGGAACGCCGGCAGGTCCGCCCAGCCGGGCGGCACCTCGATCATCCGACCCGCCACCAGGGCGGGGTCAGCGCAGAGCGCATCATGGCGCGGATCGCCCGTGAGGCGCCATGCCGTCGTCAGCAACGCCAATATTCCCTGATCGTCCGGCACCGCCTCCCGAATGCGCGCGGCAAGCGTCGCCGCTTCATCCGCACGCCCGCAATGGAGCAGCGCCTCCGCCACGCCCTTGGCCGCCTCGTGCGAACCGCGCTGTGCCTGCAGGGCAGCAACGGCATGATCGAGATGCGCCTGCGGATCGCCCTCTTCGGCCGCGAGCAGCGCCCGCGCGATGTGAAGGCCGGGATGCGCAGGCGCCAGTCGGAGCGCGTCATCCAGCGTACGCCGCGCACCGGCATAGTCGAGCATCGCGATCTGCAAGCGCGCCTTGAGCCCCGCCAGTTCGACGAACAGCGCGTCCCGTGGCCGGTAGCCATCGAAATGCCGGCACGCCGCGGCACTATCAGCATCTCGCATCCAGCGGAGTTGCGCCAGCTCGCGATAGGCGTCGATATAATCCTGGCGCAGCATGATCGCTCGTTCATAGGCTGCATCGGCTGCATCCAGATCGCCCGCACCCTGCATGGCCCGCGCGTGGACGATCCATGTCTCAGCCCCTTTGGTGCCGAGATCGATCGCCCGGCGAGACCAGTCCGCCGCCTCCCCAAAAAGGGAAAGATCGCCCAGCAGCGCAGCAAGATTATGGGCGGCGACACCGCTACCCGGCGCCAGATCTACCGCGCGGCGCGCCCAGAGAAGCGCCTCCTCAGGCCGACCGGCGGCCTGCAGGTCACGCGCGCGGGCCTGCGCGCTGCGCGCATCATCCATGGCTTGATCGCGTGAGACAGAACAGGAGCATGAGGGACAGACTGCCCGCTCCCACCCGGCATGGCAACTATGGACCGGTCGTGAGACTGCTTAACGCAGCGCGCGCTTTAGTCGCACCAGCGCCTCATCGAGCGCAGAAAGGAAACGGGAGCGATCGGCCTTGCTGAAAGGCGGCGGACCGCCGAGCTGATCGCCGCCGGCACGCAGATCCGCCATGATCGCACGCGTGGCGATTGCCCCGCCAATGGAACTGGCGGTGAACGGCTTGCCATTGGGCGCGATCACGATGCTCCCGGCCTTCAGGCAACGATCGGCCAGCAGAATATCTGCCGTAACACAGATCGTCATCTTGCCGGCGCGCTCCGCGATCCAGTCATCCGCCGCATCGAATCCGTCTGACACGACGACACGTCCAATCAGCGGATGGGCGGGCGTGCGAATGGGGCTATTGCTGACGATAGTGACGGGTATGTCATGGCGAACGGCGACCTTGTAGATCTCGTCCTTCACCGGACAGGCATCGGCATCGACAAGAATGGCGATCATCTGCCCTTGCCGGGCTTCTTCCGCCAAGCGCCCTTGCCCTCCGGCTTGCCCGGCGCCCCACGCGCACTCTGCGGGCGATGCGGCCGGGGCGCGCGTGTCGGCCGGGCATTATCCCGCCGGCCGCGGCGCGGCTCGTCACGCGGCGCACCCTCGATCCGCTCGATCTCGATCTCATCCTCGTCGTTAGCGGTCCGGCGGACGGCATCTAGGAAGCGCGCGCCGAGCGGGCCGGGCACCTCAAAAAAGCTTTCGTCAGCCGCGATGCGGATCGCGCCGATCTCATTGCGGCTGACATGGCCCCGGCGACAGAGCAGCGGCAGGAGCCAGCGCGGCTCGGCATTCTGGCTGCGCCCGACATTGACGCGGAACCATGCGCTTCCCTCAAAGCCCGCCCGTGGCCCGCGCGGCTCGGCCGGCGCGTCATTGCCCAGCAAGTCTTCAGGTTCAGGCAGACGGGCGCGGTGGACATGGACCAGCGCGGCGGCGATCTCCTGCGGGCTACGCTCAGCCAGCAGCCGCTCGGCCAGCGCTTCATCCTGCGCATTGACCTCGATCGGCGCCAGCAGCGTTTCAAGCAGGCGTTCGCTGTCCGCGCGGCGAATATCCTCAGCAGATGGCGGCGTGACCCATTGGGCGCTGATCCGCGCGCCCCGCAACATGGACTCAACCCGGCGACGGCGGGGATAGGGGACGATCAGCACGGCCGTACCTTTCTTGCCGGCACGGCCCGTCCGGCCAGAGCGATGCTGCAAGGTCTCGGCATCACGCGGAATCTCAACATGGACGACAAGGCTGAGACTCGGCAGATCTATGCCACGTGCCGCAACGTCTGTCGCCACGCAGACGCGGGCACGCCGGTCACGCAGGGCCTGCAACGCGTGGTTGCGTTCGTTCTGGCTATGCTCGCCCGAGAGCGCCACGGCGGCGAACCCGCGCTCGACGAGACTGGCATGCAAGTGACGCACATTGTCCCGCGTGGCGCAGAACAACATAGCGGTTTCCGCTTCGTGAAAGCGCAGCAGGTTGACGACCGCATGCTCGATGTCGGCCGGCGCCACAGCCATCGCCTGATAGCTGATATCGCCATGGCCGCGCGCCTCACCCATGGTTGTGATACGCAGCGCATCACGTTGATAGCGGCGAGCGAGCGCCACGATCGGTGCAGGCATGGTCGCCGAAAAGAGCAAGGTACGCCGCTCGGCCGGCGTTGCGTCGAGGATTTCCTCCAGGTCTTCGCGGAAGCCCATGTCGAGCATCTCATCGGCCTCGTCGAGCACCACGACCCTGAGCGCGGAGAGATCGAGCGCGCCACGTTCAAGATGATCGCGCAAGCGCCCGGGCGTCCCGACCACAATCTGGGCGCCATGGTTCAGCGCGCGCCGCTCCCGCGAGGCATCCATACCGCCAACGCAGGTGGCGATACGGGCACCGGCCTTGCCGTAGAGCCAGATGAATTCGCGGCTGACCTGCAACGCCAGTTCGCGCGTTGGCGCGATCACCAGCACCAGCGGCTTTGCCGGCGGCGGCATCGCGCCATCATCGCCGAGCAGGTCACTCGCCATCGCTAACCCGAAGGCGACGGTCTTACCCGAGCCGGTCTGCGCGGAGACGATGAGATCGCGCCCATGCGCCTGCGCTTCAAGGACCGCAGCCTGCACCGGTGTCGGCGCAGTATAGCCATGCTCCGTCAAGGCGGCGGCGAGAATGGACGGAAGTTCAGCAAAAGACATGGGCTCGCGATTCACTGAGAGGGGCGGCGCGACCCTTTTTTGGGGGAGCCGTTCGGGGGCGAGTCCTATCGACTCGTCATTCGGGCCGCGTGCATAGGACCGAAAGAGTGACAGCGAAACCCCGGAGCAGATGCAAATGCATCGACGCCATCAAATGAATCGCCCCGCCAGGGCGCAAATACGGGATTGAAGCGGGTGCCCGATCGCTCGATAGAACAGACATGTTTGGCGATTTTCTCATTGTGCCACGGGTAGCGCCCTGGAAGGCAAGGTCTGGCCGTGCGACTGCTCATCGTCGAGGATAATCGCCGGATGGCTGCACTTGTGGCGGATGGGCTGGCGCGTCGTGGATATGTCTGCGATATCGCCCACAGCCTCAGCGAGGCGGACGACGCCATGGCTGGCGCGGATTATGATGCGATCGTGCTGGACCTAGGCTTGCCAGATGGAGACGGCATCGACTGGCTGACGAGCCGCCGACGCGATCCGCAAATGCCCCCGGCAATCATCCAGACCGCACGCGGTGCGCTGGAAGACAGGATCACAGGACTCGATGCGGGAGCGGACGACTATGTCGTAAAGCCCGTCGACATCGATGAGTTGGCCGCCCGCATCCGCGCCTTGCTGCGGCGCCCGGGCATCCGCACGCCTCCCGTGATCGAAGTAGGGATATTATGCTTCGACATCGCTGGCAGGAGCGCGCGCGCAGACGGGCAGACCATTGATCTGTCGCGCAGGGAGGCCGATCTTCTGGAACTGCTCATGCGACGTGCAGGGGGCGTAGTGCATCGCGCGGCAATCGAAAACGCGCTCTATGGGTTCAGCGACCCGGTTACGCCAAATGCCGTTGAGGCAGCAATATCGCGCTTGCGCCGTAAGCTGGAGGATGCCGGCATGGCAGGCGCGCTCCACACCGTACGGGGCGTCGGCTACATGTTGAAGGACAGCCCGGAATGAGCGCGCATCGCTCTGTTTCCTACCGCATCAAACGCGGCCTTGCGATCATCGGCATGGTCGGCAGCGTGCTGCTGCTCGCGGCTGTCGCCTTTTTCTACAGCGTCGCGTTCATGGATCTCCACCCCAAGGCGGCAATCATCCGTGCGATCCGCGAGATGCTGGAGCATGTCGCACTGCCGCTCGTGGTGCTTATGGTGCCCGTCACCATCCTCGTCCTGCGCGTAATCAGACAGGCCTTTTTGCCTCTGGAGGAAGCCGCCGCGAAGATCGAGGCGGCGCAGGGTCATGAACGCGGCTTCCGCATCGACAGCTCGCAAATGGTGACCGAGGCTCTACCTTTCACCAATGCCGTCAATGATCTGCTCGCCCGTCTCGACGAGGCGGCACAGCGGCAAGAGGCATTCGCGGCCGATGTCGCGCATGAGCTGCGAACCCCCCTTGCCCTGCTTTCCCTCGAACTCGATCGGCTCGACCATCCCGACGCTGGCCGGCTACGAGAGGATGTCGCCGCGATGCGCCGGCTGATCGACCAGCTTATGCTGCTTGCCCAGATAGACGCTGGCGCCGCTGCCCAGATCGCGCCGGAACCAGTCGCCCTGGCAGACGTGGCGGGCGATGTCGTGGGCATGGCAGCGCCGGAGATTATCGCGGCCGGAAAAACGATCGCACTGGATACGGGAGGAAACGCGCCGATTGTGCGCGGCCGGCGGGAGGCAATCGCTGCGGCGCTGCGTAACCTCATCGAGAACGCCGAACGCGTGACGCCAGCCGGTGGCGCCATTCATGTCTTCGTAGGGACGGGCGCCGTACTCGGCGTGCGGGACGAGGGGCCGGGCCTTGCGCCGGAACGACTGCGCGACCTGGTGCAGCGCCACCGCCGCGCCGACCATGCGAGCAAGCACGGCGCTGGCCTCGGCCTGGCGATCGTCGACCGGATCATGGCCGCGCATGACGGCGCACTTACAACCGATCCCGATCGTCACGAACTGCTGCTCCGCTTTCCGGGAACCTACAAGGCGTGACCAAATGGATCAGCCCCCGCTCCGCGACGCAGAGCGGGGGCTCCGACACTTACTGAGCGCTGCAACCGCCCGCATCGCTCGAAAGCGCGCCGCCGGCCCGATAGATGGCGGAGGCGACCGCAGGATCGCAGCTCCCCGCGCCCATGGCTCCCTTCTCCGCCTCTGCCTCGATGGTCGATGAAGCGGTCGTCACGAGCCGCTCGGGAACAACGAATGGCGTAAGCGATCCCGTTTCCGCCGATGCGCCACCGATGCTGGTGCCGCCCGCGGCATTACGATGCGTTCCGGGTGCCTGAGTGATCTTGCCGTTACCGGCATTCACCGTCAGCTTGCCGGTGGCATCGACATTACCCAGAATGATCGGACCGTTGTTGGTCAGTGTCACGCCCGCGCCGCTCATGGAGACCGCGCCGCCAAACTGGTTGCCGCTATTACCGAGCCGGATGTCCCCCGACCCCGCAGCAAGGCTGCTCGCCCCCGTGACGGAAACCGGGCCGGATTGGGTAATTCCCCCCTTCTCCGATGCTGCATGGAGATCACCACCCACGGTCGTCACACCGAAGTCGATCTTACCGCCCGCCTTGATATCAAGATCGCCCGTCGCATGCGCCTCGCCAAGCGTCAGCGGCCCGTCCTGCACCAGTGCTATATTGGCGCCATTGGCGGAAACCGTGCTGCCGAGGTCGTTACCGGAATTGCCCAGCGTTACGTCGGCCGGCTTACCGTCCTTGTGCGCCGTGTAGCTGCCTGTGCCGTCCACAGCGATTTTCGTGCCTTCACTCTGGCTGATCGTGCCGTCCTTGCTGTCCACCTCAAGATCGCCCGCGATGGTGAGATTGCCCAGCACGACATTCCCGCTCGTGGCATCGATCGCCGCATCTCCCCCCACGTTGAGCGTGCCGCTGCCGGTTTGGGTAAAGCCCGTCGTGGTCGAGAAATCACCCGCTGTGCTGGTCGAGCCGCCAGTCTGCGTGAAGCTCTCAAGGTTTACATCGCCCTGGCTCTCCAGCACACCGCCAGTCTGCGTCAGATCGGCCAGCGCAATCCCCCCCGGACCGACAGACAGTGCCCCGTCGTTCATGATGAGGCTTCCGCCCTGTCCGAGGCCGTTCAGATTGACCGGGCCGGTCGGAACGCCGGCCAGCGCGCCCTCGGTGTCAAACGTCACCGTTACGCCGATGGGGATCAGCACATTACCGACGTTGGAAAGTGTCGGCACGGCGCCATCCGCCCAGTTGGCCGGGTCGAACCAGTTGCCGGTTGTCCCACCGATCCATGTCGCCACGTCGCGCTGGGTGATCGTCAGCTCGCCCGCGACGTAGCTGATCGCATAATTATTAGAGGCCGCCAGTGACCCCTGGTTGATGCTGTACTGGCCCACACTCGATAGCCCGGTCGCATCCGTAGCGAGGCTCCCCGTCAGCACATCGCCAGCCACAAGGCCTGCGCCGCCGATAGTGTAGCCGAAAGCCGGGTCGGCCGCGCCATATGAGCGGCTGGCATCATCGGCCGTCACCGTGATCGCACGTCGTGTAATGGTGCCATCATTGCCCGAGAAGCTGCCCGCAGCGACGTAATAATTGGCTGCGTCAGCGCCATCCAGCGTCAGGTTGCTGATCGTATAGGCAAGGTTGCCGCCCGCATCCGCACCCGCGAAGTTGCCGATGCCCGCGACCGTGACATTATCGCCCGACGTCACCCCGGCCAGGCTCATCGTCACATTGTTCATCGCGGTCGTGCCGTCATAGACCTTGCTGGCCCCCGCAGCAGCATCCACCGATACCGCTCTCGGCGTCACGCTCAGCGCACCGACGAGATTGAGCATATCGCTAAAGTTAGCGGCGTTCTGCGCCTGTACGTTGGTCGCCATGAGCTGATAGGCACCCACCGTCGTCAGCCCCGCGCCGGACTGGACGGCGTTGGCAAGGCCGATGGTGAAGGTCGCGCTGCCGCCAGCGCCGTCTGTCAGCGTATAGCTGCCATCTGCATTTCGGACTGCCGCACCCAGATCAACGATGCTGCTCCCATTGAAATATTGAGCGCTACTGATGGTATAGTCTGGCGCCGCACCATAAACGCTGCTGCTATTCGCGACACGGACGAGAAGCTGGCTCGACGGGACAATCGTGTAATTGCCGTTGCGCGTTGCGAAGCGATAGTTTGTCGCGCTGAGCCCGGATGTATCCACCGCGAGCGCATTTTCATAAAAGCCGGCATTCTGCTCGCTGGCATTGACGCGGGAAATGTCTGCCGATCCACTGAGCACGGCACTCGTCTCACCGTTGACAAAACCCGTGTAACTCAGCCCCGCATAGCCGGAGTTATCCGACGTGGTAATGAACTTGGCATCATTATTGGCAATGATGGTCAGCAGCGCTTTATCGATTGTCGCACTGGTCGTCGCGCTTGCCGTACTAAGCTGATAGTTGCTCGCCAACCCGCCGTTCAGCCCGTCACCCACCGTGTAGCCAGTGGCCGTCACGGTTTTGCCTGCACCAGCGTCAGCGGAAGCGAACGCAGCATTGCCGTGCAGCAGCGCCAATGTCTCGTTGCCGATCAGCCCAGTCAGTGCCCCCCAGTTCGAGACGGCGACCGTTGTCGTGCCGTCATAAATCTTACCAGATGCCGCAAAGCCGGAGATCGAGAGCGGCGCCGGCGTGATGCTGGCCGCAACCTCTGCTAACGTCGTGCTGAGCACATAGTCGGACAGCGCGGAACCCGCAGCACCGCTGATCCCCGCGATACCCAGCTCCGTGACCGTCACCCGGCTGGCATGCGCTACGTCCTTACTGTCATAGGAGGCGGCGTCACTGACGAGCGTCACAACATCACCCGTCACCGCTCCAGCGACGATCCAGTCCGGAATGAACCCGGCTGGCGCGCTTGTCGTGCCATCATAGACCTTGCTTGCCGGCATGTTGCCAAGCGTCGCCGTCAGGCTGGCCGGCGTTATCACGGCAGCGACGCTGCCAATGGCGGGCGCCGTGAAGCTGTAGTCGCTCATCTGACTGCCGCTCGCCGAGCCGGCAATCGCAAAATTGAGAGTACCGCTCGCCGATATGCTGCTCGCATCTGCGACATGCGCGGAATCATAACCCAGCGCTATGCCGCTGGTATCGAGGACGATATTGTCCCCCGCAATCATGCCAGACACGCTGCCCGTTACAGAAGCTGCGGTCCCCCGTGTTCCGTCATAGCTTCTGCTTAGCGGACCCGTGATCCCGGCCGTCGCGGTCAAGCTCGCCGGCGTGATGATGACCGCCGCATGGGCGGCATCAAGCGTCGGCAGGGCGTAGTTGGACGCGAGCCCCGTGCCGTTGCCCAATGTTATGGCATTGATATAATTTACGCTGTTGTCGGCGACATGCGCGCTGTTGGCCGTGGCGCCGCTATAAGTCAGCGTCTCGCCAAGGGCGAGATTGCCAAGGGTCACTGCCCCGCCAAGACCCGTTGTCCCATCGTAAATCTTTCCACCGACGAGCGACAGGATACGCGGGTTGACGGTCAATCTGGGCGTCGTATCGGCCGCAACGGTGTAGCCATTCGCTGCGGTCATGCCCGCAATGTCTATCGTAAAGCTATAGGTGCCGGCATTGGCCGTCGCCGCCGCGCCATCTGAATGAATGTCAGGCGAGCCAGAGACGATTGTCGCAGCGCTATCGCCTTGAAACGCGCCGGCCACGCCTGAATGGAGCCCGCTGACCGTGTAGGCACCGCTCAGCCCACTCGTCAGATCGTCCCCATAAGCCTTGAACTGGGCCAGTGGAGCGATCAGCAACGTCGGCTGGGCCGCAAACAGATAATGATTGCCGCTCTGGCTGACGGCGCTGCCGGTATAGCTGCTGTTCCAGATCGCGGTGTTACCGCTGTCGAGATTGCCGAAGACATCGCCTCCCGGTGCCGCCGAATAGATCAGCCAGCGGCCATTGGGTGTGCTGACGGCACTCGCGCCGGCGTTGTTGAGGAAGTTGCGCCCGGCCGAGAGGACGACAGCGTCGCCAGCTGCATTCGACGAAACTGCGGTGCCGCCTGACAGCGTGAGGTCTGAACTCGCGCCGGTCGCCGTCACGATGATCCGCCCGGTCGACGCAATCGATCCGAGCGCAATCGACCTGGCGTTGTTGAGCGTGAAGGCGCCGATCGTGCCGCTGGCGGCGATAGCGTTGAGCATGTTGGCGCCGGTGAGGCTCAGCGTGCCCGCGCCGCTATGGTTCAGCGTGCCTGCTGTCAGGATGCCCGAGCCGGAATAGGTCGCGCCGGCAGCAGTGATGCTGCTGATCGTCGCCGCGCCGACATTGAGCGAACCGGTGAGGCTGAGTGTGCCCGCATTGACCGTAGTCGTGCCCGTATAGCTGTTCGCGCCAGACAGGGTGAGGGTGCCGCTGCCCGTCTTGGTGAGACCAAGCTGGCCCGTGCCATTCTGGATCGTGCCGGAGAAGATGGTAGAAGTGCCGAGCCCTCCGGTGGTCAGCGTGGCCGCGCTGGCGGACGCGTTAGACACCGTGCCGTTGCCGGTCAGTGCGCCGGTCATTGCGTTGAAGCCGCCGATATCGAGGATCGAGCCGCTTGCGACGCTGAAAAGCGACGCGCTGCTGAAGCCGGATGCGCTGCCAGCCTGCAAGGTTCCGGCGCTGATGTTCGTATTGCCGCTATAGGTGTTTGCTCCGGCAAGTATGACGCGCCCCGCCCCGGACTTGGTGATGTAGCCCGTCCCCGAGATATTGCCGGCAAGCGTTCCGCTGCCCGCAGCATTGGAGGTATTGAGGGTCAGAGCGCTGAAATTACCGATGGTGCCCGCTGCGCTGCCAGAGATGCCGCCTGAGCCGGACGCATTGAGGTTGATCACCCCGCCTCCGGCCGATAGCGCGGCATTGACGATGATATTGCCGCCATAAACATTAATCGGTCCGTTGGTGCTCACGCCGGTGCTGATGGTGATGTTGGCGGTGTTGCCGGTCTTGCCGAGCGTCAGGCCGCCGATATCGCTGCTGAGCGTTACGCCGCTGGCTGGCCAGAAGAACGGGTTGGTAAAGCTGGCATCGAACGGCTGCACCGTCAGCACGCCCGTCGTACTGATCGGCTTGTCGGTAAAGGAGATGGCGTTCGCCGTCAGTGTCACATTGCTGCTGCTGGTTGTGACGAGCGAACCGTCGCGGCCCATGGTGGCGTCCAGATCAATCGTTCCGGTACCGGCGTTGAGTGTGATCGCACCGCTCCGGGAGAGAATTTTCATGCCAGACGACGCACGCGCGTTGCTGCCATTCGTGCTCGTGATGTTGATGGCGCCCGCGTCGGAGATCAACACATTCCCAGCCGACTCAAACGAGACACCCCTGCTGCCGACCGCCGTACTGCCCGTGATGTTGATATTGCCGGCGCCGGATGTCTGGATGCGCATGCCGGTTCCTCCGGCCATCACCCCGTTCTGCCCGGTTCCCGTATGGGTGCCTGAAATGGTGATATCACCGCTGGCAAGGATTTGCCCCAGCGTTCCGGTGCCATTGTAAGCGCCAAGCTCAATGCCCTGCCCATAGCCGGACGTGCCGGTGAGCGTGATAGCGCCGGCGCCCGCCTGCATGGAGAGAATACGGTTGAAAACGAGGCCATAGGCATAGCTGCCATTGTAACTGGACGTTCCATTGAGGCTGATATTGCCGCCGCCCGAGTAGAAGCTGGTCGTCGTGCTGGCGCTGCTGAACGAGCCAAATGCAATGCCAGCGGACGTGCTGCTGCTCGCGGCGCCCGTGGGCACAAGGCCCGCATTATTCCCGCCGCCAAAGATGATGTTGCCACCGCCCGTGGTCTGGCTGGTGCTGCCGTTCGCGCTGTTGAAGCTGTTGCCATCGCCAAAGATGATACCACCGGATGTTCCGCCTGCCGCGTTGCTCCAGAAGGTCAGATCACCATTGTTCGTGCGGAACGTCAGGTTCGTACCGCCAGTGATGCTACCTGTCGCCTTCACCAATATATCCGCGCCCAGCAAACTGCTGGTGAGGTTGGCATTGAGTGCGATGTTACCACCGTAAAGGCTGATCGGCCCGGCAATGCTCGTTGCACTGGCGATTGTCATGCCGGCCGTATTGCCGTTCTTGCCGAGCGTAAGGCCGCTTACGTCGCTGCTGAGGGTCAAGCCACTCACCGGCCACACAAATGAGGTGGAGAAGCTGGTGCTATAAGGCTGGACAACCAGCTTGCCGCTCGTGTTGATCGCGGTGCTCGTGACGGCCACTGTGTTGGCCGTTACCGTCACATCGCTGCTGCTCGATGTGACGAGCGAACCGTCGCGGCCGATAGTCGCCTGAACATCCGTCGTGCCAGTGCCCGAATTGAGCGAGATTGCGCCGCTGGAAGACAGGATCTTGCCCCCGCCTGCAAAGCGCAGGTTGCTTCCTCCGGTACTCGTCAGGCTGATCGAGCCGGCGCTGGTCATCAGGAGATTGTTGGCCTGATCGATCGTCATGCCGCGCCCGCTGCTCCCGGTCGCGGAGCTGCCGGTGATGGCGATGTTGCCGCCGGTCGACTGGATCTTGCTGCCCGACTGACCAATAGCGATGCCAGAACTCAAGTTGCTGGTGGTCGTGCCTGAAATGGTAATGTCACCAGCGGCCAGGAGCTGGTTGATTGTGCCAGTGCTGTTGTATGCTCCGACCTCAATCCCATGATTGCTCGTTGCGGAGCCTGTCAGGCTGATTGAGCCATTGCCCGCATTGAGCATGGCAATCCGATTGATGACCAAACCAAAAGCACCGCTGCCGGTATATGTGGATGCGCCATTGAGGCTGATGTTGCCGCCGCCGGAATAGAAGCTGGTCGTCGTGTTGTCGCTGTTATAGGAGCCAAATACGACGCCAGCCGTCGTGCTGCTGCTGGCCGCGCCCGTCGGCACCAGACCGGCATTGTTCCCGCCGCCAAAGATGATGTTTCCACCGCCCGCAGCCTGATTGGTAGCGCCGTTCGCGCTGTTGAAATTATTGCCATCGCCAAAAACGATACCGCCGGATGTTCCTCCTGCTGCGTTGCTCCAGAAGGTCAGGTTGCCATTATTCGTGCGGAACGTCAGGTTCGCGCCGCCCGTGATCGCGCCTGTCGCCTTCACCAATATGTCCGCGCCCAACAAACTGCTGGTGAGGTTGGCATTGAGCGCAATGTTGCCGCCATAAAGGCTGATCGGCCCGGCGATGTTCGTGCCGCTGGCAATCGTGAGATTGGCTGTGTTGCCCGCCTTGCCCAGTGTCAGCCCGCTCATATCGCTGGTCACTTGCAGGCCGCCTACCGGCCATGTGAAAGCGTTGGCGAAGCTGGTGCTGAAGGGCTCTATGGTCAGCTTGCCGCCCGTGAAGACTGACAGGCCGGACAGGGTAACGGTGTCGCCGGTCAGCCTCACATTGCCCGTGCTCGTCGTGACGAGCGAGTGGTCGCGGCCCAGCGTGCCCTGGAAGGTCAATGATTTGGTGCCGCTGTTCAGGCTGATATCGCCCGTTGGGGACAGGGCCTTGCCAAGAAAGCTGATGCCTGTCGTGCCATTTACAGCCGTCCCCGTTATGGAAATTGGCCCGGTATTGCTGATAAGGTTTACGCCGGTATTGGTCGTATAGACGCCGTAATTGCTCGCGCCTGACTTTGTGGTTGAGCCATTGAGCGTGATGCCGCCTATGCCAGTCGCGGTGATCGTGCCGCCCTGATGAACGGACCCGACGCCGTAAAGGGCGCTGCCACTGCCGGTTATCGAGACCGAGCCGCCCTTGATGCTGTAGGCTGCACTGTTATCTCCCCAGCCGCCCAATTCGACCGCCTGCCCATTGGCGGCAGAGTAGCCGGTGATATTGATTGCGCCATCGCCGGCATTGATGGTGAAGCCGCGGTTCAGTGAAACGCCGTTCGGGGCGGTTGTCGAACTGGTCGACGTATAGCCATTGATGCCGATGGCGCCACCACCGGAATGAATGGTCGTCGAGGTCGTGCCTGTGCTCGCGGAGCCAAAGCTGACACCAAAGCCGCTGTCTGAACTGGCAGCCCCGGTCGGCCGGTCAGTGCCGGCGCTGCCCCCGCCGAAAATGATGTCACCGCCGCCTGTCAACTGGCTCGTGGAGCCGCCGGCGCTGTTGAAGTAATTGTCGTCCCCGATACGGATGCCGCCCGCCGTCGTACTGCCGCCAGAATTGCTCCAGAAGACGATATTGCCATTCTTGGTATAAAAGCCGAGGCCGTTGTTGCTGGTGATCGTGCCGCTGGCCTTCACCAATATGCCTGCGCTATCGGCGGTTGCCGTCATCCCGCTGCCAAAGGTGATGTTCCGGCCGTAAAGGTTGATCGGCCCGGCGACGCTGAAGCCGCTCGCGACAAAGTTCAGATCGTAGTTGCTCCCAGCCTTGCCCCATGTGAAGCCGGTGAGCCCGGTGCCGAAATTCCACAGGTTACCGAAAGTCAGCGCTGCGCTTTCCGCCCGCAAAAACGTAAAACTGGCATCGATCGGCTGAAACACGAACTTGCCGCTCGTCCGCATGCTGATGACGCCATTATTGGTAAAGCCCGTGCCCAGTTGCAGCAGCGAGTTGGCATTGATGGTGATGTCGCCGCTGTAGGAATTTGTTCCATCAAAGCCGATGCGGATGGAGTTCGCTGCATCGGTGGGAGCAAAACGAACGCCCGCGATGGTCGTGCTTGCGTTCTCCAGAACGTTCCGGCCGGTCAGCGTGATCGCGCCTGTCCGCGAGGTCACGCCAACATTTGGTCCCTGAAACTGAAGGCCCGTGGAATCCGACGTGAAGGCGCTGGACGTGCTGTTGGCATTGCCGTCCAGCGCGATGCTGCCTGAAACCGTGCTGATCGAGACAGGGCTGTTCGTGTTGCCGCTCTTGATGTTGATGCCATGGCGAAAGCCTGTGCCGCTGCCCGTCTGATCAGTTGCATAGCCCGTCATCGTCAGGTTGCCGGTCGTGGTCGAGATGGTGGTCGCGCCGTCGGCCGATCCGCTGGTCTGACCAATATAGATGCCAGCACCATCGGTATATTTGCCGTAGACAGAGCCGCCGATGTTTAAATAGCCTGCCGCGGTAGAGATGGTGCTGCCCGTGTCCACCCACACACCAAAGGCCTTTGTGCCAGACGTATCGCTGCCGGAATAGTGGCTGACGCCACTCATGGAGAGATTGCCACCTTGTGTGAGGATCGAGCTCTTACCAAGATATATGGCGGGGTTGTTAAACGACAGGCTGGTCGCTGTCCCCACGCCCACGGTCAGTCCGTTCCAGGTCCCCCCGGCACTATTACCGCCACCGATCCAGACATGGCCACCATTTGTATTGATGGTCGATTCCGAGAGGGAAATGCGCCCCTCGCTGGCTTCATTGCCATATCGTGTCCAGAGTACGAGGTTGAGCGCGCCCACCGTCGAGCTGATCGTCGACTTGTTGATGAAGATGCCGCCGCCGTTCGTACTGCGTAGCGTCAGCGTCGCATTCCCGCCCGCCGTTTTGGTGAGTGTGACATTATCGGCAAAGGTGATGGAACCGGTCACGTCATTGAGGACGTTTGTGCCGGTATTCAGCGTCGTCACATAGCTGTTAGCCACAGCTTGCGTGATCGTGGTGTCGCTCGGATCGATGAGCCATGTGCCGCCGGCACCATGATCGGACCCGGCATTGACGAAACCACCTGCAACATCAGCAAGATAGCCGGATGTTTCGACGAGCCCGCCATCTCCACTCCCTGCACCGCGCGCACGGATGACGCCCTTGAAATCCGTCACAGAATTGCTGTCGCCAACGTCCGACCACAGCACTGCCGTGCCGCCCTTGCCGTCCTGCGTCGCGCTGACATCGATCATGGCACCGCTCGCCATGTCGAGCGTCTGTGCATGAGCGAGGTCACCCTCCCCCTGATAGCCACCGCCGACGAGCACTGTCCCTCCGCCGGATGCACCTGTGGCCTTGATCGCAGCGCTCTCACCGAGCGCAATGTCCCGCCCTTCAATCGTCACGCTACCACCATTGCCGGCTGCAGCACTGGCCGAAAGCGCACCTGACACACTGACACGCCCGTTATCACTTGCGCTCAGCTCGATACTGCCCGCCTGACCCGTCGCGCTGTCCGCGCTGATCGTACCGGACATATTGACGAGGTTGCGTACCGCGTCGCGCAGCACCGCCGCCTTCATCTGTACACTGCCGCCCAGCACAACGATGGTGCCGCTATTGTCGACCAGCGTATTCCCGCCTGTTACCAACGCCGAGGGAACGGCGACCTGCATGAAATTGCCGCCGTTGATATCGAGCGCGATCTGTTCCCCGGAACCAAGGCCAAGCCTCCCAAGCGGAACATTGATCGTCCCGCTGTTCGACACGGCGCCGCCAAGCAAAGCGACATAGGCCCCTTGCCCCGCGGTGATACGCCCCGCATTGCTGATCGATGCAGAAGCCCCTGTTCCGACGAAATTATGTTTTTTCGACATGAAGTCATCGTTGGAGATGTCGAGGCTCGACGCGACAAATCCTCCCCCGGCGTTAACTGCGCCAGTCTCCCCAATGAAGATGCCGTTGGGGTTGACGAGATAAACGGCGCCGTTGGACGTGATGGATCCGGCAATCGTGGAAATTGCATCGCCACGCACACGATTCAGTGTGGCGGATGACGCGCCGGGCTGTGCAAAAATGACATTATTGTCGACACCGATGGAAAAGCCGGTCCAGTCTATCACCGCGCGATCGCTGGTCTGCGTCACCGTCATGCCTGTGCCGCTGCTGCTTATACCGGCATTACCGGCTACGACTTGACCGCCGGTTGGCAAGTTCTGAGCGCGTGCGGGCGCCGGGATCAGGGCACTCGTGGCCGCAAGAAGAGCGATAAATCGGATGAGGCGCCGATTGCTCGTAACGGCCTGAATTTCTTTACTCATCTTCTTCATCCTTGTACGGATCACACGCGCGCCATCACGCAACGCTCTGTTTATTTGGTCGGTCACTCCGCGCGAAAACTGGAACGCGGCCATCGCTAAAAACTGATTGAAACGCCGAGATTCACGCGATCCGCCTTCTCAAGCCGCCAGTAGCTGGAGAAGCCACGCGCATATTCGGCCGTAAGGCGGACCCCGCCTGGCACCTGAACTCGTGCGCCAGCGCCGATATTAACGGCACCAACATGCCGTCGTTCGGGTTGCACATGCGCATTGATCCGCCCCACACCGGCACCCGCAAAAATATATGGTGCGATATTCAGCGGCTTAGCGCCTCTATCCGTCTCCACCCGGAAACGGCGGCTTCCCTCCGCACGGACGACGAAACCTTCATCGACTGCCGATCGACCGCCTACATAAGCGGACAGACCATCTGTTCCCTCCAGCGCGAACTGCTCAGCCCGGAACAGCGCGCTGCCAAAGCTCGACTGCGCGCGCGCGCGCAGCACAATGTCGGTATCTGCATCAAGGGACGTGGCCGTTTGGACATTGACGGCTATTTTGGTGAATTTCGTATTCGCATTCAGGCGCGAGAACGGCACGGCACTGGCCCGTGCTTCCGCGACCGTGATCGCTCCCAGACCGCCCAGCCCCTGACTGAACTGCGCCGAGAGTCCGTAACGCGTTCTTGACGACGAAGTATCGCTCCACGTCCAACCCAGCCGGGCCGCCATGTAGCGATCCTGATGAAGCTTTACGCCGCTGAAGGACGGAAGGCTGTTCCGATCGTCGATCTGCTCCACAGCAAGAGACGCGGCGGACTGATGTTGGCGATTTTGCGCGAGCACAAGGCTGCCCCGCAACGCGAGCCGGCGGAATGTTCCGCTGGTCTCAGGCGCATTCGCTACAACATCAGGCGAAGTGCGCGCGAACACGCCCTCCGCATTCACGCTCACCCTGCCATCATCGAGCGGAAGGAGCACGCCCCCGCCCAGCACACGATCACGCGGCTGTCTGCTTAGCCATTTCTTGAACCGATAGTCACCAGACGCAAACATATATAGTTGCTCACCGGCCCCGAAAGGGGAGTTGAGCGCCAACTGGACGGTCGATGCCCAGCGGCCAAGTGACGGCGCCAGGCTATTTTCCATGGAAATCTGGCCTGTTAGGAGCCGCTGTCGTCCTTCCAGAACCAGCCTGGTTCCTCCAGGTTTCTCGCCCCGTGCCAGGGTAGAACGCAATTCGAGACCCGGTGTGTTCGCCGTGATGAGCAGTGCCTGTTCTATGTCCTGCAAACGAACATGATGGCGCCCGATCAAAGCTCGGGTGCGCGCGCGAACTGGCGCTTTCACGCGCTGTGCCAACTGCGAAACATTGACTGACTCGATAAAACCGTCGACCACTTGAATGGTCAGTACGCCTCCATCCTGCAGCTTCTGGGGCGGAACGGAAACACGCGCGAGAATATAGCCGGCATGAGCATGGGCTTTCTCCACGGCGGCGGCGGCATCGTAGATTTGAGCCAGCGTGACTTGCCTGCCCTTCAAGCCATCGACGATCATCTGAACGGCAGAGGAGACCTCAGCAAAGGCGCCCTCCACATTCACGTTGTCCAGAACGACACTGAGATGGTCCGCCCCGGCGGGCGCAGCAATCTTACCCGCCTCGGGGATCGCGACCTGCAACGATCTGGCCGGTTGATCGGGAACAAGCGTTGCAGGCGCAACCGTGACGGGAGAGACAGTCTGCGCTTGCCCGTTCGCCTGGACGGGAAGGAACAAGGCTACGATGATGGTCAGCAGAGCGGCGCATACTGACGTCAGTCTGTTCAAGCGCAAATCGCAATCCTCATGGGCGAGATCCGGTCGACCAGCAACATGTCGACGGGAGTATGACTGCCCGGTGGGATAAGCGATCAAGGTTAACGAATCGGCTACTCGCCTCGGCAACCATTTAGTCACCAATTTCGGCCGTCAGGCTTTCGTCAGGCTCACTCCCTAGCTGGGCGGCATGTCGAAACGGAACATGCTGATTGGCGCAGGCGCCGTAGCGCTCATCGCACTGGGCGCCGCAGGCTGGTCAATATATCGATCAAGCGAGAATACCGCACCTGTGTCTGCCGGGAATGCTGCCGCTGCAAGCAATGGCGTGCTGGCCGTCGATCCCGGGCGGGCCGCGCAAATGGGCATCCGCCTGGCACCGGCCGTTTCGACCAGCGAGGCGCCGCTCGCGACCATCCCCGCCATGATTCAACCGCCCGCCAATGCCCGGGTTGCCGTCGCCGCCACGTTTCCCGGCGTGGTCCTGCGGACACTCGTGATCGAAGGCGACAGCGTGCGACAAGGCCAGCCCCTTGCCGTCATCGCCAGTCGCGACCTGTTGGCAATGGGTGCCGATCTGACCCGTGCCAATGCCCGACTTGGTGCCGCTCGCTCCAATGCGGCACGCCTCTCCCAGCTCAGCAGGGAAGGGATCATTGCCGGCGCGCGCGCCGATGAGGCGAATGCGATCGCCGCCGAGGCCCGTGCCGATGTATCGGAGAAAGCCCGCATCCTTCGCATGGTCAACGGTCATGGCGAGAGCGGCTCATACACGCTGACCGCCCCGATTGCCGGGCGCGTCACCACGGCAGCCATTCAGGCAGGCAACCCCGTTGATGGCTCGAGCGCACCCTATGTGATCGATGCGGCGAACCGCTATGAAGTGGTAGGGCAGATTCCGGAACGGCTGATCGGTCAGATCCGTACCGGCATGTCTGTTCGCCTCCCGCCGGATCTGCGCGGGCGCATCGTTGCCGTGGGGACGACAATCGATCCGGCCACCCGCTCTGCGACCCTCAAGGCAGAGATACCAGCCGCGCCGGGCGTTGTTTCAGGCCGAGCGACCAATATCGTGATTGCAGGCCCAACGCCAGCAGGTGCGACGAGCGTGCCCGAAAGCGCCGTCACCATGCTTGACGGGAAGCAGGTGGTCTTCGTGGCGGCGCGGGGCGGCTTTGCTGCACGCCCGGTGACCAGCGGCGGTAGCAGCAACGGGCAGACGGTGCTGCTCTCCGGCGTGAGAGCCGGTGAGCAGGTGGTTGTGTCCGGCACGAGCGCGCTCAAGGCGCTCGCCATGACGCGCTAGGGCAGAGATGCTCCGCGCTCTCGTCGCCACGGCGCTTTCATACCGCCTGCTCGTCCTGATGCTCGCGCTCGCCGTCGCCGGGCTCGGCGCGTGGGCATTTGTCAAACTGCCGGTCGATGCCTACCCCAATATCGCGCAGACGCAGGTCAAGCTCATCCTAAAAGCGCCAGGCATGACGCCGGAAGAAGTGGAGAGCCGGGTCATCACGCCGATCGAAGCGGAGATGCTGGGCATTCCCAATCAGGCGATCCTGCGGTCGACCGCTAAATATGCCATTGCCGACATCACCATCGATTTCACGGACGGGACGGACATCTACTGGGCACGTCAGCAGGCGACCGAACGCCTCGCCGGCATCATGGGCGATCTGCCCGCGTCCGTAAGTGGCGGGCTCGCTCCAATCTCGACACCGCTTTCAGACGTGTACATGTTCACGATCGAGGGGCCGCTCTCGCTTCAGGAGAAGCGGGAGCTGCTCGACTGGACGATCCGCCCGGCGCTCCGTACCGTGCCGGGGGTAGCGGACGTGAACGCGCTGGGCGGCTATGTCCGCACGTTCGAGGTGCGGCCCGACCCGGTCGCCCTTGCCGCCGCTGGTCTTACCATCGCGGATCTGCGCGATGCGATCGAGAGTGGCAACCGCAATGACGGTGCGGGCAGGCTCGCCAATGGCGAGGAAGCCCTGATCGTCCGCGCGGTGGGCGCGATCCGCGATGCCGGTGATCTGCAGGATCTGGTCGTTGCCAGTCGCGACCATCGCATCGTGCGGCTCGGCGATGTCGCGACCATCGGCGCGGGTAGCCTCACCCGCTATGGCGCAGTGACGCGCGGTGGCAAGGCGGAGGCCGTGCAGGGCCTCGTCATTGCCTTGCGCGGCGCCGATGCCCGGCAGGTGGTGGATGGCGTAAAAGCGCGGCTCGGGGAGATTGAGAAAACGCTGCCGTCGGGCACGAAAATCCACATCTTCTACGACAGATCGGACCTTATCGGTCAGGCGGTCGGCACGGTGCAGAAGGCGCTGGTGGAGGCGACGGTCCTTGTCGTCGTGCTGCTGATCCTATTTCTGGGCAACTGGCGCGCGGCCGCGATCGTCGCCGCGACACTGCCGATGGCGGCGCTCATCACCTTTCTCTTCATGCGCGGCATGGGGCTCTCGGCCAATCTCATGAGCCTTGGCGGGCTCGCCATCGCCATCGGCATGCTGGTCGACGGCGCGGTGGTCGTCGTGGAAAACATCGTCGAACGGCTCGGCCGCACGCATGGCGATGGCGACGACGACACGCCCCGGCTCAACCATGTCTTTCGCGCAACGAGCGAGGTGATCGTGCCGGTCTCGGCGGGCATCGTCATCATCGCGCTGGTCTTCCTGCCGCTGCTTTCGCTGGAGGGGCTGGAAGGCAAGCTCTTCGCGCCCGTCGCGCTCACCATCATCTTCGCGCTCGCGGGATCGCTGCTCATCGCGCTGACTTTGGTGCCGGTGCTCGCCTCCTACGGGCTGGGCAGCGGCGCGCACGGCGAGCCGTGGATCATGCGGAAGATCGGCCCGCGCTATCGCCATTTGCTCGACGCCGCGTTCGCGCGCAAAACGCTGGTCTATGGTCTTTCCGCCGCAGGGCTGGTGCTGGCGGGGCTTGCCTATGGCGCGGTCGGCAAGACCTTCATGCCGACGATGGACGAGGGTGCCGTCGTCGTCCAGTCAAGCAAGCTGCCTTCCATCAATCTCGACCAGTCGGTCGCGGGCGATCTCGCGGTGCAGCGGGCGCTGATGGCCGTGCCGGAAGTAGAGGACATCATCGCCCGCGTCGGCACGGACGAGATTGGTCTCGATGCCATGGGACCGAACGAGACGGACTCCTTCGTGCAGCTCAAACCGCGCGCGCAATGGCGCGGCGACAAGGCCTTCGTGGTCGAGGAAATCCGCAAGGCGCTCGATGGCCTGCCGGGGATCGAGCCGAGCTTCACCCAGCCGATCGAGATGCGCGTCTCCGAGATGCTCACCGGCGCGCGTGGCGACCTTGCCGTCAAGATCTTCGGGCAGGACCTGGACACGCTCGCCGACCTTGCCGGGCGCATCCGCCATATTCTTGCCGGGATCAACGGCGCATCCGAAGTGCTGACCGTCGCCGACGACAGCGTGGACTATCTCCAGATCGAGATCGACCGCGCGGCGGCCGGACGGTTCGGTATGCCTATCGACCAGTTGCAGGATGCCCTGCGCGCGCAGGTGGAAGGCATTGACGCGGGGATCGTGGCGGAAGGGCAAAAGCGCATCCCCATCATCATCCGTGGCGATGAAAGCATCCGCAGCGACGCGGATCGCTTCGCCGATCTGCAACTCCGCACCCCCGCCGGGACGCTGGCCCGCGTGAGCGACATGGCGCGCATCGACCATGTGCAGGGGCCGGTGAAGCTCGATCATGAAAACGGCTCACGCTTTGCGCTGGTGCAGGCCTTCGTCTCGGGACGCGACCTCGTCGGCTATGTGGACGAGGCCAAGGCGGCGGTCGCCGCGCAAGTGGCCCTGCCCGCCGGCTATACCATCGTCTGGGGCGGCCAGTTCGAGAACCAGCAACGAGCCTCCGCCCGGCTGATGCTCGTGGTGCCGGTGGCGCTGGCGCTGATCTTTCTGGTGCTGCTGACAACGCTGCGCTCGCTGCGCGCATCCCTGCTGATCCTCGCCAATATTCCCTTCGCGATGGTCGGCGGCCTCATCACGCTCTGGATGTCCGGCGAGTATCTCTCCGTTCCCGCGTCGGTCGGCTTTATCGCGCTGCTCGGTATCGCGGTCCTGAACGGACTGGTGCTGGTCGCCTATTTCCGCCAGCTCCGACAAGAGGGCCTGCCCATGATCGACGCGGTGCGGACGGGCGCGCAGCGGCGGCTGCGCCCGGTGCTGATGACGGCAAGCATCACCGCCTTCGGCCTTGTGCCCCTGCTCTTCGCCAGCGGTCCGGGATCGGAAATCCAGCGCCCGCTCGCCATCGTCGTCATCGGTGGCCTCATCACCTCCACGCTGCTGACACTGGTTCTGCTGCCAATTCTATACGAGCGCTTCGGCGAAAGCGCACGGGAGCGCGCCGATGCCTGACCTGCTGTTCACCCTGCACTGCGCCGTACGAGACAGCGAAGCGCTGATCGATGCCGTTCGCGCCGTCTGCCCGGCGCCGATCCACGTCCGCGCCGATACGGTGCGCGGCCGCCAGTTCGACGATGCCGGCACCGCCGAGCGGGTCTCCGGCGCGCTCAGGCGCACCACGCTGGAGGTCGTGGTGAGCGCAGACGACGTCCCCGCGCTGCTCGCGGCAATCACGCAGGCGCGACGCGACCTGCCGGTGCGCTGGCGCACCATGCCGCTTATCGACCATGGAAGGATCGTCTGATGCGGATCGCTATCCTCGCAGGCGGGCTCCTGCTTGCCGCCGCGCCGGCGCTGGCGCAATCCTCCGACCTGCCACCGGCCGAGACGGTTCGCGACGCTCTGGATAATTACCCCGGCGTCGCCGCCGCGCGGGCCCGTGTCTCGGCCGCGCGGGCACATGGCGACATGCTCCGGCGTGGTCCGCATGAAATCACGGTGAGCGGCAACTATGCGCGCCGGGCCATCGATCTGGACGGACGGTTCGACGAGTTTGACGCGACGATCAGCCGCCCCTTCCGCTTGCCGGGCAAGGCCGCGCTCGATCGCGCGGCGGGCAGCCTTGGCGTTGCCGTCGCCGAGAACCAGATGGAAGAGACCCGCCACGAGACGGCGCTTATCCTTTCCGGCCTCTGGCATGACTGGCTGACCGCCGGCAGCCACTATCGCAACGATACAGAGGCCGCACGGGGCCTCGATCAGGAGGTCGTCGCCGTACAGCGGCGCCTGGCATTGCGCGATGCCGCGCAGCTCGACCTCGACGCCGCCCGCGCCGCGCGCGCACAGGCCAGCGCGCAGGCCACCACGTCGCTGGCCCGGCGTGAGCAGGCGCGCGCCATGCTCGCCGCGACATTTCCGGACATCGCCCTCCCCATCGAACCGCCGGAGCTGGCCGCGCCGCTGCTGCCCGACGAAACACTGACGACGATCCGGGATCGGGTCATTGCCCGCAGTCATGAGATCGCGGCGGCCGACAAGGAAGCCCAGCGCCGCGATGTAACGGCACGCCGCGTCCAGGCGGACCGCATCGCCGACCCGTCCTTCGGCGTGCGCCTGTTTAGCGAACGGAGCGGCGCGGAGACGGGCGCCGGGCTCCACGCCTCCATTCCGCTAGGCGGCGGACATCGCCGCGCCAGCGCCGATCAGGCAGCGGCCGAGGCAAGCGCCGCACGTCTGGACCTCGCCGCCGTCCGCCGCACTGTGGAGGCCATGGCCAATGCCGATCTCGTCAACGCGCGCGCGCGGTTTGACGCGTGGCGTGATGCCAGCCTCGCAGCGCGCAGCGCGGACGAAACGGCACGCCTGACCGGGCGGGGTCATCAGCTTGGCCAGATCGATCTTGCGGACGTTCTATATGCGCGGCGGCAGGCCAACGATGCTCATCGCGCCGAGATTGATGCGCGATCCGAAGCGGCCCGGGCGATCCGCAAGCTCCAGATCGACGCGCACATGCTCTGGGCACCGGACGATGACGCAGACGGGATGCAGGCCGGCGCGCGCTGAAAGGCGCCCGACCGCGCTCAGATACCGCCGTCCACCACGGCATGCCCGGCCGCGACCAGCCGGGCGGCGAGATCATCCATGCACGCATCCAGAGCGGCGGGATCAGGCGAACGCACGACGAAATTCGCGCCGGTCCGCCCTTCGCGGAAAAACGGATAGCTGCCGATCTGGCAACTCTCATGCGCCTTTTCGCAGGCGGCCAGCAGGTCCGCCACCTCACTCTCGGCGACCCAGCAGCCAAGCTGACGGCTGACAAGCGGCGTGCCGCCCTCCAGCGTGCCGCTCAGCGCATCGAGCATGCCGGCGGTGATCTGCGGCACCCCGGCCATGATGAAGATATTGCCGATGCGGATACCCGGCGCACCCGAATAGCGATTGGGGATGAGCACGGCGCCCTCCGGCACGCGCGCCATTCTCAGCCGCGCCTCGGTCAGCCCGCCACGCGTCTCATAATAGTCGCCCAGAATGGCGCGTGCTTCGGGATGGACAATGACAGGCACGCCCAGCGCCGCCGCGATCGCGTCCACGGTGATGTCATCGTGCGTGGGGCCGATCCCGCCCGTGGTGAACAGATAGTCATGAGCGCTGCGCAGCGCGTTCACCCCGGCGCCGATCGCCGCCATATCGTCCGCGACGACGCGCACCTCGCGCAGGCGGATGCCCTGCACATTGAGCCAGATGGCGATCTGCGCGATGTTCCTGTCCTGCGTGCGGCCGGAGAGGATTTCATCGCCGATGACGAGCAGCGCGGCTGTCCAGACCCGTGCCCCGCTCATGCGCGTGCCCCGCCTCGTCTTCGCCTCATAGCCACCTCCTCGCGCAATCGCTTGCCTGCTTCGTTCGCGCAGCCCTCGTCAGTTGGGCCAGAAGCCGCTATATGGCAAGCCATGACCACCTATATGACAGCCACCGCCGAAACCGAGACCACCCGCTCCAACGCCATCAAGCTGCATGGACCGGAGGGATTTGCCGGGATGCGCAAGGCCGGCCGCCTCGCCGCGGAGATTCTCGACGCGCTGGCGCCGCATGTCGTGCCCGGCGTCACCACCGCCGCGATCGACGACATCGTACGCGAGATGACGCTCGCGGGCGGCGGCATCCCCGCGACGCTTGGCTATCGCGGCTATCAGCATAGCTGCTGCATCAGCCTCAACAACGTCATCTGCCACGGCATCCCCGGTGACCGGGTGCTGAAGGACGGCGATATCCTCAACATCGACGTGACCCCGCAGGTCGACGGCTGGCATGGCGATACCAGCCGCATGTATCTGGTGGGCGACGTGCCGATCAAGGCGCGGCGGCTGGTCGACGTGACCTATGAGTGCCTGATGCTCGGCATCGAGCAGGCGCGGCCGGGCCGTTATCTCGGCGACATCGGCCATGCCATCCAGACCCATGCCGAGCGGCACCGCTATGGTGTGGTGAGGGACTTTTGCGGCCATGGCCTTGGCCGGGTGTTCCATGATTCGCCCGAGGTCATCCATGTCGGCCGTCCCGGCACCGGGCCGGAGCTGAAACCCGGCATGATCTTCACCATCGAACCGATGATCAACGGCGGCAAGCCGGGCGTGCGCCTGCTCGACGATGGCTGGACGGCGGTAACGCGCGACCGCACGCTTTCCGCACAGTTCGAGCATTCGATCGGCATCACGGAGACGGGCTGCGAGATCTTCACGCTCAGCCCGGCGGGGCTTCACCACCCGCCCTATTGATGCCGCGCCGCCAGCGCGGGGAAGCGCTGTGCGGCACTGCACAAATTTTGGGCATTACCCCGCGAAAATGCCCGTAATCCGGGCAATATCGACAACACCCGGCAAAGCAGCCAATGCTTCTCTGGTGATTCGCGCCGTGGAGCGATAACGTCGCCGGGCGAGGCGGCCGGCCCCGCGATCGCGGTTTCGCACATAAGCGAGGGCGCACAATGCCGGCCGCGCATCAACGCGAGCCAAAAGGGTGGGACTGTCGATGAAGAAGATCGAGGCGATCATAAAGCCGTTCAAGCTGGACGAGGTGAAGGAGGCGCTCCACGAAGTCGGCGTCTCGGGCATCACCGTTACCGAGGCAAAGGGCTTTGGCCGCCAGAAGGGCCACACCGAACTTTATCGCGGCGCCGAATATGTCGTCGACTTCCTTCCCAAGGTGAAGCTTGAGGTTGTGGTGGACGATAGCCTGGCCGACCGCGTGGTCGAAGCGATCGCCAATGCCGCGCGCACCGGCCGCATCGGCGACGGCAAGATTTTCGTCATTCCCGTCGAGCAGGCAATCCGCATCCGCACCGGCGAGACGGACGAAGCCGCGCTCTAGGGCGCACCATCCACGGACATTCCGATATTCCAAGTAAATCCTGGCAGGAAGGTAGTCATAACCATGGCCAACAAGCCCAAAGACATTCTGAAGATGGTGGAAGAAAAGGAGATCGAGTGGGTCGATCTGCGTTTCACCGATCCCAAGGGCAAGTGGCACCACTTGACCATGTGCGCGGGCGTCGTTGGCGAGGATGAGCTGGAAGAAGGCTTCATGTTCGACGGCTCCTCGATCGAGGGCTGGAAGGCGATCAACGAGTCCGACATGGTGCTCAAGCCCGATCTCGACGCGGTCTATGTCGATCCGTTCAGCGCGACCCCGATGCTCATCGTGGTGTGCAACATCGTCGATCCCGCGACCGGCGAACTTTACGGCCGCGACCCGCGCTCCACCGCCGTCCGCGCGGAAGCCTATGTGAAGGCGGCCGGCTTTGGCGACACCATCTATGTCGGGCCGGAAGCCGAGTTCTTCATGTTCGACGACGTGCGCTTCGACAGCAACTATGCCGGCAGCTCCTACTCGATCGACGATATCGAACTGCCGACCAACAACAACCGCCAGTATGAAGGCGGCAATCTGGGCCACCGCCCGCGCGCCAAGGGCGGCTATTTCCCCGTCGCGCCGGTCGATCCGTGCGTCGACATCCGCGCCGAGATGGTCACCACCATGCTGGAAATGGGCCTGCCATGCGACAAGCACCACCATGAGGTGGCTGCCGCGCAGCATGAGCTTGGCCTCACCTTCGGCACCCTGGTCACCACCGCGGACCGCATGCAGGTCTACAAATATGTCGTGATGATGGTCGCCCAGGCCTATGGCAAGACGGCAACGTTCATGCCCAAGCCGATCGCGCAGGACAATGGCTCGGGCATGCACACCCACATGTCCATCTGGAACAAGGGCGAGCCGCTCTTCGCGGGTAATGGCTATGCCGGCCTCTCGGATACATGCCTCTACTTCATCGGCGGCGTCATCAAGCACGCCAAGGCGCTCAACGCCTTCACCAACCCGACGACGAACAGCTACAAGCGGCTCGTCCCGGGCTTCGAGGCACCGGTGCTGCTCGCTTACTCCGCGCGCAACCGCTCGGCCTCCTGCCGCATCCCCTACGGGTCCGGCGCGAAAGCCAAGCGCGTCGAGTTCCGCTTCCCGGACGCGATGGCGAACCCCTATCTCTGCTATGCAGCCCTGCTGATGGCCGGGCTCGACGGCATCACCAACCGCATCCATCCCGGCGAGGCCATGGACAAGAACCTCTACGATCTGCCACCCGAGGAGCTTTCCGAAGTGCCGACGGTATGCGGTTCGCTGCGTGAGGCGCTTAACAGCCTCGCCGCCGACTACGACTTCCTGCTCAAGGGCGATGTGTTCAGCAAGGACCAGATCGACGCCTATATCGAGCTGAAGTGGCCGGAGGTTTATCGCTGGGAAATGGCGCCGAGCCCGGTCGAGTTCGACATGTATTACAGCGCCTGACGCCACCCGCAGGCGCCAGACGAAGACGAATGACGGCCCGGAAGAGACAGCTCTTCCGGGCCGTTTTCATATGCCGCCTGAGGCGATGCCCGGACGACGCCGATCAAGGCCAAGCCTGTCAGACGCACGTAATACAGCGCGGCTAAACAAAGGGCGCCCGCGGGAAACCAGCGGGCATGCGGGTGGACGATCCGCCCGTTCCGGAGGATGGCCTTATGCTCGCCGCATTGCTTCGCCACTGGCAGTCTCGCGCGGACATCCCGAACCCGCGTCGCCCGGCTGCTGCCATCCACCGGATCGGCATGGCGCATCACAGGCCGGCACAGGATATGGACAGCCATGGTGACGAGGGGCTTTTTGGTGAGCTGCCCCGCGTTCCCCGCGAGCTGGCGAAGCGCAGCCAGTAGCCGATCACGCCACCTGGACGCCCGATCCGCCGGCGACCGCCCGGGCCGCACGCCGCCTCAATAATCCTTTGAAACGCGTGCGTTGAGGCTCTGCCGGCCAATGGTCGAGACGCTCGACAGCAAGGCGAGCCACCGGGTGATCTGATATTCAACGCGGGTGGCACTATAGCCCTGCCCGTCGGTAATCAGCTCCACATAGACACGCCGGGTGATATATTTGCCGGCGCCGATCGAGGTCTTCTGCCCCGTCGTCGTATCCGCAGGCAGAATCCGCAAGCGAGAGAGGCCCGTCGCCTTGCGGATCGCGTTGATAGGGTCCAGCCCGCCCCCATCACCCTGAAACGCCGCAACGGCCGATGCGAGCTGGATCGCCTCCGGCGCGGAAAGATTCGTGATCGAGGTGCCGAAGAGGATGCGGGCGAGCAGTTCATCCTGCGACATGCTCGGGACGCTGGTGAAGGCGATCATCGGCTTGAGGCTGGTGCCGGTTACGTTGATCGTGGCGCTGAGGCCGGAGACGTCGGCCACGGCGCGAACATCGAGCGTCGGGTTGATCGGCGATTCCCCGTTGAAGCGCAGACGCCCCTCGCGCAGCTCAAAGCGGCGGCCCGCGAAATCATAATCGCCGCGCACGAGGCGGGCCGTGCCGGTCAGCGCCGGCGCCGTCACCGTGCCGCCAATGGCAACATCCATCGCCCACTCGCTCTGCATGCCGAGCCCTTCCACCGCGAAGCGATTATCGGCCACGGCCTTGATGGCGAGCCGCCAGGGCGAGGGCACGCGCGGCGTATCGATTTCCTCCCCACGCCGGTTCGTCTCGATAACCCTGAGCTGCGGGATTTCCGCGACGGCACTCGCCCGGCCGAGCGCGAAACGGCTGGAAACGACATCCAGATTACCCGATATCGTCCCGCCGTCGCCCTCCGATTGAATGCGGATCGGCCCGGTGACCGTGGCGCCGATATCATCCCGATCAAGGACCACCGCGCGCTCAAGCTGCGCGGCGATATCCATCCCGATGCCGCGCTCGCCCGAGAAGCTGAAACGCGCCGTACCCGCCACCGTACCGCCACCTTTCGATCGCCCGGTCAGCGTCGTGAGATTGAGCTGGGACCCGTTGAACCGCCCGTCGGCCGCCACATCATCCAGCGCCATGCCGGTGACCGGGCTGGAAATGCGCGCGCCGCGCGCCCGCATGATGCCGTTGATCTGCGGATCGGCGAGCGTGCCGGTCGCATCGGCGGAAATCTGCACGTCGCCGGCAAGGGCAATCAGCTCGATATTGGTCAGGCGCCACAGGGTGTCGGCATTGCCGCTATAGCGGAACTGGCCGCGCAGCGGGGCCGCATTGAGCCGTTCAAGGAGCGAACCGGCGCCAAATGGTGTGATCAGCGCCTGCGCGCGGCCCACCACCTTGCCGCCATCCGCCACCACCGCGCGCACCGCCGCGCGCGTGGCATTCACTTCCGCATTAATGCCAAGATCCATCGGGCGGGAACTGAGCGCCAGCCCGGAACGGGTAAGGCCGCGCACCCGCACATCGATGCGGCCCTGCGGCACGCCGCCACGCGGCGCATCATAGACGATCGTACCATTGGCCGTACCGCCAAGGACAAGGTCGCTGTTGACAAGATCGAGCAGCGCCAGCGGCACATTGTCGAGGTTGGCGTTCATATGGGTGCTGGTGTTGCCGAGCAGCCCGCCGAGGCGCAGCGTCCCGCCCCGATAGGTGAACGCCACCGGCGCGAGCCGCCAGCCGCCATCCTCCCGCGTGAACATCGCCTGACGGCCCTGCCGGATCGGCTGCTGATCGAGCGTGCCGTTCATGTCCAGCCCGATGCTCTCCGGCATGATCGCCGCGCGCAACTGGAGATCGAACAGACGGCCGCCCTGCCCGACAAGACTGGCTGTTGCCTGCCCGGTGCCGTTGACCAGCTTCATCGTCCCCGCGAGCCGATTGACCCGCACCGTGCCATAGCGCACGCCGCGCCCCTGCACGGTTGCGTCCACGCTCGTCGCGCCGGGGACAAGGGCAATGCGCGCCTTCACGCTGCCCCGGTTGATCGAGATGGAGGGCGGCCCGACAAATTGCGCCTGATCGAGATTGATATCGAGCCCGACGATCTGGACACCGTCCTCTACGGAGAGGGTCGTGGTGCCCCTGGCCGGGCCAGTCAGCGCCAGCCTGCCAGACAGGCCGCCTGCGACCGGAACGAGCTGGCCCGACGCCAGCACATCGCTCACCGCCAGCCGCGCAACATTGATGGTCGCCGATGCGCCTTGCGGCAGCAGGATCGTTCCGGAGGCGGTGAACGGCCCCAATGTGGAGCCGCCGCTAGCGGTGACGCTATAGCCCGCGGCATCCGGCACCAGCAGCGCGCGAACATTGGCCAGACCAAGCGCATCGGCGGGGCGGGCGAGCAGCAGATCAATCCGTGGCCTCTCGATCTCGCCGTCGAGCGTGAGCTTGAAGGGACCATAGCTGCGGTGCGTGCCCTGCCCGGCAAGATGAAGCGTGCCATCATGATTGCGCCAGCCGTCCGCGCCGATGCTGATGTCGGGTGCGGAGAGCCGCAAATTGTGGAACAGCACGCGCCGGTCCGGTGCCAGCGAAAGATCGGTGAGCAGTCGCGGCGTACCCCCGGCAAGGCCATGTAGAAAGGCATTGTCGAGCCGGCGCATCTGCGCTGCCGCCTTGCCGGTCAGCGTGGCTGTGCCGCCACCCGCGGGCGTCGCGAAACGCAATCGCGCATCCACATCCGTCACGCCGAAGCCCGCGATGGTGAGCGCTGAGAGGCGCCCATCCAGATCGACAGCAAACTGCCCGCGCCCCGGCACGGCGTCGATCTGGAGCTTGCCCGTGACGCCCGAGGAGCGCAGCGCAATGGGGCCACTGGTGAACCGCCCGCGCGCAAAACTAAGCCGTCCCTCAGCCACCACGTCGCGCAACCGCTCATCCACGGGCGGCGCGCCCACGCCCAGCGCCTTTGCGGTGAGGCGCAGCGGCAGCATCGTCTCACCCTTCACGATGCGCCCCGCGCCCCGCGCATTCAGATCGACCAGTGTGACCCCGCCGCCCCGCAACTCCGGCACGGCCAGCAGATATTCCAGCCCGAAATTATCGAACGCGCCGGAGAGACGGGCCTTCAACGTCGCGTTTTTGCCCTGCGCGTCCTTGGTCAGCGTCGCGACATCGGCCAGGCGCAGGTCGAACGTCAGGTCATCAAAGCGATTGCGGCCAAGATCGACACCCCCCTGCGCGCCAAGACGCAGGGTTCGCGCGCTCACCCCGGCCGTGCCACGCCAGATGCGGTCCGCGAATGTGAAGTCCGCGTCGACCAGCGCCTGCTGCTGCCCGATCGCCTTGCCAATGCCGGCCAGCGGACCGAAGAACGAGAGCGGTCCGGCAATCCGATAGCGGCCCTTCTGGGCGCTGATCGCAAGGTTGACGGTACGCTTGCCATTATCGAGCGCGACGAGGCGACCGCGCCAGTTGTGCCAGTCCCCCTCTCCCCGGATACCGAGCGCAAGCGGGGTCTTGATGCCGGCCAGCGCGCCGATGAGCCCGCCCGCCGGTGCATAAAGCTGCCCGTCCATATCGAACTTGCCGTCGTCCGGCCGGCTGTCGAGCGAGAAGCGCATCGCATCGGCCGAACCCACCGCATAGGCGCGCGCATCCAGAATCGCGCGACCGCGCAATATGTCCGCCTTGCCTGCCAGACGAACCTCGTGCGGTTTGCCGGCAATGGCCGCGCCGAGCAACAGCCTGTCCACCCGCAGATCGCCCACGCGCAGATCGAAGCCGGGCAGGATGGAGCGCTTCTGGCCCGTCTCTCGCAAGACCGGCAGCCGGTCGAGCCGGGCCGTGCGAATATGGAGCCGGTCGATCTCCAGCCGGTTCGAGGCCCATGCAAGCGGATACCATTGCACATCCGCATCGTCGATTTGCGCAAAACCGCCCTTGAGATCGAAAAAGCGTACATCGCGCAGCCGGGCATGCTTGTAGATACTGCCCTCGATCGATCCGGCGGTAATCCGTAGCCCCGTGGGGGCCTGCCAGCGCGCCAGCCGATCAAGCAGGAAGCGATGGCCCCCGGGCGTGTCGATCCAGTAGAGCGCCGCCGCCGCAAGGCCAAGCAGCAGCGCAAGCAGCGCGACCGCGACACGCCCGAACCAGCGGAACCGGCTCTTGCGCCGGGCAGGTGGCGGTGGCGCCTCTGTGCCCGCTTCCTCCGCGTCCGCCATCAGAATGCCTGCCCCAGCGAGACGTAGACGCCGATGCGCGAATCCCCCGGCTGCGGGTTGATCGGCGTGCCCACATCAATGCGGATCGGCCCGAAATTGCTGTAATAGCGCATGCCGACGCCCGCGCCCACGCGCAGATCATGCGTGGATGGCAGCGCGGCGGTGGAAATCGTCCCGGCATCGATGAACGGCACGATGCCGAACTGGTTTTCACTGCCGAAGCGGAACCGGGCCTCAAACGCAAGCTCGGTCAGGCTGCGCCCGCCCAGCGAATCATTATTGATGTCGCGCGGGCCGATCGCCTGATAGCCATAGCCACGCACCGATGCGCCACCACCGGCGTAGAAGCGCCGGGTCGGCGCGATCCTGTCCCGCTGGGCGCCGACGATGGTGCCGAGCCGCACGCGGCCGGCGAGCACGACCCGGTCATTCATCGGCACATAGGCGCTGCCATCAACCTGGGTCCGCACATAGGCAAAGACATTGCCCTGCAGGGATAGTTCGGGCGACAGGCGGGCGCTGAGCCGGAAGCCCCGCGAGGGATTGAGCAGATCGTCGCTGTCATCATAGGTGATGTTCGCCGGGAGCGCGCCGATCACATAAAGCAGGCGACGGGGCACCGGATCGGACCCGTAGAGCTTGCGCTCGTCACTCACGCGCAGCTCGCCGCCCACCGACCAGACCCATTTCTTCTGGAAGATGAGGTTCGTCTGCCGCTCGAAGCTGCCTGCCACGCCGAATGTGCGCGCCTGATAGGCGCTCTGATTGAGATTGGCGGCGCTCAATTCCAGATTGATTGCATGGTCGCGCTTGCGGAAATTGCTGCGGCGAAAGATCGCGGATGCGCTCTGCTCGCTGGTGCCGACCACGGTGCGGAGGGTGAGCGCGCCCTCTGGCCGCAACAGGTTGCGGTGCTGCCAGCTCACTTCCGCGCGCGCGCCCTCGCCCGTGCCATAGCCAAGCTGCCCCGCCAGCGTGCGCGGCGGCGCCGTCGTCATGGCTATGGCGATATCCACCAGATCCGCGCTCTCTCCCTCGCGCGGCGTCACCGAGACGGACCCGGCAAGGCTGGTGGCGACAAGGGCGCTCGCCAGATCCCGGATATCCGCCTGATTATATGGCTCGCCGGGCTTGAAGCGGGCGATCTCCGCAATGTGGTCCGCATCGAAGGGCGGCGTCCCCTCCATGATGATGCGCCCAAACCGCCGGAATCCGCCGCTGTCCACCGTGACGATCAGCTGCGCGTTACGATCCTCATGATCGACATGCAGTTCCGGCTCATCGATCTTCGCGAAGGGATAG
Organism: Sphingobium sp.; assembly: GCA_035911355.1. Classification (GTDB taxonomy): domain Bacteria; phylum Pseudomonadota; class Alphaproteobacteria; order Sphingomonadales; family Sphingomonadaceae; genus Sphingobium. Next base: position 49,262 of record JAMHVU010000120.1, read on the forward strand.
CCCCCTTCGACGAGGCCGGAACGCAGCCGATCCGTCGCGGCGAGAATATTGTCCGTATCCGCCCCGTCGCCGACGCTTATGTCGAAGAGATCGCGGAGCGCCTTCTCCCGCGCGTCGTTCGGCGAGAGGCCGGCAAGGGTGACGGACGACAGCGTGTAGAGCGGCCCCGCCATCGCCTGAAGCTGGGCCAGCACCAGCGGCGGTGACGCGCGGACGACCGACAGGCGCAGCAAAGTGCGGCCCGCATAATAGCCGCGCGTACGCAGCAACTCGTCCACCAGCTCCGTATCGGTGCGGCCGCGCCGGCTGATCTGGGCAAGGTTTGCGGGCTTGCGCTCACCCTTTTTCAGCTCGGAAAGCAGGTCAAACCGCTCTTCAAAGCGATCATCCATAATCGCGTCCAGCCCGTCGACCCGCACGTCATAGGCAAGCTCGGAGCCCGGATCGATGGCGGCAAGCGCGGCATTCCCCCGCTCTTCCTCATCGAGCAGGACTGGCGGACGAACCGGCGTCGCGCCCTCGGCCGCTGCCGCGGCGGACTCCGCAGCCGCACGATCAACGTCGACGGGTGGGGTGGCGCCGGCAGTCCCGGTCGTTGCCGACGCTGAGGTGCTTTCCGGGGCGGCAAGATCAGGCCAGTCCAGACCAATGTCCGGCATATCCTCCAGATCCGTCGAGATCGCATTGTCCATAGCCGGGTTGCCGGATGTTGAACTGGCGGGCGTCGCGTTGGCTGGCTCTGGACTGCCGGCCGCTGCGCTGGTGGGGACAGGTGAGCTGGCGGGGACTGGCGCCGGCTGCGCCATCAGCGCGCCATGCACGGCGAAACAGGCCGGGACGGCAAGCACCAGCAAAGCCTTACGGATCGGCGCGGCCGTCAATCGCGACATGGTCCCTGTCTAGGTGATTGCGATCCGCACGCAACCGCAATCGGCACGATTATCATGCCTTTTCCCACATTCTGCCTCTGATCCGGCGCCGTTCACCGCCGCCGTCACGCTCTCAGAGCGACCGCTCCAGCCGCGCGAGGAGCGCACCGACCGGGCCTGGATCGACCCGGCCACGCCGGCGGGTACGCCCGAGCATCTGGCGCTCCAGCCGTGCCACCCGGTCATAGAGATCTTCGCTCGCCACGATCAGCGCCGTCATATCGAACTTGAACTGCTCGGCGATGGCGGGGTCTGTCGGCGCGGCAAGACCGAGCTGGTGCTGCTCCTCCTCGCGCGCGCGCGCCGGCAGCTCGCCATTCAGGATAGCCCGCTGGGTGAGCAGCCAGGCGATGACGTGCATCAGCCGCGTCGTCGCCTTGAGAGATTCGCACGCGAAATCCACGCGCCCGCGATTGTCGAGCAGCACGCGATGCTCCTCGGCGCGATGGTCGAAATACGCACGCGCCTCGTCAGCCAGGACCATCGCCTCAACATAGAGGTTGTCGACGAGGCGGCGGTCGATCTTGTGCACCATTGAAGTCGTTTCCCACATGACTCGCTGCTGCCACAGCCTGCGAAGTCCTGTCTCGCCGATTAACCTCGAATCAAGGAAAAAGACGAGATTTCATATTGTTAATGTCCCTTTCCGGCGCATTCACCCAATCCCTTCAGCATGATTCCACCGTTTGACCGGCATGCCTGCATCAAGAACCGGGCAGCCCTCTATCAGGCGATGTCGTCCGGGATGAGGCTGCTCTCAAGAAAGGCTATTTCGTCGCGCAGCCGCAGCTTGCGCTTCTTCAGCCGCGCAAGTTGCAACTGATCGGTGAGCGGGGCCTGGGACAGCGCGCCGATAGCACAGTCCAGATCGCGATGCTCGATACGGAGCATCTCCAGCCGCTGCTCAATCTCCTCGACACCCATCTGTCGAATCAACCTTTCCTCCTTGTATGGAATTCCGCCACTCTCGCACCTCCCACAATGGATCGCAACGCAGGCGTTTCGTTTGGTTAATCGATATCAATGACGATTTTCAGCATAGGCCGCACACGCTCTATCATTTTGAAATAAAATAACTTTTATCAGGCCTTTCGCTCATCTCGTCGTTCCCGGACGGTCGATCCATCGAAAGCTGGCGCCTTTCGGGCAGACAGGTCAATTAAATCATGATCTACTCAGTCCGCCTCAAAGCGACGGCAAAGGAGGACAGGAATGGAAACCACGCATATTTCCGCACTGAATGCCAAGCATGCCGGGCTGGAAGCCCGTATTCGCAACGAATCAGCACGACCAGCCCCCGATTCGCTGCTTGTCGCCTCATTGAAAAAGCAGAAGCTGGCCATAAAGCAGGAGCTTTCCCAAATCGGCGGCTAGACCCGCCTGCCACCCGCCGGGACCGGTCATGCCGGCCGGCGGGCATTGAAGGCAAAGTCCATCCGGCATGAGTCCTAAATTCAGCGCGGGTCAACGAGACCATGCGCTGATCCAGCGGGTTTCACGCTCGCCCGAGGCGCTCCCTCCGGCACAGCACATGCGCGGTCAGCACCGCACCATGCCATTCCATCGTGACCATGGCAGGGCCGAAGCCCAGTTCAGCAGCGAGATCCAGAATTTTTCCGAGCGGATATTCGTTCATCTGCATGGTCAGATCATCGGCTGTCTTGCCACTGACTATCCTGATGAACCGATCCCAACCCGGAATATGCATGCGCGCCCAGTAGCGCGCCTTCCGCCAGCGCGTGCTCTTGCGCTCAACGCTGACATGCACGGCAGCGACGCCACCCTCGGCAACGCGTTCCAGCAGGCCATGGATGATCGCCATGCCGCGCGGCACGGGAATGTGCTGGAGCACGATGCACGTCAGCACGAAATCAAACAGCCCGTCCGCCGCGCTCAGCCGATCGTCCGACAGGCGAAAATCCGCATTATCCTGCCTGTGCGCGGCAGCATTCCGCCCGGCCTCTTCCAGCATGGCGGGCGCGATATCAAGCCCCACCACCTGCTCGAAGCGGCGCGCGAGCGGCAGGGTCAGCCGGCCGACCCCACAGCCGAAATCCAGCGCCCGCCCCGTGGGAAATGGGCCGAAGTAGCGGGTCGCCGCGTCCAGTCGCCCCGCGACATAGCCCTCGCCCAGCGCGAAGAACTCGTCGCGATTGTCATCGATCAGGCCCTTGTGAAAACGCTCGCAGGCGAGCACGCCGTAATAGGGGTCAATCTCCCCCCAACGGCGCCACACCCCATCGCTGTCACGCATTAATAGACGCGTTTCTTCGGCTTAATATAATCAATGTCATCGGTGAGCGTATAGTCATGCACCGGGCGATAATCGATCGCGACCGCCCCGCCTTTGCCGCCCCAGCCTTCGAAGGTCGTGACGGTGTGCTTCATCCAGTTGGCATCGTCGCGATCGGGGAAATCCTCGTGCATATGTGCGCCGCGGGATTCCTGCCGGTTCGCCGCGGACCGCATGGTCACAACGGCCTGGCTCAACAGATTGTCCAGTTCCAGCGTCTCGACAAGATCGGTGTTCCAGATCAGCGACCGGTCGGTAACGCCGACATCTTCCATGCCCTTGTAGATGACGTCCATCTTCTCGACGCCTTCCGTAAGCAGGGCACTGTCACGGAACACCGCGCAATGGCGCTGCATCGTCTTTTGCATGTCCAGACGCAGCTTCGCCGTCGGCGAACCACCCTTCGCATTGCGGAAATGATCGAGCCGGGCGAGCGACAATTCCTCCGACCCCTTGGGGAGAGGCTGATGCGACGCATTGGGCTTGAGCAGTTCCTTGAGCCGCAGACCCGTGGCGCGGCCGAAAACGACGAGATCGATCAGGCTGTTCGATCCAAGACGATTGGCGCCATGCACGGAAACGCAGGCCGCCTCGCCCACGGCGAAGAGACCGGGCACGACCGCATCCGGATTGCCATCACGCAGGTGGACCACCTCGCCATGATAATTGGTGGGGACACCACCCATATTATAGTGGACGGTCGGCGTTACCGGCAGCGGCTTCTTGGTGAGGTCGACACCGGCAAAGATCTTCCCCGTTTCGGTGATGCCCGGCAACCGCTCGTGCAGCACCTTGGGATCGATATGGTCGAGGTGGAGATAGATATAGTCGCCATCCTTGCCGACGCCCCGCCCCTCGCGCATCTCCATCGCCATGGAGCGCGAGACGACGTCACGGCTGGCCAGATCCTTGGCGGACGGCGCATAGCGCTCCATGAAGCGCTCGCCCTCGCTGTTGGTGAGATAGCCGCCCTCGCCACGCGCACCCTCAGTAATGAGCACGCCCGCGCCGTAGATGCCGGTCGGGTGGAACTGCACGAACTCCATGTCCTGAAGGGCAATGCCCGCGCGCAGCGCCATGCCGTTGCCGTCACCCGTGCAACTATGCGCGCTGGTGGCGGACTGGTACACGCGGCCGCCGCCGCCCGTCGCCAGCACCACGGCATGTGCGCGGAAGCGGTGAATAGCGCCCGTTTCCATGCAAAGCGCGGTCACGCCGCGGCAGGCGCCATCTTCCATGATGAGATCGAGCGCGAAATATTCGATGTAGAAGTCCGCGTCATATTTCAGGCTCTGCTGATAGAGCGCGTGCAACATGGCATGACCGGTGCGGTCCGCCGCCGCGCAGGTGCGCTGCACCGGCGGGCCATCGCCCATATTCTGCATATGGCCGCCAAAGGGACGCTGGTAGATCGTGCCATTATCATTGCGGCTGAACGGCACGCCGGCATGCTCCAGCTCGTAAACGGCGGCCGGCGCCTCACGCACCATATATTCGATGGCGTCCTGATCGCCCAGCCAGTCCGACCCCTTCACGGTGTCGTACATATGCCAGGTCCAGTGGTCCGGCGTGTTGTTGCCAAGGCTCGCGGCGATGCCGCCCTGCGCGGCAACCGTGTGGCTGCGCGTGGGGAACAGCTTCGTCACGCAGGCCGTCCGCAGCCCGGCTTCCGCCGCACCCATGGTCGCGCGCAAGCCGGAGCCGCCAGCCCCGACGACGACGACGTCATAGCTGTGGTCGATGATCTTATATGCGTCGGCCGTCACAGCGCGCCTCCGGTTAATGCGATTTTCGCAATGGCGAAAAGACCAAGCGCGGCCCCGCCGATCACAAAGAAAGTGAGAAGGATGAGAACGGCGAACTTCAACCCGTCATCATGCACATAATCCTCGATGAGGACCTGAAGGCCGAGGCGGGCATGCCAGAACACGCTGATGACGAGCAGCATCATGGGCACCGCGACCAGCGGCTGGGCAAGCCAGCCGCTCACCGTCGCATGATCATAGGCCGGCAGCCACAGAAGGCTCGCGACGAACCACAGGACAAGCAGCAGATTGCCGACCGCCGTGACGCGCTGGAGAATCCAGTGATGGGTGCCGCTCTTCGCCGAGCCAAGGCCGCGAACCCGGCCGAGTTCCGTACCATTGCCCATTAGTGCGCCCTCCCCAGCAGAATCCACGCCCAGAAGAGCGCCGTGAGCGCGATCGACAGCGCGACTATGAGGCTCGACCAGAAACGATTGCGCTGAAGCTCATATCCCGCGCCGATATCCAGCACGAGGTGGCGCAGGCCCGAGAGCATGTGCTGGAAGAAGGCCCAGCTCAGCCCAACCATGACGAGATAGCCAAACCAGCTCGTCGCCACCGCCTGAAAGGCCGCATAGCATTCCGGCCCGGCGGCGATCGCATAAAGCCACCACACAAAGCCGATGGTACCCGCTATCGCGAGCCCGTCACCCGTTGCCCGATGAAGAATGGAGACCAGCATCGCCGGCCCCCAACGCCAGATGGTGAGGTGCGGCGAAAGCGGCCGCCGCGCGGAGTGCCCCATGATCTTGTGTCCGTCCCTATTTGCTTGGCCTGTTTGTTTGCGGCGGTCCTTAGCGCAATCGTGCCGCACTGCAAATGCTCTCCGGCTGTCTCTACATTCTCAAACGCTTACCGGATGCGATATACGTCGCATTAACGACTTTCCGCTTATGCCCGGGGCGATCGGAACGGGCGCTGGCCCGCAGCGGGGAAATGGATCGGCATGACGGCAAACGTCGACAGGGCAAGCATGGCTGAAATGATACGGCAAATCGATCCGGACGGGACGCTGGCGGCCACCGCGCGCCGGGTCGGCGACATTCTCGCGCCCCATATCCAGGGCATCGCGCAGACGGCCGCCGACGCCTTTTTCGCGAGCGCTCCGGCGCATTGCCCCACCCATGGCTTCGATCGCGCGACGATCCGCCGGCAGCTCGCCGAAATCTATGGCAACCAGTTCCTGCACCTCAATGATGACGGCTGGAGCGAGTCCTTCCGGACATTTTTGCGCGAGTCGCTCAGCATCGGCTATCCGGCCCGATCGCAACTGATCGTCCTCGGCAAGGCGACCGACCGGATGCGCGACATCATCGCGGAAGCGGAGACGGACTTTGCCGCCTTCGCCGAGCTGGTCGCCTGCCTGCGGAACCTCATGCTCGTCCAGGCCGAGATCATCTGCTCGGAGGAATCCGCGCTGATCCGGGCCGAAGACAGCAAGGAACGCGCACGCCAGCAGGAAGTTTTCGCCGGCATTCTCTCCAACCAGATCGACGGCACGGCAGAGCTGGGCATCCGCCTGCGCGATCAGGCACGCGAGGCATCCAGCGCGACACGCGGCATGCTCGACAAGGCGTCCGAAGTGGCCGCCGCCGCCGAGCAGTCCGCCATCGCCATGCGCGAAGCGGCGCACACCTCATCCGGCCTGATCCGCGCGATCGAGGAAGCCCGCTCCGAGGTGGACGACGCCGCCGATGTCGCCGCGCGCGCATCCAAGCAGGCGGGGGAAGCGGTGGAAATGTCCGCCGCGCTCTCCGACCATGCCAAGTCCATCGAGTCCATTCTCGGCCTTATCCGCGACATTGCCGGGCAGACCAATCTGCTCGCGCTCAACGCCACGATCGAGGCAGCGCGCGCCGGCGATGCCGGCCGCGGTTTCGCCGTCGTGGCGCAGGAGGTGAAAACCCTCGCCAGCCAGACCGCGCGCGCCACCGACGATATCGCCCAGAAAATCGCCGCGATCCAGAATGCGACGCGCCAGTCCGTGGAGACCAACGAGCGTATCCGCGCGACGGTGCAGGACGTGCACGCCATGAACATCCGCATCCGCAGCGCGATGGACGCCCAGTCCCAGACGGTCACGATGATCACGGCGGCGGTCGACGAAACCGCGCTTGCCGCCGACTCAATGTCCAGCAACATCTCCGCCATCCGGCAGGACACCGAGATCGTCGCCTCTGAGATCGACGCGCTGGAGCAGGGCTTCAACGAAGTGCAGACCCGGCTCGACCGGTTGCGGACCGAAAGCGAGGATGTCGTGCACCGCGCGCCCGAGGCGCGGGCCGCGTCCGCGCGCTAGGCTCGCGGGCGGGAACGACTGAGGGCAATTCCCCTCGTCGCGAAATCCAGCTAAGCACGCGCCATGGCCCGAAAGCAGACACACAAAACCCCTGCCCGCCAGGCAGAGGCTCCGAGCGCATGGCAACTCTCCATACCCTGCACCCGCGCGCAGGCCGAGGCCGTGGAGGCAAATGACGCGCCGTCTGCCGCCACCCCCGCTGCCGCAACACCGCCGGTCCTCTCCGTTTGCGAAATCGACGAAGCAGCGGAGAAAGGCTGGCGGCTCGACCTTATTTTCGACCATGAGCCGGAAAGCGACGAGATCGAGGCCGGGCTGGCGCTCATCCCCGATACCGATCCGCGCGAGGCCACGCTGGAGCGCCTGCCGGAAACCGACTGGGTGACGCAGAGCCAAAGCGGGCTGGACCCGGTGACCGCCGGGCGCTTTCACGTCCGCCACGACAACACGGGGGCGGCAAGCGCTGCTCATGTGAACTTCATCATCCCAGCAAGCCGCGCTTTTGGCACCGGCCAGCATGAGACAACGGCCGGCTGCCTCCGGGCGCTGGAAGGACTGGCGCTCAGCGGCCATCGCTTCGGCAACATCGCAGACATCGGCACGGGGACCGGCCTGCTCGCCTTCGCGGCACTCTCGCTCTGGCCGCGCGCTCACGCCATCGCCTCCGACATCGATCCGGTCGCGATCGAGGTGACGGCGGACAATGCCGCGCTGAACAGCGTGGCGCTCGGCGCGGGCAAGGGGGAGCTTGCCCTTGTGGCGGCGCCGGGTATCGACGATGCGCTCATCACCGGCCTCGCGCCCTATGATCTCCTCATTGCCAACATCCTCGCCGGGCCGCTCATCACGCTGGCGCCGGGACTCAGCGCGCAGATCGCGGAGGGCGGATCGCTGATTCTCGCGGGCCTGCTGAACAGTCAGGTCGACGCTGTGCTGACGGCCTATCGGCGGCAGGGTCTGCGCCTCGCGGCCCGCTATGACAATGGAGACTGGCCGACACTGCACCTGCGCAAGCGCCGCCGCCATGGCTGGCGCCGGGAGACGCGCTGGCGGGCGGACGCGCATGGCGAGGCGCCCGGCTTCGGCAGCTGGTGACAAGCATCTGGTGACAAAAAGCACGCAGCCCACGCCCAAAAGCATCATGGACCCATTGGGGGGCTGACTTTTCGACGATTCCTGCCTATATGCAGCGGCGATCAAGACTGACAGCGCCGCTCTACGGCTGCATTTCAGCCTTCATCGAGAGCAAAAGCTCCCATTTATTCCGAAAGCTACAGACATACATATGGATTCCTTTTCGTCATTCGGCCTCGCCGAGCCGATCCAGCGCGCGCTCACGGCCAAAGGCTATGACCAGCCCACGCCGATCCAGAGCCGCGCCATCCCATCACTGATGGAAGGCCGCGACCTGCTCGGCATCGCGCAGACCGGCACCGGCAAGACGGCCGCCTTCGCGCTGCCCTCGCTCCACCGCCTGCTCAACGCGCCCAAGCCCCGCCAGATGCGGAGCTGCCGGATGCTCGTCCTCTCCCCCACGCGGGAGCTGGCCGCGCAGATCGCGCAGAGCTTCCGCGATTATGGCCGCTTCATCAATCTCACCGTCGATTGCGTGTTTGGCGGCGTCCCCATCGGCAAGCAGATCCGCAAGCTGGAGGGCGGCTGCGACATCCTCGTCGCGACGCCCGGCCGCCTGCTCGACCTTGTCGAACAGCGGGCGCTCAACCTGGGCAAGGTCGAGATACTGGTGCTGGACGAGGCCGACCAGATGATGGACCTCGGCTTCATCAACCCGCTCAAGCGCATCGTGAAGCTGCTTCCCACGGAGCGGCAGAGCCTGTTCTTCTCGGCGACGATGCCGCAGGCCATTGCGGACCTTTCCGCACAGTTTATCCGCGACCCGCTCACCGTATCGGTCACGCCGCAGGCCACCACGGCCGAGCGCGTCACGCAGAGCGCCACCTTCGTCAACAAGGCGGAGAAGCAGGCGCTGCTCACCATCCGCCTGCGCGATGAAAGCATCGACCGGGCGCTCATCTTCACGCGCACCAAACATGGCGCGGATCGTGTCGTGCGGTTTCTGAAAGGCGCGAATATCGAGGCGGTCGCCATTCACGGCAACAAGTCGCAAGCCCAGCGCACGACCGCGCTCCAGGCCTTCCGGTCGGGCCAGGTGAAGCTGCTCGTCGCGACGGATATCGCCGCGCGAGGCATCGACGTCTCGGGCGTCAGCCATGTCTTCAACTTCGAGCTGCCCAATGTCGCCGAGCAATATGTCCACCGCATCGGCCGCACGGCCCGCGCTGGCCGCGAAGGGGAGGCATTCAGCCTCGTCGATGATGAAGAACGCGCCTATCTCCGTGCGATCGAACGGCTGACCCGTCAGAAGATCGCCATCGAGCCGCTGCCGGAGAATTTCATGGAGGTCGTCCGCAACCTCCCCAAGCCCGCACCCGTGCGCCAGATGAAGACCCCGCCACAGACGCCCGCCCAGCGCGCGCGCCGGGCCGAGGGGCAACAGCGCTATCAGGACGGTCAGCGCGCCGCCCGCGCGGCGGCTGGTGGCAACGGTGCGAATGGCGGCAAAGGCAGCGCCAAGGACGGCACGAGCGACGACGCCAAGCGCCGCTTCCGGCGGCCGCGCCGCAATGGTGTCGGCGCACATAAGGGCGCAGCGCGGCCGGCCGGCCGGGCCTGACCGCACGGCCGGGCACATCCCGGCCGCCCCGCCCAGACAGCTTGCGACAAGTTTCCATGTGACGGGGGACGCAAAGCAGCCTAAACAGGCCGCTATGCTTCCCTCGTTTTCGCGCCGCCCGATCGGCGTAGCGCTCGCCGCGCTTTCGCTCCTCCTCCCCACGCTGACGCAGGCACAGGTCGCCGCCACTAAGGCGCCATCGGCCGCGCAGACACAGGCGCAACGCGGCTGGCTTTACGAAAACAGCGATGTGCCCATGGACCCGGCATGGCATTTCGGCGTGCTGGACAATGGCCTGCGCTATGCCGTCCGCAAAAATGGCGTGCCACCGCGCCAGGTCTCCATCCGCGTTCGCATGGATGTCGGCTCCCTGATGGAAACGCCGCAGGAAGGCGGCTTTGCCCATTTCATCGAGCACCTCACCTTCCGGGGCTCGAAGCATGTGCCCGATGGCGAGGCAAAGCGCGTGTGGCAGCGCCTCGGCGCGACCTTCGGCAGTGACAGCAATGCACAGACGACGGCGGTCAGCACCACCTATGCGCTCGATCTGCCACAAGCCGACAGTGCCGGCATCGAGGAAAGCCTCAAGATTCTCGCGGGCATGATGGAGGCGCCCAATATCGTCCCCGCAGCGGTGGAAGCCGAGCGCGCGGTGGTGATGGCGGAGCGGCGCGAAGCGCTCAGTCCGGCCTCCCGCGTCGGCGACGCGACACGCGCTTTCTATTTCGCGGGCCAGCCGCTCGGCCTGCGCAGCCCGATCGGCACCGAAGCAACGCTGCAAGGCGCGACCGCCACAACGCTCAAGGCCTTCCACGACCGTTGGTATCGGCCGGACCGGACCGTCGTCATCGTCTCCGGCGATATCGATCCGATTGTGATGGCCGCTTATATCAAGGCCAATTTCTCCTCGTGGAAAGCAAAGGGACCGGCGACACCTCTCCCCGATTTCGGCCGCCCGGACCCCAAGGCACCCCGCGTGAAAGTGATCGTGGAGCCCAGTGCCCCCTATTCGGTGAACCTCGCCTATCTGCGCCCCTGGCGCGAGCGGGCGGACACCATCGCCTATAATCAGGCCAAGCTGACCGACGCACTTGCCCTCCAGCTCATCAACCGGCGGCTGGAAGCGGTCGCCAGCGCGGGCGCCAGCTTCCTCCAGGCGTCCGTGCTGCAGGACAATAGCGCGCGCACGGTCGACGCGACCTATATTTCCATCACGCCGATCGGCGCGGATTGGGAGAAAGCGCTCAGGGATGTGCGCGCCATCATCGAGGATGCGCGACGCACCCCGGCCTCACGCGCGGATATCGACCGCGAGTTTACCGGCATGGAGGCCAATTTCGCCCAGCTCGCCGAAAATGCCGCGACGGAACCCAGCGCATCGCAGGCGCAGGACATGGTCGGCGCGGTCGACATTCGCGAGACGGTGGTCTCCCCGCAGGCCGCGCTCGATATCTTCCGGTCGTCACGCCAGTTCATGACGCCGGAGCAGCTTCGCGATTCGACGCGGCGCCTGCTCACCGGCGATGCCGAGCGCGCGCTCCTCACCATCCGTGCGCCGCAGGCCGGCGCACAGACGCGCCTCGCCACCGCCCTTGCCGCGCCGGTACAGCCAGCCCGCGACGTGCGCCTGACGACCGGCCCCGTCACCATGGACCAGCTCCCCAAATTCCCCGCGCCCGGCACGGTGGTGAGCCGCAAGCCGCTGGGGCTGCTCGGCATCGAGGATGTGACCTATCAAAATGGCGTTCGCCTGCTTGTCGCCACGACCGACAACGAGGCGGACAAGGTACGGATCACCGTGCGTTTCGGCAACGGCCAGCTTGCCTTCCCGCCGAACGCTGACAATGCGATCTGGGCCGCGCCCTATGGCGTGATGGCAAGCGGGATTGGCGACCTCGGCCAGCGCGAGATGGATGAGCTGACCAATGGCCGCCGCTTGTCGCTCTCCCTCTCCGTGGATGAGGATGCCTTTGAGATGGAGGCGGTGAGCAACCCGGCCGACTATCGTGACCAGCTCCGCCTCTTTGCCGCCAAGCTCGCTTTCCCGCGCTGGGACGCGGCGCCGCTCAACCGCATCAAGGCCGCGCTGCTCGCCAGCTACGACCCCGTGCCGACCTCCGCCGATGAGGCGCTGGGGCGTGACCTCGGCTGGCTGCTGCGCGACAAGGACCAGCGCTTTGCCGCTGCGACGCCAGCCTCCGCCGAGGCCCTGACACCCGAGCGCTTCAAGGCAATCTGGGCGCCGATCCTCGCCTCCGGGCCGATCGAGGTGATCGTCTTCGGCGCGGTGAAGGCCGATGATGTGATCGCGACCGTGGGCGAGACCTTCGGCGCGCTGGCACCGCGCCCGGCAAGCGCGCCACCTGCCGCCAATGCCGTGCTGCGCTTCCCTGCCCATACCGACCAGCCGGTAGTTCTGCGCCATGGCGGCCTTGCCGAACAGTCCGCCGTCGCGATCGCCTGGCCCACCGGTGGCGGGGCCGACCGCGCGCGTGAAGGACGCCAGCTCGACATGCTCTCGCGGATCATCAACGATCGCCTGTTCGAGCGGCTGCGTTCCATCGACGGAGCGGCCTATACGCCCAGCGCATCGAGCAACTGGCCCTATGGCAGCGAAAGCGGAGGCTATCTGCTCCTGAGCTCTCAGCTCAAGCCTGAGCGAATCCCCTATTTCTTCGCGCTCGCCAACGACATCGCCCGCGATCTGCGCACCAACCCCGTGACGGCGGACGAGCTGGCCCGGCAGGTGGAACCAATCCGCCAGATGCTGGCCCGCGCCCGCACCGGCAACGCCTTCTGGATGAACCAGCTCGAAGGCTATTCGCGCGATCCCCGCCGGCTCTCCATGATGATCTCGCTGGACCGGGATATTCTGGGCGTGACGCCGGCCGAATTACAGGCGCTGGCGCAGCGCTATCTTGTCGAGGACAAGAGCTGGTCGGCGATTGTGCTGGGCAAGGGCGTTCCCATGCCCGCGCTCACGCCGCCCGCGCTCAGCCCGGCCGAACCGGCCAAACCCTGATCCGGGACATGTGATCGTCGCAGAGGGACTTGTCTCCGCGCGGCGAAAGCGCCACATGACCAGCGCACCCTTCTGCGCGGGCCGCCATATGCCCGCATAAGAGAGACGCCATGCTGATCGAAACCGAACCGACACCAAACCCCGCCACGCTCAAGTTCCTGCCCGGCAGGGCCGTGATGACAGCCGGCACGCGCGATTTTGCGACACCGGAGGACGCCGCCGCCTCGCCGCTCGCGCAAGCGCTCTTTGACCTGGGCGACGTGACGGGCGTGTTCTTCGGCCGGGACTTCGTTTCCGTGACAGCGGCGCCGGGTGTCGACTGGAGCCATCTCAAGGCGGATGTGGTCAGCCTGCTGCTCGACCATTTTTCGGCGGAGATGCCGCTTTTCCACCCAGCCAGCGCGGGCTTCTCCGTCCCCGACGCCGATGAAGCGCAGGGCGATCATGTCGATGATCCGGCCGATGCCGACATCATCGACCAGATCAAGGACCTGATCGAGACGCGGGTCCGCCCCGCCGTCGCCAATGATGGCGGCGACATTGTGTACCGCGGTTTCGACAAGGGGCTGGTCTATCTGCGGATGCAGGGCGCCTGTTCGGGCTGCCCATCCTCCACGGCCACGCTCAAGAACGGCATCGAACAGCTGCTCAAGCATTATGTGCCGGAAGTAACCGAGGTGCGCGCTGTCTGAGCATGAAGGACCCGGGCCGGCGCAGAATGCCGGGCCGCGCAAGGACTGTCTGCTGGTAATCGATTGCGCGACCGCCGCACTCTCTCTCGCGCTGTACGCGGGAGAGCGGCTCATCGCTGCCCATCATGCCGAAATGGGGCGAGGTCACGCCGAGGCGCTGCTTCCCCTGATTGCCGGCTTTCCAGATTCAGGACGTGCGGACCGCCTGCTTGTCGATGTCGGGCCGGGCAGCTTCACCGGTGTTCGCGTGGGCCTGGCGGCGGCGCGCGCGCTTGCCTTTGCCTGGCAGGTGCCCCTTGCCGGCTATGACTGCCTCGATCTGGTGGCGGCCATCGTCCGCGCCGACCATGCGCCGGCTGAGGATTTTCTCGTCGCGATGATCGGCGGGCATGGCGAACTGTTCTGGAAGCGCGTGCCCTCAAGCGCCCCTGCAACGACTTCGCCCGCCACATCCACGCCCGTCGACGAGCTGGCCGCGATGATCGCGGACGATATTGTCTACGGCTCAGGCGCGCCTGCGCTGGTCGCCGCGCGCGGCCATGGCACGGCGGTGCCGGTGCCGCCCGATGCCCGTCGCGCGCTGCTGCTGCCCCCCGCACTGCGCGCCGCAACGCCTGCCCCGGTCTATGGGCGCGGCGCCGATGCCCGGCCGATGCCCACCCATCTTCAGCCCGCGCCGGCCATCGGATGAGCACGCTGCACCTCTATATCCATGACGACGCGCCGGACTGGGTGATCCGCGACTGCATGACCGTGATGGATACCGCCTTCGATCCGCGCTTCGGGGAAGCCTGGTCGGCAGCCCAGACCCGCGCGATGATGGATTTTCCGGGCGCGCGGCTCATCATCGCGCGGCTCGGCGACATGCCGGTTGGCTTCGCCCTCCTGCGCAGCATTCTTGACGAAGCGGAACTCATGCTCCTTGCTGTTCATGCCGGGCAGCGAAAGCTGGGTTATGGACAATCATTATTGCAGCATACGCTCGATGTCGCCGCACAAGCCGGCTGCACGCGCTGTTTTCTGGAAGTACGCGAAGGAAATCCTGCCGAACGGCTTTATCAGGGCGCGGGCTTTACGCAGTATCGGCGGCGCAACGAATATTATCGTGGTCACAATGGTGAAGTTTTCAATGCAATCAGCTATTCCATTGACCTAAATCCATACAATTTCTTGTAGAATCACCCTTGCATCGCTGTTCTCCCCGGTATAGCGGTCGCGAGCATATTGCATGGCACGATTGCACGCGCGATCGGCCCAGCGAAATAAGTCCATAAAAAGGATAATATTATGAGCGACGCATCGGGTCAGGACGAAATGCTTGTCACCTTGACTTCGGACATTGTGGCAGCACATGTTTCCAACAATAGTGTAGCGGTTGCGGATCTTCCGCAGCTTATCACCAATGTCTATCATGCGCTTGCCGGCCTCAACCAGCCCACGCCGGTTCCCGAAGTGAAGCAGGAACCCGCCGTTTCCATCCGCGCTTCCGTGAAGCCGGACTATATTGTCTGCCTGGAAGACGGCAAGAAGCTCAAAATGCTCAAGCGCCACCTGATGACGCATTATGGCCTGACGCCGGACGACTATCGCGCGAAATGGGGTCTGCCGGCAGACTATCCCATGGTTGCCCCCAATTATGCGGACCAGCGCCGCTCGCTCGCGAAGAAGATCGGCCTCGGCACGACGCGCAGGCGCACAACGCGCGGCAAATAAGACCGCGCGCGGCGGTCGCACGATCGCCCGACAGACGCTATGCCGGGCGGGCTGCCTCTCTTTTGACGAGGTCGCCCGCCCCGCAGCCATAAGCAGCGCGCCAACGCCGCATAGGGCTTTCGCAAACGCAAAAATGGTTTAGACAAGGTGATGTCATGAGCCGAACCATCGATATCGAAGCGCTCTGTGTTGAGCGCGGCCTCAGGATCACCGAGCAGCGCCGGGTGATCGCCCGTGTCCTCTCCGAGAGCGAGGACCATCCCGATGTGGAGAAGTTGCACGAGCGCGCCTCCGCGATCGATCCGCATATCTCCATCGCTACCGTTTACCGGACCGTCCGCCTGTTTGAAGAGGCCGGCATTCTTGAGCGGCACGACTTTGGCGACGGGCGCGCGCGCTATGAGCCCGCACCGGAAGCGCATCACGACCATCTGATCGATGTCGAGACCGGCAAGGTTATCGAGTTTGTCGACCCCGAGCTTGAGCAGCTGCAGCGGCAGATCGCCGAGAAGCTTGGCTATCGTCTGGTCGATCACCGCATGGAACTGTACGGCGTCGCGCTCGACCGCAAGAGCTAAGGCACGGGAAACCGGCTGACCCGATGAGCAGCGCGCGCTTCGCCGGGCGGCTGACCGCGCTGACCGCCCTTACCTGCGCGGTCGTGCCGCTGCACGTCACCACCAAGCTGCTGCGCGGCGGGGACTCGCGCTGGCCCCGGCGGTTTCTGGGGTCCGCCGCGCGCCTCGCGGGGTTTCGCGTACAGACCACGGGCACCCCGCTGGAGCGCGATGTCTTCTACGTCGCCAATCATGTAAGCTGGATAGACATACTCGCGCTTGGCGGCGCGAGCGGCTGTGCCTTCATTTCCAAGGATGGGCTGGCCGCCACGCCACTGGTCGGCTGGCTCGCCCGGCAGAACCACACCATCTTCGTCTCGCGCGAACGGCGCGGGGAGGTCGGCGCGCAGATCGACACGGTTCGCACGGCGATGGAGCGGCATCAACCCGTCGCGCTCTTCCCCGAAGGGACGACCGGTGACGGGCGCACGCTGCTCCCGTTCAAGCCGGCGCTTTTCGCGGTGTTGCTGCCCCCGCCGCGCGACATCCGCATCCAGCCGGTGCTGATTGACTACGGCCCCGATGATCCGCTCGTCGCCTGGACGGACGGAGAAAGCGGCGTTGCCAATGCCCGCCGCATTCTGGGCAACCGGGGTGCCAAGACGCTGACCCTGCATTTCCTCGAACCATTTGATCCCGGCGCCCACCCGGACCGCAAGCAACTCGCCGCCGAGACGCGCCGGCGCATCGAGGCAGCGCAGGCTATGCTCGGACGCCACCCGGCGCTATAGCCCCGCCATGACCGACCAGCCCGCCAAGCCCCGCAGCTTCCACGTCAAGTCCTTTGGCTGCCAGATGAACGTCTATGACGGGGAGCGCATGGCCGAACTGCTCGGCGCGCAGGGCATGATCGCGGCAACGGATGGCGATGCGGCCGATCTGGTCGTGCTCAACACCTGCCACATCCGCGAGAAGGCCGCCGAGAAGGTCTATTCCGATATTGGCCGGCTGCGCCGCGAGGATGGATCACGCCCGATGATCGCCGTCGCGGGCTGTGTCGCGCAGGCCGAAGGCGCCGAGATCAGCCGGCGCGCCAAGAGCGTGGACATCGTGGTCGGCCCGCAGGCCTATCATCGCCTGCCCGATCTCATCACGCAGGCCGCGCAGGGCCGCCCGGCGATCGACACCGACATGCCGGCCGAGATGAAGTTCGGCGCCCTCCCCGCCCGTGCCGCCCGGGCGCGCCCTTCCGCCTTCCTCACCGTGCAGGAGGGCTGCGACAAATTCTGCACCTATTGCGTCGTGCCTTATACGCGCGGCGCCGAAGTCAGCCGGCCATGGGCGGAGGTGATGGACGAAGCACGCGCCCTGCTCGACACGGGCGTGCGCGAGATCACCCTGCTCGGGCAGAATGTGAACGCCTGGACCGGCGAGGACGAGAAGGGCCGCGTGCAGGGGCTGGACGGCCTCATCCGCGCGCTCGACGCGCTCCCGGGCCTCGCCCGCATCCGCTATACCACGAGCCACCCCAATGACATGCAGGACGGGCTCATTCGCGCCCATGCCGAGGTGCCCTCACTCATGCCTTTCCTGCACCTCCCGGTACAGGCGGGGAGTGACCGGCTGCTGAAGGCAATGAACCGCAGCCACACACGCGACTCCTATCTCCGCCTCATCGAACGCGTCCGTGCCGCGCGGCCGGACATCGCGCTCTCGGGCGATTTCATCGTCGGCTTTCCCGGCGAGACCGATGCCGAGTTCGAGGAAACGCTGAGCATCGTGCGGGAATGCGCCTATGCGCAGGCCTTCTCCTTCAAATATTCGCCGCGCCCCGGTACGCCCGCCGCGAGCCTGACCGAGCAGATCCCCATGGCGGTGATGGACGAGCGCCTCCAGCGCCTGCAAGCCGCGATCAATGCCGATCAGCTTGCGTTCAACCGGGCCAGCGTGGGCAGGCGCATGCCCGTGCTCCTGGAGCGCAAAGGGCGCCACCCCGGTCAGCTTGTCGGCAAATCACCCTGGCTCCAGTCGGTCGTGGTTGAGGAGCCCGCCGCCGCGATCGGCGACATGATCGAGGTGGAGATCATCTCGGCCGGGCCGAACAGCCTTGGCGGCACGACGATCACCAAGGCCGCGGCCTGACCCGCTCAGGCGGACGCCGCCGCGCGAATCTCATCAAGGCTAGCCATAGGCGTGATCGCCTGCGGATCAAGGAAGCAATGGACGATCGCGGGCCGGCCGCTGGCCAGCGCCCGCTCGAATGCCGGCGCGAAGTCGGCCGTTACCCGCACCGTCTCCCCATGGCCGCCATAAGCGCGGGCAAGCGCGGCAAAATCCGGATTGGCGAGCGTCGTCGCCGAAACGCGGCCGGGATATCCGCGCTCCTGATGCATACGGATGGTGCCATACATGCCATTGTCCACCACGATGACGACAATCGCGATGCCATATTGGCAGGCCGTGGCGAACTCCTGCCCGTTCATCAGAAAATCACCATCCCCCGCGAAGCAGAGAACGATCCGGTCAGGGTGGTGGCGCCCGGCCATCACCGCCGCCGGCACACCATAGCCCATCGATCCGGATGTCGGCGCGAGCTGCGTGCCGAAACGGCGGAACCGATAATAGCGATGCAGCCAGCCCGCATAATTGCCCGCACCGTTGGTGAGTATGGCATCGGCCGGCAGGCGTTCGCGCAGCCACGCCATGACCGCGCCATACTGGAAATCGCCGGGCAAAGGGCGCGGCGTCTCCGACCAGTCGAGATAGGCCGAACGCAGCTGTGCGCGATAAGCCGCTCTCTCCGCGCCAGCGCTCCCCTCCAGCGTGGCAGCGGCGGCAAGAAAGGTGCCGGGCGTCGCATTGACACCCAGCACCGGCTGATAAACCCGCCCGATCTCCAAAGCATCTGGATGGACATGGACGATGCGCTGGCGCGGCACCGGCACGTTCGCCAGCGTGTAGCCTGACGACGCGACTTCCGAGAAGCGTGTGCCGAGCAGGATCAGCAGATCTGCCTGTCGCACCGCGTCGGCCAGCACCGGATTGGGTCCGATGCCAAGATCGCCGACGAACCGCTCGTCATCCGCCGGGAACAGCATCGCGCGGCGAAAAGCGCACGCCACGGGCAGATCATGCCGCGCAGCAAAGCTGGCAAGCGCATCGCAACCCTGCGCTGACCAGCGCGAGCCGCCGGCAATGACGAGCGGGCGCATGGTATCGGTCAGCAGACCTGCCAATGCGCTGATTTCGGCAGGCGACGGCGCCGGCGCCACCGGATCGACACGCGGCGCGTCCGCCACGTCCGCCATCTCCACCAGCATGTCCTCAGGCAGCGCGATCACGACCGGGCCGGGGCGACCCTGCAGGGCGACACGGAACGCCCGCGCGACAATCTCCGGGATGCGCGCGGCATCATCAATCTCGACGGCCCATTTCGCAAAGGCTGCGAAGGCTTGCGGATAATCCAGCTCCTGGAAGGCCTCGCGCTGTTTCATATCCCGCGCCACCTGCCCCACGAACAGGATGAGCGGCGCTGAGTCCTGCATGGCGATGTGAAGGCCGGGCGACGCATTGGTTGCGCCGGGGCCACGGGTTACGAAACAGACACCCGGCCGGCCGGTCAGCTTGCCATAAGCTTCGGCCATCATTGCCGCGCCGCCTTCCGCCCGGCAGGTGATAAGGTCGATGCCGCTGCCCAGCAGCGCGTCCAGCACGGCAAGATAGCTCTCGCCCGGCACGCATGTCGCGCGCTCCACACCCTGAGCGAGGAGCTGGTCGACGAGAATGCGCGCGCCGGTCCGTATCATGCTGGTTTCTCTCCCCGGCCAGCCTAGTCGGCCGGCGCGTCACCATAATATAGTTGTCCGATCTCGATCTCCGGGCGGCCCTGGCTGGCGCGATGCGCATTGCTGTCGCGCAGCGAATAGACGCAGCCGCAATATTCCTGCTGGTAGAAATGCTCGCGCTTGGAAATCTCGATCATGCGCGCGGCACCGCCGCCCTTGCGCCAGTTGAACGTCCAGTAGCTGACGCCCGGATAATGCGCCGCCGCCCGCTCTCCGCAGTCATTAATCTGCGTCATGTTCTTCCAGCGCGAAATACCCAGCGACGAGGTGATGACCGGGAAGCCATATTCATGCGCGTAAAGCGCTGTACGCTCAAAGCGCATGTCGAAGCACATGGTGCACCGCGCTCCGCGCTCCGGCTCGAACTCCATGCCCTTGGCACGCTTGAACCAGTTGGCGGTATCATAGTCGGCATCGACAAAGGGGATGTCATGCTTCTCGGCGAAACGGATATTCTCGTCCTTACGGAGCAGATATTCCTCTTTCGGGTGGATGTTCGGGTTGTAGAAGAAAATCGTATAGTCGATGCCGGACGCGGTCATCGCTTCCATCACCTCACCCGAGCAGGGCGCGCAGCAACTGTGCAGCAGCACCTTCTTGTGGCCGTCAGGCGGGGTCAGGATCGGCCGGTCGATATCTGGTGTCGTCATGCCCGCTCTTTACCAGCCATGATCGCCGCCGTCACCATCCGCTTGCGGGCCGGCACTCATGGCCGACCACTGCACGCATAGATCGCGGACGCAGGCTCCCTTTTCAGGGAAAGCCCGCGCAGGCACCATCAGGCGCCGTTCAGCCGCTCGCGTATCTCTTTACCGGGCTTGAAATGCGGCACCCGCTTGGCGGGCACATCCACTTCTACCCCGGTACGCGGGTTACGCCCGGTCCGCCCGTCCCGTGCACGCGTGGTAAACGCACCAAATCCCCGCAGTTCAACACGCCCACCCTCGGCCAGCCGATCGGTAATCGCATCGAACACAGTGCTGACGATCTTGTCTACTTCGGCAAGCGTCAGACTGGGATTGAGCGAAGCAACATGCTGGACAATTTCGGATCGTATCATCGACGCCACTCTCCCAACTCCGGTGACCAGCTCCGCGGCCTGAAGCGCGGGCATGCTGGCTACGAGTCTTCTGCCCTGAGGCAGTGATGCGCCGATATTTCGCGGAAATCCGGGGGAAGGCAAACGAAAATGCGTAATTACCCCCATGCCGGAGATAACCCTCCGGCAGCGCGCAAACGCCAAAATACAAGAGCCGGGCACAAGGCCCGGCTCCCATGTCTTTCAAAGATCGAAATTATGACGGCCGATCAGCCCTTTGCCTTCAGCGCCTCACCGAGAATGTCACCCAGCGACGCGCCGCTGTCGGACGAGCCATATTGCGCCACGGCCTGCTTCTCCTCAGCAATCTGAAGCGCCTTGACGGAGAAAGTCGGCTTCTTGGAGCGATCAAAGCCTGTGACCAGCGCGTCAAACTTCTGGCCAACCTGGAAACGCTCGGGACGCTGCTCATCGCGATCGCGGCCAAGGTCGCTGCGCTTGATGAAGCCGGTAACGCCATCCTCGCCCGCCTGAACCTCAAGCCCGCCATCGCGGACTTCAAGCACGGTGACGGTGACAGACGCGTTCTTCTGGAGGCCGCTCGCCGAGGACGTGCTGCCAATGGCAGGCGCACCCTTCTCAAGCTGCTTCATGCCGAGGCTGATACGCTCCTTCTCGACATCGATATCGAGCACGATGGCCTGAACCATCTCGCCCTTGCGATGCAGGTTGAGCGCGTCCTCGCCGGAAATGCCCCATGCGATGTCCGACATGTGGACCATGCCGTCCACATCGCCATCGAGACCGATGAACAGGCCGAACTCGGTGGCGTTCTTGACCTCGCCCTCGACCTGGCTGCCGATCGGATGACGCTCCGCGAAGCTCTCCCACGGATTGGAGATCGCCTGCTTGAGACCAAGGCTGATGCGGCGCTTCTCGGCATCGACCTCGAGCACGATAACGTCGACTTCCTGGCTGGTCGAAACGATCTTGCCGGGGTGAACGTTCTTCTTGGTCCAGCTCATCTCCGAGACGTGGACCAGACCCTCGATGCCCGGCTCCAGCTCGACGAAGGCACCATATTCGGTGATGTTCGTCACGCGACCATGCAGCTTGGCGCCGATGGGATACTTGGCGCTCGCGCCTTCCCATGGATCGCTCTCAAGCTGCTTCATGCCGAGGCTGATGCGCTGCGTGTCGCGGTTGATGCGGATGATCTGCACGCGGACGGTGTCGCCGATGTTGATCATCTCGCTCGGGTGGTTGATCCGCTTGTAGCTGAGATCGGTGACATGCAGCAGGCCGTCAATGCCGCCCAGATCGACGAACGCACCATAATCGGTGATGTTCTTGACCATGCCCTCGATGATCTGACCTTCGGTCAGCGTCTGGATGAGGCCGCTGCGCTGTTCGGCGCGCGTCTCTTCGAGGATGGCGCGGCGCGAAACCACGATGTTGCCGCGACGACGATCCATTTTGAGGATCTGGAAGGGCTGCGGAATGTCCATGAGCGGCGTTACGTCGCGCACGGGGCGGATATCGACCTGGCTGCCGGGCAGGAAGGCCACGGCGCCATCAAGATCGACCGTGAAGCCGCCCTTGACGCGACCGAAGATGACGCCTTCCACACGGGCGCTCTCGGAAAATTCGGATTCCAGCTTGTCCCACGCGGCTTCGCGACGAGCGCGGTCACGCGAGAGCATGGCTTCGCCATTGCTGTTCTCGACACGGTCAACATAGACCTCGACTTCATCACCGATCTTGAGGTCGGCCTTCTGGCCGGGCGCGGCGAACTCACGCAGGGCAACGCGGCCCTCGCTCTTGAGGCCAACGTCGATGACAGCCATGTCGTTTTCGATACCGGTGATCGTGCCCTTGACCACGCGGCCTTCAAAGCCGCCGTCGGCGCCACCGAGGGAATCATTGAGAAGCGCGGCAAAATCATCGCGCGAAGGGAATGCCGTTGAGGCCATGCAGTTGGTTTCCTTACATTTACTTTTCTGGCCGGCCGGTTGTATCCGGCGGTCTTGTGGCCAATCCGCCCGCAAGGGCCCCATGCCCAAGCAGACATCCGCGCGCGTTACGGACCAGCGGACGCTCGGCATCAGGAAAAGCGAAAAGGGCGCCGCGCAACGCGAAGCGCCTTGGCCTGCCGCCGAATCAGCGGCCTTCCAGTCGAGCATCCACCAGCGCGATCGCGCTCTGGATGGCGGCCCCTATAGTCAAATCGCTCGTATCGAGCAAGTCCGCGTCCTCCGCGCGGCGCAGCGGCGCACTTGCCCGACTGGAATCGCGCGCGTCGCGCGCCAGAATATCCGCCAGCAGCGCATCATATCCCCGCGCCGGGTCTTCCGCCAGCCGCCGCGCGGCGCGCACTTCCGGGCTTGCCGTCACAAACAGCTTGGCCTCGGCCTGCGGGGCAATCACCGTGCCGATGTCCCGCCCGTCCAGCACCGCACCGCCGGGTTGCGCGGCAAACACGCGCTGCCGCTCAAGCAACGCGGCGCGCACGGCAGGGTGCGCCGACACGCGTGACGCCAGCACACCCGCCGCCTCGCTCCGCAATCGCGGATCGCCCAGTAGCGCATCGGGAAAATCACAGGCCGCCGCAGCATCCGCCTCCCGTTCCGGATCGCCGCCCGCCTGCGCGAGGGTGATGCCCACGGCACGATAGAGCAGCCCGGTGTCGAGATGCGGCAGGCCATAATGCGCCGCCAGCGCACGAGCGATGGTGCCCTTGCCGGACGCAGCCGGCCCATCGACGGCGATAATCATGCTGCGGCCGGGCCTGCGCCCAGATCCACCAGCATCGCCGCGAATGTCGGAAAGCTGGTCGCAACCGGGCTCATATCATCGACGACAAGACCACCCTTTGTGCCAAGCCCGGCAATGGCAAAGCTCATGGCGATGCGATGATCGAGCGCGGCGGCGATCACCGGCGGCTCAATCGCGCCGGGTAGCAGCGCCCCACCTGTCCCCTCGATGATGAGCCCGTCAGCCGTCTCGGTCACACGGGCACCAAGCCGGGCGAGGCCCTGCGCCATCAGCGCCAGCCTGTCCGATTCCTTCACGCGCAACTCATCCAGTCCGCTCGTCCGCGTCACCCCCTGAGCGAAAGCAGCGGCAACGAAGAAGATCGGGAACTCATCGATCATGCTGGGCGCAAGCTCCGGCGGCACGTCAATGCCCGTAAGAGCGCCATGGCGCACACGGATATCCGCCACCGGCTCACCGCCAACAACGCGCTCATTCTCGAAGACGAGATCCGCGCCCATCGCCCGCAGCACCGAGAAGAGGCCGGCACGCGTGGGATTGAGCCCGACATTGCCGACCACCACATCGGACCCCGGCACCACCAGCGCCGCGACCACGGGAAATGCGGCGGACGAGGGATCGCCCGGCACGACGATCTGCTGTGCTGTCAGCTCCGCCTCACCGGTGATGCGGATGACGCGTGCACCATCCCCGTCCTGCTCGACGCTGAGATCTGCACCAAAGCCCGCCAGCATCCGCTCACTATGATCACGGGTTGGCACCGGCTCGATGACAGTGGTGATGCCCGGCGCATTGAGCCCCGCGAGCAAGATGGCGGATTTGACCTGCGCGGAGGCGACCGGCAGCCGATAGCTGATCGGCACGGCCGGCGCGAGGCCCTGCATGGTGAGCGGCAGGCGCCCACCCGGCGCGGCCATGAACCGCGCGCCCATCAGCCCCAGCGGCTCGGTGACACGCCCCATCGGCCGCTTGCTGAGCGAAGCGTCACCGGTGAAGGTCGCGCTGATCGGATGGCTGGCGACAAGCCCCATGAGCAGCCGGGTCGACGTGCCGCTATTGCCCATCTCCAGCGCGCCCTCCGGCTGGAGCAACCCGCCCACACCCACGCCGCGCACCTGCCAGAGGACGCCGCCACCCTGCCCGCCAGCATCCTCCCGACTGATCTGCGCGCCCATGGCGCGCATCGCCGCCGCCGTCGCCAGAACGTCCTCGCCCTCCAGCAGCCCCTCTATGCGCGTCTCGCCGACGGCCAGCGCGCCGAGCATCAACGCGCGATGGGAGATGCTCTTGTCACCGGGCACCTGCACGGCGCCGCGCAGCGGGGCGCCGGGCCTGAAGGTGGCGGGCTTCACGGTCGGGTCAGTCATCGTCGATCCAGATTGGCGGCCGCGCTTCCGTGCGGCGCGGGGAAAAAACGCGAGCCGGCTTTTGACAGCGCCCGCATGCTATGGCAAGGCGCGCCACACTTTGCCGCCGGACTCGTTTCGTGCGGCCGATTTCCAGTTTTTTCAAGAGTGAGGACGAGGCGACACATGGTGAAGCCTGAATGGGGAACCAAGCGCACCTGCCCCAAATGCGCGACCCGCTTTTACGATCTCGGCAAGGATGAGCCGGTGTCGTGCATCGAGTGTGGCAATGTGTGGACCCCGGAGCCGGTCCTGAAATCCAAGCAGCCCCTCCCCTATGAGGAGCAACCGCAGAAGAACGCCGCCGGCGCCGGTGCGGACACATCGAGCGCGGATGACGATCTCGACATTGACGTGGATGTCGATGAGGAAGAAGCCTCACCGGACAACGACGTGGATCTGGGCGGCGATGACGACCTGGGCGTTCCCGCCGGCGAAGGCGACGACGACGAACATTGATACTGCCGGGATAAATCCGGGCACATTAAGCCCGCGACCCGAGATTTAGGCTTGCAGCGAAGCCGTGCCTGGCATAAAGGCGCGGCCTCGCACCGCCGGTCCAGCCCCGGCGGTTGTCAGGAATGGGGCCGTAGCTCAGCTGGGAGAGCGCTACACTGGCAGTGTAGAGGTCAGGGGTTCGATCCCCCTCGGCTCCACCATTTCCAAAGGCATAGCCATGGGGCAATTTTCGCCTCGGAGGCTATGATATGGCGGCCGCTATATCGACCTGCGCCCGGGATACGCCCACGACCTGCACCTCTGTATGGATCTTGTGGTACGGCCTGTTCGCTTCGCCGCCCCAGCCCGCTTGACGCTGGATGTCTCGCGGCTCGATCACACCCATCTTAGTCCACGTCCGGGGCCGGGTGGTTCAAGTCCAAAGCCGCCTTATGCAGATGTCATTCCTCGCCCCGCCGCTCGCTGCGCGGCACCAGATAATAAGCCCGGTAGCGGCCAAACGTCTTCTGGTCGCGTACATCATAAGCAGACCGAAAAGCATCGACCCACCTGGCATATCCCGGGCCGACCAATATCCACCCGGCCCGTCCATAGGCCCGCGCGCCGCGTTCGACATATCGCCTCATCATCGGGACCGGCAGGCTCTCAAAATTGCCGACATTGTTGACGCTGGTCCAGGCCGTGCCGGATGCCGGGCGCGGAATGACCTTTCGATCGTCGAGGAGCATGACCATGCCCGCATTCCGGCTCCGCAGATAGTCCAGGCATGCCACGGCATCGGCTGACAAGGTGGCAGGTTCATCAGTCCCCTGCGGCGTCAGGCGGGCAAGCAGGCGGGCGGGGCCGATGGTCAGCGGGCCAGCCCGTGTAGCGCCCTCGATCCACGGAGCCCAATTGAAGGCTGCGACAAACGCGACCATCGCGGCCAGTGCAGTGAGAATATAGGAGCGCGCGAAATCCCGCTCAAACATGCCCTCATGCCGCGACCCCGGCAGAACCCCCAGAAGGACGAGGATCAGCAACGGAAACAGATTGAGAATATTATTATCGTGGCTGCGGCTGAGATAATAGACGCTGGCCGCCATGAACCCGAGAAGACAGACATAGAGCGGTCGAGCCGCCGCCGACAGCCCATGTCGCAGCATCACGGGGATGGCCAACGCCAGCGAGGCGAGCGCAATCCAGATCGTCCCCGTGGGATTGATCGGAAGCATGCCCGGTGGATGCTGAACATAAGCGAAGAAATCCTCCGCCGTGACGCTGCCCCCCGAAAGCAACCACAGCACACCCCCAAGGCAGCATATGCCGATACCGAGCGCCAACACGCCCCGTAACGCACCCCGGACCAGTGCAGACAGTGCCGCACCCAGCCCCTGCTTCTCCGACGCATCGCGCAAAGCCAGATAGGGCCACCAGATGACGGTGGTGAAAAAGCCGGCTTCCGGTGACCAGAAAAGCGCGATCAGCCAGATCGCATGGCCGATCCAGTCCCACCGGATCTGCCGTTGTTCCGCAATCAGGATATGAAGCAGAAGCGCGGAGATGAACAGGAAGCGCAAGCCCGCCACCGCCGGCGTGATGACCGGGCCGGAAAACATGCTGGGGAAGCCGGTCCAGAGAAACGCCGCGCAGAACATCGCTAGCAAAGCCAGCCAACGCACGCCGCGAGACAGACCCGCCGTGAGGATGATCGCGCAGCCGGAGAGCGTGGCGAAATAAAGCGCATTGGCGACGACCGTCACATAATAAAGGCCGCGCCAGCAATCACTGCCGCAACTGGCCATCAGGAGCGTGGTCGGCCCCAGCCCATATTGAATGGGAAAGTCACGATAGGGCATGCCCCCGCCACGCCACGCTTCTACCGGGGCGAGAAGGGCGCTCCAGTGATGCCAGAGCGTATAGAAGGGATCCGCAGTCTCAAATGGCGCGGTCAACAATCCTGCGAACAGGCCGAGGGCGGCACATAAGAGCATCGGGCGCAAAAGACGCGGTTGCGATGCAGTGACCTGCTTCAGGACAGGCCAGCGCGGCAGGCTGGCGGCACTCAACGCGAGGACGAACAGGCAAGCCGCCTGAACCGGAGGGAAACGAAACGCGGGCAGCCACCAGGCTGTCGCCGCGAACAGAAGCAGCGCCGTGATGCCGCCCAGCAGCGATCCCGCGCCGAGGCCGACCAGCGGAATGAGCAGAGCCATGCCCAGCAACGGCATGTCCTGCCGGGCAATGGTCAATATGATGGCCCCGGCAAACAGCGCGGCGCACAGCATCTGGTCCACAAGCCGTGCGGGGTAGAGCGAACGCGTGCGGTAGGGCGCAAGCACGACAAGCACGAGCAGGGCAGCGTAGACCGCCAGAACCAATAAGGACGACGTCATGAGCCCCCGCGCGGCATCTGCCAGGGATGATCCCAGCAGGTTGCGGGAGCAGCGCCATCAACCCGTTCCACCGGATCGACATGGAAAGGCATGGCGTCACGCGCCGCGAAATAGGTGGCATAGGGCGCGACCAGACCGGTTTGCCGGTCCCAAGAGGCTGGCAGGTGGCACAGAGGTACGGGCGAAGGCGCCAGGCGGACGGCATTGGCAATTTCCACCGCGCCCGTCAGCGACCCTAACCCCATGATCGCGAGAAACGCCGCCTTCTCGCCAATTCGTTCAAGCCGGCCGGCCCAGCCACCAAAAGCAAGCGCGACCAACGCCAGCGGCATGATCGACGCGCGCATCTGGAAGTCGGTGCTCGCACCGATCGTCCAGAGCGGCATGAGAAACAGACACAGGCCCGCGATCAGCATCGTCGCCCTGTCGGTTCCACCGCTGCGATCGAAGAGCAGAGGCACCAGAAATGGTAGCACTTCCAGCAGCATGATGAGAATATAGGCGAGCGGAGGCGGCGGACGCAGACCAGTGGCGACCGACATGGCATCGGCTGACAGGTAAAGAAGCGCCGGAACGGCCAGCATCGCCGCGATCCCGCACACCAAAAGGTCTCCGGCATGCCATTTGCCGGTGCGAAGAACTTGTAGGCCGGCAAAGGCGGCGAAGGGCAAGGCGCCGAACAGGACGAGCGGTGACCATATCGCCACCAGTGGCAAGCTGGCAGCGAACAGGCCGACAGGCGCCAGATTCCTGCGCCAGAGCAGATAGGCAAGCGCGACCGTCCACCCCGCAAAGGCGTGCTGCGGCACCCAGAAGATCTGGGTGATATGGGCGCTGAACTGATAATTATTCGCCCAGCGCTCGATATGGCGCCAGTTCGCCTGCCCGTGGACGGAATCGACGATCAGATTGCCGATGATATCGAGACCGCTGAACATCACGAACACGAACAGGGCGATCAGCCGCGCGCGGCGCCCGTCAAACAGCGTCGAGCCGATAGCAAAGATGAGCGTGAGGATCAGGCCGTTATGCGCGAGCAGCGCCCAATCACGGCCCAATTGGCTCGCTCCGCCGAGCAAGGCTGGCACCAGATACATGCCGACCGGCGCACGCAGCATCTGCGATTTGCCTTCCAGCCAATAATCGAAGGGCCAGCGATGGCTGCCCATGTCGGCCAGAACGGCGTCCCGGATCTGCCAATCGGCGGTGGCATAGACTAGCCGGCCCTCCCCGCCCAGCACCAGCAGAATGGCGGCGACGAGCAGGCAGCACAGGATGGTCGATATGGCGACGTGCCGCTCAGCCGCCATGGACCGCCATGTCAGGAAGAACAATGCCGCAGGCGCGACCACGCCCAGAGCCGCCACGATGACTGGCGACACGCCGAGCAGGCCCAGCAACAGCACATTGTCCACCGCGAACAGCGCGACGAGTGCCGCAACCAGCACGCGCACGGAAATCGTCATGCGCGTCGCGCCGGAAGCACGAGCAGCCCCGCTGCGCGTCATGCGAGTATCTGGTGAAGGCATGACCGATAGACCAGCCGCGTCACGCCGCCTCCGCGTTCAACTTCCGCTGAAGTGCATGAACCGGGTTTTCGACCTCCACGGCGCCCATGTTGATCCGTTCCCGCTCCACGACCAGCGGGCGCTTGCGGACCTGAGCATGAATGGACGTCACATATTCGCCCAATATGCCCAGGAAGGAGAGCTGCACGCCTGACAGGAAGAACAACGCCACGATGAGCGTCATCGTGCCGCGCGGGGCAAGATCGGGCCGCGCGATTGAAAGGCCGGCCGATGCAAGGGCGTAGACCATGCACAATGTCGCCATGACGATACCGGTGAGGGTGCAGAGCCGCATCGGCGCATTGGTGAAGCTGAAGATGCCATTGAGCGCCTGATCGATCAGGCGCGGCAGGTTGTTTTTCGAGATGCCCGAACGCCGGGCCACCCAGGTATAAGGCACGATTGCCCGGCGGAACCCGACCGATGCGATGATGCCGCGAATATAGGGATAATGATCGTCATGGCTGACCACAGCTTCCCAGACCTTGCGGTCGAGAAGCTGAAACTCGCCGACATTCAGCGGAATATCGATATCGCTGAGGCTGCGGACCGTGCGATAGAAGATCGCGCGGCAGCCCCATAACGCAAAGCTTTCCTGCCGGTTGACGCGCGCGCCCGCCACCACTTCGACCCCGGTTTCCCATAGCTTCACGAACTCCGGGATCATTTCCGCCGGGTCCTGCAGATCGGCCGGCAGGAAGACCAGCACGGCGTCACCCGTCGCGGCGCGCAGAGCATTGAAATTGGACCGGAACGGGCCGTAGTTGCGCGCGTTGAGGATCACCTTGATCGACGGATCGGACGCCGCCATGGCACGCAGCAGATCCTGCGTGCCGTCGCCGCTGTCATTATCGGCAAAAATATGCTCGCGACGATAGCTCTCCAGCGGTGCGCCGGGGGCGAACAGTGCGGCCACCGCATCGCGACATGCCTCGACATTATCCGCCTCGTTGAAGCAGGGCGTCACGATGGAAATAGTCTTCATGAGGGCTGCTCCGGCGAGGCCGCGAACACGAAGCGGCGCATGGCAAGAAAGGTCAGGGTGAAAACCGGCAGGATCACCGCCTGCGCCAGCAACGGGCCCAGCCCGGCGCGCATCACGAGATCCAGCAACAGAATGTTCAAGGTGAGCATGACGCCGTAGACCGCCAGAAAGCGCGGCAGACGACCCAAATCGCGCGCATGGCGGTGCGCGCGGAAAACCACGCTGGTCGTGAAATAATTGAACAGCACGCCGGCAATGGTGCTGGCAACGACCGCGACATGCGGCAGTACGCCCAGCAGCACCAGCCCGCCAAATGCACAATAGCCAAACAGCGTGTTGACGGCACCCGCCGCGAGAAAGGCGAGAAACTGGCGATCGACAGCGGGCGCGGTCATGCCGCCAGCCTCATCGCGTCGACCACACTGACAAGGCCATCCTCGATGGCGATGCGGGGCGCCCAGCCTGTAGCGGCGGCGAGGCGGCTGCAATCCCCTTCCAGATGCATGATCTGATTGGGGCCGAAGGGGATGTCGCCAAAGCGAAGGGCAAGGCCGGGGCAGGCCAGATCACGAATATGCTCGACGATCGACCGCACCGCGACCGCCCGGCCGCTCGACAGATTGAACACGCCTCGCGCATCGTCCGTGAGAGCAGCAGCCAGAACACCTCGGGCGGCATCGACGATATGCAGATAATCCCATTTCTGGGTGCCGAGGCTGGTGCGCGGCGTCTGGCCTGCGAGAAGCTGTGCCGTGACGGACGGGATCAGCCAGTCAGGATTGTCACCGGGTCCATAAGGCGAGAACAGCCGCAGCCAGGCAAAGCCGATGCCCGCTTCCGTCGCGCGCTGGCGCGTCAGATGGCACGTGGAAAGCTTCGCTGCGCCATAGAGAAGAAAGGGCTCGGTCGCCGCGCTTTCGTCAATTCGACGATCATGTCGACCATATTCGGCCTGGCTGCCGATACCGACAAAACGATAAATGCCCGCCGCGATCCCGGCATCGAGCAGGCTGACGCTATTATGGATATTGTCGAGCTGGATGTCGCCGGCGCGGGCCGGACCACCGACTCCTTCCCAGGCGGAATGGATGATGGTGTCTGGACGCGCCTGCATCAATGCAGCGCGCACGCCAGCTCTATCGGACAGGTCCGAAACGGCCACCGCGCACCGGCCGGCCAACGCAACGATGCGCGGAGAGGCTGGATTGCGCGCCAGCACCGTGACCCGATGCCCCTCGCGCGCGGCAAGATCGGCAACAGCCGCGCCGACGAAGCCGCTGGCCCCGGTGACCAGAATATGGCTCATGCCGGCACCATTGCGAGATAATCCTCGACCTGTGCGCGCGTGGCGGCCTGCTTGTCATCGGCGCGATACCAGATCGCGGTGAGCGCCAGCGCCCGGTCAAGCGACAGGCGCGGCCGCCAGTGGAGCGCCTGCGCGGCGGCCGACGAATCCAGCGTCAGCATCGCGGCCTCATGCGGATGCACGCCCGGCTGCATGGCCCAGTGCTGCGTCACATGCCAGTGCCCGGCCAGCAGGTCGACAACGTCGCGCACGCTGGCCATATCCGCAGCGGCCGGGCCAAAATTCCAGCCATGGCTGAACCGGGCAGGATCGGCAGCGAGCGCCTGAGCCAGCAAAAGATAGCCGGTCAGCGGCTCCAGCACATGCTGCCATGGGCGCACGGCGTCGGGATGACGGATTTCGAGCGGGCGACCCTGCGAAAAGGCGCGAACCGCATCGGGGACGAGACGATCAGTGGACCAGTCACCCCCGCCGATGACATTGCCCGCTCGCGCGGTAGCAAGGCCGACACCCCGATCGGCCAGAAAACTGTCGCGCCAGCAGGCGCTCACCAGTTCCGCGCAGGCCTTGCTGTTCGAATAGGGGTCATGCCCGCCAAGGGGCGCATCTTCCCGATAACCTGCGGTCCGTCCGTCATTAGCATAGCATTTGTCCGTCGTGACCGAGACGATCGTCCGGACAGACGCAGTCTTTCGGCATGCCTCCAGCACATGGGCGGTGCCCATGACGTTGGTGCGATACGTCGCCAGCGGATCGACATAGGACGCGCGCACCAGCGGCTGGGCAGCGAGGTGCAGCACAACATCCGGCTCCGCCGCAGCGAAGATCGCGTCCACCGCAGGCGCATCCCCGATATCGGCGATATGATGGTCGCACAGCGTCACCCCGCCGATCAGATCGAACATGGATGGCGTCGTCTCCGGCGCAAGCGCGAGGCCGGTGACCCGCGCGCCCAGCATGTCGAGCAGCACGAGCAGCCAGCTCCCCTTGAAGCCGGTATGCCCGGTCACCAGCACCCGCCGCCCCGCCCAGAAGGCGGGGTCCGGGGTGATGGGTGTCGCGCCTTCGCGCCTTAGTGCCAGCTCTTCCACGGTGCATCCTGCCGTTCCCACATCGCTTCGAGCATTTGCCGATCGCGCAACGTGTCCATGGGTTGCCAGAAACCGTCATGAAAATAGGAGCGCAGCTCCCCATCGGCCGCCAGCCCTTCGAGCGGCTCACGCTCCCAGACGCAGCTATCCGAATTGCCGAGATAAGGACCGATCGCGCGGTTGAGGACGAAAAAGCCGCCGTTGATCCAGCCCCCTTCCTCCACCGGCTTCTCCGCAAAGGCGGAGACATGGTTGCCGTCGAGATCCAGCTGGCCGTAACGGCTTGCGGGACGGACAGCCGTCACCGTCGCCTTGCAACCATGCGACCGATGAAAGTCTACGGCCGCTCCGATATCCAGGTCGCTGACCCCATCGCCATAGGTCAGGCAGAAATCTTCGTCATCGCCCAGATAGGCCATTGCCTGCCGCAGACGACCACCGGTCATGGTCTCCGCGCCGGTATCGATGAGGGATATTTTCCAGTCCTCGCACGCGTTGCGGTGCACATCGGTCGTGCCTCGCCTCAGGTCGATCGTCACGTCCGACATGTGGAGCGCGTAGTTGAAGAAATATTCCTTGATCATATAGCCCTTGTAGCCAAGGCAGACGATGAACTCGTCCACCCCGTGCTGGGCGTAAATCTTCATGATATGCCAAAGGATCGGCTTGCCGCCAATTTCCACCATGGGCTTGGGGCGGACCGAGGTTTCCTCGGCGAGACGGGTGCCAAAGCCCCCCGCAAGGATGATCGCTTTCATAGATCCACCTATGAACAGGCGTCGTAAACAAATCGTTCCGGGGTGAGGCCGCCAATGCGATTGAGGGTCGCCTGACCGGCCACCATCTCGCAAATCTCCGCGGACAGGGCGATGGGCGCGATCCGGGCGGCCATGGGCGTGCCCGCCACCGCTTCCGCCAGCCATGATCCAAAGCCGCCATCGGCCAGATGATCTTCCAGCGTGGTCACCCGATCATGACGATCGATCTGCGCGGGCTGCAATGCCTTGGCCGCCATGCTCCAGAGCGGCAGCGACCAGACGGCGCGCCCGTCCGCACGCGCGATCGCCGCGCCTAGCGCCGCGCCGGTGGAGAGCAGGACGTCCGCCCCCGTGCCGTCGCGAACCGGCACCCACCGGCCCGGCGCGACATCGGGAATCTGCGTATGGAACCGCGGTTCGCCCGCCTTGCCCAGACGCAGATAGGATGGCCCCGGATTGTCGACCAGCCAGCGCAGGCAGGCGCGTGTTTCCAATGGATCGCCCGGTGCCGCGATGGTCATGTTCGGCATCGACCGCATCAGCGCATAATCCTGCACCGCGTGATGCGAATAGCCCAGCGCCCCATAGGATACGCCCCCGCCCACCGCGACGACCGTCACCGGCAAACGGTGATAGGCCACATCGTTCCTGATCTGCTCGGCACAGCGAAAGGTCGGGAAATTGGCGATGGAATAGGTGAACACATGATAGCCCTCGCTCGCCATCCCGGCGGCCAGACCTGTCATATTCTGTTCCGAAACCCCGGCATTGACGAACCGGTCGGGAAAGCGATCGGCAAATTCCTCGATCACACTGTAGCCAAGATCGCCGACGATCAGCGCGATATTATCGTGCGTCTGCGCCAGCGCGGTCAGCTCGTCGATGAAGGCGTTACGCATGAGCCTGCTCCCCTTCGACCTCGGCCAGCGCCGCCGCCAGAAGTTCGTCAGTGGGATTGCGATAATGCCACTCCACCTTATTCTCCATGAAGCTGACACCCTTGCCCTTGGTCGTATGGGCAATCAGCATCATCGGCTTGCCCGCTTCCCATGGCGCGCCTTCCAGCGCATCGACGAGCGCGGCATGATCATGACCGTCGACGTCCCGTACGGCCCAGCCAAAGGCCTCGAATTTGGAGTGCAGCGGTTCGAGCCGCAGCGTCTCGTCCACACTGTTGAGGCTTTGCAGCTTGTTATAGTCGAGAATGCAGATGAGATTATCCAGACCGTGGTGCGCCGCAAACAGCGCCGCTTCCCAGTTGCTGCCCTCCCCCCACTCGCCATCGCTGGTCAGCACGACAGTGCGCCAGGCCTGCCCGCTCCGTCTCGCCGCCAGCGCCTTGCCCGTACCGAAGGGCAGGCCGTGGCCGAGCGCGCCGGTGGAAAACTCCACCCCCGGCACCTTGTGGTTGACATGGGCCATCAACAGCGACCCGTCGGTCCCATAGCTTTCCAGCATGGCATGATCGATGAAGCCGGTCCCCGCCAGCGCGGCATAGACGGCAACGCAGGCATGCCCCTTCGACAGAATGAAACGATCCCGATCCGGATGGTCCGGCGCGACGGGCGTTACCCGCAAGACCCGGCCATATAAGACTGCCATGATGTCAGCGATCGACAGCGCGGAGCCGATATGCGAGGCTTTGGCCCGCGTCACCATGCGAAGCGCCTGGCCGCGTATGTGTCGGGCCAAATGCCGGGTGTCCTGTGGCTCGGCCGCGATCATGGGCGCAATGTTCATGCCCCGCACAGTCGCGGGATATGGTTAAGATTCGCTCAACCAAACGCCTCTAGTCTGGCCGCATGAAACATGAGCCCATCGCCATCGTTCGCGCCTGCCCGCTCTGTGGATCGGGCGCCGATCAGGCTGAGCCATTCCTGCCAGACACGCGCGACGAACGCCGGATCAGCGCATCCAGCTTCGCATCGCGCAAGGTGCCGGAATATATGAGCCATGCCATGCTCTGCTGCCGCACATGCGACCTTGCCTATGTCGACCGCCCGCCAAGTGTCGCCTCGCTCGCGGCGAGCTATCACGCCGCCGATTATGACAGCGCCGAGGAAGCGGAAGACGCGGCGGACGCTTATGCCCGTGCGCTCGGGACTGTCCTCGATCGACTTAAAGGCCGAGGAGCCGCGCTTGAAATAGGCACCGGGACCGGTGCATTTCTTGAGCGGTTGGGCACGCTGGGCTTTACCGAACTGGTCGGTATCGAACCATCGGGCGCGGCCATCGCGGCGGCTCCCGCGCACCGCCAGCCGTGGATCCGTCAGGGGATTTTTGAGGAAGCCGACTTCGCGCCCGAGAGCTTCGATTTCATCTGCTGCTTCATGACATTGGAGCATGTGCAGGACCCCGGCGCGCTGGTTACGGCGGCATACCGCCTGCTTCGCCCCGGCGGCGTGTTCGTCGGCGTGACGCATGATCGGCGCGCCTGGCTCAATCGCCTGCTGGGCCGCCGCTCGCCCATCGTCGATATCGAGCATATGCAGCTTTTTTCGGCGAACAGCGCGAAAAGGCTGCTCCAGCACAACGGCTATAGCCCGGTGGGCGGAGCGAGCTTCCGCAACAGCTACCACCCGAGCTACTGGCTGAGGCTGGTCCCGATGCCCGATGGCATCAAGCAGACTGCAACCCGGCTTTTGCGCGGATCATGGCTGGACCGGCGACGCCTGTCGTTCAATGTCGGAAACTTCATGAGCTGGGGTTTTAAAACATAGCGCCGGGCGTTTCTGGCGCGGGTCGGGAGATGTGGCTTGAGACAGGTCGCGCCGATCCGCTTCCGGCCCTAGCTGGCGAGCGTGTCCAGCCCTTTGCGCGGACCGCCATTATCGCAGGCCCGAGCAATGAAATCCGTCATTTCCGCCATGCCGCCCTTGCGGTCCGCTGCGGTTAGCGAACCGCGCGCCTCCAGATCGCGGTAGATCGCCAGCGTCGCGCGCCAGTGGCCACATGCGCCAGCATAGTCACCCCCGTTGTAATGATTGCCCCCGATCGTCCGCATGGCTGCGGCCATGCTTCGCAATGCGCCCGGCGCGCTCCCGCCAAGCGCGACGAGTTGCCGATGGGCAGCAAGCACCGCATCGCCAGCCGCATAGCTCTCCGGAAAACGGCCAAGGTCCGCGAGCACCTGTGCCTGGACTTCTTCCGTGATCGCGACGAGATGCAGCGCGCCTGCATCTTTGGGATCGCGCGCGGACAGTCGCGCAGCCAGCGCCGATGCTTCCTCGATCGCCCGCTCCGCCTCCACATCCCGCCT
This sequence comes from Sphingobium sp., assembly GCA_035911355.1. Classification (GTDB taxonomy): domain Bacteria; phylum Pseudomonadota; class Alphaproteobacteria; order Sphingomonadales; family Sphingomonadaceae; genus Sphingobium. Next base: position 86,133 of record JAMHVU010000120.1, read on the forward strand.
GTTCGTGCGATGCACCACCGCAGAATACCAGAGCGAGGTCACGAGTTTGCGCGCCAGTGCCGGATCATCAGGCGCCGGTGCCAGCAAAGCACGATTGATCGCGACCGCCTGTGCCAGCGTCGCCTTTGCTTCCGGCGCGCGCTTGAGGCGATGCTGCGCCTCGCCCAGCAAGCGCAGATTTCCTGAGCGAACCATGCGGACGGGCACCGCCTCACGCATGGCCGGTGGCAGCGCCGCAATGAAGCGCTCCGCCCGCTCATGGTGGCCAAGCGCGCGCGCATAATCATCGTTCCATCCAAAGCTGTCGCCTTGCGCCTGGATCGCCAGCGCATATTCCCGTGCCGCCTGCACACTGCCCCGCGAGAGCGGCACCAGCACCGCTTCCGCCGTTTCCGCCGCCGCGCGCGCACGGTCCGCGGCATTATTCGTGTAGAGATCCACCCCGGCCTGCTCGACAAGATATTGCCCATAAGCAAGGCGCGTCGCGCTATCGCCCGGATCACGCTCATAGAGCGGCTTGAGGATCGCCCCGGCACGCGCCAGAAGCGCATTGGCGTCGTCATAGCGGCCAAGCTGCCCTGCCTGCCCGCCACCCACGACCTGCCCGAGCCGCAGGAACCCGAGCCCCGCCTCACGCGCGATATCGCTCTGGCGCGCGCCGGCGCCATGCGCATCACCGGCCAATGCCTCCAGATAGTCCAGCCCCGTGCTGGCCAGTCGTTGACGGGCCTGCGTCGAGCCGGACACCTTGCTCACATCATCGAACACATCGAACAACATGGTTCGCGCGATGGCGCGCGTCTGGGCGAAGCGCTGTTCTGCCACCGTGCGCGCCGCGCGCTCTCGCTGATTGGCAAGGATGACGGCGATCAGCGCGCCGACCAGCCCCAGGATCGCGACGCCTGCCAGCGCCGCGCCGAGGCGATGCCGCGCGAGAAACTTGCGCGTGGCATAGCGCTTGCCGCCGTCCATCGCCGCGACGGGCAGACCCGCGCCCCAGCGGGAGACATCCTCCGCCAGCGCTTCCGCCGTTGGATAACGCGCCGCAGGGTCCGGCGCTGTCGCACGGGCGATAATGGCCGCACGCTCGGCATCTCCCAGCCCATTTTCCCCGGGCACCAGCCAGTCGAGCAGCTTGCCGAGCGAGTAAATGTCTGTCGCGGTGGCGACAGCCGCGCCCGCCATCCGCTCGGGCGCCGCATAGCCCGGCGTCAGGCTGAGGCTGCCGATGGATGCGCCTTCCCGCCCATCGCCCTCTTCCGGCGCGCGCGCGATACCAAAGTCTATGAGACGCGGCGCGCCGTCCGTCGTCACCAGGACATTGGACGGCGTGATGTCGCGATGCACGACCAGATTGGCATGGGCGAAGGCAACGGCACGGCAGATGGTAACGAACAGCGCCCGCCGCGCATCAGGCGAGGGCGCGCTCGCCGCCACCCAGTCGGGCAGAGGCAGACCGTCGATCAACTCCATCACGATGTAGGGAGAGCCGTCCGCAGTCTCGCCGCCATCGAACAGTCGCGCGATATTAGGATGAGAGAGGCGCGCGAGCGTCTGCCGCTCATGCCGGAATCGTTCGGCCAGCGCCTCGGAGAGCAGGCCTCGCTTCACAACCTTGATCGCGACGGCATGGCTGAAATCACCGGCATCGCGCTCACCACGATAGACCGCGCCCATGCCGCCCTGGCCGATCAGACCCGTAATCTGATAGGCGCCCACGCGCTCGGGGGCCTCATCCTGCGCGAAATCCTCCCAGACGCCACCGGTCCGCAGCCGATCCGCACGATCAGCGGCGAGCAGCGCGACAAGCCGGGCGCGCAGCGCGGCATCTGTACCGACATGGACATCGAACCAGGCCGCCCGCTCGCTTTCCGGCACATCGATGAGTTGCCCGAACAGGGCCATGACCCGACGTTCGGCGGCGGACTCATTCATGCCGGCTATTCACGACAGCGGCCGTTCCAACGCATCGCTGAGCCAGGCGCGCGCCACGCGCCAGCGGCGCTTCACCGTCGCTTCCGACTGGCCGTGGAGGCCGGCAATATCGCTAATGCTCATCCCGCCGAAATAGCGCATCTCGACCAGCTCCATCAGCCCCTCGTCGATTGCGCCGAGCCGGACCAGCGCGGTATCCAGCTCGAACAGATCGAGGCTTCGATAGCCATCGATGTAGGTCGCGAATTCTACCTTCTGGTGCCGGCGCTTGTCCGCCAGCCGCGCGCGCATCTGGTCGACAAGGACATTCCGCATCACGCGGGCGGAAAGCGCGAGAAAATGCGCGCGATTGGCCAGATCGATCCGCTCTATCCGCATGATCCTCAGGATCGCGTCATTGGTGAGGTCACGGGTCGAAAAGGAATAGCCCGGCTGGCCACGCACGATCGCCGCCGCGATCTGCTCAAGCTGGGGGAGGAAACGGGCAATGAGCCGATCCCGCGCGGCTCCATCGCCATCGCGCCAATCGCCCAGAAGCGCATGTGTTGCCTGCGTTTCCCCCACGGAAGCGAGGCTACGGGACATGGCGCCCCGCCGCAAGTCCCGCTTTGATACAAAGAGTTAACAAATTTCTCATTCGCTTTGACCCTTTTCCCGCCAATCTCACGGATTCTCTTCTGGATGCGGTCGACAGACCACGCCTCCCGGCCGGTCATGCCGGGGTTGGAACGAACTGCATGTTGGGGATGACGTCATGAAGACAATGCTTGCTACGCTGACGACAATATTCGTCGCGTCCACGGCTCAGGCAGCCGAAATACCCGTGGACCTTTCAACCTGGGGGAAGGACGGCACGGGCAACTGGGTTCTTTCGGCAGACCGGCAAAGCGTCACCCAGACGCTGAACGGCGATCCGGTTGTTTTCTACAGCGATTATGCCGCCTTTGGGAACAGGCTCTCGGGCACGATCACGGTGAACGACCGTGGCGATGACGATTTCATCGGCTTCGTGCTCGGCTATAATCCGGGCGACCTGACCTCCACGAGCGCCAGCTACCTGCTCATCGACTGGAAGCAAACCAATCAGGGTGGCTTTTTCGGCTGCACATCGCAGGCTGGCCTCGCCATATCGCAAGTCAGCGGCCCGATTGGCGATAATGCCGGCGCATGGTGCCACAATTCCGCTAACAACGTGACTGAGCTGGCGCGCGGCACAACCCTGTCCGATACCGGCTGGGTCTCGGGGCAAACCTATGATTTCGACCTCATATACACCGATTCTCTGGTCGAGGTCTATGTGGATGGCGCGCTGGAACTGAGCCTTACCGGCAGTTTTTCCGACGGCCGCTTCGGCTTCTACAATTATTCGCAGGCCAATGTGCTCTATGCCGGCATCACCAACGAAGTGCTTCCTCCGTCCACTGGCGCCGTGCCCGAACCGGCAAGCTGGGCAATGATGATTGCCGGCTTCGGCCTCGCCGGGGCGGCCCTTCGGCGGCGTGGGGCACGCACCGTTACCCGTTACGCCACGGCCTGACCTCCGTTGGCGGACAGGCGCGCGGGAGGCATGCGACCTGACCTCCCCGCGCCTGTCATCAACCGTGGACGGACTGCTCAGTCTCCCTGCGCCATCCTGCCGAGATAATCGTCGGCAAAGTCCGTCTCGATCTCGATCCAGAGCGGGGCATGATCGGACATCTGCCATGTCCGCCATTTGCGATAGCGCGCGGCCATGCTCGTCGCCGGAGCATCCCCGTCCGCGCCTGAATCCGCGACCGGCATGTACGGCGCATAAACGGCACGATCCTCGTCATTCTCGCGGAAGACATCCTCGAACATGTCGATCATGCCGCCAGTCACGACGCGGAAGCGGGGGTCCTTCACCCTGACGGCAATCTGATCGTAGAAATGACCATCAGCCTTCCGGACGTTGCGCCCATCGATCGGGGCAGGCACCGTGAACCCCTCCGACTTGAGCGCGGCCATCGTCTTATGTTCGGGACTGACGACGTTGAAGTCGCCCAGCAGGATGTAATTTTCCGCTGCCATTTTGCCCGCCGCCTCGGCTTTCGCTTCCCGATCCTGCCGCCTCGCGAAGAAACCGACCAGCCGCTCGATCTCAGCAATCCTCCGCTTGAGCTGCGCGCCTGAATCCCGCCCGTAATAAATATGGACAGTGCAAAGGCTGAAGCGAAACCAGCCCGACTGGAAGGCAACGAGAAACGGCGTGCGGGCAAACTGCTGCGCCACCTCCGTCGTCACGGCAGGCGCCTCCGGCTGATCCTCGGGCGGCTTCACGACCTTGGACGAGACAACAAGCTGGCCCTCGGGCAAAACCACCTCGCCCGCGATTCTGCGGAACCAGACCTTCTCCGTGCGATAGAGGAAAGCCATGCGCTCCTCATTGCCGCCGGCACCCTCCGTCGCATCCGTGACGATATAGTCCCAGCCAGGGCCGAGTATCCGCATCAGCGTCTCAAGCGCACTCAGATCCCGGTTCACCTCCTGCAAGGCGACAAGATCGAAGCAGGCAATGACCTCCGCCAGATAATAGAAGCTCTCCGGCAGGCGCGGGCCATAGCCGAATTTGTTCGAATCGAAATCGCGGATGTTCCATGTGGCGAGCAGCAGCGAGCTCTTGTTACTGCGCCGGCGCAACGGTGCGAGTGTCCGCCGCATGGCGAGCAGCCGCTCGGCACAGCGCTTCCCCGCCGCCTTGTCCCGCCGGAAGGCGGCGCGCATCCCCGCATAGCTGTTGGACATGGAGCCCTCCTCGCCCGGAGGATAACGCAGGCGCGCGCAGGCAACAATCGCCAAGCCTTCCCCATGCTCGCCTCAGGCGGCGTTTCGGGCTACCGAGCGCGGACCATCACGGGGTTCGCACATATGACCAATCCGCCCTCCTCTCCGGAGATCGCCGCCTTTCAGGCGATCGAGATCAGCCATCGCGCCCGGCAATTGCGCGCGCAGGGCCGCTCGGTGATTCACATGGAGTTTGGTCAGCCGTCCGATGGCGCCCCGGCCGGGGCCATCCTTGCGGCACGGACCGCGCTCGATGCGCCGGACATGGGCTATTGGGAGAGCCTCCCGCTGCGCGACCGCATCGCGCGCTATTATGCCGAGCATGATGGCGTGGAGCTTGACCCGAGGCGCATTTTGCTGACCTGCGGCGCGTCTCCCGCGCTGGTTCTCGCGCTGCTCGCCGCCTTCCGTGCGGGAAGCCGGGTGGTGACCGCGCGGCCGGGCTATGTTGCCTATCGCAACACCCTGCGCGCGCTGGAAATGGTCCCGGTGGAAGTGCCCTGTGACGCGGCCGACCGCTTCCAGATCAGCGCCCGCCATATTCGCGCGGCCGACCCCGCGCCGGACGGCCTCATCATCGCCAGCCCGGCCAACCCCACGGGCACGATCATCCCCCCGGACGAGCTTGCGGAGATCGCCGCGGCCTGCCGCGCGCGCGGCATCCGCATCATCTCGGACGAGATCTACCATCGGCTGAGCTATGGCGCCGAAACGCACAGCCTGTTGCGCTATGACCCCGATGCCGTCGTCATCAACAGCTTCTCCAAATATTATGGAATGCCGGGCTGGCGACTGGGCTGGGTGGTGTGCCCGGCCGATCTGGTGGAGCCCATGCGCGCGCGGGCCGGCAATCTCTTCCTCACGCCTCCCGCACTCAGCCAATATGCCGCGCTCGCCGCGTTCGATTGCGAGGCGGAGCTGGACGCGCGCGTGGACATGTACCGCCAGAACCGCGCTCTGCTGATCGATTGTCTGGTCCGGCTCGGGATTACGGACATCGCGCCGTCCGATGGCGCCTTCTACATCTACGCCTCAATCAGCCACATCACTGATGACAGCCTTGGCTTTTGCCGGCGACTGCTCGACGACACCGGCATCGCCACCGCGCCGGGCCTCGACTTCGACCCCGAACGCGGCGCACATTTCATTCGCTTCAGCTACGCCATCAGCACGGCGATGACGCAGGATGCCTGCGCACGGCTCACCGCTTGGTTCGCCGAAGGACGGGCGCACGCCCAAGGGACTCCTTAGTGAATATCCATGCCGGCATCGGCCTCCGGCGCGGACGGCTTGTTTCCGATGATCTGCCACACGGCAATGAACAACGCGGCGATCACGGGACCGATGACGAGACCATTGAAGCCGAACAGTTCAAGGCCGCCCAAAGTGGTGATCAGCACGACATAATCGGGCAGCCGCGCATTGCGCCCCACAAGAATGGGCCGGAGCAGATTATCGATCATGCCAATGACGAAGAGGCCGCAGAAGACGAGAACCACGCCCTGCCAAACGGAGCCTGTGACAAGAAGGTAAAGAGCAACGGGCACCCAGATGATCCCCGTGCCCACGGCGGGCAACAGCGAGAAGATGCCCATCGCCACGCCCCAGAGCAATGCAGCGTGGATACCAAGGCACCAGAACACGATGCCGCCCACAAGCCCCTGAAGCAACGCGACGATGAGCCCGCCCTTGATGGTCGCCTGGATGACGTTGATGAACTTCTCGATCAACACATGGCGCTGCTCGGCACGGAGCGGGATGGCGACGTCTATTCGCTGACCCAGCGCCTTGCCGTCCCGCAGCAGGAAGAAGCTGAGATACAGCATGACGCTGAGTCCCACGACGAAACCGAAGGCGCGCTGACTGAAATCCACGGTCTGTGCCGCGAGCAGATGGAGGCTGCTGGCAAGCCCGGCATTGATCTGCTCGCGCGCCGCGTCGAAATCGGCAAGATCGAGCCGCGCCAGCATTTCGTTCGCCCAGCCCGGCAGCGCATGCTGGATGCTCGCGAAAATGCCGCCAAGGTCGATCGTCTCCGACTGGAAGCGTTCGTAAAGCGTCGTGACCTCACCGATCAGCGCAAGGCCGAGCAGGATCGCGGGGATGATGCCCGTCGCCAGCAGGATAAGCAGCGTGAGACCGGCGGCCGTGTTGCGCCGGCCGGGCATCGCCCGCAGCAGCCGGGCGTTGACTGGCGCGAAAATGATCGCCGCGATCACCGCCCACAGGATCGCGCTGAAATATGGCAGCAAAATCCAGCCGAAGGCGAGCGTCGCCAGCAGCGCGATAACGGCCAGTGTTCTGTCCCTCGTGCGATCCATGCGTTCCTCCGGGCGGAATCAGTCCGCCCTCACCCGGGACCTTAGAACCCGAACGCCCCCGACGTCGACAGGAACCGGTGCCGAAACATCAGTGGGGCACCCGTGCCGATTGCACCCGTTTGCGGTTGACGCGAGTCCGTCTGGTCGCAAAAAAGACGCCGCCGCCGCGCAACAACAGGGATAGGCCTTTGGAAAGCATCACGATCGTCCTTCTGCTCCTCCTCGCGGTGATCGTGAGCGGCATCATTTCCCATATCGTCCCTCTTCCGCTTCCCCGCCCGTTGTTCCAGATCGCGCTCGGCGCGATGATCGGTCTCGTCGCCGACTGGCGGGTAGAGCTGGACCCAGAGATATTCTTCCTGCTGTTCCTCCCCCCGCTGCTGTTCCTCGATGGCTGGCGCATCCCGCGGGAGGAGCTGTTCAAGGACGGCAAGACCGTGCTGGAACTGGCGCTCGGCCTCGTCATCTTCACCGTCGTCGGCATGGGGTTCTTCATCCACTGGATGATCCCCGCCATGCCGATCGCCGTCGCCTTCGCGCTGGCCGCCGTCGTCTCGCCGACCGACCCTATCGCCGTCTCGGCCATTGCCCAGCGCGTGCCGATCCCCAAGCGGATGATGCATATCCTCGAAGGGGAATCGCTGCTGAACGACGCGTCCGGCCTCGTCTGCCTGCGGTTCGCCATCGCCGCCGCGCTGACAGGCGCCTTCTCGATTCAGCAAGCGACACTCAACTTTTTCTGGGTCGCGGCGGGCGGCATCCTCGTGGGTATCGGCGTCACCCTCGCCATCGCGCGGGCGAAGAGCTGGGTTTCGCGCAATTATGGCGAGGATGGCGGCGCACAGGTGCTCGTCAGCCTGCTCATCCCGTTCGCGTCCTATCTGGCCGCCGAGCATCTGCATTGCTCGGGGATTCTCGCCGCCGTCGCTGCCGGGCTCACCATGGGCTTTGTCGAAACCACGGGTGAAATCGCGGCAACCACGCGCATTCGCCGCGCCGGCATCTGGGACACGATCCAGTTCGCGGCAAACGGCATCATCTTCGTTCTGCTCGGCGAGCAACTCCCCGCAATCCTCTCCGGCGCGGCCGAGACAGTCCGCCTGACCGGCCATCATGAACCCTGGTGGCTGATCGTTTATGTGCTTGCGATCAACATCGGCCTCGCCGCGATGCGTTTCCTGTGGGTGTGGCTCTCCTTCCGCCTGACATTGTTTCGCGAACGGGAATGGAAGGCTGCGGCGCCCAACTGGCGGATCGTTGCCGCAATGTCCTTCGCGGGCGTGCGCGGCGCCATCACCCTGGCCGGTGTGCTGACACTGCCGCTCGTCATGATGGACGGTTCGCCATTCCCGGCCCGTGACCTCGCCATCTTTCTCGCCATGGGGGTCATCATCGTCTCGCTGATCGTCGCGAGCATCGGGCTGCCGCTGGTGCTGCGCGGCCTTGCCCTGCCACCCGAGCCCTCGCACCTCGTCGAAGAGGACAAGGCGCGGATCGAGGCGGCGCGCGCCGCCATCGCCGCTGTCGAGCAGACCGAGCATGCCATGGCGGAAGGGCGCGACGATGCCGACCGTTATGTCGCGGTCGCGGCGCGCATCATGGACGGCTACCGCCAACGGATCGAAAGCCGTGAGGGCGACCTGTCGGAGCGCCGCTCCCACCGCGAGATGGAGCGGATCGAGCGCGAGCTGCGCCTCGCCGCGCTAAAGGCCGAGCGCGCGGCAATCTTCCGCATGGCGCGGGAAAAGACTCTGGGAACCGAAGTCGCGCAAAAGCTCGTCCGCGAGATCGACCTGCTCGAAGCCCGCTACGCCTGATGGCGCGCGGATCTCGATACCCCGCAGCCCGACATTCCCTCAGCGAATGCCGAGCGCGCTCCACGTCGCCCGCCCCACGATACCGTCCGGATAGAGCTTCTTTTTTTTCTGGAAGGCGACCACCGCCGCTTTGGTCGTAGGGCCAAAATCACCGTCCACGGCAACGCCCAGCGCCACTTGCAGGCGCCTCACATCCTCACCCCGGTCACCCTGACGCAGCACCGGCAAGGGATTATCGACACGCGCGCCGCCACGCGTGTGAAACGCGAACTGCACGGCGAGCTTCTCATCATAACGGTTCGCCTTGTAGGCCGGACCATTATATCCGCGCGCGAAACCGGCCCAGTCAAGCCGGCGCAACTCATCATCCAGCCCGGACTTGCGCACGAACGCGACAAAGGCATCAAGCTGCGCGGCGGACCCGGAGACCATCGCCTTCACAAAATCCACGACGGAGGAAAAGCCGCAGATCTTGAAATTATCGCCCATGATCTGGAAGGCACCCCAGCTCGCGGAACGCAGCGCGGCGTCCCGATCAAGCCCGATCGCCTTCTCCAGCCGCACATATTCAGCCGCGCCCCCGCTATAACCACCCCAGGCGGGATTGGAGATGTCAGGATGTTTCGCGTCATATTTCCCCTTGGTGAGGCGGGAGAAATAATGGCGTTCAAAGAGGATCTTCGGGCGCGTATCGAGCAGGAAACCGCCACGGCTCTCAACATCGATGACAGCCCGCACGGTAGCAACCTGGCAGCCGAGCTTCTTGGCCGCCGCCTCTATATCAGCATCGCGCATGGGCGTCGCGGGACCGGTGAATTGCATGGTCATTGCACATCCCTCTCAACATGAAGGCAAGGCCACGGAGCGAACGACAATATCCGCTGCTTCAATGGCTCAGGCTGTATTTTTTGGATGCGACCGTTCCGCAGAGACTATCGCAAAAATCCACGATGGAAAAGGCGGCAACAGGGAATTCCACGCATAATAATTACGAGGTCGTTATGTTTTCCCTCTTGCCTGAACACGCATATGGCGCGATGTTGTCCCGAGATGGGGCGACCCCGGTTCGCACGCAGACAAAGCCCCACGTCCGCAGATGATCGGTAAGGCCGGCTGGCCAACCGGAGTCACCGGGACGCTGCGTGACGGGGCATCCCAGCGCACATCCGCCTGACCCGGCTCTGCCACGCCGTCCGAGGGGGAAACATGGCTGCAGCAGGATTTCGCGCGCGCATCACGAGCTGGTGGAAATACGACCTGCTTGGCCTTGCGCCGCCGCAGGACGAAGCCGGAAGCGAAGAGGACCCGCACGAAGCAGCCGTAGCCCGCGCGCGGGCCGCCGTGGCGGAGAGGCGCGCGCTGCTCGACGCGATCGGCGCGGGCCTGAACGAGAAGGAGGTGCCCTTTGCCTCCATGGGCCTCGCATTTTCCGGCGGGGGCATCCGCAGCGCCACGATATCGCTCGGCGTCGCGCAGGCACTTGCCAGGCACGAACGCCTGCTCGACTTCGATTATTGCTCGACGGTCTCGGGCGGCGGCTATTTCGGGAGTTTCCTTGGCAGCCTCTATCTGCCCCAGGCCGCACGGGGGACCGCTGCTTCGGTGACCACGAGCACAGCGGGCGAAGCGAAGGCCAAGGCCGACTTTGCCTATCGCGCGCTCACCACCAGCGTCCGTTCGGTCCAGATCGAGTTTCGGGGCGACAAAGAGCGGTTCGACGCGCGCAACCCCTGCTGGTGGCTGCGCGAGCATAGCCGCTATCTCGCGCCCAACGGCACCTCGGACTATCTGAATGCCGTCACATATATGATCCGCAACTGGCTTGCGATGATCTACGTCTTCGCGCTGCCGATCGCGGTGGCATCCCTGTTTCTCATCGCGGCGATGCTGCTGATGACCCTCGCCGCACCCGCTTCCCCGGCACATGGATTGACCGCAGCAAGCCTGCGCGATCTGCTCGTCGTCGGATCGGCCGCATCGCCATGGATGCTGAGCCTGCTCGTCATCCCGGCCATGTTCCTGTTATTTCTCGCCTATGCGGCCAGCGTCACCTACTGGATGACCGAATATATGTCGCTCGGCGCGTCGCGGCTGCGTCAACGCTTCGCAAACTACGACAATTTCTGGGCACGCCCGGTCATTCATCTGATCTGGTCCAGCCGGTCCCGCTTCTCGCGCACGCTCATCCTGAGTCAGGTCGCCTGCATCGCGGGGTTCTTCATCGCCATGCGCTATACGCCCGCCGCGCTCTTCAATCTGCTGGCGCTGCCACCAAGCGATTGGGGAACGCTGGCCACCGCAATTGCTTTCGGGCAAGCGCTTGTGTTCGCCGCGTTCATCATCGGCATTGGCGTCTACATCCATGCCTGGCGACGAGATCTGGATGGCGACGCCTACACGGCCGAGGTCCGCCGCATACTGACCCATATTACCGCGCGCTGTTTCCGCCTCGCCCTCATCCTCCTGGCCGCGGCCATCGTCGATACGATGGCGCTGGCGCTCTATCGCTGGCTCATCCCGCCGCATGCCGTTGGGCATTCCATCCTCAACAGCCTGTGGGCCACCATTGTCCCGATCAGCGCCTGGATTATCAACAGGCTGTCCGGCTGGTTCAATGGCGATCAGGCGCAGGGACAAGGGCAGAGCCCGTTCCGGCGGTTCCTGTCCGCGCAGCTCACCAACATCGCGCTCGTCATCGGCCTTGTCATGTTCGGCCTGCTTGCCGTGCTGTCGCACATCTTCGTGCAGTTCGTGCTCTTCGAAGGGCAGGACTGGCTGTTCCATCCGCTCGCCGCTCCGGTCAGCCAGCGCATATGCTTCGTTGGCGCTGTGCTGGGCATCCTCCTTCTCATCACCGGCTGGTCGACCGGGTTCATCAACCTCTCGTCCCTGCACAATATCTATGCGTCGCGCCTCACGCGCGCCTATCTCGGCGCGTCGAACCTCTCCCGCCTTCGCAAATCGGCAGCGGTGGACAGTGACAGCAAGATCACCGAATCTGACCCCGACGACCAGATTCCCGTGGAAATCTATTCCCAGAGTCGCAGCATCGCCCCGCTTCACCTCATCAATGTCACACTCAACGAGACGAAGAGCCGCGACAAGTCACAGCTTGTGGAGCGGGATCGCAAGGGTGTCCCCATCGTATTCGCGCCCGAGGGCGTGTTCGTCGACGCGGGGCGCAAGATGACCGGCGAGCAATATTTCTCGTGGGACAGACTAAAGCATTGTGGTGTCGAATCGCTTTCGGTCGGTCAGCTCTGCGCCATTTCCGGCGCGGCCGCTTCGTCCGCCATGGGCGCGCGGACCACGATGGGCGGCGCGCTCATGCTCACCTTCGCGAACATCCGCCTGGGCTATTGGTGGGCGGTTGACGATCTCATCCGCGGGCGTGTGGGCATTACCAACAAGTTCGGCACATGGCTGCGCTACCGGACAAGCCGGGTATTCCGCACCTACTGGTATCTGTTTTCCGAGATGACCGCCAATTACTCGCGCGATTATGGGCGGCTGAACATCTCGGACGGTGGCCATTTCGAGAATAGTGGCGCCTATGAGCTGCTGCGCCGCAACGTCCGCACTATTCTGGTGTGCGACAATGGCGCCGACGCCGGCTTTGCCTTTCAGGATCTCGAACTGCTCGTCCGCAAGGCACGGATCGACCTTGGCCTGTCGATCAACGTCGCCCGCGCCAGCCATGTCGAGACGCTCTTCGGCAAGCGAGGCGCCGCATTGTTCCTGAACGGAGGTGACGAGGAATGGCGCGAGCGCATCCGGCCGCGCGACGCGACCACACGGGCGCCGTCACCCAATGACGAAGCCTACTGCCTGCTACTCAACGTCTACAAGGATGCGGACGGCAATGGCACGCCAGTCCTCTCGGGCCACATGGTCTGGATGAAGCCGCGCCTGTTCTGCGGCCTCCCGCAGGATGTCGTGGGCTATGCGCTCAGCCATCACGACTTCCCGCATGAAACGACCGGAGACCAGTTCTTCGACGAAGCGCAATGGGAGAGCTACCGCGCCCTTGGCTACAGCATGACGCACAGCCTGCTCAGCAAGACCTTTCACAAACAGAACTGCCTGCGCCGCCTCAACAGCGCGATTCCGGGATGAAGATGCGTCACATGCCACAGAAATCTTGTTATTTCATATAGATAGATAGTCAGGAGCCATTATGCGAATGCGACCAGCCTTCCTCCTCTGCCTGACCGGGCTCGCCGCCTGCGCGCCCACAGCCCGTGTTTCCCATTTTCAGGCCATGGGCGAACTGGGCCAGAACTACGAACGGGCCGTCGCCGCCGCCATTGACAAGAGCAAGGGCGCGCAGGTCGATGCGACCAGCGTTCGCCTGCTCGAACAGCGCGGGCTGGTCGGCGCGGACGAGCGCACGGCATGGCGCACGGAAGGGGCTGCGATCCTCAGCCAGGCCGAGACAGCGGACCTGGCGACGATTGCCGCGCTTAACCGCATCATCGTGCAGGCGCGCCTGCTCGAGCGTTACTTCACCGCGCTCACCGCGCTTGCCGCCTTCGATGGCGAAACGGCGATGTCCAGCGCAGCGCAGGAAACGACCGGGGCGCTCTCCAGCCTCATTCCTGAGCTTGCGACCGCCCAGATCGGTGGCGCGACACTTCCGCAATTCGTCAGCGCGACGACACCCATCATTGTCGGCGCACTTAAATCCCGCCCGCTCGAACGCGAATTGCGGGAGCGGGGGCCGGTGCTTCTCTCCCATCTGCGCTGGCAGAAGCAACTGCTGACCTTTCTGGCGGATCGGGTGGCGGCGGATAATGCGCTGATCGCGCGGATCGACGCACGGACCGCCCTCTACTTGCCCTATAGTGACATCACGCAGCCGGTGACGGGGTTCAGGACAGCGCGCCGCGAGCAGATCCTTGCCGCCGACAGCGACCCGACCGGACTGCGCGCGGCCGCTGCCCTGTCCGACAAGCTTCACGACGCTATTCTCGCCCTCGCGGAAGGCCGGCTCGCGCCCACCGACCTTGCAAGCCACATGCAGGATGTTTCGCGGCTGGCGGGCATCGTCGAGGGTATTGCCGGAAAAGCAAAGGAACCCACGCCATGAGCGAGAGAGAAGACCTGATCGCCGCGCTTGAACGCGCCGAAGCCGCCCTCACCGATCCGGCATTCAGAATTGCGCTCGATGCCGAGCCGCCCGAAACCGGCGGCCCAGCCCGCACCAAAGTCAGGCGCAGCCTCACCCGCATCATGTTCGCCCGCCTCGACCTTGTTTCCGCGCAGATAAACGACGTTGCCGAAGCGCTGGAGCGAGAGAGCGCAACCATCGAAAGCGGCATCGAGGCGCTGGACGAGGCATTGAAACATCTCAACGCCGTCAAGCCGGTGCTGGACGGCATCACCCAGTTTCTGAAGGTCGTCGGCAAGATCGTGACATTGTTTTGAGCGATCTTCTGGCCATCATGGAGCCATAGAGGGGGTGCATCGGTCGGGCGTGTATCACAGATGACGTAATCCGCTGCCGTTGCCCATTGTGCATTGCGGTCCGGCAGGTCCATAATGCGGGCATGAATGTCTCGTCCTCGCGCCGTGGCTTCCGCCGCGCCTTCATCCGCCGGACTTTTTCCGGGCGGTGGCGCGCGCTCTGGCGCTTGTTGCCCGACGGACCGTTCCACCGCATCCTCTCCCGCATCGATCGGGGTATGATCGAAGGGTCGCTGGAGGCGCATCTGCCGGACGGAACGGTGCGCCTGCTCGGCGGACGCGCGCCCGGCATGGCCTGCGTGGTGACACTGCGCAGCTGGCGACCCCTCGTTCGCCTCGCCATGAACGGATCGGTCGGCTGGTACGAAAGCTGGGCGGCGGGTGAATGGGACAGCCCGGACCCGGTGCCGCTCTTCGCCTTGTTCATGGCCAATGCACGCACGCTCGGGCGCAGCGCCCGGTCCAAGGGGCCAGCCCGGCTCCTTGGCCGCATCGCCCACGGCCTGCGCCGCAACAGCCGCCGGGGCTCCCGGCGCAACATCGCCGAGCATTACGACCTAGGCAACGACTTTTACCGGCTCTGGCTCGACACGGGCATGACCTATTCGAGTGCAATGCCGGCCCGATCGACCGATGCTCTGGAGCAGGCGCAACAGCGCAAGATCGACGCCATTCTGGACCGGCTGGCCCTGAACGACGGGAACAATCTGCTGGAGATTGGCTGCGGCTGGGGCAGCGTGGCGGAGGCCGCTCTGGCGAAGGCGGATGTCGGCTATGTCGGCCTCACCCTCTCGCACGAGCAGCGGGACGTGGCGATCGGACGGCTGGGGACCCACGGGCGCGCCCAGGTGCGATTGCAGGATTATCGCGACGTCACCGGCCAGTTCGACGCTATCGCCAGCGTGGAGATGGTCGAGGCGGTCGGCCACGAACACTGGCCTGCTTATCTGGAAGCGATCGGACGGTTGCTGAAGCCGGGCGGACGTGCGGCGATCCAGCTCATCACCATCGATCATGCGCTGTTCCCCGCTTATGCGCGCAGCGCCGACTTCATCCAGCGATACATCTTCCCCGGCGGCTGCCTGATCGACCTGCCGGAGTTCCGCGCCATCGCGGAGAAGGCGGGGCTGGAATGGCAGGACGAGACGCGCTTTGGCACCGATTATGCGTGGACGCTGCGCCAGTGGCGTGCACGGTTCGACGCCTGCATCGAGAGCGGCCAGCTCCCCGCCCGCTTCGACGCGCGCTTCGTCAATCTGTGGCGCTATTACCTCATGTATTGCGAGGGAGGCTTTATCGGGCGCGGCATTGATGTGGTGCAGGTCACGCTGGTCAAACCCGCGCTCAGGCCGGCAGAACCGCGTCTATCTCCCGCCTGATATCGGTAATGAGGCCAGAAACGCGTAACAGGCGCGGCTCCTCCTCATCCAGAATGGCAAGGAAGATGCGCCGCTTGTAGCGCCGCGCGAGCGCCTGCCGCGTCGCCTCGTCATCCGGCAGCGTGGAGAGCAGAATATCGATCAGCCGGTCCGCGCCGTGCAGCCGCCCCCAAAGATAGTCATTCTCCCGATATGCCCGGCTGAAGAAGGCACCGAACGAGTTGAACTCAATGCCGCGCAAGGTCGCCGCCGCACCACCCGAGCGGATGGCGTGGGCATCCTCCGGAGAGATCCGGTCGACCCGAATGGGGTCATATTCGTCCAGCCCCTCCCCCTGGAGCAGCGGCAAGGTCGCGATGTCGTAATAGGGAAAGCCGAGATAGCCGCGCAACAGCGCCCGCCGCTCCTCCGGCGGTAGGGCCACGATCGCGTCGGCAAGGCCGGCATCCACCTCCCCATCCAGTTCACCCAGCGCCCGTGCCTCACCGATAAGGAGGATCGCCCCGGCCGGATCAGCCAAGCGCTCACGCGGCAGATCAGGCCGGTTTGCGACGATCCAAGCGGCCGACTGTCGCTCGGCATAGCGGCCGATCGCGCCATAAAGTGCATCACGCATCGCAGCCCGGGCCGCCAGCACCTCATCCGCGGCGGAGAGGGCCGTGGCGGCGCGCTCGTCATCCTCGCTGGCCCGCACCAGAAGCCGGGTGAGAAAGCGCAGCCGGCGAATGCGGAAATCCACATCATGCGCGCGCAGGAAAGCGATGAGCGCCGGCCCTACGCCATCGCGCGCGCCGCTCTCCACCAGATCGACGCCCTGCCGGCGCAGTTCCGCCCAGAGCGCCTGCCGCTGCGCGTCGCGATCCGCCACGCCGTGGAGGCCGCGCAAATCGCAGATGAGCCCCGCCAGATGTTCCGTGACGCCGGAAAGCTTCAGATGCCCATAAGCGGGATAGGCAAAACCCGCCGCCTTGGATGCCTTGCTCTGAAGCCGCGCGCGCCACATGGCGAGACGCCGCGCCGTGGGCCTCACCAGAAAGAGCGAACGGCCGACCGTGCGCTCCACGGTCAGCTCGATATCCGGCCGTAGCGCTTCCACAATATGCCGCATCCGCCGGATACGCCGCGAGCGCTCGGCAATCGTCTCCAGATTGTCACGAATAGGCTGCTCGCGCGGAATGTCGCTCACCGCGCCGAAGATGGTTCGGAAGAAGCCGGGGAGCGGCCTCGCCCCGCCCTGATCGCGCAGGTCTGGCGAGGTCAGGCGGAAACCCGGAGTGGACGGCGTCGGCTCGATATAGACGAAGCGCCTGTCCACCGGGCGACGGGCCGGCCGGTCCCGCAGCGCATTGATCGCCTGCCCGAACGGTGCGTTGGCCAGCACCGAACCGTCGATAAGCACGCTGTTCTCCGCCTCTCCCGCCGCATATTGTCGCGGCAGGATGCGCGCGAGAAACGCCTCGCGCCCCGGCCAGCCCCGGCGGCGACGGGCCAGCACGGCGTCAAGCTCCCGCACGGTGAAGGGCGGGAAAGCGCCGGGGAAGCTCGCCGTCGAGCGCGCCGCGAAAACCAGCTCCGCCACCGCGCCCAGCCGGCGCGGCCGCCCCCCGTCGGCGTGAAAGCCGATGGTGAGGCGATGCTCGGTCTCGACGATCTCGGCCGGGCTGTTGAGCGCGATCGCCTCCTCATGCCCGCCGAAATCAGTGACGGTGACGAACAGATCGAGCGGGTGCCCGTCCGGCAGCAGCGGCGGGCCTGCGGGTGCAGCGGCCATCGCATCGAACGCATCGAGCAGCAGCGCGGAAAAGCCCTGCCCTCCAAATGGCGGAGAAAACCAGCGCGCCCGCACCAGATTGGAGAGCTTGCGCCGCACCTCCTCCCGCGTTTCCGGTGCAACGGTGCGTTCCACCGTATCGCCGCGCCGGCGCATGAACGCCCACAGGATCGGCGCCACCCAGAACTTCGTGAAACGCGAGAGGGGTCGCGCATCCGGGTCCAGCAGCACGTCAATATCGGCCGATTTGAGCCACAGCTCTGTCAGCGGATCGAGCGACTGACCCGTCTCCAGCGCATGAGCGAGGAACACGCCATTGATCCCGCCCGCACTGGCGCCCGCGATGATATCCGGCAGGACGCGCAGCCGCAGGTCCAGCCGCGCTTCGGCATCGGCCAGAATCGCGCGATAGATATGGGCGCTTGTCCCGGTGGCGGGCGCCGCACCATCCACATGGTCACGGCTGGCCCGGGCCATGTGCCACAGCTCCTTGGTGACGCCGTGCATATAGACCGCGAGGCTCACCCCGCCATAGCAGACCAGCGCGAGCCTGAGTTCCTTTTCCTGCATCACACGCAGAATGGGCGGACACGCCCCTGAAGTCGAGCCGTCATTACCCGGCATCGGCCCCCGTCAGGGCATCGCACGCAATCAGGCCGCATAATCGAACGACGCCCAGATCGGCAGATGGTCCGAGGCACGGCGCGAAATCGCGCTGACATGCACGCCCGCATCCTCCAGCGCGAGCCCGCCCTGCCACATGATCCGGTCCAGCGCCGCCAGGGCTCGCCCGGAATGATAGGACCGCCCGCACGGCGCCAGCGTGAACACCCGCGCGAAATCGCGCAGGCAGCCGCCCTGTCGCCACTCGTTGAGATCGCCCATCGCCACCACCGCGTCCGCCGGGGTCGTCGCCTCCAGTGTGAGGTGATGCATCACCGCTGTCGCCTGCCGCCGCCGCCACAGCCCGGAAAGATCAAGGTGCATGCCGATGAGCCGTATCGTGCGCCCCTTGTAGCGGACCAGCGCCGTCACCGCGCCGCGCGGCTCGATGCACGGCAGGTGGATGATGTCATGCTCGATCAGTTCCATGCCCCGCCGCACGAGCAGCGCATTGCCGTGCCAGCCCATGCTCTCGGTGCGGAGCGAAAGCGGCACGGCGGTATAGTCGCTATGCGCTTCCAGCAGCCGTTCGGGAAGAATGGCATGGCGCTCGCCAAAGCGCCGGTCCGCCTCCTGCAGCGCGATCATGTCCGCGCCGATCTCGTTCAGCACGTCAAGGATGCGCTCCGGCTTGCGCCGTCGGTCCGTACCGATAGCCTTGCGGATGTTGTAACTCGCGACCTTTATCATGTCCGCCGTTCTTTCCTGCGACACCGGTGATGGCAAGCCCGTTTCGGCACGGCGGGCTGGCGTTCGCCATTCGTTCTGATAAAGATGCGTGATGGTCAAAGTGAAAAAGCGCTTCGTCTGCCAGTCCTGCGGCACCGTCACCAGCCGCTGGCAAGGGCAGTGCGATGACTGCGGGGGCTGGAACAGCCTGATCGAGGAAGCGGGGCCGACAACATTCGCGGCCAAGCATGATCTTCAGAGCGGCGGACGCGCGATCACCCTCATCGGGCTCGATAGCGATGTCGCCCTCCCCAAGCGCCTGCCGACCGGGATCGCCGAGTTCGACCGGGCGCTGGGCGGCGGGCTCGTTCCCGGATCGGCGACCTTGATCGGTGGCGATCCGGGCATCGGAAAATCGACCCTGCTGCTCCAGACGGCGGCGAAGGCGGCGCTCGCGGGCAAGCAGGTCGTCTATATCAGCGGCGAGGAAGCGGCCGATCAGGTGCGGCTGCGCGCGCGGCGGCTGGGCCTGGGCGACGCACCCGTCGCACTGGCAAGCGCGACATCGGTACGCGACATATTGACGACGCTTGGCGAAGGGGCCGGGCCCGACCTCCTCGTCATCGACTCGATCCAGACCATGCACAGCGACCTCATCGAAGGCGCGCCCGGCACGGTGAGTCAGGTCCGCGCCAGCGCGCAGGAGCTGATCCGCTTCGCCAAGCGCGGCGGCACCGCGCTCATCCTCGTGGGCCATGTCACCAAGGACGGCACGCTCGCCGGCCCGCGTGTGCTGGAGCATATGGTCGACACCGTGCTCGCCTTCGAAGGAGAGCGCAGCCACCAATATCGCATCCTGCGCGCGGTGAAGAACCGCTTCGGCGGCACGGACGAGATCGGCGTGTTCGCCATGGCCGAACAGGGGCTGGAGGAAGTGGGCAACCCGTCCAGCCTGTTTCTGGGCGCGCGGGACGAGGCGATTGCCGGCACCACTGTGTTCCCGGCGCTGGAAGGCACGCGGCCGGTACTGGTGGAGATACAGGCGCTCACCGTCCGTCTCGCCAGCGGGGCAACGCCGCGTCGCGCGGTGGTCGGCTGGGACAGCGCCCGGCTCGCCATGATCCTTGCCGTGCTGGAGGCGCGCTGCGGCATCAGCTTTGCCACGTGCGAAGTCTATCTGAACGTCGCGGGCGGCTATCGCCTGCAAGATCCGGCCGCCGACCTCGCCGTGGCCGGCGCGCTCGTCTCTGCCCTCGCCGAGCGGCCCATGGCCAATGACGTGACGATGATGGGCGAGATTGCCCTTTCCGGCGAGATCCGCCCGGTCGCCCATGCCGCGCTCCGCCTCAAGGAAGCAGCCAAGCTTGGCTTCACGCGGGCGCTGGCGCCGCGCAACACGGCGGACGCGCCAGCCGGAATGAGCATCAGCCGCTTCGGTACGCTCGCACAGTTTGTTGACCACAGCCTTGGTCGCGATTAGCGCGGGCGCATGACCGCACTCGACATCGCTGTACTGATCGTCATCGGCTGGACCGCCGTGCGCGGCGTCATGCGTGGGTTTGTGGCGGAGGTCATCGGCATTGCGGGCATCTTCGCGGGGATGCTCGCGCTGCGCTATGGCCATGCGAGCACGACGGCACTGCTCAGCGGCTTCATCGGCACGGAAGCGGGCGCGGCGATCCTCGCGTTCTTCCTCATCTTCGGCCTAGTGGCGGGCGGCGCGCGATTGATCGCGGCGAAGGCTGGCGAGACCAGTCGCAGCTCCGTGCTGGGGCCTATCGACCGTGCGCTCGGCTTTGGGCTCGGCGCGGTCAAGGGGCTGCTCTTCACCACCGTCGCCTTCATGCTCTTCACGCTCGTCTTCAACGCGCTGTATGGCGCCGACGAGCGCCGGCCGGAATGGGCGCGCATGGCCCATGTTTTCCCGCTCCTCAGCGCCAGCGCCAATGCGATGAGCGCATGGCTGGAAGAAACAAGCGGCAAGGGCGGTATTATGGGCGCGATCACCGGGGACAGTGGCGACAGCGCGGATAACAGCGCGCGGACCAACGGGAATGACTGAGCCGCTCTACGGCATGCCCGTGCTCAGGCTGGCCGCCGCCATAGCCGATTATCCGCCGCTGGCCGATGCGGACGCCATGGCGGAAAAGCGCTCCCCCATTTGCGGCAGCCGGGTCATCGTCTCGTTAAGGCGCGACGCGGCCGGGCGCATTGCGGCATTGGGGATAGAAGCCCATGCCTGTGCGCTGGGGCAGGCCGCCGCAACATTGCTCGCCCGCGCCGCGCCGGGCCGTTCCGCCGAAGAGATCAGCATCGCAGCACAGGAATGGGCGGCATGGCTGGCTGGAGAGAGCGACACTCTCCCAAACTGGCCGGGCATCGATCAGCTCGCCGCCGGGCGGGATTATCCCGCGCGCCATGCCTCGCTTCGCCTCGCCTTTGAAGCAGCGGCTGAAGCGCTGGCCTCCCCAACATCGGATGCCTGCCAGCAGGCCAGTGCGCGGACCGGCCGATGACTTATGCGGCCGCAGCCGCGCCGACCGGACCAGATCTGCTGCTTTCCGAGGGCGTCATCCTGCTGGCCGCCGCTCTTGCCTTCGTCATCCTTTTCCGCCGCCTCGGGCTCGGCGCGGTGCTGGGCTATCTGATCGCGGGCGCGCTGGTTGGCCCCTATGGACTTGGCCTCATCGGCGACGGGCAGAGCAAGCTCGCCATCGCTGAAATCGGCATCGTGCTGCTGCTCTTCCTCGTCGGGCTGGAGCTGAGCCCGGCACGATTATGGCGGCTCAAGCGCGACATATTCGGCCTTGGTCTCGCGCAAGTGGCGCTCTGCGGGCTCGCCATCGCGGCGATCATCTTCTTCTTCACCGGATTCACCGGCCCGGCGGCGCTGGCGCTTGGCCTGCCGCTTGCCCTCTCCTCGACCGCGCAGGCGCTGCCCGGCCTCAAGTCCAGCGGGCGCATCAACTCACCCTTCGGCGAGAAGGCCTTCTCGATCCTGTTGTTCCAGGATCTCGCCATCGTGCCGCTCATCACCATCATCGCCGCGCTCTCCCGCGCGCCCGCCAATCCTGATGCGCCGCCCGGATGGCAGATGGCGCTCTACACCATCGGCGCGGTGGCCGCGCTGGTCATCGCCGGGCGCTTCCTCGTGCGGCCGCTGCTTGGCCTTGTCGGCCGGCTGGGCGAGCGCGAACTGTTCGTCGCGGTGGGGCTCTTCACCGTGCTGGCCGCCGCCGCATTCATGCACATGCTCCACCTCTCGACCGCGCTTGGCGCGTTCGTCGCGGGCGTGATGCTCGCTGATTCACCCTATCGGCACGAGATCGAATCGGATGTGGAGCCGTTCCGCACCATCCTCCTGGGTCTCTTCTTCGTCGCGGTCGGCATGCTGCTGGACCTTGGCGCTATCGCGCGGGCGCCGCTGTTCGTGTTCGGCATGGCGCTCGTCCTCGTCGTCACCAAGGTTGTCGTCATCAGCCTTGTCGCCCGCCTGTTCGGCATGGAGATGCGCGCCGCCCTCGCCCTTGGCCTGCTGCTGAGTCAGGGCGGCGAATTTGCCTTCGTGCTGTTCGGCGCGGCGCGCGACGCACTGTTGGTCCACCCGGTCGCCACCACGATGTTCAGCGCCGTCGTCACCCTTTCGATGATGACGACGCCATTTCTGCTCGCCATCGCCCGCCGGCTCGAACATGCCCCGTCCGACGATCGGCATCTGGACGGACCGGACGGCACGCCGGGCGGCGGCGCGATCGTGATCGGCTATGGCCGGTTCGGCCAGACCGTGGCGCAGATGCTCACCCGGCACGGCACGCCGGTCACCCTGATCGACCGGAAACCCGCGCAGATCGACATGGCCGGGCAGATGAACGTGAAGGTCTATTATGGGGACGGGACCCGGGTGGACCTGCTCCGCCTCGCCGGCGCGGAGGACGCATCGGTCATCGCCTTTTGTCATGACGACCGCGCCTTTGGTGAAAAGGCGCTGCGGCCAATCATGGAGGCCTTCCCGCAAGCCGCCATCCTCACCCGCGTCTATGATCGGCGGCAGGTCATCGCGCTGGAGGATATGGGCCTCGCGGCCGTACAGCGCGAAGTCTTCGAATCGGCCATTGCCATGGCACGCATCGCGCTCTCCCGCCTTGGCCTCGACGATGCCGGGGTCGCCGACATTGAGGCACGCTATCGCCGCAACGACCGGCAGCGGCTGGACCTGCAAAAGGCGGAAGGCAGCATTCTCGCCGCGCGCCACCTGCTGTGGAAGCCGGGCAAAGGCATCAAGATCAACGACGAGCCGCTGATTGGAGACGACGCATGATGATCGCCCTTTTTGCCGCGCTGAGCGCAGCGCTTGCCATCGGCGCGGGAGCCTTTGGCGCACATGGCGCCGCCAGCCCGCAAGCCGCCGAATGGCTGCGGACCGGGGGATTATATCAACTCATCCATGCCGTCGCGACCATTGCCCTGTTGCGGAGCCCGGCGATGCAGAGCGCGGCTATCACGCTGCTCATCGGCGGCGCGATCTTTGCCTTCACGCTCTACGCGATGGCGCTGGGCGGGCCACGCTGGCTGGGCGCGATAACGCCGATCGGCGGCGTGCTGCTGATCGGCGGCTGGCTGCTCGCGGCCTGGCGGTTCGGGCAAAGCTAGAGCGGACAGGCGCACGCGCCGCATAGGCATCGTCAGGCGCCGGGGGTTGCACCTCGCGCGGAAAGTCGCCACGTCTTGCGCCATGCGCTTCTTCCGCACGCTCGCTACCGGCCTCATTGTCACGCTTGGGGCCGCCCTCCTCGCCCTCTGCCTTGCCATGGTGGTCGTGCCGCCGTTCCTCGACCGGGTCTATTATGACGGGACGGAAAGCGGCCATTATGATGGCGCGCGCTTCTTCAACCCGGAAGGGCAGACTTATAACGGCGCGAATCATCCGCGCCGGCCAGGGCTGACCATCCTCATCTCCCGCCTCTTCGCAGAAGACCTGTGGCCCGCTCACGTGCCGATCACGCCGCTCGACCCGCGGGCGCTGCCGCCGCTCAAGGCCGGGGACATGCGCGCGACCATCGTGGGGCATGCAACCGTGCTGATCGAGGCGGGTGGGTATAAGATCCTCACCGATCCGATCTGGGCGGAGCGTGCCGGCCCGTTCGGCATGACCGGCCCCCGCCGCGTGACAGCGCCGGGCATTCCGCTTGACCGGCTGCCGCGGATCGACGCCATTGTCGTCAGCCATAATCACTATGACCATCTCGATCTGCCGACCCTGAAAGCCCTTTGGGAGCGGGACCGGCCGGTCATCGTCACCGGCCTGGGCAACGAGACGGTCATTGCCCGCGCCGGCGCGCAGGCCCTGGGGCGGGACTGGGGGGAGAGCGTGGCGGTGAAGCCCGGCCTCTCCATCCGCGTACTGCGAAACCATCACTGGTCGAGCCGCTGGCTGACCGACCGTAACCGCGCGCTCTGGTCCGCCTTCATGATCGAGACGCCGGCGGGCAAAATTCTCTTCTCGGGCGATACCGGCTATGGCGCCGGACATTGGGTGGAGGAAGCACGCGCGCTAGGGCCAATCCGCCTCGCCCTCATCCCTATCGGGGCCTTTCGCTTCACACCCGGCCAGCTCGCCAATGACAGCCATATCGGCCCGCCCGAGGCCGTCCGCATCTTCCAGCAGCTCGCACCCGCACAGGCCATCGCCATTCACTGGGGGACATTCCGTCTCTCGGATGAAGCGCGGGATACACCACCGGGGCTGCTCGGCCTGTTCATGGCCTGCGCCGGGGTCGACCCTGCCCGCTTTGTCGCGCCTGAACCCGGCATCCCGGTCAACGTGGCGACCGACCCCGCGAAGCCGATCATGCCCAGCCGCCCTGCCGAGGACTGCGCGGCGGGGTCAAGGGCGCTTGCGGCCTTTCCCTGATGCAAGCAGGCTGACGCAGCGGCGCCCGCGCCTCACTCACCCGGCCCGACGCAATAAAAGCAAAGCTTGTTGCCATCGAGATCGCACACATAACCGGCGAAAAAAGCCTGCGATCCGTCCATGCCACGCACGGACGGATCGCCCGCATTGGTTGCGCCCATCGTGATCGCGCGCTCGTGAAGGGCAATGACGCGTGCGCGCGTGCGCTGGCCTAGGCCAATAAGGGCACCACGCGCCGGCACAGCGGGCTTGTCCGGCGGGCAAGCCATCACCCCGAAGATCGGATGGTTCCAGTCCCAGCCGGCAAGGCCGGGCAGTTCGATCAGCTTTGTAACCGAGAGGTCCTCGAACAGCGCATCGTAGAACGCCATGGCGCGCTGGATGTCATTGGTACCGACCGTCGTAAACCCGATCATCCCACTCACACCTTATTTCAACTCTATGAAACATATGGCTTTTATTGCAAGCAAAAGAACGAACAACACCGAGTGCATGAAAACACCCATTTCTCCCGCCCGGCTCCTCCTGACGCTACGACCCGGCAGAAGTGAGCACAGAACAAGTATACGCACGTGGCAACTGGTGCAATCGGCTCGCTGCGCCTGTCCCAATCTGACCTATGCCGACCGCGCGGGCCAGGCCATCATTTGAATCTGTTGAACTTGGTCGCGTAGCGATAAAGCCGCGGCGGTATCCAATCGCGCAGAAAATGGTCGAAGCTGACGCGCAGGTCCATCCGGTCATCGGTCGCCGGCCGTTGTTTGAAAACGGTCGTGCGATCGGGCAGAGACGTCAAACCATCCGCATTTGCCGTATAATAATATGTCGCGATCGAACGACGACTGCGGTCTGGCGGACAGGTGAGCGGATCTGGCTGGCCATGAAAGCTGTCCAACGATGTGTTAAACACGACCGCACTGCCGATAAGCGGCGGTACCTTCGCCTTGCACTGTGTCATCTGGCGGTCCCACAGTTCCAAATCACCACCATAGCTCTCAGGCCAGTCGTGGTTGAGATAGACCAGCAAATTGAGGCGCCGCTCAACCTGCATGCCGCGATGTACGTTAAAATCAGCGTGGACACCCAGATGCCCGCCTGCTTTGGTCTCATGGCAGCCGCCACCCGCGAAATACGGATCGGAAATAAGCGCGGGGATACCCGTCATTTCCTCAAGAAAAGCAAGAATCGGTGCACTGTTCAGTTCCATCACCAGATTACGCAGGCGCCGACCGGGAATATCCCCGGGCGGGTATTGGAACTTCAGACGCTCCTGATCGCGATCAAAATAGCTCTTCCCCGTGCTATCCGGGAAGCCATCCAGCAGACCCATCAGAAAATCGACAGGCAGGAAGTCCTTGACAGCAATATACGGAAAGGGGTCGGCATTCTGATAGCGTTCGGCCAGAGCCTGACCGGCGGCACGACACTCCGCCTCGTCAAAATAAATATAGCCATCGCGCTCGTGCGGCGTCAAAATCGCCATGTCTGCCTCGATCTCCGTACTTGTCCGGCTCCCTTAAACGCTTCCGCCGGAGGGTAAAGTCCTTGCTGGACTCGTCCCCCATAAGCGCCCAGATTAAAACAAATCCAGATATGCACGGCTATTTTCGGCATGTTACGGGCTTTACCATCCCGCATTGAGACAAGGTCCGCCGCTCAGCGCTCGTCTTCCGAGCCCTTGCAGGCGCCCACCCGCTTGGCGGACACACTCATTTTCATGGACATCTTCGCCATCGGCCCCTCGCCCTGCCCTTCGCTGGTGATGGCCATATTATAGCTTTGCGGCGCATAATTGCCGTTCATCGTCATCGCCATTTTGCCGTCACCGCCGCGGTTGCACTTCATCGCAGCATCGATCTTGCCGCCTGCCATGGTAAAATGGTCGTAGGTGCAGCTCTTGTCCTTCGCATCGCCCGTGAAGAAGGCCTTCTTCGCTTTCACATCCTCAGGCGTCACGCAGCTTACGAACTTGTTCTCGTTCCCCATCTGCGCCTTCATTTGTTCACGGGCCTGTGGCGGCAGACCGGGAATGTTCATCTCCTCGATTTTGACGACGCCTTCCCACCGGCCCGGCTCGACCATCATGGCATTGTCACCGCCCGTCGCCGCCGCGACCTTTTCCGCCACTTCCTGCTGGCTGGCATTGGTCACGGAGACTGCCGCGCCGCTATCCGCCTTTTTGTCGCAGGCAGCCAGAGCAAGCAAAGCCACGGTGGCGAAAGCCGCCGAAGCGGAAAGCGAAATCGGGCGCATATCGGTCAATCCTTCAAGCAGTGTGCACGCGTTACGGGGGAGCATCGGCCTTTCGACGCTCCCTCGCAACGCTATTCATCTTTTATGCCGATAGCCTCGGCGAAGCGGGATCAGTTGCGGATCGCGCGGCCGGCATTTTCAAGCGCAACGCCAGCCTTCTCCTTCGCCTTGTCGGCTGCGCGGCTTATGTCGTCGCCAGCCTTATCCGCGGCGCGGCCAATATCATGACCAGCCTGATCCACCTTTTCCTTGATAGCGCTGCCAGCATTGTCCGCCGCGGCACCGGCGCGATCGATCGCGGCGTCGGCATGATCGGTGGCGTTGCGCGCGGCATCAAGCGCGCTGTCACCGGCGTTCGAAACATCGGTGGCAATGGCGTCCCCGGCCTGCTCTGTCTGCTGCTGCGCCTTTTCGCTGCACGCGGCCGTCGCGGCGAGCAGGAAGGCAAGGCTGGCGATAGTTGCGGTACGAAGCATGGTCTTCTCCTTGAGGTATCAAGCTCTTTGGCGCGCACAGGGCACGTATGAACTCTATATACAGCGACGGCCGGGATAGCAGCCCCGGCATGCCGTCGCGCTGAAACGGTCCGACGCCCGCGTTGTTCCCGCGCGCATCATCGCGATGCATCCGTCCTGGTATCAACCAGCGCGTTGACGATCCTGCGGCGCTGGGCATGACCCGACCGATCGGGCGCCATGGCATAGAGCGTGTGCAGCAAGCTACGGTCCCACGTGCTCAACATGGTCCCCGCCTCCTCTCCACGCGGCGTTGCCGCGAAAAGATTGAGAATGGAGGGCGCCTCGGGCGTTGCCGTGCGGCTGATCTCGGCAAGGCCCACCATCGCCGCATAGGCCGCCACCGCATCGAGCGTGACCCCTTCGGCACGGTTCACATCGACCACGACGGTCGCCATGTCGATGAAACGCACCGCCTGTGTGCGGATGAGACTGGCGCTATGCGTACCACTGCTCGGCACGCTATCTGGCAATACCGAGCCGCCGCCCTCCGCATTGCCGCTCGTCGCGGGAGATGGAATGTTCGATGCCGGTACGCCGGCTCCCGTGCCCGTGCCGAACGTCACGCTATACCACCAGCGTATCGGCGCATCCCCGCTCTTGAGCGCGCGCCGGTCCGGCCCGCTGACCTGCGAAACCAGTCGTGGCTCCTTACCCACCAAGCGCTGGACCATATCCGCGCCATCCTCCACGAAGGCGACGATGAGGTTGGCCCGGCATCCATCCGGCGCCAGAGGCACTTGGGCCTCCGTCGCGATGGCACGCAACCTGTCCATAACCCGCGCGGCCGGCGCTCCCGTGAGCCCCTTGACACCCGGGCAAACCGGCCGGCTCCAGCGCGCAACGCTGATCTCGCCGCGCGCGACGCCAAGGCTGCGGGTATAATCCACCGCCGCGCGCCGCTCCTCTTTAGGGGATATTCGCGTGCCTTCGACGATAATCGCCTCTTCCGGCCCCCTGCCATCTGGCGGCGGGGCAGCCTGAACCCCGGCAGGGCAAGCCGCGATCAACGGGAGAAAGGCAAGGCGCCAGCGCATTTCCCCTCGAAGGAACCACAAAGTGGACGGCGCGTGCAAGCGGTAATCTCACGAAACACCACACCCCCTTTTTGTTCCTATCCCGCCATTGCTGTTCCTCCGGCAAGCGCCCATATTCACGGCCATGGCGATCACTATCCGCACCACGCTCGACGAGCCGGAGACCGGCGCGAACTTCGTCCCCCACCGGCCGGCGCGGCCGGAGAAGATGGAGGGCGGGCGGCCCTTCAAGCTGGTCTCGGACTATCAGCCATCGGGCGACCAGCCCACCGCCATTGCCGAGCTTGTGGAGGCCGCCAACAGCGGTGAGCGGGATCAGGTGCTGCTCGGCGTCACCGGATCGGGCAAGACCTTCACCATGGCCAAGGTAATCGAGGCGGTGCAGCGCCCGGCGCTGGTACTGGCGCCCAACAAGATTCTCGCCGCGCAGCTCTATGGCGAGTTCAAGAGCTTCTTCCCCGAAAACGCAGTCGAATATTTCGTCAGCTATTACGACTATTACCAGCCCGAGGCCTATGTGCCGCGCTCCGACACCTATATCGAGAAGGAGTCGAGCGTGAACGAGGCGATCGACCGGATGCGCCACTCGGCCACGCGCGCACTGCTGGAGCGGGACGATGTGCTGATCGTCGCCTCGGTCTCCTGCCTTTATGGTATCGGTTCGGTCGAAACCTATTCGGCGATGACCTTCGCGTTGAAAAAGGGCGATGTCGCCGATCAGCGCGAGATCATCCGCAAGCTCGTCGCGCTGCAATATAAGCGCAACGACGCGGCCTTTACGCGCGGCAACTTCCGTGTGCGCGGCGATAATCTGGAGATTTTCCCGAGCCATTATGAGGATAATGCCTGGCGCATCAGCTTCTTTGGCGACGAGATCGAGGAAATCGTCGAGTTCGATCCGCTCACCGGCAAGAAGGCGGCCGCGCTGGATTATGTCAAAGTCTTCCCCAACAGCCACCATGTCACGCCCGGCCCCACGCTCAAACAGGCCATGGAAGCCATTCGTCACGAGCTTTCCGAGCGGCTGAAGGAGCTGACCACCGAGGGCAAGCTGCTGGAGGCACAGCGGCTGGAGCAACGCACAAACTTCGATCTGGAGATGATCGCGGCAACGGGCAGTTGCGCGGGCATCGAGAATTACTCCCGTTTCCTCACCGGCCGCCTGCCCGGCGAACCGCCGCCCACACTCTTTGAGTATCTGCCCGAGAACGCCATGCTCTTCGTGGACGAGAGCCACCAGACCGTGCCGCAAATCGGCGCGATGGCGCGTGGCGACCACCGCCGCAAGATCACGCTGGCCGAATATGGCTT
This sequence comes from Sphingobium sp., assembly GCA_035911355.1. Taxonomy (GTDB): domain Bacteria; phylum Pseudomonadota; class Alphaproteobacteria; order Sphingomonadales; family Sphingomonadaceae; genus Sphingobium. The sequence goes on from JAMHVU010000120.1 coordinate 115,983, forward strand.
CCGCCTGCCAAGCTGCATCGACAACCGGCCGCTGCGCTTCAACGAATGGGATGCGATGCGCCCGCAGACCGTCTCCGTCTCCGCCACGCCCGGCACATGGGAAATGGAGCAGACCGGCGGCGTCTTCACCGAACAGGTGATCCGCCCCACTGGCCTGATCGATCCGCCGGTGGAGATCAAGCCGGTCGAGGATCAGGTGGATGACCTCATTCATGAGGCGAAGCTGACCGCGGCAAGGGGCTATCGCACGCTCGTCACCACGCTCACCAAGCGCATGGCCGAAGACCTGACCGAATTCATGCACGAGGCCGGCATCAAGGTGCGCTACATGCACTCGGACGTGGAGACGCTGGAGCGTATCGAGCTGATCCGCGACCTGCGCCTTGGCGTCTATGATGTGCTGGTGGGCATCAACCTGCTGCGCGAGGGGCTGGACATTCCCGAATGCGGCCTTGTCGCCATTCTCGATGCGGACAAGGAGGGCTTTCTCCGCTCGGAAACCTCACTCATCCAGACGATCGGCCGCGCCGCGCGCAATGTGGATGGGCGCGTCATCCTCTATGCGGACCGGATCACCGGCTCCATGGAGCGCGCCCTCAACGAAACGAGCCGCCGCCGCGAGAGGCAGCAGGCCTATAATCTGGAGCATGGCATCACGCCCGAGACGGTCCGCAAATCGGTGGGTGACATCATCGCGCATGTGGCGAGTCAGGATCAGGTGACGATCGACACCGGCATTGCGGAAAAGCCCCATCTCGTGGGCCATAATCTGCGCGCCTACATCGAAGAGCTGGAAAAGAAGATGCGCGCCGCCGCCGCCGATCTGGAATTCGAGGAAGCGGGCCGCATCCGCGATGAAATCCGCAAGCTGGAAGCGGACGAGCTTGGCCTGCCCGGTGAACAGCAGGTAACAGGCAGCGCGCCGCGTTATCAGGGGCGAGCAACGGAGGGGAAGCCGGGCACGCGCAAGCTGCGCTACGGCAAGACCCAGCGCAAGCCGGGGCGGTGATCGACGGATATTTGTAGAGGCCCGCTCGTGCTTCAGTTGCTTGCCGTCGCATTGCCCGCGCTGGGATGGCCACGGCACCGATAGGCTCTCGCACCCTTGCCCTGCGCCGCACTCGCCGCGAGGGGCGCACGGGCTGCCCCGTCGCAGTGCGCGAAGCGTTGATGACGCCGGACACAGCCCCTTATCTTCCTTCTCTTGCGGCATACCCGCCCTGCGCCGTCTGGCAAGGGCATCAAAATGCCGCATGGAGTGACAAGAATGTTTCCGTTCAAAATGAAATCATTCTAGCATGGAGTCGCCGGCTATGGTCGCGGTCGGTCGATGACAAAATAGCGAGTATTATGGATCATGCATGACAATCTCGGCGCCCTTGTGGGCTGGACATCGCAAGACCTTGGCGACCGCGTTGCACTCAAGCTGGAAACCGTGACCAAGGCGGGGCCACGCAACATCGATGATGTGGATACCCACTTCTTCATCATCGATAAATTGCAGGCCGTGCAGCTCGGCAGCTACCTGTTTCGCATCGCCGGACAGACCGAACCGCGTCTGGCGGAGCGGAGTTTGATGGGGCGCATTTTCGCGCGCTGAGCGCCCCCGCTCTTACCCCGCCTACACTGACCTTAGTTGGCGAGCGGCACCGCCCCGTTATCGATGGCGGCGCCATTCGCCGGTGCGCCCGGCTGCGCTGCGGAGGCATTGCCCATCGGGTCAGCCGCACCGGGTGCCGGAAGGTTCGCATCGGCCGTGTTGCCCACCAATGACGTATCGATCGTGCCCGCGCGATGATGTGTCGCGGCGATCACCGCGAGGACAATGCTAAGCCCGACGAACAATGTCGCCAGGACGGTCGTCGCGCGGGTCAGAAAGTCCGCCGCGCCGCGCGCGGACATGAAGCCCGCCGGGCTGCCGCCACCAGTCAGGCCGCCGCCTTCCGAACGCTGCATGAGGATAACCGTGACGAGCGCTGCGGCAATGATCGCCTGAACGACCAGAAGAAAGGTGAAAAGCATGAAGCGGGCCGATTCCGTAATCCGGGGAAAGCGGGCCTTTAGCGCGGAAGGGGCAGCGCTTCAACTCGTCTCTCCCGCGCGCTTCCGCAGTGCCTACCCCTGATCGGTTATTTCGATCAATGTGGGCGGTTAAACCTGTTGGATTGTCATGAAAGCTATCGCTATCTCCCGCTAGCAATTCAGCCACCACCAACCCAAACGCCACATTCAAGGAGCATTTCCATGGGCATTATCGGTAGCAAGATCAAGCCGTTCACCGCGCAGGCTTATCATCAGGGCAAGTTCGCCGAGGTGAGCGACACGGATACCGCCGGCAAGTGGGCAGTGTTCTTCTTCTACCCCGCCGACTTCACATTTGTGTGCCCGACGGAACTGGAAGACCTTGCCGACCAGTATGAGACCCTGAAGGGCCTGGGCGTGGAAGTCTATTCCGTGTCGACCGACACGCACTTCAGCCACAAGGCCTGGCATGACAGCTCGCCAGCGATCGGCAAGATCAACTATTATATGCTGGGCGACCAGAACCACACGATCAGCAACAATTTCGGCGTGCTGCGTGACGGCGTCGGCCTTGCCGACCGCGCGACGTTCGTTGTCGATCCCGATGGTGTGATCCAGATCACGGAGATCACCAGCGAGGGTGTTGGCCGCAACGCCGAGGAGCTGGTCCGCAAGATCAAGGCGGCGGTCTATGTCCGCGCCCACCCCGGCGAGGTTTGCCCCGCCAAGTGGGAAGAAGGCGCCGAGACGCTCGCGCCCTCCATCGATCTTGTCGGCAAGATCTAAGACAGACTGCCGGGGCTGCCGACGCGGTAGCCCCGGACCGGCCGGGCGGCCGGAATGGATACCCCTCCCTCTTATCTTTCTCCGCCGCCCGGCCTCCCCCAATTTTCCGTCCATCTTCGGCAGGTCCGGCCGGGGAGCGCACCCGCGCTTCGCCGATCGGCGGCCGGTGCTCGCGAGGAACGACCATGCTTGACGCCGCCACGACCACCCAGCTCAAAACCTATCTCGGCAATCTGCGCCGGCCGATCGAGCTTGTCGCGAGCCTCGGCGACGATGCGAAATCCTCCGAAATGCGCCAGCTCGTCGAAGAAATCGCCGCTGCGTCGGACAAGGTAACGGCCCGGTTCGACGGGACGGACGCACGCCGGCCCTCCTTCGCCATCCGCGCGGATGGCGGGAAGGCGGAGGCCGTGTTCGCAGGCCTGCCGCTCGGCCACGAGTTCACATCGCTCATCCTCGCCCTGCTCCATGTCGGCGGTCACCCTCCCAAGGAAGAAGCCGAGTTGCTCGACACGGTGCGCGGGCTGGAAGGCGACTATCGCTTCGAGACCTTCTTCTCACTGAGCTGCCAGAACTGCCCGGATGTGGTGCAGGCGCTCAACATCATGGCCGCGCTCAACCCCAATGTGCACCATGTCGCGATCGACGGCGCGCTTTTTCAGGGCGAAGTCGAAGCCCGTAAGGTCATGGCGGTGCCAGCCGTGTTCCTGAACGGCGAGCCCTTCGGTCAGGGCCGTATGGACCTCGCCCAGATCGTCGCGAAGCTGGATAGCGGCGCGGTCGCCCGCGCGGCGGAGAAGATCGCCGCCAAGGAACCGTTCGACGTTCTGGTCGTCGGTGGCGGCCCCGCTGGCGCTGCTGCTGCCATTTATGCCGCGCGCAAGGGCATCCGCACGGGTGTCGTCGCGGAGCGCTTTGGCGGGCAGGTGCTGGACACCATGGCCATCGAGAATTTCATCTCCGTGCCCCACACCGAAGGGCCGAAGCTTGCCGCCCAGCTCGAGCAGCATGTCAAGGATTATGACGTCGACATCATGAACGTGCAGACGGCCGAGACGCTCATTCCCGGTGGCGCCAACGGCTATCATGAGGTGAAGCTGGCCAGTGGCGCGAGCCTCAAGGCCCGCACCGTCATTCTCTCGACCGGCGCGCGCTGGCGGCAAATGAGCGTGCCCGGCGAGGACACCTATCGGAACAAGGGCGTGGCCTATTGCCCGCACTGCGATGGCCCGCTTTTCAAGGGTAAGCGGACAGCGGTGATCGGCGGCGGCAATTCCGGCGTGGAGGCCGCGATCGACCTTGCCGGCATCGTCGCCCATGTGACGCTGATCGAATATGATAATCAGCTTCGCGCCGATGCGGTGCTCCAGACCAAGCTGCGCAGCCTGCCCAATGTGACCGTCATCACCAGCGCCCTCACCACCGAGGTTCTGGGCGATGGCGAGCGCGTCACCGGACTGCGTTACCGCGACCGCGAGACGAGCGAGGAGCACGAGGTTTCGCTTGAAGGCATTTTCGTCCAGATCGGCCTCATCCCCAACAGCGAGTGGTTGCGTGGCGCCGTGGCGCTGACCAATCGCGGCGAAATCGAGGTCGATGCCCGCGGCGCGACCAGCCAGCCGGGCATCTTCGCCGCCGGCGACGCGACCACCGTGCCCTACAAGCAGATCGTCATTGCGATGGGCGAGGGATCAAAGGCGGCGCTCTCTGCTTTCGATCACCTCATCCGCAACAATCTGGACGTTCCGGCGGAAAGCGTCGCCGCCTGAGCCATAACGGCCTTTCACCCTTGCCAGAGCCTGTCGGGTCGCACCATGCAGGCATGACAACGCCCGATCCGCGCGCGTCTTAACGGCCCATGCGGATCGGGTTGCGCTATGAGCCGCGCGTCAAAGACCCGGGCTTTGTTTTGGCGGCACAGGCGCCTATCTCGCGTACATGTCCACGCCCGCATCAGACGGCCTGCCCGATGGTCCCTCCGCACCCGAACGCTTCCACGAGGACCGCGCGACCTATGCCGTGCGCGGGGCCGGCGCGCCGGATATTGAGGCGGGGGTCGCCGCAATCCGCGCGACACTACAGACCCTGCCGACACGGCCGGGCGTCTACCGGATGCAGGATGCGCGCGGCGATGTGCTCTATGTCGGCAAGGCCCGGGCGCTCCGCAGCCGCGTAACCAACTATACTCAGGTCGAGCGCCTGCCCATCCGCCTGCAACGCATGGTGGCGCAGACCCGCTCAATGACGATCGTCACGACCCAGAGCGAGGCTGAGGCGCTGTTGCTGGAAGCGCAGCTCATCAAGCGCTTCCGCCCACCCTATAATGTGTTGCTGCGGGACGATAAAAGCTTCCCCTTCATCCTGCTGCGCGAGGACCATGATTTCCCGCGCATCCAGAAGCATCGCGGGGCGCAGAAGATCAAGGGGCGCTATTATGGCCCGTTCGCCAGCGCCGGATCGGTGACCCGCACGATCAACGCCCTGCAAAAGCTCTTCCTGCTGCGGAGCTGCACGGACAGCTTCTTCGCCAACCGTTCCCGGCCTTGCCTGCTCTATCAGATCCGCCGCTGCTCGGCACCCTGTGTCGACCGCATAGAGCCGGCCGACTATGCCGCGCTGGTCCGCGATGCTCAGGATTTTCTCGGCGGCAAGTCCACGCAGGTCCAGGCCCGGCTCGGCGCCCAGATGGAGGCCGCAGCCGAAGCGATGGATTATGAAATGGCCGCCGTCTATCGCGACAGGCTGAAGGCCATCACCTTCATTCAGGGCAGTCAGGCGATCAATGCCGAGGGGCTGGGCGACGCGGACATTTTTGCCCTCGCCAGCAAGGGTGGCGGCATGTGCATCCAGGCCTTCTTCATCCGTGGCGGGCAGAACTGGGGGCATCGCAGCTTCTTTCCCGTGCATACCAGCGAGGTGAGCGAGGAAGAGGTGCTGGCCCAGTTCATGGCGCAGTTTTATGAGGAGGTGCCGCCCGCCCGGCTGATCCTTGCCGACCGCGCGCCGGCCGAGGCGGAGCTCATCGCGGAGGCGCTGGCCGTGCGGGCCGGCGGCAAGGTCCGTCTGGAAGTGCCCCAGCGCGGCGAGCGGATGAAGCTCATCCGGCAGGCGCAGCGCAATGCCGTGGAAGCGCTGGAACGCCGGCAGGCGGAGAGCACGGCGCAAGGGCGTATCCTTGCCGACCTTGCCGATCTCTTTGGCCTCGACGGCCCACCGGACCGCATCGAAGTCTATGACAACAGTCATATCCAGGGAACCAATGCGCTGGGCGCGATGATCGTCGCGGGGCCGGAGGGCTTCCGCAAACCGGCCTACCGCAAGTTCAACATCAAACGCGCCGAGACTGTGCCGGGCGACGACTTCGCGATGATGCGCGAGGTGTTCGAGCGCCGGTTCGCCCGTGCCGAGGTGGAAGATCCCGACCGTGATTCGGGCGAATGGCCCGACCTCGTTCTCGTCGATGGCGGGCGCGGCCAGCTCAACGCCGCGCGGCAGGCTCTGGAAGCCATCGGCGTTGAGGATGTCTGCATGGTGGGCGTCGCCAAGGGGCCGCATCATGGCCGCGAGGGACGCGAGGTTTTCCACCTGATGGACGGGCGGGAAATCACGCTTCCGCTCAACCATCCCGTCCTCTTCTACCTCCAGCGGCTGCGCGATGAGGCGCATCGCTTTGCCATCGGCGCCCACCGGCAAAAACGCGCCAAGGCGCTGACGGTGAGTTCGCTCGATGAAGTGCCGGGTATCGGCCCCGCGCGCAAAAAGGCGCTGCTCATGCATTTCGGCACGGCGCGGGCCGTTCGTAACGCCAGCCTGGAGGATATCCGGCGCGCACCGGGCGTTTCATCCGCCGTCGCGCAAACAGTCTATGATTTCTTCCACGGTTGAATTCTCAGTCACAAATAATAGCGATCGCCGAGATTTTGATAAATCGTTAATGAGACGCTTGACCGGACGAAGCCTTGTCGCGAAAGGTTGTATTCAAACTATCCCGGATGGGGACAGATGCTTCACTGGATATGCACGATTCGCAAACGCCACAGCGTAGACCGGCGGCGTGTGCATCATGACGGAGACATGTTTCGTGGTCGCTGCCGGCATTGCGACGCGGCGATGAAACGGGATCTTCACGGCTGGGTGACCGAGCAGGACACCGCGCGACGCTAGGCCACCGCCCTAGCGGGCCTGCGCGTAACGACCCGCGCCTGGAGCGGAGAGCGCCGCCGATGTGAGCGTGTCACCCGCATGCCCATCCAGAAGCGCGCGAATCAAGGCGGGCCGGTGATGAAGGAAGCCCTGCCCGATCAGAACATTGGTCTCCGTCAACAGATAGCGGTTCTCCGCCGCCGTCTCGATCCCTTCCGCCACAATCGACATATTGAGCGCGGCTCCCAGCGACTCGACCGCCCGGAGAATCACCTGATTGCGCGGCCGCTCATGAATGAAAGCGACGAGCGAACGATCGATCTTGATTTCGTCCACCGTCAGTTCGGCAAGCTTGGCCAGCGAGGAATAGCCCGTCCCGAAATCGTCGATCGAGATGGCGACCCCCGCCGCGCGGAGCACCGGCAACACATGCGTCTGGAACGGCCCCGTCGCCGCAAATGCCTCCTCCGTCAGTTCCAGCACGAACCGGCTGGGACAACCGGACGCCGCCAGCCGCTGGACGAGCTTGAGCATGAATGGAATATTCGTGGTCTGCGCAGGGGAGATGTTGAGACTGTAGCGCACATGCGCCCCGAACCGCGCGTCAATCCGGGGGAGATGATCCATCAGATCCGTCACCACCAGCATGGTGATGTCATCGATGAGATTAAGCTTGGCGGCGAGCGGCATGAAAGTGCCGGGGGCACGGACCATGCCGTCATCATCCACCCAGCGCGCCAGCGCCTCAAACCCCACAATCGCACGCGTGCGGATGTTCACCTTTTGCTGCAGAGCGCAGCAGAAAGCGCGGCCGGCGATCGCTCCGCGAATCCGCTGCTCCAGCAACAGCCGCTCATCCTCCTCCCGCCCCAGATCGCGCGTGAAATAGGAGACACTGCCCTTCGTCGTCTCCTTGGCCTGATACATGGCAAGGTCCGCGTGGCGGCGCAGCGTCTCATAATCCCGGCCATGGTCGGGGTAAAAAGCAATCCCGATCGAGGCTGAGGGCCGGATCTCGACCCCTTCTATCGCAAAGGGCTGCATCAGCCGCTCGCGCACGCGCGCGATGATCGGGTCCACATCCTCACGCCGCATGAGCGGATCGAACGCGACGACGAACTCGTCGCCGCTGATCCGTCCGAACACGTCGCTGTGGCGGATTTCTCCACGAACGCGGGAGGCGACCTCCTGTAACAGCGCGTCACCCGCCGCATGGCCATGGACATCATTGACACGCTTGAACTCATCAAGATCGACAAAGGCCAGCGCGAGCATCTCGCCGGATGGCTTGCGCGCGATCATCTCGCCAACCAGATCGCGAACATGGGCACGGTTGGGCAAACCCGTGAGCTGGTCGTAATCGGCGCGATAGCGCAGCTCTTCCTGACTGGCCTCCAGCCGCTCGGTAAGGTCCTTGAGCCGGTTGCTCTCCGCCTCGGTCAGACTCGCCTGCCGCGCCGCCAGCGCATGGGACGCGAGCAACGAGAATTTGCGCGCGAGGGACATGTCCGCCCGGTCGAACCCCGGCTGCCCCGCCGCGCGCAGCAGGATCATGAGGCCCCGGCGCTCACGCACCGCCAGCGGGAAATAGAGCGCGGGCGGCTCCCCCGACAACATGGTGGCAAGATCCTCAGGCCATGGCCATGACACGCCGGCCAGTACCGATGACACGACCTTGCCGCCCAGTATCTTCTGAAACAACCGGTTCGCCGGCCAGCGTGACCCGATCGGCGCGGGATGGCTGGACGCGATGCACTGCAGTCGCGCCTCCGGCCCATAGACATTGGACGATGCCTCTACCGTGCCGTCCCGCTCGATCAGCACGATCGAACAAACCGCCTCGAACACGGGAAGCAGCGCCGCGAAGACGCCGGCGAACGGATCATCCTCGCCATCAACGCACAGCACGGCGTCGAGCGCGGTCAGCAGGAGATTGGCGTGCGTCGTCTCCGTACGCAGCAGGTCGCATTCCCGGCGCATGGCGAAGAGCGTTTCGCGCAGCTCCTCGGAATCTTCCACTCGCGCGCCGTTATTTTCCGAAGGCGATCGCGGAGATCATGAGGTTGCCGTGCGCGTTCTTGCCGAGCATGGCACCCTGCTCGCCGAAGGTGAAGCAACCGAGGAACGGCATGCCATCAAAACTGTCCGAGACGGCGCGCGAAACATTGGGCATATCCTCACCCACCGCCAGCCGGCAGCCCGCGCAATAGACGACGAGCCCGCCCGCAAGGCTCGCCGCGCCTCCGCGCAGGGTCGATGCGGCGGCAACCGCGACCTTGCCGGCCCGTTCGACCAGCCGCGTCTTGTTGCCGCGCATGCTGTAGAGGCGCGTGCCCTCCTCGATTTCCGCGAAAGTGGAGAGCCGGCCGTCCGACAGGATCTGGTCCGGGTGAATCAGCAGATAATGGGTAATCCCCTCGATCTTGCCGACATCGATGCCGACCGGGAACATGGTGGTGTCCGTGAGAATGGATCCGCCTGCCTCCAGCCGCTCCTCAAGAGCGCCACCGACCCAGCGATTATAAACCGCCGCGGCAGGCTCCCCATCGATCGCGATGATCTGGCGACCGCGCGACTGGGTGACGATGCCGCTGTCCCCCGCCGGATCGAACCCGACGCGGGTGACGATGCCGCTCGCGCCACTCGGCTCATAGCCGCCCTGAAAAGCAAAGCCGATGCCACCTGAGGAGAAGAACACGCCAACGACGAGACCATCGCGCATCACGCCATCGGGGCCGATCTGGCGCCAGTCACCGCTCACGTCATTGTCGGCCGAACTGCCGCCGATGATCGGGCAGCGATCTCCGACCACGCGACGCAACCCCTCGATGACGGCTTCTTCCTGGCCGGGCGCCTGGTAGATCCAGATGAGCTCGGGCAGCTCGTCCACGCAGTCCGCGTTTTCGAGCGCGGTCCGGAGCAACCGCTCCGCGCAGTCCCCCGCATCGCCTTCCAGCCGGCCAATCGCCGAGCCATAGTCGCCGTCCGGGTCTTCCACCAGCAGCAGCCCGATCGAGCCATCGCCACCAAGACCGGCTTCGCTCATCACCCCGCCGCAGGATGTCCCGCCCAGCAGCGCCGCCTGTGGAAACCGCTGACTCAGAAAGGCGTGAATCGCTTCATCATCATGCGCGCCGTCATAGAATATGCAGATGATGTCAGGATCGATCCCCTGACTATCGTCAATCAATTGCGAGAGCGCGTCGAGTGCTTCCCCAGTCGTTTCCTTCGATGAAACGAATGACCTTATTCTGACCATACGGCGCCTTTGGACTATATCCGTCGCTCATCGCGATCCCTTTCCCCCGACTAGAGCCGTCTGGTGAATATTCCCTTGGATATCGTCCCTAACAGAAGGTTGCGCCGGGGCCGGCAGCCATCGCCTGACCGGCCCCGCCCGCACCCGTCACTGCGGCACGCGTTCACACATCCTTCGACCAGGCGATTGCGTCGGGGCCAGCCGGCAGCACCATCGGGCAGTCGGGATCGGTCGCGGCGCGGAACACGGCCTCGGCGACATCCTGCACGGTCGTGATCTCGCCACCGCCTGCTTCCTGCAAGGCCGCCAACGTCTGACTGGCATAAGCGCTATAAGGCTCGGGGAACCCGTTTCCGTCCTCCACCCGTGCCTGAACGGAGGCGGTAAAGCTGGTGGTGGGCGCCATGCCGGGCACGACCGTCCGTGCCCGGATGCCGAACTGGGCGAGTTCGGCTGAGACGGATTCGGTCATTGCCGTCAGCGCCGCCTTGCTGGCGCGGTAAACGGACAGGAGTGGCACCGGCTTGTAAATGGAACTCGACCCGACATTGACGATAACGCCTGATCCCCGCGCGCGCATCGCCGGGAGCACGGCCTGCATCATCGCGATAACGCCGAACAGGTTCGTCTCAAAAACATCGCGGGCCACATCCATCGGCGTGCCCTCAAGAGCATTGAACCAGCCGATGCCGGCATTGTTGACCAGCACATCGACCGGCCCGGCCTCCGCGACAGCCGCAGCGATGCTATCCGCATCGGCGACATCGAGCGGCAGTACCCGCAAGCGATCCGATGCCGGCAGCGTGCTGGCGGCGGGATCACGCATCGTCGCCAGCACCGTCCAGCCACGATCGAGGAAATGAAGCGCCGTCTCGCGGCCGAAACCGGTCGAACATCCGGTGATGAGAATGCTGTTCATATGATAAACTCCTTGCGGGGAAATCCGTTGGCGTTCAAAATATGAAGCATTCTTCAGCTTTGGAATTCGCATATGAACCGGCCCGCCCCCGCACTGCTCCAGCCCCGGAAAACGCCCAGGCAGGCGCGATCCGCCGCGACGATCGATGCCATTCACATCGCGACCATTCAGGTTTTGCTGGCGGATGGTGTGGGCCGCCTCTCCACGACGCGAGTCGCCGAACGGGCGGGCGTGTCCGTGGGGACGATGTACCAATATTATCCGCACAAGCAGGCGCTCCTGTTCGCCATCGTCGACCGGCAACTCCAGACGATCGTGGAGACCATGCTGGCGGCGGCGGCGCGACTTGAGGGCTGCGATCTCGCGACGATCGCAGAAGGCCTGACGCTGGCCTGGCTCGACGCGAAGACGGCGGACATGGTCGCCTCCCGCGCCATCTACGGCATTGCCGCCGAGTTCGACCTGACCGACGTGATGGGCCGCGCCATGACGCTGATGACGCAGGGTGTGGAAGGCTTGCTCAGCGCCGCATCGGACGCGCATTTCGCCGATGTGGGTTCTGCCGCCTTCATGTTCGCGGCGCTGCTCTGCGGATCGGTGCGCGTGGTGATGGAAGCGGAAACCTCGCCGGAAGCGCTCGCCTGCCTGCGCCGGGAGTTGCCCCGCGCCTGCCACGCATATCTCATGGCCGCGAACCAGGGGCATGAAAGGCCGACCCCGGCCTGAGCCGCAAAGCCGCCCTAAGAGAGGCTTAACCAGTTCTGTTTAGCTTGGGCTGGACTGTCGGACGGCAGCGCCGGCGAAACCCGCTCGGCCACCTCCGACTCGTGAGGGCCTGCAACGATGATTCCCAAGCTTATTCATTTCATCTGGGTCGGCGACCAGAGCAAATGTCCGACAAACTGCATGGAAAGCTGGCGGGAGCATAATCCCGATTGGGAGTTCATCCTGTGGGGCAATGACGAGCTGAATAGCCTCCAGTGGCACAACAAGCGCCATATGATGGCGATGGCCGAGCGTGAACTGAACGGCGTTGCAGACATGATGCGCTGGGAAATTCTGCACGCCAATGGCGGCATATTGGTGGATGCGGACAGCATCGCGCTACGCCCGCTCGACGATCATCTGCTCGATTGCCCGGCCTTCGCGTGCTGGGAGAACGAGATCGCCCGGCCCGGCCTCATTGCCGCGGGCTATGTGGGCGCCATGCCGAACGACCCGTTCATCAAGCAGATCGTCAAGGATATCGCCGCGGAACCCTCAGTCGTGCACGACATGGCGTGGAAGACGGTCGGCCCCCAGCGCCTGACCGACAGCTACCGGAAATATGGCTATTCGCAGATGCGAATCTACCCCAGCCATTATTTCATCCCGCAGCATTTTACCGGTTTGCGCTACGAAGGCACCGACCCGATCTATGCCCATCAGCTCTGGGGCTCGACGCGTGACAGCTACGATGAAATTCACGCGCAGGATATCGGCGCGGTCGTCTCGGCCGCCGCCGCGCCGCCGCCCGCGCCCGAACCTCTGCCTGCCTTGCCGGACGCAGCCGCCGCCGCGCCTGCGGAGACCATCGGCGTCGGCTCGGCGCTGGAGCCACGCCACGACCCCTATTTTGTGCAGCATGTGGAAATCAGCGACGAGATCGCTCATGCCAACCGGGTCGAAATCCTGCGCAATCTGTGCGCGGGAAAGCGCGTCCTCCATGTCGGGTGCGCCGATTGGCCAATCACCGATCCGGCCACCTCGCTCCACCTCCTGCTGGAGCCGGTCTGCGCCCAGCTCGATGGCGTCGATCCACATGAGGAAGCGCTGGCCCAGCTCGCTCCATTTACCAGCGGCCAGCTCTTCTCGTCGCTCGCGCAGGTAACGGAGCGCTATGACGTCGTGCTCGTGCCCGAAGTGATGGAACATGTCGCCGACGTATCCGGATTCCTGGACGAGCTTCACGCCATCGACGCGAGCTGTTTCCTTATTTCGGTGCCCGACGCTTTCCAGTGCAGGGCGCATCATTTTGATTATGTCGCGCAGGCACAGACCTTCGTCGAGGTCGTCCACCCGGACCATAATGTCTGGTACACGCCCTATACCTTCGCCAACACGATCAGGAAATATAGCGACTTCCATATCGAGAAGATGTGGTTCTTCAATCATATCTCCATCCTCGCCCTGCTCTCCAAAAACGCGCTGCGGATGGCCGCATGAGCAGCACGCACGCCGCCATGAAGTTTTCCGCTCCCCATGCGCTGCGGCAGGCGCGCGGCCTTGCCCGCGCCGGCGACAATGACGCGGCGGAGCAGGCCTATCGCGACATATTGGGGCGCTACCCCGCGAACAGGAGCGCCCTTGCGGAGTTGCAGGCGCTCCTTGCCAGCAAGATCGAGAACCCGCCCCAGCCCGCGCTTCAGGCCGTGGTCGATCTTTACCGGCAGCGCCGCCTCGTCGAGGCGCAGCGCCATGCCGCGTTGCTGCTGGAAGACTATCCGCACGGCGAAATCCTCTGCCACATCGCCGGATCGATCGAAGCCGGGCTCGGCCATTATGCCGGTGCGCTCGCCCTGTTCGATCGCGCCGTGGCGCTCGCGCCCGATTATGCCGAGGCGCACAACGGCCGGGGCAACGCGCTCAAGGATCTCGGCCAGATGGAAGCGGCTCTGGCCGCCTATGACACCGCGTTGCGCCATATGCCCGGCTACGCGGAGGCCCATCTCAATCGTGGCATTCCACTGCGCCATCTGGGGCGTACCGAAGACGCGCTGGAAAGCTATGACAATGCGCTGCGGCTGAGCAAGGCACTCCCGGAATCCTGGTATAATCGCGCCAATCTGCTGCGCGACCTCAGCCGGCACGACGAGGCGCTGGCAAGCTATGACCGGGCCATAGCTCTGCGGCCCGATTATCTCGACGCGCATCGCCGCCGGGCAGATCTGCTTGTTGCCTTGAAGCGCCCGACCGACGCGATCACGAGCTATCTCGCCGCGATCCAGCTCGCACCGAGCGACGCCGCACTTTATCGTCAATGCGGCTCCATCCTCCTGCTCGATCTCAAGCAACCCGTCGAAGCCCTGGGCTGCTACGATCGGGCGCTCGCGCTCGACGATCAATCAGCGGACAGCCACTTCAACCGCGGCAATGCCTTGCTGGACCTTGACCGTACGGATGAAGCCAATGCGGCGCATGACCGGGCAATCCTGCTGCGGCAGGGCGCGGCACCACCCCTCGCCAACATGCTGCATCGTGTCGCGCATGCCTGCCACTGGAGCCCTGCTGCGAGGGAAGCGGAACACGCCCTTGCCGCGCGGGAGAATGAGGCGATCCCGCCATTCTTCATGCTGCCAATCGCCGACGATCCGCATCGCCAGCTTGGCTGGGCGCGGCAGTGGAGTACGCGGCCTGGCCTGCCGGACGTGGCGGCGGCCATTGCCCCTCTTGCGCCGCCCGCCGATGGTCGCATCCGCCTCGGCTATTTCTCGGCCGATTTTCACAATCATGCCACCATGCTGCTGATGGCAGGGCTCTTCGAACAGCATGATCGCACTCGGTTCGAGGTCCACTGCTTCTCCTATGGCGCCGAGGTCTCGGACATGATGCGGACCCGGCTGACGGACGCGGTCGAACATTTCCACGCCGTCGGCCATCTGCCCGATGCCGCGATCGCCGCCCGCGCCCGCGCGGCGGGCATCGACATCGCGGTCGACCTCAAGGGCCATACCGAGCATGGCCGCATGGGCATCTTTGCGCAGCGCGCCGCGCCGCATCAGGTCGCATGGCTCGGCTATCCGGGAAGCAGCGGCGCGCCCTTCATCGATCACATCATCGCCGACCCGATCGTCATCCCCGCATCGGACAGGCAATATTATTCCGAGAATATCCTCTATCTGCCGCACTGCTATCAGGTGAATGACGACCGCCGCGCCATCCCGACCAGCGACGCCGCGCCAAGCCGCGCCGACTGCGGCCTGCCGGAGACCGGCTTCGTCTTCTGCTCGTTCAACGACAATTACAAAATCTCGCCGGACGTGTTCGACATCTGGATGCGGCTGCTCGCGCAAGTGGACGGCAGCGTGCTGTGGCTGCTGGCGGGCAATGGCTGGGCGCCCGTCCGGCTACGACGGGAGGCCGCCGCGCGCGGTATCGACCCCGCCCGGCTGATCTTCGCGCCACGCCTGCAGCCGGCCGAGCATCTCGCCCGGCATCTCCATGCCGATCTCTTCCTCGATACGTTCAACGTCAACGCCCACACCACCGCTAGCGACGCGCTGTGGGCCGGCGTGCCGCTGGTCACGCGCATGGGCCGCAGCTTCGCCGCGCGGGTCGCAGGCAGCCTGCTCCATGCCGTCGGCCTGCCCGAACTGGCGACGGAAAACGCCGATGCCTATGAAGCGCTCGCCCTTGCCCTTGCCCGCGACCCCGCGCGGCTGGCGGAGATGAAAGCACGGCTGGTCGCGGGTCGAACCGCCGCGCCCTTGTTCGATACCGCCGGTTTCACCCGCGATATCGAGGCGCTCTATAGCGGGATTCTGGCGGACGCCGCCGCATGATAAGACGGCCCGGCGCTTGACCTTGCGCCTCTGGCATCGCATCGGGCAGCGCTTGCCCCTATAATCGGGGGCGAACCACTGAACGGAGGCCTCCGATGCGCGCCGAAGCGCAAGCCCATGTCGACCATATCCAGGCGGCGCTCGACCTGCTGCGCCGCTCGCTGGACTGGGACCGCGCCTTGCGCCGGCTCGATGAGCTCAACGCGCGCGTCGAAGACCCGACATTGTGGGACAACCAGAAGGCCGCGCAGGAGGTGATGCGCGAGCGCACCCGGCTGGACGCGGCAATCAGCGCCACACGCGCCATCGAGACCGAGATGAACGACACCGTCGAGCTCATCGAAATGGCCGATGCCGAGGGTGACGAGGAAATGGCGATCGAAGGCGTGGGCAGTCTGGCCCAGCTTGCCGAACGCGCGGACAAGGACAAGGTGACCGCCCTTCTCTCCGGCGAGGCGGACAGCAACGACACCTATCTGGAAATCCATGCCGGCGCGGGTGGCACCGAGAGCCAGGACTGGGCCGAGATGCTCCAGCGCATGTATCAGCGCTGGGCCGAGCAGCGCGGCTACAAGGTGGAGATGGTCGATTATCAGGCCGGTGAGCAGGCCGGGATCAAATCCGCGACGCTGCTCATCAAGGGCGAGAATGCCTATGGCTATGCCAAGACGGAGAGCGGCGTGCACCGCCTCGTCCGCATCTCACCCTATGACAGCTCGGCGCGGCGCCACACCAGCTTCTCATCCGTCTGGGTGTATCCGGTGATCGACGATGACATCGATATCGAGATCAAGGAAAGCGACCTGAAGATCGATACCTATCGCGCCTCGGGCGCGGGCGGGCAGCATGTGAACACCACTGATTCGGCCGTTCGCATCACCCACGTCCCCTCCGGGATCATCGTGGCGAGCCAGAACGACCGGTCGCAGCACAAGAACCGCGCAACCGCGATGGGGATGCTCAAAGCGCGCCTCTACGAAGCTGAACTGCGCAAACGTGAGGAAGCGGCCAGCACCGATTATCAGGCCAAGACCGAGATCGGCTGGGGTCATCAGATCCGCTCCTACGTGCTCCAGCCCTATCAGCTCGTGAAGGATCTTCGCACCGGCGTCACCTCCACGGCGCCGGACGATGTGCTGGACGGCGCGCTCGATCCGTTCATGGCCGCCGCCCTTTCCCAAAAGGTCAGCGGCGAAAAGATCGAGGTGGAGGACGTCGACTGATGCGCCCGCGCGCGGCGTGCGCCACAGCGCTGATCGCGCTGCTGGCCATGTTCGCCGGCTGCAAAGGCGTGATGGCGCCGGATGATGACCGGCCGGACAGCGCCCGCGACTTCCCCCATGCGGACCGCCCGGTCTCGCCGATCATCTCCACACGCTGGACCAGCGAGGAAGCGCGAGACCGGCTGAACGAAGCCGACGACATCATGGATCATGCCGGCATCAGACCGGGCATGACGGTGGCGGATATCGGCGCTGGCGAAGGCTATTATACGGTGCGCCTCGCCAAGCGCGTCGGCACGAACGGCCGTGTGCTCGCCCAGGATATCCTGCCCGAGGTGATCGATGCGCTCGGCCGCCGCGTCAACCGGGAGAATTGGGAGAATGTGAGCGTCAAGCTCGGCAGCGCGGATGACCCCAAGCTGCCCGAGAATAGTTTTGACCGGATACTCATGGTCCATATGTATCATGAGATCACCGAGCCCTATGCCTTTATCTGGCGGCTCTACCCGGCGCTGAAAGCCGATGGCGAGATCATCGTGGTCGAGCCTGATCGCCCGACGCAGGATCATGGCACGCCGCCTGCCCTCCTCGAATGCGAGTTTCGCGCCGTCGGCTTTCGCCTCATCGCCCGCGACCCACGCCCATCGGCTGGCGGCTACATGGCGCGGTTCGCACGCGGCACGGCGCGCACGGACCCCGATGCCATTGTCCCATGTGAGGCGGAAGGCCGCTAAAACGGGTCGATCTGAACCCAACATCGGCCAAAATCCGCGCTGTCCCGACTTAAGCCGGCGCTTAGCTTTGTGCTAAGAGTTAACATCTATGACAGCCCATATGCCCGACCGGATGCAGAGCGCCGCCCATTTCGCACGGGACGCCCCGCGCGCGCTCACGCTCGCGCACCGCGATTGCGCCGAGCCCAATCCCTTCTACGCCGACCATCTGCTTGCCCCGGCCCTGGCTGATCTGACCGATGATGCGCAGGTGCGCCAGATTATCGCAAAGGATGCGAACGGACGCGAGATCGGCCGGTTGCCCGTCACGACCCATCGCCGCCATGGCCGCTTCCCCGTCGCGCACAGCGCCAACTGGGTCCACCGCCACTGCTTCTACGGCGCGCCACTGCTCCGCGCGGGGCAGGAGGATGCCGCGTGGCAGGCCCTGTTGGCCGAGCTCGATATCGCGCCATGGGCCGGGCGCTTTCTCCACCTGCGCGGGTACGATCCGCATGCCCCTGCCGGCCTCGCGCTCGCACGGCTGTGTGCGCGGCAGGGCCGGTCCATCGAAATCATCGAGACACGGGAGCGCGCGCTGCTTTCCAGCACGCTCGATGCCGATGCCTATTGGACTGCGACCGTCCGCTCCAAGAAGCGCAAGGAGCTGCGCCGCCTGCAATATCGTCTCGCCGAAGAGGGCGAGATCGTTCGCCGCGCGCTTGGACCTGCCGATGATCTCGACCTTTGGGTGGATGATTTTCTCGCGGTGGAGCGCAGCGGCTGGAAGGGCGAGGGCGGCACCGCGCTCGGCTCGCAGGAGGCCGATGCCCGCTTCTTCCGCGCGGCCTGCGCGGGTGCGCGCGCGGCGGGCGAGCTGGAGATGCTGCGGATCGACTGCGACGCGCGGCCGATCGCCATGCTGGTCAACTTCATCGGCCCGCTCGGCGGCTTCTCCTTCAAGATCGCCATCGATCCCGCCTTCGCGCGCTATTCACCAGGCGTTCTCATCGAGCAGGACAATCTCGTCCGTGTGCTGGACGAAAAGGCAGCGCCATGGATGGATAGTTGCGCGGCGACGGACCATCCGATGATCGACAGCCTCTGGGCGGAGCGACGGACGATCGCGCAATGCCGCGTCGCGCTCGGCACAGGCGGCATGAGAAGTATGACGAATCGCGCGGCGCTGGGTGCGATGCGCCTTGCCGAAGCGGGCTATGCACGAGTGAAGAAGGTGAAGAACGATGGGTGACCAGAGGAGTTTTCCGGCGAGCAGCCTGGCGGTATTCAAGGCGGCCTATCCGGATGCGCATACCCGGCTGACGCACAGCCTGCTGGACCATCCGCTTCTCAAGCGGGAGGCGATCGCCCAGCTTGCCGATCGCCATCCGGCCGACCGGGTCGAGCATAATCTCGGCACGATCCCCGTCGGCATCCGCCCGGAGGACACGCCGTCCAACGGCCTGTCCATCGGCGACACGATCCGCACCATCGACGAGAACAAGAGCTGGGTGGTCATCAAGAATGTGGAGCGCGACCCTGCTTATGCCGCGCTGCTCGATGCGCTGCTTGGCGAGCTCGCGCCGCTGGTCGAACCGCATACGGGGCCGATGGAACATCGCGAGGGCTTCATCTTCCTCTCCTCGCCCGGCAGCATGACCCCGTTCCACATGGACCCGGAGCATAATATCCTGCTCCAGATCGAAGGCGAGAAGACCATGACCGTCTTTCCCGCCGCGGACCCCACGCTGGTCCCGCCGGAGCAGAGCGAGGCCTTCCATGCGGGCGCGCATCGCAACCTCAGTTGGGACGAGACCTTCCTCGCCAAGGGCGACGCGGTTCTGCTGCGGCCAGGCGAAGCCATTCTCGTACCGGTGAAGGCCCCGCATTTCGTGCAGAATGGCGATGCCGTCTCGGTGAGTTTTTCGATCACATGGCGTTCCGAGCGCTCCGTGGCGGAAAGCGAGCTGCATAATTTCAACAGACTGCTCCGCTCCAAGGGCCTGCCGCTTGTCAGCGTCTCCCCCGCACCGGAGAAGCAGAAGGTCGCCCGACTCGGCTACCGGGTCGTGCGGAAGATCAGCGCCTGATCGTCAACGCCTGAGCAGGCGGCGAAGCCAGTATTCGCCGCCAAGCTTCAGCGAAAAGCGCTCCGCCATCCACCATTCCAGCGTTTCCTCGCCGGTGGAGAGGCTCTGCTTGTAGCGGTCCGTCCCGGCAAGGAGCGAATAGAGATCAAGGCCGCGCCCGGCATAATGGGAGACGGCGGCGGCATGGGTCATCAGGCCTGGTTTGGCCTTGGCGGTCAGCGGCTCTTCAAAAGCGGACTGATAGTTCATCGCCCGGCCGCGATGCACGAAGTTCATGAGCAGGCCAATGCGCCGCTCGCCCAGTTGCACCGAGAGAATATCGACCGCGCCACTGGCGAGACCAGCCTTCGCAATCTCCTCCGCAAAAGCGAGAAACATCGCGTCATCCCACGCGTTGTTCGCGTGACGGCCCTGATTGAGCCGGCGCATGTCACCCAATGCCTCCACCACTGCCTCTGTGGTCGCGCAGCGCGTGACGCAGACCGGCGCATCGCCATAGTCACGGAGCGAGCGGCGGATCTGGCTGCGGGTGTTGGAGGACAGCAGCGCGGGATAATCCCCTTTTGCCTGCCTGACCTGATCGAGCCCGACGAAATAGGCCGGCGAACGATTGACGAGAATACGCCGCCGTACGGGAATCGCGGTCAGCAGCGCGCAGCCCGGCTCCACGCCGGAGAGGCGCAGCACGCGCCAGTCACGCCGGCTGCCCAGCAGCCCCGCAATCGCATGGGCCACCTGATCCTCACGCTCGGCCAGAGCAAGCGGCGCGTTATACTCGACATAGGGGCGATCCTGAGCGCTATTGCCAGCTTCGTTGAGCCACAGCGTGGGCACGCGGCCAAGCAGGCGCTTGTCCCGGCTCCTGCCCAATAGCGCGAGGCCAACCTCTTCCCCCGCGGCGGACCGAACCGCGATCAGAGCCGGCTTAGCGGCCGTGGCCCGCAGCCAGCTTCCCGCCCATGTCCAGCTCTGGAAAAAGCTGCCGGTGCAGCGACTTTCCAGCGCACGCCAGCGCGCCTCCAGCACGGAAAGGTCAGGCAGCGGCTCCAGCGCTGCGAGAAGGGGAGGTTGACCGGTCGGCATGGCGGCTGTCCTGATTGCTGGCGACCGGCGCGTCAACCCATGGCACTCCCACGCCGCCTTCAGCCGATGCGTCGGCCCGCCCAGACGACACGGCCGACAATCGCGAAGTCGGCCGCGTTCACCTCGTCCCAATCCGGGTAGAGCGGATTGTCGCTGCGAATCGAGAAATGGCCGGCACGCGGCGCGGGCGCGATGCGCTTCACCATCAGCACGTCATTCATGCGAAGCACATAGATGCCCTCACGCAGGCGCACCGCGCTGTCCCCACCGTCAACGAGAATCTCGTCGCCATCGCCCAGAGTCGGCATCATCGACTCTCCGTCGACCCGAATCATGGAAAGCCGTTCGGGTCTGCTCCCAAGATCACGCAACCAGCGTGGATCGAAGGCGAGCACGCCCGCCACGTCTTCATCCTCGTCCAGACTTCCGGCGCCGGCCGAGGCGCCGAGCGTGAGGCGCGGCACCACGATCATGCCCTGCCGCCCCCGCCCTTTTCCGCCGCCGGATGCGCGAAGCGGGCCGCCAAGCTGCGCCTCGTCCACGCCAAAATAGCGCGCCAGAATGCCGCGATCGCGTTCGTCCAGCCGGCGCGGGGTGCCGCGCTTCACGAACTGCTGGATATAGGCCGCATTGCGGCCAAGCAGCTTTGAAATCTCGCCATAGCTCTTCCCTCGTTCCCGGATGAGCCGGTCAAGGAACTCACGCACTATCATTCCATCCATAACGGGCTCCGTTCTCGATAGGAATAATCCTAGACAAATAGGATTTCAACGAGAAATATATAGGAAGATTCCTAATAAAGAATCATTTCCGGCAACAACGGATGGAGGAAGAAGAACCATGTCCACCTTGCGTACGATCGAACAGTTCCTCCGCAGGAACGAAATGGCACCGACTCGCTTCGGGCGCGAAGCGGTCAGCGACCCTCGTCTTGTCTTCGACCTCCGAAATGGACGCGAACCCACGGAGCGGATGCAACGTCGATTAGAACATTTCATGAACAAATATGACGGAAGCACCCCGGCATGACAAGCCTCTCTCTGCGCGCCGGCCATCGCCGGTGTAGCGGGTCAAAAATTATCTGAAATTGGGTCAGTAATTCATGGCCGGATTCATTTGCCGGGATTTGCTTTGACGCGGGCAGCGCTAAGGCCTCTTCCGTCTCCAAAACAATGCTGCACCGCAGCATAGGCGGCCCCTTCACGGGCTCTGCATCGCCCCTGCATCGGGGCTGACCGATGCCTCCACCGCCAGCCCTTCCACGCCTGCCGCGCGGCTTCGCTCCACCCAGGTGATGAGCGCGTCTAGCTGGATGGCCTGTTCGGTGCAGATGAGCGCATCGTCCAGGGTCAGTCCGGCAGAAAATCCAGCCTGATCGGCCGCTGCATCAGTGCTGCCGGCGGCTGTGCCGGCGCCGGACAAATGCGCTGCCGAGCGACCACCTCCACCAGCGCTGGCGCGGCCGGCCTGTGCGCGCAGGCGCTCAGCCCGAGCGCGAGCATCATCGATACGAGTCTGATAGTCACGCTCCGCCTCCCTCGCGATTGACTCATTGCGGGCCCGAACGTCGGCCGCTCGGGCGCGGTCCTGCGCCAGCGCCCGTTCCGTCACGTCCACGATCTCCGCGCGGAAGCCGTTGAATGCCTGCGTCACCTCGACCAGCTTGCCGGTCACCAGCACCAGCCGCGCCTTGTAGGTTCCCCGCAGATGATCCACGCGCAGCCCCCAGCCCAGCAGTGCGAGCAGCAGCGCCACGCCGCCAAGGCGGGCCACAGCGCGCAGCGAGAGCGGCAGCGCGATCACCCCAACCCCCGCATACAGATCTCGCGCTCATGCGCGCGCCGGTTGACAAGGCCGCGCAGCGTGATCCCGCCGGCCTTTACCCACATGGAGAAGGCCGCGCAGCCACCCGCCCAGTCACCCGCGTTGAAGCGCCTGGCGACGGTCGACCGGCAAAATGCCGCGACGCCGATATTGAAGGTGAGCATGGTCGCGGCGGCGAGCTGATTGACACGATCGCGCAGGGCCGGGACACAGCCAAGCGCGCCCTCCATATGCTCCGCGATATCCTCGCGCAGCAGCGCATCGCATTGCACGTCCGTCCAGCGCTTGCCCACCGGGCCAGTGTCCGGCCCCGTGTGGCCGTAGCAGGCCGTCGGCACGCCTACGACATCGAGATAGGTAGCGTTTCGCTTGCCCTCCCAGCGCTGGATGCCGGGCGTCGCGACGAGCAGAGCGGCCGCCACCGCGCCGCCGATCATCGCCTTGTTCCTGCCGCTGGATGAGAGACCCGCCATGCCGCCATTCATGGCCGCTGGCGGCGGCATCGCCACCCCGTGGCCGGCGCGGAGGCAGCCGCCGCGCATCATGTCCACTCCACCATGGAGAGCGCCCAGCGCGTATTGTCCGCCTCGCGCCGCTCATAGGCCTGGAAGCGGTCGAAGACGCCATAATGCATGGCCTCATTGCGCCCGGCGGTCAAATCCGCATCCTCCACCACCAGCACCGGCCGGCGCGTGCCACGGTCCCAGCCGATCGCCCAGAGCCGCCGCAGCTCCGCGTCGGTCAGGTCCACATAGCTCCAGTTGAAGCTGGCCTTCATCGTGCCGCCACCCATGCCGAAACCGCCGCTCACCAGATCCGTGCGCGTGCCGGTGTCGATGAGCGTGCGCCCGCCACCAACTTCGCGCGGCTTGGCAAAGGCCTCACCCAGCATCAGCACGCCCGCCTCCAGCGGCGCCCCGCCCGATGCACTGAGCGAAAGGCGCCAGTAGCGCCAGCTCTGCGCGGCGGGCAGATAGGCATAGCCATGATGGAAAGGCCCGAGGCTGTCGGCCGCGCGCAGCGGCGCCGCTGCCTGAATGAGCGTCCATGGCCCGCCCGGCGCCGCGCTCGCCTCTATCGTCCAGCTCATCGCCGCACCGGCATTGGTGAAGCCCAGGAATATGCTGTCGACACTCCGCGCCTGGCCGAGATCGGCAACGATGCTGGTCGCCGCCGCATCCGCCGCCGCCCATGTCTCGCGCGGGTCCGGCGTCAGCAGCATGGCGCCGCCCGTGCCGCCGGCCGGGGTGACGGCCGCGATCGGCCATGGCGATATGACGAGATGCCAGCTCATGCCCCGCCCCTCACAGCCGCCTCAGTACGGTCAGCCGGGTCGCCTCGCGGTCATCCTGCTCGGCAACGCCGATCACGAAGACGGTCACCGGCACATCATAGCCGCCGCGATCGGCGCGGATCGTCACCGCGCATCCCAGCAGGTCCACCCGCAGGCCCGGCACATCGATCATGTCCACCACCATTGCAGGGCCGATGAAAGCCGCCTGCCGTGCGGCCTCCGCCTGCGCGTCCGCCGCGTCGACGATCGGCGATATGATCTCGCTGGTGATGGCGCGCTCGCCCCAGCCGCCCGGCCCGGCGGCCGAGACATAATAGGCCTGCGCCTTGAGCCAGGCGGCGGTGGCGGGAGGGATCAGGCTCATTTATGCCACCGCCCGAAAATGCAGTGCGTCAGCTCATGCCCGATCCACTCGGGTCGATATCGCTGGCTGGGATCGATCATGTGAATCGTACAGCCGTCCGGCTCCAGCAGCGCGAAGGCCTGTAGCTCACGCTGAAACTCCACGCGGGCGCCAGCCGCGCTGCCCGCGCGTTGCAGCTCGTGCAGATCGGCATGGATGACGACGCGCACGGCCACCTCGTGGCGCAGATATTCCGCGCCCTCATAGCGGTAGCCGTCCTTGCCGACATTGCCGCCGTCACAGCCCGCCAGCAGGGCGAGCGGGATCATCCAGCGCATCATGGCCAGCCCTCCTCGATATCGATTGCCTCAAGCGCGGCTTCGTCCTCTGCCGCCTCGATCAGCGCGCGCAGGGTCGCCGCATGGGTATGGATGGCGTCGATCCGCGCCACACCTGCCAGGTGCACGGCAATGATCTGGTCGGCATCCAGCACCACGCGGCTGTTGTCGCGTAGGGTCCATGTGACCGAGAAGGGCACCGCCGCAGCCTTGGCCGCCATGGCCGCGCTGGTCGCGCCCGCGACATTTTCCCGGCTCGCCGCGTCACCGTCGAAATCGCCGATGCCGGGCACCGTCACGCCGGCATCGATCTCCGCAGAGCGCCGCACCTTGACCGCATCCCAGAGCGGCGCTCGCGCCTTCGCCATGTCGAGCGTGAAGCTGCTGCCCGTCCAGCTCATCCGCTCGGGATAGCCCGCCGGCACATCCATCTCGTGCACGATGATGCCGGTCAGGTCGTCGTATATCGGATCGATCGCCGGGCGAATGGCGACGATCTCGCCGGAAAGGTCGGTGAGTATCTTCATGAGATGGACACCTGCAAGCCGCTGTTGCCCAGCACCACGGTATTGGTGCGGACCCAGAGGGTACGAAATTCATAGACCTTTGAGCTGGATACCGGGGCCGGTGCGGTGCCGCCAATGGCGCAGGAGCCCGGCTGGGAGTCCGGCTCCGGGCCGGAGGTCCGCCATGCATTTGACCCAGCCACATCGCCGCCGATCTGCGTCCACGCGCCACCATCGGTGAGGTTGCGATACTCGATCCGCATGTAGACCGCGCCGGTCCCAGCCACATACATCTGATAGTCGCACCACGCCGTGATGCTGATCGTCGTGCCGGGGAATACCTGAAGGCTCAGCACGGCCGCCGCTGGCGCCCATGAGGATGTGGGGGAGCCGAGGCTGGTCGCCCGGTTGAACTGCGCATCTGATCCTGCCGGCGCCAGCGCCACAGGCAGGCGCAGCGTCTGGCTGTAGGCGCCGTAGCCGGCTGTCACGGCGAAGCTGGCCCGCCGCGCGCCCGGCGTCACAGAGTTGATGCGGTATTGCCCGCCGCCCAGATGATCGACATTGCACGCGTCCACATCCGCCCCGGACCATGTCGTCGCACCAGTCACGTCCGCCGCGCCGAGCCAAGCCTTGAAGTCTATGGTGGATGGCAGGCCGCTTACCGGCACGCCCGCGCTGTTGGCCGGTATCACCTCGCCGGTCAGGGAAGCGCTGAGGACAAAGCCGTCCGCGCCATTGGTGCCCGAGGCGCCCGCCTCGCCATCGACCAGCCCCGGCACGAAGGCCGGGTACTCCGTCTGCTCGGGATGCGCGACTGTGACCATGGGCAGCGTGAGCGCGACGGCGACCGTTCCAGCGCCGCTGGTGTCTCCGTACACCTCTATATACGCGCTGACAGCGCCTGCTGGCACGTCCACAAATGCGCGCACCGACGTATTATAAGGCGGATTTCCGGGGAGTGTCGCGATCGACGAAAAGTCGAAGGTTACACCGGCGGCATTCGCCCACCATATGACAGGGCGGATTGCCGCGAGCGGTCCTGTGCCCTTCACGCCAAGCTGGACGGCCAGCCGGCTGATGCCGATGACCGATATGCGATAGGCCCCCGCCTGACCGAAAGATGTCGTCTCGGCTGCGCCACTGACCGCCCATTCGGCCTCAATGTAGCGCGAGCCAGCCTCCTCGCCCGTCCGGAGGTCGGTCAGGGCCGCGCCGCCGGTGGCGTAGAGCTGCGCCCAGCCGCGCGTGCCCTGCTCAAACCGGCTCATCCGCACCAGATTGGTCCGGTCGATCGTGGCGCCGGGCACCGCGATGGAGATCTCCGCATCCTGGTGCACGCGCTCGTTGCGCTTGTAGCCCAGCCGGCGCGCGGAGACGGGCGGCAGGCTTGCCTCGCGCCCCGCATAAATGCCGGCAAGTGCCTCGACCGGCGCATCGAAGCTCCATGGCCGCACCGCGATGCCGCCGGCCGGCTGCGCGATCCAGATCAGTGACGATCCGAGCATCAGCCGGTCGAGCGCCTGCGCCACGCTCTCATCCTCATCGACATGATAGCTGGCGATCGCGGGGCGCAGCTCCGCCACAGCAGCCTGATCGGCCAGCACCTCCCCGGTGCCGGCGAGCAGCGCGGCCGCGATATGCGCCACCGTGCCACCCTCGGCCACCCCCGTCTCGCCCAGCAGGTCGGCGGTGAGCGGTCCGGCGGGCACGGTCCACCATTTGCCGCAGGCAATGGACGGGGCGAAAATGCCGCCGCCCTCGGGCGCGCTCGCCGCACGAAGCGCCGCGAGCGTGGCGGCCGGCGAGCCCGCCCAGGCGAGCAGCACCAGCGGCCCCTCGCGCCCCTTGTCGCGCAAAGCGAGGCATCCGGCGATCGGCCGCGCCGGGTCGCCAAACTCATAGATATTATTGGCCTGGTCGAGCACCCGGCCCTCGACATTGAGCGCGCGGGAGAGGCTGCGCCGCTTGCGCCGGCCCGTCGTGGCGACGATCCCTTCCAGATCGCCCGCGCCGGTGAAGAAATCGGGCGCGACCGGCTTATCCAGCCGCACGCTGGCATCCGCGGCGGTAATGACCAGCGCGCCATCCTGCACGGTCGTGTCCGCCACGGTGCCGGTCAGCCGGCGGATCAGCGGCCCGCCTTCCTCTCCGGCATCGATCTCTATCGCCGCGTCGCGCCAGTAGAGCTGCCCCAGCGCATCGGCCAGCGCCGGCTCGGCCGGGCGATACTGGATGGGCGCGGCGGCCGGCGCGGTGCCGCCCGTCCAGCCCCCGGCATCATAGCCCAGCCGGGCGGAAAAGCGCGGCTCGCGCACCACGCCGGCCCGATACTGCACGCCGCCAATGCGGTAACTCGTGCGCGATCCGCCGCCGGCAAGATGCACCGGCACCGGCGCGCGCGTCGCCGGGTCCAGCGGCCATGCGCGGATGAGGACGATGCGGCTCACAGCTCCACCGTCCGCCCCACATCCACCATGCGGGTGCCGCCGCCGCTATGATAGATATAGGTCGCCTGTCCGCCGATCTGCGCGGAGATCTGCGCGAGCAGATCGTTGGTCTCGCCGGCAAGCTGATTGGCGGTGTCGAGCTTGGCCGGGGTTGCCAGCGTCGCCTCCTGCGCGGCGCGGATGCGGGCATTCTCCGCCGCGATCACCGCCTCGGCCGTGGCGCTGGTGCCGGCGCGATCGCCCGCATATTCTCCGCCCGCCGTGCCAAAGGCCTCCCGGCTGAGGTCGATCAGCCGGCGCGAGAGATCGGCAAGGCGGTCGGCCGCGCCATCCACGCCGCTATCGGCATCGCCCTTCGCCTTCGCCACCTCGCCGAGGAGCGCGGTGCGCTGGTCAGCCGCGCTGCCCTCGAACAGGTCGCCATAGCGCAGATCGTCGAGCAAGGTTTGCAGCGAGCCGACCCGGCTCTTGAGCATATCGTCGAGGATCGCCTGCCGCTCGGCCGCGTTCTTCTCCTCGATCGCCAGCACGTCAAAGCCATATTGGCGCGCGATCCGGACGCGCTCCTGCGCCTGCGCCTCGAATGTGCGGAGCTGGCTGGCGAGCGAATCGCCAAGGCCCGAGAGGATATCCTCCACCTCCCGCACCTTGAGCGCCTCGGCGATCGCCTCGTCCAGATCGGGCGATGAGCCGAGCGCGCGCTGCACGGCCGCGCTCACGCCCTTGATGCCGCCGTCGCCGATCGCGTCCATCACCGCAAAGGCGAGTGCCGCCGCCTGATCGTCGCCAAAATCATAGAGGCCATATTGCGCCTCATTCTGCGCGGCCGAGCCCTTATACCCGCCCATCTTGCTGGAGCCGGAGGTGGAGACCCGGAAATTATCCTTATAGGTGCCGATCGAGACGTTGAACGATCCGACGCTGCCGCCCAGCGCGGTCGCGACCTGGCTCAGCGCATCCTGCACCGATCCGGCAAGCGCCGAGGCGCTGGCCGCGCGGCCGCTATTGGAGCCGGTGGCGCTGATATTGCCCGCCCCCGCGCCGGTCACCACGGCAGAGCCGCTCTTGGCTTTCTTGAAGAGCCCGCCCACGGCGCTGCCCAGCACGCTGCCCACCAGCGCGCCCAGATCGCCGCCGACCGCCCCGCCGATCGCGCCGCCGATCGTGCCGCCCGTCGTGCTGCCTTTCAGGCCCAGCGCCTTGGTGATGGAGGTGCCGATGCTTGCGCCCACGGCGGCGCCGCCGGTGGCCTGCCCCAAAGTCTTCGCCAGCGAATCGGAGAAGACCCCGCGATCGCCGAAAATCTCGCCAAGCGCATTTTTCAGGCCCTTGCCGAGCGGATCGACGATGGATTTGAAGCCGTCGGCAAACGGGTTGCCCTTGGCGGCAGCGGTCACCGTGATGTTGCCAGGATCACCTGATCCGTCGATCTGCCCCGCCGCCGATGCCGCTGCGGAGCCCAGTTTTCCAATTTCGGTGGACGCTTTGCCCACCGCGTTCGCGATTTTATCGCCCGCCTTGCTAACCTTGTCGGCGCCGGTCACCTGATCGCGCAGATCATTGAACAGATTGCCGAACAGCGCATCCTTGAGCCGGCTGGCAAAAAGCTTTTCGATGCCCCCCAGCATGTTCTTGAATGCATCGCCAAAGGCGGCAAATCCGTCCTTCCGCAGGCTGGCCAGCGCATCGACCATGCCATTCTCGGCTGCGCCAATCAGGTCGAGCAGTTCGCGCTGCTGATCCTCCTGCCGCGCAAGCTCGCCGCTCTGCGCGCGCAATATGCCCAGCTTCTCGTAGAGCGCGCGCACCTCGTCTTCGGTGACGCCCCGCTTCGCCATGGCGGTGGCCAGTTCTTCCTCGCTCTTCGCCCCGACCGCATCCATCAGCGAATAGGTGAGCTGAAGCGCCTCGACCTCGCCCTGCCGTCCGCGCAGTTGCGCCGCGCCCAGCGCGATCTGCCGCTCCTGATCGGCCGCCATCTCGCGGATCGGCCGGGCAAGGCTCTCCTGGATCAGCGGCTTGAGCGCCTGCGCCTGCGCCACCATCCCGGCAAAGCCCTGCGGCCTGCGCGCCTCCAGATCGGCGATCAGCGCATCGAGATCCGCCGTTGCCCGTGTCGCGCGCACCACATCCGCCGGCATCCGGCCGAACTGGTCGGCGACATTGGCGATTTCCTGCGCCGCCGACGCGCCAAAGCCCTCCAGCGCCCTCAGCTCGCGCGCGGCCTCCCGCGCCGCCTTCGCCGCATCGCTGGTGTTGCCGCTCGCGCCTGCGCCGCGCGTTGACGATGCAGATGCGCGAGGTGATGGCGAGGGGCCATCCTTGGCCGTCCAGCCCGGCGCCGTGACCGCCTTGCCGGTCAGAAAATCGATGTTGCCCAGCGCCTTTGCGCGCGCCTGCACCTGCTGCTGGCTACTCGCAAATCCGCCCAGCACCTGCTCGTAAAGCGGCTGAAGATCCGGTCGGCTGGGTAGCAAGGATTTGAGTCGGTCGGTCAGGACACGGTGATTGCCGCCCGCCTGCTGCATCGCCTTTGCAAGGTCGATATCATAGACATTGCGGAAGCCTGCGCGCTCGGACACAAATTCGCGGCCCTTGACCACTGCCGACTCGGCCAGAGCCTTTGCAGCGGCCTCATTCGCGCTGATCTTGCTTTCCGCCTCAAGCACGAGCTTGCGCTGCATGATCGCCGCATTTTCGATCAGATATTTATTCTGTTCGATGAGTTTGCCGGTCGTCGCGTCGATAAAGCTGGCGAGACTGCTCTGGCTGCGCGCAAAATCGTCCAGCCCGGCCGAAGCGGCCTTGCCGGCATCCTCAGTCCTGAATAGCTCCATCGCCAGTGTCGTGACCGCGCCGATCGCGACGCCCGCGAGCCCGCCAAAGGCGCCACCCAGAAAGGTGCCGAGCAGGCTCAGCATCGCCTTGCTCTTGCCCGCGCTGGCCGAGACCCCTTGCAGCGCGCCATCCGCCCGGCCCGCGCCACCAGTCAGCATCATCATCGCCACATTGCCGGCGGCGCTCTGGCTCGCCACCTCGGCGAGCGCGGAGGACAATATGGTCGCGGCGCCACGCTGCGCCGCCATGCCTGCTGTCAGCCGGCCCTGCGCTGTCGCCGTCGCCGTGCTGGCCGTGCCGAGGTCGCGCGCCTGACGCGCCGCCGCGCCCATCGCCGCGCCGCTCGCGCCGGTCGCGCTGGTGAGCGATCGCGCCCCGGCCGTTATCTGGTCCTGGCCGACCCCCAGCCGGTCAAGCTCCGCCCTGCTGAGCCGCACCTGGCCGACCAGCGCGCTGCCGTCCGCCGTCAGGACGGCCTTGAGGACGAGATCGCCGCTCATCGCCCCGCCTCCGCCAGCGCATCGAGCGCGGCGTCTTCCATGTGGCGCAGATCGGCAAAGAGGGCGGGCGTCATGCGCATGTCCAGCATCCCGGCGGTGGCGGGCACCGCCGCATAGTCCAGCCCCATGCGCTGGCCGGTCATCGCCCGCCGGCGCCATTGCGTGGCGCACGCGAGGAAGAGGCTGACCGGCGCCAGCTCATCGGGCGCGATCTCGATCGAGGCGGCGGCGCTCTCCCGCGCGAGGCGGCCGCGCAGCCATTCGGGCAGGATCGCGGCGGCTGTCACCTCGTCATCCTCCAATGCGGCGCGGCCGCTCCGCCCGGTCGCCCAGCGACGGGCGACCGCGCTCAGTTTCCCGCGCGCTGGCCCCGCTCGGCACGGCGGCAGGCGCCATAGGCGGCCAGCACGGCGGCAAAGACGTTTGGCACGCTGAGCAGCCGCGCGAATGCCTCCTGCCCGAACGGCAGCGGCTCACCATTTTCCGCCGCGATGCCGCGCCAGTCCTCCACGAAGAGCGCCAGTACCTGCGCGGCGGCCACGGTGAAGGGCACGCCCTGCTCATCGGCCGCAGCACCAACGGATTCCGCCTTCCCGACCAGCGCGGCGACCGCATCCTCGCCCACCAGGCGAAAGCGCAGCTCGATGCGGTTGTCGATCACCTCGCCCTCCTCGGTCACGCCGGGAAAGGCCACCGGCCACCATGCGCGCCGCACCTCGACCAGGCGGAAGAGCGGCGGCGTTGCGGGCGGCGGGGTGGCGGGGCTGGAAGGCGCGGCAGTCTCGGTCATGAAATCTCCTGTTGCAGTGATGCGGCGGGCAAGCCTCCCCCGCCCGGAAGCGGGGGAGGCCCATCGCTCGCGGGTTATCTCGCTATGATCGTGAGGTCGGCGACGCCGCCTTCGACCGTGAAGGCAAGGCTGAGCGTCCACATGACGATATCGTCCTCCTCGCTCTCCTCGATCGCGGTGCACTGCACGGCGCCGCCGGTCATCTCCACGATATTGCCGGCTACCGTGCCGTGGACGATGCTGAAGGCGAAGAGCGCGCCGGAGCGCAGCCGGGCGATATAGTCCTTGTCCGCCATGGCCGGCGCTTCGATCACCGCCGTGCCCGTGACCGCGTGATTGCCGCGCCGGATATAGCGTGAGCCGACCAGATTGCGCATGGCGACCGTCGTGCCGCTCGCCGCCTTGAAGCTGCGCAGGCGGGTGACGTAGCCATCGATCAGGACGATCGTATTGGCGTCGTTCACCTCGACCGGCTGCTTCCAGCGGGTGAGCGTGACGGCGCCCGGCGTGGCCGTGTCAAAGGGCACCGTGGCGAGCAGTCCGGTCCACTCATAGCCGATGAACGGATAGGCACCGGCGGTGAAGTCCAGCGTATAGGTGCCGTGCGCGCCGATGACCTTCTGGCGCTGATTGCTGAGATGGAAATAATGCGTGAGCGAGGTGGCGTTGGCACCCGCCAGCGCGAATGTCTGCGTAGCGGATGCGCCGGCTACAAGCGTCGGCGCGGCCATGCCGCAGCCTTCGATCAGTTCCATCCAGGCCGGCGCCGTGCCGGCCGCGCCCGCCCCGGCAATCTCCGTCTCGAACGAGAACTGCGCACGTTCGGCGCTCGGCACGCTGGCCTGGCCGCCATAGCCGGGCAGATCCAGATTGCGCTCCAGCCGGTCCGTCACCACCGGCGTGCGGCGGAAATTGCGGGTCAGCACGCCATTGAGCGCGGCAGTCGGCGCCGCGTCCGTGGCGTAGGTCGCTTCCTTTTTCGCGAAGGTCACCTTGACCGCGTCAACCATCAGTCGTCATCCTTTTCCGTCTTGTCCGTGTCGCGCGCCTTTGGCGCCGGGGCATCCAGATCCAGCGCTTCGGCCGGGTCCGGCTTGCCCGCCAGCGCGGCGATGCGCGCGGGGCCGTTGATCGGCAGGCCGTGCGCGTCCAGCTCAAGCCCGGCCGCATTGCGCGGGCGGGGCAGGGTGGCGCCGTCGCCTGCGCTGTCACTGGTGCCAGTTCGGGGTGTGCGGGGGTGGCTCACTGGCCGGTGCTCCTCAGATGATAAGCCGTGCTAAACCGCAGCGCCCGCGCCACGCCCTCGTGGCCAGCGCTGAGGAGGCGGGCGCCCGCATATTCGGCCGGAGCCGCTGCCTCGGGATGCATCCAGCCGAGCAGCGCTGTGATGATCCGCGCCTCTTCGCGCGCCAGCCCGTCATCCACGCCGTCCCGGCGCCGGAGATCCGGCGCGATGACGAGGATGACGGCAAAGACCGCGCGCACGCGCTGGTCGATGATGCCGCTCATCCTGTTTGGCGCGGCATCCTCGGCGTCCGGCGCCACGAACAGCGCCGGGCTGTGGCGGGGCGCATCGCGCAGCCCGGCAAATTCCAGCACGCCCTCGACATGGGCAAAGCCCGCCGCGCGCAGCCGCGCGACAATGGGGGTCAGGGTCAGGCGGGGGGCGATCATGCGGCAGGTCCGCCGGCGCCATTGGCCCAGGCGTGCTCCAGATGCGCGGCCAGCGCCGCATCGATATCCCGCACCTCGCCCGCGCCAAAGCCCAGATAGGCGCGCCGGGGCATGCGGACGAGCGCCACGGCAATGCCCGCCGCCCAGCTCAGCGCCCGCTTGACGCGCGGGCGGATAATGCCGCCATCCTGATGGATGCGCGCATAGTCGCGCACGGGCGCCCGGCCGAGGCTCTGCGCATCACCGCGCACGCCGACGGTCGCCGTATCCCGGTCGCTCTGCGGCATGATCGAGTCCTTGAGCTGGCGGCTCTCCTGGAGGGTCTTGCCGCCATCGGCCATCGCCCGCACGCTCTTCGCCCAGGGCACGCCCAGCGGGTCCGCCTCATCCTCGAAGCGGTCCATGGTCGCCTCATACATGATGGCGCTGGCGCGCAGCATCACGGGCGAGAGATTGCCGCCGGCCGCGATCAGCCGGTCCAGCCCGGCATGGAGATCGCCGCTAAAGGCATAGTGGAGGGCTATGCCGCTCATCCGAAGTCCTTGAGCCCGTCCGGATAGGCGCGGCGCCCCGGCGCGATCAGCACCGGCGCATCGCCCGGCCCTTCGGCCGCCAGCGCATCACCGGCGGGCAGCGGCAGCTTGCCCTCCGCCGCGCGCTCCAGCATCCGCGTGGCGGCACGCGCCGCCTGCTCGACACCCTCGGGCGCGCCCGCCGGATAGAGCCGGCCGCGCGCCAGATCCGCCATCCACCGCTTGACGATGGGGGGGACGGGGTCGAGCGGCAGCACGAAGCGGGCCGCGAGATTGGCATCGATCTCCGCCTGCGCATCGATCAGCGCGGCGATCAGATAGTCCCGGTCGATCCGGCCGGAGCCGTCCGCATCCGTCATCCGCACCAGCTCGGCAAAGCCGACGCGCTGCGCCAGCTCTAATATTGAGAGATAGGGCGCGCCGCCATCCGGCATGGCCCAGCCCGGCTCGATGACGGAGACCTCGACCTCCGCCTGCGCCTGCGCGCCATCGGCATCGATGCCGGTGGCCCGGATCAGATATTGCTCGCCATCCGCGCCGGCCGAGAGCCACAAGGCGGGCTGATCGCCCGACCAGTCGCCATGGGCGCCCAGCGCCGTGCCGCTGTGCCAGGTCACCAGCCCGCGCGGCGTCACATCGACCGCGCCGATCTCCACCGGCACGAAGCCGGGGCGCCAGCGCGGCACGATATACAGGGCCTCGCCTGGCGCCTTCAGGATCGCTGCAAGGCTCATGCAGCTCAGGCCCCGGCGCCGGATTTCCCGGAGCTGGTCTTCTCGGCAGCGGCCTTCTCTGCGGCGGCCTTCTCTGCGGCAGCCTTCTCTGCGGCGGCCTTCTCTGCGGCAGCCTGCTCGGCCGCTTCCACATCGGCGGTGAGCGGCGCATTCGTCCGCTCGGCCGTGCCGGCCGCGAGCATATAGTCGGCGTCGGGTCCGTCGAGATCGACGACCGCGCCGACCGGATGGGTCACGCCATCACGGCGCAGCGGGATATTGAGCTTATAGGCCATGGGGCACCTTTTCATGGGAGGGGGAGAGGCCGGGCGGGGGCGAGCCTATGGGATGCCCGCCACCGCCCGGCACGCCGGGGCCGTAACTGCCGCAAGCCCCGGCGCTTTTTCATATCGGGCGCGTCAGAGCGCGTTCTGGATCAGGACGCCGGCATCCTTGCCGACCATCTCGGCGGAAAATTCGTCGAGCACATTGTTGGTCCAGGAGAGCAGGTCTTTATCCCACTCGATGGCGCCGACCGCCGGATGGCCGGCGAGCTGATAGGTATAGCCATAGCTCGGCATGCGCATGTTGCGCCCGCCCGATGGCGGGACATAGGCAAGGATGAGGTCATTGCCCCAGATATCCACCGTCGTGGCATCGTCGGTGTCGTAAATGCCATCGCCCGCGACGACATTGGGCAGGTTGAAATAGCTGGCAAGCTGGGCGAGGCCGATGCTGTCCGGCGAGGTGTACTTGAAATGGTCGAGGATCTTCGGATGCTTGCCCAGCGCTGTCGCGACGGCGCCGCCCATCACCAGAGTATTGGGTCGGCGGCCGATGCGCTTGCGGATCACCTCGCCATAATCATAGATCAGATCCTTGGGCTTGCTGTTCGCGTCCGAAAATTTGTCGGCGCCGGCCAGCGCCGTCTTGTTGGCCGGATCATAGCTGGCGGCATTGCGCGCGACGGCCGCCTGCTGCACCTCTTTCTCCAGCGCGATGATCGCCAGCACCACATCCACGCTTTCCTGCTGGAGATCGAGGCCGGGCGTGACCGCCGCGTCCTCCTGCCACTCGACCGGCGTCACCGCCTGGAGTGCCTCCTGATGCGTGCCGACCGGCTTGCCCTCATAGCCCATGCCGACCTGGCGGATCGGCGTGCCGGGCGCGCGGCGCGTCGCCCGGCGACGAAAGGCCTCACGGCCAAATTCGATGCGCTTGACGCCGCGCGTCGGCATCAGGACCGTCGGGAAAAGAAAGCCGCCGATCATCTCGGCATTGGAATA
The DNA here is from genome assembly GCA_035911355.1 of Sphingobium sp. Lineage (GTDB taxonomy): Bacteria > Pseudomonadota > Alphaproteobacteria > Sphingomonadales > Sphingomonadaceae > Sphingobium. Next base: position 151,851 of record JAMHVU010000120.1, read on the forward strand.
TCCGCGCGCGTGATCGGAGAGGATCGGATCGACGACACGGATCTGCGAAGCGTTCATCTGGATGCCGGGTGCTGGCATGGCGAAATCCTTGATCTGGATGGTGAGAAATCTGTGGGAGGCCGTTGCGCCGCCCCGTCGCCGGCAACAGGGAGCCGGCGGTGCGAGGCCGCCTCCCCGGGCGCACTCAAAAAATTCAGGTCAGAGCGTCAGCAGCACCTCGATGCGCTGGCCATCGGCCGTCGCGGCGGTGACCGCATAGCCGGCGATCTCGCCCGCGCCGCCCTGGGCAACAGCCTTGCCGGCCGCGTCGGACTTGACCGCGCCGCCAGCGGCGATCGGGCCGCCGGCCGTGACGATGGTCGTGCCCATCACATCGACGGAAAAAGCTTCGCCGATCGCGGCGTCATGATTGGCGACGCCTTGCGGCTTGACCCCGGCCGCGCAGGGCGCGCCGGTCAGCATGCCGACAAAGCGCTGCCCGGTGATGACGGCGGCGGCGACCGCCGTCATGATGAAACTCGGTGTTTTCTGCATGGATTGCCCCTCCTTAGCGGGCGCCCGCGCGGCGCGCGGCCTCGATAATGGACAGCTCGGGATGCTCGGCCTGGACGGCCTTTGCCCGCGCATAGGCCTCCGCCGCGTCGCGCGAGACGCTGAACCCGGCGGGCGCCGCGAAGCTCGCCAGCACGGCGTCCTCGCCACCCTCGGGCGCGGCCAGCTCCGCGAAGGAGATGAGCGGCGTCGCGGTATCGAGCAGCTTGCGCAGCGCATCGGCCGGCGCCAGCTCGCCGGCTTCGGCAAAGCTGGCGACGCCGGGCGTCTCGGCCAGGCGATCGAGCAGGCCGATGACCAGCGCCATGCCTGCCGGCGCGAGGCGGCCGCCCTTCACCATCTCCTCGGCAAAGCTGGCGTGGCCCTGATGGCGCGCGGCACGCGCGGCTTCCTCCGCCGCCTTTTCCCGCGCGGCGATCTGCGTCTCGCGCGCATCGAGCGCGCGCTCCGCCTCGGCGAAGCTCGCACGCTGCGCCTCTATGTCCTTGGTCAATCCGTCCTCCGTATCTTTGGGGATTTCGATGGTGGCGACGCCGGCGGCGTCGGAAAATGAGACGGTGCCCAGCCCTTTGACGGCCGGCGCCTGCGCGCCCAGAAAGCCGACATGGCGCAGATACCAGGTGCCGGGCGCCGGGTTGGCCGGATCGTCCGGCAGATAGAATTGCGCGGAGACGCGGGCATAGCGGCCGGCGCGCACCGTCTCGGCAAAGCTGGCGTCCACGCGGGCGGGCACCGCCACCAGCTCTCCATCCTCCACGCGCAGGCTGTCCACCCATCCGTAGGCGGGGTCATTGATGCGCGGATGGCCGATGACGAGCGGCGCCGGATCGCGCGCGGCATCATAAGCGGCGGCGCTCGCGGCCAGATCAGCCTCGGAGAAGCTGAGCTTCAGCCCTTCTGAAGAGGTGAATGCACCGGGCCTGAAGAGGCGGATGGGGGTGAGTGCGGCGTCCATGGCCACTGCCTAGACCGCCCGAAATGCGTGGCCGCCCCCGCGCTGGCCACGGGGCGCGATATTTTACCGCGCACCGCATCCATGCCCGGCCGGGCCGCAGAGCGCAAGCCCGCAGACCAGGAGCACCAGGAGCCGCCATGGCAGACAGGCATAATCGCGAGCCGGACAGCGTCACGTCATCGTCCCGCCGCCCGTTTCCCATCACCCCGCACGCCACGGCGGAAATCGACCCGCTGCCCAAGGCGATCTATGTCGGCACCGGCGGCGATATCGTGCTGCGCGGCGTGGACAGTGCCGTGGACGTGACGTTCAAGTCCGTGCCCTCCGGTGCAATCCTCGACGTGCGCGCGCAATATATTCGTGTCGCAGGCACTACCGCCGCCAATCTGGTCGGCCTCGCATGAGCTATGGCTTCGGCTTTGGCCCGGGCAGGCGAAGCGCGGTCGCGGGCGGCGGCGCCCCTGCGCTCTCGCCGCTGCGCGCCATCGCCGCCGATCTTGTCGCGAGCAGCTATGCCGGCGGCATCTGGGATTTCTCCGACATGTCGGCCGCATGGCAGGATAGCGCCGGCACCACCCCGGTCACCGCTCTCGCGCAGCCCGTGGGCTGTGCCGGCGACCTGACCGGACGTGGGCAGCATCTGACCCAGCCAACGGTCGGTGCGCGTCCGCAATATGCCGCGCTGCCCAATGGCCTGCCCGCCTTGCTGTTCGACGGCACCGACGATTTCCTCTCGCTGCCCGCCCTCGACCTCACCAGCACCGACCGCATCCTCGTCATCGCTGGCGTGCGGAAATCGTCTGACACGTCGATCGGCATCATCGTCGAGGCGTCCGCCAGCGCCACCCTGAATCCGGGCGGCTTCCACCTGCTCGGGCCATCATCGGCCGGGCAGGCGCGATACGGCGCGGCTCAGCGCGGCGCGAGCGCGGCCGGGCAGATTACGGCATCGGGCTATGCGGCACCGCACAGCGCCGTGCTGGCCGCGCTCGCCAATCTTTCAGAACCGCTCCTGTCCCTGCGCGTAAATGGCGCGGAGGTCGGCACCTCGCGGACGGCGACTGGCGGCGGGACTTTCGGCTCCCTTCCCCTCTACGTGGGTCGCCGCGCCGGCGCGTCACTCCCCTTCAGCGGCTACCTCACCAGCCTCATCATCATGGACGCCCGCGCGCTGGACGTGATCCCCGGCGGGCTGAGCGCCGTCGAGAGCGCCATCCACGCCGGGCTGGGAGCCTATTGACATGGCCGCCATCAATCCCCGCCGCTGGGCGTACATCATGGACCCGGCGGACTATGCCCCTTTCGCCCTGCTCTTCGCGCGCGACGGCACGGACAGCGCGCTTCAGACCGGCGAGACAATAGCCGCTTTCACGCTCAATCCGTCGCCAGCGGCCGTCTCGGCAGGCTTCTCGATTTCGACCGAGGCCGGCAAGGCTCCCGTCCTGTCTGGCGACATAATCGCATTCTGGGCGCGCTTCACGGGCGCCGCGAATAGCTCCCCCGCCTTTGAAGCGCCGGGCACAGAAATGGCTGTCGAGGTCACCATCACCACCAGCACCGGGCGCATCATGCAGCGCACCGGCCTTATCCCGGCGGGGCAGCGATGAGCACGGATATCACACAGGCCGACATCACACATGGCGAGGTCGATAATGGCCGCCTCGCCACCCTCACGATCAAGGCGCGCACGATACCTGTCGGCGTGATCGAGGAGGCCAGCGGCCCCGTCCGCATCGGATTTTTCGTCTCCGACCGCCGCGCACCGGCATGGCGTGCGCCGCTCGACGCCCTGCTCGACGATCGCCCCATCCTCATCACCGATATCCGCGCAGAGCCGGCCGGTGCCGGCCGCGCATCCATCACCCTCCATGCTGTGAGGACCGCCTGATGGCCGTCATGATCCCGCCCGAGCGGATTATCATCATCTCCGAGGGCGCCGCGCGCTATGCGACCGAGGCGATCGCGTGGCCGGATGGCACCGTGCCGCCGACCCCGCCGACGCTTGTATCGCTCAGCCTCTCATCCACCACATATCCCATCGGCACCCCGGCCTCTGGCACTATCCTCGGGGCGCTGGCCGGCGCTGGCATCACAGCATCGGGCCTGCCCTCCGGCCTCTCGATCGACGGACCGGCGCGCACATGGGCGTGGACGGGCGTCGGCGCGGTGGCAACGGGGAGCATGACCCTTGTCGCGACTCTGGCGGGCGCCACGAATAGCCCGCTGGCGACCGTCATCGGCTATGCGATCACGTCGCCGCCGATCTGGACTGCCGATCCGACCGTCTCCGGCACGCCGGCTGTCGGGAATGTAGCCACGTCGACCGACGGCACGATCACCAATGGCTCGGCGACCGGTAGACAGTGGCTGCGCGACGGCATCGTGATCTCCGGCGCGACGGGCACGACATACGCGCAGACCGGTGCCGATGCCGGAGCGATGCTCACGCTGCGCGTCTCCGCTTCTGGCAGCGGCGGCGCGGCGACGCGGACCAGCGCGCCTTTCGGCCCGGTCATCGGGTCGGCGCCTGTGGCGCTGTGGGATGCCACCGATATCACCACGCTCTTCACCGATGCGGCCGGCACGATCCCGGCGGCCGTTGGCGATCCGGTGCGCCACCAGCGGGACAAATCGGGCAATGGCTTTCACAGGGTCAGGAGTGACTCGACGCTTGCCCCGATCCTGCGGCAGCGTCCGGACGGGGTCCACTATCTCGACTATTCGGGAGGCAAATGGATTGCCGCGCAAGCAGCTGCCGGAAGCTGGACTTTTCTGCACAATGGCGCCACTGGCGCGACGATCCTCGCCGCGATCGCATGGCCGGGCAATAGCTCGGGTACCTATATGCACACGGCATCGTCGACCACAGCGACCGGCATCCTGCTCAATCGCACGCCTGATCTCGCAACGCGCTACCATGTCAACAAGGGCACGAGCGGCTCGACGGCGCTCACCATCTCCATCCCGTCCGTCTATCAGTCCGGCGCGCTGCGTCAGATCGTCTGGTCGATGGAGCCGGGTGGCGCCACCACCGGATGGATCGACAATGCGGTCACGCCTTTCACAGGCACGCCGACCAGCGCATTGCCGACGGGCAATCACACCTCGGATTTGCAAATCGCCACCACCTTCGGCGGCGCGGAATATGTCTGCGCGATCTGGGACAGGCCGCTCACCCGCGCGGAAGCGGCGCGCTGGTATAATGACCGTCTGAAGCCCATAGACTATCCTGTCCCCGCCACCTTCGATTATACCCTGATCGGCGGCGGTCAGAGCAATATGAGCGGTCGCGGCAGCTTTACCGCCGGCATGGTATCGGAGGCGGTGTCTCCGGGTGTGTATGCGTACACGCGGGCAGACGAGTACCGCATCGCATCGGTGCCGGAGCATGGCATCCTGAATCAGGTCATCGCGACAGATCCAAATGAGGCGGATATCGGAACGCCGCGCCACGGCTTCCTACTCCGTGCGGCCAAGGGCATTCGCGCCGCGTCGGGGAAAAATATGCTGCTCCTGCCATGCGCGGTCGGCGGCACCAGCATGGCGCAGTGGGATACGCCGGCGACCGCCAATGATCCGGCCACGCTTCTCGGCGCGATGGTCGCGCGCTATAATGCTGTCAGGTCGCGCGGCGGAACGCCCGTCCTGCTCTGGTATGGGCATGAGGCGTCGGCTGAACTGGCGGTGCCGAATTACAGCGCTGGCGGTGTCGGTTCGGCCTATCTGACCGCGTGGCAGGCGCTCATCAATCGCGTGCGCTCGCTCGTGGTCGACGCGCCGCTCCTCTTCATGCAGCTCAGCGCAAATCACGTCGATCCGCGATCTACAGCACTCGCAGCGGCAGGTGAAGCGGCGCGCCAGTATGAGCTGCTGGACCCCCGCGCGCACATGGTCGTGACGCATGATCTTGAGCGGAATGCAGGCGCCGATGCGATCCACGTGTCCCGTGCTGGACATGACGCGCTCGCTGATCGCGTCAGCCTCGCTTTCCGGCAGCATATCCTTGGCGAGGCGGTTGACGGGACCGGGCCGCGCCTTCTGCCCACCCTGCCTGTCACATGGGCGGGCGCCAAGGTCACACTCACGCTCGACAAGCCGGTCAACGCGTCGTCCGGAAATTACAGCGACATGCTCAGGGTCTATGCGGGCGGCGTTGAGCAGACGGTTTCTTCCGCTGTGCGCGGCGCCAATCCCGCGACGGTGGAAATCACGTGCGCGGCGGCGCTCTCCGGCCCGGTGGCGCTCACCTACGGCTATCGTCCGACCGCTGGTGGCATCACGCGGACGGATATCATATTGGGTGTCACCGGCCTGCCCCTCCCCGTTTTCGGTCCTGTGCTGGCGGTGGCGGCATGACCCGCTGTCCTTATTGCGACGGGCCGCTCGACCGTCAGATCAGTCGTGGCGGCCTCACTGTGACGGCCGATCCGTCAGAGGCCTACTGGCAAGGCGAGCGTCTGCCCATCCCGCCAACCAAGGCACGGATGCTGTACGCCCTCGCCCGCAACGGCAAGGCGCACCGGGACGTGTTGTCCGGCATCACGTCCGGGGTCACCGCCAACAACGTCCAGGTCCACATATCTGCACTGCGCAAGCTGCTCGTCTGTCTCGGCGTTCCGATGCGCATCGAGGCCGTGCCGTCATGGGGCTTCCGGCTGGTGTTCGATGAGGAACCGGACGAACCGCGCGACCCGCTCTGATTTCCCGTGTGCACCACTGCACACGACTTTTACGGGGCCGGGCGGACCCGGACTGCCTCAATGGGGTGGATCGCGCTCTACGGGGCTTAAAATCGGGCGGCGATGAGCGCGGCATGGCGGGCAAAGCTCAAGCCTGATTCGGCTGATATGGGGCTATTCCTCCTCATAGGCGCGCGCCGCCCAATCCGGCAGGCCGCGCACGAAGGCCGTAAATTCCTCTTCGGTCATAGGCTTGCCGCGCGCCTCCGCCCCTCCGCGCCTTTCGCGGATCACGCCGCCACGCTGCCAGCCGTCCGCCTTTGACCCTGATATCTCCATCCCGCCAAAGCGGCAGCATTCGACGACATCCGCCCGCGTCATCTCGTGACTGATGCGGATCGATTTGAAGAGGCCGTTCCAGTCCGTCACGATTTTTCCCCGATCAGAGCCTTACGCAAAATCTCATTGACCTTGGGCATCCATCCGGGACCGAGCGCCTTGCAGGCCGCGAGCACGTCTGGATCGAATTTGACTGTCTGTGCCACCTGAGCATATGGATTTCGGGGCCTCCCGCGTCCGCGCTTCGGCTCGGTCATGCTTGACTCCTTGAAATAAATCTGGGATTTGGTGGCTCCCCCGCCTCGTGGGGATGGACCCGGTCTTGTTCTGTAAGGCCGGCTCAGCAGTCGGATATTCAGCGGGGAAAATCGTCGGAAGCGCGTTAAAGCGAGCAATAGCGACCTGGTACATCGCAGTCTCCATCAGGCGAGAAGCGAACGGGCAGCGGCGGTCGCGCTACGGCCGACGCGGAATTCGTGATCCTTGTCGCCAAGGGCAATCGCAAAAATCCCCATCATTTCGTCACTGTTGACGCTGTAAAGGTCGAGGATTGTACGGGCGTCGGTCAGCGCCTTGATCGCCTCCATCACCATCTCCCCCTCAGCAATTTCTTCTGGCGTACTTGAGGCTCTGGACTCCTCGAAGACGCGCTCGCATCCCCTGATCAGCTTCGGGTGAACCGCTTCCGCATAAGCGGCCTGCTTTTCCGATACACCTTCGTAGACCATTTTCATTCTCCGCCTCTGGTCCGGCGAGGCGCCCGCCCGGCATTCCGTGCCGTTGAATAATAGGTACACCGATTATTCAGAGCGCACAAGCCTTTTATCGGTACTCCGAAAATAATCTACCGCCTCCACAGCGCCTCAGTCCGATCCACGCTGATGCGCGGGCGGGTGATCGCGCCGCAGCCAGGCCGGATCAGACACGGGGCCACGCGGGTCCGGCCAGTGGCGGGACATGGGCTAGAGCTTGTCCTTATCAGCGCTGCGCTTTTGGGCGGCCTCGTCGCTGGCGGCCGCCTCGACCGCCGCAGCGCTGGCTTCATTCAAATAGGTGATTTGCACGGTGCCGCGCTGGCCGAGCTCAGCCGGGCATTCAGCGCGATCAGAATCCACAGCGCTATTCATAGACTTGGCGATCGCCCGCCCGATCTTGCCACTCATATATACATAGGATGGCACGCTGCCGGGCTCCAGACGAAGCATCACGCGCAGCCCATCGGCTGAAAACGTGGATCGGGCGCCCACCGTCTCACCGCTTTCCACGACCTCGCGCTGGGTGAGCGCCGCACCATATTTTTCCTCAAGAATGCCACGCAGCTTCTTGAATTTCGCGGTCGCCAGAATGAGGCAGGCTTCGCTTTTCAGCGCGACCGTCTCCAATTTCCCATCCGCGAATGTCGGATCGACCTCATAGAAAAGGCCGTCGAGATCAATGCCGTCCCCGTCATACTGGATGCTGAGCGGCCACCTCTTTCGAGACGGCCTGACCTTTACCGACTTGATCCCATCCACAAGGCGCACTTGCGCCGCCACCTCTTCCGCGTTCATCCCTTCCCGCGCGCCCTGCCAGAGGACAAGGCCCTCCGCCGCTTCGCCAGCCGGGGCCTGCGCGGCCGCCACGCTGGCCAGAATCGTCCAAAACATCACGCCCCCCTCAGATCAGTGCATCAGCATTGCAGCGGGGCTACAACTCCCGGCCCGCCCACACAACCCGGCCGATGATCTTCACCTCATCCACCCCGGCGCCGAACGGCGGCTCGGCGGGATTATCGCTCAGGATCACGAGCCGGCCGGCTGCGTCGTGGTCCAGCCGCTTGATGTGCAGCATGTCGTCATGGCGCAGGAGGTACACGCCGGGCGCCGGGCCGCGCTTGCTCCTGTCATAGACGGCGATCCCGCCATCCCTGAGCGTCGGCTCCATACTGTCACCGTCGATATGGATCACACGGATCTGTCGGGGATCGCCCCAGTGCTTCCGGACCCAGACTTCCGGGATGCCCCATGACTCGCTGTCTTCGCCCGGATCGTCCGGCAGGCGGCCGGGACCAGCGGATGCGCGCACCCCGGCATGGAACGGGATCTGCACTATGTCGTCGTCATGCAAGCGGGAGGGGGCCGATACGGGAGAAGCCGCCGCGCCTGCGCTGCCCAGGACATGCTCCACAGACACGCCGAGCGCAGCGCAGAGATCGGCGAGAGTAGGCTCTGCTGGCACCGCGCCGCCGGGCCGCAGGATTTCGTAGAGGGACGCGCGGGATATGCCCGCCTGCCGGGCCAGCCCCGCCACGCCGCCGATTCCGGGCGCTTTGACAAGCGCAGATAGCCGCTGAGCTGCATCGGCGCTCCAGCCGAACACAGGAACTCCCCGCCGTCCGCTCTTTTTTGGTTGACCTGACACTTTACCAGCCACTATACCGTCCTATATACCTGACAACATAAGGCAGTGCATCCCGATGGCCGTCGATATGGACCCCGAAGACATTAAAGGCGCGCTTCGCAAGCGCGGTGCGACGCTGGCGAGCGTTGCCCGCCGCGCGGGGACTTCGAAGCAGACAATGGCCATGGCTATCCGTGCGCGCTTTTCCGAGCGTGCCGAGCGCGCAATCGCGGAAACCCTCAACCTGCAAGCGCATAAAATCTGGCCTTCCCGGTATCATGCCAATGGGAAGCGCATCCGGCTCCGCGCCCGCAGCGCACGAGAAATCGCGGCGGCGGAGGCGGCCCGGTGACTGCCATTCCCACACAGCCTCATAGCGCAATCCTTAACGCTTGTCCTAGGTTTGTATCTCTTCGCGAAGCCGGGCTGGACCTCAGCCCCGCCAGGGCCTTCGAGCGCCATGCTCGTGAGGCGCTCCACGCCGATATCGAGCAGCGGGCGATCGAAGACACCGCCACCCTCTCCGTCCGGGCGCGCCTCGCGAGCTTTACCTATGGCCTGATAAGCGGCCTCATCCTCTCCGGCGCCGTCATCATCCTCGGGGTGTATGCATGAGCGCCGGGGTGCCCGCCGTGGTCGATCCGGTCGCCGGCAAGAGCCTGCCGGCGCTGGTGCGGGAGGCCGCGAACAAGCTGGCGCGGGCGGAAAGCAGCGCGGACATACTGGACGCGAAGGCCACCGCCACCCTTGCCTATGATACCGCGCGGGGCGCCGCCCGGTTCGCGCGGGCGAAGCAGGCCTATGATGAGCTCTTCTACGCCGCCACGGTCGCGCAGGCCGAGGCGCTGATGATCGAGAGCAGGGCGAAGGTCCGCATCGCCGAGGAATATGACGCCGCGCAGAAGCGGGGCGAGGTGGGAAAATCGGGCAGTAGAACCGACCTCGTTCCAAATGGGAACGAGGTTACCCCCACCGCTGCCGATGCCGGTCTGACCCGGAAACTGATCCACGAATGCCGGCGTATCCGGGATGCGGAAGAGGCCGAGCCGGGCATCGTGCAGCGGATTATCGATCAGTTGCTGGCCAGCGGGCAGGAGCCGACGAGGGCGGCGGTGCGTCGTGAGATCGCGCTGGCGGCCGATGCCGCGCCCCGGCCTGCGCGCAAGACCCGCTCGGATGAGGACGCGCTGTGGATCTGGGCGGTTGCCACGGAATTTCACAAGCGCCGCCTCCACTGCCGCGCCCCGCGCGATGTCGCCGCTGGCATGACGAAGGCGCAACGCGCCGATCTGCTGGACCTCGCGCCGGCAATGGCCGCGTTCCTTGACGATCTGGGAGCCGGCGCATGAGGGGCGGGGGCGATGAGGCGGTGGCCGCCTGGATGCGCGGCTATATGGCCGAGCAGGGCGCGCGTGTCGCCATCACGCCGGCATTGCTTGCCGTGGCCGCGCTCGTGCATTTCAGCGAGGCGCCCGGCGACAATGCGCGGCTGGAGCATATGCTCGGCCTCGCGCGGGTCGCGCTCTCCCGTGGCAAGCGGGCCGGCGCGCGGCGGCGGGCGGCGGCGGAGCTGGCGCCCGCCGCGCCGGCCCGCCCCCGTGGGCGCCCGGCCGGCACAGGCTACTTCGATCTCAATCCCGCTGTGGCGGATGCTGTCATGGTGACGCTGGCGCGGCGGCGGATCTCCGCGCGCAACATGATGGGGCTGCTGCGCGCCACATTCGCGGACGCGGAGATGCCGTCGCGCAAGACACTCCAGCGGTTCATGACCGATTATGAGGAGCGGGATCAGGTGTTCCTCGCCAGCCGGCGAGACCCGGATCTGTTCAAGAGCCGCTATCGCCCCGCGCTCGGCCGGGCCGATGCCAGCGTCACCCATGCCCATGAGGTTTGGGAGATCGATACGACCAAGGTGGACGTGCACTGCACGGACGGCCGCAAGTGCATCATCGGCATTATCGATCGGTGGAGCCGCCGCGCGCGCTACCAGATCGTGGAGAGCGAGAGCGGCCAGTCCGTCCGCCGGATGCTGATCGATACGATCATCGCCTGGGGCGTGATGCCCGAGCGGCTGAAGGTCGATAATGGCTCGGGCTATGTCAATGCGAGCGTGACGAGCGCGTGCGAGACGCTCGGCATCGTGCTGGACCCGTGCCTGCCCGGCCACCCGGAAGACAAGCCTTTCGTCGAGCGGCTCTTTGGCACCTTCATGCGCGAGCGCGCCTCGCTGCTGCCGGGCTTTGCCGGGCATAATGTCGCCCAGGCACAGGCGCTCCGCGCGGCCGCGAAGAAGAAGACCGGACGCGCCGTCATCGAGCCGAAGGTGCATTCGGCGGCGCTGCAAGAGGTCATCAACGGCTGGATCGACGGGGAATATCATCTGCGCGTGCACAGCACGCTGGGGATGAGCCCCATGGAAAAATGGCAGCGCTCGCCCGTGGAGGCCACCGCCGCGCCAGGGGAAGACGTGTTGCGCCTGGCGCTCTCCGCGTTCGTGCGGACAGGCACCGTCACCAAGCGTGGCGTCGTGTGGAAGGGCGGGCGCTACTGGGCGGCTCCGCTCGCCCCGCTTGTCGGCCGGCAGATCAGCATCCGCCGGGATGAAGAGGATCTCGGAGCCCTGTTCATCTTCGATGAGGACGGCGCCTATATCTGCACCGCGATCAATCATCATCGCGCCGGGGTGCCGGAGCAGGCCTTCGCCATGGCCGCGAAGGCCGACATGGACCGGCATGTTGCCGAGCGCAACGCGGTGCTGGCCGCCGCCAAGCGGCATTACAGCGTGGACAAGGCGATTGACGGCCTCCTCCGCGCGGAGGCCGAGGCGGCGGGCAAGATCGTCCACCTCGCGCCACGCACCGCGCGCCGCGACACAGCCGCCATGCGCTCCATGGCGGATGCGCCATCGCCTGCGCTGCCGGTGCCGGCGATGAGCCGGGAAGAGATCGCAGCCGCCATGGCCGCGCCGCCCGCCGCGCCCGCCTCCATCCATCCCGCCGCCGGCATGGCGCGGGAGGCGGAGGCCTTGGCGCGCACGGATGCGGTGCTCGCCGCCGCCGGGCGGGGCGAACCGGTGGACCCCGCCGAGCTGGCCCGCGCCGAGGCGCACCGCCGGAGCGGCGCCTACCGCGCCCACAAGGCCATGCACGAGAGCTTTGGCGCCGCGCTCACGCCGCGCCGCATCCCCGCCGGGGGCGCCGGCTGAGCCGCGATCACACGCCCCCGATCGCCCACCCCGATCACCCAACCTTGCACTGCCGCACGAGGACGACTGATGACCGACTATAATGCTCCACCGCTGCCATTCCCGCCGGCGATCGCCCGGCCGGGCAATGCCCCACTCACCAATATGGGGCTGGCGCTGCGGACCATGACGGACTGCATGGCCGTGGAGGATGGCGCGCCGCGCCTCGCCGTCCTCTATGGGCCGAGCGGCTATGGCAAGACGGTGGCCAGCACCTTCGCCGGCCTGCGCACCCAGGCGGCCCGGATCGTGGCCAAGTCCATCTGGACCGCCAAGGCCATGCTCCGCGATCTCGCCCGTGAGCTGAATATCCCGGAGAACAGGCGCGCGACGCTCATCGATCTCTATGAGGCGATCCTCGCCAATATCAATGCGCATCCGCGCCCGATCATCATCGACGAGATGGACTATATGGTCCGAAAGGATCTGGTCGATCTGATCCGCGACATTCACGACAACAGCAATGTCGGCATCATGATGATCGGCATGGAGCAACTGCCCGCGCGCCTGCGCGACTGGGAGCAGTTTCACAACAGGATTCGCCGCTTCACGCCGGCGCAGCCCGCCAGCGCGGAAGATATTCTCCTGCTGCGCGATCATTATTGCCACAGCGTCGCCATCGCCGATGATCTCGCCGCTTTTTTCGGGGCGAGCTGCAACGGGGTGGTGCGCCGCATCGTCAATAACCTCAAGGAGGCGCAGGATCTCGCGCTGGGCGAAGGGCTGACCGCCATCGATCGCGCCTGGTGGGGCGGCCGCCCGGTGATGACCGGCGATGTGCCCGTGCGGCGGATCGCGGCATGAGCGGCCTCGCAACCCGGCGGGAAGATGCCGCGCCGCCCGCTTATGATGTGGCCACTATCGGCGGGCGCATCATCGCGGAGCGGCACCGGGCCGGGCTCTCGCAGGAGGCGCTGGCCTATCTCATCGGCGTCACCCGCGCGACGATCATCGCATGGGAGCTGGGGCGCACTCACCCGAACGCGGCGGCCCTCCGCCTGATGGCCGCCCTCGGCCTGCGCACGGACTATATCGTGCGCGGCGAAGATGGGGACTCATGCCCGACCGTCCCCGGAATGACAGAAGAGATCGCGCTGCTGCGCGCCCAGCTTCTCGTCATGCCGGATGAAGTGCGCGCGCGCATCGGCCGCGTCCTCACCGCGCTCGCCAGCGAGATCGCGCCATGATGCCCGCGCTCCTGGCCGATGCATCGCCCTATTGCGGCTATGTCGCCGCCCCGCTGCTGAGCGACCCCGTCGCCGCGCTGTGGATCGACCTGCGCTACGCGCTCTCGCCCGTCTCCATCCAGCATCTCGTGCTGGAGCGCGATCATGACGTGTCGCGGTGCCTGCGCCTCATCGGCGCATGGGCGCAGGCCGGCCTCGTCACCATCCTTCCCACTCGACCAGAGGCTTATCTGATGACCGATGCCGCGCGCCGACGCCGCACGCCGCCTGACCCCGTGCCCGCGCGGATGACCCGCCCGCGCCGCCGCGCCAGCGCCAGTAATATCCGCGCGCGGATCTGGTACGCCGCGCGCAGCCTGCGCCGCTTCGATCTGGTGGAGCTGGGCATTGCCGCCGATCTGCGCCCGGAGCGCGCCCGGCACTATCTCAATCTGCTCGTGCGCGGCGGCTATCTGCATCGCTCGGACGATCGCTACGGCCAGCCGGTCTACCGGCTCGCGCGCGATCCCGGCCCGGACCATCCCCGGCTGCGCTTCATCGCGGGCGTGCTCACCGGCAGCGACGCCCCGACACAGCCGCCCGCGCCAGCGCCGCACTGCTCAGCCGCCCTTTTTTTTGAAGGGGAGCGTTAACCATGTCCGCTAACCATGTTTTTCGGCGGATTTCCGTGCCCCCGCCTCCCGCCACGCATCAGCCGGCCGTCACCAATCTGGCAAAGGCCCGGGCGGCCTGGGGGGCGGACCTGCCCGCATGGGTGCGGCTGCTCGCCGAAACATGCGATCGCACGAGCCAGCGCCGCGCGGCCGAGCAGCTCGGCAAGTCCAGCCCCTATGTCTCGCGCCTCATCAGCCGCACCTATGCCGGCTCCTATCCGGAGGCGGAGCGCATGGTGCGCGCCACATGGGGCACGGATGAGGTGGACTGTCCGCTCTTCGGCCCCCTGCCGCTGGCAAGCTGCATCCGCGAGCGGCGGCGCAAGGGGCCGGCGCGCGACGCCATGCACCTGCGCTTTGCCCGCACCTGCCCGACCTGCCCCCATAATGGAGACGCGCAATGAGACGCTATCTGCTCGGCCGCCTCGCCGCTTTCGGCGGCATTTCTCCCGATCGCCTGGCGCAGGCCTGGCGGGAGGCGATGACCTGGCCGCACGTGCTTGTCGCGATCCATTTCCTGCTGTGGTTCATCGCCATGTGCATGCTGTTCGCCGCGCTGGACCCGCTGCTCGGGCCGGAGCCGCACGCATGATCGCCCCGCGCACCCATGCCGCCCGCCCGATCGAGGCCGGCGCCTACCGCCCGGGCCAGGATAATCGCTGTGCATCCTGCGGCGGCACCCATTGGCATGTCGGCCGCATCACCGCCGAATGCGCGGCCTGCGGCGAGGTCATGATGCTCGCCGCCAGCCCTCTCTGTTTTCCACCAGCCAGCAAAGGAGTTTATCATGGCTGATACTGCAACTGCCGCCACCCCATCATCGTCGTCGTGGATCGGCAAATATGTCATCGTGCGCTGCCGGGAGGCCGGCGTGCATGCCGGCGTCCTGAAAGCCCGTGACGATCGCGCGGCCGAGCTGACAGAGGCGCGGCGCCTGTGGCGCTGGCGCGTCAAGGGCAATGCCGGCATCACCCTGAGCGATGTCGCCGCGCTTGGGCTGGACACGCGCGACACCTGCGTGTCCGCACCGGTCGATATCCTGCTCACCGAAAATTGCGAGATCATCGCCTGCACAGACGAAGCCGCCGAGAATATCCGCGCCTTCGCCACATACAAGGCCGCCTGATATGGGCGGGCAGCAGACGGTCGGTTCCGGTTTCGGTTCCGGTTCCGGTTCCGGTGACGGTTTCGGTTCCGGTTCCGGTTCCGGTTCCGGTTCCGGTTTCGGTTCCGGTTCCGGTGACGGTTCCGGTGACGGTTTCGGTTTCGGTTCCGGTTTCGGTCGTGGCTGAGCCAAAAATTGACCGCGGGGGCGGCGCCCCCGCGATCATCACCCGGCGGGGTTTCACCCCGCTCCGCCGCCATGATCCCGTCTTCATCGGTCCGGGCACATGGTACTGGAACCCGTTCCAGCGCGTCCGCATCGACGAGCCGCGCGCGCTCATCCTTTATCGGGCATGGCTGTCGGATCTGCTGACCCCGCGCATCCTGCGCGCGGCATGGTTCAGCGATGATGAGATCGTGGCGCTCGCCGCATGGCGCGCCCGCCTGTCCCACATGCTCGCGCACCTCGCCGGCCGCACGCTGCGCTGCACCTGCCGCCGCGCGGACGCGTGGTGCCACAGAAACTCACTCGCCAGGCGCGCCGTCGGCTCCACCCACACATCCACCCCCATCACTCAGGCCAGAGGAGGCTATTTTGATTAAGCATGACAAGGGCGTCATGCCCGGCTGCGCGTGCGACGAATGCATCGTGAGCTGGCGCGCGGCGGGCGACTGGATCACCGCCGAGACGCAGCGGCGCGGCGCCAACGGCGTAGCGCATGCTGCCGTGCTGGATGCCGCCGCTTGCGCCCTCGCCGATCAGGCGGCGGTGCATTGCAAACCCGGCCATGAAGCAGCGCTCATCACGGAGCTGGCGCAATTGCTGGCCGACCGCTTCGCCTGGTCGCGGCGGAGATGGCTTGATCGCTCCGCCCGTCCGGCCGGGGAGACGCTGCAATGAGCGCGCCCATGTCCCCCGCCATGCGCGCCCGGCTGATCGCCGCCAGCGACTATGTGCTGACCGCGCACGAGGACGGTAGAAATCCCCATGTGGTCATTCATGGCCTCATTCGCCGTTTCGGCGCGCGATACAAATGCGGACCGCGAGGCAACACGCTTCGCTGCGCGGGCATCACCGCAAGCTGCACCTGGTCACACGGCAGGGGCCTGCTCAATACATGGCGGCGGCTCGCCACCATCGAGCTGGCGATGGAGGCTCACTCGTGAGCGCGGTCAAGCGCCGCAAGGGCGCCGCGCGCGCCGCGCCGGTCTCGCTCGCGGAAGCGACAGCCATGGTGGCGCGCTACCATGCGCTTCAGCTCACCATGGCGGAACTGCACGCCGATAGCGCGGCCAGCATCGCGCGGATCGAGGCGGAGCGTGATCGCTATTGCGCGCCTCTCGTCGCCGAGTCGCAGGCCTGCTTTGAGCAGCTTCGCACATGGTGGGCGGTCGCGGGCGAGGCGATGACCGATGGCAAACGCAAATCGACCGAGATTGCCGGGTGCCGCATCGGCATCCGCACCTCCACGCCCGCGCTCAAGCTCCCCAAGGGGCTGGGCGCGCAGGCGGCTGTCGACTGGCTCAAGGCACTGGCCGACGGCATCGGCGCGGCCTTCGTCCGCACCCGTGAGAACCTCGACAAGCAGGCGCTCATCAAGGCGCTCGGCGACGGCGCCGATCCGCGCGAGCCCAGCCTGCGCCTGCGTGGCTTCACGGTCAGCCAGAAAGAGGAATTTTTCATCGACTCCGCGCGACCGCCCGAGGTCGATCCGATCAGGGAGGATGAGCATGACGACGATTGACGCTGAGCCTGCGCTGGCTCCCGTCACCCTCCACCTGCTCGCCGCGCCGGTGTCGGACATGGTGAAGGCTCAATGGCGCGGCAGGTCCGGCATCGCCTATCATGTCGCGGACGGTCGCATCCATCTGTGCATCTTCCATGCCGATGGTCGCGCGCTCATCAGCATGCTGTGCGAGGATGATCTGCACCTGCTGTGCAGCGCCATTGCAGCCGATCTGGAGGGCGTGCCGCTGGCCGGCGCGCACGTCCAGTGACCCCCGCCCAGCGCCGCGTGCTGGACGCCTTTGTGGAGCTGCTCGCGCGCGATCGCGTGCCGCCCACCATGCAGCGTCTCGCCGATCATCTCGGCCTCTCCGGCAGCTCGCGCGGCGCTGTCCACGCGCGGATGCAGGCGCTCGTGCATCGCGGCTATCTCAAGGCGGTGCGGGGAAAGCACTATACCGAATATCGCCTGACGCCGCTTGCCATGCGGGTCCGGGACAGCGGCGTCGATATCGGCATTTTCAACGACGCAGCGCTGATCGCCGAGCTGGAGCGGCGCGGCTATGCGCTGGCGGGAGGGCCGAACTGATGGCGCGCCCGCTTCGTCCCGCGACAAGCCCCGGCCGCACAGGGGCAGCGCCGGCCAGTCCGGTGCGCCGCAAGCTGGTCGGCGCCGTGCGCGCCGCCTGCGCACGGCTCGGCCTGGATGAGGAGGATCGGCACGCCGTGCAGCAATCCGTCACCGGCAAGGCGAGCATGACGGACATGTCCATTGCCGATCTGGGCGCCCTGCTGAGCCATCTCAACCGGGACTGGGGCGGGCCGCAGGCCAAAAATCCCCATCTCGGCAAGGTCAAGGCGCTGTGGTGGACGCTCTACTGGCTGGGCGCGATCGACGATCCGGGCGACAAGCCGCTCTCGGCATTCGTGCGGCGACAGACAGGCATATCGGCCCTGCGCTTTCTGGACGCGCGCTCAAGCCCGGCGGTGATCGAAGGGCTGAAAGGCTGGGCGGCGCGGCAGGGCGTGTCATGGCCGACCGAGCAGCGCCTGGCCGAGCATCGCCGGTATCACAACCCGGATATGTCGATGGCGCTGGCGGACCGCCACGCCGTCATCCTCGCGCTGGACGCGCGACTCAGGGCCGCCGGGCTGATCCGCGTCGACGCCTATGACTATCTCATGACGGCCACGGGCGGCGTGCATAATGTGTATCACTGGGATGCCGCCCATCTGGATTCCTGCATTCGCCTGCTCGGCCGCAAGCTGCGCGGGGCGCGGACCGGTGGCGCCCAGTGAGCAGCGTCGTCAATCGCGACGATCTGCCCCGGCTGGAGGACTATCCTATCCCTGAGGATATCCGGCCGGATCAGCACTGGCCGCCACTCATGCTGGAGATGGCGGATCATATCGGCGCCTATGACACCATGCGGATCATCGCGGCCTATGGCGGGCAGCTCGTGTCCATCCCCAAAGACCCTGCGCGCTCCCCATTCCGCGCGCTCGTGAGCGCGGACCAGGCCGCGCGTCTGGCATGGGTCTATGGTCGTCAGGATCTTGAGCTGCCTGTCGCGCGCACGGCCGTGGCGCGCGCGCGCAGGCGCTCCGTCCTTGCGGCGGTCAAGGCGCGCCAGATCGACGCGCGGGATGCCGCCGTTATCCTCGGCACAAGCCGCAACTGGCTGCGAACTTTGCTCTCCCGCCCGGATGAAACCGAAGGCGTGGCGCTGGCGCCCGTGCGCCGCGCCGCGCCCGATACCCGACAAATCACGATCTTCGATTTTCTGGATTAGCCGCCGGCGCCCCCGCGCCAGCCACAAGGCATATTCTCTGCGCGCCCGCGCAAAAAGGGTCCGTCACCGGCAATAGCGGACCTCTCTCATGCCCTCCCGTCTCGCGCTCGTCAAATGAGCGACCTCGGCATTTTCTCGATCCTGGGCGACATCATGTCGCTCGTCACCAGCGCCGCGCCCATCGTGCTGGCCGCCGCCCTGTGGTGGCTGAAAAGCCAGTTCCCAACCAAGGCTGATTTCGAGGGCCTGCAAAAGGAGGTGCGGGATCTCGCATCCGCGCAGGGCGGCACCAATCAGCGACTCGACGCGATGGAGCGGGACATGGACGATCCGCCCACGCGGCTTGAGCTGCTCAAGGCCCTGTCCGCCCTGGAAGCCCGCACCGCCTCTATCGAGTCCTCGCAAAACGGCCTCGGGCGCCAGCTCTCCACCCTCAATGACTATGTCCACACGGTCATTCAACGGGGTCTCGCCAAGTGATACCCGACGCCCTCAAGCCCATTGTCCGCCGCGCCATCCTTGACCTTCTCATGGGCATCGGCGGCGAGCAGAGTGACGACTATATCGCCGTGCTGCTCGCGAGCGCCGGGCACCGCATCGCGCGACGCGATGTCGCCGGCGAAATGCGCTGGCTCGCCGACGCTGGCCTGATGGAGGTCGAGGCACTCGGCCCATTCCTGATGGGCACCATCATCGCCGACGGACGCGACGTGGCGGACGGAAAGCTCAATGTGGACGGCGTCTGGCCGCACAAGACGGGCAGATAATGGCGCGCCGGTCCTCTCTGGAGCAGCTCCCCCCCAGCGTGCTGGAGGCTGTGCAGGCTGCCATCGCGCGCGGCACCACCACGGACGATATCGTCGCCATGCTGGAGGAGGCCGGCGCGCCGCGATCGCGCAGCGCGGTCGGCCGCTATCGCCTGCAATATTCCGATCTCGCCCGCCAGCAGAAGCAGGTCACCGCCGTCGCGCAGGCCTTCGCCAAGGATTTCGGCGAGGGCGATAATGCCAGCGGCAAGCTGCTCATCCAGCTCATCAACTCCATCGCCGTCCGCGCCGTGATGCCCATCGCCAGCGGGGAAGAGGTGGAGATGAGCGGGCAGGAAATCCACTTCCTCGCCCGCGCTGTCAAAGACCTGCTGAGTGCGGCGAAGATCGACACGGACCGCGACGAGAAGGTGCGGGACATCACCAAGCGGGCGGCCGCGAAAGCCGCCGAGGATGAGGGACGCAAGTCTGGCGCGGACGAAGAGACGATCAGGCGCATCAAGAGCCGCATTCTCGGGATCGAGATATGATCGTCCCCTGTCCTTCAGCAGTGGATCGGGTCGTCCTAATGCAGCCCTCCCGCTGTGCAGGTAAATCCTTTCTGTCGGCAGCGCTTGCGGCCGTCGAGCAGGATCTTCGGGCATCCGGCGCGGACGAAGAGGCGATCAGGCGCATCAAGAGACACCTCTTTGGGGGCGTCGTGTGAGCGACCTGAAGATCCTGCTCGCATATCAGGTAAGTGCGATCGCCCTGTCTGCGAAGCATCAATTCCTTCTGATTGAAAAGAGTCGTCGGACGGGCATTTCTTACGCCTTTGCGGCAGACGCGGTGCTTACGGCTGCACCGGCCGAACGCCCGGAAAACGTCTACTACATAGCCTATAATCTCGACATGACGCGCGAGTTCATCGGCTATGTCGGTGAGTTCGCCAAAGCGTTCAACGAGATCGCGTCAGAGGCCTCGGAGTTTCTTTTCGATGACGGCAGTGAGTCCGGCATCAAGGCGCTGCGCGTCGATTTTCCTTCCGGCAAATCGGTCATCGCCCTGTCCTCCAAGCCGCGCTCGCTGCGCGGGATGCAGGGCAAGGTCATCATAGATGAGGCTGCATTCCATGACGCATTTAGGGAGCTGCTCAAGGCAGCCATGGCACTAACCATGTGGGGGAGCCACGTCGTCGTCATCTCCACGCATGATGGTCAGGACAATGCTTTCAACGAGGTCATAGAGGAGGTCCGGGCCGGCAAGCTGGAGGGCCACGTCATGCGCCTCACGCTCAAGGATGCGATCGCTCAGGGCCTGTACCGGCGCATCTGCCTCCGCACAGGCGTCGAGTGGACGGCCGAGGGCGAAGCGGCGTGGGAGGCAAGCCTTCGCAAGCGCTATGGCGAAGCCGCCGAAGAGGAGCTGGACGTGGTACCGGCGCGGGGGTCCGGCACATATCTCACCAGAGCGGCCATCAAAGCCGCGATGTCCCCCGAACTCCCCGTCATCAGACTTCGATGCGAAGACGGGTTCGAGCTGCGGTCCGACGAATATCGCCAGGATTTCGTCCGCGAATTTCTCGAACGGGAAGTGTCTCCGTGGATCAGGGACTTTGACCCGCTCCGCCGGTCCTTCTTCGGTCAGGACTTTGCTCGATCGGGTGACGTGTCACCGCTCGCCTTTGGACAGCACGACCAAAAGGGCCGGCTGATTGCGCGTTTCATCCTTGAAATGAGGAATGTGCCTTTCCGCGAACAGGAGTTCATCCTCAACTGGATTGTGGCGCGAGTACCAAATTTTTGCTCGGGCAAGATGGACGCGACGGGGAACGGATCGGCACTGGCCGAGTTCGCTCAACAAAAGTGGGGCGCCGATCGCATTGAGGCCGTCAAGGCCAGCGACAACACATATCTGTCATTCATGCCCAAGCTGCGTGCGGGAATCGAAGACCGCACGACGATCATCCCGGAGGACGAGGGCGTGCTCGAAGATCTCCGCATGGTCAAGCTGGTGCGCGGCATCCCCAAAATTCCAGACCGGTCCATTGTCTCCAAAGCCGATGGGTCGAAGGGAAAGCGGCACGGCGACACCGCGATCGCGCTGATGCACCTCCAGGCTGCATCAGACGACGATTTCGGCCCAATGGAGGTCCACACCACTGGCACCCATCGGGCGTTAGCGGGTGAATTTGCGATTTCAGCGCGCGGCTTCGGCACCGTCCGCAACAGCAACCACGGACTCTCCTTCCGATGAGCAAACGCCCTGCAAAGATCAGGCTATCCCAGCCTGCCGCGCCTCTCCGCATGGAGATCGCCACGACACGGGACGGGCGGGATATCACAGCGCCCTACGTCATGGACCTCGTGGAGTCGCGCGACCCGCTCCTCTCCGGCGCGATCGACTGGGGGCAGTATGATGAAATCCTGCGCGACGATCAGGTCTTTGCCACGCTCCAGCAGCGCCTCGGCGCCGTCATCGCCCGTGACTGGGAGGTCATACCGGGCAATGATGATGACCCGCGCGCTGAGGAAGCCGCCGAGGCCTTCAACGAGCAGGTCAAAAGCGTGGGGTGGGACAATATCACCCGCAAGATGCTCATGGGTGTCTTCTATGGCTATGCGGTCGCGGAGATGGGCTGGGGCGGTACGGCCGCCGCGTGGAGCTGGGACTGGATCAAGGTCCGCCACGCGCGCCGGTTCCGCTGGGGGAAAGATGGCGATCTGCGCCTGCTCACCCGACAGAACATGCGTGGCGAGGCGCTGCCCGATAGAAAATTTTGGGTCCACACGGCCGGCGGCCAGCATGATGATGAGCCCTATGGCCTGGGCCTCGCCCACTGGCTCTACTGGCCCGTCCTCTTTAAGCGCAATGGCCTGAAATTCTGGAACATCTTCCTCGATAAATTTGGGTCGCCGACCGCGAAAGGCACCTATCCGCGCGGGTCTTCGGATCAGGACCGGCGTAATCTTCTCGCCGCACTTCAGGCGATCGCGCAGGATACCGGGTTTATCGTGCCGGAAGGAATGCAGGTCGAGCTGCTGAGCGCGGCGCGCTCGGGCGTGGGCGATTTCAAAGAGCTTTGCGCTTACATGGACGCTGCGATCGCAAAGATCGTGCTCTCGCAGACCATGACCACGGACAATGGCTCCAGCCGCGCCCAGGGCGAGGTTCACGCCGAGGTGAAGCTGGAGGTCATCAAGTCGGATGCGGATCTGCTCACGGACTCCTTTACCAAAGGGCCGGCGCGCTGGTGGACGGATTTCAACTACGGCGCCGATGTAGCGGCACCGATCGTCCGCCGCGTGGTCGAGGAGGAAACCGACCTCAAGGCGACCGCCGAGACCGATGCGGCACACGCCGCAAACGGCTGGGTCCGCACGGAAGACAGCTTCCGCGAGACCTACGGCGAGGGCTTCGTGCGGCGCGACGATGGAGATGCCCCTTCCGGTAGCGAGGCTTCGCCTCCCGTCATCGTCACCAGCGCGCCAGCCAATGACCGGGCGCCAGCGACCGACCCCGACGATCTGAAACCTGCCCCTCCGCGCAAGGCCAGTTTTGCGGGTGACGATCCCCGACCGCTCTATGTATATCGCCGCCTGCTCAATGCGTCAGAGCTGCTCGCCTGGGCACAGGCGCAGGGCTTTGCCGCCACACTCTCTCCGGATGATCTGCACGCCACGATCACCTATTCGCGGCGGCCCGTAAACTGGTGGTCCATGGCGGCGTACCCGTCCGACGCGGACCTGATCGTCGGCCCCGGCGGCCCCCGCATGGTCGAGCGGATGGGCGATGGCAGCGCCGTTGCACTGCTGTTTCAGGACAGCGCCTTTCAGTGGCGGCACAAGGAAATGGTGGAGGGCGGCGCAAGCTGGGACTGGCCCAGCTACATCCCGCACGTCACTTTGTCATATGATGTCGGCGAAATGGATCTCGCGGCGATCGAGCCGTACCAGGGCCGCCTGATTTTCGGCCCGGAGATATTTGAGGCGATTGACGAAAACTGGCGCGGGCGCGACGGCGCCGTGTCCAGCTTCGCTGAGTCAACCGTCGCGCCGGATGATGCAGAGAGCATCACGGATCGCATGATCGCACAGGAGGGCGCCGAGGTCGCGGCCGCCATGACCGGCGATCTCATCGCCCGTGTCATCGCCGCCGAGGATGAAGCGGCCGCCCGCGCCATCCTCGCCACCGCGCTGGAGACGATGGACGACGCACCGCTTGTAAAAGCGCTGGAGCGCGCTGGCTTCGCCGCGCAGCTCGCCGCCGCGACCAGTGCCAGCACGACAGGGCGCCTGTCATGAGCGCGCGCGCAATCAACCTGACTGACATGGTACAGCGGGAGGTGGCGTGATGGCCGTGCTCACGCGCTGGGGTCACAGTCGGACGGGCGGCAGGATGCGCCCGGACCCGCTGATCCGCCGCACAAGGATTTCGCCGCCTCCCGCTGAGACAATGCGGACGGGCGAGGATGGCGAGAGGGGCTTGGCCAGCCGGTGCCCGCCGGTGGCTGACGCCAAGCCCCAACCCGATATACCGAGAGGGCAGCATGGTACGGGCCGCGAGCCCCCCATCGCGCGGTCATCTGGCCGCGCCAAGCGCCAAACAGGGCTGCCCGCCAAGAGCGCTGAGGGAGGGGTGCCGCCGGCGGCGGCGCCCCTGACGCCCGAGGCACAGTCTACGCCGGTGGCGCAATCTCGCCGGCGTGGGAAAGAGGGTGGGGAGGGATCATTCAGGGATCATGCGTCCTCTCCACCCTCAACCCCGCGCGTCACGTCGCCCGGGCAGCTCATAGCCCTGCCCAGATATGGCGAAATGGAAAAGCGCTTCGACCGTCGCATTCGCGAGAGCCTCGCCCAGCCGGAGATTTGATGATGAGTGAAAATGTATCTGCCCAACAGCTACTGCTCTTCATTGAGCGTATCGAGCGCCTGGAGGAAGAAAAGAGGGGCATCGGCGACGATATTAAGGATACATATCTGGAGGCCAAGGCCACGGGCTTCGACGCAAAAACAATGCGCGCGATCGTTCGTCTGCGTAGAATGGAGAAGAGCGCCCGTCAGGAAGCAGACGCGCTGCTCGAAACCTACAAGGCAGCGCTGGGACTCGAATGACCGCCGCAGCCTGGCCTTTCGGCGCCCTCTCGCCATTCAGCTTCCCCGTCATCCATATCGATCCGGCGTGGTCCTATGAGATGCGGACCGACAAGGGCTACGAAAAGTCGCCTCAGGCTCATTACGATTGCATGACGATCGACGAAATGAAAGCGATGCCGGTCGGACACCTCGCCGCACCGGATGCAGTCATGGTGATGTGGGGCGTTTTCCCGATGATGCCGCAGGCGCTGGAATTACTGGGGCACTACGGTTTTCGCTACGTGACCGGCGGCGCATG
>JAMHVU010000121.1:0-2002 GCA_035911355.1 Sphingobium sp.
GTCGGCGCTGCCCAGCTTGGCCTTGCCGATCAACTCCACCTGCTTGCCGTAGTTGGCATTGAGCTGAATCAGCGTTTGGAACTTGTCGATCACGCCGGCCAGCGGGTCGCCCAGGCCGGAGAAAGCGGATTTCAGGCTGGATGTGTCGATCTTCAGGTCAAACTTGTCGCCAAGCGGGCCAAGTGCGCTGAGTGCCCGGGCGGCTTCGGCGTTGGTGTCGAGCTTGGTTTGAGCGTCGCGAATGCGCTTGCGGGCTTCCACCTCGCGCTCAAGGCGGGCGATGGTCTCTTCGCCCTCAAGGTTGGCGCGGGCCTGGGCGAGGCTTTCCTCGGCGCGGGCGACGGCGAGGGCGTCGATCTGGCCTTTGGTGAGGCCGTAGAGGCGGTATTGCTCTTCGAGGGCGGCGGCGGTGTTGTCGAGGCCGATGAGCTCTTTCTCGCGGGCGGCGGTGTCGCCCATGAGCTTTTTTGAAAACTCTTGCTGGGTGGTGAGCTGTTCGACAGCCTGGCGGTAGCGGTCAATGTCGAGCTTTCCGGAGCTGTAGGCCTTGAAGAGCTTTTGCAGGTCGGAATAGTAGCCCGCATCAATGCCGGTGCTCTTGCCGCCGATGCGGTCGAGGATGCGTTGGAGCTCTTCGGCGTCTTTGGATTCCTGGGACTTGGCGGGCTTGCGGCCCTTGGGGTCGGCGAGCTTTTCGCGGATGTCGGCGACGCGCTTTTCGATTTCGATCTGAGACAGGCCGGCAGCGGCGCCTTCGTTGCGGGCGCGGGTGATGGCGCGCTCGCGCTCTTCGGCGCGGGACAGGTACTTGTCGCCCTCTTTGAGCCAGGCAATGCGGGCTTGCTCTTGGCGCCCCGCCTCGGCCGTTGCTGCGGCTGACTTTGCTTGACCGGCGGACGCGGCCTCAAGAGCGGCCAGGCGTTTTTGAGCCGCGTCGATATTGCCCGCCTCGGCGCCGCTGCGGATGGCTTCGACGGCGCGCCGTTGCTCGGCGATCTGGTCGGCAATGGTGGCCTGACGGCCGACGCCCAGCATGGCATCCCAGCCGGACTTTGCGGCGCCGGTGATGCCCTTCCACGCCTGCTCAATGAGGCCGAGGTTGGCAATCACCTGGTCAGCCCTGCCGCTCATCGCGTCGGCGTAGGCCTTCTGGGCCATGGCGCCGGCTTCGAGGGTCTTGCCCTGCTCTTCCAGCGCCTTGATCTGGGTGTAGATCGAGGCGGTGAGGTAGTTGTACTTTTCGTTGAGCTTTTCGGATGCCTTGACGGGCTCGCGGCCCAGCTCGGCGAAGCTGTCGATGGTGTCGGCGACTTCCAGCCCCACCGCCTTGTTGAGCTTGATGGCAGCGGCCGAGACAAGCTCGATATTGCCGGCAGCGATCTTTCCGCTGTTGGCCGCTGCGGCGATGGCCTCATTGGCGGCGCCTTGGGTCGCACCGGTGCCAGCAGAGACGGCGCGGGCCATGTCTTGCAGCTGCCCCACGGACGCACCGGCGGCATTGCCCGTCATGATGATGGCGCGGGCCAGGGCGTCGGCCTCTTTGCTGCCTTGGTAGTAGGCCACGCCAAGCGCACCGGCGGCAGCCGCGGCCAGGGTAAAGGGGTTGATCAGGCCGACGACGTAGCCCCCCAGCACCCGGGCGGCATTGCCTGCGCCGCCGAACATGTCTTTGAGCTGGCCGCCTTGTTGCAGGAACACCAGCAATGGATTCTGCCCGCCGGCAATAGAGGTGACAATATCGGTGAACTGTGCAGGGACGCCCTGAAGCGCCCATTGATATTGCTTTGCAGCCGCACCGCCTCGGATAAGCGTTGCTTCTTGTTCTTTCAGGGCTGCAATGAAAGGCGCGGCCTGTGAAGAAACGCCCATTTGCGCGGCTTTGATTTCGAGCAATTCAGAGCGGGTTTTGCCGATGGCTTCAGCTTCACGGCGCAACCCGTCGACAAAGCCGTTTTGTGAAGCCAGGCGCTTTTCAGCGGCCTCTGCCTTCTGAAGCTCGTCT
>JAMHVU010000122.1:0-1834 GCA_035911355.1 Sphingobium sp.
GAAAGTCGCGATCCGCAAAGGCCGCGAGAATTATCTCTGCTTACTCAACTTCGATGATGTTGCCTCCGCCGCTGGCCTCGCCAAACAAATCAATACCGCAATCTCCGCCGGATTGATGGCCCGCTGGATCATGGAAACACGCGACGGCGATCTGACCGGCACCGATTTTCCGGGCTGGCTTCCGGGTCTTATCGGCCACGCGCTGAGCACAGGCCTTGCCGACCAGCGCGGCGAATGTATCTACTCGGCCTGCGACCACTACCATCGCTGCTACGTCGAACGTGCCTTGCGTAAGGCGAAACACGCTCCCCTCGTCATCGCCAACCACGCCGTCGTCATGACGCAAACTGCAATGGCTGGCACCGAAGATGCCCTCCCAAGCCGCTATATCTTCGACGAAGGCCACCACGTCTTCGATGCCGCCGACAGCGTCTTTGCCGGCC
Source organism: Sphingobium sp. (assembly GCA_035911355.1). Taxonomy (GTDB): domain Bacteria; phylum Pseudomonadota; class Alphaproteobacteria; order Sphingomonadales; family Sphingomonadaceae; genus Sphingobium. The sequence continues at coordinate 444 of JAMHVU010000122.1, forward strand.
ATTTGACAGGCCGCGAAACCCACGATTTGCGCCGCTGGCTCAATGGCCCCGAGGGCGGTCGCCGCTCCCGCGCACGCGGCCTCAAAAAACGCGTCGAGGATTTATTGGCAGGCGATGACGAAGGTCTCGCCATGCTCAATGATGTCATGCACTACGCCCGCTTCCTGCCCGGCGAAGACTGGCTCAAACGCCTGAAACAAAATAGCGGGCAAGACAGTCTTCAGGGTTCCGCCGAAGATTTCTTCGCCCTCGTCATGCGTCAGGTCAATGCGCGATCAGAAAACCGCAACAGCCCCTACTCGCTCGAAACCGCCCCGTACCCTTTGCTCGAAGGCATCTCCGATAAAGCCGCCGACCTCAAAGAAGATTTGAAACGCCTGCGCGCCCCCATGATGCGACTGATGGCCCATTTGCGCCAACGCCTGACCGAGCAGGCCGAAACACTCTCTCCCGACAGCCGCAAACGTCTCGACGCCGTTGCCGGATCAATCGAACGTCGCGCTGGCATGACGATGACAGGCTGGATTGGAATGCTCGATTCGTTGGGCGCAGGCCAGACGCCCGATGAAACCGTTGACTGGTTTGAAATCGAAAAAATTGACGGCCAGATGTTTGATTTGGGCCTCTACCGCCACCACCGCGACCCCGTCAAACCTTTCGCAGATGCCCTGCGTCCCCACGCCCACAGTGTGGTTGTAACCTCTGCAACATTACGCGACAGTGGCGGCAGCGACGAAAACTTCGACGGCTGGGAAACCGCCCGCGCTTTGACAGGTGCCGATGCCCTGACCCAGGCACCGATCACCTTCTCGATTCCGTCCCCCTTTGATTACGCGAACCGTACCAAAGTCTTCATTATCAAAGATGTACGCAAAGACGATATCGAACAACTCGCCTCCGCCTACCGCGCATTGTTTACGGCCAGCGGCGGCGGCGGCTTGGGCCTCTTTACATCCATCCAGCGCCTCAAAGGCGTCCACAGCCGCATCCGCGACCAGCTATCCCAGTCAGGCATTACCTTGTTCTCCCAACACGCCGACGGTATCGATGTCGGCACCTTGATCGATATGTTCCGCGACGATATCCACTCATGTTTATTGGGGACGGACGCCGTGCGCGACGGCGTCGATGTGCCGGGCGACAGCCTGCGCCTGATCGTCTTCGACCGCGTCCCGTGGCCGCGTGCTACGCTGCTCCACAAAGCCCGCCGCGATCAATTCGGTCGCGCAGCCTTCGATGACCGTTTAACGCGCCTCAAATTCAAACAAGCCTTCGGTCGCCTGATCCGTCGCGGCACCGACCGCGGCGTCTTCATCTGCCTCGACGGCAGCCTCCCTTCGCGCCTCCTGACCGCCTTCCCCGAAGGCGTGCAAATAGAACGCATCGGCCTC
>JAMHVU010000123.1:0-11548 GCA_035911355.1 Sphingobium sp.
CGCCTGGTCGACCGGCGTCCAGTCGATCAGCTTCGCCAGCTCGTCCAACGATGACCCGACGGCATTACGGCGATCGCCGAAACCGAAGCTCTCCTGACCAATCCGACGCCGGGACATGCCAAACCTCAACTCGCTGCCAAGGCTAAGGGAATCACGACAGACCCCGCCCGTCCAGCAGCACCCGCGCACAGGTCTCCTAGGAGACGGCAAATGAAGCAGGAGGTTGTCACCGTTGGTTTGGATCTCGCGAAGAGCATCTTTCAGGTGCACGCGATCAGCCACGGCGGGACCACTCTGATACGGCGCAAGCTGCGGCGAGCCGAGGTAGTCGGCTTCTTCGCCGATCTTCCAGCTTGCCTCGTCGGCATGGAGGCATGTGCGTCGGCGCATCATTGGGCTCGTGAGCTGATCGCGTTGGGGCATGATGTCCGGCTGATGCCACCCGCCTATGTGAAGCCCTATGTGAAGCGCGGAAAAACCGACGCCGCCGACGCCGAGGCGATTTGCGAGGCGGTGACCCGTCCGACGATGCGGTTCGTCGCGGTGAAGACCGTCGAACAGCAGGCGGTATTGATGCTCCACAAGAGCCGCGACCTGATGGTGAGACAGCGGACCATGCTCATCAACGCCCTTCGAGGGCATCTGGCCGAGTACAGCATCGTGACGGGCATTGGTACGGGCGGCGTGACGGCGATGCTCAAGGCATTGCACGAGCAACCGGAAAACCTACCCCTTCACGCCCGCTCGGCGCTGCATGGCCTTGCCGCTCAACTGCGAGCACTCGCCAGCGAGATCGACAGGCTCGAAGCACAGATACTCGCCTGGCACCGAGCCGACGAGACGAGCCGCCGGCTTGCCACGATCCCTGGCATCGGCCCGATCACCGCTTGCGCCATATCAGCGGCCGTGCCGGATGCGTCGCTGTTTCGATCCGGACGACAGTTCGCGGCATGGCTCGGCCTAACCCCCCCGAGCCAACAGCTCGGGCGGCAAGGAACGGCTGGGCGGGATTACCAAGCAGGGCGACGGCTACTTGCGAAGGTTGCTCGTGGTCGGCGCGACCGCGGTGATGCGCATGGTGCGCAAAAATGCTGATCGCCAACCTTGGATGGCGCAGCTCCTCGAACGCAAGCCGACGAAGATCGCTACGGTCGCTCTTGCCAACAAGACAGCGCGCGTCGCCTGGGCGGTGATGGCGCGCAAAGAAGTCTACGCGGCGGCCGCCGCGTGACCGTCGTCCGCGCAGCCGCATAACACCCGGCAGCAGGATGGCGTAGGAGTAGCTGAGTAGTGATGACGAACCGGTCAGACCGGGGGCGGGCAAAACCCACGGGGTCACAGCGCCTCGAGCGCGATGACGCGATTAGGGAGCCCGCCCGCGGACTTCATCAGGGCCAGCAGCCGTACGGTGCTGCGCGAACAGGCCGAACACATGGATGCACCCGACCGGTGCTCAGTGCCGCTCAAAAGCTCTTGCGCAGCAGAGGCTGTCCACACAGGCACGGCGTGGCGGTCGGAATCCGCTTTTCTTCATCAGCTTAGCGACTGTCTTCCGCGCGATCCGTATGCCTTCGGCGCACAGCTCGGCATGGATGCGTGGCGCGCCATAGCGGCGTTGGCGGTTCTCGAAGGTCGCGCGGATTTTCTCGGCAAGCGCTTCCCTCGCAGCTTGGCGCGCCGCCCGTTTCGGGGCGGTGGCGCGCCAGGCGTGGAACCAGCTCGGGCTGACATGAAGGAGGCGGCACATCAGACGAATGCCGTGTTCGGCAGCCCGGGCGGCAATGAAGGCGAGTTTCGCGCTCATAGTCTCGCCGCCCATTGCGCGAAAAAAGCCGATGCCTTGCGCATCACCTCCACCTCTTCCTTCAGGCGACGGTTCTCGCGGCGCAACTCGGCCAGTTCGGCAGCCTCGGCCTTCTGTCGCCGCGCTGCCTCGGCGGAACCCGCGGCCTCAAGCTCGAGACGCCAGCCCTTCAGCTGCGAAGAGGTGATGCCAAGCTCCTGCGCGACGCTGGTCTGCGTCGCGCCTGGCAATGACAGCCGCGCGACCGCCTGCTCCTTGAACTCTGCCGTAAAGCGGCGGCGTGGTCCTGTGCTCATGAATGATACTCCGTCCCGACAGTAATTTAACTCCCAGTCCGGGATCACGGGCCAAGGTCAGTCCGCCGCATCCTCTACACCACCAACGCCATAGAGGCCCTGAATTCGAAGCTCCGCCGCGCGGTTCGCGCCAGGGGGCATTTCCCTACCGACGAAGCGGCCATGAAACTTCTGTTCCTGATCTTGAACCGATACGAGAAGGCGTGGAGAATGCCGCCTCGGGAATGGGCGATGGCCAAGGCGCAGTTCGCTGGCCTCTTCGGCGAGCGCTTCCTGAAGGCCCTCGCCGGGTGATGTTCAATCGCCCCGCCCCACACGGAATTCCTGACAGGCCCGCTCATCGTCGAACTCGCCGAGCTCGTACTTCTCGATCCAGCCGCGGATCAGGTGTCGGCAGATGTCGAACTTCTGGCTCAATGCCAGCAGCGCTTCGCCGTCGAGATAGGCTGCGACGATCATGCGCTTCAGAGCGACGCTGTGCCTGCGGTGTCGTCTTGTCATGGGACCTCCGTAACAGAAGGCCCGGGATGGGGAAATTCGGTGGCTCGCATGGTCCACACGCAGGGGCGCAGTCCAACTTCTGGGGAGAATACCGCCGGCACTCACACCCCGAGTTCGCGCGCCACGATCTCCAGAGGCTCGCCGCGCAGGAGCCGAAGCACCGCGCCCCGCCGTCATCCGCCGATCCCGGCCCGGAGCCGCGCCGCCTCCGATATCCGAGGTCTCCGCGCTCGAAGCTACTCCGTGCTCAGCGTCATCCATCTCAACACCCCCATCGGCTCAGATAAGCCGTCTGCGGTGTCTCAAGAAACCCTGGGGCGGGCGAGTACTCGGTAAACTCGTCATTCCCCAGTTTATCGGCGTTATTCGAGCAATCCGCCCGGCTCTCCGCGTCTGACGGCCTCCTGCCCTGACCGATCAGTGCCACGGCGTTGATGCGCTTGATATCCCGCATGCGGCGCGGCCAACGCCGGGCAAACTGCCCGCCCCGGGAGGGGACAAAGCAAATGACGGGGTCGCGATCCCTATCGCTCCGACACGCCATGCGCGCTCAGGAACCAGTCTCGCTCAACGAAATGGCGACAACTCCGTTCGGTCAGGCATCCCGCGGCGCTCTTATCATGCGGACCAACATATGCCGGATATGGTTCTGCGCTCCGAAAAAGATGGCCAAAATCCGGACCACCTCTTGTTCCTCAACCGGAATGAACCAGACGGCCGCGGCTTCGCGCCGGACAAAGCGCAGGCGCGGATGAATGTCGGAGCGCGATGTGCCAACGAAGGGTGCCGCGCTCAGACGGTCGATGGCCGCCCGAATGCCGCGTACCCGCGCGGCCGCGCGCTCCAAGGCATCCACCGCCGACTCACCGAGTTCCATATAGGACTTGTGGAGGTGATCGAAGATGATCTCGAAATCGCGCTCGGCCTGATCCAAGTATTCAATCGTCCACATCGAGCTCGCGCCGCTTGCGCTCAATCATCTGGTCGATCCGCGCGGTCATCGCTTCCCTGGACACGAAAACTCCCTCTGCGCGATCGGCAATCAGTTGGCGCAGAGCCTCCGTCTCGGCGGTGTCGGCCTCGGTATTCCGTCGCAACAGTTCCAGTCCTTGCTGGATGACCGCGCTGAGGCTGGCATATTGGCCGCTTTCGACGAGCGACCGAGCAAAAGCATCCTGAGTGTCGGTCAGCGAAATGGATGATTTGACGCTCATGGAACCAGCCTCCTTGTCGACATGGTGCTACCAGGTAGCATGCCTTGTCAAGCTCGGCATGGCGCTGGAATCGCGGGGCCCTGATTTTGCTTCCCATCGAACTCCAACAAGGTGGCGCCGCCGCGTCCAACTCCCACGCGAAGTCCCGCCGCCGGACGAGACGATTACGGGTTTTATTACAGTTATTTACCCCGCCGCTCGCGGGCCAAGGCACCACTTCCCAGAGGATGTTCAAAAAACAGTTGTTCGGTCAAGGGTTGCATGTCAAAGCTATTGTCGTCGCAAGACTGCGGAATTCGCGCGGTCTTGCGACGAAGAGACAAGGGTCGACCAAAGAGGCCCAGGGGGCACGGGTGTGATGACCATGGCATTGCCAATAACTGGGACGATCGCGGGCACGATCAGTGCGAGCGCCGCCCGGCTGTCCGAAGCGCTCGACAATCATATGCGAAACAGCTTCCAGCCGGACAGCCGCAAGACGCTGCGCAAGTTTCATCCGGCGGAGGTGTCCGAACTCACCGGCATCAGCATGTCCAACCTACGTACCCGCCATCAGGAGGGCGACTTCCCGGAAGTCGAAACCGATTCTCGCGGCCGGCGCCTCTATACCGCCGCCGAGATCGATGCGATCCGCCACGTGATGGCCCGCACTGGCCGCAACGGCGAAGCCTACTTGCCCGGCAGACGCGAGGGTGACGCGCTTCAGGTCGTGTCGATCGTGAATTTCAAGGGTGGCTCCAGCAAGACCACCACGGCCATCCATTTCGCCCAACGGTTCGCCCTGCGAGGGTATCGCGTGCTCGCGGTCGACATGGATCCGCAGGCCAGCTTGACGACGATGTTCGGGTATCGCCCTGAACTTGAATTCGCCCAGAGCGGCACGATCTACGATGCCCTGCGCTATGAGGATCCCGTTCCGCTGCGCCAAGTGGTCCGCGAGACCTATTTCCATAACCTCGATCTCGCCCCGGCCGGGTTGCTCCTGTCCGAATATGAGACCGAGACGGCCTATGCGCTGCAGCACAAGATCGACCCTCCTTTCACCCAAAGGCTCGCGATCGCGCTGGACGAAGTCGAGGCTGACTATGACATCGTCATAATAGATTGTCCTCCGCAGCTCGGTTTCACCACCATGACTGCTCTGCTCGCCTCCACCGGACTACTCATCACCGTGATTCCGAGCATGCTCGATGTCGCCTCCATGGCGCAGTTTCTCGAAATGGCCGGAGAGACCGTGCGAACGCTCGAGGAGGCGACGGGTCCGACGGACTGGAAATTCCTGAAGTTCCTCATCTCACGCTATGAACCCACCGATGTGCCGCAATCGCAGATGGCTGGCTTCCTGCGCTCCATCCTGCTCGATCAGGTGCTGACCAACGCGGTGCTGAAGTCCACCGCGGTCTCGGATGCCGCGATGACGCAGCAGACGATCTACGAGCTCGATCCGGGACAGGTGGTTCGCAAGACTCTGGAGCGGATCGTCGAGAGCATGAATGGTGCGGCGGCTGAATTCGAACAGGTCATTCAGACCGCCTGGGGACGGAGAGGCTGATGGCGCGGCGAAATCTCTTCCAGCCCCCTGCCCCGCCCTCCGGCGGCGCCGAACCGCCGCCCATGCCAGCGGCGCCGGAGCCGCGCTTTCCGAATACCGGCGCGATTTCGGGGGTAAAATCGACCCTTCGCGACTTGTCGAGCAACGCGGTGCGCGAAATCGATCCGGCGATGATTGAGGACGACGGGCCGACGGATCGCCTGCCCTTCGCCGATCCCGAGATCGCCGGGCTCCTCGAGAGCATCCAAACCTATGGCCAGCAGGTGCCGATCATGGTCCGGACCATTCCGGACCGCCCTGGCCGTTACCGTGTCGTCTACGGGCGCCGGAGGCTTCGGGCCCTGCGGCTGATCGGCATGCCGGCGAAGGCGCTCGTCCGCTCGCTCAGCGACGAGCAGGCCGTTCTCGCGCAGGGACAGGAGAACAGCCAGCGGCTCGATCCAAGCTTCATCGAGAAGGCGCTCTTTGCAGCCGAGCTCGCGCGCGCGGGATATGAACAGAGGGTGATCCTCGACGCACTCGCGGTGGATAGGCCCATGCTGTCACGCATGGGCAAGGTCGCGCGTCGAGTTCCGGCCAGTGTCGTCGAGATCATCGGACCGGCGCATGGGGTAGGCCGCCGGCGCTGGGAGGAATTCGCGGACAAGGCGCATGAAAGCCACGTCGATCTGGCCGCGCTAACGGAAAGCCTCGCATCCGCGCTGGCGGAGCGGCCGTCCGACGAGCGCTTCGCAATGATATTCGAGAGCCTCGCCGCCGGGCCGAAGGGCGACCCTGCTCCGCGAACCGTCACCATGGTGACAGATACTGACCTGACGCGCATCGCGGAGATCCACGACGCGCCCGCGGGACTGACGATCCGCGTCTCCGCCCGGGATACACCCGATTTCGCCGAGTGGATGCGCGCTCATGCCTCCGAGCTTGTGCTGCGCCTTCATAATGAGTGGAAGACCTCGACCCGTTCCGGCCGAGGATAGGGCAACCGTCACAAAGAAAGGAGATCGCGCGACCCCAAAAGGAAAGAGCCCCCCAAGGATAAACCTCGGAGAGCCCGATCTGTCGATTTGCACTCTCAGATCTAGCATCTCCCCACGCGCAGTCAATTCCCCCTCACCTTTCGAGGGCCGGTATTTTGTGCTTGGTGCCCTCTTGGTGACTCTCCGGCCCTTCGTGCGGCTTCGCGCCCGACATCATGGCATTCCAGCAGATCACAGCCCGCGCGCCTGCGCGGCCCGCCATCGGTTTGTCCGCGGACAACGAAATTCCCGATCGGTTCACTACCATCGCAATCGTGCGTGGAGCGGCCTCCAGTCTCTCGCTCAAACCCCCTGTCATCGCCACCTTGGACGCCCTTCTCTCCTGCCTGCCGCCGCAGCGGCGGCACCATTCCGTCTTCGCCTCGAACGCGACACTTTGCGCACGGCTATCGGGTATCTCGGATCGGACACTGCGCCGACACCTCGCCATCCTGCAAGAACTCGGGCTGCTCGTTCGTCGCGACAGCCCGAACCGCAAGCGCTTCACCCGCTCCGACCCGGAAACCGGAAGCCGCCTGTGTTTCGGATTCGACCTCCAGCCACTGTTCGACCGCCTCCCCGGTCTCGCCGAACTCGCCGCCGCAGTCGAGCGGCAGACTGAGCGCCTACGGTTCCTGCGTCTACGATTGCGCGCGGCCCTGGCTCGCGCCCTCGAGCGTCATCCAGATGACCCGACGCTGCTGTCGACCCAACGGTTGCTGCGACGCCGCGTTTCTGTCGAAGAGCTTGAGTTTGAACTCTCGCGCCTTCCACCCCTCGAAGCCCTTCGTTGCGCCGTCAGCACGAATGAAATGTCCGTCAATGACGGCCATTTTGACCGGCACCATTATATCCTCAAAAAAGAACCTATGAATAAGGAGCCGATCGTCACACGTAACGACAGCGATCCCTCCGATGCCGAGCACCTACTGCTTTCGGAGTGTTCGGAGGCAATTGACTTTGCGAGCCATCCCATCACCTGTGTGAAGGATGTAGTCGAGCTATCAAGATCCTTGGCCCCAATGATCGGTGTCAATGAGGCCGATTATGCGCGGGCGCTCTACGAGCGCGGAGAGATGTTCACCACGGCGACCATCTGTATCATTGTCGCGCTCGCAGCGAATTTGCGTTCACCCACGCATTATTTCCGTGCGCTGATCTTCGGACGCCACGCAGCACATTTCAATCCGTGGGTCTATCTCCGGTCGATGCGTTCGCGGCGGCGGCCGGCATGCAGAAGGAACGCCGAGAGACAGATTGAATTGTCCGCGGACAATCTCGCGCCCACTGTCGCGAATCGGCCTACGACTCCAACTTGCCTTCGAATAGAAAAGGAGTTCCGCAGCGCGGTACTCCCGGCGCATCTCGAATGCCACGATCGATCCGGAACCCCTATCCCTCTCCCAAAGGGTAGAGGAAGCCAGGAAGCTCGTTAGACTTCCTCCACGGAGCCAAGCAGAACATGCCACCGGCGTTGCAATGAGCGCGACGTGCATGAAAGGACAGGGGTGACCCACCCGAAAAGCTTGAATCCACCAAAAAATGTCATGCGCAGACCGCCTTCACGCGGAGGGGCCGCGCTTGCCTGACCTCATTCCGGGTACTCATCGCCAAACCATCGCGGCAAGCTCCGGACCGACGTCGGCGACATGGCACTCCAGCTTGCCGCCCACCCGGCGCGGAATTTATCCACTGGCGTTCACATATCGCTTCCGCCCGTCACTCCAGCCGACCGAGTACGAGAATGAGGGTGTCGATATCGTTCGACTTGTCCGTGGCAGTTTCCCACCATAATAAATACTGTCCGCTGCCGGCTCGCCTAAATCGAGACAAGGCGCAGGGGGTGCTCCCGTTCGCGTGAGTCTGGCGCCCCGTAGAGCAAATGCGGAGAACCGGAGCCGCGAGTGTACGCTTGGTTCGATACCGCGCGCGGAAGGGTTCATGGGGCTCGATCCGACGATGGGCAGCTTGCTTGCGGTCATGGCCGGGGCAGGGGTCTTCCGCCTGGGCGCACGATCGTCGGTACCCATGCGTTCCGGCTCTACGAGGGCGAGCTCGGACTGCGCTATCGGCTCGACGATACAGCCCAGACTGGCGACCTCGACATCGCGAGCTTCGAACGGATCTCACTCGCGCTCGACGACCATGCCGAGCCTTCCGTCCAGCAGTGCTCTCGGATTTCTCCTTCGATCCGGTGCCCGTGCTTGACAACGCGCCCGCCTGGCGTTGGCGGCGGAGCAAAGGGACCGCGCTGGTGGAATATCTGACCCCCGCTTTCGGTGAGGAGGGGATCCGTCGGCTGGCCGCGCTCGGGGTCACCGCGCAGGCGCGGCGCCATCTGAATTTTCTGATCGCTGACCCGATTCCGGCAGCGGTGATCTACCGAACCGGTGTGCTCGCGCAGATCCCGCAACCAGAGCACTTCGCGATCCACAAGCTGATCGTCGCGGATCGACGGCAAGGCCGCGATTGGCTCAAGACAGAGAAGGACCGGCGCCAGGCGCGCTTTCTGATCGAAGCGCTGGCGGAGGACCGGCCGGAGGACTCGGCAGAAGCCTAAAGCGACGCACTCGGCCGAGGGCCACGCAGGTGCGCGCGGATAGAGAGGTCACTGCGGCTCATGTCCGATCTGGAAGAGAAACTTGGAGGGTGATCGCCCGCCACTCGCAAGATGCCCGATAAGCCGGCATTACCGGCATAAAACCTTGACCCGCCGTGCGGCGCTTCCCTATGCATCTCGCAGATATACCGCCGTCTTTGGTCGTAATGGATTTCATTGTATCGGCTGGCGTGCGCGGCTGGAGGCGCTCGCCTTTATGGTCGAGTCTCGCCGGGGATCTATCCGTCCACGCGGTATTCGGCCCAGAGATCGCCTGGATCTTCCTCGACCCGGCTCAGGAAGGCGGGGTCCAAAGTCAGCGGAGCGCCCCTGGAATCCTGTCCCTTCGCGGCGTCGCCGCGCAGCAGGCGGCGGGAGGTTTTCGCGAGGAGCGCGGTCCAGAGATCCTCCCAGGACATATTTCAGCCCGCGCGTCCCTGCTTCCGGGCGAAAGCCTCGTCGGTGGATAGCAGGGCGACGAGGCGGGGGGCGGTCATCAGTTCGAGGCCGAGCGCGCGCAGCGTCGCGCTGTGGCTGCCATGGTGGCGGTGCCGCCTGGTTCGGGTTCGAGAGCAACGCGCGGGACGAAGACACATTCTTTTTGGCCCGGGCCATCGTCCTGCGCGCCGGAGCCGACGCGGCCGCGCGGGTCCATCTCCGGGCCGATCTGCCGCGGCCGGTCGCGATCGACAGAGCCTTCATCGCGGCAGATGCGCTCACCCCGCCCGCGAGCCCCGATCCCCGCTGGGAGGAGACGCGCCGGAGGCTCTCGACGCTGGAAGTCCGGTGGTCGGCGACAGCGCCGGGCTTTCTTCGGCTGCCGCATGGCCCGGGGCAGGTCGATGGCGTGTTCCAGGGCGATGTCCGGATCGACCTCACCAACCCCAACCAGGTCCGGGCCGCCCTCGCCGCGCGCGCCAGTCTGGCGGCCCAGATCGGGGGGAAATCGACGGAGCGGTCGGTCACCTTCGTTCTCCTGATCGACGCGGCGGTGCCGAGGCTTCGCCTCGATTTCGACGATTTCAACCTCTCGCTCCCCGCGATCGACTTCCCGGTCCTCGACCTTTCGACCGGGTGTGATCTGCCCTTTGGCGACCTGAGCGCGCCCTTTCGAGAGCTGGCGGGCGCGTTCGACCGTCTTGCGTCCACACTCGGTCAGACGGTCGCGGTCACCGTCACCCCCACCTCGCCCAATCCTCCGAAGCTGCGGATCACCGCGAGCGCCGACGCGCTGACATAGCTTGTCGCGGATGGGATACCGCCAGTCCGGCGCGCTTCTATGTCGTGATCAGCGTCGTGATCAGCCTTTCCGGCGGCGGCCAGATCGCCACGCTCTCGGGGTTCAGCGCCTCTGGAACCGAGACCTCCGCGACGATCACGGGGCAGGTCGCCGCGGGGCGGCCGCTGTCCCTGCCATGCGGCACGCGACCGCTCCTTCGGTGAGCCTCGGCGCTGTGGAAGGTCACGCTGCGGGCGGGCATCCGCTTCGAGCGGCTGATGCTCCATGCGACCGATGACCCCACGGCGGCGATCGCCTTCGCGGGCGCAATCGAGCTCACGCCATCGGGCGCGCGTGATCGAGCTCAGGCTCATCGAGCCCTATCCGTTCCGGCTCATCGAACGGGCCGCAGGCGCGGTGACGGATCTCGGCCGCCGCGTCGCCTCGGTGATCTAGCCCGTCGGCGCGACCGCCGAACCCTATGCGCTTTGGGCCGTCGAGGAGCGGCCGGACCTCGCGCTGCCCTACGTCCACCCGGCCATCCTGCGCACTCCCTCACCACGGCGCGTTTGAAGCCGATCCTTTCGCGGAGTTTCAATCCCCATGTCCGCAGGCTGCTCTCGATTGAGCTCCGAGTCAGAATGACCGTCGCCACTTCGTAGATCCGTCTGCCGAGGACGCGCGCTTCGCGGGTGCATGGCGCGCCACTCATTCGCGGCGCTCATGAATGGCATTGAAAATACTCGTTGGACGATATGTCTCGTACTTGTGAAAATAATTGACCGATCAATCAACGTTCGCGTTGTTTCATTGGGATAGCGCCATGCCCATGGGCATTTTCGACGTCAATTTTCCGCGTTTTCATGGCGGATGATTTTGGATGCAGAACACTATGAAAAATAAAATAACTCCAGCATCTTTTGCTGACGCAATTGTCATTTCCAATGGCTTTGGAGCACTCGCGTATTACTACGGAACGCCCGGCGCGGACACGATCTACGGCGGCTCGGACGGCGACCAGATCTTCGGCTATGGCGGCGACGACCGCGTGGGCGGCCGAGATGGCAACGACACGATCCGCGGCGGCGACGGCGCCGATTTCATCTACGGCGAGGGCGGAAACGACCTCGTGTACGGCGAGCTCGGCAACGATACGGTCGACGGGGGCATCGGCGCCGACACCGTCCTTGGCGGCGACGGCGACGACAGCCTCTACGGCAGCGCCGGGGCCGACCTGCTCTATGGCGACGCGGGCCGGGACCGGATCTTCGGCGGGCTCGACGACGACCAGATCCAGGCCGGCGACGGCGCCGACACCGTGTCCGGCGGCGCCGGAGCCGATTTCAT
>JAMHVU010000124.1:0-32551 GCA_035911355.1 Sphingobium sp.
GCGGGAAGCCCCCTTCAAAACAAGGTCTCCCTTGAGAGCCGTGGAAGACCACCACGTCGATAGGCCGGAGGTGTAAGCGCAGCAATGCGTTCAGCTGACCGGTACTAATTGCTCGATTGGCTTGATTTGATCCAGCAACAGCAGGACAAAACTCAAAAGCACAACTTGGAACAACACTGATGTTCATGGGCGCACAAAAAGCGCCCGGTCTCTTCCTCGGTTTGGTGGTCATAGCGACGGCTAAACACCCGATCCCATCCCGAACTCGGCCGTTAAGGGCCGTCACGCCAATGGTACTGCGTCTCAAGACGTGGGAGAGTAGGTCACCGCCAAACCTAGAAAGAGACCAATCTCCGTACGATCAAAAACAGCCGCGGGGTGGAGCAGCCCGGTAGCTCGTCAGGCTCATAACCTGAAGGCCGCAGGTTCAAATCCTGCCCCCGCAACCAAAGATCATAAGCAAGATCAGCGGCTTAAGCAAGCCCCGGAGTCACCCTCCGGGGCTTCGTCGTATGCGCGGTCAAGCAGGTGCGTCATGTCAGACGCGGTAGATCAAGCGGTGTGCTCGTCCCGGATTTTGGCTCCGCAGCCACACGGCCTTGAGGAAGGCCGCGCGTTCGAAATGCGCCAGATCCTCCCCGACATAAAGCAACGTTCCGATAGCCCGCGCCGTCGCGGGGCCGAATTTCATGGTCAGCCGCTCACCATCAAGCCAGGCTTTCTGGCGAGCGTCCTTGTCACCTTTGCGCATAGTCCGAGATTTCTCCAACTTCGTATCAGGCTTATCGCGCATGAGGAGATCTGGTTCCGGAAACGAAGTCGAATCCTCGTTCGCGGAACCTGACCGAAGTATGGAGGATCTGGAATGCGCCGGCGATGACCCCGGCGACGGCGCATCCGGCTACTGGACCGCCTCGCCCAGCGGCACGCTGAGAAGGCTCGGCGACAGCTGTTTGATCACGCGATCCCATTGCGTCACCGGCTGCTCCGCGATGAAGACGATGTCGTCCGGGCGAAGCTGGAGGCGTGTCATCATCATCATCCCGATCCCCGAACTCGCATCGACATGCCAGGCGGTGACGGCGCCGAATTCCCGCGGGTCGGTCGATCCGCGCAGGACGTAGACCTCCTTCGGGTTCCCCGTGATGTTGGAGGATCCGGTGGCTCCGTCGTAGACCGCGTCGGCCAGGGTGGCCATCTCGCCATAGGGGAGGGGCCAGCGTCCCTGCTTGCGGACCTCGCCGTTCATGTAGATGTAGTCCCGCGGCTCGGCCCCGAGCTCGAGGCGCGCGCTGAAGGCTTCCCGGTCGCCGCGCCGCTGCTCGACTTCCTGCGAGAGAATCTGCAGCGCGTTCGAGCGGTTCTCCTGGCGAAACTCGGCGAGGCGGATCTGCTGCTGGAAATACGCCTCGGCCTTGCCGAGATCGAATTCCGTATCGACGAAGACCGAATCCCCGTCGGCGAGCCGCGTCTTCTGATACCGGGGGCTTTCGAGGAAGTCCTTGACCGGGATCTGGTAGAGAGAGCCGTCGCGATAGATCCGGATCACGGCGCTGTCCCGGTCGGAGGCGTTGATCCCTCCGACGGCGGCGAGCGCGTTGTCGAGCGTCAGCGGGATCAGGGTGATCGGCGCCACGCCCGGATTGGCCACCGCTCCGCCGATCGAGGCCTTGCGCGCGTTGAAATCGGCGATCTCGAGGCTGAAGGACGGATCGATCTGGCGCTCCAGCAGGCGCTGGAAGAGCACCGATTCCGCTTCCTCCAGCGTCATGTCGGCGATGCGGACACGGCCCACGTCCGGGATGGCGATCGACCCGTCGTCCTGCACGGTATAGCCCTGCCGGCGGTTCTCGGCGGCCAGAAGGCCCGAGAGTTCCTCCGCCGTGCCGCCCACGCTCTTGGTCGCGAGCACCACCACGTCGCCCACGCCGATCCGGTAGGGCGCCGTCGGCATGACCGGTGGCAGGCGCGCCACGAGTTCGACGGGCCGGCTCTCCGGCAGGTAGACCGGATCGGGCGGCGCCTCGATGCCATAGGGGCCCGAGCCGCCCGACGAGTCGAACGAGGACGGGAGATGGCGCGGCTGATAGGGTTGCCGGTTGGCGAGCATCACCGTCTCGGGTGTGACGTCGATCACACGGATCTTTCCGCCATCGACCGGGCCCTCGCGGATCTCGGGGCTATGATAGATGATCCCGCATCCGCTCATGAAGAGCACCAGACTCGTAATGGCAGCGTGCCTCATAACGTCTCCAATATGGGTCATGCGGGGGGGAAAACGATCTGGGCGCGGCCAGCCCGCGCGCTGATGAACTGCGAGGTCTGGAGGATGCGCCCGTTGCTCAGGACGTACAGATTGGTGAAATCCATCTCCGGGTTGTGGCATTCCTCACGAACCAGGCGTCCCGGAATCGCGCGGCCGTCGGGCAGGCGCGCTTCCTCCGGACCGCCCGGGACGACGTCGCAGACGAAGGCCCGCATCTTGAGCCGGTCGTCGCCGTCGAGATAGGAGTGGAACCGGGTGATCCGGGCGCTTCTCTGGCCGAGGATCGCGGCGGCGGCTTCGCCGGTCTCGGCGGTGATCAGGTCGAAGGACAGGCCGCGCGTCCCGATGATCAGCCCGTCCCGCGTGTAGACCTGCGTGTTGTCGATCGTGCGCCAGCGCGTGACGTTGCCCTGCTGGCCCGTCTTCACGAGAAGCGCGGACAGGCCCTGATCGACGAGGGTCAGCTGGATCCGCGGCGCGCCGGACGCGGCCAGTTGCTCGGCCTGGCTTCGGTCGATGCCCGGCATGGCGGGCAGAATCCGCTGCCCCTGCGTGCCGATCTGTCCGCCCACGGCGCAGGCCGCGAGTGTCAGGGGCAGCAGCGCCGGAATCCACGGGACGCGCGCGAGGCATCTGGAAAGCCATCTCATCATCTCCAGAAGCGCCCCCAGCGCGATGCGAGTTCTTCCTGACGTGCCGGCCGGGTCAGCTCGTAGAGGCGGTTACGGACGGAGAGCTGCGCGCCGCCGTCGCGCTGGATCGGCCGGATCAGGATGCCCGTGCGTTCCAGCGTGGGCTTTCCCGTCATCCAGGTCAGGGGAATGCTGAGGCCGATGCCCTTGTCGAAGCTCCCTTCGCCGAAGTCGTCGAAGCTCACGTCGGTCAGCGTGAAGAAGGCGCCGAACTCGAATCCGTTGTTGAAGCGGCGGTTCATCGCGAAGGTCGCGCCCCAGTCCTTGGCGAGGTAGCGGCCCACGTCGACCTGGCCGTAGAAGCCCTCGCCGAAGTCGTAGTAGGAGGAGAGGAAGCCCGTCACGACGTCGTAGTCCTGAAATTCGAAGCCGCCGTCGTAGGCGCGCTGCCGCGCATAGCTGAGGTCCATGCCGAAGGAGAGCTTCTGGCCGGGCGGGGCCCAGAGCATTTCGCCGGACACGCCGCCGAACATCCGCTCCAGGAGCCCGACGGAGACGCGCGCGTAGAGGTCCTCGCCCGGCCGGGTGAAATACTCCGCCGTCAGGTAGGGCAGATAGAAGTCCGATTCCTTGGCATAGAGCCAGGCGTCGGACCGGACGTGGGGCAGGCTCGAGTTCGAGGGCCGGTTCGCCTCATCGAGGTTGCCGACCAACTTCCTCCGGACCGCGCCGGACAGATAGAATCCCCGCGCCGGGGACCAGTCCGCGCCGACCGCGACGCCCGCGTCGGCCCGCAGCGGATTGTCGGGGTCGAACAGGAAGGGCGAGATGTATGGGTAGATCTGGAGGCCGGCCGACTGACCCCATTGTCCCGTCGGGCCTGGCGATCGCGACGCGTCCGAGACTTTCGCGCGCGCGTAGCTCTCCCACGCGCCGTCGAAGGCGTATTCCGTTTCCCGGAGGTCCGCCCGGGTCATCGAGACCTGGGTGATGGGCATGCCCGCCACGTAGACGCGCAGGCGAAAGGTCGAGATCTCGCTCGGAAGTTCGTTGCTCAGAACCGCGGCCGCGCGGCCAAAGGCCTGCGCCGCGGCGGGCCAGCGGATGTTCTCGAAGTCAACGATCGCGATGTCGCCCGTGACCTCGATACCGCGCAGCGCGACACCCTGATCCGCGAGGGCCGCCTTCAGCCTCGCCCGCCGGCCGGCGTCGGGCACCGGTCGCCAGGCCTGCGCGGCGTCCGGGGTTCCGCTTCCGATCGGTGGCGGCCCGGGCTCACGGCCGGATTGCGACGGAGGATTCGTCGGGTTGAGGGAGACGCTGTAGTTCACGCCCAGCGTGGATCCGCTCATCAGCGCGATGCCGAGCGTTCCGCCCCGCGTGAACTGGTACTGGGCGCTCAGATTGAACGGTATCTTGTAGTCATACCGCATGCGGCTGACTTCCGTCTCCATCGCATCGGAGGAGTATTCGAGCGACAGGCGCAGCGGCGGGATCGGGCGCCAGTCCGCGCCGGCGAAGAAAGCCGCGTCCCCCCGGAAGAACCGGTCGAAGGAAACCCGGCCGGTGTCGGTGATCCCTGAGAAGCCCGGGCGGGTCTTGAACGCGCTGTTGAGAATTCCGAGCGGGTTATCAAAGCCGTTGTGGCTGCCGAAGCGGCCCCAGCCGATGCCGAACGTGGCCGTGACCGTGTCGCCGAAGTGCTTCGAGGCGGCGAAATACTCGGCGCCGAATACCCCGGTGCCCCCGAAGTCCTGCAGGCCGACGGAGACGGCCGGGGCCCAGCCCGCGAGGTCTTCCTCCACGAGCAGATACCGGACATCGAAACTGCGGTCATAGAGCGCCCCATCGGGCGGAACGTAGCGCCCGAGGTAGGAATAGCGGAATACTCCGGTCAGGCGGGGCGTGACCTGAAAGGCGACGGCCCCGCGCCGGACATCAATGTCGATCGCATTCGCCGAGAAGGCGACCGTGCCATCGGGCAGGCTGAAGCCCGACGGCATATCGACGTATCCAGGCACACCGTAGTTTGAAAGTCCGACCGGTGCTTGCGCGGACAGCGCGCCGGCCATGCTGGACAGTACCAGGGCTACTGGAACAACATACCGTCTCATCCTGCCCGGGATGAGACGTGACACACACATTTGACCATCCTACACCAACAAAATTTTAGCTCCATGCGTACCGCGTCGCGCAGGCTACAACAACCTTCCAGCCGTTGCCTCATTAATCTTTATACGAGAGTGTGCTGATGATGTCGCTCGTCGTACTCCAACAACGCCGATCTGGCACCGCAATGGGTGTCAGTGCGTACAAGTATGTGGTATGACGGTGGCGGCGCTCCGCAGTTGTTAGATTAAGTAGTTCCTGGAGGATGTCTATTAATGAAGATGGACCATGGACGCGAAATAAAAAGAATAGACAATTCAATAAAAGAAAGTGAAATAGACACATTTTCGCTCCTATCCACCATATGGCGAAACAAAATAATCGTTATACTGTCAATCTTATTCTGTGTTGCTGTTGGAATAGCCTATATAAAATTCATGGCTGTTCCGATGTATCGGGCGCAAGCGACCGTTGTAATGGAATCTCGCGAGAGCGAAGTCGTCGGGCTGAGCAGTGTGCTCGGCGGGCTGAGCACGGATTCCTCCGTGGTCAAGACCGAGGTCGAGGTGCTGCGCGGCCGTACCCTGATGGGGCGCGTCGCGGATGAGCTGCGACTGGCGGAGGATCCGGAATTCAACTCGGCGCTCCGCCCCCAAGGTTTTGTCGCCCGCGCCAGAAGCTTTATATTCGGCGCGCCGCCGGCGCCGGCGGCGGTTGATCCGAGCCAGCGGCGCGACAGCGTGGTATCGGCCCTGCTGAACCGCGTGACGATCACGAACGTGCCGCAGAGCCTCGTGTTCCAGATCGGTGTCGAGAGCGAAGCCGCGGCGAAATCGGCCAGGATCGCCGACACGGTCGCACGGCTCTATATCGATGATCAGGTCCAGGTGAAGTTCGACGCCACGGAGCGGGCCGCCCAGTGGCTGTCGGGGCAGGTCGCCGAGCTCAAGGGGGAGCTCGAGAAATCCGAGGAGGCGATCCGGCGATTCCAGAGCGATACGAGCGTCATCGATGCGACCGTGCTCGCCGTGCTGGACCGGCAGCTCAAGGATACCCGGGAGCGCCGCGCGTCGACGGAGGCGCAGGTCGCAAGTCTTGAGGCGCAGCGCGAGGCGATCGCTCACGCGGCGACGCCCGAGATCGCGAGCGCGATGTTTTCCGACCCCCAGCTGAACGATCTGGCCGCCAACGCCGCGGATGGCGACGCCGGCGCCCGCGCGGCCTTCGACGCGCGGCTGCGATACCTGCAACGGCAGCTCGATCAGGACACGCAGCGCCTCCGCGGCCAGGCCGCGTCGCTGGCCATCGCCGAGGGGAATCTCGCCGCGAACATCGAGCAGCAGTCGCAGGATCTGATCCAGCTCGATCAGATGACGCGCGAAACGGAAGCGAGCAGGCTACTCTACGAGCATTTCCAGACCCGGATGAAGGAAGCGGTCGCCCAGCAGGGCATCCAGCAGGCCGACAGCCGTGTTCTTTCGAACGCGGTCACGCCCGGCGCTCCCGCCTCGCCGCGCAAACCCCTGATTGTCGCGATGATGGCCGTTCTGGGCCTGATCCTTGGCTGCGCGCTCGTGCTGATCCGGGAGATGCTCGCGTCCGGCGTGCGCACCGCGAACGACCTCGAGGCGTTGACGGGGCGGGTCGTGCTTGGGCAGGTGCCGGTGATGCCCGATCGGGATCGGGCGCGGCTTCTGGGATATCTCGCGCAGAATCCGACCTCGGCGGCCGCCGAGGCGGTCCGGAACCTGCGGACCTCGATCCTGCTCTCGGATATCGACAAGGCGCCCCGGGTCATCGCGGTGACTTCCGCGGTGCCCGGCGAAGGCAAGACCACGCTGTCGCTCGCCCTGGCCCAGAACCTCACGCTCATGGGCAAGAAGGTGCTGATCATCGAGGGCGACATCCGGCGCCGCTCCTTCAAGCGCCACCTGAACCTCCCCCGGACACAGGGTCTGGTCACCGTCCTCGCCGGCGAGGCCAGGCTCGAGAATGTCGTCCAGCCGATCACCGGGCTGGGCGATGTTCTGATCGGGGAGAAGGCGGCGACCAACGCGGCCGACCTCTTCTCGTCCGAAGCATTCTCGGCGATGCTGGCGGAGGCGCAAGAGCAATACGACATCGTCATCATCGACACGCCTCCCGTGCTGGTGGTGCCCGATGCGCGCGTGATCGCACCCAAGGTCGATGCGACGGTTTTCGTCGTGCACTGGGATCGCACCAGCACGACGCAGGTTCAGGAAGGCCTTCGCATGCTGGACATGCCGAACACCCGGCTCGCGGGCCTCGTCCTCAGCCAGATCGACCCGAAGGGGATGCGCCGCTACGGCTACGGCGAGCGCTACGGCGCGTACGCCGCCTATGGCGGCAAATACTACCTGACGGAATAGCAGCGCCGCGGGTCGCCCCGGTCCCGCGGTCCTCCACCCGGCTTCGGTCCGGGGGTGGCGATTTTGTAAGGGAAGCCATGTTCTATTTCGCGCTGTCCTGCGCCCAGATCCCGCTCTTCCTCGATATGCTGCGCCGCCTTTCCGCGACGAGCGCCGCGATCCTCTGCGCCTCCTATGTCATGATGACGCAGATGTTCTTCATCTACAGGGCGAAGACCTTCGATTCCGCCTTGTTTCCGGTCGGCAGCTACGGCTCCTTCTATTTTCGGACCGATGAAGGTGTCCTGCTCTACTTCGCGGTCTTCCTGGTCATTTACGTCTCCACGCTCGGGGTGGCGGCGAACAAGTCCGTCAACCTGCGCCAGGTGTTCTCGGAGGACCGGCGTATATCCGCGATGCTGGGGCCGGCCGCGCTCGCGATCTCGGTCGTCACCCTCACGCGGCTGATGACGGTGGATCCGGAGATCCTCTGGAGCAACAACCAGTATCTTCTGATCGCTTCTCGGGCCGGCCTGGTGATCAACAATCCGATCTTCGCCCTCGCCGCGACCCTCAGCGGCGTGACGATGGTGCTCGCCGGCGTGTTCTTCGCTTGCGCGATCCTGATGCGAAACGGGACGATGGCGGTCATCCTCGGAGCGAACCTGTTCGCCCTCAACGTCATCGCGCTGGCGGGTGCCTCGCGCACGGCGGTGATCCCCGCCGCCGCCGTCGCGGTCACGCTGTTCCTGTTCGGCGCCAAGAAGCACAAGATCGCGGCGGGCCTGCTCGTTCTGCTCGGGCTGACCTTCGTGGCCGTCGCCCTGATCGGCCGCTCCATAGATGAGTTCGGCATCTCGAGCATACCGAAGTATTTCGTGGTGCTGCTTTCGGAGGAGGGCTCCTCCTACATCGGCGGCGTTCTCCTCAACCTTTCCCAGGGCATCTTCGTCACAACGGATTCGATCTATCTGGGCGGGAGCTTCCCGCTTGAATACAAGGTGCTGTCGTTCTCGCCTTTCCCATCGCTGATCGACGGGTTCAACGCGATCCGGACCCGGTATCAGATCCGACTGCACCTGTTCGTGCCGATGAGCGCTTTCGGCGAAGTGTACAACTTCGGCTGGATGTGGGTGCTGGGGTTCGCGCTGTTCCTCGGCGCCCTGTTCCGCGCGAACGCGAAGATGGACGCCGCGAAGAACCCCTTCATCTCGATCATCTCTTCCCTGCTGATCTTCGTCTTCTTCGTGATGGCAAACGCCTATCCGATGCGGAACGTGTTCCGGCAGTTCCTGATCGCCTATCTGCTCATTCACTGGCCCGCGATCTGGGCGGTGCTGCGGCAACCGATCGTGAATACCTGGCCGAAGGAACGCCTAGCCGGCCCGGCCGGCTGACAGCCCGGCCGGCTCCGGCTCCCGAGCGCCCTCCCCGTGTCGCGGAAGGCGCGCGAGCGACCCGTTACTGGGTGCTGCTCGTGGAGTTCGTGCTGTTGGTACTGTTCGTGCTGTTGGTACTATTGGTGCTGTTCGTGGCCATCACACCGGCCTCGCCGATCGTGCCGAGCACGGTCGTCTTCTGCAGCGAGACGAATTCGGCGGGCGGCACATCCACGAATCCGGTAGATTGCGCGAACGCGGGCGCGAACGCCCCCGAAACCAGAAACGCGAGACCAAGCACGGATTTCACATGACTCATGGCAATCCCTCGAAAATACGCGGGTGAGGATAACAGATCATGGGTGATCCGGCTAGGTTACAACCAAGAAATCACGGCTGAATCCAAGGCGGACTTCGTTCCGCGTCATTTCCGGATCGCGCGCAGGTTGATCCGTTCTCCGGTCCGTTTCTCCTATCGAGAGAAGACGCGACGAATCTCTTGCCAGCGATTGGCGTAGAATTCCTTCTCGGCGAATCGTCCGGGAAGACGGCGGAAGACGGACGGGTGCCGGAACACGACCAGGACGCCGCCCGAAAGCCAGACCAGCATGCGGCCCGGGGCGCGCATCCGCTCGTGCTCCTGCTGCCAGACGCAGCGCCGCGCCAGGAGGTCGGTGCCGCGCGGGGCCGCCGCCCCGGCCGCGATCCGCTCCCCGGTGGTGAGTTCGCAGACACGAAGGAAGGTTGCGAGGCCGAGCGCGAAGCCGCGCTCCCCGGCCTGTTCGCGGACGCGGTCCACGAGGCCCCCGAAACGCCGCGCGAGCAGGACCGCCTCGACGACTTCGGAGAGAAGCACGGCGCCGATCACCAGGCGATGGTGCTGCGACTGGCCATGCACCACGAGATGCATGAGGCCGTCCTCGGGCGTGGGGAGACGCGCCCGGTGCCCGTCGAGCTCGACCCGCGACGCCCGGCGATGCAGGGCGGCGGTCGGGAGCAGGCGATCATTCCAGTGGGCGATCGCGGTGCGGTGCAGTTCGATCGCCGCGAGCGCGTCCTCGCGCCAGAGCGAGGGGAGGTGGTGATACTCGTCGGCGAGCCGCGCTTCCCGTTGCGAGAACTGGTATCCGGCGTCCTGGAGCGCCCGCGTCGCGGTCTCGATCCGGGGCAGGGCGACCAGGAGGTCGAGATCCAGGAGGAACCGCGCCGCGGGATCGGGGAAGATGTCGTCGACAAGCCGGCCGGCGCCCTTCAGCAGGACGGGCTCGATGCCCTCGGCGTTGAGCCGGCCGAGAATGTCCGCGAGTTGCGCGCGCAGCCCCTGGTTGCGGCGCCCGTTCTCCCAATGCGCGAAGACGAGGCAATCACGAAGGTTGGCAGGAAGGAGCGGGCCGATGTCGGGGTCCAGGACCAGCCGATGCAGAAAGGCGGCGACCCGGTGCCGGAACGACAGGACGGCCACCGCCTCGCCGTCGATGCGCGCCGCGCTGATCGCCCGCGCCGGATCGGGTTCGTTCCCGAGCGCGCAGCGGATCAGCAGGCAAAGCTGGGCGAAGGGCGTCATCTGGCAGGGGCCGCCGCGTAGCCGGCGAGACATCGCGTGAAGGCGACGGCGTGGTCGAGATCGGCGTAGCGCATCCGCCACGCCGGGACCACGGCGAGCCATTCGAGCAGGTCCGTCAGGTCCTGTCGCGGGTCGGGCGCCATCATGCCGCTCTCGGCCAGCAGCGACAGGCTCTCGCAAGGGCGTAACGGCTCGGCCTTGAAGGACGCGCCCTCGGTCCAGGTCGGGAACAGGAGCGCGGCCACCGGATAGCCCTGGGCCGGGACGACACGGGGCGCCGGATAGTAGCGGATCGAGCGACCGCCATACCGGACGGCCTCGGTCCGGGCGAGGAAATCCGGGAAGAGCCCGGCGAAGGTGGGCCAGCTCCCCTGCTTCACTCCCATGCCGAGCGGGCAGGGCCAGGCAAGCCGGGTTCCGGCCTCGATGGGCGTCGCGTCGTCCGAGATGAGCCGCGCGCCGGAGGCGAGGAGCGCCCCCGCCAGCGTCGTCTTGCCCGATCCGGAGGCGCCGGCGATCGCGATCGCCGCGTCGCCTTCGACGACCGTCGCCGCGTGCAGCACGCCGAGCCAGTCCCGGCCGGGGCGCAACGATCGGGCGATCTGGCGGACGAGCACCCACCAGCCGAGACCAAGCGCGTCCTGCGTGATCCTGCCGTCGATGACGACGGTCGTCCGGCCGTCGCCCACGAAGAGATCGAGCGTCGAAGCCGGATCACCGGCGGCCGTCAGGGGCGCCAGCATCCGCTCCAGAACGGCGGCGAGCCGCTCGTCCCAGACCCGGACGCGCAGCACGGTCGCGCCGTCGGACAGCGCGCAATCGAGGGGGGGGACCCGATCCGGGGCTTGCCAGCTTTGGCCGGCCCGTTCCGTGCGAGGTGTCTCGGCATTGCCCAGATCGGCTAGAAGCGCCACGATCTCCGCGTCGGGGAGAGAAGAGCAGGCTTCCGCCACCTCCCCCTGAAGCAGCCAGATCCTGCCGCTCTCGCCATCCCGGACTACGAGCCCCCCATCGAAGACGTAACGATGGGAGGACAGGCGCTTCGATCCGGGAGCCAGCATTCAGGGTTCCTGGCCGCCCGAACCTTCGCCGGCGGCAAGTGCCTTCTTCGGATCGAACAGCATTGCGACCATCGGGGTCACGGCCGCGACCGTGACCATGCGCTTCACCGCCTCGCGGCGGGCGCGCAGCTCGATGTCGTTCTGCGCCACCGGTTCGGAGGTATCGCGCGGATCAGTGTTGCTCATGTAAATTTCCTCACAGGAAGGTAAAATCAGAAGAAGACAGGGAGTTTCCGAGAATTCCTGACACGCCTTCTACCAATATTGTATTTCCATCTCCAAGGTTAACTGTGGCATCTCCGTCAGAATAGCTGATGTTATTTTGCACCTGAGCCCAGCTTCCGCGCCCGGAAATACCGGAAAGATTGATTGTATCGGCGGTCGAGCCGTTCAGAATGGTATGGCGATGGAAATCCTTGATCGTGTCCTGCCCGCTGCCCGCGCTGAAAGAGAAGACGTCCGGACCGCCGACGAGGGTCAGCAGGCCGGGGAAGTCGCCCCAAAGCTCGTCGTTCCCCGCGCCGCCATCGATCCTATCGGCACCGGCTCCCAGGCCCAGGACGGCCGTGTTGGACGTATCGCCGTAGATCGTGTCGTTGCCGTTGCCGCCCAACAGCGTGTCGTTGCCGAAGCTGAGCAGATTGACGGCGGTGAGGCTGAGCGCCGAGCGGTAGTCGCCGACGAGAATGTCGTTGCCGTCACCACCCTGGATCGAGTCGTGGCCGAAGTTCAGCGTGCTCACCAGCGAGCCCAGGCTGCCGGTATAATCGCCGATGATCAGATCGTCGTCGGCGCCGCCGAGAAGCGTGTCATTGCCCCCCGCGGCGGCGCTGACGAGAGTGCCGGCGCTGTCGCCGATGATCGTATCCGCGCCGCCGTCGCCGGAGAGATAGTCGCCGACGAAGCGCAGCGCCGTCACGCTCAGGCCGATCGTGGAGCCGGTGGTGCCGGGATCGCCGTAGATGACGTCGTTGCCCGAGCCGCCGAAAACCGTATCGCTGCCGAGGGTGAGGGCGCTCGCGGACAGGCTGATGAGTCCGGTGCTGCCGAAATCGCCGTAGATCGTGTCGTTGCCATTGCCGCCCTGGATCAGGTCGTTCCCTAGCGAAAAGAGGCTGACCGATGCGTTCAGCGCCCCGGAATCGCCATAGTCGCCATAGATCAGATCGGCGCCGTTGCCGCCGTAGAGCGTATCGTTCCCCAGGGAGAAGCTGCCGAGGGTCAGGCCCACGAGCGACAGGGTGCCGAAGTCGCCGTAGACGGTGTCGTCACCGTTGCCGCCATGAAGGACATCCGCGAAGCCGCCGGCGAAGAGGTTCAGCGTGATCAGGCCGGAATTGGAGTGATCGCCGTAGACCCGATCGTTGCCGGCGCCTGTCCAGACGTAGTCGGCGCCGGAATCCCCGCTGGCCGTCACATTGGCCGTGTATTCGGGAAGCCGCGTGGTGGTGAGATCGAGCAGGTCATTTCCGACGCCCAGCGAGAACGTCGTGAAGGTGTTGGCAAAACGCTGCGAGGTTCCGCTGAGGTTGACCGTTCCGTTGTAGAGCAGGTCATAGATCATCGCATCGCGCGTGATCGCGTTAGAGTCCCCGACCAGTACGTGATCCCCGCTATCCGCGAGAATGTCGCGGTTATTGGCGACTGTTCGCATTCCCGCGAGATCGGCACTGAGGCTCTGATCCCATTGATTGACAGCGGTACCCCGAGTGAACGTTCCATTCGTAGCAAAAAGCGTCATTTTATCTTCCTCTGAAGACTCAAGGCCAAAAACTTACACTATAAAGCCAGATTGAAAAACTGAAGGATCGGTATTTTCAGCAATAATTATCAATCGAAGATATAAAATTTCGATAAATTATAAACCTAAGGTTGAAAATTGACATTTTAATTTGGTGGTATTATCATAATTTCAGGATTGTGACGAATCACGATCGCAAAGCGTGTTAATAATATTAATCAAAATCGCATTGAGATAATCCTCCGCGCTGGCCGCGAATTCCTGGGGCGTCCAGTGCTTCGCGATACAGGTTGACCATCCGGGCGACGACACGGGCTTCTCCATAGGTTCCCGCGAGGAATGCCTGACCGGCCCGAGCCATTTCCAGGCGAGCGGGCTCCGGGAGGGCGAAGGCGCTGGCAAGCCCGGCCGCGACCTCCTCCGCGTGCTCGCCGATCCGCAGCGCCGCCCCCGCTCCGAAAGCGGCCGACAGGTTGCAGGCGTCGGTCATCAGCACCGGCAGGCGTGCCTGCCAGGCTTCGAGGACCACCATGGGCAGGCCTTCGCTCTTCGAGGGAAGGATGAAGAAATCCGCCGCCGAATAGCTCGCGTATTTGCCATCGCCGTACCGGGGGCCCGCGTAGAGGACATTGCCAAACCGCTCGGCGAGCGCGGCCACCACCGCCTCGAAATCCGGCGCTCCGTTCACCCATCCGCAAAAGACCAGGAAAGCGCCGTCGCGGAAGGCCGGGTCGGCCTCGGAGCGCGCCGCCCAGGCCGCGCAGAGCTCGCGCCAGCCTTTCTTGTCGTGGATCCGGCCCAGAAAGAGAAATATCCGGCGCCGCTCCATCACGGGAAGCCACCAGTCTGGACGGCTCCCGCCCGGCTCCCGGTCCGGCAGAAAGTTCGGCACCTCGGTTACCGGCAGGTCACCCATTGTTTCGGTCACGTCCGTGACCTCCTTGGGTGTCAGGGCGTGCAGTCGGGCCGCCGCGCGCAGGAAACGGTCGTGGAACAGCGCCGAGAAGGCCCGCTTGCGCCAGAACGAGCGCCGCATGATCCACCGCTCCAGCATTCCGTGCGGGGTGACGACATATGGCCGTCCCGTCCGGCGATGCCAGCGCAGCGCTGCGAGGCAATGCAGCATCCAGAGTCCGTGGACATGCACCACGTCGGTTTCGGCGGCGGCCATGTCGCGGAACATTCCGGGTGAGAAGCCAAGTCCGGCGGGACCGCGCGCGGGATAGGCGCGAACCTCGAGATCTCCCCAGGCCGGCCGGTCCTCGGTGAAGTGGGGGGTGATCTTGGTGACCACGGAGACCTTCACGCCCGCGCGCCCGAGCCCGAGCGCGAGAAGCCGCGCGGCCTCCGCGACGCCGCCGCCGGCGCGGCAGATGGCGGGGACGAGCATCAGGACGCGCATGTCCGCCGCCCGCGCCCCGGGATCCGTCATCCGCTCAGGCATGGGATTCTCGGAGGGCGCGCACGGCCTCGGCGAACCGGGATGTGTCGCCGAGAGCGGCGCTCGCCGCGGCGCGTTCCGCCATTCCACGCCAGAGCTCGCGATCCTGGTCGAGCACACGCATGAACCAGGCCATGCCCTCGGGGTTGTCCGCCTCCACGACGAACCCGTTCACCGCCGCGCGGACGAGCTTGTCCCGCGCGCCGCAATTGTCCGCGAGGATGACGGGGACGCCAAGCGCCTGGGCTTCGATGACCACGTTGCCGAACTGCTCCTCCACGCTCGGCAGCAGCAGCGCGAGCGAGCGGCCAAGGAGCCGTGCGACACCATCGGTCTGGAGGAAGCCCTCGAAGACGACAAGCTCCGCGAGTCCGAGCTCCGCGACCTTCGCGCGGAGCTGATCCTCCATCCGGCCCGAGCCGCAGAGATGCAGCCGCCGGGGGGCAGGCACGCCCGCCGCGTAGCGGGCGTAGGCGTCGAGCAGTGTCGGCAGGTTCTTCTTCGGCACGAAGCGCGCCACGCAGATGAAATGCCGCTCGGCGTGATCGGACCCGCCCGGCGCCGCGGGCACGCCGGCCATCTCGCGCAGGCGCGTGATGGAGACGGTGTTGTATTCGCCGGCGATCCGGTCGGAGCGCAGACCCAGAAACCGGAGGTAGTCCGCCGATCGCGTGCCGGAACCTATCGCCCCGCGGTAGGGGAGGAGGAAGAAGCTCTTAAGCCATTCGCGCCCGGCCCGGCGGGGCAGGTCGTCGAACTTCGAGCACCCCATGGTGTGGACGCGCGCGCCGGTCAGGCGCAAGAGCGCTGCGAAGGCGAGGATCTCGGGCCGCTCGTAGTGGCAGATGAACCAGTCGGCCCGGCCGATCCGCCGCCGGAACCCGATCAGCCGCCATAGCCGCGC
This sequence comes from Sphingobium sp., assembly GCA_035911355.1. GTDB lineage: Bacteria > Pseudomonadota > Alphaproteobacteria > Sphingomonadales > Sphingomonadaceae > Sphingobium. Next base: position 15,467 of record JAMHVU010000124.1, read on the forward strand.
CAGCCGGCCCGGCCGCGCGGCGCCGGAAAAGAGCGTCTCGATCCGCGCCTGGGCGGTCCCGGCACGGGCCCATTCGTATTCGGCGCTTCGCGCGAAGAGCTCGCAGCCGACGACCCTGGCCTCGCCTGCGAATTCGGCGGCGACCGCCTCGAGGCGATCCACATGCATCGGCCCGAAATTGTCCCAAAGGAGAACGATCCCGCGCATGTCACCTCCCACTGGACTTGCGCCGCGCCGTCCGCGCCGCGTTCCGGATCGTCCAGGTCAGCCAGAGGTAGTTCACGAACATGATCACAAGGGCCAAGGTGGTGGCCCAGGCGGCGCCGTTCGCGCCCCAGCGCGGAATGAGGCCGAAGTTGAGCGCGACATTGATCAGGGCCGCGACCACCGCCGCCTTGGCCATCTCGCGGTTGTAGCCGAGCGCGGTGAACAGCGCGATCACCGGGGCGAAAAGCGCCGTCATTGTCTTGCCGATCTGCAGGATCAGGTAGGTGGACGATACGTCGATGAAGTCCTTGCCGAAGATCAGCGTGATGATCTGCTCGCGGAACAGAACCAGAGGGATCGTCGTGATCGCGAGCGCGGCGGCTTGCAGGCCCGTGGCGAGCTTCAGGATGCGCCATTGCCCCTCCCGGTCCCCGCTCGCACCCATGGCTATGATCTTCGGAGCGAGAAACAGGGCGATGATCTCGGTCAGGATTCCCGCGAGATAGGTCACGCGCATCGCGACGCTGTAGGTGCCGACCTCTACCGGGCCAGCCATCGGGCCGATCATGACGACGTCGATCTTGTTGAGCAAAAGACCGCCGCCCTGGGCGATCATCGAGGGGATCGAAATCGCCATCAGGACGCCGATGTAGCGGCGATTGGGAAAGCTGCTCATCGCGAACGGACCGCGGTCCCGCGTCAGTTTGCGCTGGACATGCCAGAACGCCAGCCCCCCCGCGATGACCGAGGCCGCGAGCACGGCGACGAGGCCGGTCATGAGGCTGAGCTCACGACTCCCGCGCGCGAGACCCCAGGCCACGATCGCCAGGATCGTCACGACGTTGTAGGTGATGCTGTCGTGAATGATGCTCCAGTCGCGCCGGTTCTCGATCGTGAAGATCATCTTCGCCATCTGCCGGATGGCGAATGCGAAGCAGCTGACCGCCAGAACGAAGAAGATCAGGACGCCGGTCGACCCGCGCGTCTCCTCCATGGCCAGGGCGAAGAAGCCGAGCAGGATCGAGGGCACCACCGCGATCACCAGGGACAGGTTGAATACCTGCCAGTTCCGGCCATGCCGGGCGCGGCGCAGGTTGCGCGAGTAGTAATAGCTCGAAGCCGCCGCGAGACCGAGCGTGGTGATCGATACGCTCAGGGTCGCCACGCCGGTCACGAAGAATATGACGCCGGACGTCTCGCGATCGAAGAAGCGCGCGATCGTCGCGGCCACCAGCAGGGCAGCCACCTTGGAAACGCCCAGCACGGCGATGAGCGGAACGGATTTCCTCAGCCACGCGACAAGCGCGGACTGAACCGCGACGGGGCGGCCGACCCCGGCCATCATTCCTGCCATGCCGGCCCGTCCACGACATGGTGAAAGCAGGTCCGCGGGCGCCCGGAGCGAGCATCGCGCATCGGGATCGCCTCGCCGCGGCGCCGCGCCACCCTGAGCGGCGATGCCTTCGACGGTGCGATCGCGGCGAAGGCCGCCCCGACCAGCCCGGGGCTCATTCGGGGCAGGTGCCGCGACGCCTGAAGGGAGCCGCCCCGCCGGCGGTTCGACCGAGGACTGGAAGCGCCGCCGCGCGAGGTGAACACCGGCGACCGACGACGGAATGCGCGGATCATCATACTATTGATGAACGCGTCGCTCAGATTTTCGAATTGTGTCCGAAGGGAAATAAATATCGCCATCGTATCCATTCGATTTCAGAGAGATTTCGTTTCTATCGTGAGGCCGGTAGCGCGCGCGATGTAGGGCAACCTGTCGTCGCGAGCGAGATGGCGCATCCCGCGCTCCAGCTCGTATACCTTCGCTCCCACAAGAAAGCGGTACCAGAAGCCCTGGAGGAAGTGATAGATCAGGCCGGCGCGGCCATCCATGAACCCAAGCTGTGCGATGTACCTGAGCATGAAGTAGGATGGCGCGGATATATAGTAAGGTATATTATTGTATATATCCTCTTTAAGTACTCGCTTCAGTTTCGCCTGTGTCGAGGATTCCGCGCTTCGCATGTGATTGTCGTTCGCGAACAGGCCGTGCTTGTTGTTCAAAGTCTGAACGGCCTCGCGGGTCGCGTACTTGTTATGCTTGTCGATGAAGTAGCCGATGTCGTTCAGGTTATGGTCGGCGAAGCCGCCCTGGAAGGTGGCGACCCCGCCGCCTTCGACCAGGATATGCTCGTCCATCCAGCGATCCTCGATCCTGCCGTGGCCGGGCCGGAAGATGCGGAGCATCAGCAGGGGATAGCGCCCGCCATGCCGGATCCAGCGATCGAGAAAGATGTGCTTCCGGTTGAGATTGACGCCGACGATGTCGGGGCCGAGCCGCGGAAGCCGCTCGGCGATCTCCGCGGCGAGGTCTTCTTCGATGATCTCGTCGGCGTCCAGCCGCAGCACCCAGGCGGTGTCGATGCCGCCGGTGTCCATCGCCCACTGGAATTGCCTGGCCTGGTTGACGAAGGTGTTGCTGAGAACCTCCGCGCCCAGGCCGCGCGCGATCTCGACCGTCGCGTCGGTCGAGAAGCTGTCGACGACGAGGACGCGCCGGGAAATCGACTGGACCGACCGGATCGCCCGCTCGATATGGATCGCCTCGTTATAGGTGAGGATGACGGTGGTGAGATCGGGCGGCATCGCGGCTACTCGACGAAGTGCAGGATTTCGGCGGTTTCCCGGCGAGGGGAGCCCGCGGCGTAAACGGTGTCGGTGCTGAGCGGCCTGCCAACGGCGATCATCATGATCACCCGCTGGTCATCCGGAATTCCTCCCGCCGCGCGGATATCGCGCTCGCGCGCGTTGGTGACGGCAAGGTTCAGTGGGCAACTGGCGAGGCCGCGGGCGTACATCGCATAGAGGAGGCACATCGAGAACAGCGCGCCGTCGACGTAGAGCTGGTTGCGTTGCTGCGGTCCGCCCCAGGCCGCGAGGTCGGAGGTGATGACGAACAGGTTGCGGATATCCTGCGCGAAGCCGTTCGCGCCGCCCTGGAGCTCCAGCAGGCGGGAAATCTTCTTCGGGGATTGGTAGAACCAGGCGTGGCTGGCCTGACGATTGCATTGCGACGGCGCGGACTGGGCGAGCGCCACGATCTCGCTGATCTCGTCCCGGTCGAGGGTCTCGTCGGCGAATGTCCGGCTCGCGAAGCGCGATGCGAGGAAATCGGCGGGCGGCAGTTCGGCGATGTCGCGATATGTGCTCCCGAGATGGCGCAGGCCGCCGTTGGGGGTCACGCCAAGGCGGGCGCGACGGTCGGCCACGTAGCTTTCCAGATCGTCGAGGAGCGGATCGTTCACGCCGCGGGTGCGATGCTTCTCCACATAGGTCGAGAGGGTTCCGAGGATCATCTCGGCGGGCAGGGGCGAGCCGGCGATATCGTAGCGATCGAGCTCCGCCATCAGAAAGGCGAGCTTCGGCTGTCCGAACAGGGGCCGCGGGTCGCGCAGCGACAGGCCCTTCTCCAGCGCGTGGCATTCGATCAGCAGCTTGTAGAAGCGCTGCTTCTGCTTGTCCTGGAAAGGGGAGACGCCGCAAAAGCGGACATACGACCACATGTCCCGCATGAATTCGGTCGCGAAGCCGGTGAACTTGCCGGCCCGGCTTGTCATGATGGCGAGCTGGCTCATCGGTCGTGCTCCGGTGATGTCAGGGCCCTCTCGGCCGGATCGGAAAGGATTCGCGAGCGGAGCGGCTGGCACACATGCCCCGCGCAGATCATCCAGGGTGGCATATCCCGGGTGACGAGAGATCGCGCGCCGATCACCGCGCCCGCGCCGATCCTCACGCCCGGCAAGACCATCGTCTCCGCGGCGATCCAGACATGATCCCCGATCGAGATCGGACGCGTGATCAGCGGGCGCAGGGGCGAGGTCACGTCATGCGTCCCGGCGCACAGGAACGACCTCTGGCTGACGGCGACTTTCGAGCCGATCCGGATCTTCGCCATGCTGTAGCAGTCCACGTGGTCGCCCAGCACCGAGAAATCCCCGAGCTCGAGATTCCAGGGCGCCCAGACGAAGCAACTCGGCGCCACGCGCGCGCCCTCGCCGATCTTCGCGCCAAAGCTGCGCAGCAGGAACAGTCGCCAGCCATTGAGCACGCCCCTCGGCGTCGGGCGAAACGCCAGATGGTAGACCAGAACCCAAAGCTGCCGCCTGACCTTCTCGCGCCTCGGGATGGTGTCGACATAGCGATATCGGGCGAAGTCGCTCATGCGGTGACCTGGGCGATCTGCGCGGCCAGATAGGCGCGCCCCTCCGCCTGCATCGTGGAAAGCCGCGTCTCGGCATCTGACCAGTCGATGGGCGTCTCCAGCACGCGGCGTGCCTGCTTCATGTCGGCCGCGTCGACGAGGCGGGCTTCGAGCCCAAGCGCGGCCAGCAGGCTGCGCGACCGCTCGTTCAGCGCCTGCCTCGGTCCGGGCAGGGCCACCGTCACGAAGGGCTTGCGGAAAAGAATGCCGAAGACGGTGCCATGGAAGGAGTTGGAGACGATGTAGCGCGACCGGGCCGCGTAGCTGACCCATTCGGCCGGCGACGGATGGATGGTCTCGCCTATCTCGGCCCAGCGTCGATGGACGTTGTAGGGTGAAACCACGCGGGCGCCGGTGAGCGCGCCCGCCGCCTCCGCCACCTCCCGGATGCCCTGTCCGGTCCGCAGCGCATAGCAGAAGACATGACCCTCGCCCGCCGCGCCGCTCCGGGCGGCCAGCTCAGCGTAGTCCCCGAGCAGGATCGTCGGATCCGGAACGCGGGCGACGCTTCGCCCGGTCAGACGGGCGATGATTTCAGTTCCGCTGCTTTCGCGTGCCGAAAGTCCGTCGAACCCGGAAAGGTAGCGCGCCGCCTCGGCCTCGTAGGCGGGATCCAGCGTGGCTTTCCCGAAGCTCGGCGCGTAGGAGATCCGCCGTGCGCCCTGGGCGCCGCCGGGAAAATCCAGATAGTAGACGGGATCGATTCCGTACTGCTGCGATGGCGCCCAAATCTGATCCGAGCCGCAGATCAGGAGATCGAACCTGCCCTCGGGCTGGCGGAGAAAGGCATCGACCTGCGCGCCGCTTTCGAGGCGCGGCCCCCTGACCCCGAGATCTTCCACCTGAAAGGCCGCGAACTTGCCGGCTTGCTCCTTGTCGCCGAAAAGGCGGCGGTGCATGCCGGCGGCTCTCATGTAGAGGATCTTCGCGTTGGCCTTCATCCGCCGAAGATCGAGCGGCGCCTGCAAGCCGCCGCCGTCCTCGACGTGGCTCGGGTGGTAGTTGACGAATTCCGCGTCGACGCCCTCGCCCCGGAGCCAGGTCCGCAAGCCATAGGCCTGCATCAGCGCCCCGAAATTGTCGCTGAAATGATAGGTCAGAATTCCGGCTCTGAGGGGGCGGCTCGTTGCGCGCATATTCATTACAGAAACTCGCTAACTTAGAAAACACTCACCTTCCGGGTGTGGAGGCGCAATCACATTCCCCACACACGGCACAAGTTATCCAGACAGGCCCGGCTTGATTCGCTCGATTTGGCAGGCCAAGCACAATTTAACCGCGTTTACTACTCAGTCACTCGTATATCGATATGATATAGAGTCTAAGGTGATTGTTTAGATCGCCTTACGATTTGTCAATGCTTTTAGCCCCGCGCATGCGGCGCTGATCTAGGTCGGAGCGCCGACCGCGTGTCCGTCGGCGTCGCTCACCGGCGCGCCCGACTTCATCCGGAGCCTGCCCTCCGCGTCCACCCAAAGATGGTGGGCTCCGAGGATCAGGTGCGGGCCGTTCCAGCCACCCGCCGCGGCGCCGCGGGCGCGCAGATGACCGGCGTTGACCGGGGAGCGTGCGACATACATCGAGCCCCCGTAGAAATCGACCGGCTGGCCGTTCACCGCCTGGTTCGCCGGAATGCCCATCCGGATTTGCGCGGCGCCCGGATGGATCCCGGCGCGCGTCAGCGTCACGGGGAACCGGATCAGCTGCCAGCTTGGGCCCTCGGTGGTGAAATTGACGACGCGGTCATAGCTTGATCCGCCGATGACCAGCCCGGCGAAAGCGCCGGCCCCGCCCTGGGAGCGTGCGAAGAGCTCGATCCAGGCCGTCACACCCTGCGGCGCCTTCGAAGCCACGATGGACGGTCGCATGTTCCCGAGCGTGATCGAGCAGGCCACGCCGGTCGCCGGGTCGACCCGGACGGCGCCCGTGCCGCCAAAGGGATCGTCGATGTCGCCGGTCACGGTCACGGCGCCAGCCCAGTAGCGGGCAACATGCGCGCCGGTATGCAGGATGGGCGTGTACTCCGCCACGTCCGGCTCGCCGACCCAGCCTCGCGCGACGTCGAGGCTCCCCTCCATGCCATTGCCGAAATCCGGCATCGCCGGCACGTTCGAGCCGCGCATGTTCGAGGGGCGCGTCGTCGCGGAAGCGGTAATGACCCCCTGAGTGCCTCTCAGCATCCGCGCGCCGGAGCGGATCTGAAGCGCCCCCGTGGCGTAATCGGCGAGAACCTCGGGCGAATATTCCAAGATCTTCGACGGCCGCGCCCCGGTGAAGCCGGCGAGGATGTTGTCTTCCTCGAAAGCGAGACCGTTCAGGCGATGCGTGGTCGAGTAGATCAGCCGATCGCCGTGCCGGGCGTTGCCGTAGAAGCCGTTCTTGCTGATCCGCGCCCCCACCGCGTAGCCGGTCGATTTCGCCGCGCTGTGCGACCGCTGCCAGGCATAGGTGCCAGGGCCCTCGTCCGCGAACAGGATGCGGACCGAGGTCTCGTCCTCGATGCCTTCCGGGCCGAACTTGTTCTTGTCGATGACGAGGCCTTGACCGGCGTTGGTCTCAGAGCCCCTGGGGACGATCCAGATATCCGCCGACATGCCGCCCGGATGAGACGACACGAAAAGCCCGTTGGACGTGATCTTGGCATTGTTGCCGCCGCAGCCGAGCTTGATCCCGTACCGGCAGGAACTGATGGTGCTGTTGTGGATCAGCACCTCGTCGGTGAGGCCGGAGAGGCAGAGGCCGAATATGGCGGTATCCGCGAGGCCTTCGATCTGGCAATGGTTAACGTGGATGTTCGGGAAATCGCTCGATGAATGCCCCAGCGCGCATTCGGTGAAATTCTTGATGAGCAGGTTGTTCGCGTAGATCCCGCCGCGAACGTTCTGATCGGTATTGCCCGAGACCCAGAGCCCCTTCCCGCCGATCAGCGAGAAATGCTCGAAGGTCAGCGAATTGACATCCCCGGTTTTCAGGAGATAGCAGTCGGACTTGTTGATGAGGAGCGAGGCGCCGCGATGCTCGCCTCGGATCGCAAAGGCCTTGGCCCTCAGATCCGCCGTGGTCGTGCTCCTGTCGAGCCCGCTTCCCTCGTAGTAGAACCGGCCGGCCGGAACATAGACCGCCGGACCATCCGCCGTAACCGGATAGGTCGCGAGCTCCGCGACGGGCCTCTGGTAATAGGCGGCCTCGGCCATGGCCGCGTCTATCGCCCTGGTGCAATCCCGCCCGTCCCTGGCGCCGAAGGCGGTGATATCCATCCGCGCCGCGCCCGCGAACTTGAGCGTGACAGGCGCGCCCGGTCGCGCGGTCTGGATCATCCGCTTCGGGACCGCGCCGGAGGGCGGCGCCACCACCTCGAGCGCGCCGCCGGTGTCAAGCGGGACCAGGTCGCCCGCGCGCAGGCCGTCCGCGTAGGAGAGCCGCGTGTCCGCGGCGACGGCGGCGCCATCGGAACGATTGTTCGGCGCCGCGCGCACGACCTCGATCCGGATGCCGCTGATCGGATGGACCAGATGCCCCCCCTCCGCGACGACGTCGAGGATCTCGCCGCTGCGTGGGGTAAGGCGGGTCCCTATGGGCCATGCATGGCCGTCCAGCAGCAGCTCCGCGAAATCCCGGTGGTTCGGAACCCGGCGGCCTTTGCCACCCTCGGTGATCCCGAGGATGTATCTGGAATCACCGACGGAAAGGTCATCGGACTTTATGTACTTCACCATGCGCCTAAACCCTCAGCGTGATGATTTCTTCCCCGCTGTCGCCTGAGATCAGGAGTACGCCGTCGTCCCCGTCGTCGTCCCGGATGTGAACGGCGCCCTCGCCCATGCCCGGATCCGCGACCGCGGGTTGGGCGAGCAGGGAGATGCCGAGGCCGATTGAAAACATCGCGAACTCCATCGCTGACAGAACGACTAGCGTTTCTCTGCGGGTGATGTCGTAGCGCCCGGCCATATCCTCATCTCCACGAGATCGAGCAAAGCCCGCGGCGGCGCGCCACGAGCCGTGGATAGGCTTGGTTTCGTGAGGAAGTGGTAAACTTCTCACCGCGCCGCGAACTTCTGGGCGCGCTTTCAGCGGAGAGTGTAATCTAACCATCGTACACAAAGGCGTATTCAAGGCCGATATCCGATACATAGAATATCTTGTATCCAATATCGTTCATCAACTTCACGGCGTTGTTGGTCATGGCATCGTCTATGCCGTACATCCCGTGATGAAACTCGACCAGGACCTGCTTCGGGCGTATTGTGCCGCTGGAAATATCCCGGAGCACATCATACTCGAAACCCTCGATGTCCATCTTCAGTATGTCGACGGTGCCGATATCATACTTCTCGATGATCGAGGACAGGCGCAGGACGGGAGCGCTTATGGTTTCCCTTTCGTTGTCCGCGTCGTATTTATCGACGTGAAAGGAGACGTGCTCTTCCTTTTTCGGTGCCATGAACGCGATCTCGCCGTCCTCGGCCGCGATACCCACGCCGTGATAGACGAATTGGGGCGGCAGGTTCAGGCCGGAGAGCCAACGGATGCTTCTCGGCGTCGGATCGAACCCGATGACGTTGCATTGAAACTTCTCGATGAGCCCGAGATCGAACGAGATGTCGATTCCCAATCCGAAAGACAAGACGATGGACCGGGAGCTCAGAGAATCCTTGAGAACCGGCCAGCCGCCGTATTTCGTCCCGATATATGTGTATTCGAGATCGACCTGCCGCTTGTGCAGCCTCTTTCTGCTGATTCTTGAAATGATCCTGTTCAGAATGAGCATCTCGCTCCCCCGGTCCGCGTGAAATCTCGACTGCGCCTGAGTTTGCGGACACGTTCCGGTCGTCGGGTATGGAATGCGTCCGGCGGGGTCGGCGGCGGCCGGAAGCTCCGGCCGGCGGCCTGGTTCGAGGATGGTCAGAACTTGTAGCTGTAGCCGATCAGGACATCGACGGTCTGAAAACCGCTCTTGAAATCATAGTCATCGTTCTCGACGGTCTGGTCGTTGATCCCGAAATACCGGACCTCTCCGAACAGGCTCGCCTGGTAGGAGACGTCGTAACCGATGCCCGCGATGAGCTGGTAGGCGAAGCCGTAATCGGATTCCAGCTTCTCGTCATCGCCGTCGACGGTCAGGTCGCCGACACCGATGCCGGCGCCGACATAGGGTCGGAAGCCGCCTTCCGCGCTGACCGGCCGGAACTGGTAGAGCGCGTTCACCATGACCGCGTTCGAGGAGGTCGAGGTCGACTCGTCCTGACGCGGGCGTTTGAGATCCGCGTCCGCGTCGCGGTAGACGTATTCCGCCTCGACGTTGACGTTCGGCGTGACGGCGAGGCCGATGGCGCCGCCGATCGCATATCCGCTGTCAAAGTCGAGGCCGCTCTCCCGGCCGCGGCCGTTGTCGGAATTGAGCTGGAAGTCCTCGCTCTGGGGGATCGTCCAGCCACCGAATATCTTCAGGTAAGTGTCCTTGGCATTGGCCACTCCAGAGAAAACAGGTGTCATCGCAATGATGAAACCGGCAACTGCTATTCGGTAATTCGCGCTCATGTCTTGCCCTCCATTATTATGACCGGGTTATGCCTCATCGTCGCCGCGCCGCCGCCGCCTGTCATCGAAGATATGGTTTCCACTCGCAAAGCGATATATCTGTTGTTTTTATGTAACAGATAGGCTCGAAAATGATCGCAATAAGAGCTTCAATGGCGCCGGCGTGCTGGCGGGATCGCTCGCGGCCGGTTGTCTTATGGTGGGCATGCGGTAATATCATCCGGGTATATTGTCCTCTTGTACTGAGTCGAATGGTCTTATGAGTGCGCTTGGGTTCATCCGGGACATCTTCTCCGCGTCTCGCCCCGCGATCGCGAATACCCCCGCCGCGCCGACGCCCTCCGCCATAATTCCCGTCCCGAAGGAGCCGGTATGCCTCCTCGGCGACCTGCATGGCCGGGCCGATCTGCTGGAGCGTTTCCTGACCCTGCGGCGGCGGCATTTCCCGGATCACCGGCTGATCGCGCTCGGCGACATGATCGATCGGGGAATGGGAAGCGCCGAGGTGCTGCGCCTGCTGCGCGCGGAATGCGCCGAAGGCGCGATCTGCCTCAGGGGTAATCACGAGGAGATGCTGTTCGGCTTCCTCGACGACCCCGACGGTGTCGGCCGGCACTGGCTCTCGCATGGCGGGCTCGCGACGCTGGAGAGTTTCGGGATGCGGGGCGTTCCCGCCGATCGCGCGACGCGGGAAGCCGCGCGGGACGAGCTCCGCGCGCGGATGGGCGCCGAGACCGAGGCCTGGCTGCGCGCCCTGCCGCCGCTGTGGCGGAGCGGCAATCTCATCGCAGTGCATGCCGCGCTCGATCCCGCGTTGCCGCTTGGGGAGCAGGAGGAGCGTAGCCTGGTGTGGGGCCACCCGGCCTTCATGCGCGGGGTCCGGAGCGACGGCATCTGTGTCGCGCATGGGCATGCGGTCGTCGAGCGCGCGCATATGAAACGTGGACGCATCGCCCTCGATACCTGCGCCTATGCGACCGGAATGCTGAGCTACGCGCTGATCGATCCCGCCGCCCCCGCCTGGGAGCGCGTGACGCTCGCCGTCGTTCCTGTCTGAGGCTCGTCCCGAAGCGAGGGGGAGCCCAGCGCGATTTCGCGCCGCATGATGCAAGTGTTTCCGCATCGCTTTCCCCCAGGCCAAATTCCCGATTATAATCGTATTAGTAGTATTCGACCGCCTCGCTAGCCGCCCTTTTCTGGCGGATCACTCGCCATCGAATCGTTCCCGCCGCATGCTGCGGCGCCGCATCGCGACATTATCATCCTCGACCACGGCCGTCAGGCGATTTCCGAGAGGAAAGATCGCTATACGACAATCGTAAGAGAAATTTATAATCCATATACGCGATCATTGATCGTTTTATGATTGATTTGATCTGTGACGTCAACCTATGCTCGTATCAGACTCAGCTTGGACTGATTGCGCTACTCATTGTGGAGTTTGCAGAGGTGCGGGTATTAATCTATGGAATCAACTTCTTTCCTGAAGAGGTAGGTATTGGCCAATATACTACGAGCCTATCCGAATCTTTGGCCGAGGCTGGGGACGAGATTGTCGTTGTATCAGGTCAACCGTATTTCCCTAAGTGGCGGATATTCAACGATTATCCGAAATTCACTTGGATGCGGGAAAAACTTCGCAGTGGCGTAACGGTTGTAAGATGCCCCCACTATGTTCCGGCAAAGCCGACGGGCATACGGCGTATCCTCCATCATGCTAGTTATGCGATTACATCTTTTCCGATTATGATCCGTACCGCCCTGAAATGGCGCCCGGACGTGATCTTCGTCGTGGCTCCGGCGCTTGTCTCGGCGCCGATCGGTCTGGCCGCGGCGCGCTTATCCGGTGCGAAATGCTGGCTTCACATTCAGGATCTGGAGGTCGAAGCGGCTTTCGCGACCGGTCTCCTGAAGGAGCGCAGCCTCGTCGGATCGGCCGCGGTCGCCTTCGAAAACCGAATTCACCAGCGCTTCGACCGCGTGAGCTCGATTTCCGAGGCGATGCTCGTAAAGCTGGCTTCCAAGGGCCTGCCAGCGGAACGCGTGGTCGAATTGCGCAATTGGGCCAATCTGGACGCGGTCTCCCCGCTGGAAGGCGATTCGCCGATGCGGGCGAAGCTCGGGATCACCACGCCCAACATCGCGCTCTACTCCGGAACGATCGGCAATAAGCAGGGACTAGAGATCGTGCCAGAAGCCGCGAGGTATCTCGCGCATCGTCGGGACCTGACCTTCGTGATCAGCGGCGATGGACCTTTTCTTCCCGAACTGAAGCGCATGTCCGAGGGGCTCGACAATATCCGCTTCCTGCCGCTGCAGCCGATGGAGGAGCTTGGCGACCTGCTTGGCATGGCCTCGGTGCATCTGCTGCCGCAGATCGCCGGCGTCGCCGATCTGGTTCTCCCGTCCAAGCTCACCAACATGCTCGCCTCCGGCCGGCCGGTCATCACGACCACCGAGGCGGACACGCCGCTCGCTCACGCGGTCCAGGGGTGTGGCAGGGTCGTCCCGCCGGGCGATTCTCGGGCTCTGGTCCAGGCGCTGGAACAGTTGCTCGACGATCCCAATCAGCTCGAGACCTGCGGCCGCGCCGCGCGCGCGCGGGCCCTCGATCAGTGGGATTCCCGGCCGATCCTGGAGCGGTTCCGGTTTGCGATGCAGGAGCTGGTAAGCGCGGCCGCTTAGCCGGCCCGGGTTGTTACCCGGCTCCGGGACTATCGAGGAAGAGGTCAAGGGCCTCATTGCGCGAGAGCGCAGCCAGGTTGATGAGCCAGTAAACTAGAGTAAACTAGTCGAGGAAAGTATGAAAAAGGCCATTATAACTGGTATTACCGGGCAAGATGGTTCGTATCTTACCGAGTTATTGCTCGAAAAAGGCTACATCGTTCATGGGATCAAACGACGCGCGTCGAGCTTCAACACCCAGAGAATCGATCACATCTATCAGGACCCACACGACAATGATGCGCGGATAAATCTCCATTATGGCGATTTGTCCGACACCCTGAACCTGACGCGGCTCATCGAAACGATCGAGCCGGACGAGATCTATAACCTCGGCGCGCAAAGCCATGTCGCCGTCAGCTTCGAATCCCCGGAATACACCGCGGACGTCGACGCGGTCGGTACGCTGCGCCTGCTCGAAGCGATCCGCTTTCTGGGCTTCGAGAAGAAGACCCGTTTCTACCAGGCTTCGACCTCCGAGCTCTATGGGCTAGTGCAGGAGGTTCCGCAGCGCGAGACGACGCCTTTCTATCCGCGCAGTCCCTACGCCGTCGCCAAGCTCTATGCCTACTGGATCACGGTGAACTATCGCGAAGCCTATGGGATGCACGCGTGCAACGGCATCCTCTTCAACCACGAGAGCCCGCGGCGGGGCGAGACCTTCGTCACGCGCAAGATCACCCGGGGCCTCGCCAATATCGCCGTTGGTCTCGAGAGTTGCCTCTACATGGGCAATATCGACTCGCTGCGCGACTGGGGTCACGCGAAGGACTACGTTCGCATGCAGTGGATGATGCTGCAGCAGGATGAGCCCGAGGATTTCGTCATCGCCACCGGAGTCCAGTTCTCCGTCCGGGAATTCATCACCTGGGCCGCGGCCGATCTTGGGATCGAGCTCGAATTTCGCGGGAAAGGGATCGAGGAGGTCGGCGTCGTGACCCGGGTCTCCGGAGATCTCGCGCCCGGCGCCAGGGTCGGCGACGTGGTCGTGCGTATCGATCCCCGCTACTTCCGTCCGGCAGAGGTAGACACGCTGCTCGGCGACCCGACGAAGGCCCGGGAGAGGCTGGGCTGGGTGCCGGAGATCACGGCCCGCGACATGTGTCGCGAGATGGTGCGGGAGGACCATAAGGCCGCGATGCGCCACGAGCTTCTGAAGCGGCATGGACTCGATCTGCCGATCAGCATTGAGTAATCCGGGTGTCGGCGGAGGAAGCGCATGGTCTATGATCTATCGGGAAAGAGGATCTGGGTCTCTGGCCATCGCGGGATGGTCGGGAGCGCGATGGCGCGCCGTCTGGCGCGTGAGAACTGCGAGGTGCTCACCGCCGGCCGCGAAGAGGTCGATCTCGTCGACCAAGGCGCCGTGCACCGCTGGATGGCCGCGACGCGGCCGGATGCCGTTGTAATCGCCGCCGCGCGGGTCGGAGGGATCCAGGCCAACGACACCCGGCCAGTCGATTTCCTCTATGACAACCTTATGATCGAAGCGAACATCATCCACGCCGCCCATGAGGCGGATGTGGAGCGGGTTCTGTTTCTCGGCTCGTCGTGCATCTACCCGAAATTCGCCGCGCAGCCGATTTCGGAAGAGGCGCTGCTGACCGGGCCGCTCGAACCCACCAATGAATGGTACGCGATCGCCAAGATCGCCGGGATCAAGCTCTGCCAGGCCTATCGCAGGCAATATGGCCGGGACTGGATCTCGGCCATGCCAACCAATCTCTATGGTCCAGGTGACAATTACGATCTCGGGACCAGCCATGTGCTGCCCGCGCTCTTGCGCAAGTTCCATGAGGCCAAAGTGTCGGGCGCGGGGGAGGTGGTGGTCTGGGGCTCGGGGACACCCCTTCGCGAATTCCTTCACAGCGATGACCTCGCCGACGCGCTCGTGTTCCTGCTCAGGGAGTATTCGGGCTATGACCATGTGAACGTCGGCTCGGGCGTTGAGGTCTCCATCCGGGAACTGGCCGAAATGATCGCCAAGGTGGTCGGCTATGACGCCGACCTGATCTTCGACGGCACGAAGCCGGACGGCACGCCGCGCAAGCTGATGGACAGCTCGCGTCTCCGCGAGATGGGCTGGAGCGACGCGCGTGACCTCGAGGACGGCATTCGCAGCACCTATGCCCGTTTCCTCGATACGCTCACGGCCGCTTAGCGGCCCGCGCGCAACGCCGCGCGTCGGGGAGAAGAGGGATGGTGCGCGCGGAAGCGCGCATAGGTGTCTGCCCGCGCCACTCCAGCCCATGGCGTGCAACCGGGCATTTTCAGAGACGAGCCCCGGCGCCTCACTCGACGCTGAGTGGCATGTCGAACCCGTGCAGCCGCAGCAGGGCATGGCGCCGCGCGGCCTTGTGGTCCTCGTGGACCATCTCGCGGCAGAGCTCGCGCGCGCTGATCTCGGGCACCCAGCCAAGCTGCCGGCGCGCCTTGGACGGATCGCCGAGGAGGGTCTCGACCTCGGCCGGGCGGAAGTAGCGCGGGTCGACCCGTGTGATCACATCCCCTGGCCGGACCGAGGGGGCGAGATCTCCCTCGACTCGGAGGGCGACCCCCACCTCGTCGACGCCCTTACCGTGGAACTCGATTTCGATGCCGAGCGCCTCGGCCGCCCAGGTGATGAATTCGCGGACCGAATACTGCTTGCCGGTCGCGATGACGAAATCCTCCGCCGTCTCCTGCTGCAGCATCATCCATTGCATGCGCACATAATCCCGCGCATGGCCCCAGTCGCGCAGGGAGTCGAGATTGCCCAGATAGAGGCAGGGTTCGAGGCCGAGGGCGATATTCGCCAGGCCGCGGGTGATCTTGCGCGTGACGAAGGTCTCGCCCCGCCGCGGGCTCTCGTGGTTGAAGAGGATGCCGTTGCAGGCATACATCTTGTAGGATTCCCGGTAGTTCACCGTGATCCAGTAGGCATAGAGCTTGGCGACGGCGTAGGGCGAGCAGGGATGGAAGGGCGTCGTCTCGCGCTGCGGCGTCTCCTGGACCCGCCCGTAGAGTTCGGAGGTGGAGGCCTGGTAGAAGCGGGTCTTCTTCTCGAGGCCGAGGAAGCGGATCGCCTCGAGGAGGCGCAGGGCACCGATCGCGTCGACGTCGGCGGTGTATTCGGGCGATTCGAAGCTGACGGCGACATGGCTTTGCGCGCCGAGGTTATAGATCTCGTCCGGCTCGATCGTTTCGATGAGCCGCGTCAGGTTCAGGGTATCGGAAAGGTCTCCGTAATGGAGATGGAGCTTCGCATTCTCGACATGGGGATCCTGGTAAAGATGATCGATCCGCTGGGTGTTGAAGCTCGAGGAACGGCGCTTGATGCCGTGGACGACATAGCCTTTCCGGATCAGGAACTCCGTCAGATACGACCCGTCCTGCCCCGTGATACCCGTTACGATCGCCTTCTTCATCCTGATCTTTTCCCGCGCCTAGCGCCGTTTCGGGCGGGCGCCGTCCATTCGCGCCGCCGCCGTTCCGGCCCGCCGTCCGCGCGCGCGGGGCAGGCTTTCCACAGCTTTTGAGCGATATCCGTTAGCGGATCGTTGCTTCCGCGCGGGCGGGTCAGGCGAGCCGGCGCCGGGGCGAACGGGCGGCGCCCCTCAGGGGGCGGGGGCTTCGGTGAGGATCAGGGCGCCGTCCTGGGCGCGGATCAGCGGGTAGTGGAGGCGTTCCGGGCCCTCTGGGCCGAGGCGGCGGCCCTCGGCGTCGAAGGCCTCGGCGGCGAAGGTTCCGGTTAAGGCGCCGTTGCCCCAGTTCCGCGTCCAGCCGAGCGGGGTTCCGTCCGGGTCATAAAGGTAGTCGTCGCGGAAATCGGTCCTCGGCAGCAGCGCGGGATCGGCGATGCCGCCCGGCCGGCCCCGGTGGTCGATGCTCTCGATCCGGGTCGCGCCGTCGGGGCCCGCGGCGTAGACGCGCGTCTCGTTCGGCGGGAAGAAGACCGAGAGGATCGCCGGCGCGCTGTCGTGGACGCCGTTGTTGGCGAAGACACCGATGTCGACGCGGTGGGTCAGGGTCGGATTGTCTTCCGAGATCCTGAAGGGCTCGTGCCAGTCGAGCGCGATCCGGGCCGAGCGCCCGTCCGGGGCCGGGGTGATCCGGACCTTTGCCGGATCGCCGGCGAGGAGCTTCCATTCGAAGCTGAGCGGGCGGCCGTTCGGATCGGCGGTCTCGCCCGCGTCGAGCGTGATCTCGCGGGTGAAGGCGCGCGAGCGCCAGATCCGGGCCACGGCGGCGGGCGTGTCGAAGAGCTGTTCGGAGAGGCCCTCGCCGAAGAAATCGAGGCCCTCGGCGCCGAGATCCTCCGAGGCGACGCGGATCCTGACCTGGGGCGGGATCGCGTCCGGCTTGATCGACTGGGCGAGGCTCAC
>JAMHVU010000125.1:0-1173 GCA_035911355.1 Sphingobium sp.
TTTCGGCGACAATCCGCGCCTTGACCTCATCAGGCCACCGCCGCTTGCCACGCCGCCGCGGCTCGACAACCTCGCAACGCCCAATGAACCCGTCACCACCATCCGCCATGCGAAACCTCCATCTGCTGCTGCAGACCTTCTCGCAGGCGCGCCGGGCGTCAGGAACACATCAAATCAATGGGCTGGAAACGCCGCATACGCACATGCTGACCGAGGAAACGGACTACATCTGGGCGCGGCCCGCCCTGCTCGCTCGGAAGTTCAGGGCCATCGAGCCGCGAGCCGGCTTGCCGACCGAGCACAGCAAACGCGGCGCCGCCTATGACTACGACATCCCGGAGGAACGGGCCGCCGAGCGCGAACGAACCGAAGAGGCGGAAAAGGACTATGCTCGCTTCACGTCGCGATGGCGGACTCGACCGCGCCGACGAGCTCGCGCGGCTGAGGCACCCGGCATGTCGTAAGGGGCTTTTCTATTACATCCGTGTCGGTCGGCTTGCCGGGCCGTGAGAAGTCCAGCGTGACGTCGTTGGCATAGGCCCACAGATCAAGGTCTCGGCTGATGAACTCGCTGCCATTGTCGACCCGGATCGTCCGGGGATAGCCGATCTGGCGGCACGCCTGCTCCAGCGTATGCACGACGTCCTCGCCGCGATAGGCGAACCGCGGGTCGATCGCCGGGCTGTAGCGAGAATGGATGTCGATGACAGAGAGAATCCGCGGTTTCCCGCCCAGGGCGAGCTGGTCATGGACAAAATCCATCGCCCAGACCTCGTTCGGCCTGACCGCCTCGTGGCGATCCTCGCGCAGCTTCGCCTTCACCCGCCGCTTCGGATGCTTGCTCCTCAGCTGCAATCCCAACTCATTGTAGATCCCGCGGGTCTTCTTGACGTTCACCTGCCAGCCCTCCCGTCGCAGCAACACGTGCACGCGACGATAGCCGTAGCGCACACGTGTCTGGCAAATCTCCCGGATGCGCTCCAGGAGCGCCGCCGGATCGGAGCGACGGGATTGGTAGTGATACGTCGACCGTTCCATTCGCAGGGCCCCACAAGCCCGACGGATCGAAACGGCCCAGTCGCAGCACAGCCCGTCGACCAAAACCCTCATCCGAGCCGGCTTCAGATTTTTCGGCGCACAACGTCCGCTCGCCATTGTCCTCGGACCAATGGC
>JAMHVU010000126.1:0-3635 GCA_035911355.1 Sphingobium sp.
CCGCCGTCGAGCGCCGAAAGGGGCCCGGCCGCCCGCCGACCCGCGCGACAATCAAGGACATCGCGGACTAACGCTCCGCGACAATCAGCATGCGAAAATCCTTGATCGCCGTCCCAGACACCGCGATCATCCCAACTGTCGCGACACCTCGACTCTCATCCTGATTGTCGCGCTCAAATCACCCAGATTGTCGCGCCACAATCCCGTCCGAAACCGCCACAGGATGCCGTTCAGCACCCGGCGGGCATCGACCCGAGGCACGCCGCGCGGCTTGTTCGGCAAAAGCGGTGAAAGGATCGACCACTCGTGGTCCGTCAGTTCGTACCGGCGACGTGTCATTCAAAGCACTCCGCGACGGAAGGGCTTGAATCAGACCGCCAAACGAAACCCAAGCAGATTTATAAGTGTACCGCCTAGGGCAAAGCGAGATTGGTGTGTGCTCCGTCCCGACTGTAAGCCTCGGAGTGGTTGATCCGCCGCATGTCGAAGTCCGGCTCCGGTGGGTCGCAATGCGCCACCTCGTCGGCTGTGACGACGGCGCCGAGCACGATCCGTTCTCGGACGAACTCCAGGCTCTCGGCCTCTCTGAGGAAGGTCCGCGCTACCGTCCGGCCGCCCCGTTGGGGCAACACAACCACCCTTCGGCGCTTTCCGCTGCGATTTGCCAGAAGCCGGCGATCGATGCGCCGCTCGCGCAGATTCATCGGCCGGACATGCGCGCCGAACGCGGCGCCATCCACCTCGACCTCGCCCTCCAGCCGGATATCCCGGGTTTCCGTCGCGATCTCCTCCCGGAGTTTGTGCATGAGGACGAAGGCCGTCTTGTGTTGCACGTCGAGGTCCCGTGAAAGCTGGATAGCCGAAAGCCCCTTCGACGCATTCACGAACAGGCAAATCGCTCCCGGAAGATCAACGAAGGAGAGCTCGCGGGATGCGAAGATCGTGCCGGATGTCACGCTGAACCGCCGATGGCAGGCCACGCACTTGAATCGACGCCGGGTCGTGAGATCGTAGACATCGATGCATCCACGGAGCGGACAAATCGGCGCGCCAGCCGTCTCTGGCCACCGCGAGCCGCAAAACCGCCTCTTCGCCCTCGGAGAAGATTGCCTTGAGGGAAAGGGATCGCGCGGCGGCTGACAGGAGAAAGTGTTGCGCCCCCAGACCCCCTGCGAATAGCCTATGTTCGCTTTATGTTCTAAAATGTCTCCAAAAGCAAGACTTGGCGCGCTCGCTACCTAAGAGCCGGACTCGTTCAACATTGAGCGTGTGGAAGAAGCTTTCCATGGGCGCGTTATCGTCGCGGCAAGCCGTCCGGCTTATCGACGGTTTCTGTTTCATGGCAGCGAGTTGCTTGCCGTACGCCTCGGATGCGAATTGGCCGCCTCGCCCGCCACACGCGTCAGCGGCCGGCCGCCGCTTTCCAGCAGCGCCACCGCTTCCCGTTCGAGCTCGGCAGAAAACTCCCGCCCCGTCCTCGACATAAGACACCTCGGTGCCCTCGCAGGCTGAGCAAAGCCGTCCACCAAAGCGAGGGAGCATCACCTGGGCGAGGAAGACCAGCGAACAACACGATGACAAGAGCCACCGGCTCTATCGCTTCGCCTTGGAGATGAATCCGACGAGGGGCTTGTCCCGCCGGATCAAGATGCGAGAGGATCTCGCATGTCTCGTCATCGATCGGCCGGAGTCGCAGCTTTAACATGTGCAGGATCATCATCGTCGGCGCTGGACAGGGCGGTTTTCAGGCTGCGGCCAGTTTGCGCCAGGAACGATTCGCTGGCGAGATTACACTGATCGGCGAAGAACCCGGCTATCCTTACCAGCGTCCGCCGCTCTCGAAGGCCTATATGGCCGATGGCGACGGTGAGCGGCTGCTGTTGAAGCCCGCAAGCTTCTATCAGCGCTCCGCGATCACCTATCGCCCTGAGACCCCCGTGGGGGAGATTGACCGCGCGGCCCGCGAAGTGGTGACTAAGGCGAGCGAGCGGCTCGGATATGATCATCTGATCCTCGCCACCGGCGCGCGTAACTTTCGCCCGCCGATCCCCGGCCGGGAGGCTGAGGGCGTGCTCGAACTGCGCACGCTGGCCGACGCGGCGGCGCTGCGCGCCCGGCTTGCGACGACGCGACACGCCGTCGTCATCGGTGGCGGCTTCATCGGCCTTGAATTCGCCGCGATGGCGCGCGCCGCCGGTGTCGCGGTGACGGTGCTTGAAGCCGCGCCGAGGCTGATGAGCCGCGCGCTCTCGCCCGAGATGTCCGAGTTCTTCCTCGAAGCGCATCGCGCGATGGGGACTGAGATCCTGCTCGGCACCGCGGCTCGGGCGATCAAGTCGGTGGAGGGAAAGGCGATTGGCGTCGAAACACCCGATCATCATGAGATCCTCTGCGATCTCGTGCTGATCGCGACGGGGATCCGGCCGAATGTGGAACTCGCCGAGGCGGTCGGGCTGTATGTCGACAACGGGATCGCCGTCGATGGCGCGCTCCTCACCTCAGATCCCGCGATCTCCGCGCTTGGCGACGTGGCGAGCTTTCCGCTCGCGGACGGCACGCGGATCCGGCTCGAATCGGTACAGGCGGCCGTCGATCACGCGCGCCATATCGCGAGGCGGCTGGTGAAGGGCGAATGCGCGCCCTACGCCGCCGTGCCGTGGTTCTGGAGCGATCAGGGCAAATACAAGCTCCAGATCGCGGGTCTCGGAACCGGCGCGGACGAGGCGCAGGTAGTGGCGCCGAAGGGAGAGGAGCGTATGGTGATCCTCTATCGCGCGGGCCGGGTGGTCGCCGTCGAAACGGTGAACGCCCCCGGCCAGCACATGGCGGCGCGGCGCCTGATCGGCGCGTCGAAGGCGGCGCTGGCCACGACCGGCTTCGATCTCAAGGAAGCCCTGAAGGCCGGCGCGCTCTGAAACAGGGACGCGCCGGCTGGCCTCGGAAGCGCGCCGGCGCATCATTCCGGCCGTGATTCCGTCGCCATCGACAACGGTGACTTGAAGGTCGCCCCGCAGTGCGGAGGCGGCGCGATGACGGGAAGTCAGTGAAAGCCGCGGGTCGGCCGGTCGAAAACCTTCTTGCCAAGAAGCGACGCTGCGAGATCGACCATCAGCCGGGTCGTGCGGCCACGCTCGTCCAGGAACGGGTTCAGTTCGACGAGATCGAGCGAGGTCATCAGACCCGATTCATGAAGGAGTTCGCAGATCAGATGCGCCTCGCGGAAGGTAGCGCCGCCCGGGATCGTGGTGCCGACGGCCGGCGCGATCGACGGGTCGAGGAAATCCACGTCGAGCGACACATGCAGCATGCCATCCTTCGCGCGCACCTGTTCCAGGAACCTCCGCAGAGGCGTTCCCACGCCGAACTCGTCCAGTACGCGCATGTCATTCATCGTGATCTCGGTATCGAGCAGCGCGACATGCTCGGCGGGGTCAACGCTGCGGATGCCGAACAGGCAGATATGCGCGCCCGGGAGCGGCGCGGGAAAGGGCGGAAAGGCATCGAACCCTTCGCGCCCGGCCACATAGGCGACCGGTGTTCCGTGCAGATTGCCCGACACGCTCGTCAGGGGCGTATGAAAATCGCTGTGCGCGTCGAGCCAGAGCAGAAAGAGCGGGCGGCCCACGCGGCCCGCG
>JAMHVU010000127.1:0-1004 GCA_035911355.1 Sphingobium sp.
AGCGCGGGAATGCCCGGTTGGCAGACGGCCATCACATGCACCCGCTCGCCATCACGGCCGAGGTGCTGGACCATCTCGATGATATAATCGGTATAGTCATCGAGGTCGAAATCGCCGCGGCTGAGCGGCACTTGCCGGGCATCGACCCAGTCGGTGATATAGACGTCGTGTTCGGGCAGCATGGCCTTGACGGTGCCACGCAGCAGGGTCGCGTAATGACCTGACATCGGCGCGACCATGAGCACCTTCGCATCCCGCCGGGCGGCGGCGCGCGCCGAATCGCGGCGGAAATGGAGCAGGTCGCAGAAGGGCCGCTGCCAGACGATCTCCTCCACGACCGGGGTCTCGTCACCATCGACGACGGTCGATTCGAGGCCGAACTCCGGCTTGCCATACCGACGTGTCACCTGGATGAACATGTCGAGCGCCGCGGAAACCGCGCGGTTTCCGTAGCTGTCTGACAGGAGATTGAGCGGGTTGCTCACCATTTCCTGGCCGATACGCGCGGCGGCGCGCATGGGAGAAAGCGCCGCGTGCGTCATTTCATATGCATGGTACAAAAGCATACCCGACCCCACGAAATTTTGTTGCTCAAAAATAATCGGATTATTTCCGGTGACAAGCGGCATTCGCCCAGGCGGAGGGCGAATACCGGGGTTCTTTGGTCGTATGGCTAACGGGGCACACTTCGGGTTCTCCCTTTGACATCTGGTCGAACGCATGGCATGCGACGCCAGATTCGAATCCCACTGCACGCAAGGACTTCCGATGCCCAAGGACGAATGGGGCGTTAAGCGCGCTTGCCCGCACTGCGGCTCGCGGTTCTACGACCTGCGCAACGACCCGATGACCTGCCCCGAATGCGGCGCCACTTTCAGCCTCGAGAGCCTGACGGTCGCGAAGGCCAAGATGCTGCGGCCCGAAAAGGCGAAACCCGAGCCGATGGACATCGAGGATCTGCCGGATCTGGATGCCGACGACGACGTGATCGACAGCGACGACGA
>JAMHVU010000128.1:0-2448 GCA_035911355.1 Sphingobium sp.
GAATCGCGGCTCATGCGCGTCAGTGACGGATTAAGGCTCACGAATGCTTGAAGGCGGCTGCCTTTGGCGGCCAACGCGCGTTATCCTCCTGAAAAAGGACAAGCGGGAGTGAGAAATGCGATTTGGTCCCCTCGGCATGGCACTCGTGGCGCTGGCGCTCCTTTCAACCTCCGCGCGGGCGGAGCGTTTCCAGACCAGCGATGGTGAGGTCGAGGTCTCTCAGGTGGCGAGTGGGCTTGATACGCCCTGGTCACTCGCGTTTCTGCCCGGCAGTGAATGGATGGTGACCGAACGGCCCGGCAGGCTCCTGCTCATCACCAACGGCGCGGCGCGACCGGTCGCGGGCGTGCCACAGGTCTGGGCGCAGGGGCAGGGCGGCCTGCTCGACGTGGCGGTGGCGAAGGATTACGCGACAAGCCGCGAGATCTTCCTTTCCTTCGCCGAGAAGCGGGGATCGGGTGGGGGCACGGCGCTCGCGGTCGCAACCCTCGAACCCATGAGCGCGACCCTGACCGATGTGCGGGTGATCTTCCGCCAGGAACCTCCGGCGAGCGGAGACGCGCATTTCGGCGGGCGGATCGTCGAGGCGCCGGACGGCACCATATTCCTCTCGCTCGGCGAAAGGGGCGAGATGGACACGGCGCAGCCGCTCGACAACGATCGGGGCAAGATCGTCCGCATCCGCCGCGATGGCCAGCCCGCCGCGCGCAATCCCTTCGCTGGCCGCGCGGGCATTCGGCCCGAGATCTGGAGCTTTGGCCACCGCAACCCGCAGGGCATGGCGATGGGTCCGGACGGAACGCTCTGGGTGACCGAGCACGGACCCCAGGGTGGTGACGAGGTGAACCGGATCGCGCCGGGCCGCAACTACGGCTGGCCCGTGGTCACCTTTGGCGAGCAATACGGCGGCGGCAAGATCGGCCAGGGCACCGAGGCGCCGGGGATGGAAGCTCCACTCCACGTTTGGGTGCCCTCCATCGCGCCCTCGGGGCTCATGGTCTATTCCGGCAAGCTCTGGCCTCAATGGAAGGGCGATCTCTTTACCGGTTCGCTGAAATTCGACTTCATTTCCCGGCTGTCGTCTGACGGAAAGAACGAACTCGAACGGATGCTCGAGGATCGCTTCGGCCGGATTCGCGACATCCGCGAGGCGCCCGACGGATCAATCTGGTTCATCGCCGAAAGCGATGGCGCAGTCTGGAGAATGGCGCCTGCGCCGGCGAGCTAGCGCCGGCCCCGCCGCGTCGCGCTATACCACCGCTTCGGACGTTCCCCTCTCGCGGTAAGGGGTGGTCTGGTAGAATGCCCGGTAGCATTTCGAGAAGTGCGACGGCGAGGAGAAGCCGCAGGCGAGCGCGATGTTGATGACGCTCATCTCGGTCTGCATCAGCAGGTTGCGCGCCTTCTTGAGCCGCAATTCCATGTAATACCGCTTCGGGCTGCGGTTCAGGTAGCGCCGGAACAGCCGTTCGAGCTGTCGCGTGGACATGCCCACCTCCTGCGCCAGCAGGGCGGGCGAAACCGGTTCCTCGATGTTCTCCTCCATCCGGTGCATGACGGTTGAGAGCTTCGGGTGCCGCACGCCGATCCGGGTCGGGATCGACATGCGCTGCGAGTCCCGGTCCGAGCGGATCTCGGTGTGGATCATGTAATCGGCGACCAGATTGGCGAGCTCGGACCCGTGCTTGCGCGCGATCAGCTTGAGCATCAGGTCGGTCGAGGCCGTGCCGCCCGCGGCGGTATAGCGGTTCTGGTCGATCACATAGACATTGGAACTCAGCCCGATCTCGGGAAAATCTTCCTCGAAGCCGTCGCGGTTCTCCCAGTGAATCGTGCAGCGCCGATGGTCGAGCAGCCCCGCCTGGGCGAGCGCCTGCGCGCCGGTGCAGACCGCGCCGACCGCGGTCACGCGCCTGCTCTCGCGCCGAAGCCAGGTCAGCACCGGCCGGGAGATGTTCGCCTTGATCTCGACCCCGCCTACCACGATCAGCGTGGTGTCGCGCCCGAGTTCGCCAAGCTCGCCATCGACCTCCACCATCACCTCGTTCGAGGCGCGAACCGGCCCGCCGCCCTCCGAGACGGTGCGCCATTCGTAGAGCGCGCGGCCAGACATCGCATTGGCGATGCGGAGTGGCTCGATGGCGCTCGCGAAAGCGATCATCGTGAACCGGGGTAGCAGCAGGAACACGAAGGGTTCGGGGCGGCTTTCTGCCATTTTTCGCGCGGCTTTCTGGCTGGCTATCAGGCGATCTAGCGACGGGCTCGGCGCGCGGGTCAAGGGGGAATGCGCCCTTGGCCGTCGGCCGGCGCGCCGGGTATGGCTAATCCCGCGCGCCTGCGTTATGGAGCGCGCAACTTTCCGTCCGATCAGGAGCAATCCGATGTGTGCTGACTGGACCCGGTCCGACTGGCGTTCGAAGCCTCGGGTGCAGATGCCCGACTATCCCG
>JAMHVU010000129.1:0-4292 GCA_035911355.1 Sphingobium sp.
TGAGAGTCTCGACCGCGACGACCCGTGTCGCCGACGCCGTGAAACAGATTGGGACGCCACGCTCTTCTGACCCCATCATGCGGCGGCCCCGCGCCGACCGCGAAGAGAAGCGTGAGACCCATGGGCGCGATGACAGAAGACCGGAGGAGAGAGCACGGAGCAGCTTGACCCGATCAACCCCAACCAGAGAAGACTCTCAGCGCCGCGAGGTTTGAAGAGATCAGCCGCCCTTGGCCGGGTCAAAAAGTGTCGCCTGATCCTGTCCAGCCCCGGGGTGCACTCCAACTACGTCTGGGCGTACCCCTTGGTGACCAGATTGGGGATCATCGCACCGCTCCTTCCGAACAAGTTGCGGGGTGTCGCGCGCGTCGATGACCGGCGGGTGATCAACGGCATTCTCTGGCGCTTTCGCACAGGCGCCCCCTGGCGCAACGTGCCGGAGCGCTATGGTCCGCGCACGACGCTCTACATTCGCTTCACGCGCTGGCGTGCCGCGGGGGGCTGGGATCGCCTGCTCGCCGCCGTCTCGGAAGCTTATGACGGCGACATCGTGATGGTCGACAGCTCCTGCGTCCGCGTCCATCAGCATGGCGCGGCGAAAACGTATGGCCCGCCCCGGTTGCAAGCGCCGATTGGGTGACGACGTGAGCAGTCTGCACAAACGTATCCGGCATGTCGGCACGATGGCCTCTGCCAAGATAGGGATCCGCGCGTTCCGATCCGAAACACCGATCGACTGTCAGGCCATCTTCCTTTCACCACTCGCAGTTTGGCGCGTCCAGCAAGGTGTTCGCCGGCCGCGGATTCGTCATGCCGGCATCGACACGGTCTCATAAATCCGTCCATGGCGAAGCAGCGCCCAGACGGTGCGGGCCATCTTCGCGGCCAGGGCGACGACGGCGACGTTGGGATGGGCGCGGGCGAGAAGTGCGCGCAGCCAGGAGCCGACCGCCGTGTCACTCCTGGCCAGTGACGGCATCGCGGATCGGGCTCCCTGGATCAGCATCTTGCGAAGATACCGGCTACCGTGCTTCGTGATCCCGAAGGGCTTCGGCCTTCCCCCGGTCGTGGCCTGGCGGGGCACGAGACCGAGCCACGCGGCGAGGTCGCGCCCCTTCTCGAAGGCCGTCCCGCCGCCGACCGCGGCCACCAGCGCGATACAGACGCCATCCGGGCCCTCGCAGCCGAGCGCGGCGCCTGGGCCAACATTCCCCCACGCGTCATCCGCAAGAGAAGCTTCGCCTTTTCGCCCTGGTGTACCGACAACGCAATCTGGTCGAGCGCTTCTTCAACCGGATCAACAGTGCCGAGGTCTCGCAAACCGCTATGACCAACAGCCGGAAAGCTTCCTCGCAGCCCTCAAGCTCGTCGCAACTCAAATTTGGATCGCAGGCTTATAAGTCTGCTGCCTAGGCTCAGGACTCATAATCAGAAGATGACGGTGGCTGCGATGCAGAGTAAGCGAGGTTTCTTCCCCATTTCCGCTGGCGGTTCCGGGGTGATGTGAAGCCGCGCATTTTACGCCTGTGGTGGAACGGAGCGTGGAATGCGGGACGGGTTTGTTGGGCGTTTCGAGGTGCTCGAGGAGGCCGGGCGCCGGCGGGACTGGCCCGACGAGGTCAAGGCGCGGATTGTTCTCGAGAGCTTGGCGCCTGGTGCCCGTGTCGTGGACGTCGCCCGTCGTCATCGGTTGCTCCCGTCTCAGCTGACGACCTGGCGCCGGCATGCGCGTCAGGGGTGTCTTGCCCTCCCGGCGGAAGGTGATGGATCGGCCGAGATGCCGAGTTTCGTGCCGCTAGAGATCGAGGGGCCGCGCGGCGGGCCGGCGGCTCTGATCCGGGAACCGGAGGGTATTGAGATCGTGGTGGACGGCATCGCGCTCCGCCTGCCGGAGGCGACCTCGGCCGCGCGCCTGGTGGAGATCGTGTCGGGGCTGCGGAGCAGGCTGGCATGATCGTGCCTGGGCAGCGCGTGGCAATCGTGATCGCGACGCGCCCGGTGGATTTCCGGCGGGGACATGATGGTCTGGCCTCGACGGTGCAGAACGAACTCGGCCTGGATCCGCATTCGGGGCTGACGGTGGTGTTCCGTTCGAAGCGCGGCGACCGGTTGAAGATCCTGGTGTGGGACGGCTCCGGACTCGTGCTGATCTACAAGCGTCTGGAGAGCGGCTCCTTCACCTGGCCGAAGGTACGGGACGGGGTGATGCGGCTCAGTCGCGCGCAGTTCGAGGCCCTGTTCGAGGGGCTCGACTGGCGGCGCGTGATGGCCCAGCGAGTGCGCCCTCCGGCTGTCGCGAATTGATCTGGTCCCACTGTTTTCATTGGATATTCGAGACTGGCGTGGGGTAGACTTCGCCCATGTCGTCCCGGTTCGATCCGTCCCTTCTCGACCAGCTGCCGCCGGCGCTTCGCGCCGCGCTCGAGACCCAGTTGGAGACGGCCCTGAAGGCCGAGGCGGAGCTGCGCCGGCATCTCGAGGCCGAGAACGCCGATCTGAGGGAGCACAACGATCGGCTCGAACATCTCGTGCGGGAGCTGCGACGCGCCCGTTTCGGCCCGCGCTCGGAGCAGCTTCATCCCGACCAGATGGAGTGGGTCTTCGAGGACATCGAGGTCGCGATCGCCACGGCCACGGAGGAGCATGACGCCGCGCAGGCCCGCGCCGGGAAGCGACCGGCTCGCCAGGCCCGCGGACCGCGGCGTTTACCGAAGGACCTGCCGCGCGAGGAGCGGGTGATCGAGCCCGAGGATCTGAGCTGTCCCCGCGGTTGCGGGTTGATGGTCCGCATCGGGGAGGATCGCTCGGAGCGCCTCGACGTCATCCCCGCCCAGTTCCGTGTTCTCGAGACCGTCCGGCCGCGCTACGCCTGTCCGAAGGGGCGCGGCGGTGTCGTTCAGGCCAAGGCCGCCCCGGCGCTGATCGAGGGCGGATTGCCGACGGAGGTGTTGTTGGCCCAGATCGCGGTCTCCAAATTCTCCGAGCACCTTCCCCTTTACCGCCAGGCGCAGGTGATGGCGCGGCAGGGGATCGAGATCGACCGGTCCACCCTCGCCGACTGGATGGGCAAGGTCGCATTCCACCTTCGCCCCATCGTCGCGCGCATGGCCGAGCACATGAAGGGCGCGGGCAAGCTCTTCGCCGACGAGACCACCTTGCCGGTGCTGAACCCCGGCGCGGGGAAAACGAAGACCGGCTATCTCTGGGCGATGGTCCGGGACGATCGCCCCTGGGGCGGCGCGGCGCCTCCGGCGGTCGTCTTCACCTATGCCCCCGGCCGAGGCGGCATCCACGCCGAGGACATGCTGAGGGGCTTCGAAGGGATCCTGCAGGTCGATGGCTACAAAGGCTACGACCGCCTCGCCGATGGCAGGCGCGCCGAGGGAGGCGCACTGAAGCTGGCCTTCTGCTGGGTACACTTCCGGCGCAAGCTGATCGATGCCTGCCCCAAGGCCGGATCGCCGATCGTGGACGAAGCCCTCAGGCGGATCGCCGGCCTCTACGCCATCGAGAAGGCGATCCGGGGACAACCGCCCGAACTGCGCCGCGCCGAGCGGAGGGCACGCTCCGCCCCCAAACTCGCGGATCTCCATCTCTGGCTCAGGCAGCAGGGCGCGCGGGTATCCACGAAGTCCGATCTCGGGCGCGCCATCGCCTACGGGCTCGATCATTGGGCTGGCCTCTCCCTCTTCATCGAGGACGGCCGGGTCGAAATGGACACCAATCCGGTCGAGAACCAGATCCGTCCCGTGGCCCTGGGCAGGAAGAACGCCCTCTTCGCCGGCCATGACGAAGGCGGGCGGTCCTGGGCCTGCTTCGCCTCCCTCATCGCGACCTGCAAGTTGAACGGGGTCGAACCCTACGCCTGGCTGAAGGCGACGCTGGAAGCCATCGCGGCCGGCCATCCGAACGCGGACATCGACGCGCTTCTCCCTTGGAATTTCGGCAAGGCTGCGATCAAAGCCGCGGCTTAAGCCGCGAAATCGCAAGGGCGCCGGAGCAAGACGTCCGATCTCGCAAGCCCCGTTCCAATGGGACGAAACCGTCGCTTACGATGCAGATGGCGCTCATGAAGGTGTGGGCGCAGCGGTCGTATCGAGTTGCGACGCGTCGCCAGTCCTTGAGGCTGCCGAACATGCGCTCGATCCGGTTGCGCTGCTTGTAGATGTTGGCGTCGTAGGGGATCGGCGCCTTGCGGTTCGCCCGGCCGGGGATGCAGGGTGCGATCCCAAGGTCAGTTAGGGCCTGGCGGAACCAGTCGCTGTCATAGCCTTTGTCGGCGATCAGCACCT